>DASUAU010000016.1:0-440206 GCA_035763705.1 Occallatibacter sp. | reverse complement strand
ATGCGGGAGAGCGACGTATCAATGCCGTCGATGAGAATGACGGCCTGTGCGGGGTCCTGCGGCGTGACGGCTGTGACCTGATGAAAGTTGAGGATGTTGAGGGGCTTTTTGTTGTCGAGCAGGGTGAACTGCGACTGGGTGAGGCCGTGGATGGGCTGGCCGGCCTTGTCCGTCACGGCGACGTTGAGCGTGAGGGTGGAGCTGGTGAGGGCAGGGGACTGCGCGAGAACGCCGGCGGGCAGCGAAAGGGCGCAGAGAGACAGGACGGCGAGAAGCAGGGGGTGAGTTCGCATGGCAGACCTCAGCGGAAATTCTGCGCGATTATAACCCGCTTGAAGCAACGGCGGCAGAGGATTCCGGCTGGGCGGCGGGGAGGCGGCGGAGGAGCCAGTAGTCGAAGCCATCCACGATGGCCATGAGCGAGGCCTGATTGAGGTCACCGCTGACGCCGGCTGTGACCCAGGGCTCATGGCCGTCGGCGTGGAAGCTGACGGTGACGCGAACGTGGGCGGCGGAGTCGTGCGCGGAGACGTCGAGCGCGGCGACGGAGAAGGTGCCGAGGCGGATTTCGGCGAGCGCGGGGTAGGGCTTTTCAAGCTCGTGACGCAGAGCTTTGGTGAGCGCGTCAACGGGTCCGGCGCCCTCAGCGCGCGTGGTGGTGAGGGCCGCGCCGGGAACGTGGAGGGTCATGAAGGCCTGGACGAAGCGCTGGCCGGCCTCATCGGACTCATCGAAGACGCGCCAACTGCGGATGGTGAAGTGGTCACGGAGTGTGCCGAGGACGCGCATGCAGGCCAGGCGGAAGGAGACTTCGCTGACGGTGAAGCCTCCGCCTTCAATCATGGCCTGATTTTCATCCATGAGCTGCTGGGCCTGCGCGGCGTTGAGGGCGATGCCCAGCGACTCGGACAGCAGCATGATGTTGGCGCGGCCGGACTGGCGGTTGACGCCGATGACCGCGCCGGCGCCGACGCGCGCGGGGTCGCACCAGAGATAAGCGCCGGGATGCTTGCGTTCACTGGAGCCGTGCATTCCGGCCCATGTGCCGAAGGCTCCGGGGCCGACGATGGGCGCGCCGTGGGGAACTTCAAGACCGAAGGCGGCGAAGGCGGTGTGGGCCAGGCTGGTGAGCCCGGCCAGAGATGCGGGCGGGACGAACTCGGCCTCGCCGCGGAGCTGCATGCCGCCGACGACGGTGGTGAGGTTGACGTTGCCGCAGCGCTCGCCGGTGCCGAGCAGCGTGCCCTGCACCTGGGTTGCTCCGGCGAGGATGGCGGCGCGGGTGTTGGCGATGCCGAGGCCGCGGTCGGTGTGTCCGTGGAAGCCGAAGGCGGCTTTGGGGTATTGTCGCGTGAGGCTGGAGAGCACGGAAGAGACTTCCTCGGGGCTGGCGCCGCCGGTGGTGTCGCAGACGATGATGCGGCTGGCATTCTGCTGGACGCATTGCGCGGTGAGCTGATGGAAGTAGTCGAGAGTGCGGGTGCGGAGATCGTCGTCGCAGGGTGCGCCGTTTTCGCGGCGGCCGCAGTGGGCGTCCATGGCATGCTCGAGATCGACGAGGACCTCAAGTCCGTGGTCCTGGAGATAGGCGATGGTTTCGCGCGCCATGAGGAGGTTTTCCTCCGGCGTGGTTTCTAGCGAGTGAAGCACGTCGAGCAAACGCGACTTGACGACGACGACAGCGGCGGGAATGCGCTGGCGGTGGGCGACGATGAATTGCGCGTCGGCCCAGTCCTGCACGCGCATGTTGCGGCCGCGGGTGCGACCGAAGAGGGCGAGGCGGATGGGGCCCGTGTCAGCGTTGGCGAGGGCGCGGGTGAGGTCAGTGACGAACTGGTTTGCGCCGGCGAAGCCGATTTCAGCGTAGCGGACGCCGAAGGCGCTCATGCGCTGGAGGAGCATTAGGGCGCCGGGGATGGAGATTTCGAGGTTGGGCTGCTGCAGCCCGTCGCGGAGGCTGGTGTCGAAGAGTTCGACCTTGGGAGGTGGAGTCGTCGTCATGGTGGATGCGCGCGGAGTTCCTGTCTTCCATGATAGCCCGAGAGAGGGGCGGCGCGGGTGAGGGAGGGGCCTGACGTGTTTGGAAGGGAGTAGGGAAAAGGGAGTGGGGAGTTGGTGGCGGGGTGGGGGGAGTGGGGCACAGCTTTTCGGTTTAATGGTCTAACTTCGGGGTGGATGACCAGGCCACGTGCCTTTGCCTGGAGTTGGATGCCTATCCAGAAGACTGCGCTGCCGCGCGCGTCAAGGCTTTAAAGCGCGGGGGCGGTGAAGGCTTCACCGAGGGGTGGTGGGGCGTCGGGGAGTTCCTGGTCCTTGTACTGGAGCTGGTAGAGCTTCCAGTAGAGGCCGCGCTGGGCGAGGAGTTCCTGGTGGGAGCCCATTTCGCGGAGCAGGCCCTTGTGCATGACGAGAATGACGTCGGCCCGCTGCACGGTGGAGAGGCGATGGGCGATGAGGACGGAGGTTCGGCCTTCGACCATGCGATCGAGAGCAGAGCGGATGCGCAGCTCAGTGTCGGTGTCGACGCTGGAGGTGGCCTCGTCGAGGATGAGGATGCGGGGATTGTAAGCGAGGGCGCGGGCGAAGTTGATGAGCTGCTTTTGGCCGGTGGAGAGCGAGCTGCCGCGCTCGCGGACGGGCTCATCGAAGCCGCCGGGCAGGGTCTCAATGAAGTCGAGGACGTTGACGTCGCGGGCGGCGCAGCGGAGGGCCTCGTGCGTGATGCCGTCGTTGCCGAGGCGGATGTTTTCAGCCAGTGTGCCGGAGAAGAGGAATGGGTCCTGGAGAACGACGGCGAAGTGGCGGCGGAGCTCGGCGAGATCCTGCTGGCGGAGATCGACGCCATCGAGGAGGATCTGGCCGGCGGTGACGTCGTAAAAGCGCATCATGAGGCTGGTGAGGGTGGTTTTGCCTGCGCCGGTGTGGCCGACGATGGCGACGGTCTGGCCTGGCTGAATGACAAAGGAGACATCCTTGAGAATCCACTCGACATCCTTGATGTCTGCGAGCTGCTCCGCGGATTCACTTTTTGGAGCAGTGGGGTCAGAACGCGCGGCCTGGACCGCGGACTGGACGGCGGCCTGCTGCTGGGGCGTGAGCTTTTGGTAGGTGAACCAGACGTGGTGAAACTCGATGCGGTTGGAGCCGTCGCCAAGGAGGGGATGGGCGGGCGAGAGGATTTCGGGCTCGGTGTCCATGAGCTTGAAGATGCGCTCGCAGGCGGCCATGGCGGCCTGGAGGATGTTGAACTTGTCACTGAGGTCCTGGATGGGGCGCCAGAAGCGGAGGGAATACATGTTGAAGCTGGCGAGCATGCCGATGGTGACGGTGCCGGCGAGGACGCCGAAGCCGCCCCACCAGATGACGAGCGCAATGGCGATGGAGGAGAGGATTTCAACGGCGGGGTAATAGAGGGCGTAGGCAAAAATGGTGTCAATGAAGGCGACCATGTGCTGGTCGTTGACGCTGGAGAAGTCGCGGAAGGCGCGGTCTTCACGGTTGAAGAGCTGGACGATGCTCATGCCCGTGACGTGCTCCTGGGTGAAGGAGTTGATGCGGGCGATGGCAGCGCGTACGCGGCGGTAGCTTTCGCGGACGTGGTTGCGGAAGATGCGCGTGGCGATGAGGATGACGGGCAGGACGGAGAAGGCGAGAAGCGCCAGCCACCACTTAATGTTGAGCATGACGATGGCCATGATGACGAGCGCGAAGAAATCGTCGACGATGGCGAGGATGCCGCCGGTGAACATTTCATTGATGGCATCGACGTCAGACGTGATGCGGGTGACGAGGCGGCCGACGGCATGGGTGTCAAAGAAGCCGATGTGCATGCCCTGCATGTGGCGGAAGATGTCGCGGCGCAGGTCGAACATGATTTTCTGTCCGGTCCACTGCATGAGGTAGGTCTGGACAAACTCAAAAAAGAACGCGGAGATGAGCAGGGCGAGGTAGATTTCGGCGAGCTGGGTGATGCCGGTGATGGGGCGAGCGCTGAGGTGGCGTGTGAGCCAGGAGGCGGAGCCGAAGCCGTGCATGGCGGAGGCCTGGTCGGCGACCTCGCCGGAGGGGAAGTAATGATCGATGCCGACCATGATGAGGAAGGGGCCGGCGACGTCGCTGAGGGATTTGAGCGAGACGGCGATGGAGGAGATGAGCGCCTGAGGCCAGTAAGGCCAGAGATAGCGGGCGAGGCGGCCGATGAGATGGGTGTCGTAGACCTTGCCGATGGAGTCCTCATCGGGCTTGCGCGGGGGCGCGGCGGCGGCGGGCTTGTCCGCGGGGCGTGGGGTTGCGTTGGTGTGCTGCTGATTCTGCGCCTGTTCCGCCATGCGTTTGCCAAGCCCCGGGGATGGAGCTCCTGAGGGTATTGTACTGAGTGAGAGATGCGCGAGGGGCGCGGCAGGCGGCAGAAGGTTGGGGGGAAATGGTGGAAAAGAGCGGGAGTGGCGGGTGAATCCATTGACCGATGCATGTGAGCCGTGCAGGTGAGCCGTGTCCATGAGCCGTGCACATGAGCTATGCAGATGAGCCAGGCACACGCGCGCAGTTCCCGGCATTCCCAGCAGGGGCAGGACCGCATCGTTAAAGGGCCGCGCGGCATGTGCGGTGGAGAGATGGCGTTATACTCCACTGAAGGTCCCAAGCCTGCTCGACACACTTTTCTGCGCTGGAGGCCCAATGCGCCTGCGTCCCGCACTTTCTGTCTGCTGCCTGGTTTTTGCTGCCGCGCCGTTGGTCTATGGCGGCTCACCCTCTTCGAAGATTGTGAAACAGCTCAGAGGGCTACGAGGTTTGTCTGACGCCAAGCGGCCGGCTGCGACCCGGGAGGCGGCCGAAGAGATTCAGGCGCTGCCCGCGGGGCTGGAAAAGGTGAAGCTCGCCTATGCCGTTTGCAGTCTTGCAACGGAAGGCGATCAAGGGCAGGAGACGATTCAAGCGGTGGCCGACACGCTGGCCGGGGCGCTGAAGCAGACTCCTGTACCGGCGAAGCAAGACGAACTGCCGATGCCGTACATGGAGCTGGCCAGCCTGGCACGGTACAGGCAGGCCGCGGTGAAGCTGGACGATCCCCTCTACGGCAAAGCCATGCAAAAGCTCGCCGACGAGGATGCGGCAGTGGAGAAGGCCGATTTCACGCTGAAGGATTTACACGGCAAGAAGGTGACGCTCTCAGAACTGCGCGGCAAGATTGTGATGGTGAACTTCTGGGCCACGTGGTGTCCGCCGTGCAGGCGCGAGATGCCCGATCTGGATGCGTTGCAGCGCTACTTTGCGCCGCAAGGTCTGGTGATTGTCTCCATCACGGATGAGGACCCGTTCAAGGTCGGCTCCTTTATCGGGCCGACGCATTACACGCCCGACGTGCTGCTCGATCCCGGCGACAGGGTACACAAAGAGTTTCACGTCTATGGCATTCCGAAGACCTTTGTCTTCAATCGGGATGGCAAACTGATCGGCGAGACGATTGACGAGAGCACGCGCAAGCAGTTTCTTGCGCTTTTGTCCAAGACGGACCTTCATCCCTGACGGCCGGGGCAGGGGTATCCACTACACTCGACATGTGAGCTTCCGCGAATTTTTGGGCAACAAGGCGACGGTGACGCGGCTGCGGGAGAGCGTGCGCGCGGGGCGCGTGCCGCAGGCGATGATTCTGGCGGGGCCGAAGGGGGCGGGCAAATCCACGCTGGCGCTGATGCTGGCGCGCGCGGTGAATTGCCTGGAGCACGCGGAGACGGACGTGCTGCCGGATTTCTGCGGGCGGTGCAGAAACTGCGAGCGGATTGGCGGCGCGGCGGAGCTGGACGCGGCGGTGGCGGAGGCGGTGGCGGCGCGGGAGGAGATGCGCGACGCGGACAAGCGCGAGACGCGGATTCTGGTGCAGACACACCCGGACGTGCTGATGGTACCGCCGGACCCGCCGCAGATGCTGATCAAGATTGGGCAGGTGCGGCAGGCGATTCATGCGGCGTATTACCGGCCGCCGGTGGAGGCGGTGCGCGCGTTCACGATTTTTACGTCTGGGGCGTTTATGAAAGAGGCGGCGAACAGCCTGCTGAAGCTGCTGGAAGAGCCGCCGGAGAACACGACGCTGATTCTGCTGACGGAAAATCCGCAGGAGCTGCTGCCGACGATTCGCTCACGGGCGATGACCTACCGGCTGGGCGCACTGGGCGCGGCGGAGCTGGAGACGCTGCTGGCCGAGCGTCGGCCGGAGCTGAAGGCGCAGGAGCGGGTGCTGGCGGCGCGGCTGGCCGAGGGCGCGGTGGGCCGGGCACTGGCGCTGGATCTGGATGTGTATGTGGCGAGCCGGAAGGATGCGCTGCTGATTGTGCGGACGGCGCTGGGCGAGCCGGATTACTCGCAGTTGTTTCGCGCGACGGAGAGCTACCGGGGCGGCGCGGAGGGGCAGGAGAAGACGCTGAACCTGCTGCGGGCGATGGGCGCGCTGCTGGAGGATTTGCTGCTGGCGGCTGCTGGAACGCCCAAGCTGGTGCGCAACGTGGACCTGACGGCGGAGCTGGAGCGGATGGCGCAGGACGTGACGGTGGACTGGCTGGACGGCGCGGCGCGTGCGCTGGCGCAGGTGGAGCAGGGGATGCGGCGGAATCTGCTGCGGTCGCTGTCACTGGATGCGATGGCGGTGAGCATGACGGAGCGGTGAGCGGAAACCGCGCGGATGCAACCAAGGGCTGTGCGCGGGCATCTTTCCTGAGTAGAATCATACGAAACCTCGTTCAGGAACCCGGGTTCAGGAATCCGGCCCGAGGCGGACCAATTTCCCTGTATGAGGAGATGTGTCCGATTTCTGCGGCGGTTCGCATATCGGTTTTTGAACGGAGCCGGACGAAAGAACGCGGAGCAAGAAAGCGGAAGGCGACGGTGGAACGGAACGCCAGCCCGTTGCTGTTCCGAAGCGATAAAAGCATCACGTGAGCCTCACTTCTCCCCAAGGAGGACTGCCATGATGAATCCCGAAGCTGTTTTGAACGCGAGCGGAGCCGAGACTGCGACGCCGGAGATGACGGCGCGACGCCCGCGCGTGGCGCTTTCGCCGCTGCCCTTTCATTTCTCAGCGCAGCACGCGGAGCCGGAGCCTCCGCATCCGCATGCCGAGGTGTTTTATCTGCAAAAGCAGATCCAGTCGCAGACGCCGATGGTGATTGTGCTGATGGATGGCGAGCACGTGGAAGGATGTATTGAGTGGTATGACAGCAGGGCGCTGAAGGTGCGGGGGCGGGTTCGGACGCTGGTGTACAAGTCGGCGATTAAATACATGTACAAGCAGGGCGAGAGCGGGCACGGCGAGAACGGGCAGTAGACCGCGCGGGCGGATGGGATTTGTGGATTCCCTCAGGGGTTAAAACCCCTTGTTCCGTGTTCGGCTGTAACGTACGGGCTGAAACCCCGTACCCTCCATTGCCAGAACCCTTCATTTTTGGTGTGTGCAGAGTTGCCGGGGCTGGAGCCCGCGCACTTTGGCATTTCGTTGCGGCCCGACTGAAGTCGGGCCCTGTTACAGAACAGGAGACAATTACCCGGGCGGAAGCCCCGTCTATACAACGGCTGATTTCCAGAGGCCTTAGACCCCTGATTCCTCTCTGGATTGCGGGGTTCTTGCTCTCCCACCCTTCGCAAAAACGCGAAGGATGGGGCACCCGGGATTTGTGGAGGAACGCGCGACTCCCACTCATGTGGCCAACCACCCCGGCGACAAGGACCCGTCGCCGGGGACCCCGGTACGCCGCATGAATGGGGCACACGGCTTTTACCTGAAGAAAATTTCACCTGAAAAGAAACGATGCGGGCCGGGACGGGACGCAGGCGGAGTCAGGCGGGACGGGCGGCCTTGCGCAGGCGGTCATGCAGGGCCGCGCCCAGGCCTTCAGCGGGCGGCAGCGGGCAGAGGATGACGGCGCATCCTGCGGCGTCAAGCGCGCGCAGGCCGGCGTAAAGGGATTGCGCGAGGGTTTCCGGCGCGTGCCAGCTTCCCCAGGGAAAAATTTCTGCGCCTTGGGGCGCGGCGACGGAGAGTTCTGCCGGCAGAAGCAGGCCGACGTGCTTGCCGGCGTGGGCGGCGGCGGCGCGGGCGAGGTGTGCGGGCAGTTCCGCGAACGGAGCGTCAACAAGGATGAGCTGGGCGCGCGGCGCGTAATGGCGCAGGCCGACGCCAGGCGACGGTAGGGCTTCCGGCGGTTGATCTTCGGTGGATTGAGTGGGCGAGTGAAGAACAACAGGTCCGGCGACGGCGGCGATTTGCTCGGTGGTGATGGCGCCGGGGCGATAGAGGACCATGGGGTCGGAGTTGGGGTCGAGGACGGTGGACTCGAGGCCGTGGTGCGCGGGTCCGGCGTCGAGGATGGCGTCGATGCGGCCGTCGAGGTCGTCGAGCACGTGCTGCGCGGTGGTGGGGCTGGTGTGGCCGAAGCGGTTGGCGCTGGGCGCGGCGACGGGAACGCCGGCGAGGGCGATGAGGCGCGCGGCGACGGGATGGGCGGGCATGCGGATGGCGACGAGCGGGCGGCCGGCGGTGACGGCATGGGGTACGGCGCTGGAGCGGGGAAGCAGGAGGGTGAGCGGGCCGGGCCAGAAGGCTTCAATGAGGCGGTGGGCCGCATCGGGAAGGGCGGCGACGAGCGCGTGGAGCATGAGATTGTCAGCGGGCAGGCCGGCGATGTGGACGATGACGGGGTCCCAGGAGGGACGGTCCTTGGCGTGGAAGATGCGCGCGACGGCGGCGGGGTCAAGCGCGTTGGCGCCGAGGCCGTAGACGGTCTCAGTGGGAAAGGCGACGAGTCCGCCGTGGCGCAGGATCTCCGCGGCGCGGACGAGGGCGACGGCAGAGGCGGGGTCGTCGAGCGCGTGCGGGTCCACGGCGAGGCGGAGAGTGTGCATGGAGGTATTGTCGCCGGTTGCGGCGGCGGAGGCCAATTGCTGACGAGCGAAACCAGGGTTATTGCATTTATCGAAGACTTACGGGGTTGCCGCTCCCTGATGGTTCCACCCCAACGACGAGAACCTGTCGTTGGGGACCCCGGCTGTCGCGTCAAGGTGTGGTTATTGGCTCCTCGATCGTCTTACCCTGGTTTCGCTGTATACTCACGCACACGGATGTGGGCGGTGATTGAGACGGAGATCAAGTTTCGCGTGGAGGACGGGGCGGCGTTTGCGGCGCGGCTGCGGGCGGCGGGCTTTCACGAGGAGACGCCGCGGGCCTTTGAGCACAATGTGTTGTTCGACACGCCGGACCGGCAGATGAGGGCGCGGACGGAGATTTTGCGCATCCGCAGCTATGGCGGGCGGTGGACGGTGACGCACAAGCGGATTCCGGACACGGGCGTGGGCGAGGACCGGCACAAGCATCGCGTGGAGACGGAGACGGAAGTGGCGGACGGCGAGGCGCTGGCGGAGGTGTTCCGGTCACTGGGGCTGGTGGAGGCCTTTCGCTATGAGAAGTGGCGCGCGGAGTGGACCGACGGCGAGGGGCATTGCGTGGTGGACGAGACGCCGATTGGAAACTTTGCCGAGCTGGAAGGCACGGCGGAGTGGATTGACCGGGCGGCGGGGCGGCTGGGCGTGGCGGCGGCGGAGTATTTGACGCTGAGCTATGGGCGTCTGTTTGACCAGTGGCGCGAAACGCACCACTCGGCGGCGACGGACCTGACGTTTGAGGCAGTGGCCGCGACGGAGAGCGTGGGCTAAGCGGCTGAAAATCCGCGCTTCGTGCCGTGGACTTGAGAAGAGACCCTCCAGGGGAAAAACCAAAGTCATAAGCGCTCACGGCGGGCGTGCGCGCGTCCGATATTTTGAGTGAGCGGGGAATGCCCGCGGCGGAACGGAGAAACGGCCGGGAAGCCGAAGGGCAGAACCGGAAGCCGCGAACGGGAGTGAACGGCCGGCGGCGGGAACTGCATGCCGGCTGGAGCCCAGGCAATAAGGATTGCGGCAAGCCAGACCAAAGATGAGGAGCAAGGGATGGAGAGGGGTTGGATGAGGAACGGGAAACGGATGGGGACGGGCGCTGGGCTGCTGGCTGCAGCCTTGCTAGCGCTGACGCTTGCGCCGGCGATGCAGGCCCACGCGGCGGATGCGCGCGCGGTGCGCTCGCGTGTTGCACCGGTGTATCCGGAGGTTGCCAGGCGGATGCGCGTGACCGGCGTGGTGAAGCTGTCAGTGACTGTGAATGCGGACGGCAAGGTGACGGACGTGAAGCCGGTGAGCGGTAACCAGATGTTGTCGTATGCGGCGCAGCAGGCCGTGCGCAAGTGGAAGTTCGAGTCGGGCGCGGGTTCGGCCACCATGCAGGTGGATGTGAATTTCGAGCTGGCCCAGTGAGACGGGCGGAAGGCGCGAACCTGCGCCAGGGGCCCGCGATGCAAACCTGAATTACCAGGAGAGCCTGAATTTCAGGATGGGAAGGCGGCAGCCGGTGCGGGCTGCCGCCTATTTTTTTTGCTCAGCGCGTTGCGGGAATTTGTGTGTGCGTGCGGCGCTGAATGGCCGGTTTATTTTGCCGTTTTCTATTTTTCTGCGCCGTGGCATTTTTTGTATTTCTTGCCGGAGCCGCAGGGGCAGGGATCGTTGCGTCCGACTTTCTCGCCGCTGCGCCGCTGGGTGGGGGGCGCGGCCTCACCGCCGCCGGCGCGCGTGGCGGCCTCCAGCTCGCGCTGCTTTTTGCGGTGGAACTCCTTCTCAATCGCGTCAATGGTGGTGGAGGGCTGGCGCGTGGGGATGGGAATGTCGGCGGGCGGATGGCCGTTGGAGAACAGCGGCTGATCGGCGCTGGAGACGGACGGGGCGGGCGGAACGGCGCGCTGCGGGCGCGGTGCCGCGTCAATGGGCCGGCCGTCGGGGCCGAGAATCTGCATGCGGAAGAGGAAACGGACGGTGTCTTCCTGGAACTTGAGCATCATGGCCTCGAACATGTCGAAGCTCTCTTTTTTGTAAGCGACGAGCGGGTCCTGCTGGGCATAGCCGCGCAGGCCGATGCCTTCCTTGAGGTGATCCATGTTGAGCAGGTGCTCTTTCCACAGTCCGTCAATGACGCTGAGCATGACCATGCGCTCGTGGTAACGCATGGTTTCATTGCCGAGGATCTGCTCCTTGGCTTCGTAGTTCTCCTTGAGTTTTTCAAAGATGGTATCGCCCATTTCGTGGCGCGAGAGCATGAGCGGATCGACGCCGGCGGTTTTGAGGCCGATGCCGAACTGGCTGGAGAGGCGCTCGTCCAGCTCTTTGGTGTTCCACTGCTCGGGGTGCTTGTCCTCGGGCGCGAACTCGTCGAGCTGGCCGCTGAGGATGCCGCCGACGTAGTCCTCGAGGATGAGCTCGCGTTGTTCGATGCCTTCAAGGAGTTGACGGCGCAGGCCATAGACGGCCTCACGCTGCTTGTTCATCACGTCGTCATAGTCAAGGATGTGTTTGCGCGATTCGAAGTGCTGGGCTTCGACGGCTTTCTGCGCGCCCTCAATGCGCTTGGAGATCATTTTGGACTCGATGGGGACGCCTTCCTCCATGCCGAGTCGCTCCAGCAGGGTGCTGACCCACTGCTTGGCGAAGATGCGCATGAGGTCGTCCTCCAGCGAGAGGAAGAAGCGCGAAGCACCGGGGTCTCCCTGGCGGCCGGCGCGGCCGCGGAGCTGATTGTCAATGCGCCGGGACTCATGGCGCTCAGTGCCGAGGATGAAGAGTCCGCCGTTTTCGATGACCTTGGCGTGCTCGGCGTCAGCGCCGGCGGCGTGGACCTTGTGCGTCTCTTCCCAGTCGGCGTCGGCGACTTCAAACTCCTGGCCCTGGTAATAAAAGCGCTGGAAGCCGCGGGGGGCCATGGGATTGATTGCGCCCTCATTGGCGCTGATGGCGCGGGCGCGGCCCTTCTTGACCAGCTCCATGCGCGTCATGAATTCGGCGTTGCCGCCGAGGAGAATGTCAGTGCCGCGGCCGGCCATGTTGGTGGCGATGGTGACCGTGCCGGAGCGGCCGGCCTGGGCGACGATTTCAGCCTCGCGCTCATGGAATTTGGCGTTGAGCACGACGTGACGGACGCCTTTGCGCTCAAGGTATTTGGAGAGCAGCTCGCTCTTCTCAATGGACGTGGTGCCGACGAGGACGGGCTGGCCGTTCTCATGGAGCTCGGCGATGTTGTCGGCGACGGCCTTGTATTTTTCCTTTTCGGTGCGGAAGACGACGTCGTGGTGCTCGACGCGGGCGAGCGGCTTGTTGGTGGGGATGACGACGATGTCGAGATTGTAGATTTTGCCGAACTCGGCGGCCTCAGTCTCCGCGGTGCCGGTCATGCCGCTGAGCTTCTGGTAGAGGCGGAAGTAATTCTGGAAGGTGATGGTGGCAAGGGTCTGGTCTTCCTTGCGAATCTGCACGCCTTCCTTGGCTTCAACGGACTGGTGAAGCCCGTCAGACCAGCGGCGGCCGGGCATGAGGCGGCCGGTGAAGGTGTCCACAATGATGACCTCGCCGTCCTTGACGACGTAATCGACGTCGCGCTTGTAAAGGGCGTGGGCCTTGATTCCGGTTTCGACGTAGTGCTTGAGGTCCCAGTTTTCAGCGTCGGCGATGTTGCCGATGCCGAGGAGCTTTTCGATGGTCTCCCAGCCCTGGTCAGTGACGCCGATGGTCTTGTGCTTCTCATCAACGACGTAATCGCCGGTGAAGGTCTTGGTCTCAAGGGTCTCAGTCTCTTCGCCCAGCTCGAGCTGGGGAATGATTTTGCGGACGCGGGCGTATTTGTCGGTGGTCTGGTCAGTGGGTCCGGAGATGATGAGCGGGGTGCGGGCCTCATCGATAAGGATGGAGTCAACCTCGTCGACGATGCAGTAGAAGTGGCCGCGCTGCACGCAATCCTTGATGTCGAACTTCATGTTGTCGCGCAGGTAGTCGAAGCCGAACTCGTTGTTGGTGCCGTAGGTGATGTCGGCGGCGTAGGCGTCGCGGCGCTCGGCGTCGTCAAGATCGTGGACGATGACGCCGACGGTGAGGCCGAGGAACTCATAGATTTTGCCCATCCACTCGGCGTCGCGCTTGGCCAGATAATCATTGACGGTGACGACGTGTACGCCGCGGCCGGCGAGGGCGTTGAGATAGCAGGGCAGGGTGGCGACGAGGGTTTTGCCTTCGCCGGTCTTCATTTCAGCAATTTTGCCCTGGTGGAGGGCCATGCCGCCGATGAGCTGCACGTCAAAGTGGCGCATCTGGACGACGCGCCAGCCGGCCTCGCGGACGACGGCGAAGGCCTCAGGGAGAATTTCATCGAGGGCGTCGCGTTCAGTCTTTTTGATCTCCTCGGCGTCCGTGATGCCCTGGAGCCGGGCGGCGATGCGCTGGCGGAACTCCTGGGTTTTGGCGCGCAACTCGTCGTCGGAGAGCTTTTCGACCTGGGGTTCAAGGGCGCCGATGGCGGCAACAATGGGGAGCATGCGCTTGACGGCGCGCTCATTAGCGGTGCCAAAGACCTTGGTCAAAAGCTTTTCAAAAAACTTGCGGATATCGTCGAAGGACACGTAATTCTCCGTCTACCAGTGTAAATGGTGGGGGGAAAAGCGGGGAGCGGCGAGGGGCGCGGCTAGGCGTGGCAGCCGAGGGCGACGAGGCACTCGCTGACGGCTTCGACAATCTGCTCGTGGACCTCGTCGACGGAGAGGTTGCCTTCAATGACGATGACGCGCTGGGGCTCGCGGGCGGCGATTTCGCGGTATTTGAGCCAGACGCGGCGGTAGAACTCGTCCTGCTCCTGCTCGAAGCGGGACTCGTCGGGGCCGGATTGCTGCACGGTGCGGGTGTTGCGGCGGCGGGCGCGGTCAAGGCTGCTGTCAAGCGAGGGCAGCAGCAGCAGGGTGAGGTCAGGCTGGAGATTGCCGCAGAGCAGGCGGTGGAGATCGAGCACGACGGGGGAGCCGAGCTGGCGGCCGCCTCCCTGGTAAGCCTCAGTGGAGTCGGTAAACCGGTCGCAGAGGACGATGCGGCCGGCGTCGAGTGCGGGCTGGATGACCTCGGCGATGGCCTGGGCGCGGTCCGCGAACATGAGGGCCATCTCAGTGAGTGGCGCGACGGCGGTGGATGCGGAGTCCAGCAGGAGGGCGCGGATGCGGTCGCCGGTGGGGGTTCCGCCGGGCTGGCGGGTGAGCACGGGGTCAAGGCCGCGCTTGCGGAACCAGTCGGCAAGACGCTTGAGCTGGGTGGACTTACCGGACCCGTCGAGGCCTTCGAGCGTGAGGAAAACTCCGCGCGGCATGGGGTGAGTCTACCACCGGGAAAGCCGCGGGACGGGAGCGGCGAGGAGGCGTGGGCCGGGGCGCGGGTTGCGGGCGAGGGCCGGGATGCCGGCGTGTAAGGTGCACATGCACTTTAGTTTGCACGGTGGGCAACTTCGGCGGGCGGGACGTGTTCCTATGTATGTAGCCGGAAGGCGGTTCCGGGAGATGAGGAAGACATGGAACCGAAGGCCGGCGGGAGCCCGCGCAGCCGGGGCAGTGGATGCCCGGAGGACGGGCGCAGCAAGCCGTGATGCCGCCAGTGGAACGAGCCTGGCAGGAACGGGCGGACACAGGGCATCAAAGAGGAGAATTAGCCATGAAGAAACTCCACACCGTGCGATTGCTTTTGCTCGCTCTGCTCATCTCGCTTGTGCCCGCGGTGTCTCATGCGGGCGTTTATATCAGCGTGGGATTTGCGCCGCCGCCGCTGCCGGTGTATGTGCAGCCGGACTGCCCTGACCCGGGGCTGATGTGGATGCCGGGCTACTGGGCGTACGGCCCGGACGGCTACTACTGGGTGCCGGGAGCGTGGGTGCCCGCACCGTATGAAGGCGCGCTGTGGACGCCAGGCTACTGGGGCTGGAATGCCGGCTTTTATGTGTGGCATCCGGGCTACTGGGGCAACTACGTGGGCTACTACGGCGGCGTGGACTATGGCTTTGGATACTTCGGTATCGGGTTTGTGGGCGGCCACTGGCACGACCACTATTTCGAGTACAACACAGCCGTGATGCACGTTGACCGCAACCGCATTCACCACTTCTACGAGGACCGAGCGATTGAGAGCCGGTATACGGTGGCGCGGGGTAGCCGGGTTTCCTACAACGGCGGGCACGGCGGCATCAATTACCGGCCGAGCGCTCGGGAGCGCGTGGCGATGCGCGAACAGCACATGGGGCCAACCAGCTACCAGACGCAGCACGAGACACAGTTCCGCAACGACCGGAATGCCTACTCGCGGGTTAACAAAGGACGGCCGCAGCAGATGGTTGCGCGCCAGCCGCTGCAAGGCCGGACGGAGCAAAGGCCGAATAACATGATGCAGCGTCCGCAGCAGAACCGGAACATGCAGCAGAACCGGAACATGCAGCAGGCACGGCCGAACTACCAGATGCAGCGCCCGCCGGTAGACCGGAACATGCAGCAGAACCAGCAACGGCAGCAACAGGTCCAGCACGAACAACAGAACCAGCAGCGGCAGATGCAGCAGAACCAGCAGCGGCAGCAACAGCAGTATGAGCGCCAGCAGCAGAACCAACAGCGGCAGGCGGAACAGAACCAGCGCCGCCAGGAACAGAACCAGCAACGGCAGCAGCAGCGGGAGCAGCCACACGGCCAGCCGCAACAGCGGGAACAGCCGCATGGACAACCGCAGCATTCAACCAAGCCTGCGCCGCGGGAAGACCACCAGAAGCCCAAGGAGCCGAGAAGGCCGCAGCATTGAGCGGCGCTGAACCGGTTCCACGGCAAGACGGCAGGAAAACAAGGAAGGCCCACGGGAGACCGCGGGCCTTTTCTTTTTGCGTGGAGACTGGCAGGGGCTGAAGCCCCTTGGCTGTTTGGGGCGGGATTCAGGGGCCTGAAGGCCCCTGCTCCCTCCGTGGCTTCCCACCCATTCGCCAAGAGCGGGCGAATGGATGGGGCACCCAGGATTTGTGGTTGGATGGGGGTTCCTTGGGGAGTTCGGACGGGTTGGGTTTGGTGGTCTCCCAGGTCTCAGAATCGAGACCCTTCGGCTTCGCTCAGAGCAGGCTCTGGGGCATCCAGAAGTCGTGCCCTGTTACAGAACAGGATAAGGGTCGTGGCTTCCCACCTATTCGCCAAGAGCGGGCGAATGGATGGGGCAAATGGCGGGTTGATGGACGGGTTGGGTTTGGTGGTCTCCCATGTCTCAGAATCGAGACCCTTCGGCTTCGCTCACGGCAGACTCTGGGCATCCAGAAGCCGTGCCCTGTTACAGAACAGGTTGAGGGTCGTGGCTTCCCACCCATTCGCCAAAAGCGGGCGAATGGATGGGGCACCCAGAAGTTGTGGTTGGATGGGGGTTCCTTGGGGAGTTCGGACGGGTTGGGTTTGGTGGTCTCCCACCCTAACCGCAAAATGCGCGGTTAGGATGGGGCACCCAGAACTCGTGCCCTGTTACAGAGCCCCGTATGCCACGAGTTTTTCCGCAGGCTGTGAAGCAGTGTCCTGTCACAAGGCCAAAGACAATTTTTTAATGTATTTCTGACTCATGATGTTCGCCGGCGGCTGGTTCCATGCCTGCGATTTCGACTTCGAGGCCGCCGTATTCCGGGTGGTCATTCTCGCGGATGCGATAGGCGAGATCGATGAGGCTGCCTGCGGCGAGGCCGAGCTCGGTGGCTCGAAAAGCCATGTCCCAACCGACGGCGCGAAGGACGGAGGCCGCGGAGATGGGCGCGCCGGGAGCGGCGGTCTGGGTGAGCTCGAGACGGATGTGGCGCTCCTTCATGAGGCGGACGGGCGCCAACAGCCGTGCGTTGCGGGCGACGAAGATGGGCTCGGGATTTCCGTGTCCGAGGGGTTCGAGGCGGCGCAGCCAGCCGGCGAGCGTGGGCGTGATGTGGTCCAGCGGCAACTCGGCGTGGATGCGGAGAAGGCGCTCGGGCTGGCGCGCGGCCAGGTGCGCGGCGGCATGGGCGGCCAGGCGCTGCCTGAGTTGGGGCAGGCGGTCAGCGGGCATGGCGAAGCCGACGGCGAAGGCGTGGCCGCCAAAGCGCGTGAACAAGTCGGCGCAGGTTTCAATGGCTTGAAGCAGTGGAAAGCCATCGACGCTGCGGCCGGAGCCGTGGGCCACGCCGTCTTCCACGCTGACGACGATGGCAGGCTTGGCGGTGCGCTCCACCACGCGCGAGGCGAGAATGCCGATGACGCCGCGATGCCATCCGTCGCCCTCGATGAGAAGAAGAGGCTCGGCGGCGAGAGATTCGTCGGTGGCGAGGCGCGACTCGATGGCGCGCAGGGCGAAGGCCTCCGTGTCTCGCCGCTCGCGGTTGAGCCGCTCGAGCTTTTCGGCAAGCTCGCGGGCGCGGAGGGGGTCGCGCGTGGTGAAAAGCTCGATGACTTCAGAGGCCACGTCCATGCGGCCGGCGGCGTTGAGGCGCGGCGCAAGGCGGAAGCCGACATCGTAGCCGGTGAGCTGCTTTGCTGAGGGGTCGAGTTTTGCGGCGGCGAAGAGTGCGCGCAGCCCGACGCCCATGGGACGGCGCAGCTCACGCAGGCCGAGGGCAGCAATGGCGCGATTTTCGCCGCGGAGGGGAACGGCGTCCGCAATGGTGGCGATGGCGGCGAGCTTGAGAAAGCTGGGCAGGATTTTGTCGCGGGCGCGCGCGGGACTGTGACGCTCAAGCAGAGCCTGCGCCAGCTTGAAGGCGATGGCCGCGCCGCAGAGAGACTTCTCAGGGTACGCGCAGCCGGGCTGATTGGGGTTGAGGATGGCGAGCGCGTGGGGAAGCTGGTCACCGGCCTCGGGCAGGTGATGATCGGTGAGGATGAGGTCGAGGCCGAGGCGCTCGGCGGTCTCAGCCTCAGCAAAGGCGCGCATGCCGGTGTCCACGGTAATGACGAGGCGGACGCCGGCGGCATGCGCGGACTGAAGCACGCTGGACTGCAGGCCGTAGCCCTCCAGCAGACGATGCGGGATATGGAAGCGGGCTTCGCCGCCGAGCATCTCGATGGCGGTTTTGAGCAGGACGACGGCGGTGGTGCCGTCCACGTCGTAGTCGCCGTAGAGCAGGATGGGCTCGCGCGCGGTGATGGCGTGCTCGACGCGTTCGACGGCGCGGTGCATGCCGAGCATGAGGAAGGGATCGTGCAGCTGATCGGCGGAGGGGTTGAGGAAAGAGAAGGCCTGAGCTGCGTCCGTGACGCCGCGGTCGAGGAGCAGCCGGGCGACGACATCAGGAATGCGCGCGGCGCGTGCGAGAGCCTGAGCCTGGTCAGGGTGCGATTCCGCAAGGAGCCAGCGCTGGCGCGGAGCCGGGCGGGCATTTCCGCGTGTGGGCGCGGCGGCCGAGGCTGGCGTTCCGGAAGAAGCCACCCCGGCTACTCGTCCTCCTCGTCGTGGCCATGCTCGTGGTCGTCAATGAGGATGTCGTGGAAGCTGTCCACGTCCTCAAGCAGCGACTGGTAGCGCTCATACCACTCGGTGGTGGTTTCATGCAGGAAGGCGATGCCCTGGTGGACGAAGCCGAGCTGGATGTAGCCGACCATGCCGGCGTATTTGCGCAGGAGCTGGGCCTCGACGAGCTCGGCGGCTTCCTCGTCGGGAAAGTTCATCTCGCCGGTTTCTTCAACCAGCGCGTCGAGCTCATCGTGCTCGAGAGTCATTTCACTGAAGGTGAGAAAGGGCGCGCCGACGTGCTTTGCCATCTCAACAAAATCCTTCCATGCGTCGGGATTGGCTTTGTCTTCCCAGACGATGGAGGGGATGTCCTCAGTGACGTAGCCGGGCAGGCGGCGCATGCCGTGACCCTCAATGAAGGCCACCATGTCGTCCTTGAGCGAATGCAGATTGTCCGTGCTCATTGTCAAGCGTCCATTTTCTCAGATGCGGGCGGGCAGGCCGGGGGAATTGTGGAAAGTTTCGGCGGCGCGGCAAAGGCATTCAAGCAAAAGCAGGCTCGGTGTATCCCGGAGCCGATCCTCTCAAGACGACGCTCCCCTCAGGAAGCGGCGACCCGGCAAGATTCTCAAGGGGACACAGAAAGGCTGGTTTTGCTCTAGTCTGGAGAGGGGAAGACCGGAGGAAAGACGTCCGGGCGGGAATTGAGGGAGGAACGCAACTTGCCAGCATTTGAGCGCCATGTGTTTGTGTGCCACAACGTGAGGCCGGAGGGCGCGCCGCGCCCGAGTTGCACGCGCGACGGAAAGAGCGAGCTGCACGGGCAACTGCAGCAACTTGCCCGGGCCGCTGGACTGACCGGCCGGGTGAGGATCAACAAGTCCGGCTGCCTGGACCAGTGCGAGCACGGGCCAACGGTGGTGGTGTATCCGGAGGCGGTGTGGTATGGCAATGTGCAGCCGGAGGATGCGGCGGCGATTGTGGAGGAGCACCTGGTGGGCGGGCGCCCGGTGGAACGGCTGCGCCTGGCCGAGGGCTGCCTGAACACGTCGAGCTGCCCGCACCGGGGATAGGCCGGGCGGGGCGCGCGCGGCCGCGTTCGTGACCTTTGTACCGCGCATGGCGCTGTGCGGACGGGCTTTCCGCCTGAGGCGCACAATCGGCAGGCCGATAAGCAGAGCGGAGGGTGCGATGCGCGTCCTGCTTGCTTTGGCTGGAGTTGTGACGATTGCGGTTGCGGGGCTTGCGGCGCAGCAGCCTGCGGCGGCACCGCATGCGCCGGTGACGGTGCGCGGCGCCTACACACTGCATTTTCAAGTGAATCTGGCGTCAGCGCTGCCGGATGGCGCGACGATTACGTGCAAGGCGCGGATTGCGCCGCAGACGGCGGGGCTGGGTGGGGCGCAGGCCGATGCGCCGGAGGTGACTGCAACCGGCGTGGGAACGGTGAACGGGACGCTGGCCAACTGCGCGGTGGAGATTCCTTTTGCGTGGTCTGTCGCGAATGCGCACAAGGGTATTCGGCTGAGCTACCAGATTGTGGCCGTGACGGTGGCGGGGCCGGCGCAGGCAGCGGTGCGGACGAGCGCGCGGGAGCAGCTGGCGCTGGCTTATCCGCCGGAGGGCGGAAGGACGAATCTGAATGTGAACATGACGTTCTGACGCGGCGAAGGCAGGCGGAAGACTGTGGGCGCGGGGCCCGGTGCGTGCGGCTGCCAGCGGGCTTGAGGCAGATGTGTACACCCGGCGGCGCGATGGGGTATTCTTGAGTTTCGCCCATGATCTTTTCTCGTGAGTACATAGGGTATCTGGCCCGCCGTACGGTCAAGCACCTCATCGACGCCAAATTGATCACGACCAGCGACCTGAAAGGGACCGAGTCGCGTGTGAGCAATGGGTTGGTGGATGAGCTATCGCTTGAAGACCGCATCAACGAGGAG
Source organism: Occallatibacter sp. (assembly GCA_035763705.1). Taxonomy (GTDB): domain Bacteria; phylum Acidobacteriota; class Terriglobia; order Terriglobales; family Acidobacteriaceae; genus Telmatobacter. Next base: position 419,918 of record DASUAU010000016.1, on the reverse strand, counting down.
GTGCGCGTGATTCTGGACGCGTACTCCGATGAGATGCGCAAGACCGGCGCGCAGTATGCCGAGATGTTCAAGAAGGTGAAGACCGAGCTGGCCCGCAAATACAAGGCGGTGCTATGAGGATAAGCCGCGACAAGTTGAACAAGCTGGCGCACACGGTGGCCGATACGCTGGCCGAGATTGACGAAGTGGGCTTTCTTGAGGACAGGAACACGATTCGGCAGGAGGCGCGCAAGGCGCTGGAGATGCTGCTGACGCAGGAAGCGGCGATTGACACCTCGGCGCGGGCCAAGATTGCCTCGCAGCGGAAGATTATTCTGGAAGGCTCGCAGGAGTGGGAGATCCTCTACCGCAAGTACTACAACGAGGAAGTGCGGAAGCTGGGGATTTGAGCGGGTTTGCCGCGGGTTTGTGGGACAGGCGCGCATCGTGCCGGGCCTTTGGCAACGCATGAGAATTTTGTTAGATTTAGAGAGGCGGCCGGGTGCGGCTGCCGGCAAGTGTGGCGCTATCGTCTAGGGGTTAGGACGTGAGATTCTCAATCTTAAAACCCGGGTTCGATTCCCGGTAGCGCTACCAGAGATTTGACGGAGAGCCCGCTAATTCAGCGGGCTTTTTGCTTGGTCGGAAAAAGCGTTGACACACGCTGACGGCAATTGGCGCGAATTGCGGCACACACTTTAGTACACAGCGATTCATGCCCCTCGGGCACCGACCCCGGGACCTCGTAGGGTGCTGGCGACGCCTTCGGCAAATCTTGCAGCTGACTTGCGCTAGTGTCGTTTGACCCGGTGCAGCCGGGTTCGGGAAGTTTGTCAAGTACCAGACGCGCAATGTTGCAGAGGGATTGGCCACTGCGTTCCCGCAAGCGAGCGGAGCGGTACAGTAGGCCGCTTGGGGTTAGGAATGCTGTAAATGGGGAAGCAGGTCAACCCTGATCCGCTTCCGCTTCTCTACTTGCCATAGGTCGTACTGAGCCTGCATTCCCAGCCAAACTTCGGGCGTGGACGTGCCAAAGGCGCGGGCGAGCCGCACGGCCATCTCTGGCGATACGGCGGCGTTGCCGTTAAGCACGCGCGAGAGCGTGACCCGGCCCACGCCGAGATGCTTTGCCGCCGCCGCAACGCTCATCTCACCGAGATACTCCCGGATCACAGAGCCGGGGTGCGGGGGATTGTGCATACGCATGTTGGTTTCCTCTCAGTGGTAATCCTGATAATCCACAAGAATCGCGTCTTCACCCTCGAAACGAAAGGTAAGACGCCAGTTGCCGCTGACCATGACCGCCCAGTGGCCCTTTAGGTCGGCACGTAGGGGATGCAATCTCCATCCGGGAGCGTTCATGTCTTCCGGCCTGCGGGAGTTGTCGAGCATGAGCAGTTGAACGCGCAGCCGACTTGCATGCTTTGCCTGGATTCCGGCCAGCGATCCGGTACGGAAGAACTTCTCCAGCCCCTTGTGGGCGAAGCTCCTAATCACGTTCTCAGTGTATCGTTAAGCGATACGGGTGTCAATTCGCGCGGATTGGCTTCTGGTGGCGGAAAAGCAGGCCGATTTGCAAAACGGTGGCACATCCTGTGGCACACATTTTGCAAAATGGCCCGTAAATAATTGATGGCATTGAGCAGGTGATTAGATTCTCAATCTTAAAACCCGGGTTCGATTCCCGGTAGCGCTACCAGAGATTGGATGGAGAGCCCGCTGCGATGGCGGGCTTTTTGCAGTTGTGGGCGAAGTGGATGGCCAATCGCGAGCGGATGCGGGCGCGGGTTACAATGGCGTGGGCTGCCAGAAGACCAGAAGAGATGATGCGAGGCGACATGGTGCGGGGGCGCGGCGGGTGGATGGCGTTGGCGCTGGCGTGCGCGTTGATTGCGCCGGTTGTGGTTTCGCTTATGGCGGCCAGCCCGGCGAGCCGGGAATCAGCGCAGGAAGCAACGCAGGAATCGACCCAGAAACCGACTCAGGATTCAACTCAGGAAGCAACTCTGAATTCTGGGCAGGAGCCAACGCAGCCTCCGCCGAGCGCCTATGCCGGCGACAAGGCCTGCGCGCAGTGCCACGAGAAAGAGTCGAAATTCTACGAAGAGACGCGGCACGCGCAGGATTCGGCGGAGGCCGCGCCGGGACACGTGCTGGGGAACTTTACGCCGGGACACAACGTTCTGCACACGTCGAACCCGAACCTGATTGTGACGATGGTTCACCGGCCGGACGGCTATTTTGAGGAGGCGAGGAACCTGGCCAATCCCAGCGCGCACCTGACGGAGCGGATTAGCGTTGTGATTGGGTCGGGCCGGCACGGGCAGACGTATCTTTACTGGGACGGCGACGATCTATTCCAGATGCCGGCGTCGTGGTGGACGTGGAATCACGACTGGGTGGTGAGCCCGGGGCTGCCGGCGGGGCAGATTCACTTTGATCGCATGATTGTGCCGCGCTGCCTGGAGTGCCACGGCAACTATTTTGTGTGGAAGAACCCGCCGCCGAACCACTATGAGAAGTCGAGCCTGGTGCTGGGCATTGGCTGCGAGCGCTGCCACGGGCCGGGCGCGGAGCATGTCGCGCGGGAGCGCTCGGCGCATCCGCCGAAGCCGGGGTCGAGCGAAGAGGCGATAGTGAATCCGGCGCGGCTGAGCCGCAACCGGCAGATGGGATTGTGCTCGCTTTGCCACGCCGGGGCGGTGAAGCCGCTGCGGCCGCCGCTGACGTTTGTGGCCGGAGACCGCATCCAGGATTTCCTGCAGATTACTCCGGGGGCGGCGGACAAACCGGTGGACGTACACGGACACCAGGTGAGCGCGCTGGAAGAGAGCAAGTGTTTTGCCAATAGCCAGATGACGTGCTCAACCTGCCACGATGTGCACCGCACGCAGGAGAATGCGGACAGCTTTGCGCCGCACTGCCTTGGCTGCCACAAAGTGCAGGCATGCGGCGAATATCGCAAGCTGGGCGGGAAGATTCGCGGGCAGTGCATTGAGTGCCACATGCCGCTGCAGGATTCGGCGGTGATTACCTCGCACCAGGGCGGCCAGGCGCTGCACGCGCTGCTGCGGGGGCACCGGATTGCCGTGTATCCGGAGGCGACGGCGGCGATGGAGCGGAAGCTGGCGGGGAAGTGAAGGGCCGGCGGTCAACCCTTGGGCGCGCGGCGCGTCTAACGGATTAAAGTTGTGCCTACCGTTATGTTTGATTCCTGTGGAATGCGAGCGATGAGGCGGTTGCGGCGCGGGGTTTGCCTTGCGGCGTCGGCCGGAGTGTGCCTGGCAGCCGTGGCCGGCGCGCGATTGAGTGCGCAATCGCAATCGAGTGTGCAATCGAGTGCGCAATCGAATGATGGGCCGGTGCTGCGGACGCCGCCCAAAGCCCGGACGAGCGCGACACATGCAGCCGGGCCGGAGCTGGTGCGGCTGCCGTTGCTGGTGCTGGACAAACACGGGCAGCCGATGACGAACGTGACGGCGGCGCAGTTGACGCTGACCGAGGATGGCGACGCGGAGACGATTGGAAAGCTGGAGCCGTCGAGCGCGGTGCCGCTGCAACTGGGATTGCTGCTGGATACAAGTCGCGCGATGGAGGGCTCGCTGGATGCGGTGCGGAAGGCGGGAAGCGCGCTGGTGGATGGGATGCTGCCGGCGGGCGGAGCAAACCGCGAGGCGTTCCTGATCCACTTTGACCGCGAGGTGGAGCTGCTGGAGGATTTCTCAGCGAAGGCCGGACCGCTGGACCAGGAGCTGAGCGAGCTGGGTCCGACGTCGCGCACGCAAGAGCACGACCAGGGGCCAGAGACGATGGGCGACGACCGGCAGCGGCCCGAGGGCAACCGCGCGGGACGGCAGCTTTATGACGCGATCTACCTTGCGGCGGACCAGATGATGAAGCCGAAGAAGGGGCTGAAGGCTCTGGTGGTGCTGAGCAACGGCGAGGACAGCGGCAGCAAGGAGACGCTGAACGAGACGATTGACGCGGCCGCGCGCTGCCGCTGCATTGTATACACCGTATACCTGAAGGGCGAAGAGGAGCGGCCGGAATTTGGGCACAACGGCGGAGGCCGGCGCGGCGGCATGGGCGGCAACTGGCCGGGCGGCGGCGGAGGGTATCCGGGCGGTGGAGGATATCCGGGCGGCGGAGGCGGAAGGCGCGGGGGCGGCGACCACTCCGCGCATGTGGACGGGCGGAAGATTCTGCAACAGATTTCGACGCGGACCGGCGGGCGCTATTTTGTGGCCAAGAAGAAGGACCAGCTCAACGACATCTTCAAGGACATTGCCAACGACCTGCGCGCGCAATATGTGGTGACCTATACGCCGGCCAAGCCGGATGACGAGGGAGGGTTCCACAAGGTGGCGCTGAAGGGCGCGAACGACGACTGGATGCTGCTTTTGCCGGAGGGCTATTACGCGCCGGGGGGCGACACGAAGTAAGACAGGCGCAGAAAAATCAACGGAGGCAAAGCGAAGGGGCGCAGCCGCATTGGCCGCGCCCCTTGTGTGGATGCCCCGCGTGCGGCCGGCGTTATTTTGCGCCGGTGTGCAGCGAGGAGGCGGACTTGTTTTCTTCCAGCGCCGCCTGGGCCGCGGCGAGCCGGGCGGTGAGCAGGCGGAAGGGCGAGCAGGAGACGTAGTTGAGCCCGATACGGTGGCAGAACTTGACCGACTCGGGATCGCCGCCGTGCTCGCCGCAGATGCCGACCTTGAGCGTGGGGCGGGTGCTGCGTCCCTTCCTGGTGGCAGACTCGACAAGCTGGCCCACGCCCGTCTGGTCGAGGGTGGCGAAGGGGTCCTGCTTGAAGATGCCGGCCTTGAGATAGGCGGGAAGGAACTTGTTGATGTCGTCGCGCGAGATGCCGAAAGTGGTCTGCGTGAGGTCGTTGGTGCCGAAGCTGAAGAACTCGGCTTCCTGGGCAATCTGGTCGGCGGTGAGGGCGGCACGCGGCAGCTCAATCATGGTGCCCACCATGTAGTCGACCTTGACGCCCTTCTCCTCAAAGACCTGCCCGGCAACACGACGGATGACCGCGGCCTGGTTGCGCATTTCCTCGAGCGAGCCGATGAGCGGCACCATGATTTCAAGGTGCGGCTCGCCGCCCTGCTTTTTGACGGTGACGGCAGCCTCAAAGAGTGCGCGCGCCTGCATCTCGGTAATCTCAGGGAATGTGATGCCGAGGCGGCAACCGCGCAGGCCGAGCATGGGATTCATCTCATGCAGGTCGTCGACGCGGATCAGCAGCTTGCGCAGCTCCTTGAGCTTGGGCGAGCGGGGCTTGAGCGCCTCGAGCTTTGTGATCTCGACGAGCAGGTCCTCGCGCGAGGGCAGGAACTCGTGCAGCGGGGGATCGAGCAGGCGGACGGTGACCGGCAGCGAGCCCATGGCCTTGAAGAGGCCGGCAAAGTCAGCGCGCTGCATGGGCAGCAGCTTCTTGAGCGAGGCACGGCGGTCCTTTTCGTTGTCGGCCAGAATCATGGCGCGCACGTGCTCAATGCGGTCCTCCGCGAAGAACATGTGCTCAGTGCGGCAAAGGCCGATGCCCTCGGCGCCGAAGGCGCGGGCCTGCTTGGCGTCGCGGGGAACGTCGGCATTGGCGCGGACCTTGAGCTTGCGCAGCGGATCAGCCCAGCTCATGAACTTGACCAGGTCCGGATCGTCGGAGTTGGCGGCGATGGTGTTGAGCTTGCCGTCAATGACGCGGCCGGTGGTGCCGTCGAGCGAGATCCAGTCACCGTGCCGGAAGGTTTTGCCCTTCACGCGCAGCTCCCTGCGGGCCTCGTCCACCTGGCAGTCGCCGGCGCCGGCCACGCAGCACTTGCCCATGCCGCGGGTGACGACGGCGGCGTGGGAGGTCATGCCGCCGCGCGAGGTGAGAATGCCTGAGGCGACTTCCATGCCGGCGATGTCCTCCGGTGTGGTTTCGCCGCGGACCAGGATGATGGTCTTGAAGTGGCCGGCGGTGTGCGCCTTGACGGCCTCCTCGGCGGAGAAGACGATCTGGCCGACGGCCGCGCCGGGCGATGCGGGCAGGCCGGTGGCGAGAACCTCGATCTTGGCGCCCTTTTCATCCAGGCGCGGCACCAGAAAGTCATAAAGCTGATTGGGCTCGACGCGGAAGAGGGCTTCCTCCTTGGTGATGAGGCCTTCCTTCACCATGTCAATGGCCACGCGGACGGCGGCCAGGCCGGTGCGCTTGCCGTTGCGCGTCTGCAGCATGTAGAGCTTGCCATCCTGGATGGTGAACTCGAAGTCCTGCATGTCGCGATAGTGCTTTTCCAGCTTTTGCGTGATGGTGCGGAGCTGGTCATAGACCTTGGGCATGGCGCGCTCCAGCTCGCTGATGTGCAGCGGAGTGCGCACGCCGCTGACGACGTCCTCGCCCTGCGCGTTCATCAGGTATTCGCCGAAGAAGGTGTGCTCACCGTTGGCGGGATTGCGGGTGAAGCCCACGCCGGTGCCGGAGTTCTCACCCAGGTTGCCGAAGACCATGGCCTGCACGTTGACGGCGGTTCCCAACCAGTCATCGATGTGGTTGATGCGGCGATAGGTCTTGGCGCGGTCATTCTGCCAACTGCGGAAGACGGCGTTGCGGGCTTCCGTGAGCTGCTCCAGGGGGTTCTGCGGAAAATCCTTGCCGGTTTCCTTCTTCACCAGCTTCTTGTACTCGGTGATGATTTCCTTGAGAGCTCTGGGGCTGATGTCGTAGTCGAACTTCACCTTCTCGCGGTGCTTGATGGCGTCAAAGATGTGCTCGAATTTCTTCTTGGGCACGTCGAGAACAACCTGGCCGAACATCTGGATGAGGCGGCGGTAGGAGTCGTAGGCGAAGCGGGGATTGCCGGTGAGCCGGGCGAGGGATTCGACGGCCTTGTCATTCAGGCCGAGGTTGAGGATGGTGTCCATCATGCCGGGCATGGAAAACTTTGCGCCGGAGCGGACGCTGACCAGCAGCGGATTGTCGCCTGCGCCGAGCTTCTGGCCCTGCATGGTTTCCAGCTTTTCGAGCGCGGCCTTAATCTCGCGGTCAATCTGCGGACTGAGCTTTCCGCGCATGTATTCGCGGCAGGCCTCGGTCTGGATGGTGAATCCGGGAGGGACGGGCAGACCGGCATTGGTCATCTCGGCCAGTCCCGCGCCCTTGCCGCCGAGAACGTCCTTCATGGTGCCGTGGCCGTCGGCCGTGCCGCCGCCGAAGGAGTAAACATATTGGGTTTTGGTGGGGGTTGCGTCTGCCTTTTCGGCAACAACAGGATCCAGTACAGCCTGCGACATGGAAGAAAGCCTCCGCTTGGTTCTGAGTGAGATTGGTCCGCAAGGGCAAGCCGGGGCACGAGATGGCGTTACGCGAGCCGGGTACGGAGTGGGATTGGGACGTTTCGACCGGGTGCGTGCGCCGTTTCGGGCGCTACAGCCGCGCCTTTCAGTGCTGCGCAAATCGCATTACTTATAGCCTTGCAAGTATACACTTGCCGGAGCCGGCCGTCCCAGTGCGCGAGCGCCCCGATGGAGCGCGATGGAGAGGGTGAAGCAGAGGAAAAACGAGCCCGTGAGTGGGACTGTGAACGGGTCCGTATATAGTCCGGGACGGAACGGCTTTTTGCGCCGTTCCGGCGGGGCGGGCAGCAGGATCAATCAGGCTGCGGAGCGGGCGAAAGAGGGCTCGGCGGGCTTGGCCGGGTCGGCACAGTTGGGGTCAGCGCCGCAGGGGTTCGCATTGTGAGAAAGCAGGATGCGATCCAGGCCGACGAGGGTGAGCACTTCTCGCACGTGGGCGCAGACGCCGGTGATGACGAAGCTGTGGCCCGCACCCTGGGCGGTGCCGTAAAGTGCGATGAGGGCGGCAATGCCGGCGGCGTCCACACGGTCAACGTGAGTGAAGTCAAGCACAATGCTCTGCTGCCGCACGAGCGGCGTAAGGCGCTCGACAAAGGTGAGCTCCTGTCCCCGAACCAGCTCATTGAGGTCGTCGGGGGCGATGCGCAAGGCAGTGGCGGTATCGAAAGTGGTGTTCATCTGGAACCTCCCTGGGGGGCGGGTCGAGCCCGGTGCCTGTTCAATGTGCATCCGGCGCGCCAAACCGGGGTGGAGCGGAATAGGCTGAATCCAGAAGAGATTGCAACCGATTGCCCCTGCGGAGCGGCCCTGCCGGGTGTTCAGATTCGAGAGCGGCGTTCGCAATCGAACACGATGGTTAGGAATACGCAGAAGGCCGGTGGGGAAGTTCCGGAAAAAGTGGAAGGACGATGGAAGAGCAGCAACAGACGGGCGGGTTGAGGGCGGAAGAAGTGCGTGCGGCGGCGCTGCGGGCCGGCTTTGCCGAGGCCGGGCTGGCGGCGCTGCCCCATGCGGCGGCGGATCGCGAGGCGCGCCGGTTTGAGGAGTGGGTGGAGGCCGGGCGTGCGGGAACGATGGCCTATCTGGAGCGCAGGAATGAAGACCGCGCGCTGGTGCGGGCACGGGTGGAGACGCCTTTTGCGTGGGCGCGGTCGGCCGTGGTGTGCTTTGCGCCGTATCACGCGGACGAGCCGCTTTCCACCGATGCGGCCGGACCGGAAGCGGGATGGATTTCGCGCTACGCGTGGAGCGGGCGACTGGATGCGAACTGCCGGGATGCGAACGGCGAAAAGCGGCCCAGCGATTATCACAAAGTGCTGCTGAAGCGGGTGCGCGCCGTGGAGGCGGAATTAAGGAACGAATGGGGCGCGTTCGAGAGCCGGGCCTATGTGGACACGGGGCCGGTGGTGGAGCGGGCTCTGGCGGTGGCGGCGGGGCTGGGCTGGGTGGGGAAAAACGCGTGCCTGATTCACCCGCGGCTGGGGTCGTTCGGCTTTCTGGCGGTGCTGCTGACGAGTTTGCCGGTGGCCGCGGACGGGGCGCGGCTTGCGCCGCATGCGGACCGCTGCGGAAGCTGCCGGAGGTGCCTGGAGGCCTGCCCCACGGGCGCACTGACGATGCCGTACCAGATGGACGCGCGGCTGTGCATCTCCTACCTGACGATTGAGCACAGGGGCGCGATTGCGCCGGAGCTGATGGCGGGGATGGGCCGGCAGGTTTTCGGCTGCGACATTTGCCAGGACGTGTGCCCGTGGAACCGCAAGGCGCCGGTGGCGGCGGATGAGGAGATGAAGCCGCGGGCGGAGCTGGTGAATCCGCTGCTGGAGTGGCTGGCGGCGATGGACGAGGCCGAGTGGGAGCGGCGGTTCAACGGATCGCCGGTGCGGCGAGCGGGTTGGCTGGGGATGCGGCGCAATGTGGCTGTGGCGATGGGCAACAGCGGGTTGAAAAATTTTGCGCCAAAGTTGCGCGCATGGGCAGGCGCGGCGGACGAGGGGCTGCGCGCGGCCGCGCAATGGGCGCTGAGGAAGCTGGACGCGTGAAAGGGATGCTGCGCGGGGATGCTTTGCCCGAAAAACCGCTGCCTTCGGACCGCTGCCTGCGAATTGCAGACCTGAGAACCGCAGACCTGCGAACTGCAGACCGGCGAACTGCAGACCTGTGAACCGCAGAAAGGTGTGGCCCTTGCAGAGAAGGGCCACGGGGAGGGGGAACGATTGCGCGCGCCGGGCTAGGCCACGCGCATGACGTTGGCCGCGCTCAGGCCCTTGGGGCCCTGCTGGCACTCGAATTCGACTGATTCGCCTTCGTTGAGGGTCTTGTAGCCGTTCTCCTGAATGGCGGAGAAATGCACAAAGACGTCTTCGCCGCTGGACCGCTGAATGAACCCGTAGCCCTTGGCTCCGTTAAACCACTTCACCACACCTTGTTCTTTCATCCTGCTCTCTCCTTATTGCCGGCTCGCACAAGCCGCGGTCAGGCATTGCAGGCCGAAGGCGGCGCAACCGCGCGCAGCCCCGGCCGGAGCCCCGGAATAGGCGGCTCGAAGACGACAGAAGCCGCCCAGGCGCCGGAGACCGGCGCGCCAAGGTGGCTCTGTATCCTGCCTGATTGAGGAATGTGCTTGCGATGAAACCAAACTATCCAAATCAAACGGCCTTCCATACCTTGCAAACAAGCAGCACGCAGGGGCGCTGCTTGCTCTTTTTATGGCAGGAAACGCATGAGGATGCAAGAGGAAAATCGCTGTCCGGCGTATCGCACTCCGGAATGGAGGGCCGCAGGAGGGCACGGCAGGCGGACAGGGCGGTTGGCGACGCCGGCAAAGCGCCGCGAGCGTCTATTCTGAAAGAGAAATGCCTGCAAAATGCGTTCCCCCAACTTATCGGGGTAGACGCAACTTTTCCTGGCGTTCAGGGAGACGCGGGTGGCTGAGGAAACAAGCCTGAAACCGAGCGCGGAAGCCGCGGGCCGGACCGAGGTGAAGCCGGTTGGCGTGATTGATGTGGCCGAGGCGCAGGCCACGAAATGGTTTCTGCTGCGGCGGGATGGTTTTGCGCTGGCGCGCTATCTGCTGGACAGCGAGGTACACACGTACGCCTTCAGCGTGGCGGCCAACGCGATTCTCTCGTTCATCCCCTTTGCGGTGCTGCTGTACACGATAGCGCTGTCGGTCTTTCACTCCTGGGCGATGAGAAAAGTGGTCGACGACATGGTGCTCTACTACCTGCCCTCGACGGCGATCCACCAGGACTTTTTGACATACAACCTGGCGGCGCTTGCGCCTCGCCACGGCGTGCAGATCTTCTCGCTGGTGGTGATTCTGATTGCCTGCACAGGCATCTTTCTGCCGCTGGAGGTGGCGCTGAACCAGGCGTGGGGCGTGACCAAGAACCGCAATTACCTGATGAACCAACTGGTGGCGTTTGGGCTGGCGCTGCTGATGGTGGCGCTGGCGATGATCAGCATTGTTGTGAACGAAAAGGCGCAGGAGATTCTGACGGTCATCTTCCGTCAGCATACGCAGAACATTGTTTTCGAGGGGCTGAGCTACCTGTGGCTCGCCGTCTCAACGGGCGCGGCGGCCATAGTCTTTTTCTTCTTCATTTACTGGCTGCTGCCCAACCGCAAGGTGCCGTGGCGACCGGTGATGCACACGGCGGTGGTGACCGGAATTGTGTGGCTGCTGGCGCGCTTGGTTTACGTGATGGTGCTGCCGCTGCTGGACCTGAAGGCCACCTATGGGCCGTTCTTCATCTCAGTGGGTCTGCTGTTCTGGGCGTATATTTCCGGGTTGATTCTGTTCGCCGGCGCGCAATTCAGCGTGACGCGCCTGGGCAACGGGGCGAAAAAGAAAGATGCGCATTGAGGCAGGGAGGCGAGCCCGGGAAAGTGAGTCGGGATTGAGCCGCTGCTTTAATGCACGGTGAAGGCCTTGTCCACGATGGCGTTGGGATTGCGCCCGGCGGGCAGGAAGGTGAACAGCGAGTTGCTCGAGGTGCGGACGACGGCCACGTCGCCGGAGCGCGAATCAACCACGAAGAGCAGATGACCGGCGGCGGAGAAGGCCATGGCTGAAGGACCATCGCCCACGTGGATGGCGCCGACGCGCTTGCCGTCGTTGATGGAGTAGACGGTGACCTCCTGCGAGTGGAGGTTGCCGACGTAGAGCATGGCATTGTCGCGCGTAACGAGGCCTTGGACGGGGTCGTCGCCCATGATGTATGCGCCGAGCACATCGTCGGTGCCGGTGATGACCTCAGAGATGGAGTCGCTGAGGGAGTTGGCGACGAAGACCTCGCCGCCGTCGGGCTTGAGGGCAATCTGTACGGGCCCGTGGCCAACGTCGAGCAGGGCCTCCACCTGGTCGGTTGAGCCGGGGCGGATTTTGGGCTGGGCGAGCGCGACGGCCATGATCTGGTGGCCCTGCGAGCAGGCCACGAAGGCCTTGGAGGAGTCAGGCAGGATGACCACGTCATCCGCGCCGGGACAACCGGAGAAACCGGCGCGTACGGCGTGGGTGGCGGGGTCAACAATGCTGATGGAACCGCCGCGGCGGTTGGCGACCACGAGCGAATCGCCGTCGGGCGCAAGACGCAGGGCCACGGGCTCCTGGCCCACGGGAATGAGGCCGACTTCGCGACGCTTCTTCAGGTCAAGAATGGAGAGATTGCTGGAGCCGGAGTTGGCGACATAGGCCAGGTCGCCTTTTGGGCCGAGCGCGATGGCAGTGGGCGCGCGGCGGACGGGGATGGTGGCGGCGACGCGATTGGTTTCAGCATTGATGACCGAGACCGAGCCGAATTCGCCGGGCAAGCCCTGGTTGACCACGTAGACCTCATTGCGTGCAAGGCTGGGCTCGACGGCGACGGGGTTGCGGCCCACGGCAATCTCGCGGTCGAGGCGGACGTTGACCACGTCGTAGACCGAAACGGTGTTGCTGCCGGTGTTGGTCACGTAGATGTACTCGCGATAATCGGGCGGGTACTGGGGAAAGTCGTGCGGCTTGCATGCGGCCAGCGGAAGCGCGAGAAAGGCAAGCGCAAGAAGGCGGCCGGCGAGGCCGCGCGAGTCCCGGAGCCGCGCCGGATCAGCGAAGCTTTCCGTCATGGCCGAGGGCGGGGGCATGGGTTGCGGCGGCCACGCGGATTCCGCGGGACAGGGTGCGATGAACAATGGGCGCAACCTGCTCCACTTCATTCATCATCTCGGCGAACTGCTCGGGATAGATGGATTGCGGACCGTCGGAAAGAGCCTTCTCAGGATGGTTGTGGACCTCGACGAGGATACCGTCCGCGCCGACTGCAACCGCGGCGCGCGCCATGGGCAGCACGCTGGCGCGCTTGCCGGTGCCGTGGCTGGGGTCAACCAGGATGGGCAGATGGCTGGCATGGCGCACGGCGGGAACGATGCTCAGGTCAAGGGTGTTGCGGGTGTGGTCAGCGAATGTGCGCACGCCGCGCTCGCAAAGGATGACCTCGTAATTGCCTTCGCTGAGGATGTACTCGGCGGCCATCAGAAATTCATCGAGGGTGGCGCTCATGCCACGCTTGAGCAGCACGGGCTTGCGCAGGCGTCCGGCGTGCTTGAGCAGGGAGAAGTTCTGCATGTTGCGCGCGCCAATCTGGATGACGTCGGCATATTCGGCCACGAACTCGAGGGACTCATTGTCAATGGCCTCGGTGATGATGCGCAGGCCAAAGCGGTCGCGGATTTCGGCCATGATGCGCAGGGCTTCAACGCCCAGGCCCTGGAAGGCATAGGGCGAGGTGCGGGGCTTGTAAGCACCGCCGCGGAAGAACTGCGCGCCGGAGGCGGCCACCTGTTCGGCAATGGCGAAGGCCTGCTCGCGGCTCTCAATGGAGCACGGCCCAGCGACAATGGCCAGGCTGCTGCCGCCGATGACGGCGTCGGTTCCGGCGAAACGGATGACGGTGTCTTCTTCCTTGACGTCGCGGCTGGCCAGCTTGTAAGCCTTGCTGACGCGGATGACTTCAGCGACGCCGGGAAGCGCCTCAAGGTTGCCGCGCTCGACGGCATCCTTGTTGCCGGTGATGCCGATGGCGGTGCGCTGCGCGCCGGGCAGGGGATGGGCGCGGAAGCCCAGTTGTTCAATGTGGTCGCAGACGGCCTGAATCTCTTCCGGCGTGGCATGCGACTTCATCACGACGAGCATGTTGAATCCCTCAGTGCAACTTACAAGTGTAGAGCATGGGCGGGGCGGGGAGCGCACGCAGCGGGCAGAGCGGCTTGGAGCAAAATCCAAGGGGGTATGGCCCATGAGGGCCGTTCCGGGTTGCCGCTCCCTGAAAGGTGCGTCCGCTGAGAGGTCGCGGCTCCAGGGTAAAGCGTCTCGGATTTCGCTCTAGCGCCCGGAGTTGCGGCGGCGGGCGGCGCGGGATGCGGCCCGCCACTTGAGGCCGAGCCAGGCAAGATAGCTGAGCTGGATGACCCAGGTGACGACATAGGCGGCGATGAGAAATTCGTGGTCGAGAATGGCGGCGCGGTCCATGGTCACTCCGATAGTAGCTTCCTGATATTGGATTTGATATTGTCCGTGCTGATGAGGCCCACATAGACTGCCGCAACTCTCCCTGTCTTATCAATCAGGAGCGTATCTGACAATTGCGTTAATCCGAATTCCTTAAACTGCGAATCGCCACCCATGAGGATCGGGTAATTAATTTTGCTCTTCGCAATAAAGGGTCTCACCTTGCCCCACGCCTGCTTTGCGTCCTTCAGGTTTTCATAGGGAATATCCATCGAGACGCCCACGACTGTGAAGCCCTTATTCTTATACTCCGCCTGTACATCGATGATCGACGGAATTTCCAAGACGCAGCCACCGCAGTCTGTTGCCCAGAAATTGAGAAGAACAACTTTACCGCGATAATCAGAAAGCCGTGTGGCCTTTCCGGTCTCTGCAATGAGTTGAATTGGCGGCGCCGGTTTTCGATCTGCCGCTGCAATCAGTGAAGCATGGACATCCCTCTGAGCGAACAGCGCGGGCGTGATGGCAAGAAGCATCACGATGATGGCCAGGAAGGTCGGCAAGTTCTTCGCATCCAGAAGCCCGATCATGCTTCCGGTCCCCGGCTTGTCTCGTTTCATGATTCCCTCTCTGTTCAAATTTCTGAGGTCTTCCTCTTTTGCCTTTGCCCTCAGTCGTTGGATTCCAGGGCCTCGCGGGCCTCTGCGGCGGCGTTCTGCTGGCACTTGCGCTCCACAAAGTAGCGCAGGATGAGGATGAACACGCCCCAGCAGAACCAGGCGAGCATGTTCCACAACAGCACGCGGGCCATGGACCAGGCCATGCCCGCGCCGGGTGAGCTGCTGAAAAACACCGGCGAGGGATGCTGCGTGCGCCACCAGCGGTTGGACATGTAGACGATGGGCACGTCCACGGCGCCGAAGATGCCGAGGACCGCGGCGAGGGTTTGCATCTGCGGGCCGGCGGCAAAGCGGCGCAGCAGCAGATAACTGACGTAAATGAGCCACAGGACCAGCGTGGTGGTGAGGCGGGCATCCCAGGTCCACCAGATGCCCCAGGCGCGGCGGCCCCAGATGGGTCCGGTGATGAGCACCACGGTGCAGAAGACCACGCCCACCTCGGCTCCGGCCAGCGCCCAGGCATCGAACTTGAGCGCGCGCTCAACGTGCTGGCGGCGCGAGGCCAGATAGCCGATGGAGCCGACCAGATTGATGGCGAAAAAACTGAATGCCACGGTGGCCGAGGGCACGTGGTAATAGATGATGCGGAATATCTCTCCCTGCATCGCGTCATTGGGGGCGACATACATGGCCTGGTAGAAGCCCCAGATCATGAGCGCGACGGTGACGGCGGCGTAGAGGACGACGGCAAATTTCTTCATGCGAGTGAACCCTGAGGGGCGAACGTTCCAGTGTACGACGCGAGGCGGAAAAGGATCTCCATCGCAGGGTTGAGGCCTATTCGGCGTGGAAGACGACGTCAAACAGCAGCAGGCTGACGGTGGTGAAGAGGATGTCGTAGCCGAAGAGCATTTTGATCCACAGCGTGGGGTCGCTTTCGCCGGTGAGGATGGCGTTGGTGGCCTGCACCATGGCCAACAGCGCGGGAATGAAGATGGGAAAGAGGATGAGCGAGAGCAGCAGTTCGCGGTTGCGGGTGCGGATGGAGAGCGCGGCAAAAAAGACGCCGTTGCACACCAGGGCCCATGTGCCGAGCGGCAGCACCAGGGCCAGCAGCCAGCCATTGCCCACGATGCGAAGGTTGTACATGACGACGAAGATGGGCGCCAGCGCCACCTGCACCACGGTGACGAAGAAAAAGTTGGCGAGGACCTTGGCGAGATAGAGCTCCGCACCGGGCGAGGGCACCATGCGCTGGGCGTCCATCACCTGGTGACGGATTTCGCGGGCCCAGGCCTGGTTGAGCGCGCTGACTGAGGCGAACATGGTGGCCACGCAGAGCACGCCGCCGGCGATTTGCCGCGCGAAGGAGCCCTGCGGATCAAAGGCGATGGAGAAGAGCACGACGACCAGGCCGGAGAAGAAGAGCATGGAGATGAGCGCGTCGAGCGAGCGCCACTCGATGCGCAGATCCTTGACGAGATGAGTCCAGAGGGCGCGGGTCATGCGGCGTGGCCCTCCGCGCCGGATTTGGTGAGGTCCGCGGTGGCGACGGGCACGCCCAGGGCTTCGGCGGCGCGGAGATAATCGCCGGGGCTGAGCAGGAGCTGCGTACCGCGCGTGCCGGCCGAGATGCTGATCGTGTCATGGAGAATCACGGTCTCATCCACGAAGACGGGAAAGGATTTTTTTGCGCCGAAGATGGTGACGCCGCCGCGGATGTATCCGGTGAGCGGCTGCACGTCCTTGAGCGCAACCATCTCAGCCTTGCGCAGGCCGGCTAACCACCCCATTGGCGAAGACCTGTCGATGGGGACCCCGGAGGCGGCGCGGGCCAGCTTTTTGAAGTCGAGCTCGGCGTCGCCGGGGATGACGGCGAAGAGATACTTCCCGTGCGAGTCGGTTGTCAACAATGTTTTGAAGACCTGGCCGGGCGGCATGGAGATTTTCTTTGCCACGGTGATGGCCGACAAATCGCCGGGGTCGACTTCGTATTCGCGAAGCTCGAAGGGTATGCCGAGGCTCTCAAGAAAGCGCGCGCCGTTGGTCTTCATCGCGTCGGGGACCCCGGCAGACCACCCCGACGATCAGGACCCATCGTCGGGGACCCCGGCAGACCGCCCCGACGATCAAGACCCATCGTCGGGGACCCCGGCAGACCACCCCGACGATCAAGACCCATCGTCGGGGACCCCGGCAGCATGGATTTGACGCGGCCGGCCTGGAGGGCGAGAACCCAGTCGGCGATGGGCGCGGCGGCTTCGCGCTGGTGGGTGGTGATGACGATTGTGCGGTTGCCGCCGAGGAAGCCTGCGAGCAGCTCCACCATCTGCCGGACCGATTCAACATCCATGTTGGAGAAAGGCTCGTCGAGCAGCAGCAGCTCCGGCGCGGAGAGCAGCACGCGGGCCAGCGAGGTGCGCTGGCGCATTCCCTGCGAGTACTGGCCGAGGGGGCGGGCAAGGTTCGGGTCAAGCCCCACCTGGGTGAGCGCTTCCTGCGGGCTGAGGCACGGGCGGCCTGCATAAAGGCTGGCGAAGTAGCGCAGGTTTTCAGCGGCGGTGAGCTCGTCATAGAGCATGGGCGCGTGGCTCATGTAGCCGATGCGCGCGCGGGCGTCATGCGGGTCAAGGCCGTCAAAGACGGTGACTGTTCCGTGGGTGGGGCGCAGCAGGCCGGCCAGAATGCGCAGCAGCGTGGATTTGCCCGCGCCGTTTTCGCCGATGAGCACGTAGCATTTGCCGGGCTCAAGGTCGAGCGAAACCTGGCGCAGCGCGGCAAAGGAGCCAAAGAGCTTGGAGACCTGCTGGACGCGGGCGCAGAGCGCGGGGGTTGCTGCGGCCTCCGGTGCGGGCGCGGTCATGCGGGTCAGTCGGCAGCGGTTTTGGCAGCGGCAGTTTTGGCGCCTGAGCCGATGGCCGGGGGCGCGACGGCCGCGCGCGGACTGGCCGGGGCCTTGGCCGGAGCGGCGTTGGGCTTGGCCGGGGCGTACTTGCTGGCGCACTTGGCCTGCAACTCGTCGGCGTGGAAGACGCCGTCACGGCCGTAAGTGCCCATGGCAATGGCCTGCGCATCGTCCTTGAAGGTGTCCGGCGGCGGCTCAGAGCCCTTGTAAACCACCTTGAGCAGGCGGCCGGAGGGGGCTTTGGGCGAGTGGCTCTCATACTCGTTCAGCAGGAAGGTGACGTGGGGGCCATCCTGCTGGATGGAGCCGGGCTGCACGAATCCTTCCACGCGAAGCTGGCTGTGGTAGGCCTTGTTGCCCATGTTTGAGAGTTCGGCCACGGTGACAAAGTAACTCTTGCTGGAGCCGTAGCCGGTGTATGCCAGCCATCCGATGGTCCCCACGATGATGGCCGCCACGATTCCGATGCGGAGCGAGTTGGATGAAGTCTTCATAAGTTGACAACTTAACGATACGAGCGTGCAGGGGAAGGGTCAACCGTCTGGGGCAGCATTCGTGATGCGCATCCCATTGCGCCAAGGGTTGAGCGGGCCGGGCCGGGCCGGTCTTTTTGCGCGGCCATGCAGCAATTCTACCGCACCGAATCAAGGGTTTGCGCGGCACGGTCCAGGGCCAGGGCCAGCACGTTGAGCTGCTGCTGGGCCACCTGGGGTTTGTGTGCGTCAATGGCCTCGTTTACGCCGGGAATGACGACGGCGGAGTAGCCGGTGAACTCGCCCGGCGCATAGATGGTGTGCTTGAACCAGCCGCGGTTGGGCAGGCCGGCGGGCGAGAGCAGATCGAGCTCCACATCGCGCAGGCGCCGGTTGAGCGCTTCGGGCTCTGCCGGAGGATTCTGCTGCAGCGCGTGGGCTTTGCGGGCGGCGGCGGCAAAGCGCGTCTGGGCGACCAGGGCCGGGGAGAAGTCCAGTTGCAGGCCGTCGTCGCTGGACTTGTTCCGTGCGGCGTGCAGATAGCGGCCGATGGAAGCGGCGTAAGCCTCGTAGTCATAAGGCAGCACGGGGTTGTCGGCCATGCGCAGTGCTTCAAGGCCGAAGACACGGGCCATTTCCTGCTCGTAAAGAAAGTGCGGATCGGCATTCATCACGAACCATGCGTAGTCGTCGAAGGCCGAGTGGTAGACGCCATAGGGGCCGTGGGAGCCGATGTCAGTGGACGGCACGCCGGCGTGCTGCAGGAAGGGCGTGAAGTCAGAACCGGAGCCGAGATCGGCGACGCGCGTGCCTTTGCCGGAATCGTTGGCGGGCTGGGGTGGCGCGTTGGAGCGGTTATGCCCGGTTTCCGCCTGGTTGAGACGCCATTGCTCAAACACTGTGCCGCCAAGCGGGCTGGGCACGGACTTGGTGACGTTGCGGACAAACTGCTTGAGCGAAGGCACGGCGGCCGCGCCAAAGTTGGGACCGGAGACGCCGACGTCGGTGTTGAAATAGGCGACGGCGTGGGACATGAGCGCGCCGTTCTGCTCCACCCACTCGGTGGAGCCGATGAGGCCCTCCTCCTCGGCGTCCCAACTGCAGAAGAGGATGGTGCGTTTGGGACGCCAGCCCTGCTTGAGCAGCGCGCCGATGCCGTGTACGGCCTCCAGCATGGCGGCGGTGCCGCTGTTGGGGTCCACCGCGCCGAAGGTCCAGGCATCGCGGTGATTGCCGTTGATGACCCACTCGTCAGGGAATTCAGAGCCCTTGATTTTGCCGATGACGTCCCAGATCGTGCGGTGCTCGTAGTCCTGCTTTGACACCAGATGCACACGAACCGCGCCCGCGCCGCCGATGTGGTAACGGAAGGGCAGAGCGCCCTGCCAGCCCTGCGGCACGTCAGGGCCCTTCAGCGCGGCTAGAATCGGCGAGGCATCGTGGTAGCTGAGCGGGATGGAGATGATGTGCGGCTGATTTCCGTAGGGGTTCATGCGGCGCGCGTCGGGCAGGCTGGGCGTGGAGGCGAAGCCGGGGGTCTCCGGGTCACCGGGATACTTGAAGAGATATTGCACGGAGCCGCGCTGCACGCCGAGGGCGGGACGCCAGGGGCCGTTTGGATAGGGGTCGCCGCGATAGTAGCCGTCGTCCTGCGGGTCAGAGTAAATGAGCACGCCCACCGCGCCGCGCTGCTCGGCCAGGTAGACCTTGACGCCGCGGAAGTTTGCGCCGTAGCGGACGATGACGATTTTGCCGTGGAGGTCAATGTGCTCGGCGTCGAGCTTTTTGAAGTCCTCCAGCCGGCCGTAATTGGCGTAGACCACCGGCGCGGTGACGTCTCCGGAGCCGGACGAGCCGTTGAAGGGCATGACGATCCTGGGATTGTCCTGGAAGGGGTCGTGGGAGACGTGCTCGCGCGTGGGGCCGGTCATCAGCAGCTTTCCGGCGGCATCGTAGGCCTGCACGCGCACCTCCTTGGGCCAGTTGAGCAGGACGCGATAGGGAACAATTTGGGTGTCGAGGCCGGCCTCGCGGAATTTGCGCGCGACATAAAGAGCGGTGGCGTGGTCCTCCGGCGTGCCTGCCACGTGCGGCTGGGCGGTGAGGATCTTCAGCTCCTGTCCGGCAAGGCGCGCGCTGGGCACGGCGAGAAAGGCCTGCTCGATTGCGGACTGACTGGCGGGCGCGACGGCGGCGTGGGTGCGCGCGGCCGCTCGCACGGTGAGCAGAGGATGCGAAGTTTGCGCGCAGGCAAAGGCGAAGGCGGCAAGGAAAACGACGGCCAACAGGGAACGGTTCCGCATGAACGGTATAACCCTCCGGGGGCTCAAGCGCGGCGAGATTGCGAGTGTGCAGACGCGCGGAAATTATGGCGAGCGCGGCGCGGCGGGAACCGCCGCAGCCATGGGGTTCAGCTTACACCAGAGGTTTGACGCGGAAGCGATTTTGGGCGGCCCCATGCACCCGGAGCAGATGCAGCCGGAACGAGATTCGCACGTAGCGGACGGACTGGCTTTGGCGGAGCCGGCTGCGATGACGGTGGCGGTGACGGGCGTGATCCGCCTTCGCGGCGCGGTTTGGATTCGAGCGCGAGCTACGGCAATTCCTGAAGGTATGTGATCTCTGCGACACAATGAAAGGTCGCCGCTTTCAGATTGTCGCGTCGACTGGAACGTCCCGGCTCAGGATTCAGTGACTCGGGAATTGCTTCAGGCAACCACCTGAGCGCAGTGGGCGCAGCGGCGGGCAGCGGCGGGTATCTCGCTGAGGCACTCGCCGCAGACCTTGGTGGGCGGCGGAGTGGGTGCGGGCGGCCCGGGCTTCTTCAACCGCGTCATCACGGCATTCATGGGCACCACAATGGCGAAGTAAACCACGAAGGCAATGATGAGGAAGGCCACCACGGCGTTGAGGAAGTTGCCGATGGTGATTACGCCTTTGCCAAGATGAAGAACCACCGCGCTGAAGTCCGGCTTGCCGATGGTGGCGGCAATCAGCGGGTTGAGCACATCTTTCACCAGCGAACCGACAATGGTGTTGAACGCCGCGCCCAGAATGACGGCGACAGCCAGATCAACCACGTTGCCGCGAAGAATAAAGTCCCGGAATCCTTTGAGCATTGCGTCCTCCAGCGGTTCTTCAGGTTTGAGCTTCTTTGCGCTGTCCGTTCCGCGGCGGCTATTGCGGTGGCACGGAGGGCGGAATGGGCGGGCGCAGCGTGTGCCTATGCTACACGCAGCAGGCTGGTGGAGCGGAAGATAAAAATTGCGGTCCGCCGGCAGGCGCCTAGGGATAGACGGCGAGGAAGCCGATGAGGGTGAGGATGAGCAGGTTGGTGTAAAGCAGGACGAGCACGCCGGCGTGGTAGAGGGTCCAGGTGCGGCGCAGGCAGCGCGCGGTTTCCACCGAGCCCCACAGCGCGACGAACCACAGGAGAATCTGCCAGGGCGAGCTGTGCAGGTTCGCAATGTGCGGGAAGCCGGCCAGCCGGAGACTGGCGAGGAACGCGCCGAGGGAGAGCAGGATGGCGCGTACCAGCGACTTTTTGCGGACTTTTAAAACCTGGGAAAGGGGAAGCACGGCTGGCATCACTGTACGCCTTCTTTAGCGCAATTCCTGAGTATTCGTGACGTTTTGGATTTCGTGAAAGGCCGCCCTTACGATTCCATTTCATAGCGTGCTCTTTCCCATGCGTCAGGAAAGACGATAGAAGCATCCACAAGATGGTGGAAGAGTGCCCGTAAGACCGAACCATCCGTTCAGTCAACAACACAGTAGTAGGCCAACGGATAGCAATGATTCCGCTGTGGCCAATGCGGCAGGTAAAGAATCCAGATCCGTGCGCCCGCTTCATATGAGTCTGCGCAGCCACACTTCCCCCTCATCGAGAAACCATCCTCTGTGCGGAATTCATACTCCACCTGAAACTCGCGGTTCCTCGGTGTGCATCTGATGACCACGCCCGAGACTGCCTTTCCCTTACGTGCCAACTTGCGATCCCTCATTAGAGCGGCGATTCCAATAACGCTGATTGTAAAAAGGAACACCTGTAGGGCTAGTGAGTCCAGCCCCATCAGCACAGACCATTCCCAGGTTTCTGGGTGGTTGATGGACGGATTGGACGGGAGAAACCGGACGAGGATCTGATCCGACTTTTTTAGCGCTATACCTGTTCCCGTGGTGCGCGGTTCCTTGGCACTACCGAAATATGTCTTCCCATTAAAGGAGAACTGATATTTCACAACTGTAGGCGCCCACCGGCCGACGGAGAATCCCGTCACTTCGCCAACAACGTCACGGCCAGCGCCATGCAGAATTGCCCGCTGCCGCGTTTGCTGGATGGCCTCGGAACTGAAGGAAATCGCGAAGACGACTCCGATCACAAAAAATAGCAACGCAATCCCCAGAAAAGTCTGCCCATCGGTGGAGCAGAGTTCAACCTTTCTCGGCAAAGGGCCAACCAGTTCGCCAGGTGGTGCCGCCGTTGCACGATTTACATCATCAATATCCATTTGCCTCGGCTATCCCTACTCGACTAGTGCCGTTTAAGTGAAGCGGCTTCGGGGTACAGTGACTCAGGAATTGCTTTAGCCCGCAACCATCTCCATTTGCCGCAGGGATTCGGTGTAGGGCGCGCGCAGCACGCCGCGCTCAGTGACGATGGCCGTGATGTAGCGCGCGGGCGTGACGTCAAAGGCCGGGTTGCGAATGCCGACGCCGTGCGGGGTGAGCTGCCTGCCGCCGTGGTGGGTGACCTCGATGGCATTGCGCTCCTCGATGGGGATGGCCGCGCCGGTGGGGGTTGCGGTGTCAATGGTGGACCAGGGCGCGGCGACGTAAAAGGGAATGCCGTGCTCTTTGGCGAGGATGGCGACGTTATAAGTGCCAATCTTGTTGGCCGTGTCGCCGTTGGCGGCGATGCGGTCCGCGCCGACGACGACAGCCTGGATTTTGCCGGCCTGCATCAGGCTGGCGGCCATGTTGTCGCAGATGACGGTGGTGTCGATGCCGTCGGCCATCAGCTCCCAAGCTGTGAGCCGCGCGCCCTGCAGAAAGGGCCGCGTCTCGTCGGCGAAGACGTGAATCTGTTTGCCGCTTTCCACTGCGGCGCGGATGACGCCGAGGGCGGTTCCGTAGCCGCAGGTGGCCAGCGCGCCGGCATTGCAATGGGTGAGCACGCCGCCCTCGGCGGGCAGCAGCTCGCCGCCGTACTTGCCCATGGCCTTGCAGGCGGCAATGTCTTCGTCATACATGGCGTGGGCCTGGGACAAAATGCGCTCACGCACCTGCTCCATCGGCGCATTTTCTGCAAGCAGGCCGGCGAAGAGCCGCTTCATGCGGTCAATGGCCCAGAAGAGATTGACGGCGGTGGGCCGCGTTCCTGCCAGCCGCGCGCAGATGCGCTCGAACTCCGGCGCGAACTGCTGCGCGGTGGCGGCTTTGCTTTTGAGCGCGCCAAGGGCAACGCCATAGGCCGCGGAGACGCCGATGGCCGGCGCGCCGCGCACCACCATGGTGACAATGACCTCGGCCACCTGCTCATAGTCGGTGGCGAGCACATAGCTCTCCTCGAGCGGGAGCCTGGTCTGGTCAATAAAACGAACGCCGTCGGGGGTCCAGGTAAGCGTGGGAATCATGCCCATCCAGTGTAAATGGAGAGGCGTGCGCGGGGTTGCGGGGCGCGGATGAAAACATTTTCAATTTCCACTGGACGACCCTCTGCCCCCCTGCGTACATTGGTCAGCGTACCCGCAGCTTGAAGGCGACCCCCGGCGTCCACCGCGCCTCTGCCTTCCGCGCACCCGGCGGCATACGCTGACGGAAGGAGCCGTCTTTTGAAACTCACATCGGTCGACTGGCTGATTATGCTGCTCTACTTCGTGTTTGTGCTGGGCATTGGCTTTGCCCTGAAGCGCTACATGAAGACGAGCAAGGATTTTTTCCTGGCCGGGCGCGCGCTGCCCGCCTGGATCTGCGGACTGGCCTTCATCAGCGCCAACCTGGGCGCGCAGGAAGTCATCGGCATGGGCGCTTCCGGCGCCAAGTACGGCCTGGAGACGGCGCAGTTCTACGGCATCGGCGCCATTCCGGCCATGATCTTTGTGGGCATTTTCATGATGCCGTTCTACTACGGATCAAAGGCCCGCTCGGTACCGGAATTCCTGAAGCTGCGCTTCGATGAAAAGACGCGCGCGCTGAATGCCTGCTCCTTTGCCGTGATGACGGTTTTCAGCTCGGGCATCTCCATGTACGCCATGGCGCGGCTCATCCAGGCACTGCATGTTTTTGACGGGCTCTTCCAGATGCTGGGCTGGAATCCGGACGGCATCTTCACGTTCTCCATTGTGCTGTCGGCCATCATTGTTCTGCTTTACATTTTTCTGGGCGGGCTGACGAGCGCAATTTACAACGAGGTGCTGCAGTTCTTCCTGATTGTGGCGGGCTTTTTGCCGCTGGTGCTGCTGGGGCTGAAGAACATTGGCGGCTGGAGCGGGCTGAAGGCCTCGGTTCCGATGGCCTACATGCACGAGTGGAAGGGCGTGATGCACGCCGGCACCAACCCGATGGGCATTGACATTATCGGCATCGGCATGGGGCTGGGCTTTGTGCTGGGATCGGGCTACTGGTGCACGGATTTTCTGGTGATCCAGACGGCGATGGCATCAAAGGACACGGAGTCCGCGCGCAAGGTGCCGCTGATTGCCGCGATTCCAAAGATGTTCTTCCCGTTTCTGGTGATCGTGCCGGGCATC
This sequence comes from Occallatibacter sp., assembly GCA_035763705.1. Taxonomy (GTDB): domain Bacteria; phylum Acidobacteriota; class Terriglobia; order Terriglobales; family Acidobacteriaceae; genus Telmatobacter. Next base: position 395,358 of record DASUAU010000016.1, on the reverse strand, counting down.
ATCGCTCTGGCGTTGCCCACGCCGCACACCACCACGGTCACCACCGTGGCGAATGGCGCAATCTACCGCACCACCACCGTGGTTTCACAGGCGGAGGCCGAGGGGCGCGGGCTGATTCCGGCCAAGGTGAATCCGCTGACCGGCAAGCTGATGCTGGACGCCAGCGGCAAGCCCGTGCTGGATTACGACATGGCCACGCCCGACATGCTGCTGCACTACTTTCCCACCGGCATTCTCGGCCTGGGGCTGACGGCGCTGCTGGCCAGCTTTATGAGCGGCATGGCGGGCAACGTGACGGCCTTCAACACGGTCTTTACTTACGATCTTTACCAGTCCTACATCCACAAGAACGCGAGCGACCGGCACTACCTGAACGTGGGCCGATGGGCCACTGTGGGCGGCATCCTGTTGTCGATTGCCACGGCTTATGCGGCCATCTACTTCAACAACATCATGGACACACTGCAGCTTGTCTTCTCGTTTGTGAACGCGCCGTTGTTCGCAACGTTTCTGCTGGGCATGTTCTGGAAGCGGGCGACGGGCCACGGCGCGTTTGCCGGGCTCGTCTGCGGTACGCTGGCGGCGATTGTGCATCACGGCCTGACGCTGCCGGCCGAGGCCTTCCGCGGCATCCACGGCGGCTGGATCATGGTGCTGCACCATTATCCGAGCGATATGGCGCAGAACTTCTACGGCGCAATCTGGGCCTTCAGCGTGAACTTTATTGTGACCATCGTGGTGAGCCTGATGACCAGGCCTCATCCCGAGTCGGAGCTGGTGGGCCTGGTACACTCGCTCACGCCCCGGCCCTCGCATGCGCATCTCAAATGGTGGCAGCGGCCTGGCACGCTGGCCATTGCGATCCTGGTGGTGGCAATTGGCATCAACATATTCTTTGCCTAGGAAGGAGACCAGCGAATGATTCTCGACTTGCGCATTCCGATGGGGCTGATGTTCACGGTCACCGGCCTGATTCTCACCTTCTTTGGCATTCTCACGCGTCACGATGCGGCGCTCTACGCCAAGAGCCTGGGTATCAATGCAAACCTTTGGTGGGGGTTGGTGATGTTCGCCTTCGGGCTGACGATGTACATCACCGGCATCCGCCGCCAGCACCGCGTGGAGAAGGATCCGCCGCCGTTTCCCGAAGAGGACGAAGTGCGGCGCGGCGGACATTGAGCGGTGCGTTCCGCGCACGGCGCGATGCGATTTTCGGGGAGTGCGGCGCGGATTTCCCGCGGAGAGACTGACGTTTCCCTCACGCCTTCAACGGTAGACTGAGGGAAGCGATGAAGCGCAGAACCATCGAGCACTACGAGATTATTCGACGCCTGGGCGCGGGCGGCAGCGGGGTTGTGTACCTGGCCAACGACACGCTGCTGCAACGGCCCGTGGTGCTGAAGATTCTGCGCGCCGGCATGTTGAGCGCGCAGCAGATGCGGAGTACGGTTTTGCGAGAGGCGCGGCTGGCCTCGGCCATCGAGCATCCCAACGTCTGCGCTATCTACGAAGTGGGCGAGGCGGGCGACGAGGGTTACATCGTGATGCAGTATGTGCCCGGCCAGTCGCTTGACCAGTTGATTGAGCGCGGGCCGGCGAGCCTGCAGCTTGTGCTCTCGGTGGGCATCCAGATTGCCGACGGTCTGCAGGCCGCACACCGGCTGGGCATCTTTCATCGCGACCTGAAGCCGCAGAACGTGATGCTGACCGAAGGCGGCCTGGTGAAGATTCTCGACTTCGGCCTGGCGCGGCGGCTGCGGCCTGAGGATGCCGGCTTTGACCCGAGCAAGCCCGCGCTGGCCAAGGATGCGTCCATGGCCGCGACCTATACGGCGCGCGGCGGAACCATTCGCTACATGGCGCCGGAGCAGTTTGTCACCGGCCACTCCAGCGTGCAGTCGGACGTATGGGCGCTGGGCGTGATTCTGTTCGAGCTTGTGAGCGGGCGGCATCCGTTTTCGCGGCCGGATGCCGAGGACTTTCAGGCGATTCGCGCAATCCAGTTTTCCGACCCTCCGGATTTGAGCGAGATTGTTCCCGGCATTGCTCCGGAGCTGAAGAGCGTGATTGCCACGTGTCTTGAAAAGAATCCCGCGGAGCGCTATGCCACGGCGGCCGACGTGCGCGAGGCGCTGAAGACCATCATGAAGGCTCTGCAGATTGAGACCGGCATTATTCCCGGCGACGCGGCGGCCAACCTGCCCACCAGCACGGCGGAGGCCGAGAAGCGAACCACGGGCATTTTGTCCATGCTGGCCGAGCGCTTTCGCGAGTCGAACGCGGACAAGGCGCCGCAGAACACGCTTGTGGTTTTGCCGTTCACCAATCTTGGCTCGGCCGTGGTTGCGCCGCTTTACGGCTATGCGCTGGCCGATGCGATTGCGGCGCGGCTGGCGCGGATCCCCTCGCTGGTGGTGCGGCCATCAAGTACGCTGATGTCGCTGCCAATTGCGCAGATGGACCCCTTGGCGGTGGGCCAGCGGCTGCTGGTTTCCTATGTGCTGGCGGGCAGTTTTGTGCGCTCGGAGGCAGGCTTTGACCTGAACTGGCAACTGCTGGATGTGGCGGCGCAGAGCGTGCGCTCCGGCGGCTCGATTCAGGTGGCGTCGCTGGATCTGATTGCCGTGCAGACGGAGATTTCAAACGAGGTGTTTGCCTCACTGCACGGCTTTGGCGGGCACGATGCGAACGATGCTCCGCGGCCGCCGCGTGATGGCTCGCTGCCTGGCCCGGTGAGCGAGGAGTACTTGCAGGCGCGGGCGCAGTTGAGCTCCTTTATGGTGCGCACCGGCGCGCGGGCTGACCTGGATCGCGCACATGCGCTCTTTTCCAGCGTAACGACGAAGGATCCTCAGTTTCCCGCGGGCTGGACGGGCCTGGGCATTGCGGAGTTGCAGTATGTGCGGCACGGATTCGGCGGGCAGATTCACGTAATGCACGCGCGCCGCGCCTTTGACGAGGCGCTCAAGCTTGACCCCGCGTCGATTGAAGCGAATCTCTACCGCATCTACATGCTGCTCTCGCGCGGTGAAAAGGAATCCGCCAGGCACGGCATTGCCAACCTGCTGAGCACCGCGGCCAACGACTGGAACGTACACATGGTTGCCGGCCTGGCGCTGCGCGGCGACGGCATGTATGAAGAGGCGCTGACGCACTTTGGCCGCGCGCTGAAGCTGAACCCTGCCAACGCGGCCATTCTCTACAACCATCGCGCGCGCGTCTATCACTATCGCAACCAGCTTGAGCTGGCAGGCAACGAGCTTGAGAAAGGTCTCGCACTCGAGCCGCGCCATCCGCTGCTGCGCACTTCGTCGGCCTACCAGCAAATGCGCACGGGAAATCTTGAAGCCTCCATCGGGATTCTGGAGCAGGTGATTCAGGACGATGCGTCGATGCGCATTGCGGTTCCAACGCTGGCCATGTGCTATGTGCAGGCGGGCGACCGCGCACGCGCCGCGGCGCTGCTGAAGGACGACACGCTGGCCGCGGCCGAGGCTGACAACGAGATGGCTTACCGGCTGGCAACCTACTTCGCGGTCGAGGGCGACTCCAGCGAGGCGCTGCACTGGCTGCGGCGCGCCATCTATCTGGGCAATGAGAATTATCCCTGGTTCCAGAAGAATCCGGCGTGGAACAACCTGCGCACCAACGCCGATTTCGAGCGCATTCTCGAAGACCTGAAGAAGAGCTTCCGCCGCAACCAGAAAACCTGGAGCCGGCTGCTGGAGCAGGTGCCGCCGGAAGACGAGTAGGCACGCGGCAAAAACGACGAGACCTCCGCCGAAGCGGAGGTCCGATAAGCGCCGCGCATGGTGCTAGTCCAGATGGATGGTTTGCCTGAGCGGCAGCTTCTCAGAGGAGCCGCCGACCATCAGCGAGTACTCGCCGGGCAAAAGCTGCCAGCCGTTTTTCTCCACGTTGAAGATGGATAGATATTTGCGATCAACGTCGACGGTGACGGTTTTTGATTCGCCGGCGGCCAGCGCAACCTTGGTGAAACCGACGAGGCGCTTGGGCGGCTCCTGCGCGGCGGCGGGCAATGCCGCGTAGACCTCGGCAATCTCCTCACCGGCGCGTTTGCCGGTGTTGGTGATGGTGAAGCTCACCTGCACCGCGTCGCCCGGCGTCACCTTGAGGCTGCCGTAGCGATAAGTGGTGTAAGAGAGCCCGTAGCCGAAGGGGAAAAGCACGGCCTTGTGCTCGGCGTCGTACCACTTGTAGCCCACCTTGACGCCTTCATCGTAGCTTATGTCAAAAGGCGGCAGCCCGCGTGCCCACTGCTCCGGCGATGCGGGGCCGGAGAAACGCTGCGAAGCCGGCGGTGGCTTGACCAGCTTGGGATGCGGCAGGTCTTCCACGCTCAGCGGAAAGGTCATGGGCAGCTTTCCGCTGGGATTGACCGAGCCGAAGAGGACGTTGGCCACGGCATCGGCGCCGTCGCTGCCGCCGTACCATGCTTCAAGAATGGCGGCCGGCTCCTTCACCCACGGCATGGTTACGGCGCTGCCGGTTTCCAGCACCACGATGGTGTGCGGATTGGCTTTGGTGACGGCGGAGATGAGCGCGTCCTGGTTGTAAGGCAGCGTCAGGTCGGGCAGGTCCATGCCCTCGCTCTCCCACTCGTAGGCGAAGACGATGGCCACGTCAGCGGTATTGGCCAACGCCGCGGCTGCGGCGGGATCGGTACCCGGATCGTATTTCACCGTCGCGTGGGGCGCGCGCGCTTCAATCGCCTTCAACGGCGAAGTGGGGAACCAGATCTGTTCCTGCCAGCGGGTTGCGCCCTTGCCGGGAGGCATGATGGCGTTGCCGCCGATGGGGTCAACCTGCGCGGAGCCGCCTCCGGAGATCATGCCCACGTCAGAGTGCGAGCCGATGACGGCGATGGTGTGCAGCCGGGCGGCGTCCAGCGGCAGTGCTCCGTGCTCGTTCTTCAGCAGCACCATGCCGCCTTCCTCAACCTTGCGCGAGATGCGAAAGCCGGCGAAGGGGTCCACAACGCTGCGCTGGCGCGGATGGTCAATGACGCCGGCGGCAAACATGGAGCGCAGAATGCGATGGACGTGGTCGTCGAGCTCGGCGGTGGAGATTTTGCCGGATTCGACATCCTGCTTGTAGCGCTCGCCATAAAAGAAGTGGCCGGGCTCCTCGTTGTCCAGGCCCGCGGCGGAGGCCTTCCGGGTGGAGTGCGTGCCGCCCCAGTCAGACAGCACGAAGCCGGGGAATTTCCAGTCCTTCTTCAGCACGTCGGTCAGCAGCCATTTGTTTTCGCAGGAAAAATCGCCGTTGACGCGGTTGTAAGAGCACATCACGGCGGCGGGGTTGCCCTGCTCCACGCCGATCTCAAAGGCGAGCAGGTCGCTTTCGCGCGCGGCGCGCTCGTCAATGTGCACGTTGACGGAGTTGCGTCCGCTCTCCTGATCGTTGAAGGCGTAATGCTTGATGTCTCCAATGACGTGGGCCGATTGGGTGCCCTGGATGAGCTGCGCAACCAGCGTGCCGGCGAGCACCGGGTCCTCGCCCAGGTACTCGAAGGTGCGGCCGTTGCGCGGGTCGCGGGTGATGTCCACGCCGCCGCCCAGCGTCATGTTGTAGCCCTGTGCGCGCAGCTCGCGGCCAATGAGCGCGCCGTATTCATAGGCTGCGTGCGTATCCCAGCTTGCCGCCGCGCAAATGTCGGCCGGCAGCGCGGTGGAGTAACGTCCGTTGACGCCGCTGGAGCGCACGCCGTAGGCCGCGTCGCTCATGTCAATGCCGGGAATGCCGAGCCGCGGCACACCGGGCACGTAGCCCACGCCGCGATTCGAGGCTGCGTTCTCCGGCGTCACCGGCTCGTCCGTGGGCATGCCCACGCCGTGCAGCAGCGCAATCTTTTCGTCCAGCGTCATCTGTTTCATTACCAGGTCCGCGCGCTGGTCAGGAGAAAGGCCGGTGTTCATCCACGGGCCCGCGGGTTTGGCCTTGTGCATCCATGGCGCCTGCGCGGCGGCGGGCAGGGCTGACGCAAGCAGGCAGCCAAGCGCCAGAGCAGGAAGCGCGGCCAGGGAGGAGCGAACCGCTGGTTTCATCCAATCACCTCAGGTAAAACGTTTGTTTAGGACCAGACCATCGTACAACATCGCTCCCACGGCGCGGGAAGGCGGCGTGCGCCGCAGCTACTTTTCCTCCACAATGGCCAGGTCCCAGGGGCCGAGCGTGAGCTCCTGCCCATGCGCGACGGGCTTGTCGCTGAGCAGATTGGTGCCGGCGCCGTGCGCATAAGCGGTCCGGACTTCGCTGCCGGAGTAGTTGAAGTAGTAATGGAGGCGCTTGCCGAAGCGGTTGACGCCGCTTTGCACGTGCACGGCGGCAGGCAGTTGCTGGTCAGGCCCGGCTAGGCCGGCCTCTTCCACGGCGCGGCGCAGCACGGCGGTTTGCAACGCGTCGGAAAGGTAGGTGCCCTCGTAAAGCAGCGTGCCATTGCCGAAGGAATTTTGCGTGATGGCGGGCCAGCGGCCGAAGAAGGGATGGTCATACCAGGCCAGCACCCTGGCGTGTTCCGGCATCAGGAACTCCGCCCAGTAGGAGACCTTGTTGGCATTTGCGCCCACGTGGAAGGGATCGCCCTTGAGCGCGAGCGGATGCTCGAGGTTGGAGAACTCCTGATAGCTGAAGCCGCAGGCCTGGCGCAGCGGCCCGGGGGCGCGCACCCAGCGCACGGCGGAGTTTTCATTCGCAAATCCGCTCTTGAAGGTCATCACCACGTGGCCGCCGTTCTTCACGTAGTCTGAGATTCGCTGCAAAAGCGCGTCGTTGGAGATGTAAAGCGCGGGCACAATGAGCAGCTTGTACGCGGAGAAGTCCCTGGTCTCCGGAAAGACGAAATCCGTGCCCACGTTCAGGTGGTAGAGCGAGTGGTGCATCTGCTGGACCAGCGCGTCATAGCCCTCGGGCTGATGGCTCCAGCTCCCGGTGGGCACGGGACCGCCATAAGGCATAAAGTCGATGGCGTTGGCCGAGTCGCGACTCCACAGGATGGCAACTTGATTGTGAATCCTGAGGCCGACGAGCTGCGGGCCGATTTTTTTGAGCTCATGGGCGGTGCGGCTCACCTCGCGGTAGGCGCGGTTGGGTTCCAGGTCGTGCGAGAGGATGCCTTTCCAGTAGGTCTCCTGGTTGGCGGCAATCGAACCCCAGTGCCAGTACTCAACCATGTCGGCGCCGTTGGAGAGATCGGTATAGACATCCTCGCGAAGCTGGCCGTCGTAGGGCGGAAACTGGCCCTCTGAGCTCCAGCCGATGGTCTGCGCGTTGGTTTCGGTCACCAGAAAATTCGAGTGCTTGAGCGAGCGCGTGAAGTCGCCCTGGATGGACTGGATGGAGCCGTCGAAGTGGTCCTGCGTGGCGTGATAGATGTTGTCGGCGGGAATGTCGAGAAAGCCGGCGATGGCCTCTTCATTTACGTCATGGCGCATCATGCCGCCAAAGTCGGTGGTGACAAACTGGCGCGGCGAGGCGTACTGGCGAACCAGCGCGGCCTGCCAACGGAGAAAATCGGTGACGCGCAACTGGCTCCAGCGTGTCCATTCCAGCTTGTAGCCGGTGCTCTGCGCGCCGTCGCGGGTGGGCAGGTCCTCCCAGGTGTGGATGTTCTGGCCCCAGTAATTGAGGAACCACGCCTTGCTCAGCGCTTCGGGCGTCTTGAACTTCTTCTCAAGGTAATGCTGGAAGCCGATGAAGACATCGCGATTGTCCGCGCCGTAGCTGGAGGTTTCATTGTCAAGCTGCCAGCCGATGACGGTGGGATTGTCCTTGTAATGCGCGACAATGTGGCGGATGAGCCGCCCGGCATAAAAGCGATAGGCCGGCGAATCGGTGTCCATGTTCTGGCGCATGCCGTAGGTGGCGGGCACGGCCTTGCCGCCAAAGGGGCCGTCAGGGATGCGATCAGCCAGGATCTCGGGATGCTCATGGGCCATCCATGCGGGAATCGAATAGGTGGGCGTGCCCAGAATCACCTTGATGCCGGCCTTGCCCATCGCGTCCACAATGTGGTCCATCCAGGCGTAGTCGAAATGGCCGTCTTCGGGCTCCCACAGGCTCCAGGTGGACTCGCCCATGCGGACAACGTTCAGCCCGGCAGCCTTCATCAGCGCAATGTCGATCTTCAGGCGCGCGTCGCGGTCGCCGGGCATGTATTCGTTGTAGTAAGCCGCGCCGTAAAGCACGGTGGGAAAGTTCATGTCAGGATGCTCGTGGTGCGCGGGCGGGGCGGCGCTGCCTGCCGGCGGCTGCGCGGATGTGGCGGCGAGAGGAAGAAGGATGGCGAGCGATGCGAGAAAGCATGTGCCGCGAATGTGCATGAGGGGCCCCCTTTTCCGCCGGACGAGGAAAGCGCCAACGGCGGAAGCACCATGAAATCACTTTTACTCGAAGGTGAGCAAGACGATTTCAGAGGCTGAGCCCACGCGCAGCGGCGGTCCCCAGGTGCCCACGCCGGTGGAGGTGTAAACCTGCAGGTTGCCGAAGCGATGAAGCCCGTGCGTGAAGGGGCCGAAGGCGCGGCGCGTGATCCACGTGAACGGCAGCATTTGGCCGCCATGGGTGTGGCCGCTCAGTTGCAGGCTCACGCCGCACTGCTCCACGATGGGCAGGCGGTTGGGCACGTGCTGCAGAAGGATGCTGGGGAGCGCGGGGTCCAGTTGCTGGGCGGCGAGGAACTGGCGCAGACGGGTGGGATGCGTGGAGTCCTGGTAGGAGACGCCGAGGATGGTCACGCCTTCCACGTCCGCGCGGGCATTGTCGATGACGTGCATGCCGCGGCGGGCCAGGGGCTGAGTAAAGTGGCCGGAGCCGCCGAGGACCTCATGATTGCCCGTGACAAAGTAAACGCCGAGCGGCGGAGCAAGCTCAAGCAGCGGCGCGGCGATGGCTGCGGCGTCTACGCGCGTGCCGTCAAACAGGTCGCCGGGAAGAAACACAATCTCTGGATTGAGGGCGCGAATGTGCGCCGCCACACGCCGCGCGAAACGAAGGCCGTTGATGTTGCCCAGGTGCAGATCGCTGATCATCACGGCCCTGCGGCCGCGCCAGGCTTGAGGAAGGCCGGGCAGGCGGACGGCAAGGCTGCGCGTGCGGATCCTGGCGGCGTTCAGTAGTCCATGGAGCGTTGCAAGCACGCTGAGAGCCAGCAGAGCGGCGGCAACGAAAGGCCGCGCGCGCAGATGCGCATCGCCGGGCGCGAGGCGCAGGCCAAGCTCGATGAGCCAGAAGAGGCACGCGCTCCAGAAGAGAAAATTCAGCAGGCCCAGCCAGAGGGAAGCCAGGCGATAAAGGAACCCGACCGGCCCGCCATGAAAGCGAAAGCCCAGCAGCGCCGACGGCACAAACGAAAAAGCGAGCACCGTGAGCGCGACGCGCAGGGCAAGCGCGGACTCCGGGCTCACGGGCCAGCCCGCGTGCATCCACGTGACAAAAAGGAACCAGTGCGCCAGGCACAGGAAGGATTGGACAAACAAAATGCCCAGCAGGGGCCACGCTCTCAAGCAAAGTCTCCTTATTCAAATTGTGGCACGTGCGGGCGGGTGGGCGGAGCGCCCACAGAAGGCCGTGAAACAATGGATGCATGAAGCGAGCGAACGGCGACCGCCTGGGCGTCTATCTCTCATTTCCGTTTTGCCGCTCGAAGTGCACCTACTGCAACTTTGCTTCGGGCGTGTATCCGGCCGGCGAGCACGCGCGCTATGTGGTCCGGCTGGTGGAGGAGATGCACGGCGCTGGCGCATGGGCCGCGGAAAGGGATGTGGAGCTGCCGCGCAAGGTTGACTCCATTTATTTCGGCGGCGGCACGCCGAGCCTGCTTGAACCGGAGCACGTGCGCACACTCTTTCGGGCGCTGCGGCGGGAGTTCAGCGTGGAGCGCGACGCCGAGATTACCGTGGAGTGCGCGCCGGGGCAGCTTGCGGATGCCACGCTTGAGGCTCTTGCGGGCGCGGGCGTGAATCGCGTGAGCCTGGGCGTGCAGTCCTTCATTGACCGCGAAGCGCGCGAGAGCGGGCGGCTGCACACGCGCGCGATGGTGATTGAGGATTTGCGGCGGCTGCGCGCGGCGGGCATCGCGAACCTGAACGTGGATTTGATTGCCGGGCTTGCGGGGCAAACCTTCGATTCATGGCGCGAGTCGCTGGATGCGCTGCTGGAGACGGATGTGCCGCATGCGAGCGTCTACATGCTGGAAGTGGATGAGGATTCGCGGCTGGGCCGGGAGATGCTGGCGGGCGGCGCGCGTTATCACGCGGAGCTGGTGCCGGGCGACGACGCGATTGCCGCGATGTATGAGACGGCGCTGGAGCGGCTTGCCGCGGCGGGGCTCGCGCAGTACGAGATTTCGAATTTTGCGCGCGAGGGCAAGGAATCGCAGCACAATTTGCGCTACTGGCAGCGGCGGCCTTATCTCGGCGTGGGCCTGGATGCGTCGTCCATGCTGCGTTCCGGGGGCACAGAGGGCTATGTGCTGCGTGCCACCACAACCGATGATTTGAATGCATATCTGGAAGACGCTGAGCCTGCGGAGACAGCGTGGCTTTCTCCGGAGCGTCAGCATGAAGAGGCGTGGTTCCTGGGGCTGCGGCTGAACCGCGGCGTGCAGGTGGCCGCGCTGCGGCGGGAGTTTGGCAAAGAGCCTGTGGCGCGCGCGCTGCGCGTGGTGGAGGGACTGAAAGAGCGCGGGCTTGTCGACACTGATGGCCGCACCGTGCGGCTGACGGCGCAGGGCAGGCTGCTCTCCAATGAGGCCTTTCAGGAGTTCCTGTCAGCGGGTGCGGAAGAGGCTGAAAGCGCGGAAGAGGCTCGGGAACAGCACGCGGCGATGGACTGAGCCCGCGCGTTTGCAGGCCTGCGGATATCTGGCCGCCCAGGCTACCAGCCGCGCCGGTCGTCTTCAGAGGGGATGGAAAGAAAGGCCACGGGCACGGTGTCCGCCTGGCCGGATTCGCCGAAGCACTGGATGGATTCCGCGCCGGCCTCCTTGGCCTTTTGCAGCGCGATTTCAGATTCGCGCAGCACCACCACAGGCGAGCGGCCGTCACTGACGGCGATGCCGAAGCAGGCGGAGAGGCGCACGGAGTGGTTGGGCACGTGGAAGGGCTCGGCGAAGACATCCACGCGCAGGCGCTCGGCGAGCATGGTTGCGTCTGCCAGGGAGCATCCGGGCAGCACCAGCAGGAATTCGTCCTTGCCGGCGCGGCCCATAAGGTCATAACTGCGCAGCAGTCGGGTGGCGCGGCCGGCCACCTGGCACAGCAGATCGTCGCAGACCTCAGAGCCCAGGCGGCCGTTCCAGTGGCCAAAGTCATCTACGTCAAACAGCAGAAGGCAGAGCGAGGTCTTCATCCGCTGCACACGGTCTGTCTCGCGAAAGAGCATGGAGAGCAGGGTGCCGCGGTTGAGCACGCCGGTGAGCGGGTCAGACTGCGCGGTGAGCGCGGCGGACTCGCGCAGACGGTCGAGCTCGCGCATGCGGTTGCAGGTGCGCAGCACCATCTGCAGGCGCAGCCGCCAATGCGATGACTGAGGGTTGCGCGGGATCAGGTCGTCGAGGATGCCGCCGGCGATCCAGTGCATCCATTCTTCCGACACAGTGTCTGAAAACAGGACAATCGGCAGGCGATGGCCGCCGGGCTCGTCGCGCACGCTGGCCAGCAACTGGCCGGTGTCAATGCCGGGCAGCTCGGTGTCGAGCAGTGCCAGGTCGGGCGGCTGCTCGGCCAGCATCGCTTCCCGCGCGGCCTCTGCGGAGAGCACCACCTTGACGCGCACGCCCGCAGCCACAAGCGCGGGTTCCACAACGGCGAGAAACTCCGGATCGTGCGAGGCGAACAAGACGTTGAGCTGGAGCGAAGCAAGCATGGAGATCGACCGAATATAAGATCCATCGGCAACAGTTAGGAATTCTTTACATTCCCGCTGCGAAGAAACCGGTCCCGTAGACAGGGCGAAAGCGGAGGAAGGCGGGGCGCAAAGGCAAACGAGCCGCGCGAGGCCGGCTTGCAGTGTCTGAATTTGCGACAGCGGCTACAGCAAAAACAGGCTGGCTGTATGTCGAAGGCTCGACACGCAAGTCGGCGCGACCAGCAGGGAGCGGCGACCTTCTCCAGTCCCCAACAGGAGACAGGAATCCTGTTTTTGTATTAATCGATGAAGTCGACCTGCGGCTTGTGAGGAATGATGCCGCGCTCGAAGCCCATCTCCAGCAGTTTGCGGATGGCCTCGCGCCCGTCGGCGCCGTAGTCGAGGGTGCGGTCATTCACATACATGCTCACAAAGCGGTTGGCCAGGCCGGAGTCAAGGTCGCGCGCAAACTGCATGGCGTACTCGAGCGCCTGCTCGCGGTGGTCGAGGGCATGCTGAATGCTGTCGCGCAGCGCGCGGGAGATGATTTTGTGGTTTTCTTCGCCCAGTGAGCGGCGAATGGCATTGCCGCCGAGGGGCAGCACAAGGCCGGTGGTTTCGCGCCACCACACGCCGAGATCGACCACGCGATAGAGGCCGCTGGAGGAGTAAGTGAGCTGGCCTTCGTGGATGACGAGGCCCGCATCGAAGCGCCCGGCGAGAATCTCGGGAATGATCTGGTCGAAGGGGACCACCTCGGTCTCGATGTCGGTGTTGAAGATCTTGAGCGTGAGATAGGCCGTGGTCAGCGTGCCGGGGACGGCAATTTTGACGCGCTTCAATTCCTCATGGGTAAAGGGGCGGTTGGCCACAATCATGGGGCCGTAGCCCTCGCCGACGCTGCCGCCGCAGCCCATCAGCGCGTAGTTCTGCTGCACGTAAGGATAGGCGTGGAAGCTGATGGCGCTCACGTCAAAAAAGGCTTCGTCCTGCGCGCGGCGATTGAGCGTTTCAATGTCGCAAAGGGTGTGGTTGAAGCGAAAGCCGGGCACGCGGACCTTGTTGGTCGCGAGCCCGTAAAACATGAATGCGTCATCGGAGTCAGGGCTATGCGCGATGGAGATATCAATAATGTTCTGGGAACTGGATGCTTCCGATTTTTTACTCACTGGCTCAAAACTTCCTTTCAACACAAGACGGCCAAGGACTGCAAGCAGAGTGCCCGAAGGCAGGGACCCCGAAGGCTTGGGGGTTAATCAGGGATTTTTGCGGCGCATACGCCGCAGGCCGGTGACGGTTCCGGCGGCGGCGGCCACTTTCAGCGCGTCGCCTGGCAGGAAGGGCACAACGGCCAGCGGCAGCGCCGCGGCAAAGGAGCCATGCGTGGCCACGGTGAGCCACAGCGCTCCGCAAACAAGAATCAGCAGGTCGCCGGCGGCGGCGGCGGCCAGCCGGGAGACAAACCGGCCGGGCAGGCGGCGGCGAAGAAACGCGATGAGCAGGGCCGCCGCGGGATAGGCCATCAAATAGCCGCCCGTAGGGCCGAGCAGGTGGGCAACGCCGTTGGGCATGCCGGCGGCAGGCGCAAAAACGGGCAGGCCCAGCGCGCCCTCAGCCAGATAAGCGGCCACGCTGATGCCGGCCATGCGCGGCGAGAGCAGCAGGCCAAGCAGCAGCACGCCAAAAGGTTGCAACGAGAGCGGAACGGGCGTGAACCAGAGCGGCAGAGCAATGTGCGCGCACAGGGCCAGCAGCAGGCTCGCGCCCAGCACGATGCCCGCGCTGCGCAGCCATGGAGCGACAGTCGCAGCGCCAGCGAAATCAGCAGCCCGTGTGGTCATTTCCTTGTTCACATTGCACCTCTTAAAGCTCGGATTCGAGATCCGCCTCGTCGCCGGGTTCCAGCGCGCCCAGGGGCGGCTCATCACCGTGGCTGTGGCGATGGAGCCAGATGTGACGCGCCACGCCCGCTGCCACAACAAGCAGTGCCCCAAGCGAGACGACGAGACCAATCATCAACCAGCGCATGACTGCAAACTTAGCCAGAATATCAGATGGATGGGCCGAAAAGGCGTGGGCCGGGCGGCGCGCGGCGAAGCGGCGGCGCAAAGCTCCTCAAGGCACGCGGCGAGAGTCGTTTAGAGCGGCCCCGGACTCGTACCAAGGCTGGCCCGCAACCACGCGAGATAACCCGCGCTGCTCTGCTCGATGGGCAGGACGAGGAACTCCGGCGTGAGGTAGCTGTGCAGCGCGTGCAGGCGGGCTTCGAGGGCCTCAAGCTGCGGCACGCGGGTCTTGATGAGCAGGAGCACCTCGGCGGCCGACTCGATCTTGCCCTCCCAGCGATAGATGGACTGCGCGCCGGGAAGGATTGTGGCGCAGGCGGCCAGGCCCTCCTCCACCAGAATGCGGGCCATCCGCGCGGCCTCGTCCTGGTCGGCGGCCGTGGTCAGCACAATGCGGGCTTCCGGGTCAGCGTGCGGCATGGGTGTCTCGGATTAGTGTACGAGGTGCGAGCGCGGGCGTTGATTGAGTTTCCAGATTAGGAGCTCAACAGTGCGCCGGAACTCATCCCCTTGCAGTCCCGCGTTGCAGTCCCGCGTTCGGGTAAGGCTGTGCCGAGTAAAAGCCGTGGCCTCGCGCCAGCCCGTTATGCCGGAGGAAGAAAGGTCAGACCGCATTGGGCGGCGGCAGCCATCACTCTGCCCATGAACTCGTCATTCATCGGCGGCATCGCGTTTGGCCAATCCGCAGCGGGATAGAATCCTTCTTCAAAGAACTTCTCCAGGCCTGCGGGCGCAGCGACAACCAGGAACTTCGCGTTCACGTTCCCGGTGTTCTGGAAGCAATGCATCACACCGCGAGGGAGCAGAACCACGTCACCCGGCAATGCAATCTGAGCCCTATCGCCGACCTGAATGCTGAGCGTCCCCTGTTGGAGATAGAAGGTTTCGTCTTCGCGATTGTGAATGTGGGGAGGATTCCCACAGCCCGGCGGAACAGTCGCCTCGGCCATAAAAAGTTTGCCTCCGGTTTGTTCGCCGGTAAGAAGCACTGTGATCTCATCGATCGGGCTCTTGTAGGATCGACCCGTCCCAGCCGGCACGTACCTTACTTGGCCGTGAGTCGATGCGGCGGAAGATTCATCCACATCCCCGGTTCCTTCGACAGCACGGATTGCATCGTTGCTGCTTGCCTGTTGCGTCCCGGGCGTCAGGCCTTCTTTGGCGTCTTCAGCGAGTGTGAGTGACATGATTTGTTCTCTCCTGTGCCCAAAGTAGCCTAAGCCAAGGATGCGCGTTCCTAAATACTTCCTAAGCTGTTCTTAAATCTTTGCTATCGTCGCTTAACCTCAGTGCTACCATGGGCTTGGTCCTATCCGCCAGGGAGGTTCGCGTGGCTGGGTCTTTTCCTTACTATGAAATCAGTGCCGGGATCAGAACCCACATCATTCAAGACACCGGAACCATCCTTGTGGGCACGCGCGACGCGCGGTTGACGCCGGAGATCACCCGTGGGTGGGGTCCGACGATCCTTCCTGATGGCCGCAGCCTCGACTTGTGCATTTCGCTTTCAGCGGGCGCGAAGACGCTTGAAAACCTCCGGGGTCAAGAGGAAATCGCGGTTACCTTTCATCAGACCGTGAATTACAAGACGGTGCAGCTAAAGGGGCGGTTTCTCGAGTCCGGCGATTTAACTCCCCAAGATTGGGAATCGTTCGAGCGCCAGAAGAATGTATTGACGGAACAGGCAAAGATTCACGGCATCCCGCCGAAGATCGGCTTGAGGATATTACCTCTTGACCCGGTCCGGATACGATTCGCTGTGCAACAGGCGTTCGAACAGACGCCGGGGCCGCGTGCGGGGGACAGACTTTGAGCACGACGCCCAGTTTGCCTGTTGCCCTCGATGAGATAGAAATGTGCTTCGATGGCATCATTCCCAGTCCCTTCTGCACCTGCTCCGCCAGCGGCATGCCGAACGTGACGTATCTGTCTGTCGTACATCGAGTCGACCCAAATCACGTCGCCCTCTCTTTCCAGTTCTTCAACAAGTCGAGAAAAAACCTGCTCGAAAATCCCAAGGCCCAAGTGCTTCTGGTTGAGCCCGCAACGTTCCGCCAGTTTCAACTCAACCTGGCGTACCAAACAACGTTGACCGAAGGGCCCGTGTTTGAGCGCCTGCGCATCCATCTCGACGCAGTTGCCTCGCAGATCGGAATGTCTCACATCTTCTCTTTGAGGGGCGCAGACATTTTTGAGGTTCTCGACTGCCGAGCCGTAGCAGGCAACGTGCCACTGGAAGCAATGCAGTCCCTCCCAGATCATCTACGGAGCCTGGATGCGCTCACTGAACGGCTCACCGCCTGCGACGATCTCGATACTCTGCTGACAGCGGGACTCGACGGGCTCTCCTCTCTCTTCGGGTATGACCACACCTTCGTTCTGGTCCCCGATGAGGAAGAAAAGCATCTGTTCACAATTGCCAGCCGGGGATTCCCGGAATCGGGTGTCGGCTCTGAAGTTGCCATCGGTCAGGGGATCATCGGCCTTGCCGCCGCTCGGCGTTCCTCCATTCGCAACGCAAACCTGGCTCGCGACATGATCTATTCGCGCCTCGTGCGCTCCGGCATCGAAGGCCGCGGCCATAAAGACTCGCTCTCGCGTGAAATCCCTTTGCCTGGCCTTGCCAATGCTTGCAGTCAACTCGCCGTTCCCCTGCTCGCACACAACCATCTCTTGGGCGTCCTCTGCTTGCAGAGTGAGGAAGCCGGACGCTTCACCGCGATGGATGAGCGCCTGGCGCTGGTCGCCGCCCGTCAAATTGCGGTCACGATGGCAATGATCCAGCTCAAAGCCGCAGCGTTACCGCCCGATGAACCCCGGCGCGATCCTCTCGGGATTGCGAACCACACCGGCCCGTGTTCTCTCATCAAGCACTACAAATCGGACGACAGTGTCTTCATTGACGATGCCTATCTGGTGAAAGGCATGCCGGGACGCATCCTTCTGAAGATTGTCTACTCCTATCTGTCCAGTGGTCGAAGCGAGTTCACGAACAAGGAGATCCGGCTGGATTCGAGTCTGCAGCTGCCCGACATCAAAGACAACCTGGAAACCAGGCTCATTCTGCTGCGACGCCGCATCGAGGAGCGTTGCGACTTTCTGCAAATCGTTTCAACGGGCCGTGGCCGTTTTCATTTCGATGTGAAGCGTCGGCTTAAGCTGGAGTCCTTACCATGAGACGCATTCTCCAGAGGGCGAGTTCCTGAGACGGTTGACGGCGCACGCTGGAAATCGACTGGCCTTCAGGCGGTTGTTCGACTTCACTGGGTCCAGAGCCGTTTTCTTATCGTACTGTTCGGCAATCCGCCAATATCGCTGTCCTTATGGCAGGGTCATCATTGATATAGAAGATTGGCTCCATTCTTCTGAATTCCAATATTTCAGTTACGCCGTTGACGACGACGGCGTTGTAGAAGGGATACTGCGAGCCTGAGTAAGGATACTCACATTTCACCTTGCCCTTCACCTCAGCCAGCTTTCCCCCATTTTTGTTCTTCAGGATGAATTCCGCATCGTTCGCATCTGGCAACGGTGTTGTGTAGTAGTTCAAGGTCAACGACACGTCTGCACGTGTGAGTCCTGGCGGAACGGCTTCCCATCTTGGCAGTCTCGACGCGCTCGATAATTGAAAGCTCGACTCAAGGCATCCGCTTACTATGCAAGACGAAACACACAACGCAATGACTGGCAGGTATCGTTCGATTCGCTGAATGATCATCATTGTTCATTCCTCCATATGACGAAGCCGGATTGAAGAATCGGGGAAATCTCTGGTTCTCAGCTTTCGATTGTCGCGCCCGCCATCCGTGAGATGGGCGCTTGTTGTGACACTCTCAAAATTGTCATGCGCGGTCGTAAGAGCACTATGGGCATATCCTCGCCACTTGCAATCCATACCACAACTCGACCCCCTGCACACGTACTGCGCTTGCCGAGTCCGGTTCGGTGATGCAGTATGGACTTTACGCCCGGTGAACGCGGCAGGGAGAAAAAAGGCATGGCGACGGCAATCAAATTCGGCACCTCCGGCTGGAGGGCCATTGTGGCGGACGAGTTTACGGTGGCGAACATTCGCCGCGCGGTGGCCGGCATTGCGGCCTATGTGAAGACGCAGCCGGAGCCGCACCGGGTGCTGGTGGGGCGCGATCCGCGCTTTCTGGGCGAGAGCTTTGTGGACGAGGCAGCGCGGGTGCTGGCGGCGGCCGGGATTGCGCCCATTGTGATTCCCGAGGCCGCGCCCACGCCGGCGATTGCCTATGCGGTGCAGAGGATGAAGACCTCGGGCGCCATCAACTTTACGGCCTCGCACAATCCGCCGGAGTACAACGGCATCAAGTTCTCCACGCATGACGGCGCGCCGGCGCTGCCCGAGGTGACGCAGCAGATTGAGGCGGCGATTGCGGCGCTGGATGCGCGTGCGGAGGATGACGCGCGCGGCGGCGGCAACGGCGTACCCAGTCCGGCCGCGGGCAGGTTTGAAACCGCCGACGTGAAGCCGGATTTTCTGAAGCGGCTGGGCGAGCTGGTGGACCTGAAGGCCATTGCGAAGTCGAAGATCAAGATTGTGTATGACGCGTTCTGGGGCGCGGGCCGCGGCTACAGCAGTGACCTGCTGCGCGAGGCGGGCGTGGCGGTGGAGACGGTACACGACACGCGCGATGTTCTTTTTGGCGGGCACGCGCCGGAGCCGGACGAACTCCTGCTGGGCGAGGCCAAGGCGAAGATGAAGGAGATTGGCGCGGCCCTTGGCATTGCGACCGACGGCGACGCGGACCGCTTTGGCATTGTGGACGCCGACGGCGCGTTCATCCAGCCGAATTACATTATCGCGCTGCTGTTTGACTACCTGGTGGAGACGCGGGGCTGGAAGAACGGCGTGGCCAAGAGCGTGGCGACGACGAACCTGGTGAACGCGCTGGCCGCGCACCACAAGGTTCCGCTGTTTGAGACGCCGGTGGGCTTCAAGTACATTGGCGAGCTGATTATTGCGGACAAGATTGCGATTGGCGGCGAGGAGTCAGCGGGGTTGACGATTCGCGGCCACGTGCCGGAGAAGGACGGCGTGATTGCCGGGCTGCTGGTGGCGGAGATGGTGGCGGTGCGGGGCAAGAGCCTGGGCGCGCAGTTGCAGGAGCTTTTTGCCAAGGTTGGTTCCTTCTATCCGGTTCGCGAGAACTTCCGCTTGACCCCCGATGTGAAGGCCGCGTTCACTGAGAAGTTGAAGAGTGATCCGCGCGAGCTGAGCGGGCTCAAAGTGACGAGCGTGGTGCGGACCGACGGGCTGAAGCTGATTCTCGAGGACGGATCGTGGGTTTGCTATCGGCTGTCGGGCACGGAGCCGGTGGTGCGCGCCTACACTGAGGCGCGCAGCGAGCAGGGCATGGAAGCACTGCGCGCGGCGGCCAAGGCCTTTGTGCTGAAGTAAAGGCGGGACGAGGGACGATGCAGGCAACGACGACACAGACCGAAGAGGCGCAGACGCCGCTGCACGAGCGGGCGGTGGAGTGGGCGCGGCAAGGCTGGCGGACGGCGGGCACGGCGATTGCCGTGGCGCTGGCGCTGCTGATGGGCTGGGGCGTGGTCAACGGCCGGCACGGGCTTTCCGCGTGGCAGCATCAGCGCACCGAGGACAAGGAACTGAAGAAGGAAATCCACGACCTGCAGCAGGAGAACACGCGGCTTCGCGACCACATCCAGCGGCTGAAGTCCGACCCGGACACGATTGAGCGCGAGGCGCGGGAGCAGTTGCACTATGCGCGGCCCGGCGAGGTGATTTACAAGCTGCCGGCGCAGCCGCAGCCTTCCACCAACAACCAGTGAGTTTGCCATTCTCCCGGCAAAGCACGAAGCGCGCCTGAGAAATCAGGAGCGCTTTTTTTGTGGCTATGCGGCTGCCGCGCGTGTTGTGCTTGAGCGCGCGGAGCCGGGCGGAGAAGCGGAATTCAGGATGAAAGTCTCAGGATGAGAACCTCAGGATGAGAACCAGGCCAGTCCCGCGCCGGCCAGGGGTGCGCGGCTGTCCAGCGCGGTGATGCGAAGGTTCATGTGGAGGCCGTCGAGCTCACGCATGGCCGCGGGAAGAAAGAGCGACGAGGAGCGGGCGATGCCGCCGCCGAGGACGACCACCTGCGGCTCGAACTCAGCGAGGAGATGGCGCAGCGCGCGGCCCAGCGTGCGGCCGAAAGCGGCGAAGACCTCGCAGGCAACGGCGTCGCCGGCTGCGGCCGCGGCGGCGATGGCGGAGACCTCGCTCTCCTTATCTGTTTGCTCGCGGAAAGACTGCTGGAGCGCGCGCGTGGAGAGATAATCCTCCACGGTTTTGCCTTCGTAGGGCAGGTTCCAGATTTCTCCGCCGGGCGGAACGCCCCGGCCCTGGGTGACGACGCGGCCCTCCACGGCGAAGGCGCAGCCAATGCCGGTGCCCAGCGTGATGGCCACGGCGCGGGAGAAGCCGCGCGCCGCGCCCGCGCCCACTTCGCCCAGTAGATAAGCCGCGGCATCATTGAGAAAGCGGATTTGTTCAGGCCGCCAGTGGAAGCGTGCGCTGAGCGCGGCACGCAAGTCCACGCCGAAAAGATAGGGAAGCTTGTGGCGCATCCGGCTGATGCCTGCCGCGTAGTCAAACGGGCCGGGCATGGCGATGCCCGCGCCTAGAACGGTCTGGGCGTTCGGGTTTGCCCTGACGCCGAGCGCGTGCAGCAGAGCGACAAAGGCGTCACTTGTTTCTTCTTGAGGATGCGGCGCGCTCACCACCTGGCCGAGCTGATAATCGCCCGCGCGGCAGACCGCGGCGGAGACGTGGCTTCCGCCTACGTCGTAGACAAGCACACTGGGAATTTCGCTTTCGGCCACGCGCACCTCGCTCGAAGACAACCTGACCATTCTATTGCAAATCCGGAGCTGGTGTGGCCTGTTAAGGATTGGTGAAGGCCGCCGCCCGGCGAGACGTGCAGTGGCTCAAGTATTGCGCCGCCGGAATGCCGCTGCTCTGGTTTGCTCAAGCGGCGGCGCGCGGTACAGCGCGGCTCATGCCACTTCAGACGTGGCGGGCTCGAAGACGATTTGCGCGCGTTCAGGCGTGCTCTGCTCGCGGCGCAGGCGGTTGAGCTCCAACAGTCCAAGCGCGGCGGCGAGCACGGGAGGCGCCATGGCCAGCACGAAGAGGCCGCGGCCCTGGATGTGCCAGGCCCACTTGGTGAACTTGTCGGTGGAGAGCGCGAGGATGAAGAAGAGAACGAGCGCGGTTTCCAGCGGGCGGGCGCGGCCCCGCCAGATGCGGCGGCCCAGGAAAAGCAGAGCGGGCACGGCCATTACATACGCGTGACGCCAGGCGATGGGCGACATGCAGGCGGAGAAGAGCAGAAAGCAGGAGGCAGCGAGGACGCGTTGGTTGCTGCCCCAGTGGAAGGACCGGCGGGCGCGGACGAGCCAGCCCGCGAAGAGCAGAACGAGCAGCGAGAGCAGTCGCCCGGCCCAGAGCGAGTCGGCCGAGGGCACGGCTTGATAGCCGCCGTACCAGAGCACCTGGAGCGCGGTGCGCAGATTGAGGTTGGTGAGGTCAATGAAGGCGTGGGACATGGCGGGCAGGCGATGCAGGAAGTAGAGATTGAGCGCCTGGGGGCCGTTGACGAGCCAGAGCGCGGCGAAGATGCCGAGGCAACTGAGCGCGACGGCGCGCAGGGTTTTCCAGTCGCGCCATGCAACAAGAGGAATCACGAGCACCAGCGGCGTGAGCTTGATGGAGATGGCGAGCGCGATGAGGAAGCCCGCCCAGTTGCCGCGGCCGCGCATGTAATAGTAAAGCGCGCCAAGCACAAGGAAGAGCAGAAAGACCATCACCTGGCCGTAGACAAATGTGGCCACGGTGGGCCGGAAGAAAAGTACCAGCGCGGTGACGAGGAAGACCAGGCCCGGCGTGTGCAGGCCGAGCAGCCGCGCCAGCAGAATGCCGCTGCCGATGAGAAAGAGGAATGTTGCCGCCTCCCACAGCCAGAGCGCGGCAACCGGAGGCAGAAAGGTGAAGGGCGCCAGAAGGTCGGCGAGCGCGGGCGTGTAGTCATACAGTGGCACGTTGACGATGCCGCGGGCGGCGGCGGCGCGGGCGAAGTAGGAATGCGGATCAGAGCCGACGGCGGTGGGATCGGCGTTGAGCTGGCTGGAATAAATTTGCGCGCTGTGACCGCCGCGCACCAGCAGGGCCGCGGTGTAGTAGCCGGGAAAGTCCGACTCGCCCACGAAGGACGTGTTGACGCGCCACTCCGTGTAGAGGCCGCCAAGGGCAGCCGCGACGAGAAAGAGGAGGAGCAGACGCGGCCCGAGCCTGGACATGTCACATCCTCCGTGGTGAATGAAGCCTAAGCGCGGCCGGCAAACTCGCGGGTTTCGGTGAAGACATTCACTTTCTCGCCTTCTTCCACGAAGACGGGAACGCGGATTTCGAGACCGGTTTCAAGCCGCGCCGCCTTGGTGACCGCGCCGCTGGCGGTGTTGCCGCGGACCGCGGGCTCAGTGTAGGCGACGGTGAGCGTGACCTTGTCCGGCAGTTGGATGCCGATGGGATTGCCGTTGAATTTGTCCAGACGGACGATGTTGCCTTCGAGCAGGAATTCGAGCGCGTCGCCAAGTTTTTCGCGCGCCAGGGGAACAGTCTCATAGGACTGCTGATCCATGAAGTAGGCCGCGTCGGCGTCGGAGTAAAGATAGGAGGCCTCGACGGTTTCAAGATCGGGTTCCTTGAATTTTTCGCCGGCCTTGAAGGTTTTGTCGAAGACGGCGCGGGTGAGCAGGTTGCGCATTTTGAGGCGGACAAGGGTCTGGCCGCCGCGCGCGGTGGGCGTGGAGACCTCGACATCCATGCAGTAGTAGGGCGTGTTCTCGAACTCGAAGACAGACTTGCGCTTGATGTCGATGGCATCGATGAGTGCGGCCATGCGTTTCCCCGGAAGAAAAGAATCTATCCCCAGTGTAAACGCGGGCGGCGGCGAGGATGATGGCGAAGAGGAGGCGAACGGAAGTGCGAAATTATCGGCAAGCTTTCTGTGGAAAAGAAAAATAAAAAAGGGGGGAGGGGGGGTAGGCCCTCCAGCCATCAGCTTTCAGCCGTCAGCTATAAGCTTGATTGTGGCTGATTGGGTGCATGGGTTTTCCTTCGACAGTTCCATTGTGCAATGAAACGGGGAAATGATCGGCAATCGCGCGCAAAGTTTGTGGCGCGTGGAATGATAGAGTTGCAGGCGGGCGTGAAGATGCAAGGGTTGACAGGGTGGAGGGTGAGGCTGCGGCAGGGGCTGAAGCCCGAACCCTTTATTTTCTACTTTTCTCTCCGGGGCTGAAGCCCGACGGCAAGGACGGCTGGTATTCAGGGACCTGAAGGCCCCTGCTCCCTCCGTGGTTGCGCAAGTCTTCAGGAGCGAGAGCTGGGAAACTCGAAGTGAGCCGATTCCCACTCATGGGGCACACAGCGGATGGGCGGGAGCGAGGGATGGAATTCTGCTCAAGGGCGTTTTGGCGGGTCATTGTTTTCCGGTGGGCCGTGTTTTTCGCGGCAACGGCCGTCACGGTCTTGTGCGGTCCGGCAAGCGCATGGGCTCAGCCGGATGGGGATGGCCCGGTCGCCAATCCCGGCAGGCCGACGGTATCGACCCCTGCAACGCTGACGCCGGTGGGCTATCTGCAATTTGAAACAGGAGTGCTGGGCGCGTGGCACTCGCCTGAGTTTTCGTCGCAAGTCGGCCTGGGAGAAGTGGTGAAGTACGCGATTGCGAGCCGTGTGCAATTGCTGGCCGGTAGCGGTCCTTATGTCCATACCGACACGCAACCCGAGAACGGAACCGGTGATGTGACTCTGGGCGTGCAGGGGGTGGTGCGGCGCGGGGAAGGCGCGCGGCCGACGGTCGCGGTGAGCTATTTCGGGCGGGTTTTGAGCGGAGACGCGCCGGACCTGGATGTGGGCAGCGCGAGCAAGTCGGCCATTCTGCTGGTGAGCGCGGATGGGAAGGGCTTTCACGTGGATACGAACTACCTGTTCAACGAAGTTGAAAGTGATGCGGGCGTGCGCCGCACCCAGTATGGACAGACACTTTCGATATCGCATGGCGTGGGGAAGCGGTTTGGCGTCTCAGGGGAACTGTGGAGTTTTACCCAGCCGTTTTTGCGGGGCTGGGCCGTGGGCAACCTGTGGGCTGTGAACTACAACGCGCGGCGGAATCTTGTGTTTGATCTCGGCTTCAATCGCGGCTTGACGAGCACGTCCACCCGATGGGAGCTTTTGACAGGCTTTACCTACGTTCTGCCGAGGAAGATCCATCTGAATTGAAGGCTGCCGCAACGCGTGCGGCAATGGCGGCGCGGTTGGAGAGGCTGACGCCGCGATTCGAAGCAGGGAACGGGAGCGAAAGCCGGGCGCTTGTGCGAACATTTCCTTTGAGGATTCACGGCCTATGACGGACTGGTTTGCGCGCCCCGTTCTGCACGTGAAGGACGTGGACGCGGCGCTTCGCTTTTATGTGGACCGGCTTGGCTTTACGAGCCAGTGGCGCTACGACGAGGAGGGCCGGGCGCGCGTGGCGCAGGTGGACCGGCAGGGCTGCGCGCTGATTCTGGCCGACAACCTTGATGCGGAGAAGACGGGCAAGGCGGTGATTTTTGTTTCTTTGAATGTTGAGCCGGCGACGCCGAAGGGCGCGGCCGCCGCGCTGGACGCGCTGCGCGCGGAGCTTGAGGCAAGAGGCGTTGCGGTGCGGGAGGGCGAGTGGGGGTATCGGCTGCTTGTGGTCGAGGATGCGGACGGGAATCAACTGCTGTTCAACTATCCGGGCAATAATCC
The DNA here is from genome assembly GCA_035763705.1 of Occallatibacter sp. Classification (GTDB taxonomy): domain Bacteria; phylum Acidobacteriota; class Terriglobia; order Terriglobales; family Acidobacteriaceae; genus Telmatobacter. The sequence goes on along the minus strand of DASUAU010000016.1, from coordinate 370,599 downwards.
CGGATAGCGCGGAGCCGGGCGCGATCGGCGGAGAGGTCTAAAGCCGCTTGTGCTCGCACAATGCCCATCCCTTCCGCGATGAGGCTCCGCGGAAAGGATGGGGTGGTGCCGATGGCGCGCGGGGGCGCTATTTTATGTCGCCGGCGATGGGCGGCTCGGGTGGAGTCTTCTCAAAGAGCAAACGGTGGACGATGCCGGCGAGCACGCCGCCGACGATGGGCGCGAGCCAGAAGAGCCAGAGCTGGTGCAGGGCCCATCCGCCGGCAAAGAGCGCGGGGCCGGTGCTGCGGGCGGGGTTGACGGAGGTGTTGGTGACGGGAATGCTGATGAGGTGGATGAGGGTGAGGCCGAGGCCGATGGGGATGGCGGCGAAGCCTTTGGGCGCGCGCTCATGCGTGGAGCCGAGAATGATGATGAGGAAGAAGAAGGTCATCACGACTTCACAGACCAGGCAGGAGAGGAGCGAGTAGCCGCCGGGGGAGTGCGCGGCATATCCGTTGGAGGCGAAGCCGGCGTGGACGTCAAAGCCGGCCTTGCCGCTGGCGATGACGAACAGGACCGCACTGGCGGCGATGGCGCCGAGGACCTGTGCGACGACGTAGGCCGGAAGGTCAGCCCAGGCGAAGCGGCCGCCCGCGGCCAGGCCAAAGCTGACGGCGGGGTTGATGTGGCAGCCGGAGATGTGGCCGATGGTGTAAGCCATGGTGAGCAGCGTGAGGCCGAAGGCCAGGGCCACGCCGACAAAGCCGATGCCGAGCGTGGGAAACGCGGCGGCCAGCACGGCGCTGCCGCAGCCGCCCAGGACCAGCCAGAAGGTGCCGAAGAACTCGGCCGTGGAACGCTTTGCGAGAGACATGGGAGACGGACTCCTTTGTGGGTAGATGGCCGCACCGCGCGGAGAGGGAGGCATTCCGGCGGGAATCATACACGAGCGGCGGAGGCGCTGGCGTGAATTTTTTGGCGGGGGCGCTACACGCGGGCAGGGCGCGCATGACGCCGAGGGCGCGGGCGAGGGATTCGACAGTTTTTTCATGCGGGGCGGAAGCCCCGACTTCGCAGGCTGGCTTTCCGGGACCTGAAGGTCCCTGCTGCGACCGGCGATAGTTTATGCTTCCGCGGGTCTTCACCGGCCAAGCCGCCAAAGCTCAGTGGTTACGGAGTTACGGTAACGATTGTCCGCTTGTAGCGCGACAGTGGCGGAGTGCCTTTGTCAGTGACCCGGAGAATGATGTGGATGGTTTCCGGCTTATCGACCTTGGGAGCGGCCAGGTAAATGCCGGGCATATCCGCCGCCCCGATATTGACGGGCCCGTTGTAGGTTCCGGCCTCAGGGTATTGAAACCAATAAAAGGTCAAGCTGTCGCCATCGGGGTCGGTGGCATGTGCGCTGAGCCCGAAATGCTGTCCGGATTGCACGGTGATGGCGTCGGGCTGATCCATCGCGATGACGGGAGGATGGTTGGCTTCCCTGTAAGGTTTTGTCGCCCACTCCATGCGCGCCGCGAAATCATTCTGGAAGTCGTCTCTCCAACGCCATAGAGTGACTTTGGGTCCCTTGAAGGATTTATTGCCCGGTTCAATCGCCCTGCCGTAGTCGGGATGTACCGGGGGCGTGTAGGTGTCGGTCGCATTGGTCCAGATGGGGCGGGTCTCCTGCGCGATGGGAACGCCGCCAAGGAATGTCTTCGGGTCAGTGACCGGGACCGCTGGTTGATCCAGTTCGTAGCGTCCGCCCCAACTGCCCCAATTGGGGTGTTCCATATCGTTCAGACCGTTGGGAATCAGTCCGAGCCAGGAAGGGGTGTCTCCCTCCATGCCGTAGGCGACGTCGGGGTAGGCCGCTCCAAGGGCGCCGTGGCCTTGCTGAATGTGTTTGGCAAGCCATTGGTTGCTGATGGTCGAGTTGTCGATGCCGGGAATGTAGGCGTTGATCCCCTGCCAGGTGGCCGCGTCGTAGTCGCCGCCGGGAGTGACGATGTAAAAGAGCCTGGGAAAGTTTTTGCGAATCCACGGACCACTGTCGTCCTGGTCGGAGATTGTATAGACCCTCAATTTTGTGACCAGGCGATCCAGTTCCGCGGGCGATTTGGTGGCGCGAAGCTTGTAGAGCGCCTGCGCGAGCGTGTTTGACCCTCCCCAGACCGCAATCCACAAAGGGCGATTGTCATTCTCCTCCAGCGTCTGGATAATCCAGTCGGACCCCTCCGAATCCTTGCCCGGGCCTACTCCCTTCATTCCGTAGACAGGCAGGCCGTGCTTGACGACGGCCTGAAGACTCTCGGCCGATGGATAGTTGGGGTCGTTCTTCATCAAATTGCCGTGAACCTGAGCATAGGCGTTGATGACCTGACGAATCAGTTCCGGCGAGGGCGCGCTCTTCCAGACTGAGGTGGTGGCGATAAGGCCCCGGATGTCGATCACATCGGAATAGAGCACCAGCCTGACCATGCTCTCCGTGTCGTCGGCTTCAGCACCGATGTCGGTCAGGACGATGAGGCGTTGCTCATGTAGGGCGGGAACAGGGCGCCGTTGGTTGGGTTGCGCATCCGCACAGGGCGCAAACCTGAACAAGAGAAGCATGGCGGAGAGCGCGACTGCAATCAGCGGCTTTCTTTTTTTGCGGCTTTGTACAGGAAGAGATGGCACCACATGCGCCTCCACGAAGAATCGGTTGATGATGGCCATTTTACGGTGCCAAAGATGGGACGAGCTCTGCTGCGGGAAATGGGCGGATGACCGGCACGATGTGTGTTTCTGGGCAAGCTGGCGTACTTTGTGGCTGGCTCACACGCGGGCAGGGGCGCGCATGACGCCGAGGGCGCGGGCGAGATCGGTGGAGAGGGTTTGCTGCATTTCCGGGGTGAGCTTCTGGCCCTTGTGGGTGAGGTAGAAGACGTCGATGGCGGTTTCGCCTTCGGTGTCGATAAGGGCGACGGCGATGTTGCAGTCGTGGCGGTGGAGGGTGAGGGCGATGTGGCGCAGCAGTCCGGGCACGTCCTGGGCGACAACCTGCATGAGCGTGGAGTGCGAGGAGGATTCGGAATCAAAATCGATGCGCGTGGAGACTTCGACCTTGGCGTTGGCGACGGAGTTGAGATGGCGGCGGCCGTTGAGGAACTGATCGACGGGCAGGCGCTGTGCGACGACCTCGTGCAGGCTGGCGAGGAAGCGCTCGCGCTCACCGGGGTTGAGCTCGAGGGTGCGGAAGACGTCAGAGAACTGGAAGCTGTCCACAACGACGCCGGCGTCGTTTGAAAATGCGCCGGCCTTGACGATGTTCATGCCCCAGGCGGCGAGCGCGCCGGCCACGTCGGCAAAAAGGCGGGTGCGGTCCCTGACGATGACGGTGAGGTCAAAGAGCTGGCGATGGGGACGCAGGTCAAGCTGGACGGGATTCTTGTCGAGCTGGGTGGCGAGCAGGAAGTGGTTGCGAATCTGCTCAGGCAGGCGGGTTTGCAGGTAACGCTGGGGAAGCCCCTCAAGAAACTGGCGCAGCAGGCCGTGCTGCGCGGGCGGCACCATGCTGCGGATGCGGTTGAGCAGCGTGGGGTCAATGGCCGAGTGGTAGCGGACCTCGTCGACGGAGCGGTCCATGAAGTTGGCGGTGGCCATGTAAAGCTGCCAGAGGTTTTCGGCCTTCCAGGGGGTCAGCGCCTCAGGATTGACGGCCTTGATATCGGCGTAGGTCATGAGGGTGAGCATCTTGAGCAGGCTGGGGCTGCCGATTTTGTCAGAAAATCCGCGCACGTTCTCGGGGTCAAAGATGTCGCGGCGGACTGCGTTCGACATCTCCAGGTGCTGGCGGATGAGCTTGCGCACGACCTGGCGCTCTTCGGCGTCGAAGTCGAGGCGGGCGAGGAAGCTGTCCGCCAGCTCGACGCTTTGCACGGTGTGCGCGCCGCTGCGGCGGCCCTTGCCGGTGTCATGCAGCAGCAGGGCGAGCAGGAACAAATCGAGGCGGTCGATCTCGGGCAGCAGTTGCGCCAGGCGATGCTCGTAATCGTGGGTGGGCTGGCGCAGACTGTGCACGTTGTCGATGGTGAGGAAGGTGTGCTCGTCGACGGTGTAGCGGTGGTAGCTGTCGCGGATGACGAGCGCATCGATGCCGTGGAACTCGGGGATGAGCATCTCCAGAACGCCGAGAGCATGCATGGTGCGCAGGGCGTGCGCGGCGTGGGGGCCCAGCAGGACTTCGCGCAGTGCGTTCCAGAGATAGGGCCCCTCGGGAATATGGATGGCGAGCGCGGGCAAGGCGTCGGTGATGCGGTCTTCGGCGGCCTGGGAGAGCGCGTAGCCGTGAGTGGCCATGAGCGAGAAGACGCGGAGGATGGCCGCAGTGTCATTGAACTGCGCGCCGGGCAGAATGTCAATGCGTCCCTGGTCGAGGATGAAGTCGGTTCCGGCGATGGGTGTGCGACGGCGGCGGAACTGGCGATAGAAGCTGACAGGCGCGGGCAGGTGTTCCATGAGCAGCGCGGCGCGGCGATAGACGACGCGGGCGTGGCGATAGTAGGTGCGCATCCAGTAGGCGGGGTCGGCGGTGCCGCGCGTCTCCAGGCCGATGGAGTTGGCGGCGGCCTCGTCCTGCGACTGCCAGTCGAGGGTGTTGTCGTCGCGGCCATGGCGGAAGTGGAGGAAACACCGGGCGGCGGCGAGAAAGTCAAAGGCGGCCTCGGCGTCTCCGCGGGCGCTTTGGAAGACGCCGCCGCGCTGGCGGGGCCACTCCTTGGTGTCCTTCAGGTGGAAGAGCAGGGCGAACCAGACGGCGAGGTGGTAGTCGCGCAGTCCGCCGGGACACTCCTTGAGGTTGGGTTCGAGGTGAAAGATGGTGTTGCCGAATTTGAGGTGGCGGGCGCGGGCCACTTCGCCCAGCTTTTGCGTGATGGCGTTCCACTCGCTGAGCACCAGGCCGGGCAGGATGGTTTGGTGGAGGTGCTGATAGAGGGGGAATTGTCCGGCGAGGAAGCGGCGATCAAGGGTGGCGAGGGTGAATTCGAGATTGTCGGGGTCGAAGCGGCCCACTTCCTTTACGGTGCGGGAGCAGGGACTGGCGCGCAGCCCGACGTCCCACATGCTCTGAATGATGGCCCGTATCACCTCGCGGCTCTGCTCCTCGGTTTTGTCGTCGGCAAAGGCGAAGAGTACGTCCACGTCGGAATAGGGGAAGAGGTCCTTGCGCCCGTAGCCGCCCAGGGCCAGGAAAGCGATGTTGGGCGGGGGCTGGCCGGCGAAGGCTCTGCGCCACATTTCAATCAGGATGCGGTCTACGACGGCGGAGCGCCGGCGGATGGCCGCCGTGCCGTCGCTGGTGCGCTCGCAGGTCTGGCGGACGAGAGACATCTCCCGCAGATACTGGTCCCGTAGATCGTCAACCGCCAAAGCGACTGGATTCATGAGAGGAATGTTGCGTGGTCCGCCGAAGCGACAGGCGTTTTCACAGAATACTAAAGATTCGGCCCGGAATGCGAGAGAGAGGGCGGGGAAAGCCGGGAAATCGGGCTTGTACGGGGAAGATTCCGTCGACGTTGGTAGCACCAGGTGCTACACTTAAGCTATGCAAGACCCTGCGCGGCGGCGGGAACGAAGCTTCAAAACAGCATGGTTCGCGAAGGCGGCACGGAAGGCGCTGATTTCCGACGGCCAGCTTTGCCTGGCAATCCGGCAGGTGATGCTGGGACAGGCCGACCTGGGCGGGGGTGTCTTCAAGAAGCGTCTGGGAAGGAATCTTTACCGTTCGATTATCGTTGCCAGGGGCGGCCGGTATTGGGTGTATGCCTACCTTTTCGCAAAGAACAAAAGGGCCAATATCAGTCTCGATGAGTTGGCTGAATTCCGTGGGTTGGCGGATTTATATGCGCGGAAGACGGACGCAGAAATCGCGAGAGAATTGCAACTGAAAGAACTGGTGGAGATTTGTCATGGTCACGAATCGCAAGTACAAGAGCGAGGCGCTTGAGGCGATCCATAGCAGCGTAACCGGAATGTATCGGGCCGGTACGGTCACCAAGGCGACGCTGAGGGAGTTCGACAAATCCTGTCTTGTGGCGCCGGCACCGATGGGGCCCAAGCGGATCAAACGGATTCGCGAAAGCCAGCACGTGAGCCAGCCGGTGTTTGCGCGCTACCTGAACACGAGCGAATCGACTGTGGAGAAGTGGGAGTCGGGCGCGAAAAGGCCGAGCGGAATGGCGCTGAAGCTGCTGGATATCGTGGAAAAGCACGGACTGAAGATGTTGGCCTGAGCTGACGGCATCGCGGCTCCGGCACGATTTCAAGCCCGGTTCCGGCGGCAGTTTGCAGAGCAGCATGAGCTTGTGCGTGCGCGATGCTTCTGATTCCTGTTTTACGGCAATTCCTAAGTTGATGTGACCTCTGCGGCTCGGTGAAAGGTCGCCGCTCCCTGATGGTCGCGTCGACTTGAACACCGCGGCTTCGGATACAGTGACTCAGGAATTGCTTTCGAAGGCGGGCCGGGCCGCAGTTGAGGGTTCAGAGGGCGGCTTCGCCGCGCTCGTCGTTGCGGATGCGGATGGCCTCGTCAATGTGGCTGACGAAGATTTTGCCGTCGCCGATGCGGCCGGTGCGGGCCGCGCCCTGGATGGCCTGGATGGCCGTTTCCTTGCGATCCTCGGTGACGACGATCTCGATTTTCACCTTGGGCAGAAGGTCGACCGTGTACTCACGGCCGCGGTAGAACTCGGTGTGGCCTTTCTGGCGGCCGTGGCCGCGGGCCTCAAGGATGGTCATGCCTTCGATGCCCGCTTCGAGCAGTGCGTCCTTGACGGCGTCGAGTTTGGAAGGCTGGAGAACCGCCTCGATTTTCACCATATTCGTCAATCCTCGCTTGCCAGCGTATCAGGCCGGACGGGTTTGTGGCTTCCATGCGGCGTGAAGAGTTGGGTTCCTCCGCGCGAGCGGGCGCGGCGGAATCAGGAAATCAGATCGTAGCCCTCTTCGCCGTGCTGGGAGAGGTCAAGGCCGGTGGATTCGTCTTCGGCGGAGACGCGCAGGCCGATGACTTTGTCCACCAGGAAGAGCAGGATGAGGGTGCCGACGATGGAGATTCCCCAGGCAACGGCCACGCCGGCAAGCTGGTGCAGCACCTGCGCCCAGTGGCCGTCGACCGCGCCGGTGGGCACGCCCTTGCCGAAGATGGGGTTGATGGCCTCGGTGGCGAAGAGGCCTGTGAGGATTGCGCCGAGCGTTCCGCCCGCGCCGTGCACGCCAAAGGCGTCCAGCGAGTCGTCATAACCGAGCTTCGCCTTGACCTTGAAGACCATGAAGGAGCAGAAGCCGCCGGCCAGCAGGCCGATGAGCAGTGCGGGGAAGGGCTTGACGAAGCCGGAGGCCGGGGTGATGGCGACCAGTCCTGCGACCGCGCCGGAGATTGCGCCGAGGGCCGTGGGCTTGCCTTCGTCAATCCACTCGACCAGCGTCCAGCCGAGGGCGGCCGTGGCCGCGGCGAAGTGAGTATTGATGAAGGCGCTGGTGGCCAGCGGGCCGGAGCCGAGCGCGGAACCCGCGTTGAAGCCGAACCAGCCCACCCACAGCAGGCAGGCGCCGATGAAGCTGAGCACCAGCGAGTGGGGCGGCATTTTGGCGTGGGGATAGCCCATGCGCTTGCCGAGATAAAGCGCCGCGACCAGCGCCGAGACGCCGCTGGTGACGTGGACGACAGTGCCGCCGGCGAAGTCGAGCGAGGGCAGCGCGCCGCCGGAGGCGTTGAGCAGGCCGCCGACGCCCCACACCATGTGGGCCATGGGGCTGTAAACAATCAGCGACCAGAGAGAGAGAAAGACGGCCATGGCGCTGAACTTCATGCGCTCAGCAAATGCGCCGGTGATGAGCGCCGGGGTGATGATGGCGAACATGAGCTGGTAGACCATGAAGGTCTGCTCGGGGATGGTGGGCGCGTAATCAAGATTGGGCGTGAGGCCCACGCCGCGCAGGAAGACATGCTCGAACCCGCCGATGAACCAGTTGCCGTGGCCGAAGGCCAGCGAGTAGCCGACGACGGCCCAGAGGATGGTGATCAGTCCCATCATGGCGAAGCTCTGCATCATGGTGCCGAGGATGTTTTTGCGGCGGACCAGGCCGCCATAAAAGAGCGCGAGGCCGGGGCCGGTCATGAGGAGGACGAGCGCGGCGGAGACCAGCATCCAGGCGTTGTCGGCATTCATCTGCGCGTGGTCCACGGCCTGCTGCAGGGCGGCGATTTGCGCCTGCGTGGCCGGGGCGGAGCCTGCGGCGGACTGGGCCAATGCGGCAACGGGGGCTAGAAGAGGCGAGGCAACGAGCGCGGAGAGGGCGAGAAACTTGATCGAACGGCAGTGCATTGCGTGCGTGTGCTCCCAGGGTTGCGTCACCCGGCGGGGAAGCCTGGGCGCGCCTATGGTTGGGGCCATTCCGCGGTTTGGCGCGAAAGGACGTGGCAGCGGGCGAAGCGTGCAATATGCGGACCCCGAAGGATAGCGCAAGTGTAAGGGATTTTGCTGGCCGTGAAAAGGGGAATTGCGCCGGGGGGCCGGGGCGCGGCGGGCGGAGGTATGATGGAAGGGTATGGGAGCCACGCTGGAGCGCGACCGCTATCTCTTTGGAGCCCTGGAAAGCAGCGCGAAGAACCGCGCCAAGGTCCAGGAGGTGAGCTACGGATTTGAGCAGCCGGAGGGGGTCATTTTCACCTCGATGGACTTTGCGGTGAACTGGATCCGCAAGAGCTCGATCTGGCCGGTGACCTTTGGGCTGGCCTGCTGCGCCATTGAGATGATGTCGATGGGCGCTTCGCGGTTTGACATTGCGCGCTTTGGGGCGGAGGTCTTCCGGGCCTCGCCGCGGCAGTCGGACCTGATGGTGATTGCGGGGCGGGTTTCGCAGAAGATGGCGCCGGTGATCCGGCGGCTTTACGACCAGATGCCCGAGCCCAAATGGGTGATTTCGATGGGCGCCTGCGCCACCTCAGGGGGCGTCTTCAACAACTACGCCCTGGTGCAGGGGGTGAATCAGGTGATTCCCGTGGACGTATATGTTCCGGGATGTCCGCCGCGCCCCGAGCAACTTATCTACGCCATTACGCTTCTACAGGAAAAGATTCAGCGTGAGCCGCGCAGTTTAAGAAAGACGCTGAATCTGGGCTAGGCAAGGGGAAGCAGGCGGCGTTACCAAGGGGCTGGACTTCGAGTTACAATTCAGCGGCCGTAATTTGTGTGGTGTGCGAAGGCAACTGCCGGACGAAATTATGCCTATTCGCATTCCTCCATGTGATACGTTAGAGAGTGCTTTAGCGCTCCCGCATTGAGAAACACAAGGATCATGCGGGGGATTTCTGTGCAGAAGGGAAAGTGGCTCGCCTTGCGAATCCGCTTTCCGCAGTTCCAATTACTGTTCTTGATTTGGGGAGGAAACACATGTACTCGCAAGCTATGAAAACACTTTGCCGTGTACTGGCGCTGACTACTGCCTTGGGCGTACCGGCGGCCATGATGGCGCAGGACTCGGGGGCACCGGCGGCCGGGACAGCGTCCGCTGTGGATTCGCCCTCGAAGTGGGATATTTTTCTGGGATACAGCTACCTTGCCCCCAAAGGCAGCGTGCAGACCACGCTTACTGACGGGACGACTCCGACACTTGATTACCATGCCCAAAACAAGGGCGCCATTGAAAGCGTCGCGTACTACTTCAACAATAATGTCGGTGTTGAAGGCATCGCCGACCAGCACTCGAATTCCCCGGATGCCGCGAGAGGCTTTTCGGCCGGCCTTATCCTACGCCTTCCGATGGAAGACATGACGCCGTTCATTCACGGTCTGATAGGAGTTGAGTATACGGGCCTGCCGGGATACCAGCCGGGCAAGTGGGGCCCGGCTGTGACGGCCGGCGGCGGCGTGGACTATCGCACGCCTCTGTTCAACCACCATCTCTCCATACGCGTCTTCCAGGCCGACTTCCAGTACTATCACGTGAATTTCGGACCCGGACTCTACGGCGGGCGCGCCAACGTGAAGGCAGCGCGTCTGAGCGCGGGCATCGTGTTCAACGTGGGCAACATTGCGCCGCCCGCGCCGGTGACGCTGGCCTGCTCGGCGAGCCCGACGTCGGTCTTCCCCGGCGACCCGGTGGCGGTGACCGCGACGGCTGGAGCGCTGGATCCGAAGGATCACGTGGTTTACGGCTTCAGCGGCGACGGCGTAACCGGCAAGGACGCGTCGGCAACGGTGAACACGGCGGACCAGGCGCCCGGCACTTACACCGTGAAGTGCAACGTGAAAGAAGGCAAGGCCGGCAAGGAAGGCCTGAAGCCATGGCAGTCGGCCGAGGCCACGACCACCTATACCGTGAAGCAGTATGAACCGCCGACGGTGAGCTGCTCGGCCAATCCGAGCGACCTGAAGCCGGGTGATACCAGCACGATTACGGCCGCCGGCGTGAGCCCGCAGAACCGTCCGTTGACCTACAGCTACACGGCGGCATCGGGCACGGTGACCGGCAGCGGCAACACGGCCACCTTCTCGTCGGCCGGCGCACCCACCGGACCGGTGGAAGTGACCTGCAATGTCTCCGACGACAAGGGCCAGACAGCCTCGGCCAACGCGACGGTGACCGTTGAGGCGCCGCCTCCGCCGCCGGGACCCTCGCCGGAGCAGGTGCAGCTTGAGCATCGGCTGGCGCTGCACAGCGTCTTCTTCCCCACCTCCCGTCCCAGCGAGGCGCATCCGGAGGGTGGCCTGCTTGAAAGCCAGCAGGCAACGCTGAATTCGCTTGCCACGGACTTCAAGGCCTATCTGGCGATCAAACCGGATGCCAAACTGGTCCTGACCGGGCATACGGACCCGCGCGGCTCGGTGAAGTTCAACCAGGCACTGTCAGAGCGGCGCGTGAATCGCGTCGAGGAATACCTTGTGCAGCAAGGCATTTCCCAAGGCAGCATTGAGACTCGCGCGATGGGCGAGGACCAGCAGCTTTCGACCGACCAGGTGAAGTCGCTGGTGGACGAGAATACCGATCTGACGGCAACCGAGCGGCAGCGTATCCTGCACAACCTGCGGGTGATTGTGCTGGCGCAGAACCGGCGGGTTGACATACGGCTGAGCACAACCGGGCAGGAGTCGACCCGGCTGTATCCATTCAACGCTGACGATGCCAAGACGCTGCTGAGTGAAAAGGCTCCTGTCCACAAGGGCAAGCCCGGCGCGGCACGGCACCGGAAGCACAAATAAACCTGCGGGACTGCGAACATCCCACGGTCCAGCACTGATGTAAGTCCGAAAGGGGGCGCTGGCGCCCCCTTTCGGTTTACAAACGGATTTGCTTGTTGGCACTTGTCGCCAAAAAAGGGGGATCAGAAGAAATGCATTCATGGAGTCCGAAGTTTATTACTGTGGCGCTCGCATCCGCGGGTCTTGCGCTGCTGCCGATGGGCTGCAAGAAACAGCCGCCCATCACGCTCGCGTGCAATGCTGCGCCGCCGGCTGTTTATCCCGGTGAATCGGTTACGGTGAGCGGTACGGCCGGTTCCATCAGCACCAAGAAGCACAACAATGTGATTTACGACTGGTCCGGAGACGGCGTGACCGGCAATGGCGATTCGGCATCCATCAACACGTCCTCACTTGCGCCCGGAAGCTACACGGTGAAGGGCGAAGTGAAGGAAGGCAAGAAGGGCAAGGAAGGCCTGAAGCCCGGCCAGACCGCATCCTGCTCGGCCGACTACACCGTGAAGCAGTTTGAACCGCCGACGGTAAGCTGCTCGGCTGATCCAACGACCATCAAGCCGGGCGACACCTGCACTGTGACGGCGAGCGGCGTGAGCCCGCAGAACCGTCCGCTGACCTACAGCTACTCAGCGGCATCGGGCACCGTAAGCGGCAGCGGCAACACGGCCACCTTCTCTTCGGCCGGCGCACCCACGGGCCCAGTGGACATCACCTGCAAGGTGTCGGACGACAAGGGCCAGACGGCTACGGCAAACACGACCGTGACCATCGTGGCTCCGCCCCCGCCGCCCACGCCGCATGCTGAAGCGCTCTGCTCGCTTTCCTTTTTGACGGACAAGCGCCGGCCTGCACGCGTGAACAACGAGGGCAAGGCCTGCCTGGACGAAGTGGCTCTGGACCTGCAGAAGCAGACTGACGCCAAGGCCGTGCTTGTGGGCAGCAGCAGCAGCGAGGAGAAGGAGCACGAGGCCAAGATGGCCAAGCGCCACCACCACCACGCGATGGCTGAGCTGGCCGCCCAGCGCGCCGTGGATGCCAAGGCCTACCTGGTGGACGAGAAGGGCATCGATCCCTCCCGCATCAGCGTGGCAACCAGCGCACAGGATGGCCAGGCGGTGCAGGACTACCTTGTGCCGGCGGGCGCTGACTTCGCGACCGACGTGCCGGGAACCACGCCGGTGGACGAGTCCGCGGTGAAGGCGATGAAGGAGCACGCCCACCACGCCATGAAGAAAATGAAGATGAAGATGTAAGCCGGCAGGGCCGCCCGCAGCTCCCGAAGACGGAGGACGGGCGGCCCGCGGCGACGGACCCTGGCCGCAACACTCCTGAGTTGCTGTGGAGCGCCGCGGCGGGGGACGTGAGGAAGGTTCGAGGATTCTCCGCGATTTGCTTGTGAGGCTGACCGGGATTCCGGCGGCCTCTTTCCTTTTGGGGCTACTCTTGAAGGAGAGCCTTACTTGTCTGGAGCAGCATTTTTGATGCGTCGCCTGCGCAACCGCCCTGGTTCCCCACATCACCCATTCCGCCAATCCTCATGGTTGGTCGTTTTTCTAATTGCCGTGGCGCTTGCCGCCGCATCCGCGCGAGGGCAGGCTGGGCCGTCGTGGGCCGCGGTGGGCCCCGATGGCGGCGATGCGCGCGCCTTCGCCATGGTTCCGGGCCATCCCGAGCATCTTTATCTGGGCACCACGGACAGTTGGATCTACGAGTCGAACGACGGCGGCGCAGGCTGGCACCGGCTGGCGCGGCTGGATGGATCGGACGCGCTGGTGATTGACCACATTGTGGTGGATGAGGCGAACCCGGCGGTGCTGTATGCCGCGGCGTGGAGGCCGGACGAGACCGGCGGCGGCCTTTGGATAAGCCGCGATGGCGGACGAAGCTGGGTGGAGGACGCGGGCATGCGCGGCCAGTCCATCCGGGCCTTTGCGCAGGCGCCGTCCGATGCGAAGATGCTCTTCGCGGGCACGCTGACGGGGGTTTTTCGCAGTGCGGATGCCGGCGCGACGTGGCGGCAGATCAGCCCGCCGGGCAGCCGCGAGATTCACGAGGTGGAGTCGCTGGCCGTGGATCCGGCGGACCCCGGAATTGTGTACGTAGGCACGTGGCACCTGCCGTGGAAGACGGTGAACGGCGGCAAAACGTGGCACAACATCAAGCGCGGCGTGATTGACGACTCCGACGTGTTTTCAATTCTGCTGGACCCGGCGCGGCCGCGGACCGTGTATGCCAGCGCGTGCAGCGGCATTTACAAGAGCCTGGATGGCGGCGAGCTTTTCCGCAAGATCCAGGGCATTCCATCGAGCGCGCGGCGCACGCGCGTGCTGAAGCAGGATCCGCGCAACCCCGAGATTGTCTACGCCGGCACGACGGAAGGGCTCTACAAGACGGTGAACGGCGGGCGCAGCTTTCATCGCATGACCGGGCCGGACGTGATTGTGAACGATGTGTATGTTGACCCGTCGAACCCCGGGCACGTGCTGCTGGCCACGGACCGCGGCGGCGTGCTGGCCAGCGTGAACGGAGGCGAGAGCTTTCGCGCGTCGAATCGCGGCATTTCGCAGCGCAAGGTGGCGGCGCTGCTGGCGGACCCGGCGAATCCACGGCGGATTTTTGCGGGCGTGGTGAATGACAAGGCGTACGGCAGCGCCTTTGTGAGCGACGACGGCGGCGCGGAGTGGCGGCAGATTGCGGCCGGGCTGGATGGGCGCGACGTGTTTGCGCTGGGCGCCTCGCCGAAGGGCGAAGTGCTGGCCGGCACCAATGACGGCGTCTTCCTTTGGAATTCCGAGGCCAACCGCTGGCAGGAGCGCGACACCATAGCCAACACGCTGGTGAAGACCGCCACGAAGACCGTGCGCGGCGAGCACGTGAACGTGGAGCGGAAGGTGAAGGCGGCGCTGCGGCGGATGGAGGGCCGGGTGTATGCCTTTGATCTTTCCGGCGACGCGTGGCTGGTTTCCACGGCGGGCGGCGTGTTTAGCAGCCGCGACCAGGGCCGGACATGGCAGGGCGGGCCGGTGATGGGCGTGGCCAGCTACCTGAGCGTGACGGCGCACGGCAAGCTGATGGCCGCGGCGAGGGCGGACGGCGTGGTGCTGTCTGAGGACGGCGGCGAGACCTGGTGGCCGATGGGCATTCCGCTGGTGCTCACGCGCATCCATCGCGTGGCATTTTCCCGGGACGGCACGCTGTGGCTGGGGGCGCGCGAGGGCGTCTACTTTACGCGCAACCTGGGCAAAACCTGGATGTGGGTACACCGGCTGCCGCTGGCCAACGTGGACGACCTCTACTATGACGCGCAGATGAACAAGGTGCTGGTGACCTCGCGGCAAAGCGATTTTGTGTTTGCCATTGACCCCGCGACGCTGGACTGGAAGTGGTGGCAGACGGGCTACCGGCTGGCGGCGGTGCGCTCGGCCGGCGGGCGCGTGCTGGCCGCGTCACTGGACAACGGCGTGCTGGTGGAGCCGCACGCGGTGGGACGCGAGCTGGGAGAAAGATGAATCCCGGCGCGGGTTTTGGATATCATTGAGCTATGCAGTCTGACGCAGCCGATACGCACGCGCAACCTGATTTCCGCACCGTAGGATTCCGCACCTTCGATGCAAACCTCGAGCCCATCGCCCGGAAGGTGATTGCGGGCCAGCGGCTGAGCTTTGACGATGGGCTGCAGCTCTACGGCACGCGCGATGTGCTGGCCGTGGGCTGGCTGGCGAACCGCGTGCGCGAGAAGCTGCACGGCGACGTGACCTACTTCAATGTGAATCGCCACATCAACCCCACCAACGTGTGCGTGGCGGCGTGCAAGCTGTGCGCCTTTGGCCGCAAGAAGGGCGACGCGGCCGGTTACACAATGGCGCTGGAAGAGGCGTGGCAGACGGCGGCGTCGGGCTATTCGGAGGCGGTGACGGAGTTTCACATTGTCGGCGGGCTGCATCCGGATCTTCCGCTGGAGTATTTTCTTGACCTGGTGCGCGGGCTGAAGGAGCGCTTTCCGCAGGTACACATCAAGGCCTTCACCATGGTGGAGATTGCCTTTCTGGCGCGGCGCGCCAAGCTGACGATTGAGCAGACGCTTGAAAAGCTGCGCGAGGCCGGCGTGGATTCCATGCCCGGCGGCGGAGCCGAGATTTTTGCGCCGCGCGTGCGCTCCATCATCTGCGACCACAAAATCGACGGCAGCGAGTGGCTGGAGACGGCGCGGCTGGCGCACCGGATGGGCTTCCGGTCGAACGCGACCATGCTCTACGGCCACATTGAGAACGACGAGGACCGCGTGGACCACCTGCTGAAGCTGCGTGAGGTGCAGGACGAGACCGGCGGCTTCCAGACCTTCATCCCGCTGGCCTTTCATCCGGAGAACACGCCGCTGGACCACCTGCCGGTGACCACGGGACTGACTGACATTCGCCAGATTGCGGTGAGCCGCCTGCTGCTGGACAACTTTGCGCACATCAAGGCCTACTGGCAGATGCTGACGCCCAAGATTGCGCAGATTGCGCTGCGCTTTGGCGCCGACGACCTGGACGGCACCGTGGTTGAGGAGAAGATTTACCACGACGCCGGAGCCACCACGCCGCAGGGCATGACGCGCAAGGAGCTGTGCCGGCTGATTACCGAGGCAGGGCGCGTGCCGGTGGAGCGCGACACGCTTTACCGCTCTGTGACGCGCGACGAGGCCAGCTTTACGGTTGCGGTGTAAGGCCGGCCAGTGCTAAGCTAGACTTAGCTAAGGTGGTGCGGCGATGGCTCAGGCAGCGAAAAAAGCCGTAACGGAAAAAAACAGGGAAAAGCGGGCTTCGGCCAGTACGAAAGCCCTGGATAAGCCGTTGATGGTGAACATCTTCGAGGCCAAGACCCAGCTCTCGAAGCTGGTGGAGCGGGCTGAGCATGGCGAGGAGATTATCCTGGCGCGCGCGGGTAGGCCCGTGGCCCGGCTCACGCAGTTGCAGCCGGAAAAGAAAAAGATACGCTTCGGCGGCATGAAGGGCAAAATCTGGATTGCCGACGACTTTGACGATCCGCTGCCCGAGGAAGTGCTTGCCGAGTTTGAGGCGGACCTGTGAGGCTGCTGCTCGACACGCACATTTTTCTCTGGATGGTGAATGGCAATCTGCGCGTGGGCACGCGGGAGCGGGAACTGATCGCCAACGCGAAAGAGGTGTACATCTCCTCGGCCACGCTGTGGGAAATTGCCATCAAGTTCAGCGCGGGCAAGCTTCGCGTGGATATGAATGCGCTGCTCGAAGAGATTGCGACGGGCGGCTTCCGGCAGCTTCCTGTGATGAACAGGCACGCAATGGCCGTCGCGCAGCTTCCGCTGCTGCATCGCGACCCCTTTGACCGCATGTTGATTGCGCAGGCGATGGCCGAGCCCATGCGGCTGCTGACCGCCGATGCGCGGCTGGCGGCTTATTCAGAGCTGGTGATTGCGATCTGACCGAATGCGCGGCGGCGCGAATTACTGCCGCACCACCTCGCCGTTTTTCATCACGAACCTTACGTGCTGGACATCGCCGATGTCCTCGAGCGGGTTGCCGGGCACGGCAATCACGTCGGCGTAGTAGCCGGGCTTGAGCAGGCCAATCTGTCCCTGCCAGCGCAGCAGCTTTGCGCCGTTGATCATGTCGGATTGCAGCACGGCCAGCGGCTTCATGCCGTACTTCACCATCAGCACCAGCTCGCGCGCCTGCGTGCCGTGGGGAAAGGGGCCCACGTCCGACCCGACGGCGAAGGAGATGCCCGCGGCGAGCTGCTTTTTGAACTCGGCGATTTTGTAGTCGAGCAACGCGGCCTCGCGCGCGGTCTGGTCCTGCGAACCGCGATGTGTGGCGAAGTACTCAAAGATGGTGAAGGTGGGCACGGCGAAGATGCCCTTCTGCTTCATAATGCGCATGGTCTCAGGGCTGAGCTGCGTGCCGTGGTCAATGCTGGCCACGCCGGCTTCCGCGGCGTAAAGCGTGCCGGGCTCGCCCATGGCGTGCACGCCGATGTTGGTGCCGATGCGCCTGGCCTCTTGGACGGCGGCGGCCAGTTGCGCCTGAGTGTACTGGTAGGGCGTGTGCAGAACGCCGTCGATCATCCGGTCGGGGCCGGTCTGGTAGATCTTGAAGAAATCGGAGCCCTCCTTGTGCTGCTCGCGCATCACCTCGATGATCTGCTCGATGCTGTTGGCGCGGTCGGCGTTGGAGAGCACGTGCTGCGCGGGATTGAAATCGTTGGCGTCCTCGTGGCCGCCGAGAATGTCAATGGCGTTGGCGCAGACGCGCAGGCGGGGCCCGGGAATGATGCCCTGATTGATGGCGTTGCGAATGGCGGTGCTGGCCGAGCCCGCGCCCTCTGTGCCCATGTCGCGCTCGGCGGTGAAGCCGGCCATCAGGTCCGCTTTGGCGGCCTGTTCGGCCAGAATCACGCGCCACGGCACGGATTCCTCGACCGTCTGCAGGTCCTCCGCGCCGGGATGCAGAAAGAGATGGATGTGCGCGTCAATCATGCCGGGCAGCAGTGTGGTGTCGCCCAGGTCGATGATGCGCGCGCCGGCCGGATGCGCGACGGATGTGCCCACGGCGCGGATGCGATTGCCTTCGACGAGGAGCTCACCGGGCGAAAGGATTTTGCCGGTGTCGACTTCAAGCAAGCGCGCGGCGTGGAGGACGATGGCCTGCGGGGCGGCTTGCTGAGCGCGGGCCTGCCGGGTGAGGGCGGGAGCGGCGACGAGGGCAGAGCAGACAAGGCAGGCAGAGAATTTCAGCAGGGCACGCATGCAATCGACTATGCCGCATGGGGATGCGGTTGTCGAGGGCTGCGTGCGCATGAGCAGGACGACGCGGGTGGTAGAATCGCCGCGAATGAGCGCAGGAAATGCGATGCACACGATTCTGGGCCTGGACGCAGGCGGCACCAAGACGGCCTGCGTGGAAGGCACGGCGGAGGGCGAGATTCTGCAGCGCGTGGAGATGCCCACGCGCGCGACAGAGCCCTTTGCGCAGACCTTTCCGCGCATTGTGGAGGCGTTGCGCGGCGTGAAGGACCGGGCCGAGAGCGCGGGGCGAAGCATTGCGGCGCTGAGTGTTTCTGTGGGTGGGCCGCTGCGCATTCAGGAGGGATTTCTGCTGAACCCGCCGCACCTGCCGGGCTGGCACAATGTTGCGTTGCGGGCCGCGCTGCAAGCGGCGTTTCCTGATGTGCCGGTGCGCGTGGAGCACGATGGCAACGCGGGCGCGCTGGCGGAGTTTCGCTTCGGTGCAGGCCGTTTTGGCAAAGGCAGGGATCGCACGGATTTGCGCCACCTGATTTTTCTCACCTTTGGCACGGGCGTGGGCGCGGGGCTGATTGTGAACGGCGCGATTGTGCGCGGGGCCACGGACACGGCGGGGGAGATTGGCCACTGGCGGCTGGCGGAGGATGGGCCGCCGGGCTTTGGCAAGCGCGGGTCGTGGGAGTCGTTTGGTTCCGGCGCGGGGCTGGTGGAGCTGGCGGCGGAGATGTATCCGACGCGATGGACGCGCGAGACGGCAATTCGCACGGTGGTGGAGGAGATGCTGGCCGGCGATGCGGATGCCCTGCGCGTGGCCGAGGTGGCGGGCCAATGGATGGGTCGCGGCATGGCGCTGCTGATCGATGCTTTCAATCCGCAGATGATTGTGCTGGGCTCGCTGGCCGTGGCGCTGGGCGAGCGGGTGCTGGGACCGGCGCGGAGGGTGATTGCCGAGGAGGCGCTGCCGCAGGCCGCGGCTGCGTGCGAGATTGTGCCGGCGGCGCTGGGCGCGCGCATTGGCGACGTGGCCGCGCTGATGGCTGCGCTGGAGGATGCGGAGATTCGCGCCAAAGTGACTTGAACCGGACTCGAAACGGACTTGAAACGGGCTGAAGCTGGCCCTTACTCTTTCAATTCCCCCTTGTTATTCACAGCCCTCGCAGGATTTGCCGCGTGCTAGCATCGCGGGAAGCGGGGGAATGTGGGATGAACGGTTATCAGGCAGCCTATGAGGCGGCAAAGACGGAGCGGGCGGAGATTCGGGCCACGATTGAAAAGCTGCTGTCCCGCAGTGAGGTGCTGGGCAACGTGCTGGAGTGCCTGACGCCCATCCTGATGGACGAGACGAGCGAGACGCCGGGCGAGGAAACGGAGATGTTTCCCGTGCCGATGCAGCACCAGAACACGCACCAGGGGATGCACCAGGACACGCATCAGAACACGCACCAGGAGACGCAGGTTCCCGCCTGATGCCGGAAGCAGCGGCTAAAACGCCGCAATGCCCGTAATGGCCTGGCCCAGGATGAGCGCGTGGATGTCGTGCGTGCCCTCGTAGGTCTTCACCGATTCCAGATTCATCATGTGGCGCATGATGGGGTAGTCCTCCGTGATGCCGTTTGCGCCCAGAATGTCGCGGGCCATCCGTGCGCATTCGAGAGCCATCCACACGTTGTTGCGCTTGGCCATGGAGATGTGTTCGTGGCCCACGGCGCCTGCGTCCTTAAGCCGGCCCATGTGCAGCGAGAGCAACTGCGCCTTTGAAATCTCGGTAATCATCCATACCAGTTTTTCCTGGATGAGCTGATGGCTGGCGATGGGCTGCGCGTGGAACTGCTTGCGCGTTTGCGCGTACTGGAGCGCGGTGGAGTAGCAGTCCATGGCCGCGCCAATTGCGCCCCAGCCAATGCCGTAACGCGCCTGGTTGAGGCACATCAATGGACTCTTGAGGCCGCCGGTGCCGGGCAGCAGATTGGCCTTGGGCACGCGCACGTCCTGCAGGGAAAGGCCGCTGGTGACCGAGGCGCGCAGGCTCCATTTGCCGTGGACCTCATCGGCGCGGAAGCCGGGACGATCGGTTTCGACCAGGAAGCCGCGCACGCGATGGTCCTCGTCTTCCACCCTGGCCCAGATGACGGCGATGTCAGCGATGTTGCCGGAGGTAATCCACATTTTTTCACCGTTCAGGATGTAGTCCGAGCCGGATTTGCGCGCGGTGGTGGTCATGCCGCCGGGGTTGGAGCCGAAGCCGGGCTCAGTGAGCCCGAAGCAGCCGAGCTTTTCGCCGGTGGCCAGCGCGGGCAGCCACGCGTTCTTCTGCTCGTCTGAGCCGAAGGTGTAAATGGGATACATGACCAGCGCCGACTGCACGCTGACAAAGCTGCGCAGTCCGCTGTCGCCGCGCTCCAGTTCCTGCATCACCAGGCCGTACTCCACGTTGGACATGCCGGCGCAGCCGTAGCCTTCAAGGTTGGCGCCGAAAAAGCCGAGCTCGCCCATGGGGCGCACCAGCTCGCGCGGAAAGCGGCCTTCGCGAAAGCACTCCTCGATGATGGGCGTGAGTTTGTCGGCGACGAAATCGCGTGCAGTGCGGCGGACGAGCAGCTCGTCCTCACTGAAGGACGCGTCGAGATGAAGGAAGTCGACGCCGGAGAATTTGAAAGCCATGGATTGCCTGCCGATCTTTGTCTTGCTGCGTGCCTGGGCCGTGAACGATGCAAGTGGAAGGCTAGCAAACCGGGCTTGTGCCGGGAAAGCGCGGCCCGGAGCGCCGGCTACTTTGCGGCGGCGGCCGCGTCCTCAGCGTAGGTGGGGTAGGGCTGCGCCTCAGTGCTGGTGGGCATGGCGGCCAGCGTTTCCAGGTCAGCCTGCACCTGCGCCCAGTGCTTTGGATTCTTTTTGGTGGTGATGGGCGCGTTGGGGTTGGCGTAGTAGGCCTGGATGTCGGCCTTGATGCCGGGAGGAATGGGCTGCTGCGGATGGAGGACCAGCTTGTGCAGCAGGCTCGCATAGGTTTTGTCAGTAAGCGAATAGCCGCCGGGCTGGACCACGCGGCCGGTGTCCAGGTCGCAATTGGGCAGCGGGTGGCGGCTATCGAGCGGACCCATCACGCTTTCATCCTCGCCGTGCCAGTGGCGCGCGGCCGGCGGCGTAAACCGCTCCAGCCGCAGGCGGAGCGCGTTCTCAGAGAGCAGCACGCTGTGGATGTACTCAGTTTCAGTGGCCTGCGTGGGGCCCTTGACGGCCACCAGCTTGAGCGGGCCGATTTTGGGAAGAATGAAGATGAGCATGGCCAGCAGATGGGTGCCGATGCCGGCCTTGCGGCGGTAATGGTCCCAGTCGTTGGCCGTGGCCACGGCGGCCACCTGCACGTCGAGCTCCCTGGCCTCGGCGGAAGCGATCTCAGGCGGCTCGTTGCCGCGATGCAGCAGCGTGAGCGCATACGCAATGCGCGGAATGAAGGCGCGCACCGCGAAGCGATAACCGGAGACGTTGAAGCGGCGGCCGCGCAGGACCGAAAAGTTCTCCGTGATGCCGTAGGTCTGGTAGAACGCGAGCGCGAGCTGGCGCACGGACACCCTGAGGCCCACGTGGCGCAGGAAGTGCACGGGCGCCATGCGGCGATCGTGAATCCCGTTGATGTCGAAGGCGAACTCAGTCTGCACGTGCTGGTACTTGCCCTCCGCATAGCTCACCACGGGGCCATATTGCGCGCCGAGGCGGGGAAACTCCACGGGCACGGCGAGGTTGGTGGCGCGGGAGTGGCCGATGGAGTCGCCAATGTAATGGGAGAGTGCGCCGATGGCGAAGGCCAGCTCATCGGCGTTGTGCGCGTTGCGGAAGAGGCTGAGGACGAAGTCGCCGGTGCGGACATAGTGAGTGAGGTTTGAGAAGGAGCGGTCGCCGAAGGGGTAGTAGCCCATGTCCTGGATGACGCAGCCGCCATAGGCGTAGGCGCGTGCCTCGCTCAACTGCGCCGCGTTGAGGCCGGGGTAATGACTGAGCAGCAGGGGGACAATGGAGTCCTGCCAGGTGAGGTCGATGAGCTCCTCATGGGTCAGCAGGGAGTAAGCGGCCGCACGGGACGCCAGCGGAGCCGCAGCAAGAAGCGCCAGCAGAAAAAGCGCGCAGATCCGGAGAATCCGCATTTCCTGTGGATACCAGCAGAGCCGCCTGCGTGTCCATTGGCAGCGCGAGGGTCGGCGCTCCGGGCAGGATTCCGGTTCAAGCCAGGAATTCGCGCACGAAAGGATCCTGCGAGCGGATGAGCTCGTGGATGGAGCCGTCGAAGATCATGCGGCCTTCATTCAGCATCAGGAAGGTGGTGTTGGGGTCGGTTTCGCCTTCGGCCATGGGCACCATGCGCTGGCGCTCGGGGTCAAAGCGGTGGTTGAGCATCATGAAGGCGTCCTGCAGCCGATGCGTAACCAGCAGCGAGGGCGTGCGATAGACGTCGCGCTGCTTGACGACGAGTTCGATGATGGTGGTGGAAGTGACCGGATCGAGGCCGCCGGTGGGCGAGTCGTAAAGCAGCAGGTGCGGCTGGTGAATGAGCGCGCGGGCAATGGCCACGCGCCTGCGCATGCCTCCGGAGAGGCTGGCGGGAAACATGGAGAAGGTCTGCTCCAGGCCCACAAAGCGCAGCGCCTCGCGCACGCGCTCGTCGATTTCCTCGTCGGCCACGCGCTCCTGAATGAGCTGGTAGGCCACGTTGTTGCGCACGGTGAGCGAGTCAAACAGCGCGCCTTCCTGGAAGACCATTCCGGTGCGTGTGCGCAGCGGGAAGAGCTTTTCCTCGCTCAGGCGGGAGATATCCTCGCCGAAGAGGGTGATGCTGCCCTCGTCGGGCGGCAGCAGGCCGTTGGCCATCTTGAGCAGCACGCTTTTGCCCACGCCGGCCGGGCCCAGCAGGATGCGCGTCTGGCCGGGCGCGAGCGCGAAGCTGACCTGTCGCAGCACGGGAGGGCCGGCAAAGCCGATGGAGGCCCGGCGGAATTCGAGCACGGGTTCCGGCGCCTCCGCCGGGGCGGCTGAGGATGCGGACTGCGGCGCGGCGCTCATCGGCTGAGCAGGTCGATCATGACCTGGCTCACGAGGAAGTCCACCACGATGATGAGCACCGACGAGGTGACGACGGCCTGAATGGTGGAGCGGCCCACGCCCTCTGTGCCGCCGGTGGTGCGCATGCCGTTGTAGCAGCCGACGGAGGCGATGATGTACCCGAAGAAGAGCGGCTTGACCAGGCCCTGCAGAATGTCGGCATAGTGCAGGTGCTCATAGGCCATGGAGAGGTACTGGAAGCCGTTCTGGTGGTTGAGGAAGACGGTGACCGCGGCGCCGCCCAGGATGCCGCATGCGTCCGCCACAATGGTGAGGAAAAAGAGCATGGTGATGCAGCCGAAGATGCGCGGCGTGACCAGTTTGCGCATGGGGTCCACGCCCAGGGCGCGCATGGCGTCAATCTGCTCGGTCACCACCATGGAGCCCAGCTCGCTGGCCATGGAGGAGGCGTTGCGGCCGGCCACCATGACCCCGGTGAGCACCGGCCCGAGCTCTCGAATCATGGACATGGCCACAAACTGGCCGGTGACTGCGGTGGCGCCAAACTGGGCCAGCGTGGCCGAGGATTGCAGCGCAAGTACACATCCGGTGAAGAAACCGGCTAAAATAACAATAGAGATGGATCCGACGCCTATAATGTCGGATTGAATAAGGAAGTCGGCCCAGTAAATGGGCGGGCGATAGAGGTTGGCGAAGGCGCGGGCCGCAAACAGCGAGTAGTCCTGCACCTGAAACACGAATTGCTTGACCTTGTTTTCGATCGTGTCCATCGTCTCTCTAATGACCCGCTTAACGAGCCGCGGAAGCGGAGTCCGGGCCGGGCTCATGCACAGGATAGCGCATGGGCGTGCCGGCCAGTTGCAAGGCGGCCGCTGGAATGCTGGGAAGAGCCGCTGTTCCATTTTGCATGCGCGAGGGCCGAAGTATGCCCCTGATGCGGGGCGCCGGCAAGGCCACCCGCGAGAACAAGGCCACACCTTTGCCTGGCGCAGCGCGCGCCGGACATGACTCAACGAGCTGGATGTGAAACCTGAGGAAAGGGGGAGATATGCACTTCTTTCGCCTGAAGCTGATCCTTGCGCTTGTGGCATGCGTGACTCTGGTTTCGATTTCCTCCACATACTTTGAGGTGATTGCCCACAAGCATTTTCTTCGCGGAGACCTGGAAGGCCGCACGCGCTGGCTGGGGGAAAATCTGCGGCCTGAGGTGGAGGCCGCGCTGGCCGCGGGCAAGACGGCCGCGCTGCCGCTGCTGGTGGCGCAGAACCGCGTGCGCAGCGGCATGCTGGACGTGGCGATTTTTGACGCGCAAGGCAAGCTTGTGGCGTCGGCCGGCAAAGACGGCCTGCTGAAGAGCCTTCCCGCAACCGCCGTCGAGCGCTCGCTGCGCAAGGGCGCCGACCAGCCGCTTTTTGGCTCCACGGGCGGCAAGGACTGGCTGGAAGAGTCGATTCCGCTGCACAACGGCAACAGACTGCAGGGCGCGCTGGTGCTGGTTTCCGACGCGAGCTACATTCGCAGCCAGAGCGTGGGTTTGTGGCAGCGCAGCTTCTGGCGCATTGTTGTGCTTTCGGTGCTGGTGATCGGCATCACCTTCCTGATGATTCGCTGGTTCCTGATGCGGCCCATGATGCGCGTGGCCGAGCGTCTGCGCATGCTGCGCATCGGCAGCGCGGAAGAGGAGGAAGTGGTTGCGGAGGTGGACGACATGAGCCTCTTCCGGCCTCTGGCGCGCGAGGTGGAAACCATGGCCGAGAGCCTGATTGCCGCGCGTGCGGCGGCCGAGGCTGAAGCGCGATTGCGCGACGCGGGCGAGCACCATTGGACCGCCGAGCGGCTGGGCGTACACATGCGCAAGCGCGCCGGAGCCAGCAGCATTTTTGTGGTGAGCAACCGCGAGCCCTATGTACACGTGAAGCAGGGCCGCGACATTGTGTGCCAGGTGCCGCCCAGCGGCCTGGTGACGGCGATTGAGCCGGTGCTGCGCGCCTGCGACGGCGTGTGGGTGGCCAGCAGCAGCGGCAATGCGGACGCCGAGACTGTGGACGAGTTTGACCGCCTGCGCGTGCCGCCCAACGATCCGCGCTACACGCTGCGCCGCGTCTGGCTCTCAGAGGAAGAGGTCGCGCGCTACTACGAGGGCTTTGCCAACGAGGGGCTTTGGCCGCTGTGCCACATTGCCCACACGCGGCCCATCTTTCGCGCCGCGGACTGGGAGTGCTACCAGCGCGTGAACCAGCGCTTTGCCACGGCTGTGCTGGAGGAGATGGAGGGCTGCGCCAATCCCATCGTCTTTGTGCAGGACTACCACTTCGCGCTGCTGCCGCGCATGATCAAGGCGGCGCGGCCGGATGCGCGCGTGGCCATCTTCTGGCACATTCCCTGGCCCAATCCCGAGGCTTTTGGCATTTGCCCCTGGCAGGCGGATTTGCTGGACGGCCTGCTGGGCGCGGACCTGATCGGCTTCCACATTCCCCTGCACTGCAACAATTTTCTGGCCACGGTGGACCGCGCGCTGGAGTCGCGCACCGACCGCGAGCACATGAACGTGCGCCGCCATGGGCACATCACCGCCGTGCGGCCCTATCCGGTGAGCGTGGCCTTTGAGGGGCCCGCGTCGCCGGTGCTGGCCAAAGAGGACGATGCGAGCGCGCAGGCTGAGCGGGTGGAAGAGCGCAAACGGATGCTGGCCGAGTTTGGCGTGCGTGCCGAGTGCCTGGTGCTGGGCGTGGACCGCTTGGATTACACCAAGGGCATTGTGGAGCGGCTGCTTGCCGTTGAAGAGCTGCTGGAGCAGCATCCCTGGCAGCGCGAGCGCATGACCATGGTGCAGATTGCCGCGCCCAGCCGCACGCGCATTCCCAGCTATGCCGAGCTGGCGCGCCAGGTGGAGGAGTCCGTGGACCGCATCAACCAGCGCTACCAGACGGCGCACTGGCGGCCGATTGTGCTGATTGAGCGGCAATGCAGCCATGAGGAAGTGAACCGGTGGTATCGCGTTGCGGACGTGTGCCTGGTGACCAGCCTGCATGACGGCATGAACCTGGTGGCCAAGGAGTATGTGGCCGCGCGCGACGATGAGGACGGTGTGCTGGTGCTCAGCCGCTTTACCGGCGCGGCGGTGGAGCTGCGCGATGCGCTGCTGGTGAATCCGTATGACATCTCCGGCGTGGCCGGCGCCATCCACGTGGGCCTGGAAATGAATCGCGCGGAGCGGCGGATGCGGATGCGGCGCATGCGGCGGCAGGTGATGGAGCACAACATCTATCGCTGGGCGGCCAGCGTGCTGGGCGCGCTGCGCGAGCTGCGCATTGAGAGCAACGGCAGCCATGAGGCCTTTGCGTCCAAGACGGTGCGCGTGGTGAAGAAAGACCCGGACGACTCGCACCTGAAGCTGGCCTGACGCGCGTGCCCTTTCAACACGCGCGGAGGCGCAACCAGCGGAGCTTACATCAGCCGGGCCGCAATCAACGGGGCCTGGAACAACGGAGCCTGGAACAACGGAGCCTGGAACAACTGAGTCCGGAACCAGCGGAGCTGAGCTTGACCCCGAAGACGGTAAAAAAGCTGGAGGAATTTTTTCGCGCGTTCACGTCCGCGTCGCGCCCGCTGCTGCTGCTGGACTATGACGGCACGCTGGCCGGCTTTCGCGTGGACCGCTTCAAGGCGCGTCCCTGGGCGTGCGTGCGTGAGCTGCTCACCGGCATCCAGCGCGAGGGCCGCACGCGCATGGCGGTGATTACGGGCAGGCCGCCGGAAGAGATTGCGCCCATGCTTGCGCTGGACCCGCCGCTGGAAGTGTGGGGCCTGCACGGAGCCGAGCGGCTGCGCTCCGGCGGCCGCCGTGAGCAGGCGAAGATTCCCGCCGGGGCGCGGCGCAAGCTGGACGAGGTGCGCGCGCGGCTCAGGCAGGATGCGCTGGGCGGGCTTTATGAGGACAAGCCCAACGCCGCCGTGGTGCACTGGCGCGGACATGCACCGGCGAAGGCACGGCAGATTGAGCAGCGCACGCGGGCGCTTTTTGAGCCGCTGGCCCGGCTTGAAGGGCTCACACTGCTGGAGTTTGAGGCCGGCCTGGAGCTGCGCGGCGGGCGCGACAAGGGCGGAGCGGTGCGCGAGCTGCTACGCGAGCACGCTCGGGGCGCGCCATGCACCTATCTGGGCGACGACGTGACCGACGAAGAGGCTTTTCGCGCCATCAATCAGGCCGCGGCGCCACACCTCAGCGTGCTGGTGCGGCGTGCGCGACGCAAAACAGCCGCCGATGTCTGGCTGCGCCCGCCGGAGGATCTGCGCGGGTTTCTGCGCATGTGGCTCGATGCGTTAAAGATGTCCGCGGCCGCGCCGGCGGGGCGCGGCACACGCACGCGGCGCGCCAAGGGCTGAGTGTATGATGGCTTGGCGGCTGGAAATGCCGCGGGCCGCAGGCGCCAGCCACGGTTCAAAGCAGGGCTGGTTCGATTCCACCTGCCAGTCCCCCCAAACCCCCAGGAAGCCCGCACGGGCTTCCTGATGACTCCAGAGGATACGACTATGCACACCATTCGTTTTCGTCGTCTGATTCCGGCGGTTCCGGCGGCAACGGCTTTGCTTCTGCTCTCCCTGGCCACCGGCTGCAAGAGCACGCCCGCAACCAACAGCACCACGGCCAACGGCGCGGGTGCCCAAGGCGCGGCCCAGGGTGCGGCCCAGCCCACGGCGGATTCCGCAGGCTCGTCGGCCGCGGCGCCGGCGGGCACATCCTCGGCTGCTTCTCCGGCTCCGGCCGCGGCTCCCGCGCCGCAGCCCGTCACGCTCACGGTACCCTCCGGCACCCGCGTTGCCGTGCGCATCAATGAAACCTTGAGCGCCAAGACGAGCAACGTGGGCGACCCCTTCAGCGGCGAGCTGACGGCCGGGCTGCACACACGCTCCGGCGAGACGGTCTATCCCAAGGGCACGCAGGTTTCGGGCCAGGTGGTGGCCGCAAAGGGGCAGGGCCACTTCAAAGGCCAGGCGGTGCTGGCCATTGAGCTGAACGCGATTGGCGGAGCGCCTGTGAGCGCGGGCGAATATGTTGTCAGCGTGAAGGGCAAGGGCAAGCGCTCGGCCGCGTTCATCGGCGGCGGCGCCGGAGCCGGCGCGCTCATCGGCGGACTGGCGGGCGGCGGCAAGGGCGCGCTCATCGGCGCGCTGGCCGGTGGCGGAGCGGGCACGGCAGGCGCGGCCTACACCGGCAACAAGGCGCTCGTCATTCGTTCGGAATCGATTGTGAACTTCGACTTGAAGGAGCCGCTGCGCAAGACAGTGACGCGCTAGACTCGCCTGAACAGTTCGACAACGGCAGTACCGGAAAACCGCAGCGGACTGACTCAAGTGTTTCGTGGGCCTTTCGCTGCGGTTTTGCGTGCGGGCATTGGCCGGAAGGCGCGTGCGCTACTCGCGGCCGCGCTTGCGAATCTCGATATTCAGCCGCTTGATTTTCTGGTTGAGCGTGGAGAGCGGAATGTGGAACTGCTCGGCGGCGTCGGTCTGGTTCCAGTTGCAGCGCTCCAGCTTTTCCACGATGATGCGCCGCTCGATGTCTTCCATGATGTCGAAGAGCGAGGCGTTGGGATTGTGCTCGAGCAGCGCGTCCTGAAAGCTGCGGCCGGTGATGTGGCCTGGCAAAAGGTCAGAGCCGATGACCGGGCCCGAGGAGAGCACCACGCCGCGCTCGATGCAGTTCTCAAGCTCGCGCACGTTGCCGGGCCACTCATAGTCCACCAGTGCGCGCATGGCGTCCGGTGTGAGTTTGCGCGGAGCCAGGCCGTTTTCTTCGGCATAGAAATCAAGGAAGTGCTGGCAGAGCAGCGGAATGTCCTCACGGCGCGCGCGCAGGGGCGGCAGGTCCACGGTGATGACGTTCAGGCGGTAGTAGAGGTCCTCGCGGAAGCGGCCGTCGCGCACGGCCTGGCGCAGATCGATGTTGGTGGCGGCGATGATGCGCACGTCCACCTGAATCTCATGAATGCCGCCCAGGTGCATGAAGCGGCGGTCCTGCAGCACGCGCAGAATCTTGGCCTGCGTGTCCGTGCCCATGGTGGCGATTTCGTCCAGGAAGAGCGTGCCGCCGTTGGCCACTTCAAACAGGCCCTTCTTTGAGGCGATGGCCGAGGTGAATGCCCCCTTGACGTGGCCGAAGAGCGTGGACTCCAGCAGCTCAGATGGCATGGCGCCCGTGTTGATGGGCACAAAAGGCTTGTCCCTGCGCGTGGAGTTGGCGTGGATGGCCTTGGCGATGAGCTCCTTGCCGGTTCCGCTTTCGCCCTGGACGAGCACCGTGGAGCGGCTGGGCGCAACCTGCGCGACAAGATCGAAGATGCGCAGCATCACATCGCTTTTGCCCACGATGTTGGTGAAGTTGTAGCGCTGCTTGAGGGTGCGCTTGAGCTGCAGGTTTTCTTCTTCGGCGCGATGGCGGGCAATGGCCGAGCGGATGTCGGCCATCAGCTTTTCGTTGTCCCACGGCTTTTGGACAAAGTTTTCCGCGCCGGCGCGAATGGCCTCCACAACGTTGTCCACCGTGCCGTAGGCGGTGATCATGATGACCGGCGTCTCCGGCTGGCGCTCGCGAATCTGCGGCAGCAGCTCCAGGCCGCTCTGGCCGGGCAGCGCCAGGTCCAGCAGCACAAGGTCAAAGCTCTCCATCTCAAGAGAGCGCAGTCCCTGCTCGCCGTCGGCGGCCACGGTGACCGCATAGCCCTCCAGCGTCAGCAGCACCTCCAGCGACTCGCGGATGCCGGCTTCATCGTCGATGACCAGGATGCATGCGCCGGCGGAGAGGGAGGAACCGTTGGCAGCGGGTGATGAAAAATTTAGAGGCTCGTCAACTTCAGGCATGTACGGACTTCCTTAACAGTGGGAACTCGATGTGGAAGGTGGTGCCGGCGCCCACGGCGCTTTCCACTTCGATTTTGCCGGCATGCTCCTGGATGATGCCGTAGGTGACGGAGAGTCCCAGCCCGGTGCCGCGGCGCTCGCCGGGCCTGGGCATTGTCTTTGTGGTGAAGAAGGGATCGTAGATGCGCTTGAGGTGCTCGGGCGCAATGCCGGCGCCGGAGTCGGCAATGACGGCCTCCACGTGGCCGTTGACCAGCGTGGCCAGTCGCAGGCGGCCGCCGCCGGGCATGGCCTCCTTGGCGTTGAGCAGCAGATTGAGAAAGACCTGCTGCAGCTTGCCGGGGTTGCCGTGGATGGCGGGCAGTTGCGCGGCCAGCTCCATCTCCACTTCAATCTGCGCGGTCTTGAGCTGATGCTCGACCAGCGAGAGCGTGTCGCGGATAACCTGGTTGAGGTCCGTCTCGCGGAACTCGGTGGTGGAGGTGCGCGAAAAATTCAGCAGGCCGTTGGCAATCTCCGAGGCGCGGAAGCTCTGCTGCGTGATTTTTTCCAGCACCGGTCCCAGGCGCTGGTCGCCGCGCATCTGCTTTGAGAGCATCTGCGCGTAGCTGGAGATGACGGCCAGCGGCGTGTTGATTTCATGCGCCACGCCGGCGGCCAGCAGGCCGATGGAGCTGAGCTTGTCAGCCTGCGCAAGCTGGGCCTCCAGTGAAACGCGCTCGGTGATGTCGTCCACCAGCACAATGCGGCCCACGGCCACAAAGTCGCGCGAGAGCAGCGGCGCGATGGCGATGTTGGCGGTGCGCTGCTCGCCGGCGCGCGTGGTGATGGGGAATTTGTAAAGGTGGTGCACGCCGGGCTCGTGGCGCGCCGCATCCAGCGCCTCAAGAAACTCCGGCGGAAAGACGCCGGCTGCGGGCTGGCCGATGGCCTCGCCGCGGCTGAGCGCGTACATGGCCTCCATCTGCGCGTTCCAGCTTTCGATGCGGTCCTCGAGATCGACGGCGAGAATGCCCACGTTGATGGATTCGACGATGTTCTCGTTGAACTCCTTCAGCCGCTCGAACTCGCTGATCTTTTCCTGGAGCCGCGTGTAAAGGCTGGCGTTTTGCAGGGCGATGCCGATGTAGCTGGCCAGCGACTCGAGCAGTTCCACATCCTCACTGGACAGAAAGTCGCCGCCCAGGGTGCGGCCCAGGCCTATGACGGCGATGGTGCGGCTGGCGGCCGGCCGTTTGCCGGCGGCGCTGTCGGCCACGCGGCAGGGCAGGTAGTAGTTCAGGTCCAGCAGTGAGGCCGTCTGCTGCTCCAGCGCGGGCAGGTGCAGAATCTGCTGCGTGTTTTCAAAAAAGATGTGCGAGTGCCGGGTGTCGCGGTCAAAGTCAAGAAAGCCCAGCGCCAGGCGGTCCTGCGCGGCCAGCGCCTCCAGCGTAAGCCCGTGCGAGGCGGCCAGCCGCAGCGCGCCCTCGCCGTTCGCCGCGTTCGGCTTGTCGGCCATAAAGACGGCGACGCGGGCCACCAGCAGCGTGTGCGGCAACTGCTCCACAATGGAGCTCAGCAGCTCCTTCAGATTGGTCTCCGAACTCAGCCCGCGTCCGAACTCCACCAGCGCCTTGCGATAGTCGTAGCGATGGCGGTCAAAGACGCGGTCCACCCAGCCCTGCACGCGGCGCTTCAGGGGGTCAAAGATGGCCGCCGTAACCAGCACCGCCAACCAGAAAGCCCAGCGGCCCACTGACTCCGGCGTGCCGATGTGCACCATCTCCGCCACGATGGCGATGACGCCGAAATAGGTACCCAGCAGCATGCCCGTTGCCAGCGTGTAGGCCACGCCGCGCTTGAAGATGAGGTCGGTGTCCATCAGCCGGTAACGCACAATGGCCCAGGCAAAGGTGAGCGGGATAAAGACCAGCGAGATGCCGGCAATCCTGGTCAGCAGGCCCGGCATCTGCACATCAAAGAGGAACGGGATGGCGTAAAAGACCGTGAAGGGCAGCACGGAGAGCAGCGCGCCGCGCATGAGCCACTTGAGTTGCTGGCGCAGCAGCGGCGAGTTGGCACGGCGATAGCTGAGAACGAAGAGCGCCGCGGCCAGCACGTAAAAAGCCGCCACATAGGCGGTGCCCGCCTGCTCCAGCCGGTGCTTCAGCAGTCCCGTGGCCTCCCAGCGGTTCAGCGCCACCACCCACATCCCCAGCAGCAGCGCGCCGGGCGCATAGAGCAGCGGAATGAGGAAGCGGCGGCGGGCATCCTTGAGCCGTTCCTCGGGAAAACTGAGCGCGAAGTGCAGGAATAACGCTGGTTGCAGGGATTCGGCGGTCAGGTTGAGCCAGAAGACCATCCAGTCCAGCGCGTCGAATCTGCCCGTGTAACTGAGCGCGTAAAAGGCGAACGAAACCAGGCAGAAGACAAAGAAGTGCGTGGCGCGCGGAGCCGTCCAGCGGCGGAAGAGCACATAAATGCCGATGGCGAGATAGATGAGCCCGATGAGGCGCAGCGCCTGCTCCACGCCGCGCGAGGTGGGCTCCAGATAGACGGCCACCGGCGTGTCGAGCCGCACGCCCTGGCGCGTAATCGAGTAGTCGGCCTTGCCGTAGACGCCGATGGGATAGAGTTCGCGCTCAAGGTCGGAGAGATGCGTGGCGGGCTCGCCGTTCACATCCGTCAGCAGGTCGCCGTCGCGAATGCCGGCCAGCTTGCCGGGGCTGCCGGGCAGCACACGCTGGGCCACCAGGCCAGCGTCGCCCGTGGCCTCGCTCCACCACACGCCGTCCGTGGGCTGCTGGAAGGCCCTTTCCTGCCGGAAATTTAAGACCGCCAGAAACACCAGCCCGGCCGTGGCAACGGCCAGCAATGTCGCTTGCAAGCGGTTGAATAGACTTGTCTCCATCGCAGGAGCTCTCTTTAGCTTCCACTTCCTGCAATGCACGTGGGTTGCCACGCCGCGCCGCCTGGCAAAACTCGGCGAAACTTCCGGCGAAACCACTGAATGCACGCGAGATGAAGGCGCGTCGAGCCGGCTGCCACCCCATCCCGTGCAGGGTTCTCCTCAAGCGCTGGTCTGGGAATTCATAGCCTGATTCCAGAAAAGCAAATCAGCCTATTGAAATCCGTAGCCCCAAACTGCAGAGCCGTAAACCGCGCTTCTCCGGTATTGTACGCCGAATTGCCGTTGATTCGGAACGGTCTTTGGTGGATAAGCGGTTCGTTTGCCTCGTGCCTTGCCCCGCACCTTGCCTCGCACTGCCCCGCGCCGGCCTTCTTTCGGCCTCAGCCCGGCTTTTGGCCGTAATGTGCCTTGGGGCCGTGCTTGCGCTGGTAGTGGTACTCGCTCACGTGGGTGGGAATGGCCGTCACGCCGGGGTTCAGCAGCGTGCTGCGGAAGGCCAGCCGCGCAATGTACTCGAGTACGTCGGCGTGCTCCACGGCCTCAGCCGCGGACTTTCCCCAGGCAAACGGTGCGTGGCCGGCTACCAGAACGCCGGGAACGGCAACGGGATCCAGCTTGCCCGCGCGAAAGCAGCGAACGATGACGGCTCCGGTGTTGCGGACGTAGCCCGCCTCCACCTCAGCAGCCGTCAAGGGCTCGGTGACGGGAACCGGGCCATGAAAGTAGTCGGCGTGCGTGGTGCCCAGGCAGGGAATGGCGCGGCCGGCCTGCGCCCAGGAGGTGGCGAACTCGGAATGGGTGTGGACGATGCCGCCGATTTGCGGAAACTCGCGATAGAGCAGCGTGTGCGTGTCCAGGTCACTGGAAGGGCGCAGCGAGCCCTCGACGATGGTGCCGTCGAGATCGGTGACAACCAGGTCGGCGGTGGTGAGCGAGGCGTAGTCCACGCCGCTGGGCTTGATGACGACCAGCGGCTGCACGCCGGAGCGGTCAATGCCGCTGGCGTTTCCAAAGGTGTGCGGCGCCAGTCCGCGGCGCGCGATTTCGCGGTTGGCGTCCAGGACCTGCTGGCGAAGGGCTTCAAGCAGCATTGCGGAGTTCCTTTGCGGAAGGTTGCCTTGCGCGGTGCGCCGCGGGTGCCGGCATGCCCGGACGAGGCCGGATGCGGAGCCGAAGCCCGATGCGGAGCCGAGGCCGGCGGCGACGCGCTGGTAAGCGTTTTCCACGCCCAGTCTATCAGCACCCATGCACCGCGCCGCCGGGAAACCGCGCAAGCCGGAATCTATGCCGCAATCCGCGCGCGGAGAAGAAAACCGCGCCGGCTGTAAACTTGGCCCCGGTGCGCCCGTCTACCTGAACAATGGCAGCCGGCACCACAGTGGAATCCATGACAAGCGCCACGGCAGAGGGAATGGCCGCTGAAGAGTTTGCCCGCGTGGCGGATGGCCATCGCGTGCGGATTTTCCGGTTCCTGCTGGCCAGCACCCGCGATGCGGAGATGGCCGAGACGCTGACGCAGGAGACGTTTCTGAAGGCGCATCGCAACTGGTCGCGGTTTCGCGGCGAGTCCAGCGCAATGACGTGGCTGATGCGGATCGCCATCAACCTGCAGAAGGACCACTGGCGCAATCGCCGTTTGCAGTTCTGGCGGCAAACGCAGTCCAACGCCGTAGACGTGAATGAGGCCAGTGACTGGCTGCCCAGCAACCAGGCCTCGCAGGAGCAGGCGCTGCTGGCGCGGGAGCAGGTGGGCCACGTGTGGCGCGCCGTGGAGGGTTTGAGCGAGCGGCAGCGAACGGTTTTTCTGCTGCGCTTTGTGGAAGAGATGGAATTGAGCGAGATTGCCGCAACCACGGGGCTGAGCGAAGGCACCGTGAAGGCGCATCTGTCGCGGGCGCTGGCCCGGGTGCGTGCGGAGCTGAGAGGGAAACGATGAGCCAAGAAGAGATGAACCGGGAGATGAACCGGAAATGAGCAGCGAGTTGCAAAACGGAGAAGAGATGCAACTGGAGCCGGAGCTGAGCCAGGCGCTTGGCCACTTCAAGGCCAGCGTGCACGGCTGGAGCAACGAAGTCTGGAGCAACGAAGTCTGGAGCCGGACCATGGAAAGCCGTTCCCGCGCGGTGCGCCCTGCGCGGCGCAGGGTTTGGCGGCTGGCCGTTGCATGTTCACTG
The DNA here is from genome assembly GCA_035763705.1 of Occallatibacter sp. GTDB lineage: Bacteria > Acidobacteriota > Terriglobia > Terriglobales > Acidobacteriaceae > Telmatobacter. Next base: position 335,643 of record DASUAU010000016.1, on the reverse strand, counting down.
GCCTTGCTGATGGCGGTGGGCGCGGCCTCCGGCCTGCTGTATGAGCGGCGCCAGCAGCAGGTGCTGGCAACGATGCAACATGAACAGTTGCTGCAACAGCAGCAGCAGATGACCCAGCAGCGCCAGCAGGCTGAAGAGGATTTGCTGGCCAAGGTGGAGAGCGACATCTCGCGCGAAGTGCCCAGCGCCATGGAACCGCTGGCCCAGTTGATGACCACCGGCGGCACGGAGACAGCCAGCGCAAACCAGTGAGACGCACGGGCCGGCAGCCGAGCGAACGACAGTTTAAGAAAGACAGCAAACGAGAACAAGGCAGCCAGTACGGGCAAACAAGAATAAGGCAACGGAAGCACAGACGAAGAGGATGAAGGGAGAACAGGAATGAGAATTGCACGAGCAGCAAGGGTGGCATTGGCGTGCGTGGCGCTTGCGGTCGCGGCGGGCCTGGCCTGTGCGCAGGGACCGGAGGACGGCCCCGGCGGCGGACCGGACGGCGTGGGGCCGGGATTCGGCATGCATCGCGGGCCGATGGAGCGCGAGCTGGGCCCGCGCGGCGATCACGGGCAGTGGTGGAACAGTCCGCGCATGATCCACGAACTGAAGCTGACCGACCCGCAGCGCAAGGCGATGGACAAGATTCTGCTGGACCATCGCGAGAACCTGATTGACCTGCGCGCCAACCTGGACAAGGCCGAGCTGATGATGCAGCCGATGATGCGCGAGGACCATCCCAACGAGAGCGAGATTCTGGCGCAGATTGACAAGATCGCCATGGCGCGCGCCAGCCTGGAGAAGGCCAACGCCCGCTTCCTGCTTGCCATCCGCGCGCAGCTTGCGCCGGACCAATGGAAGACGCTGGAGACCAACTGGCAAAACCGGCGCGAACGCTGGAGTCACCGCGACCAGCGCATGGGCCGCGCGCGGCGTATGCATCGCCGCATGGGTCCGCCGCCGCCGCAGGATGGCACGGCGCCGGCTCCTGCGGCGCAGCCGAATCCTGACGCAACTCCCGACGCAAATCCGGGCTCAAATCCGGGCGCGAATCCGGGATCAACTCCCGGTTCAAATCCGGGCTCAAATCCAGGTTCGGGCGTGTAGGCGCAGCACAGGGATCGCAACACGGGGATTAAGGCAGAGAGCAACTGCGGTCAGGGCCACGGGCGGACGGGGAATCAGGCTGCCCGGCAGGCACAACCGGTGGCGGCAAGGGGCAACCCTCTTGCCGCCGATTTTTTTCAGGGCGCGTATCGTCGCTGAGTATCCTCTCCCGCAAAAACGCCATCACAACTGGAGGGGAAGGGAGGTCGCCTATGAGATCGGATCGACCCTTGATTCTTTCCGTGATTCTGCTGGCCGCGGGATTGTGGCTGACGTTCGGCTATTGCCACGGGACCGCCGGCATGAGCGCGGCGTATCCATTTGCCGGCTCCTCGCTGCACTTGCAACTCGCAACCTATGGACCCGCGGCCGTCGGCGGCCCTCTTGTCACACTCGTCGGCTTGCTGGTGATGGCCTGGGCGCTGCTGTGCGCCATCATGGCCCAGTTCGGTTTGACGGGCGGCGAAGAAGATCGCGCCACCGGGACGACGCGCCTGTTGGAGTAGCAAGCCAGCCGTGCAGTGCTGGCTACTTTGGCAGCGCCCTGCTGCCGGTGATGGTGAAGCCGGCCTCCGATTTCGCGCTCGTCTCTTCAGGCTGCGCACCGCCCACGCTCAGCGTGTAAGCGCCGGGCAGGATGGCGCGGTTGCCCTCGTCGTCCACGCTGGAAAGCGAGCGCGCATCGATGTGCAGCGTCACATCCTTGGCGGCGCCCGGCAAAAGATGCACGCGGTCAAAGGCGACCAGCGAATGAATGGGCCCGCCGGCCTGCGGAGTTTTCAAATACGCTTCCACCACCTCGTCGCCGGCCGCGCTTCCCGCGTTGGTCACGGTCACGGTGGCCGTCAGCGGTTCGCCGGCCTTCAGCGTGCTGCTTGAAAGCTTGACCGCGCCGTAACTGAAGTGCGTATAGCTGAGCCCGTAGCCAAAGCCCCACAGCGGCGTGCCGGTGAAGTAGCGATAGGTGCGGTCCTTCATCGAGTAGTCGGTAAACGATGGCAGGCCCTTGAGCGATTTATAGAAGGTCAGCGGCAGGCGTCCAGCGGGGTTGTTCAGTCCGGCCAGGGTGCGCGCAATCGCATCGCCGCCCTCCACGCCCGGATACCACGCTTCCAGGATGGCGTTGGCGTGCGCCTCTGACCAGTTCAGCGCCACGGCGCTGCCGCTTTGCAGCACGACGATGAGCGGCTTGCCCGTGGCGGCCAAGGCGCGCAGCAGCTTCTCCTGCGGGGCGGGCAGTTGAATGCTGGTGCGGTCGCCGCCGTCAAAGCCGGGAATGTCGATCTTCATCTCCTCGCCTTCAAGGTGCGGCGAGAGGCCCACGAACGCCACCACCACATTGGCTTCTTTGGCGCGCGCCACGGCCTCGTTCAACTGGGCCTCGGCCGGAGCCTTCCACATCAGCGTAAGGCCGCCGCCGGCGCGGTCGCCGGAGTGCGAATACTCAAGCTCGAACCGGTGGGGATGCGTGTCGGCAAAATCGACCGAAAACTCCGGTTCCCTGGGGGTCTCCATCTGCGGCGGCGCGGTGGGCGAGGCGCCGGGTGCGGACTTGAAGCTGCCCATGAACGAGAGATCGTGGCCCTGCCGCATGCTTCCTTCTGAAATCACCTTGCCGTCCAGCAGCAGGCGATAGGACTCGCGCGGCGAATAGGGAAAGCTGTCGCCGGCGACGAGCGAAAATTCATAGTGGCCGGGTGCGGGCGCCTGCAACGTGCCGGTCCAGCGCACGCTGTAGTTGTGCGTGTCCACGTTCGGATTAGGCTTTGCATTTTCCCAGTCGGTCTGCACGTCCGGCGAGTGTGTTACGGCCACGGGGCGGCCGGTCCAGTCCGGGGTTGCGAAAAATTCGGTCTTCAAACCCCTGCCCATGCCGAAGGCCGTGCGCGGCACCGGCACGCCCATGCCCTCGGCCAGCGTGGAGCCCTGCGCATAGAGCACATCGCCGCCGTAGCTCTGCAACATGCCGGTCAGCGGCGTTACCGGATCCACCGGAGTGCCCACATAGTTGCCCAGAATCGACGCCAGAAGGTCCGCCGTGGGCCCAATCACCGCGATGCGTCCGTGATTGCTCTTGAGCGGCAGCGCGCCATCGTTCTTCAAGAGCACAATCGACTCTTCGGCGGCCTTCAAGGCCTCCGCGCGATGCTCCGGCGAGGCGTCGGCCGAGTAGGGAATCCGGTCGAACGGGCTCGAACCCGGCGGGTCAAACATGCCCAGCTCAAAGCGCGCGGTGTAAAGCTTCTCCACGGCCTCGGTCACCAGTTGCTCCGGCGCCAGCCCGTCGCGCACCGCCTTGGCCAGCGTGTTGAAGCCCGGCGTCCAGATGCTGCAGGACAGATCCGTGCCCGCTTTGAGCGCCAGCGCCGCCGCGTGTTCCATGTCCGGCGCTTTTTTGTGGCCCTGGTACACGTCCACAATCGCGCCGCAGTCGGAGACGACAAAGCCCTTGAAGCCCCAGTCGCGGCGCAGGTGGTCCTGCAACAGCATCTTGTTGGTGCAGGCAGGCCAGCCGTCGATCGAGTTGTAAGCGCACATCACGCTGTCCACGTGGCCCTGCATCACCGTGGCGCGAAAGGCCGGCAGATAGGTCTCTTCCAGGTCGCGCGGCGAAGGATGCACGTCGAAGACATGGCGCAGCGACTCCGGCCCGTTGTGTACGGCGAAATGCTTGCTGGTGGCAATGGCGCGCGGATGCGTGGGGTCAGGCCCCTGCACGCCATGGATGAACGCCACGCCCATTGTGCCGGTCAGGAATGGGTCTTCTCCATAGGTCTCCTGGCCGCGGCCCCAGCGCGGATCGCGAAAGATGTTGATGTTGGGCGACCAGAAGGTGAGCCCGAAAAAGATGCGGTGGTTGCCCTCGCGCTGCGCCTGGTTGAACTTGGCCCGCGCCTCGTCTGAGACCACATCGCCCATGGTGTGCACCATCGCCGGGTCCCACGTGGCCGCCATGCCGATGGCCTGCGGAAAGACGGTGGCATCACCGGCGCGCGCCACGCCGTGCAGGGCCTCGTTCCACGTCTGGTAGTCGGGAATGCCCAGCCGCGGAATGGCCGTGGCCCAGTCCTCCAGTTGCTGCGCCTTCTCGTCCAGCGTCATGCGGCTCACCAGGTCATGCGCGCGCTGCTGGGCGCTGAGACTGGTGTTCTTGTAGGCGGGCTCCTGCGCAGGGGCCTGAGCGGGGGCCTGAGCAGGAGCCTGCGCGCTGGCCTGAGCGCTGATCTGAGTGCTGACCAGTGCGGCGGAGGCGGTAACAATCACGAGCGACAAGGCGGGCAGCCGGAAACGAAGAGACATGCGCGAACTCCTGACGGGGAAAATGGCCGGCATGCGCGCCCTGCACAAGGCCGCGGCGCACGGCAATCCCAACCGCACAAACTCTACTAGGCTGAGCGATGCTTTGGCTAGATTTATCGCTTTACTTTTGGCTGGTCCGCGTCGGCAACCGCGCGGAAAGCTTCCGCGGCATCGCTTGCCGCGGCGGCCTCCATGCGCGGCAGCAGGTGCTGCATCCGCTCGAAGTCAGGGTGACCGTGGAGTGGCTTGAGCCTTGGGTCGGCCAGCGTCTGGAAGAACCACGGGCAGCGCGTGGCCTCAGCGTGGCGCAGGGCCGCGATGGCCGATTCCGCATCGCCCAGCAGCAGCCAGTTCACGGCGTTGAAGCTGCGCAGCACAAAGCGCTCGCGGCCCAGCCGGCGCATGTTTTCCAGCACGGTGCGCGCCTCCTCAGGCCGGCCCGCGCACAGCAGCGTATAGGCGTGGATGGAGTTGGCCAGGTCAAAGTAGCATGCGCGCCGGGCAAACTCCGTGGCAATGTGCAGTGCGCGCGCGGTTTCTCCGTTGCAGGCCAGAATGGAGGCCGAGTAAATCGCCGTGCCTTTATGCTCAGGAAAAAGCTCCAGTGCGCGCTCGGCCTGCGCCACGCTGGTTTCCGCTTCGCCCGCAAGGTGCCAAGCCCATGCCAGCCGCGCGTGCAGCCACGGCGAATAGGGATCTTCGCCCAGGGCCTCTTCCAGCAGCGCCACGCCCTCGGCAAAGCGGCGGCGGCTCAGCGCGAACAGCACGCGCGCCCGCGTCGTCCACGGATCGTGGGGCAGCTCCGCGCATGCGTCAAAGGCTTGCAGTGCGCCGGCCAGGTCGTGCTCCACGTGGAAGCGCATCCAGCCCACGGCGGGAAGAATCATCTCGGAGCCCTCAAGCTCGCCGGGAATGGAGCGCGCCACGCGGCGCACCTGCTCGGCGGCAATGCCCGGAGCCATGAATCCGAAGAGCGCCTGCGTAATGTAGACATTCACCAGATCAACCTGCGCGGGCAAAAAGCCGGGGTCAAGCTCGGTGGCGCGAAACAGGTCCTGCAGGCCGTCCTGCATGCGATGCCGGGTGAGCGTTTGCCACTCGTAGCGGCCGCGCTGAAAGTGGTTGTAGGCCTCGCCCCGCCTTTGCGCATGGGGGGCGTCCTCGGGCTCGTCCGCTGCGGCAAAGATGCTGAGCCCGCCGCCCAGCCGCGCCACCAGGCGCCGCGCCAGCTCGTTTTCCGCGGCGGCCGCCTCGGCCTGCGCCACCAGCACGTCCTCAGCCCACACCTGCGCGCCGTCTTCCACGCGAATCATCTCCGCGCGCAGGCGAAGGTGCGAGGGAAACGCGCGCAGAGTGCCGGTGAGAACCAGGTCGGCGCTGAGCGTTTCACCAATGGTTTGCGCGGCCAGCCCCTTGGCGCACAGCGCAAAGCAGGAGTCGCGCGCCAGCAGCGTCACGCGCCCGGCGGCGTCGCGCGTCAACAGAGCCGCGGTCTCCTCGGCCACGGCGTGACCCATGTATTCCGGCACCTGAAAGCCGGCCAGGAAGGGAAGAATCGCCAGTCGCGGCAGCGCCTCGGCATGTCGCGTGGTAAAGCGCTCCACGGGCAGCGAGATGCGATAGCCCCGCTTGTACTCCGTGTCAATGCACTCCTCCGGCAGCATGCGCGCGCGCAGTGACGAGACGCAGCGCGGCACGCTCTCGTCGGTCACGTGCAGGTCTTTCCATACAATGTGCTTGAGCTGAGCCGACGTCACCAGCCGGCCCTCGTGCGCCAGCAGAAAGCGCAGCACGGCCAGTTCCTTGGGAGACACATGGATGGCTGTCTGTCCCCGCAGCAGGGTCCCGTCGGATGTCAGCCTGAAACTGCCAAATCTATAAGCGGCCCGGCGTTCTTCGGGCAGTGCTCTGGTCCTCTTTTTCATTTCTGCCAACGCGTCTTTCCGGGCAAGCCGTCAACCGATCAGTGCTCCGGCTCCGCGCGTGCGCAAGGCAGCGAGGAGTTCGGCAACGGGAAAGCCCGTTCCGTACGACCTGGGGAAAAAGCCATACCTGAAATTCACAGGAACCCGCGCACCTCTGCGTGTGCGTCAGGCCCATGCTGGCTTGATTATCCACGCGCGGACCAATTCGCAAAGATGCCGCAGGGTTCCTTTTCGCATCTTTCCGGTAATCGCAATTTCATTACTGAAAGGCCATCGGCAGGCCGCATCCATGACCCTTGGGCAACTTACTGCCGGGGGCGGATTGCATACGTCAAGCCCATGATGAACTGGAACGAGTTGCGTTTGGTGGGCGGTTCTGAGACAGGCGGGTCATTCAGATAGCTGTCGATGGTGCCCAGTGAGAAGCTCAGACTTTTGTACGCCGGAAAAGTAACGGTATTGGTTTCATTGGCTGAGTAATCGTGGAACTGGTTATAGGCCGGCAGATAGGCAAGCTGCTGCGCAAAGGTAAACAGCCGCAGATGCAAGGCGTAATCGGCCGAGAAAGTGGAGCCCACCAGATGCTGGGTGGGCGCGGTGGGCGTGATGCCCGCGGGGTCGGGAATGAACTGCTGCACTTCATATTGCAGGGTGGCCTTCAGGTCGGCCTCCTGCCTGGGCGTCTTCAGCACCGTCCAGCCCAGCCCGCCGCCGTAGATCTGCTGCAGGTCGAGGTTCTGGCTGTAGTTGTGGTCAAAGGCCGTCTGGCCCAGCAGAAAGAGCCGCGGCGAGATGTACTCGTCGCGCTCGGCGTCAGCGTGGTAGATGGCCGACTTGGTGACCAGTTCCGGTACAAACACGCCGCCGGAGGTGTAGCTGGGCTGCGTGATTTTGCCGTAGGAGCCGGTAAAGTCCAGCATGGTGCGGTTGCGCGTGCGCAGCCAGCTCTCTGAGGGCGCAACGCGCGCAAGGTGCAGCCCGCCGGAGAAGGTGAACTGCTTCTGCGTGGCCGTGACCACCGACGAGCCCAGCGTGGCCGAGCCGCCCCAGCCGGCCAGCAGGCTCTCGCCCTTCGCCGCCTGCGTCACCGTCTCCTGCTTCAGGATGAAGGCCGTCTCCTTTACCGGAATGCGAGCGATGGGCTGCGCATTTTCACCCTGCACGGTAATCGCGCCGTCCTCCACCGCCAGCTCGCCCACCGGAATTTTTTCGGTGTGCGCGTTGCCGGGCAGTTTCACGCTCTTGTTCACCACCGCAAAGCGCTCGTGCGCGCGCAGGCTGCGAACCTTGTCCCAGGAGAGCGTAACGTCGCCCAGGGAATCGCTGTGGAAGGTCACCTTGCCGTCAATCGAGTTCACAAAGCGGCCGTGAAGCGTGTCTCCGTTGCTCAGCACCAGCACGTCGGGCGGCGGTTCCGCCGCGGATTTTTTCTGCGCCTGCGCCGCCGGAGCAGAAGCCAGCCACAAAGTCAGCACGCAAAGGCCCGCAAAGGCGGGCAGGAGGGCAATCTGCTTGCGAAGTGAGAGGGGGGACATGATCAATATCAATCCTTTCCGGGGATGAAAGGTTAACTGCCGTGCCTCAGCCTTGCGGCGCAGGCACATCTCCGCTTCGATGCGCCAAAGGGAACCATTGTTGCAACGGTTCAGCGGCCAGGAACCTTGCAGCGCAGCAGCTTGCGTGGCTCCAAAGGAAATTTTCCACGAATCTTCCAGATTGTGCAATGCGCCCGCTGCAACACTCGAACTGGGAGGAGTTGCCATGACCAAGACCGTGCGACAAGCGCGCTGGCCGCTGGAGCTCTACTGCATTGGGAAGAAGCTGCGCGCCCTGCGCATGCGCAAAGGGCTTACGCTGGCCCGTCTGGCCGGAGAGACCGGCCTTTCCACGGCCCTGCTTTCCAAGCTTGAAACCGACCGCATGATTCCCACGCTGCCCACACTGGGGCTCATCTGCGGTGTTTACGGCGTGGGCCTGAGCCACTTTTTCTCAGAGCCCTCGCGCCACTCGCTTTCCATCACGCGCAAGGCCCACCTCACCGGCAAAACCCGCGCGCCGGAGGAGCCGCGCGTGACGCCGCTGCAAGGCGCGCCGGAAGAGGCTCGCCTGGTGGTGCAGATGCTGGAGCTTGCCGCCGGCGGCGCGCCCTTCTCGCCCGGAGGCAGCACCCAAACAGGCTGCTTTGTTTACGTCCTCGAGGGGCAACTGGAGATGGACACCGGCGGCGTGCGCGAAATCCTCGAAGCCGGCGATTGCGCTTCACTGGAAACTGAGATGGTGACCTCGTGGACGGCCGCGGGCAGCCACTTGTGCCGCGCCCTGCTGGTTACGCCGGGCACGTAAGAGCACGCCCCGAGCTTGAAAGCAGCACCCGGCGCGTAAAGGCCGTGACCGGAGAGGAAAGCGCTCGGGCCGTGCCATTCCCCCGCAGTCGCGCATCGCACGGCCGCTTCGCCGGCGTTCCCCGCGCAGATGCCTCGCATATATTTTCCGCTGCACCTTCACTCACGCAAAATCCTCGTTGCTCCGGCTCGTCCGTCCTCTGTACGATGAGGCGTTGCGCCTGCGCGTGAAACCTGTGGAAGAGAGCCGTTGACATGCGACCGAACGGAAAACTGATGAAGGCCACGCTGGTGGGAGCGCTGGGCGGGCTGCTGTTCGGCTTTGACACGGTGGTGATCTCCGGCATCATCGACGCCGTCACAAAGCTCTATCACCTCAGCGACTACGGCAAGGGCTGGACCGTCGCCATCGCGCTCATCGGCACGGTGGTGGGCTGCTTCGGCGCCGGCGCAGTGGGCCACAAGCTGGGCAGCCGCGAAACCCTGCGCCTGACCGCCATCCTTTACATCATCTCCGCCATCGGCAGCGCCCTGGCCTGGAACTGGCCCGCGCTGATGGTCTTCCGATTTGTCGGCGGCCTGGGAATCGGCGCGTCGTCCGTGCTGGGCCCGGTCTATATTGCGGAGTTGTCTCCGGCCAAGTGGCGCGGCCGCCTTGTCGGCGCGTTCCAGTTCAACGTGGTCTTCGGCATTCTGGTCGCTTACTCGTCCAACTACGGCATGCGCCTGCTGGACCTGGGCGCAACCACGTGGCGCTGGCAGGTGGGCGTGGCCGCGCTGCCCGCGCTCATCTTCCTCGCGCTGCTCTTCGGCATTCCCCGCAGCCCGCGCTGGTCCGCCTCGCGCAACCAGATTGACGAAGCCCTGGAAGTGCTGAAGATGATGGGCGACCCCAACCCTGAAGCCGAGCTGGCCGACATTCGCGCCGCGCTGGCCGAGGAGCACGTCTCCGCCCACGAGCCCGTCTTCCGCTGGAAGTACCGCTACCCGCTCTTCCTCGCCATCACCATCGGCGCATTCAACCAGCTCGCCGGCATCAACGCGATTCTCTACTACCTGAACGACATCTTTCAGGCCGCGGGCTTCAGCATGCTCTCCGGTGACCAGCAGGCCATCATGATCGGCTTCACCAATCTGGTCTTCACCATCGTGGGCATGAGCGTGATTGACAAGCTGGGCCGCAAGACCCTGCTGCTCATTGGCGCGGCGGGCACCGCCGTCTGCCTGGGCGGCGTAGCGTGGATATTCTCGGCCGGCGCGCACCAGGGCATGCTCGTCTGGCTGCTGGTCGTCTACATCGCCTTCTTCGCGCTCTCGCAGGGCGCGGTCATCTGGGTCTATATCGGCGAGGTCTTCCCCAACCACGTGCGCTCCAAAGGCCAGGGCGTGGGCAACGCCAGCCACTGGACGATGAACACCATCATCGCGCTCTCGTTTCCGGTCATCGCCACCGGCATGGGCCGCGGCGCGCCCTTCATCTTCTTCGCCGTCATGACCGTGGTGCAGTTCTTCACCGTGCTCTTCTTCTATCCTGAAACCAAGGGCCAGACCCTCGAAGCCCTGCAACGCAAGCTTGTCCGGGGGTGAAAGGCAACGGGAGATGTTCCGGTTCCGGTGCGCGCATGGGGAGAATTGCTCCATTCGTGCTACACTGGTGTTGCGCTCAGTTGTTTGGACGTGAGCAGCGGATTGCCCCTCCAAGGGCAACTTTGCCAACACCGATTTCCCCAAGCCCCTACAGCGTGACCATGATTGCCGTCCCTCGTTTCGGGCAGCCTTCCGGATGTGTCTGGAAGCATGGTGCCGTCCGGCAGTGTGCCGTTCGGCGTACAAGCGGCGTGTGGCAGCTCCGGGCTTGCGCATCTTCCTCCATGGAAAATGCAGGCGAGCCGGTCTTGACTTCGACTTTCGGTTCTCCCTTACGCAAAAATCTTCGCGGCAGGCGTGCGTCGTGTTCGGCGTGCGCCCCGCGCGTCCGGTTCCGTTTGCAGGCCCCACAGGGAAAAGGGGCTCCCGGAACCCACAGGAATCGACCCTATTTTGACGACTCAGTTTTCGCAGTTCTCCCTTTCGCCCGCCCTTTTGGCGCGGCTCAACGCCAACAAGTTTCTTACCCCCACGCCGGTGCAGGCCGGGGCCATTCCCCCGGCGCTTGAGCTCCGCGACGTGCTGGCCACGGCGCAAACCGGAACCGGAAAGACCCTCAGCTTCCTCATTCCCATCGTGGAAATGTTGCAGAAGATCCAGGATCGCAACGCCGCCCAGGCCCTTATTCTGCTGCCCACGCGCGAGCTGGCCATGCAGGTGGAGGAGGCATTCAAGGCGATTCGCACCACGCCGCTGCAGTCCGTGGCCCTGGTGGTCGGCGGCCTTCAGGAGCGTTCGCAGCTTGACGCCATTCGCCGCGGCGCGCGGCTTATCGTGGCCACGCCCGGCCGTCTTGAGGACTTTCTCAAACGCAAGCTCGTCCGCATGGACCAGATCAAGATTCTGGTGCTTGACGAAGTCGATCGCATGCTCGACATGGGCTTCCAGCCGGCCATTGCGCGCATTGCCTCGGTGCTGCCCGCCGTGCGGCAAACCCTCTGCTACTCCGCCACTCTGGAGGGCGCGGTGAAAGAGGTGGCCCGCAAGTATCTCGATAATCCCGCGCGCATTGAGATTGGCTCAGTGCTCAAGCCGGCGGAGAACGTTGAGCTGCGCACCTTCGAGGTGGAGCACAGCCAAAAGCAGGAACTGCTGGAGCACCTGCTGGGCGTGGAAAAGGGCAGCTTTCTGGTCTTCGTCCGCACCAAGCACGGCGCAGACCGCGTGGCGCGCCGCCTCACCCGCTCCGGCTGGACCGCCACGCAGATTCACGGCGACCGCTCCCAATCCCAGCGCAATGCCGCGCTGCGCAGCTTTAGCGAGGGGCGGCACCGCGTGCTGGTGGCCACTGACGTTGCGGCCCGCGGCATTGATGTGGCGCACGTGGCGCACGTGGTCAATTTCGACCTGCCCAGGCAGCCCGAGGACTTTGTTCATCGCGTGGGCCGCACCGGGCGGGCCTCCGCGTGCGGCGTGGCCTCCACCTTTGCCGGCGCAGGGGAGCGCAATGAGCTGCGCAAGATTGAGCGTACGCTTTCCATCCAGATGAAGCGCTTCCGGGTCCGCTCCACGGAGGGCGAGACCGCCGGCAGTCCCTCGCGTGAATCGCAATCGCACAGCCCCGCTTCCCCCGGTGCGGCAACGCACAAAGCAACCCACAAGGCCACGCAGAAGGCCACGCACAAGGCAACGCACAAGGCAACGCACAAGGCCACGCAACCCACACGCGGCTCCAACGACCGGTCTTCGTCAGACAGGCCTTCGTCGTTCAGGCGCAAGCGGTCTTCGTCCGAGAGGCCTTCGTCGTTCAGGCGCAAGCCGTCGGCAGCGGCCTTGCAGAGAGCCTGAACGGGCGCGGCCAAGCAGGAATCGCCGCTCTTCGCCGTCCTGCCGGAGCTGCTCGAATGCGCGCGCCGCGGGCCCCCTCAAGCCTGTGGCGCTGCGCCACCTGTCGCATAGACATACCACCCCAGCCAGGCCAGCGGCGTCCACACGTAGCCCCAGCCGGTAATCTGCACGCCGGCCATCAACTCCACCAGCGCCACCGTCCCGGCCACGGCAATGGGAACCAGCGACCGTCCCCGCGCCTCCGCGCGAAACATGCCCGCCACCACCGCCGGCAGCACCACCGCCTCGTCCGTCAGCCACTCATAGGGCGTGCACACCACGCCCACCAGCAGCACGCGCAGCCCCTCGTCCAGCCAGCTCCAGTGCGCGCGCCGCCGCCAGAAATACGTCACCGCCCACACGCAGCCCACCACCTCCGGCGCCCATTGCAGCCACACCACGCGCTGCCCAAAAATCTCGCGCAGCCCCTCGCCCAGCGTCGGCGTCAACCGGTTCTCAATGCCGGAGCCGTGCATCATGGCCAGATACTGCGTCCACACGTGCGGATCGAACCAGAGCGTCACCGCCGTGTTTAGCGCCAGAAACGTCAGGAACCCGGCCAGCATCTTCGCGCCCTGCACGCGGTGCGCCAGCATCCACAGCGCCAGCACCAGCACGAAAGGCAGAAACAGATGCGGCTTGAGCGCGCACAGCAGCAGGCCCGCCCCGGCCACCGCCGGCCTTTTCTCGTGGAAGACCAGAAACACCATCATGCCCAGCAGAAAGAAGATGCCAATCTGCCCGGCCTCCAGACACGCGAGAACGGGCGCAAACAGCAGGCCGGCAAAATGCAGCCGCGAGTCCGGTCGCGAATTCGGCCGCGAGCCCGGCCGCGATTCCTGTTTCAAGTCTGGCCGGCCAAACATCCGCCACAGCAGCCACACGCTCAGCCCCACGCAGCCCATCTGCACCAGCAACCACGCAATCAGGCCCCATTTTGCGCCCATCCAGCCGAGCGGCAGCAGCAGCAGAAAGGCCACCGGCGGGCTCGGCGTGATGCGCGGCGCAGGCAGCGTGTAGCCCTGGGCCTGCTCCAAACGCATCATCGCCGCGGCGTCATAAGGGTTGGCGTGGCGCGCAAGCTGCTGCCCCGTGGCCCAGTAGCCGATAAAGTCGCGGTCGGCGGCATCCTTCGCCGTCAGGCTCACCGTAAACAGCACCAGCACAAACACCACCCCCGCGGCCACAATGGCTGCGGCGGCAATCTTTCGCCCGCGACTGGAGTGCGGACTGGATTGTGGACCGGACTGTGGACTGGACTGCGTTTGCACCATTTTCACTGCAATCAATGTACATGCAGCCCGTTCGCCGGTCTATGGATTCCCGCGATGCCGCATGCCGGGGTCCTCATTGCCGTAACCCGCGCATCCGCCTTCACTGTGGAGTTAACTGTGGAATTGATTGTGGAGTATACTGTGGAGCAGGAGCATCGATGGAAACCGTGCAGATTGTTCTCGACAAAAAGCTGCTGGAGGCCGCCGACCGGGCCGCGCGCCGCGCAAAGCAGAACCGCTCCGCGCTGGTGCGCGAGGCGCTGCGCGAGCATTTGCGGAGAGCGGAGTTGCGCGCCCTTGAGGAGCGTGATCGCGCAGGCTACGCCCGGCGGGCCGCTGCCCACAGCGAGGCCGGACTATGGGAAGCGGAGGCCGTGTGGCCGGAAGAATAGCCCGCGGCGACGTCCGTCTTTACAGCTTTGCCGTGCCGGACAAGAAGCGGCCGGTTCTGGTGCTCACGCGCTCAAGCGCCATCGCCTATCTCGCCACCGTCACCGTCGCGCCCATCAGCTCCACCATCCGCGGCGTGCCGTCGGAGGTGCCGCTCGGCGAAGAGGACGGCATGAAGAGCCCCTGCGTCGTCAACCTGCACAATGCGGTCACCGTCGCGCAGGACCGGCTGGGCAAACGCGTGGCGCAACTCAGCCCACGGCGCATGCACGAGGTCTGCGCGGCCCTTCGCTTTTCGCTCGGCTGCGATGCGGCGAGCTAGACAGTTTTCTCCTGTAATCGGCGCCTGCCCTGAATTAAGCTGAGATCTTCAGTCAATCACGTCCTCAGGACGCGGCGGCTCGCCGCCTTTGCGGTTCAGAATGCGCCGGAAGGCCTTGCGGTCCGCGCGCGTTCTGCGTTCCTCAAAGAAGCGCTCCGTTTCCATCGCCGCAATCTTCTCCGCCGCGGCAATCACCAGGAACTGGTTCATACTGGTTCCGTCGCGCTCACTGATCTTTTCGAGAGCCGCTTTTATTGAAACCGGCAGGCGCAGGGGAAATGTCGAAGTTCGTGTTGTCATTTCTCAATCCTCCTCAGGGCAACGCCAGGGCGAATGACCTCAATCCCAAATCCTGTCCGCGCCTCGCGTAGATGCCGTTCGTTAAAGGTGACGATCGTGTCCGCCTGCCCATTCACTGCCGCCTCCAGAACCAGTTCGTCGCCCGGATCGTGCAGTTGAGGACGCCATCGAAAGAAACTCTTCACCGGTACGGCCATCCCAATCAGGCCATCTACAAAGAGGCCTGCATCCCGGGCGCTGAGTCCCGAAGCAAGTCTGTGCTCGGCCAGCATGCACTTGGCCTCGTATTCAAGAGCGAGCGCGACAGTCAGCAGCATCACCGCCTGGCCGGCGTCGATCCGGCGTAGCAGCTCGGCAGAAGCGCCGCGCGGACTGCGCATCGCGGCCACCACCACGTCTGTGTCGAGCACCAGCCTCACGGAGAAAATGATATCACATCGTATATGATGTCAATAGCCGGTGAGCCTTGCACTGATTCGCACTGTCTAGTGCTCATCATCGGTAATGGCGGCCCTCTTTTCGCTCACCAATTCGGAGCCGACAATCCACGCTCCAAATCGTTGACTCTGCGCCCGGATTCGGGTATCCTGAAGTCCTTGCGCGGTGTTGCGCCTGGGGCAGGTGTGTGTGCGCTGGATTTGCACCAGGCCCCGCTGAAATCCCCGGTTCCGGCCCGTTCAATCGCCCGGATTTTCGAGGTACTTCAGAGCAGGCCGCCGGATGCTGGATTCAGGGGTAAATCTCTCCTCCAGCGCCAGGCGAAGGCCCTTGGGATGGGCCGGCTACGCGCGGCTCACGCGAACAGCTTTGTTTGGCTGGGTGCAGAGAGTCAGGCCCGTGTGCGGTTTGCGGGCAGGCGCGGATTGCGCCGCGGTTTTTTATTTTGAGTGCCCGGGCTTCAGGCGGCGGAGAAATCCGCCGGCGGCCGGGCGGATTGTTCGAGGGCGGAAGAGAGATGTCAACGTTTGTTCCAAGCGGCAAGAACATTGACCGCAAATGGGTTGTGATCGACGCCAGCGGCCAGACGCTGGGCCGGCTGGCCACCAAGGCCGCCAGCGTGCTGAGCGGCAAGCTGAATCCCCGCTATGTGCCATACATCGACATGGGCGATCACGTGATCGTCATCAATGCCGAAAAGGTGCGGCTGACCGGGCTGAAGAGCCAGAGCAAGGTCTATCGCCGCTACACCGGTTTCCCCGGCGGCCTGCGCGAGGAGTCGTTCACGCGCCTGCTGAAACGCAAGCCGGAAAAGATTCTTGAGGAAGCCATCAAGGGCATGCTGCCCAAGACCAAGATGGGCCGCGCGATGGGCTCCAAGCTCAAGGTCTACCGCGGCGACAAGCATCCCCACGATGCGCAGAAGCCGGTGGCAATGGACGTGGCGTAAGAGCAGAGCCGGCAGCCGACAGCGAACCGCCGCGGCGGCCGGTCAAATGAGAGTCTGGGGCAGGCGCAAACAAGCGGCTGGGCCCGCAATGAAACGGAAAGCGGACGGCTGAGAGCTGTCCGCTGCGAGGAACAAGCATAATGGCAGATCTGGTTCAGTATTACGGGACGGGGCGGCGCAAGTCGGCCATTGCCCGCGTCTTTCTGCGTCCCGGCACGGGCGAGTGGAAGGTGAACGGCAAGGCCTTTGACGTGTACTTCGTCACCGAGCAGCAGCGCGCCTCAGCCAAGCGCAGCCTGGCGGTGGTGGAGCTGGCCGCGAGCTTTGACGTGGTCACCACCGTTTCCTCCGGCGGCGTGGCCTCGCAGGCCGATGCCGTCAAGATGGGCGTTGCCCGCGCCCTCATCGAGTTCAATCCTGAGCTGCGCAAGGCGCTGAAGGCTGAAGGCCTGCTGACCCGCGACGCGCGCGTGAAGGAACGCAAGAAGTACGGCCAGAAGGGCGCCAGAAAGAGGTTTCAGTTCAGCAAGCGTTAATGGCTGGCTGAGGAGTTTGATTTTCTGGAATCGGGGGTCCCCGGCGGGTTTGTCCGCTGGGGTGATCATGCGCTTCCAGTTCAGCAAGCGGTGGTGTGCGGGGCTGCCGTCCAGCCCCTTGGAATTCAATCTCCCGCGCGAGCGGGCTCAATCCGGACCAGACGAAGGTTAGTCCGGATGCAATCTACGAAGGAGGCCCTTTGGCCACGATTACCATGAAGGAGCTGCTCGAAGCGGGTGTTCACTTCGGGCATCAGACCAAGCGCTGGAACCCGAAGATGAAGGAATACATCTTTGGCGAGCGCAACGGAATCTACATCATCGACCTGCAGAAGACGCTCAAGCTCTTCAAGGACGCGTCCAAGTTTGTGACCGAGCTGTGCGCCGGCGGCAAGACGATTCTCTTCGTCGGCACCAAGCGCCAGGCGCAGGATGCCGTTGCCGAAGAGGCGGGCCGCGCTGGAATGCCTTACATCAACCAGCGCTGGCTGGGCGGCCTGCTCACCAACTGGGTCACGGTGCAAAAGTCGGTGAAGCGCCTTCAGGAACTGGACGAAATGGCCACCGATGGCCGCTACGATCTGCTCACCAAGAAGGAAGTCATTCGCCTGGAGCGGGAGCGCAAGCACCTGCAGGCGAACCTGGCCGGCATCAAGACCATGAAGCGGCTGCCCGATGCGCTCTTCGTGGTGGACTCGAACAACGAGGCCATTGCCGTGAAGGAAGCCCGCAAGCTGGGCATTCCCGTGGTGGCCGTGGTGGACACCAACTGCGATCCCACCGTGGTCGACTACGTGATTCCCGGCAACGACGACGCGCTGCGCGCCATACGCCTGTTCACCTCCAAGATTGCCGACTCGGCCGCCGAGGGCGTGAACCTGGTGGGCGACAAGGCCTTTGCCGAAGAGCAGCCCGCCGCGGAGACTGAAGGCGCGGCAGTGGAAGCCGCGGCCTCAGAAGAGGACGTGGACCTTGACACCGCCCTGGGCGGCGGCATCCGCAAGGCCCCGGCGGCCGTGGCTGCGCCGGACGAGGTGGAAGCAGCCGAGGGCGCCCGTTTATCTTGATCTGCGCGCAAGCCTGCGCATTGTTGAGAGAAGCGTGGCCGCATCGTGCGAGGGCCACGCTTTTCTTGTGCCGGAATGCTTCCGGCCCCCAACCGAACCAATGTTTCGAATCGACAGGTAGACTGGAAAAAGAGAGATGACGACTGTGACTGAGAAGATTGATGCCAAGCTGGTCAAGGAGCTCCGCGACAAATCCGGCGCTCCCGTGGGCGACTGCCTGAAGGCTCTGCAGCAGACCAAGGGCAACATTGAGGACGCCTTCGTCGAGCTGCGCAAGCGCGGCATGGCGTCGGCGCAGAAGAAGGCCGCCCGCACCACCAACGAGGGCGCGGTGGGAACCTACATCCATGCCGGCGGCAAAATCGGCGTGCTGCTTGAGGTGAACTGCGAGAGCGACTTTGTCGCCCGCACTGAGGATTTTCAGGATCTGCTCAAGGACATCGCCATGCACATCGCCGCCAGCGACCCGCGTTATGTGCGGCCGGAGGACGTGACCCCCGAGGACCTGGAGCGCGAGAAGGAAATCTATCGCGCGCAGGCCGCGGCCACCGGCAAGCCCGCGCCGGTAATCGAGAAAATTGTCGACGGCAAGATGGCAAAGTTCTACGAGGAGGTCTGCCTGCTGGAGCAGCCCTTCATCAAGGACCAGGCCGTCAGCATCAAGGAGTTGATTGCGCAAAAGGTGGGCAAGCTCGGCGAGAACATCACCGTGCGCCGCTTTGCGCGCTTCAAGGTGGGGGCTGCCGACTGGACCGTGGCCCAGACCAGGGCCGCAGAAGGCGCAACCGAGTAATACCGGCCCAACAAATGCGAAAGGCGGATACAGGCACTCGCCTGCATCCGCCACTGGAAATCAAGAGGACAAGCCACACGCTCGGCAGTGCCTGCGCGGGTGTCGCTGCTTACTTGAACTGTGTGTCTCTCATCGGATTCGACTCCTTCCACTACCCCACTACCAAAATCATCATAGCATCGCAACAGGCGCAAGATCAAGCTCCAGGCGCACCGCTTTCGCTTATAAGAGCTTTGAAATCAGCATTATCCTTAAGGCTGTCGAGATCCGGATCAGGAGTTTTGGCATCCTGGAGCAATACCGGCTTCAGGCGGAAGGCGGACTTCAGGTTGGCGAGCACAACGTCGTCAGGGACTGTCCCAAGCAGCGCCTGATAGCAGGCCTTGTTATAAAAGGATTCGCCCTTGTCCGGCGCCAGGGCAATGGCCCAATCGATCAGGGCGACAGCCTGATTCAGAAACGCCTTGCCCTCCTGAGACTGGTAATTTACCTTGTCGGCTTTGCGCTTTAGGGCGCGCGCTTTGGTGACCACTGCCACCGCCGATTTCGGGTCGCTTTCAATTGCCTGGTTCGCGTAGTTCAGCGCCTCGTCGAAACGGCCATTGGCGAGGGCGCCTTCGGCTTTCGCAATCAAATCGAGGGTTCGATTCCTCTTCTCCAGGCCCTTCGTCAGGTCTCTGAGTAAATAGACCGTCGTCCATATCCAGCCCAGGAGAAAACCAAGGGCGAAATAGAAGAGGATGATCGCCAACCCCGCTGCTTGACCGCTGATGAGCGGGTCCGCGCACAATGCATTGGCGGTGCATGGCGCGGGCTGAAGCGCCGGTGCGAGGTAATACGAAAGCTTGCCCAGGTTGCCCGCAATGGACTTTAGCTCGACCAGACCGACGCCCACGAGAATCTTCGTCAACCAGTCGGAGATCTCGACCAGATTGCCGTTGTACAGGGGATTGCTCTGGACCACGAAGGCCGACGGTTGCACTCCGCCCTGCCCGGCGGCTGCCGCCTTTCCTTGTCTATCTCCCAGGCGCGGAACAGCAAAGACAAAGCCCAGCAGGTATCCGCTAAGCAGGGCAGCTCCAGCCACAAGCATTCCCACCGCAAAGATGCGCAAAACATCGCCGGAGCCCTGGAAGCGCAACGAATACAGAAGAATCAGCAGGGAGCCAATCGCCGCGAGAAGCCACATGCCAATGAGAAACCCGCGGGCGGATTTTGAGGCACTTTCCGGGTCAGCTTCTTGCGTTTGGCCCGATTTCATCTCGAATAGCTTCGAGAACCACATCGCCGGCTTCTCCGCGGGAATTCAGCCGCTACTCTAACATCGCGCGGGGTGCGGTCTCCACAGGATTCTGGATTTGCGCAGACAACGGTGCGCAAATCACCTTGCAGGAATCCTGTGGGAGACATGGTTGCGGCGATGAAAGTGCGTTCTGCGTGGGCGGGGTGTGGCCTTCGGCTCAGTCCAGTTGCATGGGCTGCTGTGGGCTGTCCTTGGTCGTATTCAGCGGCAGCATATGTGCCGGCTTCCAGCGTTTCTCGTTCCAGGGGCGCCGCTCGAACTCAACGTCCAGCAGATACCCCAGCTCAGGGTCGGCCTTTGCGCCCTGCACGTGTCCACGCATCACGGATTCCGTGCCGCCGCCCTTGTCCGTCGCGCCTTCCAGGCACTGCATCCGAATGGGCGTGCCCACCGGCAGCGCGTGTTCCAGCACCACCGTGCAGTGCGTGGGGCTAATCTCCTCCAGGTTGCCGATTTCGGCTCCATGCCGCCCGCTCACCCTCACGAGCTGCGAGCAAAGGAAGTGTTCGTCGTTTTGCATCGGGCCTCCTTGCCCTCTTTCATCGGCAAATGCCCCCTGGGGATGAGTGCCTCAATAAAAAACAGCGTCGCAAATTGGACCACGCAATCGATTTTGCCCATACAACCTTCAGGTTAACCGTCTCATAATATGGAATTAAACGCCGGCCGCTGTTCTTCCTGTCTCTTCCGGGGCCATGCATTTGCCCGGCCGTCCTTGTGCGGCCCTCCTCCTGCCCGTGAATTCCAGCCCTCCTCACGCCGCTGCGCAGCCCTTGTGCGATACTCAGAAAAGCATGTACAAGCGCATTATTCTCAAGCTTTCCGGAGAGGCGCTGGCCGGCCCCCTCAGCTTTGGCCTGGACGCCGAAAAAGTGGCCGAAATCACCGGCGAACTCGTCGATGTTCACTCCCTTGGCGTCGAAATCGGCATTGTGGTGGGCGGCGGAAACTTCTTTCGCGGAGTGGCCGAGCACGCGAAAGAGATGGACCGCGTCTCCGCCGACAACATGGGCATGCTCTCCACCGTCATCAACGCCATCGCCCTGCAGGATGCGCTGGAGCAGCGTGGCGTGCAGTGCCGCGTGATGACCGCCGTCGCCATGAATCAGATTGCCGAGCCTTACATCCGCCGCCGCGCCGTGCGCCATCTTGAGAAGGGCCGCGTGGTCATCTTCGCCGCCGGCATCGGCAATCCCTTCTTCTCCACGGACACTGCGGCCAGCCTGCGCGCCATGGAGATCAAGGCCGACGTGCTGCTGAAGGGCACCAAGGTGGAAGGCGTCTACAACGCCGACCCGGTTCTGGTGAAGGACGCCGTCAAGTATGACGTCATCACTTACATGGACATCCTCAAGCAGGGCCTGAAGGTGATGGACCTCACCGCCGTGAGCCTGTGCAAGGACAACAATCTTCCCATGATCATCTTCAACATGAATCAGCCGGGCAACATTCGCCGCGTGGTGCAGGGCGAGAAAGTCGGCTCGCTGGTCACGGCCTAGGAGCATTTTCTGAGTTGCTGTAAGCCGAAGCTGGGATACAAAGTCGACGCGACCCCGGGGCCCCAACGACAGGTCTTCGTCGTTGGGGTGGGAGACCGGGGCCCCAACGACAGGTCTTCGTCGTTGGGGTGGGACCAACAGGGAGCGGCGGCCCTGCACGAAGCAAAGAGGGCACGGTAACTCTGAAAATGCCATAGAGCCTGCGCAGTCCGCCATCCCGGCGGCATAGTCAGTCCCTAAACCCCCCGCAGCCGGAGTCGTCGAACTGTTCGTGGAACAACGCAAGCCAGCGCCGCTCAACGCCCTCACCGGCCTGCGTTGTTTCGCGGCCGTCAACATCGTCCTGTTCCATTTTTCCAATCCGCAATGGTTCGGCATTCTGGCGCCCATCGTCAATGCCGGTTACGCCTCGGTAAGCTACTTCATCCTGCTCTCCGGCTTCGTGCTCGGCTACAACTACAACAAGCGCGCCCGCGCCGGCCAGTTTGACACCGTGCGCTTTTACAAGGCACGCTTCACGCGCATCTATCCCATTTACATCCTCAGCCTCATTCTTGCCTGGCCCATGATTCCCACCGAATGGGCCGCGCACACGCACCACATGTTCTGGACCGGCATGGCGCTTTCGCCGCTGTTGCTGCAGGGCTGGGTGCCCTCCATCGCCACCTTCCTCAACACGCCCGCGTGGACCATGTCCGCGGAGGCATTCTTCTATCTCGTATTTCCCTTTATGGCGCGCTGGAAAAAGCCCACCAGCATCCCGCGCCACGTGCTCAAGCTGGGCGGCGTCTATCTTGCGGGCATGATTCCCGGCACGCTCTACATCCTTCTCAGCCCGGACGGAATCGCCCATCCCAATCGCTTCAGCTACGGTCCCTGGCTGCAGGCGCTCAAGTACACGCCGCTGCCGCACCTGGCCAGCTTTGTCTTTGGCGTGCTGCTGGCCGAGCTCGATGAGCTGCTGCCGCGCGAGGGCCATCTGCGCTTTGCCCTCGGCTCGTTCGGATTTGCCGCCGCCTTCGGCGTGCTCTCTCTCGGCGAGCGCATTCCTTACGCGCTGCTGCATGACGGCGGGCTCATGCCGCTCTTCGGCTGCATGGTTCTGGGCCTCGCCGGCAAAAATCCGCTGGCCGCCGCGCTCGGCGTGCGCCCGCTGGTCTTTGTGGGCGAGGCCAGCTACTGCCTTTACCTGCTGCACTTCAACATGTGGCAGATGATTCACCAGTCGCACATCCTCAACCGGCTTCACCTCGCGCAATTCGATCCCTGGATCAGTTACGCGCTGCTCATCGCCATGGCTCTGCTGGCGCTGTACTTTGTGGAGAAGCCCGCACAGCGCAAGCTGCGCCAGTGGATGTCCGCCACGCCCTGAGAGATTCGCGCCGGTCTCATCACAGTCTTTGTGAAAGGGCACGACTTCACAGGCTGCTGAAAAACTCATGGCATGCGGGGCACTGTAACAGGGCACGAGTTTGCTCGTGCCGCAACTGTCGCAAAATCAGCGCGGGCTTCAGTCCCTGAGGGGTATTTTTCGCGCTAAGCGAGCATGGATGGGTCAGCTACGCGCGCCCGCGCTTACTCCTCCGCAAATCCCGCAAAGCTGTGCGGCGGCAGCGTCAGGTGAAACACCGTCTCCGGCGTGCGCACCGGAAAAGTGCCGAACGGCGTGTGCAGCGGAGCCGGAGCCTCGCCCGCAACCTCCGCGCCCGTGGCCAGGTTGCGCAGCTTCCGTCCCGTGCCGTCCAGCGTCACGGTCACCGTCGCCGGCTCGTCACGGAACGACTCCGCAACGAAGGTGTTGTTGTCATACGGGAACAGGCTCACCTGGCTGGGCGCGTCGAGTTGAATCCCATAGCCGCGCAGCATGTAGCGCCGCAGCCCGTTCAGTACCGGCTCAGGCAGTTCATACAGGTCCGCCGGATTGTCGGGAATCGTCAGCACGTAAAGCAGGCCCTTGCCGTAGTGATCCTGGAAGAGCAGCGGCGCGCCGCTTCCGTCCGCCGTCAGCCGCACCATCGGCCACGCGTCGTTGGTCATGAAATGCACTTCGGGCACCGCAATCTTGTGCGGCAACGCGCCGCCACCGAAGGCGAAGAACCCCTGGTAGCGGTCGGCCTGGAGCACGTTGCCCGTCACGCGCATCTCCGCAAGCTGGCCAAACTGCTCCGGCCCGTCGCCCTGGATCGCGCGCAGCAATCCCGTGGTCACAATCACCGTGCCGCCCTGCTCAAGATGCGTCTTGATCTCGCTCACCAGCTTCGGATCGAAGTGCGCCTCCTCCGTGAGCAGAATCGTGTGCGCCTGCTGCGGAAATTCCGGCGTCATCTCAATGGGAATGCCAATCATGCCCAGATAGTTCTGCAGGAAGTCCTCGCCCATGGATTGATACGGCTTGTAGCTCGCAATGCCCACCGGCTTGCCCAGCTTGTCCACAATCGCATTCACGCTCGCCAGCGAGTAGCCGGCCACCGTCGCATAGTTCACGGGCGCATCGGAGCCGGTGGCCGCGTGATACTTTTCCAGCCCGCTCTCGGTAAAGCTCGTCTCCATGCCGCTCCACGCCTTGCGGTCGCCCATGCGCGGCGCGTTCAGCAGGTCGCTGTACTGGAAGAGAAGAATCTGCGGCGCCTTGGACAGCATCGTGTCCCAAAGCTGCTCGGCATAGCGGTCCACGTAGAGCGTGCCGTAGGTGTCCACCCATCCGCCGCCGTTGCGTCCCGGCGCCACGTGGTCAAAGTAGCGCATAATCTCAAAGCTCTCGTACTGCTGCAGGTGCTGGTCGTTCGAGACCGGGTCGCGCGTCTCCGTGCCGGTGTAAATGCCGTCGAAGATCTTCGGTTCCTTGTCCAGGTCGTAGCCGTTGGCCTGGAAATGCTCATACCAGTTGGGGAACTTGATGATGACCTTCACGTGCGGATTCACCGCGCGCGCCGCGCCTTCCACAAGGGTCCGCGCCACCTCGTCCATC
The DNA here is from genome assembly GCA_035763705.1 of Occallatibacter sp. Taxonomy (GTDB): domain Bacteria; phylum Acidobacteriota; class Terriglobia; order Terriglobales; family Acidobacteriaceae; genus Telmatobacter. The sequence goes on along the minus strand of DASUAU010000016.1, from coordinate 311,665 downwards.
ATGCGCAGCCTGAAGTTCGTCCAGCTCTCGGCTCCCTTGGCCGCAATGTCTGAGGGGTACTTGGTGTTGTAGAAGAAAAAATCGTCCAGGATAATCTCGTTGAAGTGCCGCGCCGTCAGCTCCGCCGCGCGCTTCACCAGGGCGCGGTCCGCGGGGTCTGTATAGCACAGCGAAACAAACTGTCCCGGGTCGGCAGGCGCGGCGTGCTTCGCGCCGGAGCCGCCCGCCTGGTCGCCAGTGCCCACATACGCAATGCCGCCGGCCACCTCAACGCCGTGCGCTGCAAAAAATTTCTTCACCGTCTCCAGCAGCGCGCCGTCGGCAATCTGCCCGCTGCGGTAGCTCTCGATGTAGACCTTGTCCACCTTCACCTGGCTTGAAAGCTGCTGCCACGACTTCTCCAGATACGCCGGGTCCTTCATCTTCTCCACCACGCCCACCGGAATGTACACGGCCACGCGAAAATGGTCATGCGACGGCGGCGCAGACTGCGCATGCAGGGCCGCCAGCGGCAGCGCGACAAACAGAACAAGAGCGGAAGACAGCAGACGGGTGCGAAGGTGCACGGCGGAATCTCCTTGGCGGGTGAGGCATTCAGGTGGCCGCCGATGCAGGCCGGCAGCGCACGTGCGTCTTTCAGCGCGGTTGCCAGTATATGCGCTGGATGCCCTTGAGTAAAACGATTCCGCAGAAACCTGCCGTTCGGCCGTTCGATGCCTCGCGCGCAGCAAAAAGCCCGGCTGCAATGGCCGGGCTTTCCTGCATGCATCCGCGAATCGCCGCTTACGGCGCCGTCACCTGCACGGCGTGGTTGCCGTGCGGCACAATCACCAGTGCCGAGGGGCGCTGTCCGCCGGCCCCGGTCCCGCTGCTCCCGGTTGGGTAGGGCGTTGCCTGCGTTTGCGTAATGGCGCCCGTATCCGGATTGAGCCGGAAGCCGGAGACCGAGTTGCCCAGTATGTTCGCCGTATAGACAAACCGGCCCAGCGCCGGGTCCACCGCAATCGCCACCGGCTCCGTATCCGATGAGGCGTTCGAGGAGCCCGTGGTGTTCACCGCCAATGCTGGTGTGCCCGTGGCGCGGTCAATCGTATAGCTCGACACCGCCGAATCCAGAGCATCGGCCACGTACATGTAGATGCCGCGCGGATCGATTGCCACGGCCTGCGGCTCATTGCCGGTCTTGAAGGGGCCGTTGATCAGGAAGTTCAGTTCGCCTTCGCTCTGCACACTGTAGCCGACGAGCTGGTTGGAGGCGTAGTCGGCCACATACACAAAGCGGCTGGTGGGGTCGGTGGCCAGCGCCACCGGCTTCACGCCCGCCTGGAAGGGGCTGCCATTGGCGGCCGTCAGCGCGCCGCCCGAGCCAACCTGGAAGCTCCAGATCCAGCCCGGATGCGCATTGCTCGTCGTTGTGCCGCCCGGATTGTAGGCGGACTGGTCATAGGCCGTTGCGTAAACATCCGTGCCGTTGGCCAGCACCGCCACGTTGGTGGGCACCACGCTGTCGCTCTCGTTGCCGGGAATGGTCAGCGGCATTGTCGCCACGGCTGAGCCGATGGTGCCCGAGGAGAGCGAATAGGCCGTCAGCGTTGCCGATGTGGTGCCGGAAACCACGTAGAGATAGGTGCCGGTCGCATTCACGGCCACCGCAACCGGCGAGTCGCTCAGGCTCAGCGCGTCCTTGGCGGTCAACGTGCCGTCGACGGCAATGGTGAAATGCGCCACCGTGCCACCGCCTTCATCGCCCGCATTGGCCACATAAAGGTTCGCGTAGTCTGAGGTCACTGCCATTGACACCGGGTTCACGCCGCCGGAGGAGATCTGCTTGCTCACGTCGCGCAGTGCGCCGGACTCCGAATCGGCCGCAAAGGTTTCGATCATCCCGTTGCTGTCGGCGCCGGGTGTGCCCTGGCTGGCCACAAACACATAGTCGATGGTGACAATCTGGCAGGCGGTGAGCGCCGTGGCCACCACAAGGCCGAGTGCGGAGACCAGAAAGAGCTGGCTCGTTTTGCTGAACTTCATGCGCTTCCTTCGTCGCGGGCTATTCATCCGTCAGCCCTGCATCCACTGGATTGTTTGCCCCGTCCGGCTCTCAAAGTGCCCGGTCCGGGGGCGGGTTGCTGGTTGCGGCGCCGGCTTATTTCTTTGCCTGGGCGCCGTGCGGAATGGCCGCCACTGCCGTGGGCAGCGCGCTGGACTTGGAGGGCGAGAACTGCGAATTCAGCAGTGAGCCGTCTGTCGCGTTGATCTGGAAGCCGGAAACCGTGGCATCCAGATAGTTGGCCGTGTAGAGATATTGGTTCAGCGAGGGGTCAATGCCGATCGCCACCGGCTGCGTGCCCGTGGTGTAGGTGCCGAGCCACGTCAGCACGCCGCCCGAAACTGAGTAAGCCGAGAGATTGCCGTCCTGCGAGTTGGCCACGTAGGCATACTTGCCTGTTCCATCCACCACAATCGCCGCCGGCACGTTGCCGGTTTGGGCCGGGTTGCTCATCAGGCTCAGCGGGCCGCCGTTCACCTGGAAGGTCAGCACCCGGTTCTGCGCCGCGTCGGTCACGTAAACATAACTTCCGCTCGGGTCGGCCGCGATGGCCGAGGGCTTGGTTCCCGCGGCATAGGGAACGCCGCCGTTCATCGGCGCCAGCGAGCCGTCGGAGTTCACCGTAAAGCCAAACACATAACCGCCGCCGTTGGTCGCGTCATAGGCGGTCACATAGACATAGGCGCCGGAGGCCGCCGTGGTCACCGCCGTCGGCGTCATCACATCGGTGGGATTGGACGGCAGCGTCAGTGGCCAGTAGGCCGCGCTCAGGCTGGGGTTGGTCACCGGCGTCTTCAACGAATCATCTGTATTGATCGGATAGGCCGCAATCGATCCCGAACAGGGCGCGGCCGGTGAGCAGCTGGGCAGCGGCTGATAGGTGTCCGCCACATAGAGATAGGAATTGGTTACGTTCATCGCCAGGGGGAAGACGCCCGGCGTGTTGTAGGTGTTCTGCGGATACAGCTTGCCGTCGTTGCCGATGGCGAACTGCACAATCGAGTTGTCGTCGCGGTTCACCACGTAGAGGTCCGCATTGTCGGCGGAGGTGGCCTCCGCCACAGGGTTGCGGCCGCCGGAAGGGAAGGGCGAAGTGGGAATCTGCCGCATCCGGCCCGACTCGGAATTGATCTCGAAGACGTCCACTTCACCGTTGCCGGTGGGGCCCGCGCCCTGGGCGCTGGTTACGTAGACAAAGTCCACCGTCAGTGTGCCGCAGGCCGTCACCAGCCCGGCCGCCAGCAGGCTCGCCGCGGAAACCAGCACCAGCTGGCTCGATCTGTTGAACCTCATGCGCATCTTTCGTCAGCGGACCGGAACCCAGGCCCGAAATTCCTTGATGGGGAGCAGAGGCGCGTCCTTTGCATTTCCGCCCGACGCGCCTTTGCTCCGATTGTGTTGCCAGGGTTCCTGAACCTCCGGCTCCCCGGGGACAGGAACCGGCTACCGGACCGCTCCCTGCCCAAATCATTTCCGCACGGCCGGCGGCCTTAACTGGTGCGTCCGGTCACCACGCACCACAGCGCCGGCCCGTCCAGCGGGAACGCCGCATTGGCTTTGCCGGAAAGGTTCGTCAACACGCCGGAGTTCTGGTCAATCAGACGTCCCGTCACCGTCGAGTCGTTGAAGTTCGCCGTATAGATGTACTGGTTGGAGGGGTCTTCCAGCAGGCATTGCGGCCCTGCGCCTGTGCCCACCACGCCGCCCGTGCCCGGTGAGGAAGGGAACCCTCCGCCGGCCAGCTCGCTCAGCACGTGCGTGGCGGGGTCAATCACATAGCCCACAATGCCGCTCTGCGCGTTGTTCGGGTCAAGATTGTTGCCCTGGTTGGCCACGTACACCCACTTGTTGCCCGGCGCCTCCACAATCAGATAAATCGGGTTCGACTGCGCCGGATCGTCGGCCACCGCGCCGCCCGTCATCGCCTGCAGCGCGCCGTTGCTGCCCACTGAGTAAGGCAGAATCTGGCTGGTGGCGCCGTTGCTCACCAGTGTGCCCTCGTTGTCCAGCACATAGACCGGTCCAGTGCCAACAATCGCCGTCGCCTGGTGGATGCCCAGTGTCTGCGAGCCGTTCTGCGTCACCGTAAGCTGCCCGGTCGACAGGCCGTAGGTGTAAGGAAACACCGAGTCGCCTGTGGCCGGAGTTCCGCTGAGGGTGAGTATGTCGCCGGAAGTCAGCACAAAGTCGATGGGGTTGGCCGGAACAGGGAAGTAGGAGAGCTGCGCGCCGTTGGCTGAGGTCACCTGCGCGTTCAGCAGCAGGCTCAGCCGCCCGGTGGTCGGGTCCACCTTGAAGGCCGTAATGTCGCCGCAGCTCGTCACGCCCTGGCCAAGCGCCAGCGCGCAGGATGCGCTGTCCGGCGCTTCCTGGTCCAGCACATAAAGAAAGTTGCCTGAGGCGTCGGCTAAAATGCGCCGGGGGTTGATGCCCTGCGTGTAAAAGGTCTGCTGCGGCTCCAGCACGCCGTTGCCGCCAATCGAAAACTGCGTGATGTTTCCGCCCGAGCAGGGGTCGGCCGCCGTGCAGTTGGAACCGCCCGAGGCCGTCTGGCCCGTGTTCAGCACATACAGAAATCTCCCGCCGGAAAGCAGAATGGCACGCGCCGGGTTTGCCCCGCCGGAACCGACGGGAAGCCCGGCAATGGGGGTGAGCCTGCCCGTGTTGTGCTCAATCTTGAAGCCGGAGATGATTCCGTTGTTGGTGGTCTGGGCGGTCTTGATCCCCGTCACGTACAGGAACCCGACCGTATAACTCTGAATGCAGGATGTGATGCCGAAAACCACGCCGGCCGAAAGGGCGCCCAACAGAAGGGCCTTGCCGAATTTCCTAAACTTCATGCGATTCCTTCATCCTGGTCCGGCGTGCGCCGCCAAGTTTGCTAGTTCCGCAGCAGAGCTGGGTTGGGATGGGTCCCTGCTGCATTGTAAAAGGCGAGGGCAGGTTGTGCCTAGTTTCCTTCCCATTCCGTTCCCCCGTCCGGTTCCAGGCTGCGCACTTTGCCGGCCCCGGCGTGCTTTTTGCACCCCGGATTGCCGCGCAGGTCTCCCGGAGCGCCCTCTACCAATAAAGATGGAATTTGGACTCATTTTGTGGGGGAAAGGTCACCTTCCGCCCGGCGGCCGCGCAGCCCTTTTTTTTTGGGCATCGCACAGTGCGCGTTACGGGTCAGGCTCCGGTCAGGTCCTGCTGCCGGCTGGCGGCTCCGCGCGGGTCAGACTCCATCTCGCACACCATCGGCGTGCCTTCGCTCTCGCTTTGCCGCGCGCGCTTCCGGTTTTTCCGCATGAAACGGCGCGAGCTCCGGAACATCGTGCTCCATATCCACACGCCCACCGCAAGCGCAAACGGCGCAAGCACCTCCAGCAACGCGCGCAGTTGCATGTGCCCGCTGCCTCCCGTGATGCTCGTTCCGTCGCCCAGTGCAGTCATTCGCAGCCCTTTTTTGCCCTCTAACTCTAAAGAACGCAGCGGCGGCGGATTTTCCTTTTTTTCCTTCCCGGCCCGCCCCATCGGACTGCCCCGCCGGCCCGCCCCATCAGCCCGCCTGCGCCAGTCCGCTCCCCGCTTTCAATCGCGTCCCGCGTTTTCCTCAGCCTTCCATCCCCCACCCCAACGCCTTTCTTTACAGCACCCGCCGCCCCCTGCCACACTGGAGCGTGGACACCCAAACCATCCTTATCCTTGACTTCGGTTCGCAGTACACGCAGCTCATCGCGCGCCGCGTCCGCGAGTTCAATGTCTTTTCGGTCGTGCTGCCCTGCACCGCGCCGCTCACGGACATGCAGGCCCTCAAGCCCATCGGCGTCATTCTTTCCGGCGGCCCCTCGTCGGTGTATGACGCGGACGCGCCCGCCGCCGACCCCGGCCTGCTCGCCCTCGGCGTGCCCACTCTCGGCATCTGTTACGGGCTCCAGTTCATCGTCCACAATCTTGGCGGCAAGGTCCGCTCCGCCTCCAAGCGCGAGTATGGTCACGCCGAAGTCAGCATTGAGGACCACGCAACGGAGTTGTTCAAAGGCCTGCCCGGCTCGCTCCAGGTCTGGATGAGCCACGGCGACGAGGCCCTCGAGCTGCCGCCCGGCTTCCATCGCACCGCCGTCACTTCCAACGCGCTGGCCGGCATCGCCAGCCCGGAGCGCAAAATCTGGGCCGTGCAGTTCCATCCCGAGGTCCACCACACGCCCCTCGGCCCGCAACTGTTGCGCAACTTCGTCTTCAACATCTGCGGCGCATCCGGCGACTGGACGCCCGCCCACTTCATCGAGTCCACCGTCGCATCCATCCGCCGGAAAGTCGGCGGCGGCCACGTCCTCTGCGGCCTCTCCGGCGGCGTGGATTCCTCGGTCGCAGCCGTCCTCGTCCACAAGGCCATCGGCGCCCAGCTCACCTGCGTCTTCGTCAACAACGGCGTCCTGCGCAAAAACGAGTTTGAAAGCGTCCAGCGCAACCTGCGCGACAAGCTTGGCCTCAACATCGTCGCCGTCGACGCCACCGACCGCTTTCTCGCGCAGCTTGCCGGCGTCACTGACCCTGAGACAAAGCGCAAAAGAATCGGCGCTGAGTTCATCGCCGTCTTTGACGATGAGGCCAGCCGCATCGCGAAACAAGCCGGCGGTCCCGATACAAAGTTGGAATGGCTTGTGCAGGGCACGCTCTATCCCGACGTCATCGAGTCCAGCAGCGTGAAGGGCCCCAGCCAGACCATCAAGAGCCACCACAACGTCGGCGGCCTGCCCGAGCGCATGAAGCTCAAGCTCATTGAGCCCTTGCGCGATTTGTTCAAGGATGAAGTCCGCCGCATCGGCCGCGACCTGGGCATGCCCGAAGACATCCTCGGCCGCCAGCCCTTCCCCGGCCCCGGCCTCGCCGTCCGCATCCTCGGTGAAGTCACGCCGGAGCGCGTCGCCCTGCTGCAGGAGGCCGACGACATCGTCGTCAGCGAAATCAAGGCCGCCGGCCTCTACTCCAAAATCTGGCAGAGCTTCGCGGTCCTTCTTCCCGTCATGAGCGTCGGCGTCATGGGAGACCAGCGCACCTACGCTTACACCGCCGCCATCCGCGCCGTACACTCTGAGGACGGCATGACTGCCGACTGGGTCCCCCTGCCGCACGAGGTGCTCAAGCGCATCTCCAGCCGCATTGTGAATGAGGTCCGCGGCATCAACCGCGTCGTCTACGACATCACGTCCAAGCCCCCCGGCACCATCGAGTGGGAGTAAGGTTCAACGCGCGCGCCGTTCCGTATACCAGGCAAATCCCAGCGTGCCTGAAGCAATCAGCCCCAGCATCGCCAGCCATGCCATCCCGGCAAGCTGCCCCACATGCGTCTCGCGCGCTTCCACCTCGCGCATGTTGCGCCCGGCCAGCACAAATCCGGTCTGCGCGCCTGTCACACGCTCCACCACCGCCGCAATCCGCACGCCCGGCCGTGGCTGCCATGTCACGCGCTCCTGCCCGTGCTGCCGCACATAGTCAAACACGCCCTGCGGCGGCCCAATCACGTGCCCATCCAGCTCGCCCTGGCCCGTCAGCACTCGGCCCGTGCCGTCATACACATTGGCAAAAGCATCCAGGCTCCGCGCCATGTCCACCTTCTTCGCCGCAACCGCCTCAGTGGCCGCCGTGCCCGTCTCCAACTTCGCCGCCAGGTCACCGGCCATCTGAATCTGCGGATCGTTCAAGCTCTGCCGCAGCACCTGCTGCGGAATTGCATAAAGAAACAGCGCCAGCACCGTGGAAATGCCTGCCAGCACCAGCGCGTTGAACATCAGCGCCGGGCGGGTGAGGGAAGAGAACATCATCGCCAGCCACTCCTTTCCCAGTGAGACAGCCAGGTCGCGCGCCGTCGTTCGCAGCAGCGGCCCGCGTTTCCATCCAGGGTCTTCCAGAGCGTCGTGGAAGGCCTGAGCCATCGTCTCGTCATAGGCCTCGCGAAACCGCATTGGATAAAGCCCGAGGGCCCGCGCATACCACTGCTCCAGTCTTGCGTACTCAGGTTTCATGCGCGCCCCCGCTTCGGCAGCAGGCCCATCACGCGCGCCTGCTTCACCGCACCCTCCAGCCGCTCCAGCTCCGCGGCCAGCGTTGCGCGGCCCAACGCCGTCAGCCGGTAGTAGCGCCGCCGCTCGTCGTCCGTCGTGCCGGTTTCCTTCACCAGTCCGTCGCGCATCAGCCGGTCCAGCGTTCCATACAGCGTCCCCGGCCCCATCGTCACAGCACCGCCCTCCGGCGTGCGCGCGTCCTTCATCATTGCGTAGCCGTGCTTGTCCCCGCCCGCAAGCGAAAGCAGAATCGCCAGCACCGGCGGGGTCAGGGGAGTCTTCGGCATGTCACTGTTTACCATGCCTGTCACTATATATCGAAAACAGATATATCCGCAACAGAAATATCTGAGGAGAAGGAAAACATTTGCGCTTAGGCTCCGCGCCGCGCTCACTGCCCCATCGGCTTCAGCACCGGCGCGCGCAGCGGCGTCGTCTCAATCTCGATGCGCGTGTCGCGTGGGAAAACCACATTTCGCCCGTGGCGCAAAAAATTGTTGCCGAACGAGAGCGCCGCGGCCAGCAACAGGGCCACGCGAATCCGCGCGCAAAAAACCATCAGGGGAGTTCCTCTCCCCCAAAATTCTATAGGCTGTGGCGTGCCTCGTCCGCCAAGGCGAGCCGTCACTGCGCGCCGGAATTTCCGCGCAGCATCGCCAGTTCCCGATTCATCGCCTTCAACTGGTCCATCAGCTCTGTGTGGTGCTTATCTTCGGCGCTGGGGTCAAACGGTTCCACATAAAAGGTTCCGTTCGGCTCCAGCTCGCAGCGGCGCACATGGTGAAAGCCCTCAAAGCCCTGCCGATGAATCACGGCCAGCAGCTCCTCGCGCGTCATGGACTCGCGCTTGAGCGCCCGCGCATCCGGCTGCCCGTTGCGCACCAGCACTGTCGCGCGACCCTCCAGCACGCGTGTCAGTTTGCGCGACCGGAACAGCACATGCACCACCAGCCAGTTGATGGCCAGCAGGCTGAAGGCGCCAAGAATGCCTCCGGTCACCGAATTGTCGTCGCCGATGATGGCGTTCTGCACCGTGTTGGACAGGCTCAGCAGCACCACCAGGTCGAATGGGTTCAGTTGCGCCAGTTCGCGCTTGCCGAAAATGCGCAGCAGAACGATCAGCACCAGGTAAACCACCACCGGGCGCAGCAGCTTCTCACCAATCGGAAGCGGCATCTGAAACATGTGGTTGAAAACAAGCGAATGCGGCATGGCATGAGCTTACGGCAGATTCGCGCAAAATGCTCTTGCCGAAATCAGGGCTGATGAACCAGCTCAATCACCACGTTCACGTCGTGTGTCGCCGGGTCTTCGGTGGTGGTCATCTTCTCCGCCCAGCCGGCCAGCGCCCGCCCCAGCCTGGGGTCGGTCGCGGTCAGGTGCAGCAGATAGTCCGCTGCGAAGGGCTCGTTGAATACGTCGCCCGGCATCATCGTCCAGTTCCGCATCAGCACCTTGCGCAGGTTGTCGCCCACATTCGCAAACTTCACAAAGGCCAGATGAGACACCGGCCCCGGCACCGCCGTAATCGTGTAGTTCACCGTGTCGGAGGCATCGTCGTACGCTGGCTTCAGCGCCACCTTGCAATCCAGGTAGCCCTTCGTGGCGTAGCCAATCTTTACCGTCTGCAGCAGTCCGCGCAGTCTGGTGCCCTGTTGCAGATGCATGCCTTTGTTCGACAGCAGCTTCTCCGCGTCGGCCTCCGTCACCGGGCTGTCCGCCGGCACCGTCACCGTGCCCAGCTTGTAGAGCTTTCCCTCCTGCACCGTCACCCGGAAAGGAACCTGAACGGCCTCGGCGGTCACCTGCGGCGCACCCGCCCGTGCGGCCACCACCTTCACGCCGGGATAGCCCCGGTCCTGATAGAAGAGCGCGACAGCCTGTTCAAGATTGTGCGCGGTGGCATTCGTGTCATAGCCGTCTTTCTCCACTTCCTTCACCACCTGCGCAACCCCGTCGGTCATCGGCGCGGAAACCCCATCCAGCCCGGTCATCACCGGCTGCACAGCCGGCGACTGAATCGAATAGCCAATCCAGTTCGCCGCGCTTGAGCCAAGGTTGCTGCCCGGCGTCGCCGTCACCGTCGCCTTCAGCCCTTCAGCGGTCAGCATCTGCTCCAGCGCCGCGCGCACCTGCTCATTCAGCCCGCCCTCGGCCGGAACCTTGCCGTGGTAGAGCGGCAGAGCCGCGTGCAGCTTCGCATCCAGATCCGCGCCCGGCGTCAGCGGCAGGTTCACCAGCCGCACCGGAAAAACCTCCGCCGCCGGCGTCACCTGGAATACCAGGTCCTGCCCGTCAAATTTGAAGTAGAGCGATGCGAACATCCCCGTCGCCATCAGCTTTTTTGAGCAGTCGTTCATCTCGGCATACGTCAGCACCTGGCCGTCTTTCAGCCCCGCCGCGTCCATCATCTCCGCATGCGAGTACTCCGGGTCGCCCTTGAACTGGATGCTCTTCGGCTGGAACTGCTGGCCCCGCGCGCCGAGCGCCACCCACGGCAGCACCAGCGCCCCAAAGAAATACAGATACTTTCTTTGCCCCACAATGGCCCTTTGCATGATGGCCCAGACTATAGCGAAACCAGAGTTGCTGTAAACCGGAAACACCCTCGTCATGTCGGCGGCGCCGGCCGGGAACGACGGCCCCGCTTGAAATCGAAAAGGATGAAAATACCCTGGTTTTGCTCGGGCAGAACTTCCACGCGCCGCCCTGCAACATTTCTGCTCTTGACTCCTCAGTAAAGAAAACACCTGCTGTCTTCCGGGGTTCGTCCCGTTTCAGCATCCGGTGGTCACCTCTCGGCCGCGTGCGAAATTCTGCTAAAGTGGAAGTTGCCGGCGCAGCGTCATTGTGCAGAAGCACTGGCCCAATGGGGCCGCCCGATGTCCAGATTCCCTCATTTCCGGAAAGCCATTGTGAGTCCCATCTCCGCGAAAGAATCCTCCGTGTTTGCGCCCCTGGTGCCCTTTCGCGTTGAGCCGCGTTATGTCGCCCGCGTCTGGGGCTACTCTGACCTCCATCCCTGGTACGACTGCACTGCGCACGACCAGCCCATCGGCGAAGTCTGGCTCACCGGCGACGATTGCCTCGTCGGCTCCGGTCCCCACGCCGGCAAAACCCTCGGCAGCCTCTTCGAGCAGCACGCTCAAGCCCTGCTCGGCCCCGCCGTCACCGCTTCCGGTTCCGCTTCCGGCTCACCCCTGCTCATCAAAGTCATCTTTGCCCGCCAAAAGCTCAGCGTGCAGGTCCACCCCGACGACGCGCTCGCCCGCTTTGCCGGCCAGCCGCGCGGCAAAACCGAGTGCTGGTATGCCCTGGCCGCCGAGCCCGGCGCGCAGGTGGCCCTCGGCCTCAAGCCCGGCGTCACCCTCGATCAGGTCCGCAAGGGCATCCACCAGGGCACCCTCGAGCAGAGCCTCGCCCTGCTGCCCGTCCACGCCGGCGACATGTTCTTGGTCGATGCCGGAACCGTCCACGCCATCTGGCCCGGCTCCATCCTGCTGGAGACCCAGCAGAACAGCGACATCACCTATCGCATCTTCGACTACGGCCGACCCCGCGAGCTGCACATCGCCCAGGCCCTCCAGGCCATCCGCACCGTCACCCGCGCCGGCAAGGTTGCGCCTCTCCAGTTGCAGGACCGCACCGTCCTTGTCAATGAGGATTACTTCGCCGTCGAGCGCATCGCCGTCGCCACCAGCCGCTCCAGCTCCACGCTGCCCGGCCCCGGTGAGGCCATTCCCGGCCTCTCTTATCTCTTTGCCGCCGCCGGCGCCGGACGCATCACCTCCGCCGCCTTTGCCCCGGTCGAGCTGCCCACCCGCGGCATCGTCGCCATTCCCGCCTCATCGCCCGTCTTCGCCATTCAGGACATGGGCGGCCTCGGCCTCATCCGCATCTCGCCCCGCTGGCCCGCCTGAGACTGGCCCGCCTAAGACTGGCCCGCCTGACGCGCCCGCCCGCGCACTCTTCCCGCCGCAGCGCTCCCATCCCCGCGTGCGGCTTCAGCGCTTCTCAGTTTTCGTCTTGCGCGCGCTCGTCTTCGTCCCCGCCTTTTTGGTTTCGGCCTTTTTCGTCCCGGCCTTCTTCGTCCCGGCCTTCTTTGCCTCTTTTGCCGCGCGAAAAGGCGGCAGAATCGGCGTCGGGTCGCGCTCCTCCCATCGCCTGCGCGTCTCGGCCAGCACCCACTCGCGGTTGGCCTCCATCTGGTCCATCACCGCGCGCGGCGCATCCGTCTCCTCGTGCCGCGCCGCCCAAATCAGCAGCTCCAGCAGCACCGGCGCCAGCGCAATCCCTTTCTCCGTCAGCCGGTAGTGGATGCTCCGCCCGTCCTCTGCCGCCGGCTCGGCCTGCACCAGCCCCGCCGCCTCCAGCCGCCGCAGCCGCCCCGCCAATATGTTCGTCGCAATCCCTTCGCCCGAGTGCTGAAACTCCCCAAACGTCCGGTAGCCCCGCACCATCATGTCGCGAACAAGCAACAGCGACCACCGGTCCCCAAGCACCTCCAGCCCGATGCTCACCGGACAACCCGAACGCCGCTTCTCCGCCGCTTTTCGCCCCACGCCACCACGCTACAAACATTCACTTGCATCCTGCAAGGAAAAATGTACCTTTAGCCCATCCCTTGCCGCCGCACCCGCCCTCCACCGTACCGCGGCTTCTAAGGCTCCCGGCCTCTCCTACGGTGCCGCTGCGCGAAGAACAAGAGACTGCGGATAGAAAAGCCGCGCACGCACCCCGGCGCCCAGCGGCCCAACCTCCATCCGCAAGCTCTCCGGTTTCTCCGCGCACGGAGCGGCAACGCTCACTTCGTATTGATGCGAGAGCAGCCTCACCAATTCCTCTGGCAAAACCGGCAGCAGCACTGCTCCCATGCCTGCCATTCCGTACCCTGTCGCACGGGAAACACCTCCCGTCTCCTTTGCCAGGTCGAAAAGCGCAATCGGTCCTCCCCGTTCTTCCGGAGTTGCTGCAATCGGGTTCGCAATCACCATCGCGAGCACCTCCACGCCCGACGATAAAAGCTCCTTACGCACCTTGCGTTTGCTAAGCTTGCTCGAATTCTCCCCGCCGTCCGAAAGCACAATGATCGTGTCGCCCGGCGCGTGAGGCGTCAGCATGCGTAATGCAGAGTCGAGGTTGTCCCAGAGCGCCGTCCTATTCTTTTGTCCAGCGCCCGTTGGCTTCCACCTCATCATGGCCAATGACCTCTGCCTCGCGGCATCCGGCGTTACAAATTCTGTTTTGCTGGAAAACTTTCCCGCAAAGGCAAGGAACGCCACCGCATCATCCTTGGGAATTCCACGCAGGGCATCTTCGAGAGTCCGCTCCTCCAGGGCATTCGGGTCATAGCGCCCAATCTGGGGATCATTTAGGGCACCCGTCATGCTTCCGCTGCGATCCAGCACAAAAACGATGCGCCGGTGCTGCGGCGCAGGAGCCACCGCCCGGATCACGGCTTCCCGGCCCTTCACCTTCGCGTGAAAATTGCTGCTGCTCAATCCATCCAGGGGCTGGTTGGTCTTTTGATTCATTGCGGTCACAAGAAAGGTCGAGCTGCACATCTGCTGAGCCGCCGCTATGCCGCAGGCAAGAAAGAGAAAACCAACAACGCGCGGAATCACTCCAACACCGCGAAAGTGCATCCTAGTCCTCGAACCTCTGGAGATTTGCAGGGAATTATAGCGCCAACTTCAATCTCCCGGTCACACGCCGTTCGCCCCAAGCCAGCGCAGCAGGCGAACTCGTCTGATCTTCTTTTTAGTCCCTGGTCTCTGGTCCATCGCCCCCGTCAACCCCACGCCGCCCAACTTTTTTCCAACTCCCTCATTCCACTCGCCAAATTCCTCTCCGCATTTTGCCGATTATTTCCGGCCTCTGTCGCACAATGGAACTGTCAGAGGAGAAACCCATGCACTCAACCCACCAAGACCAAGCTGAGAGCTGACGGCTGAAAGCTGTGAGCTGGCCCGCAGGGCCGCACAATGGAACTGTCAAAGGAAAAAGCCATGCCCTCATCCCGCCACAAATCCGCTACTCCCTACTCCCTGTTCCCTAATCCCTGGCCCGGAGGGCCTACCCCCTCCCCCCCCTCTTTTTTTATTTTCACTTTTCCACAGAAAGCTTGCCGAAAATTAGAAGAGCCCGTTCGCTTCGTCTTCGCCTCAGCGCTGTCGGCTGTTTGCTGTTCACTGTTTGCTGTCTGCTGAATCAAACGGCCACTGCCGCAGCATCCTTGCGCGCACAAAGTAAATCAGGCTCCCGCTGCATGCAATGCCGACCGCAGCCGCCAGGCCTTCCCACGCCTCCTGCCGGCTCACCAGCACAAAGATAAATCCCGCCATCGCCAGCAGCGGCGGCAGCGGATACCACGGAATCCTGAACGGCCGCTTCAGCTCCGGCTGCTTCACCCGCAGCACCATCACGCCCACGTGCTGCAGCAGAAATTGCAGCAGGATGCGCGTAATCACCAGCATCGTAATCACCTCCTGCAGACTGAAAAAGCAGAAGGCCGCCGCCACCAGTCCCATGGCCACCAGCGACCGGTGGGGAATGTGATATTTCGGATGCACCTTGTCCAGAAAGCGAAAGTAGTTGCCGTCGCGCGCCGCCGCATAAGGCACGCGGCTATAGCCCAGCAGCACGGAGAAGACTGACCCGAACGCCGTCCACACCACCAGCGCCGCAATCGTGTATCCGGCCCACGTGCCCCACGCCGATTGCGCAACGTCGGCCACCAGTTGCAGATGCACCGTCACGCCGCGGATTGCGCCCGCCGCCGCCTCGTGCACGCTGGGCAGCGCCGCCATGTTCATCGCCAGGTAAAGCGCCGCCACCACCGCCACGCTCAGCAGAATCGCGCGCGGAATCGTCTTCTCCGGCTGCTTCACCTCGCTGCCCAGAAAGGTGATGTTGTAGTAGCCCCAGTAGTCGTAGGTCGCAATCAGCGTGGCGTGCGCCAGCCCGCCGATGGCCAGCCCCGCGCTCTCCGCCGGACTCGTCGGCATCTTCCATCCGCCCATCGCCGCCGCATGCGCAAAGCCGCTCGCAATCACGCCGGCCATCGCCGCCATCACGCCCGCAAACAGCACCCATGCGAGGCGCGTAATCGAGCTCAGATTTCGATAGAGCAGCGCCGTCACCAGCAGGCACGCGCCCACAGCCGCAAAACTCGCATAGTGCAATCCCGGCAGTGCCGCAATCGGCGAGCCGTTCAGCCCCGGCCAGAACCACGCCAGAAATCCCGACAGTCCAATGCAGCCCGACGCAATCGACAGCGGCGCGGAAAAACTCAGCTGCCACACAAACAAAAATCCCAGCCAGTTGCCCGCCTTCTTCGGCCCGTAAATCTCGCGCAAAAACGCATACGATCCGCCGGCCCTGGGCAGCGCCGCGCCCAGCTCTGACCACACCAGCCCGTCCATCACCGCAATGGCCGCCGCCAGCAGCCACGCCCACATCGACAGCCGGTAGCCCGCCGCCGCAATCACCAGCGGCAGCGTCACAAACGGGCCCACGCCAATCATCTCCAGCATGTTGAACAGCACGGCCGACCGCAATCCAATGCGCCGTTCCAGCGCAGCCGTGCCGTTCTCTTGTCCGGAATTCAGGCTCATCTCTTCCGCCGTTTCCTTCGCGCGTGCTCTGGCGGATTGTACACTGGCCAGTAGTATGGTTCCCGCCGCCGCAGCCTTTCGCACAGCATCCTGCAATCTCCTCGCCGCCCTCGCGCTCGTTTCCGCGTCCGCCGCGCTTGCGCCCGCGCAGCAGCCTGCTGCGCAAACCGCGCTGCCCGTGTCGCAGCCCGCGCTGCTCGCCCAGCCGCTCGCCCTTGACCGCGGACAGGCCTCGCTTGAGCAGGCTCTCAAGCAGCTCGGCACCACGGCCAGCGTGCTTTATATTGACGCGCACCCTGACGATGAAGACGGCTCGCTGCTCACCTATCTCTCGCGCGGCCACGGCGTCCGCGCCACGCTCATGAGCCTCACCCGTGGCGAAGGCGGCCAGAACCTGATGTCCGCCGACACCAACGATGCCCTCGGCCTCATCCGCACCAATGAGCTGCTCAAGGCCGACGAGTACTACGGCGTCCATCAACTCTGGGGCACCGAAATCGATTTCGGTTTCTCCAAAACCCAGCAGGAATCCTTCGCGCAGTGGACCCACCGGCGCGTGCTTTATGACGCGGTGCTCGCCGTGCGCCGCACGCGTCCGCAAATCATCGTGGCCACCTTCGTCGGCGGCGTCAGTGACGGTCACGGCCAGCACCAGGTCTCAGGTGAAATTGCGCAGGAAGTCTTCAAGGCCGCCGCCGATCCCAACGTCTTTCCCGATCAGCTCAAAGAAGGTCTCACGCCCTGGCAGGTCTCCGCCGTTTACAGCCGCATTCCCTTCGCGCGCATCACCAGCCAGGGCATTTATGACTACGCCACCGGCCACTGGGCGCCCGCGCGCTTCCGCAATTACGCCACCGGCACGTGGATCAACGGTGCGCTCTCCACGGACGTCACCATTCCCGTCGGCGCCCTCGACCTCGCCCTCGGCCGCAGTTACACGCAGATTGCGCGCACCGGCTGGGGCATGCAAAAGTCGCAGAACGGCGGCGCAAACCCGTCGCTCACCGGTCCCAACGAATCCGGTTATCACCTCTGGGCCGTCACGCCCGTCGCCGCCGCGCACGCCGCGTCCGATTCCGCCAACCACGATCTCTACAACAACAGCAAGGTTCGCATCGACACATCCATCGCCGGCCTCGCGCGCCTCGCCGGTCCGCATCCGCCCGCGTGGCTCGCCACCGCACTCAATCAGATTGACAGCGGCCTCGCCGCATTCCTCGCCGCCTGCCCATGCCACGCCGGCCTCGCGCAAGCGCAGAGCCTTGCGCCCATCTATCGCCGCACGCTCACTCTGCGCGAAAAGGTTGCCGCCAGCGCGCTCAGCACGCAGTCGAAATCGGATCTGCTCTTCGAGCTCGACCGGAAAATCGACGAATTCCAGATCGCATTCAAGAATCTCCTCGGCCTCGACCTCCTCGCCTTCCGCACCCGCGAGTCCAACGCAAACGCGCGCGGCTTCCGCGGTTCATCCGCCGATGAAACCCCGCGCAGCGTCTCGCCCGGCGAAGAGTTCCGCGTCCGCATCCACACCGCGCACGCTGAGCCGCAGGCCACCCTGGTCAAGACATGGTTTGAGCACACCACCGCCGAACCGTGGAAGCACGGCGAGCCCATCAGCACCGCATCGACGGACCAGAGCAGCGACAGCATCTTCAGCCTCACCGTGCCCGCCAGCGCCGCGCCCACCGAGCCTTACTTCACGCGCCCCGGCATCGAGCAGCCTTACTACGACATTCACAACCCAGCCTGGCGCCTGCGCTCCTTCGCGCCTTATCCGCTCTCGGCCTGGGCTCAGTTCTCCTTTGACGGCCTGCCCATCCGGCTCGGCCAGGTGGTGCAAACCCTCCAGCGCGTCACCGGCCCCGGCGGTTTTTATCTGCCACTCGTCGTCACGCCGGCCATCGGCGTGCGCATCGCGCCGCAGGCGCGCATTCTTCCGCTCGACGGTTTGCCGCTCGCCGTCAGCGTCACCGTTCACACAAAGAGCGCGGCAAGCGGCGTCGTTTCGCTCAATCTCCCCGCCGGCTGGAGCGCCACGCCCACACAGGCGCACTTCCAGCAGACAGCCGCCGGCGACACCGATCCCATCACCTTCTCCGTCACGCCCGCCGCCGTCAAGGCCGGCGAGTACGACATTCAGGCCGTCGTCGCCTCAGGCAATCATGTGTATAAAACCGGCTGGCGCAGCGTGGGCTACGCGGGCCTGCGGCCTTACAACCTCTATCGCACCGCGCGGCTTGAAACGCGCAAGGTCGATGTCAAAGTCGCGCCCGGCCTTCGCGTCGGATACGTCATGGGCACCGGCGATCCCATTCCGCAGGCGCTCGAAGGCCTCGGCATCACGCCGCATCTGCTCACGCCAGACGATCTTGCCTCCGGCAATCTCTCCGCTTACAACGTCATCGTCATCGGCATTCGTGCGTACTCCGTCCGGCCCGATCTTCTCGCCGCGCAATCGCGCCTCGATGCATTCGTCCGCAACGGCGGCACGCTCATCGTGCAATATCAAAGCAGCGAATTTCCAGGACCATTGCCGCTTTCACTGGGCCGCGCGGAGCGCGTGGTGGACGAAACAGCGCCTGTCGAAATTCTCGCGCCCGCCAATCCGCTTCTCAACTTCCCCAACAAAATCACCTCGGCAGACTTCAACGGCTGGGTGGAAGAGCGCGGCCACTCGTTCCTCACCTCGTGGGGCCCGGACTTCACCGCGCTCACTCAGACGCACGATCCCGGTCAGAGCCCGCAGCGTGGCGGTCTCGTCGTCGCGCATGCCGGCAAGGGCATCTATATTTATCTCGCCTACGCGCTCTACCGCCAAACGCCCGAGCTCGTTCCCGGTGCATATCGCATCCTCGCCAACCTCATCAGCGCCGGACAAAAATAGCCGGCGCGCCGGCACGACATTCCCACCCGCTCCATCTCTCTTCTGCTGTCTCCACCCCGCGAACACGCCGCTTCCGCCGCGCAGGAAAATCGCCGCTCCGCCCCTCGAAATTTACACGCCGTTCACACAGCACGCCGCTGGCGCGCACGTTGTGTGAAAAGCCCGTGAATTCGTCATCTATTCATCTTTCTCTGCGACTCTCGTAGACGGATTCAGACGATGACTTTCATCGCAAAAACGTCGAACGTTGCGTCTGTTCCAACTCTGTCGCTGCATCCACTGCGTCTTTCATTCGGATTCCGATGCGCGCCAGAGAGAAGACGGCCGTGGCACATGCAGTCATTCCCCGCGGCACAACTTATCTGAGCGAGAGAAGAGAGAGGCCCAATGAAATTCCAACTGAAAATCGCTGCCGTCGCCATCCTGGCAGCCGGCTTTGCAGGCTCGTATGCTTCGCCGGCGCAGAGTCCCGCGCCCGCCCACAAAAGGCATCACGCGGCCATGAAAGAACACACGCCAACAGTGGAAGAACAGATTCAGGCGCTGCGTGACCAGTTGCAGGGCCAGCAGAGCCAGATTGACAGCCTCAAAAACGACCTGGCCGGCAAGAATGCTGCACTCCAGCAAGCGCAGCAGAAAGCCGCCGAGGCCCAGGATGCCGCTGCCAGGGCCCAGACCGCCGCCGACCAGCAGCAACAGACCGCCACAGAGAATGCCGCAGCCGTAAAAACCCTCAGCAGCTCGGTCGACGACATGAAGCAGGCCAATGCCTCCGTCGTCGCCAGCGTCACCGAGGATACCCGGAAGATCAAGAAGGCCGTTGAGCACCCTGACGAGCTGCACTACAAGGGCATCACCATTTCGCCTGCCGGAAGCTTTATTGAAGCGGCAACGGTCTACCGCAGCGCGGCTACGGGCGGAGACATCAATACGCCGTTCACTGGCGTTCCACTGCAAGGGGCGGATGCGGCGAATCTCAGCGAGTTCTTCGGCTCCGGCCGCCAGTCCCGCCTGGCCATCAAGGCCGTTGGAAAACTGCCCGGCATGACTCTCACCGGCTACTACGAGCTCGACTGGCTCGGCACCGGCATCACCTCCAACAACAACCAAAGCAATAGCTACGTCATGCGCCAGCGTCAGATCTGGGCTGAGGCGGCCATGAAGAATGGCTGGACCGTGAGCGCAGGCCAAATGTGGTCACTTGCCGCCGAGACCACAAGAGGCGCTTTCAACGGCTCAGAAATCCTCCCCGGCACCATCGACCCGCAATATACCGCGGGCTTCGTATGGACTCGTCAATATGGTTTCCGCGTCAGCAAAGAGCTTTCCAAGGGCTTCTGGCTCGCGGCATCGGCTGAGAACGCGGAGACTCTCAATCCGGCCGGCGCAAACCTGCCAACCAACCTTCTCATTGGCTCGTCCGGCGTGGGCGGCGGCCTCTATAACCCCACGGCAAACTACTCCTTCAATGAGGCGCCGGACCTCATTGCCAAGGCCGTCCTTGAGCCTGGATGGGGACACTGGGAGGTCTTTGGCATCGGCCGCTTCTTCCGTGACCGCATCTATCCCGCCATCGGCACGCCCTACAACAACTCCAAGGTCGGCGGCGGCATTGGCGGCGGTTTCCGCGGCCCCCTCGCAAACAAGAGGATCACCGTTGGCCTCAAGGGCCTCTGGGGAGAGGGCGTAGGCCGTTATGGCGATTCAGGAATTGCCGATATCACGCTTCGTCCCGATGGAAGCATCTCTCCGCTGCATGGCTTCTCCGCACTCAGCACGCTTGAGGCGAATCCCACGAAGAGGCTTGGCCTCTACTTCAACTACGGCGGCGACTACATCGGCCGCGACTGGTGGATCGATCCTGTCAGCGGCAAGCAGGTCGGCTACGGTACTTACACCGCAAACATGTCCGGCTGCAACATTGAGCCGAACTCCGGTGGTTCGTTCAGCCCCAGCACTCCTGCCAACTGCTCAAACCAGAACAAGGACGTGCAGGAGTTCAGCTCCGGCTACTGGTTCAATATTTATAGCGGTGATCGGGGCCGTTTCCGTCAGGGCTTCCAGTACAGCCGCATCCGCCGCGATCTCTGGTCCGGCAACGGCGGCGTCACCAACCCTGGCAACGGCGCGCATGGCGATGACAACATGATCGAGACCTCGCTCCGCTACTATCTGCCATAGCCGATCACTCTCTACGTGGCCCATCATGGAGAAAGGCAGCCCGCAATGGGCTGCCTTTTTGCTGGATGAGCTTTTGTCTCGCCGGTGGATTTGTACGCGCATCACGCGCCGGCAAGCGCCATGGGCGGCGGCCGGTAACCCAGCTCCGCATTCACCAGCGCGGCAACGGCCAGCGCAACCTCGTCGGCAAAGGGCCGCGCCACCACCTGCACGCCAATCGGCAAACCCTCCGGCGAGCGGCCCGCGGGCGTCACAGCCGCCGGCGCAGCCAGCGTGTTGAACCACTGCGTGTGCCGCACCGCGTCCAGATAGGCCACGGTCTTTCCTTCCACGTTCCAGCTTCGTTCGCCGTGCCGGATTGCAGGCACGCTGGCCACCGGGCACAGCCAAACCGCATGTGCATCCATCTCGGCCAGCGCCATGGCGCGCAGCACGTCCAGTTCCGCCCAGGCAGCCAGCATCTGCGCGGCGCTCATCGGCGGAACTTGTGCGGCAATCTCCAGGAACTCGCGAAAAATCGGACTCAGCTTCTCCTCCTTGCCGCGAACCGCCGGCTCGTAATACATCGCGCCGCATTGCACAAACAGCTTCCACCAAAGTTTGCGCAGCGGCTCCAGCATGCGTGGGCGAAACGCCTCCACGCGAAAACCAGCCGCGCGCAGCACGCCGGCCGCTGCCTGCACGGCGTGGCGCGTCTCCGGCGTCACGGGCACCAGTCCATCGTCCTCGAAAACGCCCACCTGCAGCGCGCGCAACTCGTCCAGGCTCGGCTGGCGAAACTCAATCGGCGCACTCGCGGGGTCGTGCAGGTCCTGCCCGCTCAACGTGCGAAACAGCAGGCTCACATCCTCCATGGTGCGCGCCATCGGCCCAATCGCACCCAGCACGCTGAACGGTCCCACGCACGGCGGCAAATGCCCGCTGCTCGGAAATCGTCCCGGTGTGGGCTTCAGCGAGCAGATGCCCGTGAAGTGCGCCGGCACGCGCACCGATCCGCCGCTGTCGCTTCCCAGCCCGGCGGCCGACATGCCCGCCGCGATGGCCGCCGACTCGCCGCCGCTTGATCCGCCCGGTGATCGCTCCACGTCCCATGGATTCGAGGTCCGCCCGTGCAGCAGATTGTCCGTCTCAAAGGCCATCAGAAATTCGGGGCAGTTCGTTGTGCCCAGAATCAGCGCGCCCGCCGCACGCAGCCGCGCCACCGCCACCGCGTCCTCGTGCGGAGTGTCGCCCGCATGCAACAGGCTTCCCATCTCGCAGCGCAGGCCCTTTGTTGCGATGGACGACTTCACCGTCACCGGCAGGCCGTGCAGCGCCCCGCGCGGCTCCTTCGCCGCGTCCAGCCGCTTTGCCTCCGCGCGCACGCGCTCCGCGTCAAAATCCGCAAAGGCGTTCAGCGCCGGCTCCAGCCGCGCTATCTGCGCGATGTGCGCCTCAGCCAATTCGACAACGGACACCTCACGCGAGCGCAGCAATGCAAGCTGCCGCGACGCCGATTGCAGAACAAGGTCATTCATGGTTTACCGGCCATGCTCGGCTGCTTCAGCGTGTCGCCCTTCGGCGTCGAGGGCAGCGTGTGGAAATCAAACCGGTACGAGCGAACCGGCGCGCCGGTATCAAAGCGGTCATTCCAGTTCAACTGGTATTGCAGCGCGCCTGCATCCTGCGGAAACGCTTCGCCCGCCGGATACGGATACGCAGTCATCCCGTGGAACGGCAACTGGGCCACGGTGAACGGCGACGCATCCCACCAGTCCATGTCCTTCACATAGCCGTTCGCGTAGAAGAAGTAGTCGCGCGTCCATCCCGGAGGCAGGGCCGGCAGCCGGCGCGCGTCGAACTCCGCGGCCAGCTCCTCGCCGCTGCCAAAGATGGCAAAGCGGTTGTCAACGCCTTTCAGCAGCGCCGTCACGTTGCCAAAGTGCGTGTAGCTGCCGCGCTGGTGCTGGAACGGCCCGGTCAGGCTCACGCGGTTGTAGTCGTAGCTAAGGTCGCCGGGGCTCGCGCCCTCAATCTGCTTCGGATATCCGCGGAACTGTTCGGTGGCCAGCGTCAGCGGCATCTCCGTGGTTCGAAATTCGCCCTGTGGGCTGTTGTCGATCAGCACCCGGTCCCAGTAAATTTCAAGATTTGTCACCAGCCGGATCCGCCGCGTGCCCGCGGGCAGCTTGTCCGTCAGGTCCACCACAATGGTGCGCTCCAGGCCCGCCGGAAATCCCGTTTCGCCCGTCACGCGCTGCCACGTTCCATTGGGCAGTTGCGCTTCCACATACGGCGAAATCGGCTTGATGCCCGCCTGCCATGCGGCATAAAGCGATGTGGCGCTGAAGTAGTTCACGTAGCCGGTCATCAGCAGACGCAGCGGCGCGTGCGGCCTCAGCGCGCCCACCTCCAGCGTGAGCGTGTGTACATTCGCAAAGCCGTCATACGGCGTAGGCTTGAATCCGCTGGCGAACTGGTGATCGCGCGTGCTGAGCGTCTTCAGCACGTCGCGCTCTTCGCCGTCCCATGCGTTCACGGGCAGGCGCAGGTTTTGTGAGGCCACAACCTTTCCTGTGGCAAACGGCGGATCGTCCAGGAACTTCTCATCCGGATTCACCTCCACGTTCGCCGGATGGTCGACGGCCACCATGCGCAACTGGTCAATGTAATTCACCTCTTCCATAGGCTCAATAAAGCGCAGGCTCACTTCGTCGTTCACCGTCTTCACCTGGCCGCCATCCACCTTGATCCACTCGCTCGGCCGCGGCGTATTGCGCCGTGTCGGCGTGAACCAGTGGCCCACCACGCCCGCGCCAATCACGTCCGTCACCAGCTTGTACTCGTGACCGTTCCACACAAACAGCACCGGGCACGAGCTGCCGCGGCGGTCGGCCTCCTTCATTGCAATCACCTGCGTGTGCGGCAAATTGATCTCATCCTGCAGCACGCCCGTGGGCCACAGAATTCTGAGCAGATTGATGTGATCCGCCTTGCCCAGCCCCACCAGAATCTGCGGCGGCCCCTGCGTGCGATAGCCCGCGGCGCCCGGCAGCTCCCACTTCTGCCATTGCCCGTCGGCAAAAATCTCCACCTTCACGCCCAGCGCCGTCTTGTTGTCCGCAAATCCGCTCAGGTCCAGCCGCACAAAGTGGTTCCTGTTCGCGCCCACGTTGCGCAGCAGCACCGGCGGCGCGTCCTTCTGGAGCACAATCAGGTCCGGCGCCCCGTCGCCGTCCACGTCGCCCGCAATCAGCCCGCGCGGGTCGTGCAGCTTCACGCGGTCCAGGCCAAGCGCGCGGCTCACATCCCTAAAGCTGCCATTGCCAAGGTTGCGGAAGACCTTCACGCACGGTCCATCCTTCGTCTGCACAATTGCGGCCAGGTCAATCCATCCGTCGTTGTCGATATCCACCGGAGTCACGCCCCATCCGCGTTCCGCTCCCTGCAGCGGCAGCGCCACGCGCACAAAACGCCGCCCCACATCATCGGGCCCGGCCACGTTGCGCCACAGCGTCAGCCCCGGCGCGCCGGCGTGCGTCACGGCAATGTCCATCCAGCGGTCCTTGTTGTAATCCAGCACCGCAATGCCCTCAGTGGCCGGCAGCGTCGCATCGTAGAGCGCCTGGGTTGGATACTTCCCCTCGCGCGGATTGATGTAGAGCGTGGGCGACGGGCCATCGCCGGTGACGGCAATGTCCACCGCACGATCGTTGTTGAAGTCGGTCAGCATCGCGGCTTGGGTGCGGCCTCTGCCGCCCAGCCCCGTCGGCGCGGTCCACTCCGTAAAAGTCTTGTCGCCGTTGTTGCGCCACAGCACGTTCGACTCGCCGCCCGGCGTGAGCGGCGAACCGGTCACGAACAAATCCAGATCGCCGTCGTGATCGAAATCGAGAAACGTAATGCCCGTCGGGTGATTCTTCGCCTCCAGGCCCGCGGCCTTTGTCGCGTCCTCAAACTTTCCCTTGCCCAGATTGCGAAACAGCGCGATCCCGTCTTCAGTGGCCACCGCCAGATCGTTTTTTCCGTCGCCGTCAAAGTCGCCCACCGCGCACGCCACGCCATGGCCGGCCAGCTTCAGCCCGGCGGCCGCGGCATCCATCGGCCGAAAGCGTCCGTCAGCCTGGCGGTGCAGCACGGCAATCGCCTGCGGACCCGCTTCCATCAGCACCAGGTCCATGCTGCCGTCGCCGGTCACGTCCATCATGCAGGCGCCGCCGGTTTCATGGCTGCCGCTCGCGCCCGCGCGCATCGTTTGCGGCTCCAGGCGCACGGGAATCATCATCTGCTGTATCTCCTGCGGAAGCTCCACGGGCCGCGCCGTCGAGAAGTGGCCCTGCTCGCCATAGGCCAGGCCGATGGCCGACGCAATCTTGGTGCTGGTCATGTGCTGGAAGACTCTGAAATGCTCCCGCGCCTCTTGTGTGTGGCCGGAGCGCTGCAGCGCCCGCGCCAGGGCGAACTCCGCCGAGGCGTGCAGGGGATTGATGGCCAGCGCCTGCTTGAAGATTGCAATGGCCTGCGCGTAATCCTTCTCCTCCTGGTAGCACACACCTTCAAAATAGTAGGAGTCGGCGTCGCGCGGCGCATACTTCACCGCCTGCTGAAAACTGTGCAGCGCGTCCGTGTCCTCATTGTTCGCGTGCTGCGCAAGGCCCAGGTTGTACCACGCCTGCGGATTGCCCGGCTCCAGCTTGAGCGCACGCTCGAGAGATTCCTTTGCGCCGGCAAGTTTTTGCAGCGTCATCAGCGCAATGCCCTCATTTATCTCCGCCTGCGCCATCGTAGGGTCTTTCTGCACCGCCTGGGCAAAGGTTGCCGCCGCGCGCTCAGTGAACTGCTGGCCCATCAGCGCCACGCCGCGATTGTTCAAGCGGATGGCCTCTGCGTTGTAATGCGCCTGCGCCGCAGCCGGAAAACCCATGCACAGGGCTGCCGCCAGGGCCACGCTGGCCCGAACTCTCGTCATCTCCAACACCCTCTCCACGCAATTTGTGCTCGCCTGGCGCCGATGGCCGCGGAACCATCCAGTGTATGCGAGCAGACTCGTGCCGTGCAGCCAAGCCCGTTGCATGCCCGGCCCGTTGCATTCCAGGCTGTCTCATCCTTCCCATCTATACTCAGGACGTGACATTCGCACGCGCGCAGATGGATTGGCACAGGTTTCCGGCGCGTCCGGCGCTGCCCGCGCCTGCGCCGGATAGGCTTTCTGCGTTGCCCGCAGCGGCTTTCCAGTGCGCCCCGCGGGTTGCGCCATGAGCCCGGCACACGAACAACCGCGTCGGCGCATCGCCGTGGTCACCACTTCCCGCGCGGACTATAGCCACTTGTACTGGCCGCTGCGCGAGCTCGCCGCTCATCCCGGCGTGGAGCTTGGCGTCATCGTCCTCGGCCCGCATCTCTCGCCCACCTTCGGCGCCGCCGTTCAGGAAATCGAGCGCGACGGCTTTCCCATCCGCGCGCGCATTGAGTGCCTCCTGAGCTCCGACTCCGACACCGGCATGGCAAAGACCATCGGCGTTGCCATGCTGGGCCTGGCGGATGCGCTCACCGCCTGGCGGCCTGACCTCATGCTGCTCATCGCCGACCGCTATGAGATGCTCGCGCCCGCTTCCGTGGCGGTCGCCATGCGGATTCCCATGGCGCACATTGAAGGCGGAGAAGTGTCGCAGGGCGCAATTGACGACCAGGTGCGCAACGCGCTCACCAAAATGGCGCATCTTCATTTCACTTCCACTGCCACAGCACGGCGGCGCGTGATTGCCATGGGCGAAGAGCCCTGGCGCGTTCACCACGCGGGCGCGCCCTCGCTGGACCACCTGCGCCGTTCGCAGCTTCCCACGCGCGCTGCGCTCGAATCGCGCCTGGGCATTACCCTGCGCTCGCCGTCCATCCTGGTCGCGTGGCATCCGGTCACCATTCTGCCGGACACCAACGCGGAGGCCGACGCACTGTTTGCCGCCCTGGCCGATATGCGCGGCCAGCTCATCTTCGTCTATCCCAATTCTGACGCGGGAAGCCATGCGCTGATTGCGCGCACGCGCAACCTCGCTCAGTCGCACGCGGATGCGCACATCTTTGTGAACCTTGACGCCGTAACCTACTGGAGCCTGCTGGGCGCCGTGGACGCGATGGTCGGCAACTCCTCCAGCGGCATCATGGAGGCTGCCTCTTTCGCGCTTCCCGTGGTAAACGTGGGCATGCGCCAGCAGGGCAGGGAGCGCGCCGCCAACGTTGTGGACGTGCCCGCGGAAGCGGCATCCATCCGCACGGCGATGGATCGCGTTCTGAGCCCGGAGTTTCGCGCGGCGCTGCGCGGCATGGCGAATCCTTATGGCGATGGAACTGCGGCGGCCACCATCGCGCGCGTGCTGGCCACGGTTCCCCTGAAAAACATTCTCATCAAAGCGCCTGCCCCGGTTCCAGGCAAGGCGGCGCAGGAATGAGCCATCGCATCCCGCTTTCCGCGCCGGACATCACTGAGGCTGAGATTGCCGCCGTCAACGCGGTTCTGCGCTCGCCGCAGTTGTGCATGGGCCCTGAGCAGGATGCCTTCGAGCGCGCGCTCGCCACGTATCACGGCATTCCACACGCCGTGGCCGTCAGCTCCGGCACGGCGGGGCTTCATCTCTCTCTGCTCACGCTGGAAATCGGCGAAGGGGACGAGGTCATCCTTCCGTCCTTCGCGTTCATCGCCGTCGCCAACATGGTGCATCACGTGCGCGCCACGCCGGTGTTTGTGGATATTGATCCCGTCACGCTCAACCTTTCGCCGGCCGCCGTGGAACGCGCCATCACGCCGCGCACGCGTGCCATTCTCGCCGTACACACCTTCGGCGTTCCCGCGCCCATGCTTGAGCTGCGCGCCATTGCCGACCGGCACAATCTGGTGATTGTTGAGGATGCCTGCGAGGCGCTGGGCGCGAGTCTCGACGGGCAACGCGCGGGAGCCTTCGGCGATCTGGCCGTCTTCGGCTTCTATCCCAACAAGCAAATCACCACTGCGGAAGGCGGAGCCGTGCTGACGCGCGACGCGGCGCATGCAGAGCGGGTGCGAAGCCTCGGCAATCAGGGTCGCGCCGCGAATCGGAGCCAGCCCGCGAATCACGCCTCTTCTTCCGCCGATTCTTCCGCGCGCCGGCAGAACCGCGCGGAGGCCGGATTCAATTACCGGCTCTCTGAGCTTGCCTGTGCAATGGGCCGCGTGCAAATGGCGCGGCTGGACGAGATTCTCGCTCTTCGCCGTGCGGCTGCCGAGCGCTATCAGCAATTGCTCGGTGGAATCGAGGCTCTTGCACTGCCTCCGCTGCGCATTCCCGGCGGCGAGATTAGCTGGTTCGTCTATGTGGTTCGCCTGGCGGAGGACGCGGATCGAGACGCAATCCAGGCTGCGCTTGCCGCACGCGGAATTGCCACCGCGCGCTACTTTGAGCCCATTCATCTTCAGCCCGCGTGGAGCAGCCATCCCGGCGTCGCGCGTGCAAATCTCCCGGTCACGGAATCCATGGGCGGGCGAACGCTCGCACTGCCGTTTTTCAATCGAATCACCGCCGGGCAGCAAGCCGATGTGGCTGAAGCCCTGCACCGGGCATTACAGAAAATTTGACGGCCGTCCGCAGCCGGACTTGTACCGAACCGGCGCTGAACCGGCGCTGAACCGGCGTCGAACCAGCCTTGATACACTCGGGATGCGATGACCCTCCCGGAAATGCATCAGGAACTGCAACAGTCGATAGAACGCCTTTACGCCGCCGGCTCCAGCGCAGCCAGTGACAGCGCCGCCATGGACACCTTTCTGGCCCTGCGCGGCTGTCTTGAGCGCGGCCAGATTCGGGCCGCTTCGCCGGACGCCGCTTCGCCAACGGGCTGGAGCGTTCATGCGTGGGTCAAGCAGGGCATTCTGCTGGGGTTTCGTCTCGGCGCGCTCAAGCAGTGGCCTGCTCCGGGTTTCTCCTTCGTGGACAAGCACACCTATCCCGTTCGAACCTTCGCGCCGGAAGAGGGCATTCGCGTGGTGCCGGGAGGGTCAAGCGTGCGCGCCGGAGCGTATCTCGCCAAAGGCGTCGTCTGCATGCCTCCCATGTACATCAATGCCGGCGCATGGGTGGACGAGGGCGCGATGGTGGATTCGCACGCGCTGGTGGGCTCCTGCGCGCAGATAGGCAAGCGCGTGCACCTGAGCGCCGCCGCGCAGATTGGCGGAGTGCTCGAGCCGGTGAACGCCAATCCGGTGATTGTCGAGGACGATGTCCTGCTGGGCGGCAACTCCGGCGTTTATGAGGGCACAATCGTCCGCCGTGGTGCGGTGCTGGCCGCCGGAACCATTCTGACGCGCGGCACTCCGGTCTTCGATCTCGTGCAGGGCACGGTGCTGCGCGCAACCGCGGAGCAGCCGCTCATCATTCCGGAGAACGCGGTGGTGGTGCCGGGCTCGCGCGCGGTGGCCCGCGGCAAGGGTGCGGAGTGGGGGCTCAGCCTGTACGCGCCGGTGATCGTGAAATATCGCGATGAGAAGACCAGCCTGAGCACGGTGCTCGAAGATCTGCTGCGTTAAAGTGCGGCGGACCGATTCAGCGCAGCGAGCCGCTTACTGGAACAACCTGTGCCGGCGCAGATCCGGCAGCGCCTCGTCCGCATCGCCGTCCCGCGCATGCGGCAGGCAGTGGATGCGGCTGCGAAAGGGAATTTCGTAGGAGCGGGTGACGTGCATCCGGTTCATCACCACGTAGCGGGTGCGCAATCCACCTTCGGTCTCAGGCAGCCACGCCGGAAGCTGCTGCTGGTCCACATAAATCACCAGCGCTGCCTGCGAGGGGTCGTCGAGGCTCTGGCCCACGCCAACGCCAAAGAACGCTGGATTGGCATCCATCAGCGCGCGGGCCATGCGCTGCTTCACGGCAACAGCGTGCGCCAGCGTGGCGGCGTCCAGCGCCGGCGCGGAGGAAAGGGCATTGGCCATGGGCGCTGAGCCCAGCGCAACCGTGCTGGCCGTGGCGGGAATGACCAGGGTGCGCACCCCGCGAATGAGTGCCGGAACGTTTGCGTGGATTGCCTGGCCAACGTAGACAATCACGGCGGCGGCGCCGGGATCGTCACTGCTTTTGCCCATAGCCACGCCAAGGATTCCCGACGAGGGATTGACCAGCGTGCGCGCGGCTTCCAGAGCACTTTGTACAAGGGCAATCTGGCCGGCGCTCAGCGCGCGGGATTGCGCGGATTGGATGCTTCCGTTGCCAAAGCTGAGGCAGGCAACCGGATGGTCCGCGCCGCCGACAAAGGTGAAACTTTCTCCCCTGCCCGTGCCCGTGCCCGCGTGCGCGGCAAGCTCCTTCAGCACATCCTGGGCAGGCGAAGCAACGCCCTGATCCACGCCGGACGCATCCGTTCCGCCCGCGAAGTAAAGCCCCACCGGCTCGGCGTCGGCTGCATCCACAACCAGCGCGCCGGAGTCACCCGAATCGCTGAACTGGTCGCCGCTGATGCCCATCTGATTGGTGAAGAGCTTGGTCAGATACGGTTCTGTCTCGGCGCAGTCGCGGTAGTAGTTCACCTTGATGTCGAGGCTCAACGCGGTCACTTCGCCGCAGGTCAGTCCGGTGGTGCGGCCGCTCTTGGCCACGGGCATGCTCAAAGCGCCTGCTTCTCCCAGCCCTCTAGTGGACGAGATGCCCGGCGGCGCGGGAGCCAGTTGGCCATCGGGCAGCCTTGCGCCCAGCTCAAGAATGCGGCCTTCGGGGTCCACGGAATTCGATTCCACGCGGGCCAGCGCCGCATCGGCGTTGGTGTCCTTCTGCCGCAGCGGGAGCCATGCGGCCAGCGTGCCCACGGGCTGCGTGCCTGCGCCGTCGCCGTTGGGCGTGCAGTTGTTGTCAATCAGGCCCGGCTGCACAATGGCATCGCCGGTCTCGGCCTGGTCGCTGCGCGCCAGCACGTGGTTGTTGCTGAGCAGGTAGCGCGTTCCATGCGCGCCCTCCAGCAGCGCGCCCAGGGTTCCGCTGCAACAGTCGGCAATGGTGTCTCCACGGGCGTCAAAATCGTTGTTGTTTCCGCCGGAGCTGCCCAGCAGCATGGGAGAGAACTGCTGCGTCTGGTGCGTGACAGGATTGCTGGCCACGCCCGCGGTGTTCAGCAGCACCTGCGTCTGAATGCGCGCGCCGGTTTCTCCGGCGAAGGCCTGCAGATGAATAAGGTGCGTGGATGCCAGCGTTGCGGGCGCGGTGTAAGTGACGGTGCAGGAGGTGAAGGCATCGCGGGATCGCTGGCAGCTTGTGGCGCTCAGTGTTCCCTGGTCTGCGCTGTTGCCCGCGCTGTTGCCTGCGCTGTTGCCCACGGCCTCATCCTTAAGGGCGAAGCGAATGCCCGCCGAGCCGCCGGCCTCTGAGAGATATCCGGTCACAGTGGCGGTTCCGCCGGGGCCCAGCGCAAGATTCTCCGGCGTCAGCGGTTGCAGAAATCCGGGCGTGACGGTAAGCACGGCGCTGGCGCGCACCTGCGGGTTGGAGCGGAGCGCGGCGGTTACGATGACCTGCACCTCATCGCGCGTAAGATACGTGGGCGGCGCGTAAAGTCCGGCAGCCGAAACTGTGCCCGCGCCGGCCACCGGATCGCCTCCCGAGACCGACCACGTGACGGATGCTGGACGGCCGTTGGCGAGCGTGGCCGTGAACTGGTTGCCGGGCCCCGCGCCGGCCGTCGCGTTGTTGCAGCCGGTGCAGTTGGTGTCAAGCTGAGCGCTGCCGGGCGCAACCGAGAACTGCGCGTTTGAGGGATTGGCCGTGACGGCGCTGCCGCCGCAGCCCGCCAGCAGCAGAAAGACGGCGCCGAGCGTGGCGGTGCAGCAGAGCGAGCGCGCCGCGTGCACACGCCCGCTGCGCCGGCGAAGGATCATTGCGGGTGGGCAAAGCGGGATGTGGGTCGCCTTTGGCAATGGCCTTCAGTCCTTGGTTGCAGGTGCGCCCCAGCCCTCTAAGCGTACCCCAATTCCGCTTCGCTGTCGGCCTGCAGGCGGCTTCCTCATCAACAACTCACTCCTTTTGCCGCTCGCCGGACGCGACGAGAAAGCAGAGCGCTAAAATGGGAATCCGCGGCTCGCAAGCGGTTCTCCGGCAACTCACTCCACGTTCACGGCCAGCTTGCCAAAATGGCTTTGCGCCTCCATGCGCCCCAGCACCTCGCGCGATTCAGCCCAGGGAAAGCCCTCCACAACGGGTTCGAGCAGGTTCTGCGCAAGGAAGGCGTTCATCTCCTCAAAGTCCGCGCGCGAGCCCACATAAATGCCCTGGATGCGCACCTGTTTATGAAGGATTGTGGCAATCGGCAGTTGGCATGCGGCTCCTGAGAGTACGCCAATCTGCGCCACAACGCCGCCCATGCGCACGGCCCGCAGCGAGTGCGGCAGGGTTTGCCCGCCGCCGACTTCCACCACCAGGTCCACGCCCGCGCCGCCGGTCTGGTCCAGCACCCACGCGGCCCACTCCGGCGTTTGCGCGGTATTCAGGCCGGCATCCAGGCCGAGAGCCAACGCCCGTTCAAGTTTCTCCGCATGGGTGGATGTGCCCAGCACGCGCGCTCCCAGCGCACGCGCAAACTGGATGGCGAAGAGCGAGACGCCGCCGGTTCCTTGCACCAACACCGTGGAACCGGCGCGGACCTGCCCGGCTTTCAGCGCATTCCACGCGGTGACGGCGGCGCAGGGCAGCGTGGATGCCTCAAGAAAGCTCATGCGCTCGGGCACGCTCACAAGGCCGGAGGCGCGGAGAACGACATACTCGGCCAGCATGCCGTCCGCGTCGCCGCCCAGCGCGCCTTTTACGCCGTCCGGCGTGGGCGGGCCGCTGAGCCAGTTCTGCATAAAGATGCCGGCCACGCGGTCGCCGGGCTTCCACGCGGCAACGCCTTCGCCCACGGCCTGCACCTGGCCCGCGCCGTCTGAGCAGGGAATGCGCGGCAGCCTGAGTTTGGGGTTGTAGAGGCCTTTCACCATCATCAAATCGCGAAAGTTGAAGGAGACCGCGCGGACGCGGACCAGGACTTCGCCGGCGGCGGGCGCGGGCGCGGGCCGCTCAATGAATTCAAGAGCATCCACGCCGAAGGACGGAATTTGCCAGAGATGCATCAAAGGGCCTCCTGAGGCGAAAACATGCGCGGATACGGCCGCGTCCGGCTCAAACCCGCGGCTTTGGCGGGCATCCCTCTGCCCCGCACCGGTAGAATGGACCCATGGCACGTGGTTGGGAAAGCAAATCCGTGGAGGAACAGATGGCGGAAGTCTCGCAGCACGCTGAGGAGAAGATTGACAAGACCTACGTGAGCGAAGAGCAGCGGCGGCTGGCTGAGCACAAGCGCGCCGAAAAAGCTCGCAAGGTGCAGGCTCTCCAGTTGCAGCGGGAACACATTCTTTCGCAGCGGACCTCCAATGCGGGCCGGCGTGCGGCGCTGGAGTCCGCTTTGGCGCAGATTGAAGCGCAACTGGCTGAGCTGGCCTGATTCCAGCCGAAGGCCGCGCCGGGCCGTGCAATGCCGGCGGCGGGGCGCGCCGCGGCTCATGGCGTGGGATTGCGCGCAAACAGCAGCGAGTTGGCCTGGTGTACGGTGGTCATCAGCACGCGGGAAATGTTGACGTGCGCGGGGCGCGACGCCGCCCACACGATGGCATCGGCCACATCTTCGGGCGCAAGCGGCGTAAGCCCCCGGTAAACCTTGGCGGCGCGCTCGCTGTCACCGCGAAAACGAACCAGGCTGAAATCGGTTTCCACCATGCCGGGGTCGATGCTGGTCACGCGGATGGGCGAGCCAAGCAGATCCTGGCGCAGGCCGTCGGTGAGCCCGCGCTCTGCAAATTTGGTGGCGCAGTAGACCGCGCCGTTGGGATAGGCGAGCTCGCCGGCGGTGGAACCAAGGTTGATGACGTGGCCCAGGTCGCGCTCCACCATGCCGGGCGTTACGGCGCGGGTCACGTAGAGCAGGCCCTTCACGTTGGTGTCGATCATCTCGTCCCAATCCTCAACGCTGCCGGCGTGCAGCTTGTCCAGGCCGCGGCTCAGGCCGGCATTGTTGACGAGAATCTCGATGGCGGCCCACTCCTGCGGCAGGCCGGCGATGGTTTTCTGCACGGCGTCGGCGTCGCGCACGTCCAGTTGCACGGTGTGCACGGCTTCCGCGCCGTTCTCAAGCGATGCGGCGGCAATCTCCTTCAGCTTGTCCGCGCGGCGGGCGGCCAGCAGCAGCCGCGCGCCCTCTTCGGCAAAAGCCAGCGCCGTGGCCCGGCCGATTCCGGCCGTTGCGCCGGTGATAAAGACGATTCTTCCTTTCAGCTTCATGCTTTTATCCTAACCAACGCGGCTGCAAGGGTTCGCGCGGGGCATGAGACACGGCATTTCGCCGAGCCGGCGGAATCACCCGCCCAGCTTGCCGCGCCGCTGCGCCATGCGGTACTGGCCCACGGCCCAGTCCTCGTTGGCCAGGCCGGTTCGCTGCGCCTCGGCAAATATTTCGGCCATGTTGTCGGCGAGACTGAGGCGCGCGCCGCGGCTGGCGGCGGCCTCGCGCAGCAGGCGCAGGTCTTTTGATCCGAGAGCAACAGTGGCGCCGGGGTGCTCCGGCGGGTTCTGCATCACACTGCCGTAAGCCGCGTAGAAGGGCGACTGAAAAAGCGCGCTGTTGACGGCTTCCAGAAAGACATCGGGCGCGATGCCCTGGGCCTCGGCGTAGACGAAGGCCTCGCCCAGCGAGTGAATCATGGCGCTGATGAGGAAGTTGCCGCCGAGCTTGAGCGCGTGGGCCTGGCGCGGCTGGCTGCCCACCACGGTAATGCCGCGCGAGAGCGGCTCGAGAATAGGACGGGCGCGGGCCAGGGCGGCGTCCTCGCCGGACATCACAATCCAGAGCTTGCCGGCCTCCGCCACGCTGGGCCGGCCAAAGACGGGCGCGGCGACGAACTGGTGGCCGCGGCGTGCGTGCTCGGCGGTCAGCCGTTCACTCATCGCTGCGCTGATGGTGCTGGAAGAGATGTGCAGAGAGCCAGGTTCGAGCGCGTCCATTAAACCGTTCGCGCCGAAGACGACCTCCTCATAGGCCGCGTCGTCAAAGAGCATGGTCAGTACGGCGTCCGTGCCCAGCTCGGCCTCCGCCGGCGTGCCTGCGGCAATGGCGCCCTCGCGCACCAGCGGTTCCACGCGGCCCTCGGTGCGGTTCCACACGGCGAGCTCATGGCCGGCGGCGATGAGGCGATGGGCCATGGGCAGGCCCATGCTGCCCAGGCCAAGAAATCCGATTTTCATGCGAGAGGCTCCCTTCGATTGGTGCTCTGTTGCGCGGCATTGCACGTGGAAAAGCGCCCGCCGCACCGTGACGGGCGGCTGCGCCGAAAAGAAAGAGCGGACAGAGATGAGATGATGCGCGCGCGGCGCGGGATGCAGCGCTGGCGGGGTTTGCCGCGGCTACTGCGGCGTAACCAGATGATGCGCGATGGCGAACAGAGCCAGCTCCAGCCGCGTGGAGACGCCGGTCTTGTCAAAAATGTTCGAGAGGTGGCGCTTGACGGTCTCTTCGCTCAGGCCGAACTGCTTGGCGATGTCGCGGTTGCTGCAGCCTTCCACGATGCAGCCCACCACTTCTGTTTCGCGCGGGGTCAGGCCGTAGGTCTTGTGCTGCGGCGGCGTGGCCTGCTGCATCAGCTCATGCAGCGCGCTTACCAGATTCACAACGCGCTTGCCGCCAATCCAGTAGTCGCCCGCGCAAACGGTTTTGATGGCCGTGGTCAGGTGGCCGGCAAGCGCATCCTTCAGCACAATGCCGCGCGCGCCAATGTGCAGGGCCTCAATAATCTGCTGGGTGGTGATGGTGGAGGTGAGCAGAAGGATTTTGACTGAGGGCGAGCCCTTCATGATGGCCCGCATGGCCTCAAGGCCGGGCAGGCGCGGCATGGCCACGTCCAGCAGCAGGATATCCGGCTGCAGCTCGAGGGTTTGGGTGATGGCCTCGTCGCCGTCATCGGCTTCGCCAACCACCTCCAGGCCTTCCTGCTCGGTGAGCATGTTGCGCACGCCGATGCGCACTACTGGATGGTCATCTGCCAGGACAATACGAATCGGTCTTTCCACGTGAATGGCCAGCCTCCACTTGGGGGGATCGTGGGCTGCGGGGACTCTCGCAAGCCATTACTCCGGCAAGGCTTCTGCCCCAGCAAGTGCGCCGGAGAGCTTATGCCCTGCCGGACAACATCTTACGTTGCCTGACCGGAAAATGCTACTTCCAACGTGCCTTCCAGGCGCTCAAGGGCACCACGGAGTTCACCCAGCAGAGCCGCGGCGTTGCCCAAATCGTCCTTTTCCTCCTCCAGCAGCGCGCCCACGCGGGCGGCCTGCATGGCCCCGGCCATGCCGCATCCGCCCTTGATGGAGTGGCCAATCTGGCGGATTTCCTGCCGGTCGCCCCGGCCAATGGCCTCTTCGAGAGCCGGAAGGCGCTTGTGCAGGTCGGCGGCCACGGCGGCGTAAACCTCACGGACGGTGGGCTCGGGCATGAGCTGGCGAAACTGGGCCAGCGTGGCAGGATTGACGATCGGCTCAGCGGCGATGCGGGCGGCCAGCGGTGAGGGCTGGCTGCCGTGGGCGCTCAGAACTTTCTGGAGCTCTTCGGGCACGAGCGGCTTGCTCAGGTAGCCGTCCACGGCGGCGCGCAGCTCCTCGGCGGGCTCGCCCTTGCCCATGGCGTAAATGGCTGCTTTGCTGCGGGCGCGCAGGTCGCGGAGGAGTGTGACGCTGGTCTGGCCGCTGCCGGAGACGTCCGTAGACACGTCCAGCAGAATCACCTGCGGATGGCATGCGCCGGAGTCAAGCAGTTGCCGCGCGGCTGCGCCGCTGGCGGCGGTGTGCAGGGTGTAGCCGTTCATGGTGAGGAGGGTGGCGATGACCTCGCGGCTGATCATCTCCTCGTCGATCAGCAGGACCGTTGGCAAATTTCGATCCGCGCCCATGCCCAGCATCGTAGCTCCCTCCCGGGAATCGTACCGTTAATCCTCCCGTTAATCCTCCCATTAATCCTCAGAGACGGAAACTTCGTGCAGCCAGCCCGGCGCCTTCAGCAGCTCGCGCGGGCGGGAGCCATCGGCCTGGCCCACCAGGCCGTCGCGCTCCATCAGATCAATCAAATGCGCGGCGCGGCCGTAGCCGATGCGCAGGCGGCGCTGGAGCAGCGAAGTGGAGGCCTTGCCGAACTCGAAGACCAGGCGCACGGCATCGTCAAAGAGAGGATCGTTGTCGTCCTCATCGCCGCTTGCGCCTTCCACGCCGGCGCGCTCGTCGCGCGGCGACTCAAGAAAGCCCTCGGCGTATTCGGCCAGGCCCTGGTCCTTCCAGAAGGAGACGACGGCTGCGGTTTCCTTTTCACTGACGTAGGGCGCGTGCAGGCGCATCAGGCGGCTGGTTCCGGGCGGCAGAAAGAGCATGTCGCCGCGGCCCAGCAGAGCCTCAGCGCCGTTGGTGTCAAGAATGGTGCGCGAGTCCACCTTGGTGGCCAGGCGGAAGCTGATGCGCGTGGGAACGTTGGCCTTGATGAGGCCGGTGATCACGTCCACGCTGGGCCGCTGCGTGGCCAGGATGAGATGAATGCCCACGGCGCGCGCCATCTGCGCCATCCGGGTGATGGATTCCTCAACGTTGGAGCGGTCGAGCATCATCAGGTCGGCCAGCTCGTCGATGATGATGACAATGTAGGGCAGCGGCTCCTCGGGCTCGCCCTCGTCAAAGAGCGAAGGCATGGCGCCCTCAAACAGCTTGTTGTACTGGTCGATGTTGCGCACGCTGCGGCTGGCCAGCAGCTTCAGGCGGCGCTCCATTTCGCGCACGGCGTTGCGCAGCGCGTTGGCGGCCAGCTTGGGCTCGGTGATGATGGGCGTGAACAGATGCGGAATGCCCTCGTACATGCCCAGCTCCACGCGCTTGGGGTCAACCAGGATAAGGCGCACCTGCGCCGGAGTGGTGCGGAACAGCAGGCTCATGATCATGGCGTTGATGGCCACCGATTTGCCGGAGCCCGTGGAGCCGGCGATGAGCACGTGAGGCATGGACGCCAAATCGGCCGTAACGATGCGGCCATTGATGTCCTTGCCCATGGCCAGGGTGAGCCGCGAGCGGGCCTTGCCAAAGGTCTCCGATTCCAGCACGTCGCGCAGGAAGATGGTTTCCCGCTCGTGGTTGGGCACCTGGATGCCCACGGTGCTTTTGCCGGCCATGCGCTCGATGAGGATGCTCTCGGCGCGCATCGCCAGGCACAGGTCCTCCGCAAGGCCGGTGACGCGGCTGTATTTGACGCCGGCCTCGGGCTTGAACTCGTAGGTGGTGACCATGGGGCCGGGATTGATTTGCACCACCTGGCCGCGCACGTCGAACTCGCCGCACTTTTCCACCAGGGTGCGGGCTTCCTCGCGCAGGTCGTTTTCGCGGACGGCCTGTGGGCCGGAGCCGACGTTCAGCAGCGTGCTGGCGGGCAGCTTGTAGCCGCTTACGTGTTTCGGCGCGACGGTGGCGCTGCGGGTTTCCGCGTCGGCGCGCTCGTGGATGGCGATCTCGCGCCCGGCAGCTCCGGTTTGCACGTCGGCAGCAGGCTGCAGCGGCTCGGGCGCAAAACGCTGCGAGCGCATCTCCATCAGGCGCGGCGAGGGCGCGGGTGCGGCGGCGGCTGGCGCGGCGACAGTTGGCTGGGCCGCGGGCCTGGTTTGGGCTTCAGCCGCGTCTGCCCGCTCCCAGATGCTGGTGCGGCGCGCGGGAACCGGGCCGCCTTCCGCGGCGGCGATGGGCGTGCGCTGGTAGGCGGGAATCTCCTCGACGGGATCGGCCTCCGGCGCGCGCTCCCGGCGGCGGAAGAAGCCGGCCCAGCGGCGCGGCGTGCGCATGGCGGGCTCGAACTCGGCCTCGGTCTGCCCGGAACCCTCAAGGGAGCCGGCAAAAAGGCGCTGCTGCGGGCCGGGCGCGTTCTGCTCGGCGCGTTCGGCTTCGCGTTCGGCTTTGCGCTCGGCACGCTCCTCGCGCCAGTTGCGCCAGCGGTCGCGGAGGGCCAGATAGTGAATCCAGCGCTCTTCAATGCCGGTTTTGAGCGCCCAGAAATCGATGGCGGAGGCGAAGTAGATGCCTGCAAGAGCCAGCACGCAGGCCACAATCCATGCGCCGGGCGCGTTGAGATAGGCCACCAGCTCGTCGGCGACCAGGCGGCCCATCACGCCTTCCGCGGGAACCGCGTGCATCCAGTGCCAGTGCCAGGGCAGCAGGCCGAAGAGCGCGGGCAGAAAGACGACGGAGAGGCCGCAGCCAATCCAGCGCAGCCATGCGGTGCCGGCGGAGCGCGAGTGCAGCCAGCTCCAGCCGATGCCGCCGAGCCAGAGGGGCAGCAGGAAGGATGCAAGCCCAATCGCTTGCAGCATCAGGTCGCTCATCCACGCGCCGAAGACGCCTGCCCAGTTGCGGACCACGTGCGCGGTGGGCAGATCGGCAGCGGTGTTCAGCGACGGGTCAGCCGGATGATAGGAGGCGAGGGCGAGGAAAAGGAGGAGCGCGACCAGGCACAGCAGCAGCCCCAGAAAGACATTGAGGGCGCGGTTGCGCGTCGGCGCGAGAGCGATCGGAATGGGCTTCATGTTGGGGACGCCTCCGCTACCCGAGACTGCCGCGATGGACGCGATGCAGCCGCCAAAGCGGACGAGAAATCCCAGAGCAGCTTCCATTATCCCTGCCGGTGCGGAGGGTTCCCGGCGAAATCCGGAAGGGAGGAACCACAGTGTCCAACCCCTGTAAGGAATGGATATGTCACGAGCCCGCTCCCGCTACCAGATTCGCCTGATGCCAAACTTGTCGAGTTGCGAATCGGGGCTGAGGACGGGAATATCCATGCCCAGGGCCTGGGCCGCAATCATGCGGTCGAATGGGTCACGATGGTCGGCGACAAGCCGGCCCGCACGAAGAGCAGACCCCATGTCGATGGACAGCAGCTCGTATCCGGCCGCGTCCATCACTTCAACAAAGTTCAGTTCCAGCTTTTCCGCGCCGGGGAGTTTCCCCAGGCGCACCTTGGTTGCGATCTCCCAGGCGGTCGCCGCCGAAACGAGAATCTGGTTGCTCATGTCGGCGATGATGATCTCAGCTTCGCGTCCCAGGGCCGAGGGAGAGAGAGTGGCCCACAGCACTGTGCAGGTATCCAGCAGGACCCTCACGCATCGCCCTCGTTCCAAAGGCGGAGATCCTCCTCCGGCAGCGGCTCAAAGAATGCCGCAGTGAGCGCAAAGTCCGGCGTTTCAAGAGCGCCAAGCCTCTTTTTCGCAACAGGATGCAGTGCTTCCAGCCGGGCCACCGGAGTCTTGTTCCTGCCCGAAGTAATCACCACATCCTCGCCCTCCTGCGCCTTCTTGACCAGGTGAGAGAGGCTGGTTTTGGCTTCGAAGATAGTCTTGGAGATCATGGTTTTCATCCTGCTAAGCTAGCTTAGCTAAGATAGCGGGCGATTGCAAGGGGTTTTCGGGGCCAAAAGCCAATCTCCAGGACCTGATGACTGGAAGTTGACGACCCAGGCAGCGGTGCGGCGCTTTAGCTGCCCATGATGCGCGCGCCGAAGGCCAGCAGCACAATGCCCAGGGCGATGCGCCAGACGGCGAAGATGGCGAAGCCGTGGCGGCGGACCCACATGAGGAACCACTCCACCACGCCGAGGGCGACGATGAAGGAGACGACGAAGCCGATGACGAGGATGATCCAGCGGTCGGCGTTCATCACCACCTCAGCCGGTGCGGCGTGGCCCAGGAGGTGGATGGGAAGGACTTCCTTCACAAGGTCGTAGCCGGTGGCGGCAATCATGGTGGGAATGGAGAGCAGAAAGCTGAACTCGAGCGCGGAAGGGCGGTCAAGGCCGGCGATTTGGCCGGCGGCGATGGTGGACATGGAGCGCGAAACGCCGGGAAAGATGGCGGAGAGCGCCTGGCAGAGGCCAATCCAGATGGACTGGCCCAGGCCCATCTCCTCCACATGCGTGGTGCGGGCATCCTGGCGCGAGTACCACGCGTCCACAATCCACATGACGATGCCGCCGATGAGCAGCGCGAGAGCGATGACGCGAATGCTGCCGAGATTGCGGTCACTCCATTTCTTCAGCAGCAGCGCCGGCGCCGAGGTGCAGGCGAAGGCGATGAAGGTGAGCGAGATGGGATGCGTGAGCCAGTTGCGGTCGCCGCCCTCGCCGCGGGGAAAGGTGCGCATGAAGCCGACGATGCGGCTGAGATAGAGCAGAACGAGCGCAAGGATGGCGCCGGCCTGGATGACGATGGTGTACATCTTCCAGTAGGCGTCGTCGAGCGGGATGTGCATCAGCGCTTCAGTAATGCGCAGGTGAGCCGTGGAGCTGACGGGCAGGAACTCGGTGAGGCCTTCCACGATGCCGAGAAGGACAGACTGCAAATAGGGATTCAAACAGCCTCCGAAAAAGGATGGAAGGTTGCCGGTGGGCGTGCGCCGGAGAATTGCCGTTCGATAGAGAAACAGTACAGCGAAATCAGGGAGCGGTCACGGGGACAATCACCGGGCAATCACTGAGACAATCACCGGGCAATTACTGGTCAATTACTGGTCGATGCCGTAGACGGGAATGCCCTGATCCAATTTGTACACGAGTGCGGCGGCGCGCCAGCAGTACTCCGAAGAAGAAAATTTGGCTTTGAGCGTGTCGGCCAGCCGCTGGGCGTCCTGGCGCGCGTCGTTGCTCTTGCGGTCGTCGCCGGTGGCGTGGAACATGTTCACGAGAGCGGCCTCGCGATAGGCGGCTTCATAAAGGGCGCGCGCGGTGCGGGGCCCGTCGGGATGCTCGCCGGCATATTTCTCGTAGAGCTTTGCTTCCTTTGCCGGGCACTTGGGCGAGCCCTGCCAGTCGCCGCAGAGCTTGTTATAAAGCAGGTCAAAGGCGGCCATGTCAGCCCAGCGCGTGTGCGGGTAATACTTGACGACATCCTTGAGAGGCGACTCGTCCATCTGCACGCGCAGGGAGGTGTCACTGGAGTGCGCGGAGGGCAGCGTGCCGAGGTCGGCCTTCTGAATCTGCCATTGGATGTCCGCGGCGCGCCATGCGGCCTCACCGGCCAGCGGCGAGTTGGGAAACATTTCGGCCAGGCGGCGATAGAGCAGGTGCGCGCTTTGGGCGGCGTTCTGGGGGCCTTTGGGATCGACGGCGAGAGCCTCCTGGTTGGCGGCCGCGCCCATCAGGATCTGGTCGCCGTTGGGCGTGGAGTCCTCGACGACGCCCTTGGCCTGCACCCAGCCGGAGATGGGCGGCGGCGCGCTGTTGTCGTCGCCGAAGATGGGCTGGTCGGGCGAGCGGTCCTCCTCAATGTCGGTGTTGGCGTAGACGCGCATCCAGGAGCCGCTGTGCTCGGCGATGACCATTTCGCGGCCGATTTGCACGCGGGTGAGCTTTTGCGCGGTGAGGGCGGGCGTGACGTAAAGCCAGGTGACGCGCAGGACGGTGGCGCGCGGGCCGGCCATGGGCTTGACGAGCTGGGGGCCATGCTGGGCATGCGCCTGGCCGGCGAGTGCGAGGCCAGCGAATGCGAGGCCGGCGAATGCAAGGCCGGCGAATGCAAGGCCTGCTGCGCGTGCGCCGACGGCGGGCCGGCGGGCTGCGCGTTTTCGAGCGAATCGATTGCGGATCATGATTCCCCCTGGAGGTTCCCTATTTAACGACGTTCGGCGACGGCTTCCGGCAGCGCCGTTTCCGCAAGGATTTCGGCCAGCAGCGCGGGGTCAACATTGCCGCCGCTGACCACGGCGACAGCCTTGCGAAAGGGCGGCAGCTTTTCCGCGTGAAAGAGCAGTGCCGCGGCGGAAACCGCTCCGCTGGGCTCGGGAACAAGGCGTGCGGTGGAGACGATGGAGCGCATGGCGGCGCGAATTTCGGCTTCGCTGACGGTTAGGATGCCGTCGACGAATTGCCGGATGTGCGCGAAGTTGCGCTGGCCCACGCTTTGCGTGCGCAGGCCGTCGGCGAGGGTGCTGCTGGTGCGCTCGGCGGGCCACTCGACGACGCGGCCGGTGCGAAAACTTTCCGCGGCATCGCCGGCCAGCTCAGGCTCAACGCCGATGACCTTTGCGTGGGGAAGAAGCTGCTTGACGGCCGCGGCCACGCCGGCCAGCAGGCCGCCGCCGGAGACGGGCGCAAGGACGAGGTCGACGCCGGGCAGGTCTTCCACGATTTCAAGGCCGCAGGTGGCCTGGCCGGCGATAATCTGGTCATCGTCGTAAGGCGGAATGACGACGTAGCCGTGGGCGCGGACCAGCTCCTCGGCTTTGGCAAGGCGCTCGCTGGAGGCCGGGCCGACTTCGACGATCTCGGCGCCGAGGGCCAGCGTGGCGGCGCGCTTGATGGCGGGCGCGTTCGACGGCATCACGATCACGGCTTTACACCCCGTCGACGAAGACCTGTCGCCGGGGACCCCGGCTTTTGCGCCGACGGCGCGGGCCGCGTAAGCAACGCCCTGTGCGTGGTTGCCGCTGGAGTAGGTGATGACGCCGCGTGCGATTTCCTCGGGCGAGAGCTGGAGGATCTTGTTGGCCGCGCCGCGAATCTTGAATGCGCCGATGGGCTGGAGGCTTTCGGCCTTGAGCCAGATTTCGCGGCCGGTTTCTGGCCAAGCGATGCCGGGAAAAGGCGCGCGAACCAGCGGCGTGCGCACGGCGACGCCGGCAATGCGCCGGGCGGCGGCGCGGATGGTGGAGAGGGTGATGAGTTCCACGATGTGCCTCGCTGCGGAAGAAGCGGTTGCACACTCAGTGTAGATGGTGTGGCGGCGTTCAGCGGGCTCCGGCGATAATCGCGGAATTGGCTGTTTCGACGATCTCTTTCTCTTGGTCGCTTTCGGGAAGAGCTGGCGATAACACCAGCTGGATTTGGTAGAGAGTGCCGCTTTGCATCCACCAGAGGTTCGCTGGGGCGCAGGATCCACCGCAACTCACCGAGCGGAAATAGCCGGAGAGACCGTCTGCGAGTTTCACTTTGGTGACATCCCCGAGGTCCGCGAGCCCGTCGTCGGGATGTGCCTCCCCGGAAAAGAACGCGGCGAAACCGGCATCGCCGATTCCCAGCTCATAGTACAGATCAATCGCGTATTCGTTCGGTGATGCCGCCTGAATTGTGGCGTACTTGACCCGCGCGAACGCAGCGGGCAATTTGCTCGGCAACAAAACAGCGACCCGCGATTTTGCTTTGACCTGTGAGAGCGCTGAGGCAAACACCTTGGGAACCGGCATGACTGCGGTGGTTTGCCGTGCGCTGTGTGCATGCGCTGCGTCGACTTTGTTTTGAGCAAAGGCGACCGAAGAGGCTAGCACGAGCATAACAAGTGCTTTCATCACGACAGCAGTGTAGCAGCAGACGAATCTCTTCTGCCTAAGTGTGTGCTATCCCACCCTTCGCAAAAAGCGCGAAGGATGGGGCACCCGCTTTGTTGCGGCGGATCGCAGGCTTGCTCAGATTTCGAGAATCACAGGCATGATGAGCGGGCGGCGGCCAGTGGATTTCTGGATGAGGCGCTTGAGCTCGACGCGGACCTTCTCCTTGACGACGCCGTAATCGGATTTTTCTTCGCTGGTGAGGCCGTCGAGGGTTTTGAGGACGGTTTCGCGGGCCTTCTCCGTGATGTCTGCCGCGCCGAAGCCGCGCATGACGAGCTCGGGCGGCTGCTCGACCTTGCCGGTCCGCTTGTTGATGGCGAGCACGGCGAGGACGAAGCCGTCTTCAGAGAGAATGCGGCGGTCGCGGATGACGAGGTCTTCCACAACGTCGATGGTGGAACCGGAATCGATGAGCACGCGGCCGGCGGTGATCTTGTCCTTTTTGCGCGCGTCGTTCTTGTCGAGCTCGAGTACGTCGCCATCTTCAATGACGATGACGTGCTCGACGGCGCCGGTGGCCATGGCGACCTGGGCGTGTTGGCGCAGGTGGCGATAGTCGCCGTGGACGGGGATGAAGAATTTTGGCCGCAGAAGATTGATGAGCAGACGCATCTCCTCCTGCGAGCCGTGGCCGCTGACGTGGATGAGGCCGTGGGAGCCGTCGTCCGCAATGACTTGCGCATCGCGGCGATAGAGGT
Organism: Occallatibacter sp.; assembly: GCA_035763705.1. GTDB lineage: Bacteria > Acidobacteriota > Terriglobia > Terriglobales > Acidobacteriaceae > Telmatobacter. Next base: position 266,796 of record DASUAU010000016.1, on the reverse strand, counting down.
GATCGATGACGCGGAAGATGCCTTTCTCATTGCCGGGGATGATGCGCGAGCTGAGGATGACGGTGTCACCGGCGTCAATGCGCGCGTGCTTGTGGTTGTCCACGGCGGCGCGGCTCAGGGCGCTCATGGGCTCGCCCTGTGTGCCGCTGATGAGAATCATCAGTTGCTCGGGCGTGTAGTCGCGCATTTGGCCGGGCTGGATGACGAGGCCGGGCGGAATGTCGATGTAGCCGAGGTCCTGCGCAATCTCAGTGCTCTCAACCATGCTGCGGCCGACGACGGCCACCTTGCGGCCGTGGGCGCGGGCCAGCTCCAGCGCGATGCGGATGCGATAGACCGAGGACGAGAAGCAACTGAAGAAGAGCTTGCGCTTGGTGCGCGAAAAGATTTCGTCCAGCCGGGGAATGACGGCGCGCTCGCTGGGCGTGTAGCCGTGGCGATCGACGTTGGTGGAGTCCTGCAGGAGGGCCAGGACGCCGCGCTTGCCGTATTCGGCGAAGGCGTGCAGGTCAAAAGGCTTTTCGTCCAGCGGCGAGAGATCGATTTTGAAGTCGCCGGTGTGGATGACGACGCCGACGGGCGTGTCAATGGCCAGGGCGACGCAATCGACGAGCGAGTGGGTGACGTGAATGGGCTCGACGGTGAAGGGGCCGAGGGTGAACTTCTCGCGCGGCGTGATTTCCACCAGCTCGGCGTCGTCGAGCATGGCGTGCTCTTCGAGCTTGCCCTCGATGTAGGCGAGGGTGAACTCGGTTGCGTAGACGGGCACCTTGAGCTCGGAGAGAATCCAGGGCAGGCCGCCGATGTGGTCCTCATGCCCGTGGGTGAGGATGATGGCGCGGACCTTGCTCTTGTTTTCAACGAGGTAAGAGATGTCGGGCACGACGATGTCCACGCCCAGCAGCTCCGACTCAGGGAACATGAGGCCGGCATCGATGACGAGAATGTCGTCTTCCCATTGCAGGGCCAGGCAGTTCATGCCGAACTCGCCCAGGCCGCCGAGGGGAATGATCTTCAGTTTTTTGGTTTGCATCTGTCAGGTTTGATGCTAACACCCGCAAGGCAGCGAACAGCAGGCAGTGGTCAGCTTGTTGTCGTGTTAGCAAGTTAGCGCGCTGCGCGCGGTAGCGAGTTGGCACTGGGGCGAAGAGGCAGCGAAGAGCAATTCGGAATTGTCGGCAAGGAAATTGTGGAAAAGTACAAATAAAAAATAGGGGGGGGGGAGGGGGGTGGTCCCGACGCCTTACCCCGCGGAGAGGACGCCGGGGAGGTGCGAGTTCTGCGCGGGGGCCGGAGGATTTGCCGGGTGCATGAGCTGGACGCGCAGGAGGCTGAGGGCGACCTGGGCGGCGTAAAGAAGCTTGGAGCTGTCACGGTGGTCGATGGCGCTGATGAGGACGCCATGGGCGACGCAGGCGATGAAGTTGCTGATGTTCTGCTGACCTTCAAGGGGCGGCATGGCGCAGCGATAGGCTTTGGCGGCGGCGCTTGCGGCGTCAGAGGCGTAGCGAGTGCGGGCGAACTCGGTTTTGTAGGCCGCGTTGCCGGCCTGGATGCACTGGGCGACGGCGAGGTTGGGGTGCAGGGGCTGGACGGCGGGTGTGGGTGCGTCGGGCAGGGGTGCGGCGGGCAGAGGTGCGGCGGGCGTGGGTGCGTCGGGCAGGGGCTGAGTGGACATGGCTTTTTTGATCCTCACAACCATTGTGGCCGAGGGGCGGGTATTAGTCGGCAAAGTTGGCGAAGGATTTTGATGAGTGGAATGAGGGGGTTGGGGGTTTGCGGCTGGGTGAGGGGCTTGACGTGTTTTGCAGAGCGTAGGGAAAAGGGAAGAGGGAACAGGGAACAGAGAGTAGGGAGTAGGGCGAGGGAGGGTGGGAGATGTGGTGCACCTGGCCGGTGCGGTGAATTGAGCATACGATATTTTCAAAGTGGTGACGCTTAGAGCTTGACGCAGACTATGAACTGGTCCATGATGCCAGTGCCTGTCGATTCCCCTTAGGAGCTCGACCTCAGTGCCCAGGAGGACGAATGAAGAGCCATGATGTCATCCATGGACTTACCCTGCTCACCGTCGTTGTAGTCGGCGCGTCTATAGTGTGCAGTGCGCAAGACAATCACTGCGGAAACCCTAGCGGCGGGAATGCTTGTCCAGCGGGTTGCAGCCAGAACCCGTTTCAGCATGGCATCTTCAACGACCAGGGTATCGCGTATCTCGGCACAGCAACATTGTATTGCGGCACAACATGCGGTTATGTTCAGACTAACATTGTCATAACTTACCCATGCATGCCCGGCGGATCGGCAGTGACTCCTGAGCTATACAACAAACTCCGGGACATCGCTGGCGAGCGGGAAATCCTGGTAGCCGGTTGCGGGAACAATTTTAAGACACTCGAAGAACCGCCAGTCAGTCGAGCATCGGCAAAGACTCAAGTACCTGGTGATTAGCCCAGATACTGAACTTACTGACCCCCCTCTGCCGAACGCAGAACCGAAACCGCCGTGCTTCCCCTGGTAAGCCAGGCTCACTGATGATCGATCTTTGACGCGCCACAAGCGGGCGTGGCGCGAGATGCGAGTGTATACATGGATAAGCAAGCCCGATTTTTGATCCAACCTCTCCTGAGTATGGTACGGTCCGTCTTGGCAGCATCCGCAATACTTGGAATGGGCATCTTTGCCCCGGCGACCGGAAGGGCACAAGACGGCGGCCCTCCCACACCGAACCCTGCGAGTAGCCAGACGAAAACACCTCTTGCCTACCCATTCGCATTTCATTTTAGCGACCCTATAACGTTTGCTTTGGGAAGTAAGCAGAGTGCGATTCTCTCGGATTTCAAATGTGATATGGATGGCTCGATCTACCTACCGATCATAGATAATATTTCCCGATTAGTTTCACAAAGCGGGCCCTCACAACATGTCGCGCCGCCGATGACGATTGCCGCTCTTACGCCCTCAGGTGGTGTAATACGTTTCGATCCGCAGCCGATCCAAGGATACCGAAATGTTGTCTCGCTTCTTCGCTATTTTGTTTCAGGTTCCTCGGTATATGTCTTAGCGATGGCCGACAAGGTAGATCCTTCGAATAATCAAAATACTGTTGGACGTTCGCGCATAATAGAGGTCTTTAATCATAAGGGTGAGCTGACGCGTTCGATCGTTCTTGATCCTGATGTCGATCCCATCAACCTTGCGGCCTTCGAAACGGGAGAAATACTGGTATTCTCTCTCGACAGATTCAATCATTCCACTCGCTTGTTTCTTCTGGACTCCGCTGGCCGTCGTGAATCGGAGTTAAGTCTATTTGACGATGACTTCTCCACAAAGTTGAATTTGGCCGCCCAAACCCCGACCGGCTTCTACTCATCTCATGACGGCGACGTGCTCTCCAAAATACTCGCAGTAGCAAGCATAGCTCCATATGGTGAGGATCTTTGGGTAGCGGCATCTCAGACGAATCTCCCCGTGTTGGAACTCAATCAGCACGGGGTCGTGCGCGCACTGAAGCTATCTCTACCGCCGGGAACAGTACTTCAATCATTGTTGCCGTCTGATGACGATCTTGTGCACGCGCTTGTGGGCACTTTTCGTCCACTGTCGAGTTCGAAGTCAGGATCGGCGTCTGAGGGATCTTCCAGGGAGTCGCGAGTTTTCTCACCAAAAGAAGTAGACGAGTTTTATCCGCAGGATGGCTCGCTATTTAGGAGAATTTCACTAGAACCCGGGCAGATGCCTGTCTGTGCAATCAAAGGAAGTTATATATTTCTTGTGCCGCGAGAATCGGACGGCAGGCTCCAGATGATACGGGCGACACCCACCTCCAGATGAGCACCTTCTCGAGTTCGTGGCATTAGCTCGATGCCGCGACGAGATCGATTCAAAAGCTCACCCCTATGGCTGAAAGAGGCATACGGATTGGCAATAATGGGATGTCGATAGTTGAAGGCGAGGACAAACGTGAGGAATTGGAGATCCAGAAGGTCGAGTAGACCTCTACCAATGGCACGTGGCCCACTCAGCAACTCTGAATATACGCCTTGATGTTGGAGGGACTGTGCCCATTCATCGCAGTTTCATCACGATGGACTGGTCCTTGGACAAAGTTGCCGCAAGACTACGATAGGACTTTGCCATAAGGACTTAAGCGGTCCCAGAAGGCGGAGGCTCTACACTTCATCGCGTTCAATAGCCTTCGCAGTCTTCCATAGCTTGAAGCACCGGGCTTACTCATCGTGAAAAAGCCGCTGTGAAAAGGGGTTGCATGAGCATGCCCTAGTTGAGGAAGTAGGTGCGGTAGAGGGTGTCGCGCTGGACGGGCTGGAAGCCGGCGTCGCGGATGATGCGGCGGAGCTCCTCCTCGGTGGTGCAGTTGCTGGTGCCCGCGGCCTTGACGACATTTTCCTCGAGCATGACGGAGCCCACGTCATTGCCGCCGAAGTGGAGGCCGAGCTCGAGGACCTTGAGGCCCTGGGTGACCCAACTGGCCTGCACGTTCAGGATGTTGTCGAGATAGAGGCGGGAGATGGCGAGGGTCTTGAGGTACTCGACGGAGGTGGCCTCGTCCCAGCCGCGGCCGCCGAGGGCGGTGTTGTGGGGCTGGAAGCTCCAGGGGATGAAGGCGGTGAAGCCGCCGGTTTCGTCCTGAAGGCGGCGGATGACGTCGAAGTGGTTGATGCGCTGGTCCATGGTCTCGCCGACGCCAAACATCATGGTGGCAGTGGTGCGCATGCCGAGCTGGTGGGCGGTGCGGTGGACGCTGACCCAATCCTCGGTGCGGCACTTGAGGCGCGCGATGCGGAAGCGGACTTCGTCGTCGAGGATTTCCGCGCCGCCGCCGGGGATGGAGTCGAGGCCGGCGTCGCGCAGGCGGGCGATGGTGGTGCGCAGGTCGAGGTTGCTGTACTCGGCGATGGCCAGGACCTCGGACGCCGACAGGCAGTGGAGCCAGATTTGCGGGAAGCGCTGCTTGATGCCGGTGAAGAGGCGCTCGAACCAGTCGATTTTGAGGTCGGGATGGATGCCGCCCTGCATCAGGACGCCGGTGCCGCCCATCTCGACGGTCTCGGCAATTTTCTGGCAGATGGTTTCAAAGTCGAGGATGTAGCCCTCGGCGGCTTTAGGGCCTTTGAGCGGGCGATAGAAGGCGCAGAAGGTGCAGTACTCGGTGCAGAAATTGGTGTAGTTGATGTTGCGATCGATGATGTAAGTGACGACGCCCTCGGGGTGCAGGCGGCGGCGCAGGGCGTCGGCCTCCTGGCCAAGGCCGATGAGGTCGTGGGAGCGGAAGTGGTCGAGGGCCTGGGCGCGCGAAAGCGGCATAAAGACAGTTTACAGCCGACAGCGAACAGTTAACAGCGGACAGCCGACAGCGAACAGTCGTGAGCGGATCGCCGTCAGTTTCCAGGGTTGGGGCTGGAGGGCGGCTGCGTATTGGGCGGTTGCGAGGCGGCGGTTGCGGGCTTCTTTTTGGGCGCGGAGACGCCGAAGCTCATGAGGAAGAAGCCGAAGCCTTTGCGCAGCGTGTCGAGGAGGCTCATGGGTGCGTTTCCTTGTCCTGCGAGAGATGCGGTGAGGTTGTGCCGCAAGGTCCGGTTCGGTGAGGCGCTGGGAGAACCGGACGCGGCGCGGGCTTTCAAGGGTTGCTGCTGCCGGAGTCAGAATCGGACCCGGAGGGCGACTCGGGCACGCCCTGCTGGAAGCGGAGGATCTGAAGCGCGGCGGGGGGCAGCGGCTGGTTGGCGTGGGACAGCAGCAGGCTGACCTGCCAGATCTGCGTGTCATTGAGGCGATAGCGATAAGAGGGCATGCCGGTGAGGCGGATGCCGTTGGCGACCTTCCAGTAGGTTACTCCGGCAGGGTCGTCACTGACGCCGACGACGTTGCCAATGTGGTGGGGCTCCCAGAGGGGCGGCGCGTCAGGGAACATGTCAGGGCCGGTGGAGGAGGGATGGCCGTGGAAGCCGTGGCAGAAGGCGCAGTTGTCCTTGTAAATGCGCGCGCCGGCAATGTAAGTCTGCTCATTGGGCTGGAAGGGCGGCAACTGCGGCGCTTCTTTTGCGATGCGCGCGTCGAGGGTCGTTTGGGCTATCTGGCGCTCCATGGGCATGGGCGGGTCAGAGACGGCGACAGGGACTTTGCCGTATTTGAACCAGCCGAGGACGCAGAGGGGAACAAGGATGATGCCAAGGAGAAGTCCGGCGAGAAAGCGCACCATGGCGAGCGAGGCCTCCGTTGGCATCCATGGTAGAGCATGAGAGCGGGCGCGGAGATGGAAAGCCGGGAAAAAGACGGGCGCGGAGCATGCCGGCGAAGCAGCAAAGCGGCGGCGGGCGCGTCCAACGGGAAAAGCAGTTGGAGCGGGGCCGCGCAGTATGCACAACAGGAGGCGGTCCCGGATGATTTAATACGAAGTGGGGGAGCGCTGGATGCAGGGTGCTTCCGTAACGCCGTGGAGGTATCCCGAAAGCGATGGTATCCGTACGCCGTATGGCTTTAGTGCTGGCGCTGTGTGTGCCGGCGATGGTTGCAATGCAGGCTGCGGCGCGGGCACAGGACGCGCAGGGGCAGCCGAGCTCAAGCAGCAGCGCAACAGAAACGCAGCAGACACCGCCCAAGACGGTGACGGAGAGCAACGGCGTGCTGACCGTGCAGGCGCGCATCCGGCAGCGGCGCGCGCAGCGGCGGGCCCAGGAGATTCACGACACCTACGCGCATCCGTGGGAGGTGTTTGTGGGCACGGGGTTCCTGCGGTTTACGCCGGGGCCGCACGTGCAGCGCGCGGCCATGTACAGCTGGGACACGGCGGTGACGCGCTACTGGAACGAGAAGCTGGGCCTGACTGTGGATGGGCGCGGCTACTACGGCACGGCGTATGTGGGGCTGAATCCCTACAACGTGACGCGGCCGGCGGTCAGCAACTATGGCGTGCTGGCGGGGCCGACCTACCGTTTTATTCTGCACCCGAAGTACTCGATCAGCGGACGCGCGATGGCGGGCTGGGCGCTGGGCAATTTCTCCAGCGACACGAACGGATTCGGCGCGGCGCTGCTGGGACTGTATCCGGACGGCAACAGCTTTGCGATGACGGGCAGCCTGATTGGCGAGGCGAACATTTCGCCCACCACGTCTCTGCGGCTGGGGGGCGACTACTACGGCACGGGCTTTGGATCGACGCTGGAAAACAGCTTTGGGTACAGCATTGGGGTTGTCTACCGGTTCGGAAAATTCTGAAAGCAGCAGACAGCAGACAGCAGACAGCAGACAGCAGACAGCCAACAGCAAGCAGCCGGCGGGGAGAGAATCCCGGCCGGCTTTTTTGCGTGCGTGAGCAGCGTGCGGAGTTTATCCGTTCTGGCGGGCGGCGGCTTCAAGCGCGGCAAGGTCCATCTTGACCATGCCCATCATGGCCTGCATGGCTTTGGGATGGCTGAGCAGCTCGCCGATGTTGTGCGGCACGATTTGCCAGCAGAGGCCGAAGCGGTCAGTGAGCCAGCCGCAGGCCATGGGCTTGCCGCCTTCGACGAGCTTGTCCCAGTAGCGGTCAATCTCCTGCTGGGAGTCGCAGCGGACGAAGAAGGAGAAGGCGGGCGAGAGCTGGTGCGCGGGTCCCCCGTTGAGAAAGACCATCTCCTGGCCTTCCAGCTCGAGGGTGATGGTGGCGATTTGTCCGGCGGGCCAGGGACCGGCGCCTTTGGAACGCAGCTCGTCGAGCTTGCGCGCGCGGGGAAAAACGCTGAGGTAGAATTCGGCGGCTTCTTCGGCGTTGGAGTCGAACCAGAGGAAGGGCGCAAGTTTGTTCATGGCAGGGATGGTATCAGGCGGCGCCGAGAGCCGGGCGCCCAGAGGCGAGGCACCCGGCACCCGGCGAGAATATTTCCTTTCCCACACCTCCAAAATCGGGAGATGCGGCACCCGCCACCCCGGTGGAAAATCTATGGAAACGCAATCACCGTAGGCGTTCCCAGCTCGTAGGTCCGTTCCGGAACCACGGAGAGATTCACCGTAATCGGCGTGTCCAGGACGACGACATCGCCGCTGGCCACGAGGGCCTGTATCTCGGCCTGCGTGCTGACCATCGTATTGATTGCACAATCCGCATTGGTCGTACACTCCCCAAACGCCTTCGAGGTGAAGATTACGAGCTTGACGAAGTGCGGGACTTTGAAATCGCCGCCGTCGGAAGCAAACCCGAACAGGTGAACGTGGCCTTTCACCAGCGAGCAGGGCGCGCCGGCGTTCCACTTCTGGCACACGTCACCGCTCGCCAACCCGTAATCGGGGTCAGGAAACGGAAGCACGTTCAGATGGTCGCAGTTGGTGGGCAGGCATTGCAGGCTGTCGGCGGGAATCGTCGATTGCAGCGGGTAGACCACCACATAGACGGGCACCATCGAATTCACACTCGAATTCACCGGCATGGGCGCGCCCAGCGTCTGACGAACGTACACGGTGTTGCCCGTCGCGCTGTCAAAGACGGGACCAATCGTTGAGTTCCCCTGGAGGACTTCACCGCTTTGGGCAAATGCAGTATTCGAACACAGCAACATGGCAGCCGCAAACAGTGCTGCCGCACAGAATGTATGAGGATTCAGTATCTTTTTCATCGTGGACCTCCCCTTTGCTGATACCGTGCCGTACTCCGCCCTTTTCGTCCTGATGGAACTCGCATGAAACCCTGATTTTTCTCAAATTTGCCATGGCCCTCTATAATGACGGTGGACAGACACACCCCTCGAAAAGGAAGCCCCACAAGGAGTTGGAGTGATCTTTCGCTTCGATCGCTTCGAGGTCGACGACACTGCCTTCCGCCTCACCGCGGACTGCACCTCGGTTTCGCTCGAGCCGAAGGCCCTGCGCCTGCTCCTCTATCTCATCCAGAACCGGGGCCGGCTGGTCCGCAAGCAGGAGCTTCTCGACGCCGTCTGGGCCAACACGGTAGTAACCGAAAGCGCCCTGACACGGTCGATCGGCCTGCTCCGCAAGGTCCTCGACGACGACTCGCGCGAGCCCATCTATATCGAAACCGTCCCCACGGCGGGCTACCGCTTCATCGCCCATGTTGAGGAGACTGCCGCACCTGAAGTTGCCGCCGTTCGGACCACCCCGCAGCCGGCCGGACCCATTGTTGAGACAGTTTTGCCGGCGGCACAGACCGGCAAGCGCCACACGCCTTCCCGCTCGCACCTACGCCTTGCATCCATTCTTGGCGTCTGCCTCATTCTTCTTGCCGCTGTCAGCTTGCTGCTGGCCGCCCATTTTCGCCCCGTGCACATCCATTCCGTCGCCGTCCTCCCCCTGGACAATCTTTCCGGCGATCCCGCGCAGGCCTACTTTGCGGATGGAATGACGGAAGAGCTGACGACAATGCTGGCGAAATATTCGACGCTGCGGGTGGTGGCGCGATCCGCGGCCATGCAGGAAAAGGGAGCGCACAAGCCGCCGCGGGAAATGGCGCGGGAGATGGGAGTGGACGGCATTGTAGAAGGCTCAGTGGAGCGGAGTGGCGGCAAGGTGCATCTGACACTCGAACTGATCGGGGAGCCGGCACAGGGGGCAGGCGATACGCATGTCTGGTCAGAGAGCTATGACCGCGATGCCGGCGATGCCGTGACGTTGCCGCGCGAGGCGGCAATGGAAATTGCGGGCAGGACCCGCAGCGCCGCTGCCGGGCCTGCTCCAGAGCAATATGTAAACCCGGAGGCACACGACGCCTATCTGCATGGGCGGTATCTATGGGTGGCGGGCCGGAATGACGGCGCGGAGAAATACTTTGTGAAAGCGGTGGCGCTGCAGCCGGATTATGCGCTGGCCTGGACCGGCATAGCGGACTTCTACGGCCAGGGCATGGTGGTTGGTGCGATGGATCCACGGGAGGCCCGCCAGCCCTTTGAAGTCGCGGCCGAAAAAGCGGTTGAGTTGGACGGCTCGCTGGCGCAGACGCACCTGACGCTTTGCGCGGCGACTTTCTTCACCCGGTGGGACCTGACCGGCGCAGACCGGGAGTGCCAACGCGCCATCGATCTTGATCCCAAATTGTCCGACGCCTACCATATGCACGCCAAGGTGCTCATCGCGCTCAATCGGGATGAAGAAGCAATTGCCTCGCAGAAAAAGGCAATGGAGATTGATCCATTCGCCCGGCCATGGGGGCTGGCATTTATCTACGTGCTCACGCGGCACTACGACGAGGCGATTCGCGAGGCACACCAGCGGCTGGAGTCCTCCCCGCATGACGCGGTCATGCTCTTGATGCTTTCCTCCGCTTATCGCTGCAAGGGGATGTATGCCGAAGCGGTGAAGGCCAGGGAGGAGAGCCTGATTGCCGGCGGCAACCAGACGGATGCGGAAAGCATCCGGCGTGCCTTTGCACAAGGCGGGTACCGGGCGGTGGTGCGCTGGAACCTGGACAGGCTAAAGAGGAGAGCGCGGACGCACTATGTTTCGCCGGTGGATATGGCGCTCGCTTCCGCGCAACTCGGCGACCGTGAGCAGACACTCGGGCTGTTGGATGAGGCTTACCGGCGACACTCTCCCTTGTTGCTGGTTCGATTGCAGAGTGATCCGGCATACGATTTTCTGCACCGGGACGCGCGCTATCGAGCGCTGATCCGGCAGATCGGATTGCCGCCGAAGTATTGAGCGCCGAGTGACCTGGGAGCCACGCTGACCGCTCTGCCACAATGACGACTGGCGGGTGGCCCGGGTGCCACGCTGACCGTTCTACCACAATCGTGGTTGCCCCGGGTGCCTCGCCTTTGGGCACCCGGGAAGCCTCGGAACTTATCCGGCCTTCTTTTTGTAACGCAAATGTTCCGGCAACCGGTTTCCACGCCTCAGTGCCGTCCACTGCGATTCGATCTCGACGACGCCGAGGCAGGCGGTCGCGTAATGACGAAAGCTCGACCATGGCCAATCCTCCGGTCTGGCAACCAGTCCGCGCACCACAGGGTTGCGGTGCATGTAGCGGAGCTTTTCGATGCGCTTCTCTTCGTTATGCACGAGAAAGTCGTAATATCGCGCCTGCCAGAAGGGCCGCTGCGAGCGCCTCATTGCCACTGAAAGCTTGAGAGCGTGAACCACGCCGGAAATCGTTCCTTTTTGTGGCTCGCCGATGAGCAGATGGACATGTTCGGGCATCACCACAAAACCGGCCACCACGAAGCGGTACCGTCGTCGCACTCGCTCCAGCGCGTCTTCAAAGAGGGAGCGCGCTGCTGCTGTGCCCAGGTGCTGCAATCGGCGGTAACAACTGAAGGTGAGAAAGTGAAAATTCCCCGTATGTTCGTATCGGACCAGCCCGCGCGGCATTGATGGAGAGAGTAATTCCTATTCCAGCGAATGTCGAGAGCGAAGAGTAAGGTTATTACGATCCCGGGTGCCCAAATGCGAGGCACCCGGGGCAACCATCTTCAGTGGGGGAACTTACTTTTCAGCCCCCGCACTGTGGAGACCACCTGAGTTACTGCAGAATCGGGATGTTGGCGATGCGCTGTTGCCACTCGGCGGGGCCGGTCTGGTGGACGCTGGTGCCTTTGGCGTCGACGGCCACGGTGACGGGCATGTCTTTGACGTCGAACTCGTAGATGCCTTCCATGCCGAGGTCTTCAAAGGCGAGCGGTCGTGCGCCCACGATGGCTTTGGAGACCAGATATGCCGCGCCGCCGACGGCCATGAGATAGACCGCGCCGAAGTCCTTGATGGCGTCGATGGCGGCAGGGCCGCGCTCGGCTTTGCCGACCATGCCGAGGAGGCCGGTCTCGGCCAGCATCTGGCGGGTGAACTTGTCCATGCGCGTGGCGGTGGTGGGGCCGGCGGGGCCGATAACCTCTTCGCGGACGGGGTCAACGGGGCCGACGTAATAGATGAAGCGGTTGCGGAAGTCGACGGGGAGTTTTTCGCCGCGGTTGAGCATGTCAGTCATGCGCTTGTGGGCGGCGTCGCGGCCGGTGAGCAATTTTCCCGTCAGCAGCAGCACTTCGCCGGGCTTCCAGGTGGCGGCTTCAGCGCGGGTGACGGTGTCGAGGTGGACGCGGCGAGCGGTGGAGACGTCGAAGGTGAGTTTGGGCCAGGCGTCGAGCGAGGGCGGGTCGAGGAAGACGGGGCCGGAGCCGTCGAGGACGATGTGGGCGTGGCGCGTGGCGGCGCAGTTGGGAATCATGGCGACGGGCAGGTTGGCGGCGTGGGCGGGCGTGTCGAGGACTTTGACGTCGAGCACGGTGGTGAGTCCGCCGAGGCCCTGCGCGCCGATGCCGAGGCGGTTGACCTTGTCGTACAGCTCGATGCGGAGCTTTTCTGCGGTGGTGACGGGGCCGCGGGCGATGAGGTCCTGGATGTCGATGGGGTCCATGAGGGAGAGCTTGGCAAGGAGCATGGCCTTCTCCGCCGTGCCGCCGATGCCGATGCCGAGCATGCCGGGCGGGCACCAGCCTGCGCCCATGGTGGGCACGGTTTTCAGCACCCAGTCGACGACGGAGTCCGACGGGTTGAGCATGACGAATTTTGACTTGGCCTCACTGCCGCCGCCCTTGGCCGCGACGGTAATGTCAACTGTCGAGCCGCGGACGAGCTCGACGTTGACGACGGCGGGTGTGTTGTCGCGGGTATTCTTGCGCGCGCCGGCGGGGTCAGCCTGGAGCGAGGCGCGGAGCTTGTTGTCGGGGTCCAGATAGGCGCGGCGCACGCCTTCATCCACCATCTGCTGGAGGTCGAGCGCGGGCTCGCCTGGGGCGGCTGCGAAACGGACATCCATGCCGACCTTGACGAAGGCGTTGACGATGCCGGTGTCCTGGCAGACGGGGCGATGGCCCTCAAAGCACATGCGGCTGTTGATGAGGATTTGCGCCATGGCGTCTTTGGCGGCAGGGGACTGCTCGCGCTCATAGGCGCGGGCGAGGGCGGTGATGTAGTCGACGGGGTGGTAATAGCTGATGTACTGGAGCGCGCCGGCGACGGAAGCGATGAAATCCTGCTGCTGGATGACGGTCATGTTTTTTGGTACCTCGTTCTACGGTTAGGATAGCGCTGTCTGGCATTGTGATTCGAATTACCCAGTGTTGATTGTCCCTTGAGAAATTGAACAGGGATATAATGTCCGCGAACCTTCATTAGCGCATTCTGAGGTCTACATGTCAGACTCTATCCCTTACGTTGCTGCTCCGGGTTCTATTCGTACAGCACTCGAAAAGATCGCGGAAGCGGCGACCCCAGACCGCGTCACGGGCGATTTTATCCAAACAGTTCTGGGAATTAAGGGGGGAACGGGGCGGGCGATCATCCCCTTCCTTAAGAAGATCGGAATGGTTAGGTCAGATGGTTCGCCGACTGATCTCTACAACAAATACCGCAACAAAAGTACGAGCAGGGCTGCAATTGCATCCGCGGTCAGAGCCGGGTACAAGAGGTTGGCTGAAACCAACGAGTACTTCTACAGGCTCAATGATGCCGATCTCAAGGAGTTGCTCGTTCAAGTGACCGGGGGCAAGCGGAATAGCTCGGTAGTTAACCAGATCTTTGGAACACTTAAGATATTGAAGAACTTCGCTGATTTTGAAACTGCTCCGACCGCTGCGCCTTCTGTAATCATCCCGAATCCGGAAGCAAAACAGGCTTCTGAGCAGGTCGAGCGGCAGGTGGTCTCAAACGGGCTGGGCTTGAACCTTTCCTACACGATCAACCTGAATTTACCGGCAACTTCAGATCAAGCCGTGTTCAACGCGATCTTTAGAAGTCTAAAGGAGTTTTTGATTACGAATGCTAAGGGATGAGGCGCTGGAAAAGATAAAGTCGTTCGGCATGACCAATCAAATGGTCGTCGAGGAGCTCGGCCGAATATCTGCTCGGTTTGGAGTCGACCTAGGGCATTCTGCTGTCCCCCAAAGCCAAATCGAAGAGTTGTACTACCCGCAATTTGATGCTGCGGTCAGAGCCGAAGCCTCAATGATGGCGACGCATTATGAGGTTTTCTATTGTATCGAGAAGTCTATCAGGGCGCTCGTTTCTCAACTCATTGAGACTACCGAAAAGAAGGAAGATTGGTGGGTCTCGAGTCGGGTGCCACAGAAAATTAAGGACGACGTCAAGGATCGGATTCAAAGGGAATTGGATTCAGCAGTGACTCGAAGATCTAGCGATGAGTTAGATTACACAACGTTTGGCGAACTTTCGATGATCATTGCGTCGAATTGGGACATTTTTGGTGGGCTCTTCAACAGCAAGAGGGCTGTAGAAAAGGTGATGGCGAGTCTAAACTCCCTCCGTGGTCCAATTGCACACTGTAGTCCCCTTGCAGAAGACGAAGTGTTAAGGCTTCGGCTCGCGGTTCGAGATTGGTTCCGTTTGATGGAGTAGATGGCCGTATCTTTCATTCCCAGTACCGTAATTTAGCCGATTCACGAATTATTGCCGACCGCAGGTCAATGCGGTTGAAATCGCTGCACTTAAAGAGGAGCAGTTTGCGTGTTGAGCCGGGCGAGCTTGGAAAGCCGGTAGCCGGGCACTGCTCAGGCTTTTCCAGAGGCCAGGGCACGTCTGCGAATGCGTTCACGAATCTCGGCGACGATGTCGCCTTTGGCCGCGCCGCTCTGCTCGCCGGCTTCGACCGCGGAGCGAAGGGCTTTGAGCCGGGCACGGTCTTCCTTTTCGGATTTTTCGAGGGCGCGAAGGCCCGCGCGCATGACCTCACTGGCGTTGGCGTATTGCCCGCTGCGAATCTTGTTGTCAACGAAGGTGTCGAGTTGCGGAGTGAGGTTGATGTTTCGCGTCGGCATCATGCTCTCCAGACTCGATTTTACCAAGCTCGATTTTGCCAGGCTCTGTTTTGCCAGGCTCTATTTTGTCAGGCCCGATTTTAGGGCGATTGGCAAAAATTGGCAATCGTCAGATGGCGCTGGTGAGGTCGGTGCGGGAGAAGTCGTCGCCCTTGAAGAGGATGGGTTCGCGGGTGGCGCGGGCGAGGGCGTAAGAGAAGCAGTCGCCGAAGTTGAGGTTGGCGGGGTGGCCGCTGCCCCTGCCAAAGTCTCTGTAGGCCTGGCGGGCGATGCGCGCCTGCTCGGGGGTGACGGGCTCGATGCGGATGCTGAACCCGTCGAGCAGATCATCGAAACGGCTACTGAGCAGGGGGTCTTTCCAGCGGTCGATGACGATGTAGGCTTCAACGAGGGTGCCGGCCGAGATCTTGTTGACTGGTGAAGCGTCGAGGACGGTGGAGAACCGGGCATGATTCGGTTCGCGGTGGAGGATGGCGACGAGAGCTGACGTATCAATGACCATGCGCTTTAGCGGGGCAGACCGGTTTCGGGGTCGTACATCTCGTTCATGATTTCGTCGAAGGTTCTGCCGTCGTTCATGATGGCGGCTGTCTCTTTGGTGATGCGGTCGAGCCATTCGAGCCGGCCTTCGCGCTTTCTTGCCTCCTCCTCGCGCTCAAGTCGCTCGCGGAGGGCGACAGTGACGGCCTGAGTGATGGTCTCGCCGGTCTGCTGGGCAAGCTCCTTGGCGAGCTTCTCGGTTTCGGGGTTCTTGAGGCTGAGAGCCATCGAGTTCTACCTTTCTATCTTTTTATTCTACCATTCTACCACAAAGACAGCAAACAGCCGACGGCAGACAGCGGACAGTAAGTCAGCAAGTTAGAGAGAGCGCGGCCTGCGGGATGGCCTTAAGCTAGGAATATGAGCGGATTGGAATTGCAGGATGGGGATGAGGCAGTGTTTGACCTGCTGGTGGTGGGGGCGGGGCCGACGGGGCTGGCGTGCGCGATTGAGGCCGGGAAGGCCGGGTTTAAGGCGGTGCTGGTGGACAAGGGCTGCGTGTGCAACTCGCTCTATCACTATCCGTCTCACATGACGTTTTTTACGACGTCGGAGTTGCTGGAGATTGGCGACATTCCGTTTCCCAGCCCCAATGCGAAGCCGACGCGGAATGAGGCTCTGGAGTATTACCGGCTGGTGGCGGCGCACTACAAACTGGATGTGCGTCAGTACACGGCGGTGGAGCGGGTGACGGGCGCGAGCGGGGATTTTCGCGTGGAGACGCGGGACCGGTTTGGGCGTGCGGGCGCGCTGCGGGCGCGGCGGCTGGCGATTGCGACCGGCTACTACGACCTGCCGAATCTGATGGGCATCAAGGGCGAGGAGCTGGCGAAGGTTCATCATTATTACGACGATCCGCACCCGTATTACGGGACGGACGTGCTGGTGGTGGGCGGCAAGAACTCGGCGGCGATTGCGTCGCTGGAGCTGTGGCGGCACGGGGCGCGGGTGACGCTGGTGCATCGCGAGGCGGGGATGCACAGGCATGTGAAGTACTGGATCAAGCCGGACATTGAGAACCGCATCAAGCATGGAGAGATCAAGGCGTGCTTTGAGTCGAGGCTGGTGGAGGTGACCGAGGACGCGGTGGTGCTGGAGACGCCGGAGGGGCGGCGGACGCTGAGGAACGACTTTGTCTTCGCGTTGACGGGGTATCATCCGGACTTTGGATTTCTTGAGGGGATGGGCGTGCGGTTTGAGGGCGAGGACCGGCGGCCGGTGTGCGACCCGGAGACGCTGGAGAGCAATGTGCCGGGGATTTACCTGGCGGGGGTGATTGTGGCGGGGTCGCGGACGAACGAGATCTTTATTGAAAATGGGCGGTTCCACGGGCGGCAGATCGCGCGGGCGCTGGCATCGAAGAAGTAAACGGCGGACAATCAGAGCGCATAGGCGGACGGGGCGCATAGACAATCAGGATGCCTAGGCGGGTGGATTGACGGGCCGGCAGGTGAATTTGAGGGCAGGGGGACGCGAAGGGTGCGGATGCGGCTGTGGCCACGATCGATACGCTGGCAGATGCTGGCGGGGCTGGTGCTGCTGGAGGTGCTCTCGGGCGGGCTGTATACGGGGATTCTCATCAGCAAGCAGACGCGCGAGGTACACCAGCGTGTGACGCGGCGGCTGACCAGCCAGGTAACGTCGCTGGCAATGCAGGCGCGCGAGGCGCTGATGCAGAACAGGCCGGGATGGATATGGCTGAGCGCGCGGATGATGACCGAAGCGCCGAGCGTGGAGATAGCCAAGATTACCGACGAGAACGGCAATGTGCTGTTCGCGGGCTCGGGCGACAGCGACACGATGCAGCTTACGGCGGCGGAGCGGGCGCAGATTCCGCAGATGAAGAAGGACCAGGCGCGGATATTTTCAACGGGGGCGGAGGGGCTGGAGGGCGCCGCGCCGATATACACCGGCAACGACCTGCGCGGATTTGTGTGGGTGCAGGACGACCGCAACTGGGACTACGAGCAACTGAACTCGGTGTTTCGCGGGACGGTGATCTTCGGGCTGATCTGGATTGGCGCATCGATTCTGCTGGTGTTCCTGGTGGCGCGTGCAATCTCGCGGCCGCTGGCGGTGCTGCACCGGGGAACGCGCGCGCTGATGAATTCCCCGGACAGCGCGGGAAGTTTTCCGCTGCCGATGACGGTGGAGAACGAGTTTGGGGATTTGATACAGGCCTTCAACCGGATGGTGGCGTCGATTGATGAGCAGCGGTCGGGGCTGAATGACACGCTGTCTCTGCTGGACTCGATGCTGGCCAATGCGCCCATCGGGCTGGCGTTTTTCGACAGGCATTGCCGGTTTGTGCGGGTGAACCGCGTGTTTGCGGAGATGACGGGCGCGGCGGTGAGCCGGCACCTGGGCCGTACGCTGCCGGAGCTGCTGCCGCAGACGGTGGCGCGGGAGCTGGAAGAGACGGTGGGGCGCGTACTGGAGAAGGGCCAGCCGGTGCGCAACCTGGAGCTGAGCGGGGAACAGTGGAACGGCAAGGGGGCATGGACCTGGCTGGTGAGCGCGTATCCGGTGAGGACGATGCCGGAGCAGGTGCGCTGGGTGGGCGTGATTGTGCTGGACGCCAGCGAGCGGAAGCGCAGCGAGGAGGCGCTGCGGCGGACGGAAAAACTGGCGGCGACGGGCCGCCTGGCCGCGTCGATTGCGCACGAGATCAACAATCCGCTGGAGGCGATTACGAATGTGCTCTACCTGTTGAAGAATTTCTGCGGACTGGAGGATCCGGCGCTGAATTATGTCTCCATGGCCGAGCACGAGGTGAAGCGGATGACGGAGATTACGCAGCAGACGCTCCGGTTCTACCGCCAATCGACCTCGCCGACGCGGGCCAACATGGCGGAGCTGCTGGACTCGGTGCTGACCTTGTATCAGGGCAGGATTCACGGGCAGGGGCTGGAAGTGGCAAAGGACTACGACCCGGAGATGGATTTGTATTGCTTCTCCGGCGAAGTGCGGCAGGTGCTGGCCAACCTGGTGGGCAATGCGATTGAGGCCAGCACGAGCGGCGGCCGACTGATGGTGAGGGCCAGGCGCTCACAGCACTGGCGGCGCGCGGGCGAGAGCGGCGTGCGCTTTACGGTGGCCGATACAGGAGCCGGCATTGAGCCGGGGGTGCGGACGCGGATTTTCGAGCCGTTTTTCACCACCAAGGAGGCCACGGGAACGGGGCTGGGCTTGTGGGTGAGCCACGAGATTATCCTCAAGCACCACGGGGTGGTGCACGTGCGCAGCCGGACGGCGGAGAGCGGCAAGGCGGGGACGGTCTTCCAGGTGTTCTTCCCGGACAACCAGGAGCTGAAGGGGCAGGCGCGGCCGGTGGCGACCCCGGTGACGGCGTGAGGGCTGGCTGGACCCCCGGCGGGGCCGGGTATGGGTAAGGCCGGGCATGGTTAGGGCCGGGAATGGTTAGGGTCAGGCTGCGGAACTTTTTGCCGGGGGGCGGGTTGAAGCAAATGACATGCGCCGGGGGCGAAGCGTCAAATTGGCACAGGGTTCCCGGAGCATAAGGCAAGGGGATTGAGGAGTTGCGAACGATGAATCGGCCATGGTTCCAGAGAGTGGTCCGGCGGGCGGTGGCCTGCGGGACCGTGATTGCCGTTGGGCTTGCGTTTGGCGGCGCGCTGGCAGTGGCGCAGGCCGCGCAGACGGGCGGGCAGGCGGCGGGTGCGCGGACCGACGGACAGATTGAGATGGACGTGGTGCACGCGCTGGACGGGCAGCAGTCGCTGGCCAACGACCTGATTACGGCGGCGACGGTGAATGGGACGGTGACGCTGACCGGAACGGTGTCAAGCGCTGCGTCAAAGCAACTGGCTGAGCGCACTGTGAAGGGTGTGGCGGGCGTGGCCGGCGTGGTGGACAACATGCAGATTGGCAACCCGGAGAACGACGCGAACGCGCAGCCGGGGCAGAGCGCCGATGCGGGACCGGCGGGCGAGGACAACGGTGCGCCGGGCGATGCGGGCGCGCCGGCGAATCCTCCGCAGTGGAGCCAGGCACCGGGTCAGGCGCCGGACGGGACGCAAAATCAGGCTCAGAATCAAGCTCAGAATCAAGCTCAGAATCAGGGGCAGGATCAGAATGCGAATGACGACGCGAATCAGCCGCCGTTGAATGCGCCGAATGCGGGGCAGCGGCCGGAGTACCAGCCGGCTCAGGGACAGGCACAGGCGCAGGGACAGACGCCGCAGGCCAACAGCCCGAGCGCACCGGACTGGGGTCCGGCGGGACCGCCGCCGGATGATGGACAGGCGCAGGGACAGGCGCAGGGACAGGGTCAGCCGCAGCCGGGTTATGGGCAGCAGCCCGGATATGGGCAGCAGCCCGGATATGGACAGCCGGGGTATGGACAGGCGCCGCCGCCGCCAGGGTATGGACAGCCGGGGAATGGACAAGCTCCGCCTCCGCCAGGGTATGGACAGCCGGGGAATGGACAAGCTCCGCCGCCGCCGGGCTATGGACAACCTGGTTATGGACAGGGACCGTATGCGCGGCAGCCCTATGCGCCGGGGCCGAATGGCGGATATCCGCAGCAAAGGCCCTATGAATTTGCGCAGGGACCGGTGATGGTGCCCGAGGGCACGCTGATCCAGGTGCGGACGAATGAGCCGGTGGCGAGCAAGCGCGCGACGGAGGGCACTCCGGTCGAGTTCACGGTGATTCATGATGTAACGCTGGGCGGTGTGCTGGCGATTCCGCGGGGCGCAACCGTGCACGGCGTGGTGGAAGAGGCGAAGCAGTCGCACTCCGGCCAACTGGGCGGCAGCTCAGAGCTGGCGCTGCGGCTCACGTCGCTTGACCTGAGCGGCAGGAATTATCCGCTGGCAAGCGACCTGTTCAAGGTGCGCGGACCCAGCAAGACAGGCCGCACGGTGGGCAGCGCGATTGGCGGCGCGCTGATTGGGGCGATTATTGGCGGCGCAGCGGGCGGCGGCGGCGGAGCGGCGATTGGCGCAGTGGCCGGCGGCACGGTGGGCACGGCAGCCAGCGCGGCTGCTCCGGGGCCGGGCGTGTGGATTCCGGCTGAGGCGCTGGTGAGCTTCCACCTGGCGCAGCCGGTGACAGTGGCTCCGGTGAGCCCGCAGGAGGCCGACCGGCTGGCGCAGGGCTTGTACCAGGGCGGGCCGCGGCTTTACCAGCGGCAGCGTTATGGGGCCCGTGGCGCACCGTACGGGCCGGGACCGTATCCGTACTATGGCCCGGTGTACTACAGGCCGTACTACTACGTGGGCGGGGTGTACTACTGGCGGTGAGCCGCGGGAGAGCGCGGGGTAGCGAGTCAGCAAGCTAGCGTGACATTGCGCTGTCCCAGGCCTCAGCATCGAGACTTGGGACAGCACGACTACGTCGAACGGCAGAACCTCGACATTAGAATGGGAATGAGGCGCATGAGGCGTCCAACCAACGGTTTCGGAAGAAGTTGGAAGACATTCAAACTTATTATTATCTATAGTTTGCATTTTATAATGCTTGCAGAATCCACTATATCGACGCGCGTTACGGTGGCAATTGAGAGCGGAATTTGAGAACCTTCGCGGAAAATCAGCGAATTTTTGTGCTTTTGATTTGTAGGTCGTAGCTAGACAATGCTTGACAAGGCGTCGATACTAGAAATGCGATGTGGAAACTGAAAAGAACTGGCACATTTGCATCTGCCTACCTTTTCAGACATCCAAGAAGATGGACACTATCAGCTTCGCTCAAAGCTGAGGAGAACATGGAAAAAGTTAAAACAGATTTTCTTTTCGCGCAACCGTCTTTCAATGCGGGCGCTGGGCGTGTCTTGGACCTTTGGGGAGTGTTCGACGATTACAATCGTAGCGAGACTCCGCTGGAAGCGGACGCAAAAGCCATCGCTGCTGATTGGATCGTTGCGGGGCAGGACATATTGGACGCAATAGAGCAATACGAATCCGAGCAGACGGCTGCCTGACCTAACTGTGAGCCGAAAGCGCAAGAAAAACCGACAAATGGCTCCTCACTCCCAGCCTAGCGCCAATCAGCAATCATTGCTGACACAAGTTCAGGCCGAATTTTTCTCAGGTCCGATTCCTCCTCCGAGCTACCTAGCTCGCTATAACGATGTAGTGCCTAATGGAGCTGACCGAATCATCTCTATGGCGGAGAGGCAAGGTGCGCATCGAGAATCCCTTGAGACGATGGTCGTGAAGGGAAACGTAGCAAATCAAAGACTAGGCTCAATTTTTGCCTTCATAATCTGTGTGCTCGCTATTTCAGGTGGATTCTGGCTAATTAACACCGGAAAGAGCGCCGCTGGCCTAGCCTCAATATTGACGCCCCTTGCTGGAGTCATCGCCGTCTTTTTCTACTCGAAAAAAGAGCAGAAGGCCGAACGCATCGAAAAGTCCAATGTCCTGACAAAACACAGAAACAAATAGAATCCCTGTAGCGCATTCTTGGGGCACTACCTGCGTGGATGGGTGCGGTGCGGGTTCGTCTATAATAAAAGGGATCGCGGAGAGCGAGAGATGCGCGCCGGGGTTGGGCTGAGGGCCGGGTTTTTCCGTGCAGAAGCGCGGGCCGGGCAGGCGAGGCCGCAGGCGGGCGCGCGCGACACAAGAGAGAAGGCAGAAGTCCATCCATGATTCGTTTCCTGCAAAAAGACAATCGCGTGACGAAGGCGATGTTTGTGGTGATTATTGCCGCGGCGTCCGTGGCGATGGTGGTGTATCTGATTCCGGGGCTGATGGCAGGCGGAGCCACGACGCCGGACACCTATGCGGTGGTGTATCCGCACTGGTACAGCCGTTTTCTGTCCTCGGGCGACACCATTCGCGAGCAGAAGGTTGAGGATATGGCGCGGCAGCAGATTTTGCAGCGCAATCCGCAATACGTGGACAACCAGCAGATTATGAACCTGGTGGCGCAGCAGGTGGGCCAGCAGCTGGTGAACCAGAAGATTCTTCTGCAGGAGTCCGAACGGCTGGGCATCCACGTGACCAACGCGGACGTGCGGCGTTTTCTGCAGACCGGGCCGACGGGGCAGGTTCTCTATCCGGATGGCAAGTTCATCGGGCAGCAGCAGTACGCGGCGCTGGTTCAGAACCGGTTTGAGACCTCGGTTGCGGATTTTGAGAACAATGTGCGTGAGGATATCGCCGTGCGGCGGCTGGAGGCGTTGATTACGGCTCCGGTGACGGTGAGCGACCAGGAAGTGCGCAGCTACTATCGCACGCACAATGTGAAGGTCAAGTTCGACTACGCGGTGCTGCAGGCGACGGACCTGGCGAAGACCATCAATCCGACGGACGCGGAGCTGGAGGCCTACTTCAAGAAGAACGCGGCGCAGTACGCGCAGGCGGTTCCTGAGGCGCGGACGATCCAGTATTTGGCGTTTACGCCGGAGCAGGTTCCGGGAGGCGTGGCGCAGCCGACGCAGGACCAGATTGAGCAGTACTACACCGCGCACCAGTCGGACTACCAGGTTCCTGAGCAGGCCAGGGCGCGGCACATTCTCATCGCGGTTCCGCCGACGGCGGATGCCAAGGCGGATGCGGCGGCGAAGGCCAAGGCGGAGACGGTGCTGAAGCAGTTGAAGGCGGGCGGAAGCTGGGAGGCGCTGGCGAAGAAGTACTCCGACGACCCGGGCAGCAAGAACCAGGGCGGCGATCTGGGCTTTGCGCAGAAGGGCCGGATGGTTCCGGCGTTTGACCACGCCATCTTCTCGCAGCCGATTGGCGAAGTTGACATTGTGAAGACGCAGTTCGGCTACCACGTGGTGCAGGTGGAGGCGCGGAAGCCGGCGCACGTGCAGGCGCTGAATGAGGTGCTGCCCACCATACAGGCGACGCTGATCCGGAATACGTCGGCGGCGGCGCAGGCGAGCTACGCGGAGAAGCTGACGTCAGAGGCGATCAAGAACGGGCTGGCGAAGACGGCCGCGGCGCACGGCCTGCAACTGGCGACGACGCCTCCGGTGGGCGAGCAGGGCGTGATTGCGGCGCTGCCGGATGGCAGCCAACTGCTGGCCAAGGCCTTCCAGGAGAAGAAGGGCGATCCGCCGGAGTCTGCGCCGACGGGCGAAGGCTATGCGATCTTCCAGGTGACGGGCGTGACGCCGGCGCATGCGCCGAACTTTGCCGACTGGAAGAGCCACGTGCTGGACGACTATCGCGCGGAGAATACGCCGGCGCTGCTGCGGCAGAAGACGGCGGAGCTGGTGAGCGATGCGAAGAAGACGGGCGACCTGAAGAAGGCCGCCGCTGCCGTGGGCGCAAAGATGGAGACCAGCGACGAGGTGACGGAGACCGGACAGGTGCCTGACCTGGGCGAAGTGGGCCAGGTGGCGCCAACGCTGTTTGACCTGCCGGTGGGCGGCCTGAGCGGCGCAATCAACACGGGGCGCACCGGCGTGGTGGCTAAGATTCTGGACAAGCAGGAGCCGGCGCCGGAGGAGATCCAGAAGAACCTGGACGCGACCAAGCAGCAGCTTTTGGACCAGCGGCAGGGCGAGGCCTTCAACGTCTTTGCCAGCGATGTGATTAACCGCTACAAAAAAGCGAAGCTGGTGATGTTGAATCCGAAGGCGCAGAACGCGCAGGCGCCGGGCGAGTAAGCTGGAACAAGAGGCACGGGAGAGCCCGCATCCGAAGAGGATGTGGGCTTTTTTGCAGGGGACGAAAGCCGGAGAGGAGTTGAGGCGGAGATGAACTTCAAACGGGCGCATGGGGTGCTGCTGCACGTCAGCTCGCTGGCTTCGCAGGGCGGCATTGGAGACCTGGGGCCGGCCGCGCATGCGTTTGTGGAGTTCCTGGCGGCGGCCGGGCAGCACGTGTGGCAGGTGCTGCCGATGTGTCCGACGGGGTTTGGGAACTCGCCGTATGCGGGCTCGTCGGCGTTTGCTGGCAATCCGTTTTTGATCAGCCTGGAAGTGCTGGCGGAGTGGGGCTGGATTGCACGGGAACAGATTGCGCGGGAACGGATTGCAGAGCTGGCCGGCGCGGACGGCGCGGTGAATTTTGACCGAGTGGAGCGGGAAAAGCTGCCGGTGCTGGAGGAGGCGGCGGAGAATTTTCTGGAGCGGGGCGCGGAGAATGCGGCGCAGTGGGCGGAGTTCGAGGCATTTTGCGCGGCGGAGCGCGGCTGGCTGAATGATTATGCGCTGTACGCGGTGCTGCGGCGCAAGCTGGGAACGGGCGCGTGGACCCAGTGGCCGGAGGATCTGCGCTTTCGTCGCGCGGAGGCGCTGGAGCGGGTGAAGGCCGAAGATGAGCATGCGCTGGCCGTGGAGCAGGCGCTGCAATTCGCGTTCAGAAAGCAATGGGGCGCGCTGCGGGAGCATGCGGCCAGGCACGGGATTCGCACCATGGGCGACGTGCCGATTTTTGTGAACATGGATTCGGCGGATGTGTGGATGCATCCGGAGATTTTTGAGCTGGACGCGGCGTTGCAGCTGCTGCGCGTGGCGGGCGTGCCGCCGGATTATTTTTCGGCCTCGGGGCAGCGATGGGGCAATCCGCTGTATCGCTGGGATGTGCTGCGGGCGCGGGGATACGACTGGTGGGTGGAACGGATTCGTGCTGCGTGCGCGCGCTATGACATGGTGCGGCTGGATCATTTTCGGGGCTTCGAGGCGTACTGGGCCATTCCGGCGGCGGAGGAGACGGCGGTGAACGGCGCGTGGGTGAAGGGGCCGGGCGCGGAGCTGTTTCATGCGCTGGAGGCGGCGCTGGGACCGCTGGCGCTGGTGGCCGAGGACCTGGGCGTGATTACCGAGGAAGTGGATGCGCTGCGGCGCGGGCTCAAGATGGCGGGGATGAAGGTGATCCAGTTCGGCTTTAGCGACAAGGGCGCGCACACGCACCTGCCGCAGCAGTATGAGGCCGGGACGGTGGCCTATACGGGCACGCACGACAACGACACGACGATGGGCTGGTGGCGAACGGCGGGCAAGCCGGTGCATGCGGCGGTGGAAGCGCTGGTGGGGCCGGTGCATGGGCATCCGGTGTGGCCGCTGATGCGCGCGGTGGCGGCCAGCGTGGCGGCGGTGGCGATTGTGCCGGCGCAGGATTTGCTGGAGCTTGGCAGTGAGGCGCGGATGAATACGCCGGCGGTGGCCGAGGGCAACTGGAGCTGGCGCGCGCCGGAGGGCTGCTGGGC
Source organism: Occallatibacter sp. (assembly GCA_035763705.1). Classification (GTDB taxonomy): domain Bacteria; phylum Acidobacteriota; class Terriglobia; order Terriglobales; family Acidobacteriaceae; genus Telmatobacter. The sequence continues at coordinate 241,354 of DASUAU010000016.1, read as the reverse complement.
CGGCGAACGAGGCGCGGAACTGGCGGCAAAGCTGGCGGCGCTGGCGGCGGTGACGGACCGCGAGAACGATCCGCTGGGATAAAGGCGGTTGAGCGAGTATTTCGCTTTCTTGAGATCAAGATGTGCTTTCAGGCTATTCCTTTGCTGTTCTCCTTCTCTGCGGACTAGAATTCCGGCACACGACAACACCTGGGAATGCGGAGATTCAATGATGGGAGATTTTCTTCAGCCTTGGCATATACTCGTCCTTCTCTTTGTCGCCGGACTGTTAATGGTGCCAGCCATTTTCTACATCCTCACTCTTGTGAGAGTCCTAAACAAATGCGCTTCCGCCTCGCGGACCATTGAGCCAGCCATGATGTGGTTCTATTTTGTGCCACTCTTCAATTTGGTTTTTCACTTCTTCATTGTTGTCAACATCGCGAAATCCTTGAGCAACGAATTCAAGCGACGCGGGATGAGCATCGCAGAGGATGCTCCCGGTCGGACTATTGGCTTCGTCGCGTGTATTTGCGGTGTCTGCAAAATCATCCCTCACCTTAATGTTTTCTTCTATATGCTCTACTTTGTGCCATGGATTATTTATTGGCTCAAGATCGCGGGATATTCGCGCATGCTTGACCGAGCGCCAGAGACTGACATACTCGCAGGTGCGCCTTAGCAGTCGAACGGGACTCTCGGACTTGTAAATCCTGCATTCCTTGGTCCCCAATTCGTGAACTGCCTTCCGTTCAATAGGTCTACGTGGCCGAGTCAGACAAATTCGGTGAGCTTGGTTTTTTCCTGACGAAACAGGAGCCCTGATAAGGGCTCCTTCATGGCGCAAGCCTCGTACTCTTCCATGTCTGGAAGGTTATTCGCGTTGCGATGAAGCAGATTCGCCCAGATTGGCTGAGACCGCCATTTGGCGGCGGGCGCGGGGCTTGCTATGCTGGCGGAACACTTATGGAAACGGCGGCGATTGAAACACAGGGATTGACGCGGCGCTTTGGCGCACTGACGGCGGTGGAGGACGTGACGCTGCGTGTGGCGCCGGGGCAGTTTTTTGGATTTCTGGGGCCGAACGGGGCGGGGAAATCGACCACCATCAAAATGCTGACGGGGTTGCTGGAGCCGACGGCGGGGCGGATGGAGATTCTGGGCCGGCCGTTTGGCGCGGCGGCGCTTGAACTCAAGCGCCAGATTGGCGTGGTGCCGGAGGGCATGGCGCTGCAGGGGCGGCTGACAGCGTCCGAATATCTGAAGTTTGTGGGGCGCATGTACGGGCTGGACGCGGAGGTGACCCGGCAGCGGACCCAAGAGCTGCTGGAGTTTATGAAGCTGGCCGATGAGCGGCGCAAGATGGTGACGGATTTCTCGCACGGCATGCAGAAGAAGCTGGCGCTGGCGGCGGCGGTGATTCACGGGCCGAAGATTCTGTTTCTTGACGAGCCGTTTGAAGGCGTGGACGCAGTGGCTGCGGGGATGCTGAAGACGATGCTGCAGGGGATGATTCAGCGCGGGGCGACGATTTTTTTAACCACGCATGTGCTGGAGATTGTGGAGCGGCTGTGCAGCCACGTGGCGATTATTGCGCAGGGGCGGATTGTGGCCAACGGGTCCATTGAAGAGCTGCGCGCGGGCGTGGCCAGCGGGCTGCCGGGCGAGGAGAGCGGCAAGCGGCTGACGCTGGAGCAGATTTTCCTGTCGATTGTGGGCGCGGGCGAAGAGGAGCAGGCGCAGGAGCTCTCATGGCTGAGCTGACGGCGCGGCAGCCGGCTCCGGGCGGAGCACCGAACGGAAGCGCGGGCGGCGCGGCGGAGGCGCTGGCGTCGGCGGGCGGATGGCTGAGTCCGCTGGCGCGTGCGCAGTATGACGCGCTGGCGCGGATGCGCTGGCAGGTGTTTCTGTCGGGCCTGAAGGCGATACGCGGCATTACGGAGTTGGGCGCACGCGGCGTTCAGCTTTTTGTGTTTTCGCTCATGGGCATCGGGCTGGGGATTGGGCTGAGCGTGGCGTCGTACCAGATTGCGTCCAAGAGCCAGTGGGCTTTTCTCCCGGTGGTGTTCTGGGGCGTGGCGTTTTTGTGGCAGACGGTGCCGATTGGGCTGGCGTCGTTCCAGGACCAGTTCGACATGAGCAGCCTGCTGCGGTTTCCGGTGAGCTTTGGCACGTTCTATGTGCTCTATGTGGTCTTTGGCCTGCTGGATGTTTCCACGGTGCTGGGCGGGCTGTGCTGCACGGGAATTCTGATTGGCACGGGGCTGGCGCGGCCGGAATTGATTGGCTGGCTGCTGGCGGGGCTGGCGGCGTTTGCGGTGTGCAACGTGCTGCTGGCGCGGGCGGTGCTGGCGTGGCTGGACCGCTGGCTTTCGCAGCGGCGGACGCGGGAGATTGTGAGCGCGCTGTTTCTGGTGGGACTGGTGGGGCTGCAATTGCTGAATCCGGGCTTGCGCCAGCAGCGGCGGCGGCACACGCGGACGGCGGCGCAGGTGGAGACCGACCGCAGGCACGCGGCGGAGTGGCGGCAGGGCCTGGTGGTGGTGAATCGCGCCCAGGCGTGGATGCCGCCGGGGCTGCTGGCCGGCGGAACGGCGGAAGAAAACGAGCGGAAGCCGCTGACCGCGCTGGGCGCGCTGGCGGGCATGGGATTGTGGGTGGTGGCGGTGGGCGGCGTGCTGGGCGTGCGGCTGCGCGCGGAGTATCGCGGTGAGAACCTGGGCTACGCGCCGAGACGCAGGAAGGCTGAGAAGGCGGAGAAGGCGGCGCGGGAGTGGGGCATTGGCGGCAACGGGCCGCTGACGGCGCTGATTGAAAAGGAGCTGCGCACGCTCACCCGATCGATGCCGCAGCTTTATGCGCTGGCCGTGCCGGTGGTCATGGTGTTTGTGATTGGCACGATATTTCGCAATACGGCGGGCGCGGGGCGGCATGTGTTTACGCTGGCGGTGCCGGTGTGCGTGGCGTATGGACTGCTGGGATTTACGCGGGTGATCTACAACAACCTGGGCATGGAAGGCGCGGGCATACAGATGCTGTTTCTTTCGCCCACGCCGATACGGACGGTGCTGCTGGGCAAGAACCTGTTCCATGCGGCGCTGTATCTGCTGATGGGCGCGGCGTCTGGCGCGCTGGCGGTGTGGCGCGTGGGATGGCCGAGCCTGGCGGTGACGCTGGCGACGGCGGCGTGGGTGGTGCTGGCGGTGCCGGTGAATCTGACGGTGGGCAATGTGCTGTCGCTGGTGATGCCCTACAAGGTGAATCCGGGAAGGCTGACGCGGCAGCCCGGCTCGCAGGCGAATGCGCTGCTGGGGATGGGGTGCCAGGCGACGCTGCTGGGCATTGGCGGAGCGGTCTTTGGGCTGTGCTTCTTTTTTGGCAGGCAGTGGCTGGCCGCGCCGCTGCTGCTGGTGCTGGCGGCGGTGGCCACGGTGGTGTATCTGCGGTTTTTGCGCAACTCCGACACAATGGCGAATGCGCACCGCGAGGATCTGCTGGAAGTGCTGGGCAAGGTGGGATAGAAACAGCCGACAGCAAACAGCGAACAGTTAACAGCCGACAGCCAACAGTTCGCAGCCGACAGCGACAGCGAACAGCCGACAGCGAACAGCGGGCAGTGAACAGTTTTGCTCGCGGGGGCTGAGGCTCCCGATTTTTGTGCGCGCGAAAGCTTCGCGGCTGGAGCCGAGAGCTTTCAAAACGGGTGCGTGAAACGCACGCTCAGAACGGGATGTCGTCGTCGGAGATTTCGGCCTGCTGCGAGTAGTCGTCCTTGGCGGCGGGCTGGCGCTGATCGAAGTTGGCGGTGGAGCTGGCGCGGCTGGAGCCGCCGCCGGAGCCGTCGTCGCGGCCGGAGAGCAGGGAGAGATCGTTGACGATGATCTCGGTGCGGTATTTCTTCTGGCCGGATTCCTTGTCGTCCCAACTGCGCGTCTGGATCCTGCCTTCGATGTAGAGCTTGGAGCCCTTCTTTACGTAATCGCGGATGATTTCAGCGGTGCGCTGGAAGGCAACGAGGTTGTGCCACTCGGTGCGGTCCTGCCAGTTGCCCTGCTGGTCCTTGGTGCGGTCACTGGTGGCCAGCGAGAAGCTGGCGACCATGGTTCCGCCGGGCGTGGAGCGGATTTCGGGGTCTTTGCCGACGTTGCCGAGGAGGATGACTTTGTTGACGGATTTTGCCATGGCGAAGGGTCTCCGGTAAGGGAAAAGGATAACAGACAGGGAGCAGGGAACAGGGAATTGTTGATAGCCGGCAGCAAGCGGCGAATGAGAGGAGGCGCTGCTCAGCGTTGGCGGGCGAGCCCACGCCCGCGGAGCCACTTGGCGATGCCGAGGGCGAACAGGAGCGAGCCGAAGGGGATGCACATCAGTGCGACGATGAGGGCGATCCAGCCGGAGTTGGTGGATGCGCCGGCGGGCGTGAATCCGCCGAGGAGGGTGACGAGAAGGAGGGCTGCGAGGATGCCGGCGCCGACCATCGAGCCGCCCCACTGAAGGAGCTGGCGGGTGCCGTCGCGGGACGTGCCTGCCGGGCGAGGAACGGGTTCAAGGCGGCGTGCGTGCATGAGGGGGCTATCCATGGGCGAGGCGGAGCATGGCGTAAGTGAGGACGCCGGTGATGGAGACATAAAGCCAGATGGGGAAGGTCCAGCGGGCGATTTTGCGGTGCTGCGGAATGCGGCCGGAGAGCGAGAAGAAGAAGGTGGTGAGCACCATGGGCAGGGCGATGGTGGCCAGCAGGATGTGGCTGGCGAGCAGCGGCAGATACATGGAACGGTAAGCCGCGTGGAGAGGATAGCGGACGTCGCCGTGCAGCGCGTGATGAAGGACGTAGGTGACGAGGAAGAGCACGGAGAAGGCGAAGGCCGTGAGCATGGTGGCGCGATGAGCGCGGATGCGATGGGCGCGGATGAAGGTGTAGCCGATGAGCAGGCAGACGGCGGCGCAGCCGTTGAAGAGGGCGTTGAGCGCGGGCAGGAAAGCGTACTGGGAGCTGGAGGCCGAGGCGGGATGGACGTAAATGAGCCAGGTGAGGAAGAGCGTGGCGGCGGCGCTGATGACCAGTATGGCCACGACGGCGTTGCGCGTGGAGGCCGGCGAGTGCGATGCGGGGGCGAGTGTGGTCATAAAAAGCGGCTAGTGTTTGGCGGTGGCGCTGAGCATGAGCGTGGTGAGCAGCAGGGGCAGATACATGACGGAGACTTTCAGCAGATCGCGGGCGACCATGCGGCTTTCCAGGGGATCCTTGATGCGGAGGATGCGCGCAAAGCGGATGGTGTAGCCGAGATAGACAAGGCCGAGAACGGTGGCGAGGACGGCGTAGACGGGTCCGGCGAGGCCGAGCTTCCAGGGCGCGAGAGAGACGGGAATCATGACGACGGCGTAGAAGAGGGCTTCGACGACGGTGGAAAGGCCGTCAGGCTGCACCACGGGCAACATGCGGATGCCGGCGCGGCCGTAGTCGTCGCGGTACATCCAGGCGATGGCCATGAAGTGAGGGAACTGCCAGACGAACAGGATGGCGAAGAGCGCGATGGCGGGCCACTCGATGCGTCCGCGGGCGGCGGTCCAGCCGAGGAGCGGGCCCATGGCGCCGGGGAAGGCTCCGATGAAAGTGGCGAGGGTGGTGACGCGCTTGAGAGGCGTGTAAATGGCGACGTAAGTGAATGCGGTGAGCAGGGCCAGCGAGACGGTGAGCAGGTTGGTGTGGATGAGGAGCCAGTATCCGCCCAGGCCCAGCGCGCCAAGGCCGGCCAGGATGCCCATGGGCAGCGAGATGCGGCCGGAGGGCAGCGGGCGGTCGGCGGTGCGGTGCATCAGCGCGTCCGTGGTGCGCTCGATTGCCTGGTTCAGCGCGCCTGAGCCGGCGGAGACCAGGCCGATGCCGAAGAGCGTGTCGAGCAGGCCGCGTTGCAGGCTGGAGATGTCGGACTGCATGGAGCCGAGGTAGTAGCCGGCCCATCCGGTGACGAGGACGAGGCCGGTGACGCGGACCTTGAAGAGCTCGCGCAGATCGTGGATGACGGTGGCGGTGGTGCCGGGGCGGGGCGCGTGCAGTGGGACGTGCGCGGATGCGTGAGCGTCAGGCTGCGCGTTTGGGTTCCGGGTTTCCGCAAGGCCGGCCGGGTTGGCCGCCTGAGATGAAGACGTCATGAGGTGCTCGAATGATGGAGGCGGGCCGTAAGGGCGGCGCGCCTGTATTGATGATAGCAAGCGGAGGGGCGGGCCGGCCGATGCGGGAGCTTGTTCAGGGGCTGAAACCCATCCATTTTCAAGGGAAGCTGATCCTGCACGGGCTGAAGCACGTACCCATCAGGCGCCATTGGCGGCGGGCGGAGGGTGGATGCCGAGCTCGGCGCGTGCGAACCCGGCGATGCGCAGGATGGCGTCTGCGGCTTCCTGGGGCGTGAGGTTGTCCACGGGGAGCGAGAGATGGGCCATGCGATAGAGCGGCAGGCGGCGCTCATAGCGCGACTCGAGATTGGGGCGGTCGGCCAGGATGGGGCGCGTGTGCTCCGTGCCGCGGCAACGGGCGAGCGCGGTTTCAAGGCGGACTTCGAGATGGACGAGGAGGGTTCCGGGCGAGGCCAGAAGCAGCTCGCGGGTCTCGGGCCTCTCGATTGCACCGCCGCCGAGGGCCAGGACGAGAGAATCCGTGGCGGCGAGGCGCGCGATGGTGGAGTGCTCGAGGCCGCGGAAGGCGGCTTCTCCGTGGCGGGCAAAGATTTCCGCGATGCTGAGGCCGGAGTCCGCTTCAAGGACGTTGTCCGCGTCAAGAAACTGCCAGCCGAGACGCGCGGCAAGCAGCGGGCCGACGGTGGATTTGCCCGAGCCCATGAAGCCCGTCAGGACGATGCGGCGCGGCGGCGAGTTGACGGGCGAAGTGGCGGAGGTCACGGTCGGGGCTCCGGATGCGGGCAAGTAGGGGATGCGCATTCAGTATAGGGAATGGCGGCGAGGCTGGCGGCAGGCTAAGATGGACACGTATGCGGCGGATGGCGATGGCTGTGGCAACGGCGGCGATGCTGGCCGCGACGGGATGCGGGTATCACTCGCTGGGCGCGGCAACGCATCTGCCTCCGGATGCGCGGACGCTGGCGGTGCCGATGTTTGCCACGCGGAGCGAGGCGTATCGCACCGAAGAGCGGATGACGGATGCGGTGATCCAGGAATTTGCGGAGCGGACACGGCTGCGCGTGACGCCGAACGCGACCGACGGCGCGGACCTGGTGCTGCATGGAACGATTCTGCAGGAGACGGTGCAGCCGCTCACCTACAACACGGCGACGCAGCAGTCGTCCAGCTTTCTGATTACGGTGGTGGCGGCGGTGAAGCTGGAGGCGCGCGGCGGGCGCGTGCTCTACGAGAACAACAAATACGTCTTCCGGCAGCAGTACCAGTCGACCACGGATTTGCCCACGTTTCTGGATGAGAGCCCGGCGGCGGAGGAACGGCTTTCGCGCGACTTTGCGCGGGCGCTGGTGGCGGATGTGATGGAAGGAATGTGAGGAGAAGATTGTGGGGGGCGGGCAGCGCGGGGGGATGCGCTGCCCGGTACAACGGGGGAGGGAAAACCCTGGGGGAGGGTCAACCCGGAGTCAGTGTAGCCAAGGGTGATTTTCACAGCAATTAAAATGCGCCGGAAGCGGGCTTTCAGGACCAGAACCGGCATTACGAGAGTCCAATGCGCGATGCGGGTAACCGGCATTACTTGACGAAGTCGTTAACCCCGGTTGGCAACAGGATTGGTTGGATGGGCGAAGGGAAGGTATTCTGGAGCCGCATGATGGCGAACAGGATTGGCAACGCGGACCGCGACGGGAGCCTGGAGCGGTGAGCGGCGGCCGTTGGGGCGCGGGGATGCAGGCCGTGGTGCGCTTTCAGGCGGAGATGGAAGCCGCGGGCGCGGGCACTGGCGCGCTGAAGCCGGGCTACGTGCTGGCGGGCGACGAGGCGTATCTGCTGGACCGCTGCCGGGCGGCGGTGATGAAGGCGTTTGTGCCGCCGGAGATGCGGGATTTTGCCCTGTCAGAGATGGATTTGAGCCACACCTCGATTTTTGAGGTGCTGGACCGCGCGCAGACGCCGTCGCTGATGGCGCCGTTCCAGGTGGTGCTGGTGCGGAACGTGAAGCAGCTTTATACGCGGGGCGCGAAGAAGGAAGAGTTCGCGGCGATTGAGCGGTATTTCAAATCGCCGAATCCGCAGGCGCTGGTGATTTTTGTAGCGGATTTTTTGCGCATTCCCGCGGACGCGCGGCGCATGGAGATGGACGACAAGAACCGCTATGAGCGGCTGCGCGAGACGCTGGGCGAGCACTGCGGCATGGTGGAGCTGGCGAGGGTGAACGACGAGGACGCGATGCGCTGGGCGGCGGCCACGGCGCAGCAGGCCGGCGCGAAGATGGATGCGGACGCGGCGCGCGAGCTGGTGGATGCGCTGGGCGCGGACATGATGCTGATTGCCGCGGAGCTGGAGAAGCTGCTGCTCTATACGCAGGGCCGCGGACGCATCATGCTGGGCGATGTGGAGACAATGGTGCTGGGCGCCAAGCAGCGCTCGCTCTATGAGCTGACCGATGCCATCAGCAGCCATAATCGCGCGCGCGCCCTGGCGCTGCTGGATGGATTGCTGAACTCGTCGGACGCGGGCGAGGATGCGGCGATTGGGCATCTTTATATGCTGTCGCGGACCTTCCGGCAGATGCTGGTGATTCTGGAAAAGAATGTGCGGGATTCGCGTGCGATTTGGCAGGCGCTGTGGCAGGGCTTCAGAATTCCGCCGTTTGCGGCGGAGGACCTGATCAGGCAGGCGCGGCGGTACAAGAGCCGGCGGGAGCTGACGCGGGCGCTGCGCAGGATTGCACGGGCGGATGTGGAGCTGCGATCGTCGCCGCCGGACAAGAGGATTGTTCTGGAGCGGCTAGTGTATGATTTGGCCGCGGAACCAAAGCTGGAGACGGCGGCGTGGGCGGGGGCCCAGCTTACGTTTGAGGTGTGAGCGGGTACGCGAGGCTTCGCGGGTGAGTTTGGAATGGGGTTCGCGCCTTCCCACCCCGATTGCGTGGAACGCAGTCAGGATGGGGCATCCGCAAGCACATGGGGATTGGACAAAAAGACAATTGAAAGGCTGATTGCGGGGCCGGATGGGGGAGCCGTATGCCTGTGATGACGGAAGCGAAGCGCGCGGCGGTGTGGAATCCGCGCGAGGACCGCGTGATTCATGCGGTGTGGCTGGGCATTTTCTGGGTGGGAATCCTGGCGGGATTCGGGGTGGATATTCCGGGGTTTTTGCGGCAGAAGCCGCCGGCGCCGTGGATTGTGTATGTGCATGCGCCGGTGTTTGTCATCTGGCTGCTGATTCTCACGGTGCAGGTGACACTGGTGATGAAGGGCAATGTGGCTCTGCACCGGCGGCTGGGGAAGCTGGCGGTGGGCTGGGCGGTGCTGGTGGTTCTGCTGGGCATGCCGGCGGCACTGGCAACGGCGGCTGTGTCTATGGGTACGCCGATTCTGCCGCCGCGGTTTTTGTCAGTCAACTTGGTGGATATTAGCGGCTTCGCGGTGATGTTTGCGTGGGCGATTGCGATGCGGCGCAGCCCGGCGGTACACAAGCGGCTGATTCTGGCGTCGATGGTGGCGATGGCCGATCCGGGCTTCTCGCGGTTTACGGGATGGCTGATTCCCGAACCGAAGGCGATGTGGCCGTGGTTCTGGTACATGTTCTACGGCAACGTGGGGCTGGTGGCGCTGATGCTGGGGTGGGATTTGTGGCGCTACCGGCGGACGGTGTGGCAGTTTGCGGTGGGCGCGGGGGCGGTGCTGGCCAGCGAGGTGTGGGCGTCGGCGATGTACTTTGACCCGAGCTGGAAGGTGACGACGACGCACTGGGTGGAGACGTGGGCGCGGCTGACGCGGTGAAGGCGGGCGGCGATTAGAGTTGGGGCTCATGGTTTCCCGCATCTCCATAACCGGGAGACATGGGGGCACGCAGGCTGTGCTGCACAGTTTCACAGTCTCACAGCCGCAAAAAAGAGTGTCGGGCTGTGCTGCACAGTTTCACAGTTTCACAGCCGCAAAAACGTGTGTCAGGCTGTGCTGCACAGTTTCACAGTTTCACAGCCGCAAAAATGAGTGTCGGGCTGTGCTGCACAGTTTCACAGTTTCACAGCCGCAAAAATGAGTGTCGGGCTGTGCTGCACAGTTTCACAGTCGAAAATGCACCGCCGGTGCAGCTATCAGCCGTCAACTATCAGCCGTCAGCCGTCAGCTTGATGGTGGCGGGGTGGGGGCGAGGGGTTTCCTTCTGACATCTCCATTGTGCGCCGGGAGGGGGAAATTGCCGGCAAAATGCAGTGGGGATTTGGGCATGTGGAATGAGGGAGTTGCGGGCGGTTTGGCGCGGGCAGGGGTTGACAGGACTGCGAAGGACGTAGCGACTGAGGGACCAGGGACTGTGGAGTGAGTGGCGGGGTGGGGGTGGTGGATCGAGAATGTTGGGATGCGGAGCCAGCCCCATGCCGCCCGCTCATCGCCAAAGAAAAGAACGCGATGAACGGGGCACAGCTTTTCAGTTCAATGGCTTCTCTTCGGAGTGGGTGACCGGGCCACCTGCCTATTAAGGTATTCTTATCATCTATTGCCACCGGGAATGTCCCCGTCGTCGTAAGTACATTTGCTTGACTCTCTTATGCACTCGTCCTAGCATTGCGCGCATGGTACGTCCTAACTCCCAGGATCTATCGAGTCTTCTTATTGCTTCCGGCGTGTTCCTAATTGTGCTCTGCGGGTGTGGCGGAGGAACCAAGTCAAGCACACCACCGCCTCCCGATGAGCCTGTCGCAATTGAAATTCAGCCTGCGAGTGCGACCGTACCACTGGAGTCTACCGGCACATTCACTGTGCAGGTCGGCGGGACTCCGCCATTCACGTATCAGTGGAACAAGAACGGAGCAGTGATCCCCGGCGCAACCAGTGCGTCGTATGTGACCCCGACGATCGAATCGAGTGACAATGGATCGACATTCACGGTAACTGTCAGCAATAGCGTAAATTCCGTAACGAGCAGCCCCGCAACGCTTACGGTTGGACCGCGTTCGCCACAACCCGGCGACCTGAGATTTCAGTTGGTAGGATCTCCGTGGCTCACGCAATGGACGACTAACGGTCCCGCAACCCTGGCGGCATCCGCAGACGTGAGTTACCCAAATGCCTTCGGTTCGCCGTTCAGCGTCGGCGATGAGATGTGCGAAAGAATTTCCGTTTACAGCTACTGTTCCTGGGCATATCAGGTTTTCGGACTTCCCTCGACGACTTCAGGCCTCTCCGCTTCCTTCAAATCCGGGCCCCTGGCAAATTTCGAAACCGACCTGGCGAGCGAGGTCTCTCCTCGATCCGTGATCAGGACCCTCGATCTCCGGCCGGCAGATGGAGAGTACGCAATGGAGTTGATGAGCCTGACTGGCGGCCAGTTCGATCTGGCCGAACGCGTGGTCGCGCCCAGCGCAATTGCTTCCACGGTGGCACAGGATGCTCTTCAGAGCCGTGTCATCACAGCGGTTTCCTTCGACGGTAACGGCCAGGCGCATCTCATGTCCTACGGGATGCAGGGGGATACGACCGTGTACGATACCGAGGTCTCGATCGTGGATCCCCAGGAGGTGGCGGATGCCGCCGCAGCACTTGCGGCCGATGGCTTCGTCATCACGGCCTTTGGCGGGAACGATACGGATGGGTACGTGTTGGTCGGCACCAAGGTTCATGGCGATACGATGCCCCGCCCACTGTATGTTTACCCACAATCCAATCTACCTGGAAGAGCGTGGACACAAGTGCTCAGTCTTACCTGGGTGGAGTATGCGTCTTCCGGGTCTGTAAGCAGTCAGGGTGATCAGACCGTCATGGAGCAATAGTGAATGGCCCAAAACTGGCTGTGTTATTAATTTGCTGTGCGGATTTGTAGCAGTTGATGCCTTGCGATCTCTTTGTGCCATAGACAGCACAAGAGTGTTGTGTTTTCGGATTGCTCCGGAAATCGCTCGGCGTCCAATTTCATCTGCTCTTGCCTCAGGGGTTAAAACCCCTTCTCGCTGAGCGCAGATCGGCACGGCTGAAGCCATGCCCTTTCAAAGCAGATTCACGCTAAACGTGTCGCTCATTCCAGGATGATTTTGGGTTGGTGTTCGTGGTTTCCCAGGTCCGAAAATCCGGACCTGGGGCACCCATTTGTGGTAGAGGAACGCACATCGCACCCCAGGCACTCTGGCTGCCTGCCTACTCAAGGATGAGTTCAGGCTGGGGTTGGTGGCCGCGGGTGGTGAGGGTGATGGCCGCGCCGAGGATGAGTGCGCCGCCGAGCCAGGCGAAGGGGCCGAGGTGCTCGCCGAGGAGGCGTACGCCGAGGTAGGAGCCGAGCAGGGGCTCAATGTTGAGCAGGACGCCGGCGCGCGAGGCGGGGACGCGGTGGATGCCCCAGTTCCATAGAAACGTGGTGGCGGCGGTGCAGGCGAATCCACCTGCGGCCAGCGCTCCCCATGCGACGAGGCTGACGTGCAGCAAGGGCGGCGGCGCGAGGCCGCGGGCGCGTGCGGGATGGGCGAGGAGCAGCTCGAAAACCCAGCGGCCGAGGACCCAGGCGGCGAGCATGGCGGTGCCGGCCAGGATGGTGTAAGCGCTGACGACGGGCGCCGAGCGGGTGAGAAGCAGCTTTTTGCTGACGAGCACCCAGACGAGCGCGGTGATGAGGGAGAGGACGACGAGGAGATCTCCCGCAAGCGAAGGGCCGCCCGACGGGCCACCGGCGTGGCGAGAGGCGTGATGTCCGCCGAGGACGATGAGCGAGGCTCCGGCGGTGGAGGCGAAGAGCGCGGCCCAGCCAAGGGGCTCAAGCCGCTCGCCGGCAAAGAGGACGGCTGCGACGCCGAGCAGGACAGGCATGGTGCCGACCATGAGCGAGGCGTGGCTGACGGTGGTGAGATCGAGCCCCTTGAACTGGATGAGGAACTGGACGGGCACGCCGAAGAAGGCGGAGATGAGCAGGAGACGGGTTTCCTGGCGGTTGAGGCGGACGCGATGAGCGACGGCGACGGGAAGCATGGCGAGCGAGGCGAAGAGGAAGCGGTAGAGAACCATCCAGGGGACGGTCATCTCGTTGAGCGCGATGCGTCCGAAGTAAAAGCCGGTGCCCCAGAAGCAGGAGGCGAGGGCGCATGCGCCATAGCCGAGAAGGGCGATGCGGCGGCTTGAGGGTGCGGGCGAGGACATTCCTCCCTTACTGTCGCACAGGCGGGGCCGTTGTTGAATGATTGGCGCGGACGCTGCGCAGGCCGGGTGGAATCGGCGAGAATAGCGGACGATGCGGAATGGGCGGATGAGTGCGGGCGGAGGGATGCGGCGGGGGTTGGCGCTGGGGCTTGCGGCGCTGGCGCTGACGGGGCTTTCGGCCGGGTTTTCCGCCAGGGCGGAGGAGGGATTTGGCTGGGCATGGCGGCACAAGAAAGAGAAGGAAAAGAAGCAGGAGCAGGCTGCGAAGCCGCGGGAGTGGATGCAGCCCTCAGAGCCGCCGGAGATGAGCATTGCCGTGGAGCCGCTGGGCTTTTCCGCGCCGAGCGAGTTCTACCAGGGATTGCGGGAGCGGATGGTCTCACTGGATTTTCTGGATGAGAACCGGCTGCTGTTCAGCTTTCGCGCGCCGGGGCTGATCCACAGGAAGGCCGGATCGGATGGCGACGAGCGGGAGATTCGTGCGCTGGTGCTGACGCTGCCGGCGGGCGGCGTGGAGGCGCAGGCGGTGTGGACGCTGCACGACACGGACCGCTACCTGTGGATGCTGAAGGATGGGCATTTTCTGCTGCGGGACCGCAACAACCTGGCCGAGGGCGACGCGAGCCTGGAGCTGAAGCCGTATCTCACGTTTCCGGGGCCGCTGAAGTTTGTGGAGATGGATCCAAGCCAGGAGTACCTGGTGACGGATTCCAACGAGCCGGAGAAAAAGGCGGCGGAGCCGGGCGAGGTGGGCAGTCCGGCGACGGCCGAGGCGCAGGTGACGACGGATGGGGCGGTTGCGAACGGGACGAATGCGAACGGGGCGTCGGATGGGGCCAAGCCGCCGATTGTGCTGCGGATTTTGCAGCGCACCACGGGCAAGGTGATGCTGGTGAGCCGGGTGCGGATGCGGGTGCATTTGCCGATCAATGCGGAGGGGTACATCGAGGTTCTGCAGGGGACGGGCTGGGACTGGATGCTGAACCTGGACTTTTTTACGGGGGGGAGCCGGGTGGTGGGCAAGGTGGAGTCGCACTGCCGGCCGACGGTGGAGTTTGTGGCGCCGGAGGAGGCGCTGGCGACGACCTGCGATGAGGATGGAGCGCTGCGGCTGGTGGCGCTGGCGACGGAGGGACGGGAGATGTGGGCGACGACGACGCCGGCCACGGACGTGTGGCCGATTGTGGTGAGGGGCGCGAGCGGGAGGCTGGTTGCGCGGGAGACGCTGGCGGTGACGCATCCGGTGGGGCCGTATTCGCCGCTGAGTTTTGATGACGTGAAGGGGCAGGTGGTGCGAGTGTATGACGTGGCGAGCGGGAAGGTGCTGCTGAAGGCCCCGGCGACGCCGGTGCTGGACGGCGGCGGGAATGTTGCGATTTCGCCCTCGGGGCGGAGGGTGGCGGTGCTGGATGGCGGGCATATCCGGGTGTATGAGGTGGGCGGGAAGGGGACGGATGGGAATGGGGTGGCGGCGGGTTCCGCGGCGGCGGGCAAACCGCATTAAAACGGGCATATAGGGGGTGTTCACGCGGCGGAGGCCCGTGTACACTGAGTGGCGGGAGATTGTTTCTTGGCCACGGCGGTCGTCCATTATCTGGCTGCGGCGCTTACTGACCGCGGCCGCAAGCGCCCTTCGAACGAAGATGCATTCGGATATTCCGTTGAAGACGGCGTGTATGTGGTGTGCGACGGGATGGGCGGAGCGGCAGCCGGGGAGATTGCCAGCTCGCTTGCGGTGGACGAGGTGCTGAAGCTGCTTTCCGGACGGGTTACGGAGCCTGACGTGGCGCTGCCGGAGGCTGTGGAGCAGGCGATTCTGGCGGCGAACCAGGCGATTTTCGGGCGGGCGCAGCGCAACCGGCGGCTGAACGGGATGGGCACCACGATGGTGGCGCTGGCCGTGGAAGACCGCAACGCATGGGTGCTGAATGTGGGCGACAGCCGCTGCTATCGCTATCGCGCGGGAAGGCTGGAGCAACTGACGCTGGACCACTCGCTTGTGGAAGAGCAGGTGAGGATGGGCCAGATGACGCGCGCGGAGGCGGCCCGGTCGCCGTTCCGAAACATGATTACGCGGGCGCTGGGCACGCAAAGCCGGGTGACGCCGGATGTCTTTGGGCTGGAGGCGGAGCCGGGCGACGTGTTTCTGCTGTGCTCGGACGGGCTGACGCGGGAGATCTCCGATCGCGTGATTGCGGCGCGGCTGGCGACGGAAGCGCCGCTGGAAGAGATTTGCCAGCAACTGGTGGATGCGGCGAAGAAGGCCGGCGGGCACGACAATATCACCTGCCTGCTGGTGCGCGCCGAGGGCTGAACCGGCGCGGGCGGCAACAGACGGAATCCAAAAATAATTGAAGAGCATGCGAGACGCGGAGCGCTTGTGCCGGGGATGCGTGCGCCCGGATGGATGCCGGAGCACACATCTTTATGGAGTCCTGATGGCAAGCGCGCGGTATGAGGAAGGATGCGGGGAATCCTTATCGCGTCCTTATTCCCCACGTGGAAACTAGCTGAAAGTCAAGTTGCCAAGGACCCAGCGTCATCTGCTCCCGGCGTGGACCGCGAGGCGAAGGTGCACAGAAGGAGGAGCGCGGACGGGACGCGGATACGCGACCGGACGAGTGCGAGGCGCACCCGCAGCCTGAACTGCCGCAGAGTTGGCGCCATCCGGATGCACTGAGGACCGCAACCGCACAGAGGCAACGAAATGGACCGGCGGCGCAGCGCGCGAATGCGGCGCACCGCTGAGGTCTACGCCACGGAGGGAACAGTGGGAACACAGGCAATGCCGGTGGAAGTTCTACTCTCAGGATTTTTTGTGCCGGCCTGCTTCAACGCACGGGCCGAGCACGCACTGCCGTTCGTTCGCTTCCGTCGGCGCGAGACTGTCGAGAAATTGGGCCACCTGGTTCGTTGAAGGCCCGGTTGGCGAAAGCCATGCCCGCCGGAAACAACGGAAGTTTGTGAACTGCAACCGAGGGAATGGAGGAGCAACGCGATGAGTTCGATTGTGCGGCAGAAGCGATCTTTGACCTTTGCGCAGAAGCTATTGCGGCTTCGAGAGCGGATGCGTCAGCCCGAGTGGCGCAAATATGGAGCCACGTTCCTGGCAGGCAAAATGGCGGGTATTGGCATGACGCTGCTGATCATGGCGGCGGTCAGCGGTTTGTTCTTCGCCAAGGCCTACGCGGCGGATGCGCCGACGAAGGCTGCCGACATCATCAATCCGATCAACACGGCGTGGACCCTGATAGCGGCGTTTCTGGTCTTTGGCATGCAGGTGGGCTTCACCATGTTGGAGGCCGGATTCTGCCGGTCGCGCGAAACCGTGAACGTGCTGATGGAGTGCATTGTGGACACGTGCCTGTGCGGCATCCTGTTCTATGCAATTGGTTTTGCGTTCATGTTCAGCCATGGCAATGGATTTATCGGATATCACTGGTTTTTCCTGCAGGGTGCACCGGAAACCTACGAGTCGACGGGTGTGGCATTCCTGGCGGTGTGGATTTTCCAGTTCGCATTTGCAGACACCTGCTCAACGATCACTTCCGGCGCAATGATCGGCCGGACGGGATTTGTCGGCGACCTTCTGTACTCGTTGGGCGTATCCGGGTTTATCTATCCAATCATCGGCCACTGGGCGTGGGGGCCCGATGGTTTCCTGGCTACGATGGGGTCGAAAGGATACTTTTTGCCGACGCTTGGCCAGAGCTTCCACGATTTCGCAGGCTCGACGGTGGTACACACGATCGGAGGCTTTATCGCTCTTGCTGGATCGATCGTGCTGGGACCGAGACTTGGCCGGAAATTCAAACGGGACGGTGGTGCGCCGATGCTTCCGCACGACCTGACGATAGCCGCAACCGGCGGACTGATTCTGTGGTTCGGCTGGTATGGATTCAACCCGGGATCGACGCTTTCGGCAATGGATTTTGCGGGAATTGGACGCGTATCCGCCAACACCACGCTGGCCGCCTGCGCGGCTGGGCTGACGGCGATGATCTACGCCTACTGCTTGAGCAAGAAATGGGACGTGAGCTTCACGGTAAACGGATTTCTTGCGGGCCTGGTCGCAATCACATGCCCATGCTACTGGGTGAGTCCGACAGGCGCAATTCTGCTGGGCGGCGTTGCGGGCGTGGTTGTGTGCATGGGCGTTGAACTGCTGGAGTGGCTTCGCATTGATGATCCTATTGGCGCGGTCCCGGTCCACGGCATGTGCGGAATCTGGGGCACTCTATCATTGGGTCTGTTTGCCTGTGGCCAATACGGGGCATCAGGACCGACTGGCCCTGACAACTCCGCGCCGCTGGCCGGGCTGTTCTACGGGGGCGGATTTACGGTTCTGAAGGCCCAATTCATCGGCAGCGCGATCATCACGGTATCCACCTTTGCGGTTGCCATGCTTCTGATGTATCTGGTGAATCTGACCGGGACGCTTCGAGTTTCAGAAGAGGGCGAGCTTTTTGGTCTGGACCTGCATGAGCACGGCATTTCAGCGTATCCGGAATATGTGATTTCCGCGTTGGCCGCACCCGCGGGCATGCCCCACGATCTGATGGGATCCAAACCGGCGCCGAGCGCAAGCACGGTGCATAGCGCGTCCGTGGCAGGCGACAGACGGGCGTAGAGAGACGAGGAGCCAATGACAAAAGTTGAAGCGATTATTCGTCCCAATCGATTTGAAGCGGTGAAAGCAGCCCTGATTGAACTTGGCGTGGACGGGATGACTGTGTCCGAAGTTCGTGGACACGGTCGCCAGAAAGGGCACACGGAGGTATTCCGCGGCAGGGAATACGACGTGGATCTCCTGCCCAAAATCAAGATGGAACTGATTCTGAAGAAGGAGTCGGTGAACTCCGTAGTGGACGCAATTACAACCGCGGCCTATACGGGCAAGATCGGCGATGGAAAGATATTCCTTTACAACGTGGATGATGCTGTTCGAATTCGCAGCAAGGAGCGTGGCGAACAGGCATTGTAAGAGCCAACGCAGGCAGTGAAGGCTGCGGGCTGATGCCGCTCATCACTCACGACCAGCCCTCCGGACCGCAGGAACGGGCTTGCGACCGGAGGGCGCATAAAATCTGTTCGTGCAGCCGGGCTTGTGCAACCGGGCGGCGCGCTGGCGGCGAGGGCGAAGAATTTGCGACGCCGATGAACGGGCGCGCGGAGGCGTAAGCAGTGGCCTGGAGAAATTTCGAGGCCCTACGCAGAATCTTCACATATAAATGGTATTGGTTTATTGAAGAAGCACGTCGCGGATTCTTCATTGACCGTGTCTGTTCCCTTGTGACAGCCTTGTTCCATCCTTCTTGCATTTTGGACCGCCAAGAGCGGAACGGATGACGCATGACCGAGAGCTCGAGCGGACCCTTCCCGAAAAGGATTGAGGCGTGAACAAGGAACGGCGAATTGCTGCGATCGTCTTGCTGCTCTGCGGTGTGTTTCTTGTGTTGCTGAGTCTCTTGTACCGGGATATTGATGCGTGGTCGGTGGACTTTAAAGCGGTCTACTATGCCTTTCGGTACCTGGCTCTCGGCCATGATTTATACAACCCGGCGAGGCTCGCCGCCTATTTCCTGTCTCAGAACCAAGCGGACGCAACTTCCGCCCATGCAGCGGTGCAGACAGTTTCACTGTTTGACTACCCGCCGACGGCATTTGCCTTCTTTGCGCCCTTCGCATTGTTGCCTTTCAAGATTGCAGCTTTCATGTGGCGATCCTTAATGGTGCTTCTTCTGGCCGCGGCATCCATGCTGATGTGGGAGTTCGGATCGCCATGGTCGCCGAGAGTCTCGCTCATTCTGGCCGGCTTGCTGCTGGCCAATTGCGTGGGTGTCTTTGCGCTCGGTAACCCGGCAGGCATTGTGATTGGGCTCGTGGTACTCTGTACCTCCTGTTTTTTTTCCAACCGCTATGTACTGCTGGGAGAAATAGGCCTTGCCGTTGTTCTTTCGATTAAGCCGCATGATGCGGGCATGGTGTGGTTGTTCTTTCTGCTGGCCGGTGGAACGCTGCGGAAGCGCGCGTTGCGAACCCTTGGCTGGGCCGTGATTCTGTGGGTACCGGGCATTCTTTGGACGACTGCGGTTGCTTCGCACTGGCCGCTGGAGCTGCGGGCAAATCTGCACACGGTGCTTGTGCAGGGTGGTGAAAACAGCCCTGGCCCTGACTCACCGGCAAACAATACCGTTGGCCAGATTATTGGCTTCCAGGCGGTAGCGAGTGTCTTCCGGGATCAGCCGGGGTTTTACGGGACGATGACAGCCGTGATTGTTTGGCCGCTGATTGGTCTTTGGATCTGGGTGACATTGCGGTCAAGGTTCTCCATTGCGAACGGGTGGCTTGCGCTAGCGTCTGCCTCAGCCCTAACCATGCTGCCTGTTTATCATAGGCTTTACGATGCCAAACTGATCCTGCTTGCCATTCCCGCGTGCGCAATGCTCTGGGCCAGGCGTGGCTTGCTGGGATGGCTTGCACTGGTCATCACCAGTGGCGCATTTGTGCTGACGGCGGATTTGCCCAATGTGCTCTTTGCGGCGCTCGTCAAAAGTTGGCACATTGTTGCCGGTGGATGGCTGGGAAAGGTTGAGACCATCCTGTTTTATCGCTCGGCAACCTTGGCGTTGCTTGCAATGGGAGTCTTCTATCTTGTTGTTTACGCCCGATCTTCAAACAGGCACGAGGTCGTAGCAGAGACATGAAGGACTCGAAAGACATGTATCGATTGATTCCGGGCATGGTCGCCCTTCTCGTTGGCGCTGCAATCTTTGTCATTCTTGGGTTTGCACTTGAAAGTGGGACACAGCAGGGTATGCTGGATTTTTACGCCATATATACCGGCGCGCAATGCGTTCTGCATCACCAGGATCCTTATCGCGAGAGCGAATTTCTGAAGGTATATTTTACCGGCGGCGGAACTCTGCCTGCCGACCCGGCTCATAAAGAGCGGGTGTGCAAAGCGGTGGCAATCTGCATCAACCTGCCGACGACGATTGTTACGCCGCTGCCGATGTGCGCGGCCGGGAGGGTTCGGCGCTGAGCGTTCCATCCATAACGGCGGCGCAGATGGCCTGGGGCCTGCTGGCGGTTCCGGCTTTTGTGCCGGCGATGGTTTGCACGGGCTACGTGGCGGCATGGTTCTCGAATCTGCATGGATTCCGGCGGCGCTCACTGGTGGAGCGAATTTTCTGGAGCGTGCCGCTGTCGTTGGCGATTACGCCGATTGCCTCGGTTCTGATTGGAAAAATCTTTTCGCTGAATGCGGCAGTGGCGCTGCTGGTTGCGTGCACGTGTGTGTTCGCCACCCTGCTGTGGCGGGAGGGGCGCGCGCTGCGACGAGCGCACGGGAAATGGAACATCGGATTTCGACCGCTGGGCGGTGTGGCGCTGGCGGCCGCACTGGCGTGGGTTGCGCTCGTGGTTCTTTCGCTGGTGGACCTGGAATGGGGCCAGCGGCTTTACATCAACGTGGCAATGCTGGACCAGTGCTTCCGCATTGACTGGACGCAGAGCGTGCTGCACACGGGCGTGCCGCCGGTGAATCCGATGTACTGGTTCCACCATGCTGCAACCATGCGGAACTACTACTTCTGGTATGTGATGTGCGCGGCGGTGTCGCGCATGACGGATCTTCCGGTTCGCGCCGTATTCCTGGCAAGCAGCATCTGGTCGGGATTCGCCCTGACTGCGGTGATTGGGCTTTATCTGAAACATTTTTTGCACGTGGGGACGCGGCTTCGGCGGCAATTCATGCGCGCACTGCTGCTGCTCACAGTGACGGGATTGGATCTGGTCTTTGTTGTGTGGCAACTGCTTGCCTATCACAATCCGCCGCCGTCGGATTTGGAGGCGTGGTCGCGCGACGCGATTGTGAGCTGGCTGCATACGCTGCTTTGGGCTCCGCATCACATGGCGGGGATGCTGGGCTGCATGTTTGCGTTCCTGCTGGCGTGGACTGGCGAGCAGGATGATGCAAAGCAGCGAGTGTGGAAGGTGCTTTTTATCGCCATGGCGCTGGCCAGTGCGTTTGGCATGTCGGTGTACGTGGCATTTGCGTTCTTTTTGCTGGCAGTGACGTGGGGCGTTTGGCAAATTGCCGTGGAGCGTACTCCGCGGGCGGTGCTGCTGCTGGGCGCCGGTGGCGCGGGCGCTGCAATTCTGCTGCTGCCCTATCTGTGGGAGTTGACACACGGCTCGTCGGGGTTGCATGGCGGATCTCTGCTGGGAGTCACTATCCGGCAAATGATTCCGCCGGATGGATTGGCGGCGACTGCGCTGCTGCAAGCGTTATCCGGCGGCAACGGGCATGTGGCGCGAAACCTGGCCAGAGTGATTCTGCTTGTGCCGGGCTATGGGATTGAACTGGGATTTTACTTTGCGGTGCTGCTGGTTTACCTGGCGCCGGCCTGGCGCGGCCGCGTGCGACTGGATGGCCCGCGGCGGACACTGGTGTTTCTGTCAGTGGCGATTGTGCCGTTTCTTACGACCATACGGTCAGACGTGTTGAGCGTGAATGATTTTGGCTGGAGGGCGGCGCTGCTGTTGCAATTCCCGCTGCTGCTGCTGGGCTCAGAAGTGCTGATGAGCTGGAAGGCCGCGGAAGATGGAACAGCCGATGCGGTGCAGAGTGAGCGGCTGCCGCGCAGGATTCCGGGCTGGCTGCGATCGATTGCCGCGCTGGCGCTTGTCTTTGGCATGCTCGATACCGGCGTGCAGGCGCTGATGCTGCGGTTCATTGTGATTGCGGGAGACCGGCACGCGAGCCAGGGACCGGGCGGAGCCGCGAAGAGCTTTGCGCACAATGCGTATATCTCCGACGTTGGATATGCGGCATTGAACCATGTGATTCCGCGGGATGCAATTGTGCAGTTTGACCCGATTGCACGGAACAACTACTGGCTGGCGACGGACCTGATGGATGCAAAACACCAGGCGGCTATCGTGTCGGATCAGCCTTATTGCGGCGCGGAACTAGGCGGAGATCCGTCGGGTTGCAAGCCGATGGCAACGGCAATCGATGCGCTCTATCACGGCGCGACAGCGGACGAGGCGCGGACGACATGCGCTGAGCTGGGCATTGACTACCTGGTTGCGCGGACGACAGATGCGGCATGGAAGGATGACCAGGGATGGGTGTGGACGCTGCCGGCGGTGGTTGCACAGAAGGAATTCAGGGCGGTGAAGTGCAGGTGAGTTCGAGCGGCG
Source organism: Occallatibacter sp. (assembly GCA_035763705.1). Taxonomy (GTDB): domain Bacteria; phylum Acidobacteriota; class Terriglobia; order Terriglobales; family Acidobacteriaceae; genus Telmatobacter. Next base: position 218,903 of record DASUAU010000016.1, on the reverse strand, counting down.
GTGTACGCCGGAGCGTGAGATACCAATGATTCCAGTTGCGAGCTGTGTGATCTGTGACGGGGCGATTGTAAAGGTGAAACAAGCACTTGTTGCGCCCTTTCTGGCCGAGCGCATTTGGAAGCGCAAGCCATTTTGCGTGGAACTCGTGCGGTGCACGGGTTGCGGATTTCTTTTCTACAACCCCAGGCTCGACGATGAGGAGCTGCAACGGCTCTACGAGGCTTACCGGCGTGAGGAGTATCTTCGCCAGAGACATTCTTCAGAGCCCTGGTACACGGAAAAGTTCAATGCGGATCTTGCGTCTGCGCCTTTCTATGCGATGCGGCGCGAGAGGCTTCGTGCGCTGCTGGAGCGAGTTTTGGCAGGGCGTCGCATTGAGAGAGTTCTGGACTACGGCGGAGACCACGGCGACCTTGTTGCGGGATTGCTTGAGGGTGCGAAGGCATTTGTATATGACATTTCCGGTGTATGCCCTGCGGAGGGAGTGGCTTCTGTCCCGGTTCCGGACACAGCAATGGCGGATTTAATTCTTAGCAGCAATGTGCTCGAGCATGTGGGATTTCCCAAGGTGCTTGTGCAGGAGATTGCAAGGGCGGCGCCGAAGGATGGGCTAATCCTTCTTGAGGTTCCCTGCGAGGAGCCGTTGGGCACGCCGCGGATCGTCAGACGCGTTGCGCAGGTGGCGATCATGTCGCTTTTCCACCCGAAACTGACACGGCATGTTATGCGCCCCGCAAGTCTCTACATGATGCACGAGCACATCAATTACTTTACGGAGCATTCATTGGAGCAACTGATGCGCTCGTGCGGCATTTCGGTGATGGCTTCCGGTGCCTATGCGTTTTCAAGCCGCGCCGGCAAAGCAGATATGGCGTGGTCGCTCGGCACGAAGGGCTAAAGCGGTTCCAGAGTAGACGTGCCCTTATTGTTGCCGGTGATAGGCGGCATTTTCTTGATGAAAATGCCGCAATGTATTCCGGTTTCTGGGTATAGCAACTCTGGAACCGCTGTGGCGAAACTGCGAGGAGCCTTCAGTCAAGATCGGGCCGGAGGGTGCTGTAGGCCGCGAAGAGGCGGGTGACGCTGGTGTCCCAGTTGGCGCGGTCGAGGATGGCTGCACGGTTGGCGGCGGCGATGCATTCGCGCTGGCCGGAGGTGAGTGAGGCCAGCGTTAGCAGTGCGGCGGCGATGGCAGGGATGTCACCGAAGGGTGCGAGGAGACCGTTGTCCGGCGAGGCGATCCATTCCTGATTGCTGGTGCGCTGCGTGGCGAGGACCGGCAGGCCGGTGGCCATGGCTTCAAGCAGGGAGACGGAGCTGCCGTCACTGAATGCGCAGCTTGCAAAAAGGTCAACGGCGCGGAGAATCTCGGGGAGCTGCCGGGGCGGTGTTGCGCCGAGGATGAGCACGTGCGGCGCGAGCGCATGTTCGCGGAGGAACTGCTCAATCTCTTCTTTTTGCGACCCGGAACCGAGGAGGACCAGGCGCAGGCGCGGGTTGGATTCGCGCGCGAGGGCGAAGGCGCGAAGAAGGTGGAGGACGCCGTATTGCGGTTCCCATGAGCGGTTGGAAAGGACGAGGACTGCGTTCTGCCAGCCGGGGTGGTTGCGGAGCTGGAGAGTGTCAGGACCGGGATGAAAGAGTGCGGTGTCAACACCCCAGGGGAATTGCAGGATGCGTTGCGGATCGAGGCCGGCGAGCTCGACGGCGGCGCGGGTGACTTCCGTTGCGTCCGTGAGCAGCATGTCTGCACGGTGAAGGGTGAAGCGGGTTATCCAGCTCCAGAGCGGGTCGCGATGCGCGTCGACGAGAAGATCGGAGCCCCAGGACATGGCGAGGAGGGGATGGAAGCCGGCGAGGGCGGCGAGGAATGCGCCGGTCTGGATGTCACCGGCGTGGACGAGGTGAGGCTGCTCAGACGCGAGGATGGTTTTGAGGCGCGGCGCGAGGGGAACCCATTCGGCGGGTGAGGTGAGCACGTTCGTGGAGGCGAGCGGAGGAAGCTCGCGGATGGATGGAGGGATGGGGCGGTTCTCATAGTGCGCGGGTTGCGCGTGGAGGCGGAGGAAGAGGATTTGATGCGGACCGGAGGCGAGCGCCGAGAGGAAGCGGTGGTCGTGGGGGGTGTAAGCGCGGCTGAGATAGAGAATTCGCATTAGAGATCAACGGCCGGGGTCACTTTTCTCCCTCCTCGAGCATGGACCAGGTGAGGGCTTCGCCGAGGGGAAGGCCGGCGCGCAGGGTGCGGCCGAGAACCTGCTCGAGGTGGTAAGGAACGATGGCGTCGCGCGGCGCGGGGCGCAGGACCTGAAGCATGTCGCGGGTGAGGACAGCACCGGCGGGCAGGGGACGCGCGGCGCGGAGGCAGCGGCGCTGCACAACGACGGTGGCCAGCTCGTTTTCCGCGACGAATTTTTCAGTCTGGCCGAGAGCGAGCTCGAGCTCGCGGGTGCGGTCGACCATTTCGCGCCAGGTGGCGGGCGTCATGGAGAAGGGATGGTCAGGGCCGACGCGTGAGGTGTCGTCGGTGAAGTGCTTCTCAATAAGCCGAGCGCCGAGAGCGACCGCGCCGAGGACGGTGCTGTGGCCGGGCGTGTGATCGGAGAGGCCGAGAACAAGGTCAGGGAATGCGGCGGCATAAGTTTTGAGGACGTTAAGGTGGATGTGGCGGAAATTGTCGAGGCTGGCGGTGTAATTGGTGTTGCACTGCATGAGGCCGATGCGGGGATTGACGGTGCGGAGGACTGCGACGGCCTGCTCGACCTCAGCCATGGTGGATGCGCCGGTGGCGAGGAGAACGGGTTTTTGTTTGGAGGCGATTTTGCGCAGCATCTCAGGCCAGGTGATGTCGCCGGAGCCGATTTTGAATGCGGGGACGAAGGGGTCGAGCATGTCGACGGCCTCAAAGTCGTAAGGCGTGGAGAAGTAGTCGATGCCGGCCGCGTCGCACTCCTGCCTGAGGATGGGGGTCCATTCCCAGGGCAGGCTTGCCTCGGCGTAGATTTCAGTAACAGGCTTTTTCCATCCTGCCTGGTGGGAGGCATTGTCGGCGATGGAGGCGAAGCCGCGCTCGCTGACGATGTTTGGCGCGCGGAAGTTCTGAAATTTTGCGGCGTCAGCCCCGGCCTGGGCGCAGAGATGGATGAGCGCGCGGGCGCGTTCGAGGTCTCCATCGTGGTTGGCGGAGATATCGGCGATGAAGTAGGTGCGCGAAGATGTGCCGATTTCGAGCTTTCCGATGGTTAGCGCTGGCATGGGGCTCCGCTCCTGAAAGGCTGTGAAGCTGGCTGTGGAGCGGCGGATTTGAGCCGCTGGACGAAACCATTTTGGCGCAGAGTCTTGAATTGCTCCAGTCCCTGACGGACGGTGGGCAGGGGATGGCCGAGTGCCGCGGCGAGCTTGCCGGTGTTGAGCCACAGGTTGCGCGGGCGCGGGGCGGCGAGCGATGCAGCGGCGACGGAGGACTCTCTGACGAGGGATGCGTCGAGGGCGAAAATCTCGGCGACGAGGCGCGCGAAGTCGAATTTGGTGATGTGATCGGAGGAGCCGGCGTGAAAGATCCCGGTTGCGCCAAGTTCAACCAGGCGGAGAATCCACGGCGCGAGTTGGTTGGCGAGGATGGGCGCGAAGATGACATCGCGAAAGCCGGGAACAGGCTGGTTGTTTTCGAGGCGATCGAGCACCCATTCAGCCAGGCTGAGCCTGGGTTGGAGATTCCAGCCGAAGAGATTGATGCGGAGGATGAGCGCACCGGGCATGGCGTGGAAGACGGCCTGCTCGCCGGCGAGCTTGGTACGCGCGTAGACGTTGAGGGGGTGCGGAGGATTGTCCTCGGCATAGCCGCCGGAGAGGCCGTCAAAGATTGCATCCGTAGAGATGTGGATGAAGCACGCACCGCACGCGCGTGCTTGCGCGGCAAGTTGGCCCGCGGCATGGGCGTTGACGCGCATGGCCTCATCGGGATGGGCTTCGCACCAGTCGACATTGGTGACTGCGGCGCAGTGAACGATGCACGAGGGCGGCGTTTGCGCAAAGAGAGCCGAGACGGCGCGAGCGTCAGTGAGGTCGCAGGCGACGGAGGCAACGCCGGAGATGCAAAGGCCCGGGCCGCGCGTGATGGGCAGTACGGCGATGTCGCGGTCAAGGAATTCGAGCGTGAGGTTTGCGCCGAGCAGGCCCGCGGCTCCGGTAATCCAGATGGATTCAACTGCGCTCAAGCGATTCCTCATTGTCGAACTGGTGCATATTTTCCCAGATTTCCTCGCGCGGCAGGAAGGGCGCCATGTCCTCGAGCGGACGGGACTCAAAGGTGCCGTCAGGCCGGCGAAATGCGGAGGCTTTGGGCCAGATGCCCTGTGTGGGCGAGACGTTGACCTCGCAGAGGCCGGGGCTATCGCCGGCAAGCGCGTTGCGTATGCCGTGTTCGAGATCGGCGTGGTTGTGAATGCGCGAATAACGAATGTCGTAGGCCGCGGCGAGAAGATCAAAGCGCGGCGTGCCGACGCCGGATGCCGGATCGGCTCCGGCGAAGCGGCCCTGGAAGAAGTTGTTCTGCGTGCCGCGGATGTTGGAGTAGCCCTGATTGTTAAAGACGAAAATCTGGATGGGCAGGCGCTGGTGGGCGATGGTGAGCAGTTCCTGCGAGTTGAACTGGAAGCTGCCGTCGCCGGTGCAGCAAAGGGTTTTGCGCCGGCCTGCGCCGATGCAGACGCCGATGGCCAGCGGCAGGCACCAGCCCATTGCGCCCCAGCCGCTGTTGAGGGTGCGCTGGCCGCGCTTGAGGCGGAAGGCCTGGAAGTAACTGGTGGTATCCAGCGCATTGCCGGTGACCATGAGGGCATCGGTGGGGAGAATCCCGGAGAGGCGGTCGTAGAAGCAGTAGGTGTTTACGTAGTCGCGCTCTTCAAGGTAGTCGGGCGTGACGGGCGGGTAGCGCTGCTTCCACCGGGCGCATGCATCAAGCCAGCGCTGAGGCGCGGAACAGGGTTCTGATGCGAGCTGGGTGAGCATTTCGCGGAGGAAATCGGCGGCATCAGCGAGGATGGGCAGATCCGGGCGGACGACCTGATGCTCAAGCTGTGCGGGGTCAATGTCGACGATGATTTTTTTGGCGCGCGGCGCGAAGCCGGCGAGATTGAAGCCAACCTTCTGGCAGTTGAGGCCCGCGCCCACAGCAAGCATGAGGTCGCTGCTCTGGATGGCGAAGTTGGCGCGGCGCTGGCCGGCGACGCCGAAGATGCCCATCTGCATGGGATGGTCTTCCTCGAGCACGTCCTTGGCGGTGAGCGGAAGAACGATGGGGATTTGAAGCCTGGAAAGCACATCGCGCAGGAGCTGTTGCGCGCGGGCGCGATGAATGCCGTTGCCACAGATGAGGATGGGCCGTCTGGCCCTGCGAATCTCCGCGAGGACGTGGGCCACCTGACCAGCGAGGCCGGGATCGGGCGCGGCGAATGGGGGCGTGTAACCGGCGAGTGTGCCGGGATCAATCTCCGCGCCCTGCACGTCAAGAGGCAGCTCAAGCAGCACGGGACCGGGGCGGCCGGAGACGGCCTGATGCCAGGCGTACTCAAGCTCATAGCGAATGGTGCGCGGATCGCGGATGGATTTGGCGTACTTGGTGACGGGCGCGGCCATGGCGACGGCGTTGCCTTCCTGCGGGCCGACCTGGCGGATTTTGGCGTAGTCGGCGATGAGCTCCTGCTTGACCTGACCACAAAGGACGATGAGGGGAACGGAGTCAACCCATGCGGCGGGCAGAGCGGAGATGGCATTGGCCGCGCCGGGACCCGTGGTGGCAATGCAAACGCCAACGCCGTTGGTAACGCGAGCGTAGCCCTCGGCGGCCACCGCGCAGGCCTGCTCATGGTAGTTGCAGGTGTAACGCACGCCGGGGTTGCGGGCGAGCGAGTCAAGCAGGTACATGATGCCGCCGCCGGAGACGAGAAAGACGTCGCGGATTCCTTTTTCGCCGAGGAATTGAATGACGTAATCGGAGAGGAGCATGGCGGATTCCTGTGCGAGCGGCGGCTAGGCGTCTGCGGTGACCGTTGCGGCGGCGGCTTCAGATTCGCCGGCCATTGCGAGCAGTTCGCTCTCCGAGAGCCACTGCGTGTTGGTTTCGCTGTCGTAGCGGAAGCCCTCCGGCAGCGACTTGCCCTGGGTCTCAGTCTGTCCCTTCCACCAGGGATGGACCGGCAGGATGACGAAGCGGTCATCGAGCTCGACGGCGTGGCGGGCCTCATCCTCAGAGAGTAGAACCTCGTGTAGCTTTTCGCCTGGACGAATGCCAATCTGGTGGATTTCGCAGCCGGGTGCAATGGCGCTCGCGAGGTCGGTCATCCTCATGCTGGGAATTTTGGGGACGAAGACTTCGCCGCCGTCCATGGACTGAATGCAACTGAGGACGAAGCGGACACCCTGGTCGAGAGTGATCCAGAAGCGGGTCATGCGCGGATCAGTGATGGTGATGCGGCCGGATTTGCGTTGCTGCAGGAAGAGCGGGATGACGCTGCCTCGGCTGCCGGCGACGTTGCCGTAGCGGACGGAGCTGAGGCGGATGGGATCGCCGCCGCGGTAGGCGTTGGCCTGGATGAAGAGTTTTTCCGCGACCAGCTTGGTGGCGCCGTAGAGATTGACGGGGTTGACGGCTTTGTCAGTGCTCATGGCCAGGACGCGCTGCACACGGTTGTCGAGCGCGGCCTCAATGACGTTTTTGCCGCCGTTGACGTTGGTCTGGATAGCCTCAATGGGGTTGTATTCGCAGGCCGGCACCTGCTTGAGCGCGGCGGCGTGGATGACGACATCGACGCCGACCATGGCGCGGCGGAGGCGGTCCACGTCGCGCACGTCTCCGATGAAGTAACGGAGGCTGGGGTGGTCAAAGCCGGCGACGCGCATCTCATGCTGCTTGAGCTCGTCGCGGCTGAAGATGATGAGGCGCGAGGGCTGGTATTCATCGAGCAGCATGCGCGCGCACTTTTTGCCGAAAGAGCCGGTGCCTCCGGTGATGAGGATGCTTCGATTGCGAAGATCAAACATTCTGCCTCCCGGGCATGGTGTGCATGGTGGTGACCGCACGCCGGATTCCATGCGGCGACCGCGGCAATTATGGGTGAGGGTGCGGTCGTATTGATGATAGCCGCTCTTTCCCGGTATTGTGCCGGTTACCTCTTGCGTCTCTAAGTACCTTTGGACCAAATTTGGCGCGCGTTTGCCGCGGCCGTATGCGCACAATACAAAAGCAGCATCCAGGGCCCGGGCTGCGTTCTGTGAGGGCGCTGGCGGGCGGGTACGGGAGTCATGCAAGGCGCGCCGGGGAGCAGCCGGAATAGTGCAGTGTACGTGCTACACTTCAGGCGAGTTCGGGGTATCGGCATGTGGTTCCGCTTGAGCGGAGCGCACGGACGCGAGGGAGCTGGAATGAGCAAGAAGCTAATCACCATCATGACCCCGAGCTACAACGAAGAGCTGAACGTGCGCGAGGCGCACCGGCGGGTGATGGCGATGGCGGCTGAGTTGCCGGAGTATCGCTTGGAGCACCTGTTCATCGATAACGCGTCAAAGGACGGAACGGTGGCGATTCTGCGCGAGATGGCTGCCGAGGACCCGACGGTGAAGGTGATTGTGAACGCGAGGAACGTTGGCGCGGACCGGTCCGGTATGCATGCACTTCTGCAGGCGGAGGGCGATGCGGTTGGGACGGTGGCAGCGGATATGCAGGATCCTCCCGAGCTGTTTGTAGAGATGGTGCGGGCATGGGAGAAGGGCTATCCGATTGTGGCTGCCATCAAAAATTCGAGCGACGAAAGCGGGCTGATGTATCGCGTGCGGACCGCCTATTACAAGCTGGTGGCGCGGCTGACGAATGTGGAGGTGCTGGAGCACTTTACCGGATTTGGGCTGTATGACCGGAGCGTTCTGGAGCATATCCGCGCGCACTTTCCCGATCCTTATCCGTATTTTCGCGGGATGATTGCCGAGCTGGGCCTGCCGATTGCAAGGGTCTATTACAACCAGGGACGGCGCGAGCGGGGTGTGACGAAGAACAATTTCTATGCGCTCTACGATCTGGCGATGCTGGGGATCACGAATCTGTCCAAGGTGCCGTTGCGGTTGGTGATTTTTGGAGGATTTGTGTCGGCCGCGATCAGCTTTTTGCTGGGCGTGTTTTATCTCGTGTACAAGCTGGTGTACTGGTCAAGCTTCTCCGTAGGCGTGGCGCCGCTTGTACTGGGGCTGTTTTTTCTGGGCTCGGTGCAACTCATTGCGCTGGGGATTATCGGCGAGTATGTGGGAGCAATCCACACAACGGTCCTGAATCGCCCACTGGTGACGGAGAAGGAACGCATCAACTTCTAGGAGTGTCCGGTTTAGGCCGCATTGAGCAGTGACGAGACCAAGCTTCAAGCAGCTGCCGCAGTTTGTTCGCTACCTGATGGTGGGCGGTTTCAACACGTTATTTGGTTACGCTTTGTTTGCGCTGCTCAACTGGGTGCTGAGCGGGCTGGGCAGGTACAGCTATCTGTTGGCGGCGGTGCTTGGGAACGTGGTCGCCATTACGGTGGCGTTTCTTGGTTATAAGTGGTTCGTATTTCGCACGCGCGGGCACTACTTGCGGGAATGGATTCGCTGCCTGGGCGTCTACGGAAGCACGATGGTGATCGGGCTGGTGGGCCTGGCCATTCTGGTGCCAATCCTGGAGCATCATCTGGAGCGGCCCATACTTGCCCCGTATGTGGCGGGCGCGATGATGACCGGAGTGGGCGTGATCATCAGCTTTCTGGGGCACAAGAACATTTCGTTTCGCAGGACAATCAGCGAAGAGGACGGCGACCTGCAAACGCCGGAAGCTGGATGAGCCGGCCTGAGATTGGGCGTGCGTCGGGATATGCTGGAGGCGTGAAGCCACTGGACAGGGCAGACCTTGCGCATGTGCTGGAGCGGACGCGGCCTTTGTGGGAGCGGGCGCGGGGTGGGAGGCTGTTTCTGGCCGGGGCGACGGGGTTCTTTGGGGCGTGGCTGCTGGAGAGCCTGGCCCATTGCAATCGCGAACTGGATTTGGGCGTGCGGGCGACGGTGCTAAGCCGCGATCCGGAAGGGTTTTTGCGCCGGATGCCGCATCTGCGCGGCGAAAGCTGGATGCAGTTTCTCTCGGGCGATGTGCGCGAGGTTGCGCTGGCCGAAGATCGCCGTGGGGAGCGGTTTGATTTCGTGGTGCATGGGGCGTCGCCCACGCTGCCGGCCAGGGCTGGCGCGCGGCGGGAGCGGCTGGAGACTCTCATTGAGGGCACGCGGCGGATGCTCGAGCTGGCGAAGGCGGGCGAGGCGAAGGCGATGCTCTATGTGAGCTCCGGCGCGGTGTACGGCAGGCAGCCGGAGGAGGTGAGCCGGATTCCCGAGGAGTACACAGGCGCGCCGGATTGCCTGGATCCGGATGCAGCCTACGGCGAAGGGAAGCGCGTGGCGGAAATGATGTGCGTGCACCATGCGGAGGAGACGGGGCTGCCGATTGCAATTGCGCGGTGCTTTGCCTTTGTGGGCCCGCACCTGCCGCTGGATGCGCACTTTGCGATTGGGAATTTTGTGGGCGATGCGCTGGCGGGGCGGATGATTCGCGTGAATGGGGATGGGACGCCGACGCGGTCCTATTTATATGCGGCGGATTTGGCGGTGTGGCTGTGGACGCTGCTGCTGCGCGCGCCGGAGCTGGGCGGGAGTCCGGCGGCGTTCAACGTGGGGTCAGACGAGGCAGTGAGCATTGCGGAGCTGGCACGGACGGTGGCTGAAGAGGTAAATCCGCGGTGCGCGGTGGAGATTGCGACCGTGGCTGTGCCGGCCGCGGCGAAGCAGCAGTATGTGCCGAGCGTGGAGAAGGCCGAGCGGGTGCTGGGCCTGCGCGCGTGGATTGGGCTGCGCGAGGCGATCCGGCGCACGGCAGCCTGGCACCGCTAAGAGCCGGCGGTTGCGTGGACCGGCGCTGCGGCTGCGGATTCCTCCTTGCAGGCCGGGTCCTGGGCGCAGGCTGTGATTTCAATCCAGTCGCAGAGCATGTGGCCGCAGAGGATGTGGCCCTCCTGGATGCGCGCGGTGTCCGACGACGGCATGCGGAGGGTGACGTCGGCGATGGTGGCAAGGTCGCCGCCGGATTCGCCGGTGAGCGCAACGGTGAACGCGCCGAGAGATTTCGCGGCTTCAAGCGCGGCGCAGACGTTGCGGCTGTTGCCGGAGGTGGAGATGCCTACGACGACATCGCCGGGATTGCAGAGAGACTCAACCTGGCGGGCGAAGATGCGGTCATAGCCGTAGTCATTGGCGATGGCGGTGAGGATGGAGCTGTCAGTGGTGAGGGCGATGGAGGGAAGTCCGCGGCGCTCACGGCGGAAACGGCCCATGAGCTCGGCGGCCAGGTGCTGGGAGTCCGCGGCGCTGCCACCGTTGCCGCACCAGAGAACTTTTTTGCCGGCAAGGACGGCGCGGGCCATCTGCGTGGCGATGTGCTGGAGGATGGGCTCCTGCGCGGTGATGGACTGGATGACGGCGAGGTGCTCGGCGATGGCGTGCTCGAATACGCGGATGGGATTGGGTTCGTTGTGCATGTCGCCTCCTTTCGAGCAAAAGGGTTCGTTCAGGAGCGGGACGAGGGAAGGGCGGACAGGGACGATTGTACGTCCATTTGGGCCGGAAGCGCACCGGAAGTTGCTTTGGCGACGAAATCAGCGAGGGTGGCGGCGACGAAATCGAGCATGGGCGGGGTGAGGCCGGGGTAAACGCCCAGCCAGAAGACGCGGTCCATGACGAAATCGGAGTTGGTGAGCGGGCCGGCGACGCGGAAGCCGCAGCCTTCATACGCGGGCTGGCGGGTAAGGTTGCCGCCGAAGAGCAGGCGGGTGTCGATTTTGCGGGCGTCCAGGAAGCCGATGAGCTGGTTGCGGGTGAAAGGCGCCTGGGGCCGCACGGCGATGGGGAATCCGAACCAGGCGGGGTCGGCTCCGGGCGTGGCCTCAGGCAGCATGAGGCAATGCTGGAGCGGCTGGAGCGCCGCGTGAAGATGGCGGAAGTTCTGCTTGCGGCGCTCGATGAATTCGGGCAGGCGGTCAAGCTGGGAGACGCCGAGCGCGGCCTGCATGTCAGTGGCTTTGAGGTTATAGCCGATGTGCGAGTAGGTGTATTTGTGGTCGTAGCCGTGAGGCAGCGTGCCGAGCTGCCAGTCAAAGCGCTTGCCGCAGGTGTTCTCCTTGCCGGGATCGCACCAGCAGTCGCGGCCCCAGTCGCGGAAGGACTCGACGAGGGTTTGCAGGTTGGGCTTGTCGGCGAGGACTGCGCCGCCTTCACCAAGGGTGATGTGGTGGGCGGGATAAAAGCTGACGGTGGCCAGGTCACCGAATGTGCCAACGTTGCGGCCCTTCCAGGTGGAGCCGAGAGCATCGCAGCAATCCTCAATGAGCCACAGGTTGTGCTGTTTGGCGAAGGCGGTGATGGCGTCAAGGTCAAAGACGTTACCGAGGGTGTGCGCGAGCATGATGGCGCGGGTGCGCGGGCTGAGGGCTGCTTCAAGCTGCGAGACATCGATTTCGTAGGTGGGCAGGGTGACGTCAAGAAAGACGGGAACAAGGCGGTTTTGCAGGATGGGATTGACGGTGGTGGGAAAGCCGGCGGCGACGGTGAGGACTTCATCGCCGGGCTGGAGGCGGCGGCTGCCGAGCTTGGGCGAGGTGAGCGCGGTGAGGGCGAGTAGATTGGCCGAGGAGCCCGAGTTGACGAGCGAGGCCGAGCGGACGCCGGCGAAGCGCGCGAGCTTGCGCTCGAATTCTTCAGCGAAGCGGCCGGTGGTGAACCAGGCGTCGAGGGCCGAGTCAACGACAGAGGTCACATCCTGCGCACGGATGACTTTGCCGGAGACGGGCACCCGCGACTGGCCGGGAACGAAGTCCGCTTCAGGGAAGGCTTCGCGGACGTACTCGGCGGTGAGGTCGAGGATCTGCTGCCGCAAGCGTTCGGCTGGGGGTTTCATGGGCGCGCCTACCTGCCCAAAGGATACAGAAGGCCGGGGCCGCGTGAGGCGCGAAGTTGCGGTGTAGTGTATTACCAAGGAATCACCCCCCTGCTGAAGTGGGCGCGGAGCGCGGCCGGCGGGGTGGTAGCTTGCAGAAAGCGATGAGGCGGCAATGAAAGCAGTGATTCTGGCGGGCGGACTGGGAACGCGGCTGAGCGAGGAGACAAGCGCACGGCCAAAGCCGATGGTGGAGATTGGCGGGCGGCCGATTCTGTGGCACATCCTGAAGATGTATTCGCACCACGGCGTGCATGAGTTCGTGATCTGCTGCGGGTACAAGGGCTACCTGATCAAGGAGTATTTCGCGAACTACTTTCTGCACATGTCCGACGTGAGCTTTGACCTGAAGGAGAACCGGATGGAGGTTCACCAGAGCGTGGCCGAGCCGTGGCGGGTGACGCTGGTGGATACGGGCGAGAATGCGGGCACGGGCGGACGCATGCGGAATGTGGCGCGGTATCTGGAAGGCGAAGACGCCTTTTGCATGACCTATGGAGACGGCGTGAGCGACGTGGATATTACGGCGCTGGTCGCGTTCCATCGCAGGCATGGCAAGCTGGCGACGGTGACGGCGGTGCGGCCGCTGGCGCGCTTTGGCGGACTGGAGATGGATGGCACGGCGGTGAGCTCGTTCCAGGAGAAGCCGGAGGGCGAGGGCGGCTGGATCAACGGCGGATTTTTTGTGCTGAGCCCGAAGGTGCTGAAGGAGATTCCCGATGAGGCATCGATGTTCGAGCGCGGGCCGCTGCAGAGCCTGACCGCGAAGGGCGAGGTGCAGGCGTTTGAGCACGCGGGCTTTTGGCAGCCGATGGATACGCTGCGCGACAAGCAGCGGCTGGAAGAGCTGTGGGCCGGCGGGAGGGCCCCGTGGAAGACGTGGTGAATCCATGGAAAAAGCGGCGCGTGTTTTTGACCGGTCACACGGGGTTCAAGGGCGGATGGCTGGCGCTGTGGCTGGCGGAAAAAGGCGCGGTGGTGCGCGGGTATGCGCTGGCGCCGGAGACCGAGCCGAACCTGTTTGAGGCGGCAAATGTGGGCGGCGCGGTGGAAGATGTTTGCGCGGATATTCGCGACTTTGCCGAAGTGCATGCACGGATGACGGAGTTTGCGCCGGAGGTGGTGTTTCACATGGCGGCGCAGCCGCTGGTGCGGCGCAGTTATGCAGATCCGCTGGGCACCTATGCAACAAACGTGATGGGCACGGCGCATGTGCTGGATGCGGCGCGAAGCTGCCCGAGCGTGCGCGCGGTGGTGTGCGTGACGACGGACAAGTGCTACGAGAATCGCGAGCAGCAGAGGCCCTATCGCGAAACCGACCCGCTGGGCGGGCACGATCCGTATGCGTCGAGCAAGGCGTGCGCGGAGATGGTGGCCTCGGCGTACCGGAGCTCGTTTTTTGCGGCGGATGGCCAGGGCAAGCCGGGCGTGGCGCTGGCCACGGCGCGTGCGGGCAACGTGATTGGCGGCGGGGACTGGTCAGAGGATCGGCTGATTCCGGATCTGGTGCGCGGGTTTTGTGCGGGCGAGCCGGTGAAGATTCGCCGGCCGGGTGCGGTGCGGCCGTGGCAGCACGTGCTGGAGCCGCTGCATGGTTACATGCTGTTGGCCGAACGTCTGCTGGGGGGCGACACGCAGTTTGCGGGGCCTTACAACTTTGGGCCGGCGGAGGAAGACGCGTGGACCGTGGAGCGCGTGGCGGACCGGATGGTGGAGTTGTGGGGCAAGGGCGCGCACTGGACGCGCGATGCGGAGGCAGGCGTGCATGAGGCGCACCTGCTGCGGCTGGACGCGAGCAAGGCGCGCGCGGATCTGGGCTGGCGCCCGCGGCTGCCGCTGTCCACGGCGCTGGAGTGGACGGTGCGCTGGTATCGCGCGTGGCAGAAGGGCACAGCGATGCGCGGCGAAACGCTGAAACAGATTGCCGGCTATGAACGGCTGGGCGGCTGAGCAGGACCACGGGCCGGCACGATTAGAATGGGTGCGACGAGCAAGGGCCGTCGCGCGCGAGGCTCTCTGCCGGAGCACGAATTTCAGCTTGCAAAAAGGGGCATGCATGGTCCGGAAGCGGATGCATTCTTTGATGCGGAAGGCGGCCGCATGCGCGGCAGTGCTGTGCGCGGCGGCAGTGGCCGCAGGGCAGACCAACGGCGGCGCGGAAGTCTTTCGCAACACGCTTATGCCGGAGCCTGCGTCGCTGACGGTGCAGCCGGGGAGCTTCGCCATTACGCCTGCGACGACCTTTGGCCTGACCACGACACACGATGCGATGCTGGAGCAGGCGACGGTGCGCGCCATCCGGCGCATGGAGGCGATGACCGGCGTGCAACTGAGCACGGACCTGCCGACGGGGCACGGCCAGGCGCTGATTGAGATTGACGTGGAGCATCCGGCCGAGGCGGTGCAGACGCTGGATGAGGATGAGTCCTATCAACTGGTGGTGCAGGAGGGATCGGTTGCGCTGACGGCGCCGAACGACCTGGGCGCGCTGCACGGACTGCAGACGCTGCTGCAACTGGTGCAGCGAACGTCGCAGGGGTATCTGATTCCCGATGTGTCCATCGCCGACAAGCCTCGCTTCCAGTGGCGCGGATTGATGATTGACTGCGGACGGCACTTTGAGCCGGTGCCGGTGCTGCTGCGCACGCTGGACGCGATGGAGGCGGTGAAGCTGAATGTGCTGCACCTGCACCTGAGCGAGGACCAGGGATTCCGGGTGGAGAGCAAGCGGTTCCCCAAGCTGCAGGAGATGGGCTCGGACGGGCTCTACTACACGCAGGAGCAGATCAGAGAGATTGTGGCGTATGCGCACGCGCGGGGGATTCGCGTGGTGCCGGAGTTTGACATGCCGGGGCACTCGACGAGCTGGTTTGTGGGCTATCCGGAGCTGGCGAGTGCGCCGGGGCCGTACCACATCGAGCGTGTCTTCGGCATTCACGATGCGGCGATGGATCCGACGCGGGAGAGCACCTACAAATTTCTCGATGCGTTCCTGGGCGAGATGGCCGGGTTGTTCCCCGATGCGTACATGCACATTGGCGGAGACGAGAGCAACGGCAAGGAGTGGATGGCCAACCCCAAGATTCGCGCGTTCATGCAGGCGCATGGGATTGCGGACGCCGCGGGGTTACAGGTGTATTTCAATCAGCATCTGCTGAAGATTTTGACGAAGTATCACAAGCACATGGTGGGCTGGGACGAGATTATGACGCCAGGTCTGCCGAAGGATGTGGCGGTGCAATCGTGGCGCGGTGTGGAGTCGCTGGCCAAGGGCGCGACCGAGGGATACCGTGGAATTCTTTCAGCGCCCTACTACCTGGACGGGATGCACACGGCGGAGTTTCACTATCTTGCCGATCCGATTCCGGCGGACACCAGGCTGACGCCCGCGCAGCAGAAGCTGATTCTGGGCGGCGAGGTGTGCATGTGGGGCGAGCAGATTTCGCCCCAGACGATTGATTCGCGCATCTGGCCAAGGACGGCGGCGATTGCCGAGCGGTTCTGGTCGCCGGCGGCGGTGAGCGACGTGCCGGATATGTATCGCAGGCTTGGGGTGGAGAATCTGCGGCTTGACGCGCTGGGCGTGGAGCAGATTTCCGGGCCGGAGCGGATGCAGCGGCAGCTTTGGGGCAAAAGGCGCAGTTCAGCATTCCGCGTGTTTACGTCAGTGATAGAGCCGGTGAGTTTTGGCGATCGCTATGATCTGCAGCACACGGACCAGTTGACGCCGCTCGATGGCCTGGCGGACGCGGTGACGCCGGATCCGCCGGTGCGGCACGAGATGGAAGAGGCGGTGCAGGCTCTGCTGAAGGACCCGCGACACCAGGAGCGCGGGCGGGCGCGACTGGGGCGCTGGTTCGCGCAATGGGAGCGGACATCGCCGGCGCTGGCAATGCGGATGGAAGCAAGCCCGCAGCTTGCGCCCTATGCAGGGCAGGCGAACGAGTTGGCGGATCTGGGCGCGCTGGGCACTGAGGCGCTTGAGTATCTGCGCGCGCCGGGAGAGACGCCGGGCGGCTGGCGAGACCGGGCACTGAAGAAAATTGCAGACCTAAAGGCGGAGAAGAGCCTGGTGCAATATGCATTTCTTGATTCGCTTGAGGCGCTGGTGAGCGCGGTGCCGGCAGCTCCGGCGCAATGAGACTTCTCTAATCCACAATTTCCTCACTGGCAACCCGTTTGCTTTGGTCATGAGTGATGCGACCACTCCGGTTGCTAGGCCTGGAGTGCGCCTGCGCGCGTGCCGCCAGACTGCGGCCCGGGGTGGGGAGGAACGAATGGACAAGGTGGTGTTCCTCTCAGGAACGACGCGCGGTGCGACGCTGGAGGGCATCGGCCGCTCGCTTGCGCGCGGCTTCGGCGACATCGGTATGGAGTGCGTGGAGATTAGCCTGCTGGACCGGGAGAATCTTCTGCGGCGGATTCGGTCGATTGCCTTTGACCAGGTGCGGCTGGTGTATTCCTGGGTCTCGATGGGCATGGACCTGATGATGACGGGGGCGAACGGAAGGGAGTTCAACCTGTGGAGGGACCTGCGCGTACCGTTTGTAAGCTTTCACGGTGATTCGCCCGCATATTTTTTTGATCGGCACATCGTTCCCGGAGCGAATTTCGTCACGCTGTATGGATTCGACGAGCACTGCGCACTGCGGCGGCGGCTGCCTGCGCGGCACGGCATGGTGGGCACGCTGGACCCGATTGTGCTGGATGAGATTCCGCGCGAGAGTGTGGACTTTGCGGCGAAGAAGGAGGGGACGCTGCTGCTGCTGAAGAACGGCAAGGACCCGGAACGGCTGAAGCGCTACTGGAAGACGTGCCTGGAGGGGTTTCTGCTGGAGGCGATGCTGGAGATGGCGGGCTTTCTTGAGAAGCACATGGACGACGGAAGCTGCGACCAGATTGACGACGTGGTGCTGCGTTATTTTCACGAGCGGGATTTCGAGATTGAAGAGCTCCTGAAGACGCGGCTGTTTTTTGTGGCGCAACTGGACGACTACATACGGGCGGTGAAGTGCACACTGATGGCCGAGGCACTGATGGATTTCCCGGTGGAGATCCGCGGCAATGAGTGGGAGCACGTGGATTTCTCGCGGGGCAGGGCGAAGTATATCGATGAGTGCGATTATGCAAAGTCGATTGGGCTGATTCGCGGATCGCTGGGGATGATCGACATGTCGCCGAATACGAGCTCCAATGCGCATGACCGGGTGTCACGCGCCTATGGGTCGCATTCGCTGTGCCTCACCAACCGGCAGCGCTTTCTGGAAGGCTTGCCGCATGCAGAACGATTTACATTCGCATTTCAGAAAGAGTCGATTCAGGAGCGCGTGGCGGACCTGCTGGCGCATCGAGAGGAAGCGCTGGAGATGGGCGCGGAGACGGCGGCGGCCTATCGCGAACGGCACCCGGCCCGGCAACTGGTGCAGCGCATGCTGGACTGCGCGGCGCTGGCGCGGCTGAACCAGAGCACCAGGCGGCCCGCGGGCTCGCAGGACTTCTTTGTTTGGCCGCCGGTAAAGCTGTGAGCGAGGGCCTTTCCGTCGCGGCTGCCTGTTGTACCTCCCAAGTCGGACGGGCCCGCAGTGGTTCAGGGAGCGTCGCGGGATTGTTAGGAATTCCCAATAGAAACCTGGGTCGGATGGGGTCTTCCCGATTTTGCATTTCTGCTGAAAACTTTGGTCATTTGCGAGCTATTCCGCGCGGGTCCGGGCTTAGGGTATGGAAACCGAACCGCCGCAGGTGCAAGAGGGGGAGAGGTTTTCCGCAGGCGGGTACAACGCGGAATTCGCTGTGTGGCCGTACCCATGGAGCCGCAGGAAGCAAAGGCGGGAGGGCCCCATTTTGTCTTTGACCAACACCGGAATCATCAGGTCGGTTGGAACCGTCACCATCGATGAGGCGGGCTCCATCCACTCTTTTGATCCAGTCTCCGAGCGGCTGTTCGGGTACGCGCAGTCGGAGGTGATTGGGCGCAATGTTTCAATGCTGATGCCGGAGCCCTATCGGGGCGAGCATGACCGCTACCTGGCTCGATACCGGAGCGGGGGCGATCCGCGGGTGATTGGCAAGGGCTGCGAGGCGGCCGGGCAGCGAAAGGATGGATCAGTTTTTCCGGTGTGGCTGGCGGTGAATGAAGTGACACTGGCCGGGCAGCGGCTGTTTGTGGGCTCGGTGGTGGACCTTACCGAGCAGAAGCGGTTTGAAACGCAACTGAAGCAGGCGAAGGAAGACGCCGAGGCGCCGGCAGCTCATGGCGATGCCTCGCCGCGAACCTTTCGCATTCTGTTGGCCGAGGATGTGGAGGGAAACGCAGTACTGGCGCTGCTGCGGCTTCGCGAGCAGGGCCATGAGGTGGAATGGGCGAAGAACGGCAGGGAGGCGGTTGCCGCGATGGAGACCTTTGCGCCGGACATTGTGTTGATGGACATGATGATGCCGGAGATGGATGGTTTGGAGGCGACCCGCGCGATTCGTAAGCAGGAGAGCAGGCGCGGACGGCGCACGCCCATTCTTGCGCTGACGGCGAGCGTGATGCACGAGGACTTTGAGCGCTGCAAGAGTGCCGATATGGATGGCGTGGAGGGCAAGCCGATCGACTTCAGCCGCTTGCTTGCGCAGATTGAGAAGATGGTGCCGGCCGGCGCGGGACAAATGAACTCTGTCCACAGCGTGCAGTTTGACGGGCATTGGAAATGGAACTGGAAGCCGCTGGCCGCGGTTGCGGACCACCAGCTTGCCTTGCGCACGTGGCGGGACGGGGCCGCGTATCTGCGTGCGCTGCAATCGTTTGTGCTGTGCCATGCCGATGACGCAGACAGGGTGAAGCGGTCGATCGAGGAGAATCCCGAGGATTTGCGGCCGGCGCGGCAACTGACCCACGCGCTGAAAGGTGTGGCGGGCAATCTTTTCCTGAAGGATGTGGCCGCCTGCGTGGAACGGATGGATGCGTGGCTGAAGGCCGGCGACGGGGAGAGCGCGCGCAATGAAGCGCCCGCATTGCGCAGCGCGCTGGCCAGGGTTGCAGAGGCTGTGGCCGAACTGACGGAGGGCGCGGAACGCGAGCCTCGTTCCCCGTCAGCCTATGATCCTGAAGCGGCGCTGCAACTGATCAAGGATCTGCGCGCGTCGCTTGAGGCGCTGGACCCTGAGCGTGCCGAGCCGTTGGTGGCGCAACTTGGGAAGATTCTCCCCGGCGCAGATCTTGCCGCGATCCAGCGCGAGATTGAGGCTTTTGATTTCGAGCACGCAAGCGAAGAGAGCGAGGCCCTGGCCGGAAAGCTGGGCCTGGATCTGGGAAAAGAATGATGAAAAAAACGATACTTGCCGTTGACGACGAGCCGAGCAATCTGCAGGTGCTGCGGCAGATTCTGCGCGATCAATACCACGTGGTGTATGCCACCAGCGGAATGCGCGCGTTGGAGGCTGCCGAGACGCATCGTCCGAATCTGATTCTGCTGGACGTGATGATGCCCGGCATGGCCGGCTACGAGGTGTGCGCGCGGCTCAAGACAAATCGCGTGACGCAAAATATTCCGGTGATCTTCGTTACTTCCTTGAGCGAAGCGGAGGATGAGGCGCGAGGTTTTGATGTGGGCGCGGTGGACTATGTGACAAAACCGCTTTCCGCGCCGGTTCTGCTGCGACGCGTGGAGACGCATCTTTCCCTGGTGCGTGCGAATGCGCTGGAACAGAGCTATCGCCAGGCAATTTTCATGCTGGGCGAGGCGGGACACTACAACGACTCGGACACGGGCCGCCATACGTGGAGAATGGCGGGTTACTCGCGCGTGCTGGCTGAGGCGGCGGGGTGGACTCCGCAGTGGGCGCAGAACATGGAGCTGGCTGCATCCCTGCATGATGCGGGCAAAATTGGCGTGCCGGAGTCGATATTGCGCGCGCCGCGCCGGCTTACGCCGGAAGAGTGGGAACTGATGAAGCAGCACACGGAGATCGGGTTCCGGATCCTGAGCAAGTGCAGCGGCCCAATCTTTACGCTGGCCGCAGAGATATGCCGCTATCATCACGAGCACTGGGATGGAAGCGGCTACCCCTTTGGTCTTGCCGGAAGCGCAATTCCCGAGTCGGCCCGCATTGTGGCGGTGGCGGATGTTTTTGACGCGCTAACCATCCAGCGGCCGTACAAGGAGGCGTGGACAATTGAGGCGTCTCTCCAAGAGATTCGCCACATTGCCGGCACGCATCTGGAGCCGCGGCTGGTGCGGCTGTTTGAAGAAGCGCTACCGGAGATTTTGAAGATACGCCAACAGTGGGAAGAGATGACGGCGGAGGAACAGAAGGCCACTGAAGTCGCTTTCAGCGAGATTTCGCCGCGCGCGCTTGAGCAACTGGGCATCCAGATTGGCCAGCGGCAGCCGACCCGCGATGTGGGCAGCGATGTGCCGGCCTACCGCGCTTCTTGACTGCCGGGAAGCCGAGCGAGGGCTGGCGCCGGCTGATTAAAATGCAGAGCCGCGATGGTTTGACCGCCTGCGAGAGGCCGGGCCATAAGCACGAGAGAGCGTGCTCGCGAACGAAGCTTGCAAGGGATTTGCCGTGGGCGGCTATGGTGGTGAAGAACATCTCTAACCAGACCGCAATCGACTTCGACAAGATTGCTGCCGAGTTTGCAACTGTGCAGACAATCTTGTCAAGGGTGGCTGACAGCACGAAAGAAACTGTGCGCGCGTGAGGCCGGTGAACGACCATGTGCAGAGCATCGCGGTGGGCATTGAAGAGCAGAGCGCAGCCACGCAGGATATCTCCCTCTACTCGACCAGCACATCGCGGTCAATCGACCAGATTATTGGCACAGTGCGGAGCTGAACAAAGATGGACGCTCTCTTCCTGCTATTTCTCGAGAAGATAGCGCGTTCCGTTTGAAGCAATCTGCAAGGTCTGGCCAATGTAAATGACTGTGCTGAAGTGGGCTCTATCGGCAGTGATTGTTACTGCGCGAGGCCCGAAGTTCTTCACTGTAACGGACCACTGCTCCCCTTTTGTGCCCGGCCCGGGCGGGTCCGCGGGCAGATGGATTACATGAGGGCTGTTGATTAACTCCACCAGGCATCCATCGAACTGCGCTTCAATTGTGTCTTTATGCGGCGCTAATTGCAACACATGTTTGGGCTGCAGGCTTATCAGTTGGCCCGCGGCGAGAAGTAAGATGGCGGCAAAGATTCGCATCAGCGTTATAACTCGACGAGGTGCATGTTAAGGAGCCCGGTGAACCTGGCGCAACATGGTGTGAGCTTGCGTATGCTCCGTGAATTCTGATGTGCAAAGGTACACCAAGGCGAAGTCCTAGGCAGTCCCAAGTCCCATCTCAAAATCGTCTTCCCGCGAAGGGTTGAAGGAGTTGCCACGGAGATTGAGGTAGAAGAGGAGCTCGACGCGGCTTGACACACCGAGCTTCTCAAATGCACGGAAGAGGTAGTTCTTTACGGTGTGCTCGCTCAGATGCAGCTCGCTGGCGATTGCGCGGTTGGTCTTTCCTTTCGCTGCGCAGTGCACAACCTGCAGTTCGCGGGCGGAAAGCGCTGGGGAATCGTTTGTTGAAATCAGCGTGAAGGTTGGAATGCTTTTAAAGGCATCAACCAGTGTGTTGGTTTCCTGCCTGCCTGCCCAGATATATCCTCCGCGCACATGCTCAACGCAATCAAAGAATTCGTTCATGGACTGATGCCGCGAGAATACACCTCGCGCTCCCGCTCGAAAGGCCCTGATTACGGATTCCTGCGCGGTGTGATGAAGAAGGATGACGATGCTCAAGGCTGGATATTTGCGGCTTATGGTTTGCGTCAGATCGTAACCGTTGCCCGCCTGCGTTTGCACATCTGCCCCGATAACTACGAGATTGACGTTTCCCGTGGCCAGAGTGGGCAATAGTTCGATGGGTTGAATGGTGGAGGCGTGGCACTGCTTGTCGCTCGCGAGTGCATTTACAAGAAGATCGCCACTCATCGAGTCGCGATCGAGGATCAGGACTCTATAAGGCAGCACGGTCTCCCGCTCATGAGAACTTACTGAAGGTTCCCACTGATTAAGGCCAGGTTCGTTGGGAAGACCCTCTCGGAAATTCTCTTCAGAAGACAACTGCCGCGACTGTTTTGAAACAAGGGGCATGGAGACACCTCGGTGTGTGGGCCAGTGCAGCTCGAGCTGAGCACAAGCCTCAATAAAAGTTTGAGTGTTCATCCA
Organism: Occallatibacter sp.; assembly: GCA_035763705.1. Classification (GTDB taxonomy): domain Bacteria; phylum Acidobacteriota; class Terriglobia; order Terriglobales; family Acidobacteriaceae; genus Telmatobacter. The sequence goes on along the minus strand of DASUAU010000016.1, from coordinate 196,654 downwards.
AGGTTGCTAAAAGCGTGAGCCGCTAAAGGCTGGCAGTCGCATCTGCTTGGGATCGTGGAACGCAGCGCGATCAGGCGGTACGGTGTGCATCGCTGGTATCCGGACGGCGGGGTGGGGAAGTCCGGACACCAATCACTTCCATGAGTCTCACTTTACAGCAACCCGCGCAATTTGCAAATCATCCCTCTTCCCTCACGGCGTACATACTTTCTTCTCTATGACATTGCGGAAGTGTCGCGTCATACAGCTGTAAGCATGCGGCGCCGGTGAAAGGCCAGACGATAGAGAAGCATGCACACGTGGGCCGCGGCGTGACTCACGTAATTTTCAAACGCTCGACGGCTTGCGGCAATTGCGCGCGCATCCTAATCTGCATGGACCGATGTGCCGCGTACTGATTCTCGAACCTCCCATAAAGCGCAGGCGTCGAGTGCGGTACAACCTGCGGCTTCCCGTCATTTTCCACTGGATGGATGGCAGAGAGCGCACGGATGGAGGCTTCACAAGCAATGTTGGACTGGATGGCGCGGTGATTCTTAGCAGGGCGTGTCCGCCCATCGGAACTGAAGTTCGCCTGGAAGTTCTGATATCTTCTCCGGATTCGAGCGGAGGAGAAATGCGGATTGAATGCACAGGAAGAGTGGTGGGAGTTGCAGAAAACCCGAGTGGCCGCGTGTTTGGAGTGCAAGGAATCTTTGATGACAATCATCTAAGTTGCCGGGAATCCTAGTCGGGAAAATTACAAGAGAGAATCGCCACGCAATCATCTGAATTTGCTGACAACCAAGTTGGCGCTTTGAACGTCTCATTCATGATTGGTGAATGGCCTTGGGGCTCAAGGGGCGAAGCTATGTACGGCAGCGTTGGATTTCGACCAGCCGAGATTGGCAGAAGGGATGATGATGACTTCCGCAATCAGCAACTTTCCCCAAGGTGCAACCTGGTTTGCCGTTCGTACGCGATCACGACAGGAGAAGACAGCCGCAACAATGCTGGAAGCGCTTGGCGTTACGAACTTTCTTCCGTTGAAATCGGAAGTTCATCGATGGAGCGATCGCAATCAAACCATCACGGCGCCGCTGTTCAAGGGATACCTGTTTGTGCGGCTGAACCCTGCAAGGGAATCTCGGCTGAAAGTGCTGAAGACGCCAGGCGTTGCAGGTCTGGTGGGCAATCGATCCGGCCCGCTTCCCATTCCGGAAACTGAAATTGAAAGCATCCGCACGGTGCTTGCGCAACAACTGCCGTGCTCGCCGTATCCGTTCTTTACCGTGGGGGAACGCGTACGCGTGATGCGCGGAGCACTTGCCGGCGTGGAAGGGACGCTCGTTCGCGCACAGGCGGACTTCAAGCTGGTGATTACCGTGGAAATGATCCAGCAATCGATTGCGATCAACGTTCATGCGACGGACGTGCAGACGGCGAGACCGTCCATCGCGGCAATCTGAGCCGTGCAAATGCCGTCCTGCGCCATCCGCCAAGGTATGCGCGATTAAGCCTGGCGCTCATCCTCCATTCTTCGACTTGCACGGGCGGAAGCAGCCATGCCACGCCATCGAGGTCCTGCTATGAAGACAATTCGCGCACTCTTGCATTTATGCACGTGTATCGGTCTGGTGCTGACTGCATCAATGCTGACTGCCCAGAATCCAATGTCAAAAGCACCGAATGCAAAAGAACTGCCCGTGAACGCCACGAATTCGTCAGGGACACCCGAGCCGCAGCTTCAAAAGCGCTATCCGCGTTACGTGATTCAGCGGGAGGATGTTCTTCTGATCTCGTTCCCATTGTCACCGGAACTGAATCAGACAGTGACGGTGCAGCCCGATGGATACATCGACCTGCAAAGCGCGGGCAGTGTGCATATTCAGGGAATGACCGTGCCGGCGGCGGTGAAGACGATCAAGCACGCTTATGTCGGCATTCTGAATCATCCGATTGTGAATGTCGATTTGCAGGATTTTCAGAAACCCTTTTTCACCGTGACCGGCCAGGTGGGCAAGCCCGGGCGATACGAGCTGCGCTCAGACCTGACGGTTGCCGAGGCCATTGCAGTGGCCGGAGGACTTGAGTCTACCGCAAAGCAGCAGGTGTTTCTGTTCCGCAGAACATCCAAATCGTGGTTCAAGGTGGAGAAGATTAATCTCAAGGACATTCTAAAAGGGAAGCATGTCAATGAAGATGCCATCCTGAAGCCGGGTGACATGGTGTTCGTGCCTGAAAGCACATTCTCGAAGTTCCGGAAGTATGTTCCCTATAGCGTGAACGCCGGATCGTATCTGGGCGGGGCTCCATGATGCGCGCCAAGCGCGCCGGCAGAGTGCGCGAGCGTCTGTCCAGCATGGGGTTGCTACCGCTGGAATAAGCTTGCGCACTATCTTTACGGCCCGCGTTTGGTCGTTCGTGGACATCGGTATCGTCAATTCCGGCTGCGAGGAACAGGAACGAGACCTCGCACATGATTGGCGCGCAAAGCACTCAACTTCGGCAGAGGTGATTTATGGAACAGACCGAAAGGCTTCATCGAGAAGACGAGGAAACCTTCAGATTCTCAGTGCGCGAGCTGGCAGCGCCGCTCTTTCGCCGCAAGAAGGTTCTCCTCGCAACCTTCCTGACATTGATCGTTCTGGCCGCAATTGTGGCGGCGCTGTTTCCCGCTCCCTACAAGGCGCACATGTCGGTCCTGGTGCGGCGAGACCGGCTGAACCCGCTTGTAACGACCGAGCAAACTACGCAGGTGCTCAACGGAACGCAGCCGGTGTCAGAAGAGGAAACGAACTCGGAGATGGAACTGTTGAAAAGCCGGGATGTGCTTCAGAAAGTGGTGGAGGCCGCCGGGCTTGACAAGGAGAAGGGACCTTCATGGATGGGTGATATATCAACGCAGCTTGCAAAGATGGTCGACGGTTCTCAATTGCAGGCTGACCGCCGGGAGCGTGCCGTGAGGGAGTTGGCAAAAAAGCTGAAGGTGGAAACGGGGACCACCAAGAGCAACCTCATCAATGTGTCCTATGAAGCGAGAGATCCGCAGCAGGCGTACGCAGTCATGAACGCGCTGGCAAGCTTTTATATGGCAAAGCAGATGGAAGTGAATAATCCGTACGGCTCATCCAAGTTTTTTGCAGGCGAGATGAACAAATACAAGCAGGCGCTCGACTCCTCAGAGCAGAAATTGCAGGGTTTCAGCAGTACGCAGGGCCTCTCCGCGCCTGACGTGGAGCGCACAGATCTTGCCCAGCAGGTGACAAATGCGATTGGGCAACTGCAAACCAATGAGGAGCAGGCGGCAGCGGATGCTGCACACATCCGGACTGATGAGCAGCAGCTTCAGTCGCTCCCCGAGCGGTCAACAACGCTCAAGCAAAGCCAGCCGGCGGACAAGCTTCTGGAGGATCTGAATGAGCAACTTGTTACTGCCGAGGCAAAGCGGGCCGACCTGGCCATGAAGTATGCCCCGCAGTATCCGCTTGTGAAAGAGGCGGACAAGGAGTTATCGCAGATTCGATCAGCCATTACCGCAGCGAAGAGCACCACGTTTGTGAGTGCGACAACGGACAAGGATGCGACATACGAGCTGATTCGCGAGGACCTGGCAAAGACAAGGGCGGATGCCGCGGCACAGCACGCAAGCATTGCGGCTTTGAGGAGGGGAATCAGAGATCTTCAAGGTCAGATGGTCTCTCTCGATCAAAAGGCGTTGCAGGAGCATGATCTTCAGCGCGCGATGAATGTGAATGAACAGAATTACCTGCTATATCAATCCAAGTGGCAACAGGCCCAGGCATCTGACGCGCTGGACAAGACGCGAATTGGTAACGTGGCGATTGCCGATCCTCCCTCGGTTCCGGCACTGCCGATTTACAGTCTATCGATGTTTCTTGCGATGGCATTTGCGTGCTCGCTCCTGCTCGGCCTGATCGCGGCATATGTGGTGGATTATCTTGATCCGTCCTTCCACACGCCCAAGCAGGTAGCAGACGTCCTTGAAATCCCCGTGGTCATAGCGGTGGGAAAGCGGGCCTGAGCGAACCATGGTTCTGGATTACTACAACCTGCGTGAGCAGCCCTTTGGGTCAACGCCCGATACGCGATTCCTCTTTTTGAGCGAGACTCATCGTGAAGCACTCGCGTCACTGCTTTACGGGATCAAGACTGGCCGCGGATTTATTGCACTGATTGCCCGTCCTGGGATGGGGAAGACCACCTTGCTGTTTCGCAGCCTGAACAAGCTGAAGGATTCGGCGAAGACGGTCTTTCTCTTCCAAACAATCTCCACGCCGTTCGAGCTTCTGCGTACGCTCTTGAAGGACCTTGGAGTGGAGGAGCTCTCCGGAGGCCTGGATGAACTGCAGGCAAGGCTGACGCAGATTCTTACCGAGCAATCGCGGCGCGGAGAACAGCTCATCGTCGTGATTGACGAAGCGCAGAACCTGAGCAACGAGGTTCTGGAGCTTGTGCGGATGCTTTCGAACTTTGAGACGTCAAAGGAAAAGCTGATGCAGATCATCCTGTCAGGGCAGCCGCAACTTGCCCGCAAACTTGCATCGGATGATCTATTGCAACTGCGCCAGCGAATCTCGATTATTGCGCAATTGCAGGAATTTTCCGCGGATGAGACTATGCTTTACATCGACCACCGGCTCCAGATTGCAGGTTATAGTGGACGCAGGTCCTTGTTTACTTCAGCTGCCATGCAACTCATCGCAGAGTACAGCCGGGGAATTCCACGGAACATCAATACGCTCTGTTTCAATGCGCTATCCATCGGCGCCGCCCTGAAGAAGCCTACGATCGACGCCGATGTTGTTCGCGAGGTGATTGCGGACCTGGATCTCGAGCCGTTGAAGGATACCTTCACTGCACGGCCGCCTGGTTTCAAAAGCGTCCTTGAGCGGCCTGCAAAATCTTCGTTTCGCGTGTGGGTAACGAGGGTAGCTGCGGTTTCTGTGATGCTGCTTGCTATTGTTGCCGCGTCACGGACACTTGTGCACAAGCAGGCAGCCGAGCCGAAGTCGGGAAAGTGGACAGTGCCTGCTGAGCATATGGAAACAACACCCGACATTCTTCCTGAAGAGGACGCCCAAATTGACGCTCCACCTTTGCCTTTCGAAATCCCCACCCCGATGAGAGACATTCCGTGGAGCCAGCGTCAGAGCGCACGGCTTGAGGAGCAGCGGCATGAGAAGTATCTTCGAGGGTCATCTGTTTTCAGCAATGAGGTGCTGGTAAGGCCAGGCATGAACTTTTACAGCATCTGTGCCGAGGTATTTTCCGACTGCAACTTGCATAGAGTGGAGGAGCTTCGCCGCTTGAATCCATGGCTCAGCGATTCAAATCACGTAAAGGTGGGCGACGTGCTCGTGATCCCTCCACGCGCTGACCTGTCTGAAGCAGCAAGCGCAAATGCCTTCACCCCGCGGTAGCCGCCGAAAAGGACCATTCGCAATGAGCAGAAACTTCGAATTAATGCAACAGCTCGAGATCGTGTCGTCATCCAGTGGCCGCAGCATATTTGAGCCGGATATGTCCGAGCTCGATGCAATCGGTGTGGCAATCGGGACCAATCGCTGGGCCGGCGATGAGGCATCGAGCATTGTGCAGAGAATCCTTCTGCCCCGGAAGCAGGACGCCCCACGCATGGTTGTATTTGCGGGCGTGAACCACGGCGATGGATGCACAGCAATCTGCGCGTCTGTTGCGGAGACACTGGCCGACAGTGGCTGTGGGCAGGTGTGCATCGTCGAAGCGAATTTCCGCACGCCTGCACTTTCCAGACGACTTGGCATTGCGAACCACAATGGACTGGCGGAGGCGATTGTGCGTGAAGGCCCGATCCGTTCCTTTGCCAAGCCCACGGGTACGGATGGCTTGTGGTGCATCTCATGCGGAGGCAATGCGATGAACTGGCCAAATCTTCTCAATTCAGAACGGCTCAAGCCAAGGCTGGACGAGTTGCGCAAGGAGTTCTCTTTCGTGATCTTTGATTCTCCGCCCTTGAGCCGCTCCGCCGATGCAGTCGCAATTGGGCAGCTTGCGGATGGCGTCGTCATGATTCTCGAAGCCGCATCAACAAGACGCGAATCTGCGCAGATGGCCACAGCTGCGCTTCGCTCCGCAAAGGTGCCGATTCTAGGCGCAGTCCTGAATAAGCGCACATTCCCGATCCCAGAGAGGATTTACAGGCGCCTCTAGGCGTCGCAATATTGCGGCGGCGTGACACTATCGACAAACACAAAACCCCATGCATACAGCCAGGCCTTTCCTGCCTGGTTATCCTCCTGCACGCCATAGGACTTCCAAAGAGCGAAGACCGCATCAGCCGCGGTCATCGCACGCGAGATCTCTTTACATGCAAGCTGACTGTCCCCGGGCGCAAGGTGCTCACTGAACCTCGTGGAGAAACACAGTGACTCATACCAGGCAAAGCATATCGCTGAATATTCTCAAATTTCTTGATTTGGGCATTGCGGTAGAATCCGCGGGAATCGCGACGCTTCTTGTTGTGCATGCGCAGGGCCAGGTCCCGCTCCTCGCATTCCTGTCCATGCGTGTGAAAGTATCCAATTTCATCATTCTTGCGTTCACTCTCCTCGTCTACCACGTGATCTTCTGCATGTGTGGCATTTACCAATCGCGCAGGCTCTCAAGAAAGCGCGAGGAGATGGCCGATATTGCGAAAGCTGCCGCATTGGCCTTTGCGGCGCTCGTGGTGATCGCATCCGTGTTCACGATACGGATGTTCACGGTTTCGTTCCTGTTCCTGTTCTGGGCGGTCAATACGGTGAGTTTGTGCGCCTTCCGGCTCTCGCTGAGGACGGCTCTTGAACGTATTCGCGCGCAGGGAAAAAATCTTCGGCACGTCGTCGTCTTCGGCACCAATCCGCGGGCGGTGAGCTTTGCGCGCAGAATCACGGAGAGGCCGGAACTTGGATACAGGCTGGTGGGCTTTGTCGACGATGAGTGGCCCGGCATGAGCGAGTTCCGTAAGAGCGGTTTCGATGTGGTGGCCGGCAGCACGGGTCTTGCCGAATTCCTGCGCCGCAACGTGGTGGATGAACTGGTGATCTATCTGCCGTTCGCATCGTTCTACCGATACTGGACGCATGTGGCGCCCCTGTGTGCGCACAATGGAATCGCCATGCGGTTGAACTCCGACATCTTTGGGCTTAGGAATGCGCGCTGGCTCGCCGAGGACTACGGCGGAGGACACTACATTGTCACCTATACCGGTGCCGGAGAAGGTTGGCCTCTGGCGATGAAGCGCACATTGGATGTGGCTATTTCACTGCTTCTTCTTCTTTGCCTGTCACCGCTGTTGGTGGCGGTTGCAATAGTGATCAGCCTGACATCAAAGGGGCCGGTCTTGTTCCTGCAGGAGCGCATTGGCGTGAACAAGCGGCGCTTCAAAATCTACAAGTTTCGAACCATGGTTCCGAATGCCGAGAAGATGATGCACGCGCTGGAAGAAAAAAATGAGGCCTCCGGGCCCGTGTTCAAGATCAAAGAGGACCCGCGCATCACGCCTCTTGGGCGATTCCTGAGGAGAAGCAGCATTGATGAGCTGCCACAATTGCTGAACGTGCTGAAGGGCGACATGAGCCTGGTGGGGCCGCGCCCTTTGCCCGTGCGGGACTATGAAGGCTTCAGCGAGGATTGGCAGCGTCGCCGCTTCAGCGTGAAGCCGGGGATCACATGTCTGTGGCAGGTGTATGGGCGCAGCAATGTTTCTTTTGATCAATGGATGCTGCTGGACTTGAAGTACATGGATGAGTGGTCTCTGTGGCTTGATTTGAAGATTCTTGCCAAGACGATTCCAGCCGTCCTCAAAGGTGCAGGCGCAGCATAAGCGCAGGCGTCGCGTCTGCTGCATATCCCTGGCGACACGCGGCAATCCAGAAATCGCAGCGCTGCCTGCAACTCGCGCGTCAATACTGCCATCTTCTTCTCTTCAAGGTTGCAATGGGCACACTTCGACTGCTTCTGGCCATCAGCGTACTTCTAAAGCATGTTCGCGGCTGCCACTATGCAATGACCGGCGGAGCCACCTCGGTTGAAACGTTCTTTATCATCTCAGGCTTCCTGATAGCCATGATTTTGGATGTGAAATACAACAAGCCAGGGCAACTGTGGCTCTTCTATAGCAATCGTGCGCTGCGCATTTACAGTACCTATTGGCTGATCCTGATCGGCGTGGCACTTATGCAGGTTGCTGCGCATTGTGCTGTGCATCAGAGCGTCATCGATCTCTGGCTGCACAATGCCGCACGCCTCGGGCCTGAAGGTGTCTGGTACCTCGCGGTGACGAATGTCGTGATTGTCGGCCAGGACCTGGCCCTGTTTATGTCGCTTGGACATCACGGCCTTCACTGGAGCGCGGCGTTCTGGCACAGCTCGCCGGTTGTGCCCACATTCATGCTGATTCCGCCTGCATGGTCACTTAGCCTTGAACTCACGTTTTACGCGATTTCGCCATGGATTCTGCGGCAGCGCACTCGGTGGATCGCCGCTATTCTGGGCCTTTCGGTGGCAATTCGGATTGTTCTTTGGTTTGCAGGATTCCGTGCGGATCCGTGGTCCTACCGCTTCTTCCCCAATGAGATCAGTTTGTTTCTCGCAGGCGCGCTCGCATATCGGCACATTTATCGCCGAGCGAGTCTTCACAAGCCTTCAAAGAAGACCAGGTGGTTTGCATTCGGAATGATTCCGGCCGTTGTGCTGTATCCGGTTTACAGCCACAGCCACGGCCTATTCTTCAGCACAACCAAAGTTCTTTACCTCGTCTATGCGGTGACTGCAATCCCTATGCTATTTCGCATCACCGGCGGACTGGCATGGGATCGCAGGCTGGGCGAGCTCTCATACCCGCTTTATTTATGCCATTTCAGCATTGTCCAGGCTCTCGACCACTTCGCATTGCATGTGAGCCTGCTGGTGCGCATCTCAGCCGCTATCGTTGTCTCATGCGGTGTTGCATGGGTCTGCGTCGTTGTTCTGGAACGCCCTCTTGACCATTTCCGGCAATCTCGAGTGCGGCGTTCTCTTTCTGCATCCACCACAGATGCTCGAAACCGCATTGCAGAGAGATGGACATCCAGCGTGCCGTTGCCCGTTGCGGACGAGGCGCCGGAGCGCGGCCCGGCAGTCGAGCCGGCGCCAGACAGCGAGCCCGCGTGATGGAACTGCCTGCCATGAATCGAGACTCCGAAAAGTGTGCCGCAGAGCCAGTGATTGCGATCATCGGATCCGAGACAACGGTCCCCTCGCCGAAATCCGTGATTGCCCGGAATGCCGGCTGGATTCTTGCCGGAAAGGGCATGCAGTTGATGGCCCAGTTCGGCTACTTCCTGATCATTGCCCGTGAGCTTGGGCCGGCAGGTTATGGCACGTTTCTTGCGTGCACTGCGCTTGCAGCCGTATTGGCGCCGTTTTCCCCGCTTGGCACCGGCCAGGTGCTGGTCAAGTACACATCAAGGAACAAGGCGTTGATGCCTGCCTATCTTGGCAATGCACTTCTTGTCACTTCTGCGATGGGAATGATGTTGATCGCGGCGATTTGCCTGGTTCGCCATATTCTTCTTCCGCCTGCGGTTTCAATCGTGATGGTGCTGGCGGTGGGAACGTCGGACCTTATCTTCGCGCAAGCAACCTATGTGTTTGCTCAGGCGCTGCTCGCCGCAGGACACGCAAAGCAATCCTCGTCTCTCATGGTTGTTTCTGCGTGTGCGCGATTCAGTGCGGCGGTGCTCCTGGTGACGACGGGTGCGCCGACTCTTCACCGCTGGGTCATCTTTTACCTTTTCGCCAGCATCACCGCCTCCGCCTACGGATTTACCGTGATGACGATTTGCTGCGCAGGTCCGCGTTTCACGCTTGGGATGTTGCGAGCCACAATTTCTGAAGGCGCGCATTTTTCCACTTCGCTTGCCGCACAGACCATTTATAACGACATCGACAAGACGATGCTGGCTCGCTTGAGCTCCGTGCAGGGAGCTGCAATTTACGCGGTTGCGTACAGGTTCATCGAAGTTGCCATGTTGCCCATGCGCTCATTGCAGAGCGCGGCCTACCCGGAATTCTTTCGTCACGGAATTGGTGGAATGACGCGGAGCTTCCAGTTTGCACGCCGCATATTACGCAGGTCGGTTCTCTATGGCGTGGCGGCTTCGATTGGATTGTTTGTGTGTGCAAGGTTTGTACCGCTAATCATGGGTTCGGCATACGCGGAAAGCACCGTGGCCTTGAAGTGGCTTTGTCTGTTGCCGCTGATCCAGAGCGTGCACGCGTTCCTGGGCGATGCGCTTACGGGCGCCAATCTTCAGCCTCTACGGTCATGGTGCCAAATCGCCATTGCGCTCTTTAATATCCTTATCAACCTGTGGTTCATTCGCGCATGGGCATGGCATGGGGCGGCATGCTCCAGCATTTTGAGTGAGACGCTTCTGGCAACGCTCTTCTACCTAGCGATACGGCTCCATTTGGGAAAGCGGCAGCGCAGTGCCGGGTCAAACGGAGCAATTGTGGACTCTGTCGCATCGGAGGCGGGCTGATGCGCAATCGCTCAGAACGGATATTTGTCGTCGTGTTGCTGCTGGTGAGTATGCATGTGGTCAGCGGCGTGCTCAGTTCCACTCACGTCAATACTGAGACGAGCAATGCCATCATTTCCACCGGCATTCATCTTCCTTCTGTTCTTTCTGAGATGGTGATTTATCTCTGGTGCGCAGTGCTCGTGCTTCCGCGCTGGAAGACAACCTGGAAAGCCGTGAAGGCAGCCTGGCCGATTCTTCTGCTGCCTGTGCTCGTCATCCTTTCGTCTCTGTGGAGTGTGAATCCTCTTTTGACTCTGCGCCGGAGCTCATTCTTTACGCTGTCCACCATCATGGCGATCTATCTGGGCGAGCGCTTTACGCTCGAGGAGTTCGCAGAGCTCTTTGCGCAGGCGGAGTGCTGGTTCATCTTTGCGACGACTGCAACGTATCTTGTCTACCCCGCGAAGGTTCTTGACCCCTCCCATCCGGGCGCATGGCGTGGTTTGACGATCCAGAAGAACGTCTTTGGCGAATGCATGGCCGTGGCGGTTCTGCTTCTGGTGCTTATGCGCTTCAGGCGGCACCGTGCTCTCCAGCGCATCTTTCTATGCGCCGCGATCCTTATGCTCTATCTCTCGCATTCCGTCACGCCCACTGTTTGCTGCGCGGTTGTGCTTGTCTCCATTCCGGTGTTACGCCGCGTGTGCCGGCTCCGAATCAAGGAGAGAGTCGCGGCCTACACTTTCTGCGGAACATCTGTGGTACTCGGCATCCTTCTGGTCACAAATTACTCTGCATCACTGCTGCCCATCTTTGGTCGCGACTCAACGCTTTCCGGCCGGGCGCAGTTGTGGTCGCTGGTGATGGAGGCGATTTGGAAGCGGCCGATTCTCGGCTATGGATACGAGGCGTTCTGGGAGGGGTTTCAGGGCGTGTCGAGAGGCATTCTTGAGTCCACAGGATGGCTTGTCCCCATGGCGCACAATGGCTATCTGGAAGTGTGGCTGGGCATCGGGCTCGCGGGGCTGGCCTTGGTTCTCTATCTGTTCTTCAGGGCAATGCGCATGGCGCTCCAACTGTTGCGCCAGGAGCGCCGCCTGGTTGCGGCATGGCCAATCGTCTATCTTCTTTTCTTTGCCCTGCACAACCTGGGTGAAAGCACCTTGCTCACTCGCACAACGTTCGAGTTCCTCGTCTTTGTCCAGGTGTCAGTCGCCCTGCAGCAGGCCCGGAACAGGGAACGTGCTGCGGTCACAGAGGGGACGCAGAAGCAAGAGGTCTCCGCGGAATCGCTCACCCCTGCATAAACAACGCTCGCTTCGAGTGGAGCTCTAGTGAATCCAATGCGAATTCTTCTCATACACAACTTCTATCAGCAGTTTGGAGGGGAGGATCAGGTTGTCCTCCAGGAGCTTGCATCGCTGCGAAACCGGCACGAAGTGGTTTTCTACAGCCGTCACAACGATGATCTGATCCAACTCAACCTGGCAGGGAAAGCGCGGGCGGCGATTGAGACCATCAGTTCCCAGAGAACTACGGCGGACATCGTGTCGCTTGTTACAAAGCATCGTCCCGACGTGGCGTATGTCCACAACGTCTATCCACTGATTTCGCCGTCCGTCTATCATACGCTGCATGCTCTGGGCGTACCGATTGTACAGGTGGTTCACGACTTTCGACCGCTCTGTGCCAATGGCTGGTTCTACAACCGCATTGGAGTGTGCGAGCGGTGCATGCAGGGCAACTATCTTCACGCCATTCGCCATCGCTGCTACAAGAGCAGCTATATCTACAGCACTCTCTACGCTGCAACCATGACCTATATGCGCAGCTCGGGAGCACTGGCAAAGATTGACGCATTCATTTGCCTCACTGAGTTTGCACGCCGCAAGTGGATGAAAGCCGGTGTCCCCGCTGAAAAGATCCATGTGCGGCCCAACAATATTGACGCCTTCCAGATGGAGCCGGCTGTGGGGTGCGGCGACTACGTTGCGTACATTGGCAGGCTCTCGCGCGAGAAGGGACTATGGACTCTCATTCATGCGATGGAAAAAGTGGATGGGCCGGTCCTCAAGATTGCGGGCACCGGGCCGGAAGAGGATGCGATCCGCGACTACATTACGGGAAAAGCCATACAAAACATCGAGCTTGTCGGATTTCTTTCAGCAGATGCGAGAGCCGAATTTCTTCGCAACGCCATGTTTACCGTCATGCCTTCAGAGTGGTATGAGATGTTTCCCATGGTTCTGCTGGAAGCGTGGGCGACCGGCAAAGCCGTTATCGGTACAAGAATGGGAGCGATTGGAGACCTGATTGAAGAGGGAAATACGGGGTTACTCTTTTCTCCGGGAGATTCCGAGGATCTCGCCCGAAAAATCGTCCGTCTGTATCGCTCACCAGACTCCGCGTCTCGCATGGGAGCCAGCGCGAGGCGACTTGTCGAGTCCAAATACAGTCCGAAGATGAGCGAGGCTCGCCTTATAGATATATTCCGGAAGGTCATTGGCGAACGGGAGTCAGCATCCGAAGCATGGCTTAGCACGGCCTAACTGCCCGTCGTCTCTCATTCAATCGCGCGCAAAATCCCGCACGTCTTCTTCCATCACGCACCTTGCATCGCGAGGATACCCCCATGGCAGAGAGTGTTTCAGTCGTTATCCCCACCCGTAATCGGCCCCTGCTTGTGGTTCGAGCAGTCCGCAGCGTGTTGGCGCAAACTCATCCCGTTAAAGAGGTGGTTGTGGTGATAGACGGCGCGGATGATGCAACCGTGGAAGCGTTGGAGGCGGTTGGCGATGCAAGGCTTCGCTGGATCGTGTTGCAGGAGCGCGGAGGGTCCAATCACGCGCGCAATGCTGGAGCGCAAAGCTCCTCGTCGGACTGGATTGCCTTTCTCGACGATGATGATGAGTGGTTACCGCGCAAGATTGAGATGCAGCTCGCTGTAGCCGGCGATTGCGATGTCGTAAGCTGTCGATTCTTTGCCCAATCGTCCAATGACATCATGATCTGGCCGAAGCGGCTGCCCGCTGCAAGGGAAAAGTTCGGCGACTACCTTTTTGCAAGGCATTCGATTTTCAATGGTGAGGCGGCAATCATCACTTCAACGCTCATGGTGCGCAGAGACCTCTTTTGCGCGATGCCGTTTTCCACAACGCTTCGCCGGCATCAGGATACCGACTGGGTGATTCGCGCCACGAGCCGAGGCGCGCGCATTGCCTATGCACCCCAGGCGCTTGTGAAATTCGATGATGAGACAGGCAGAGTGCGCATCAGCACCTCATACGATTGGCGGCAGTCGCTGGAATGGATTCGCTCGATTCAGTCGCTACTCGGCCAGCGCGCCTATGCCGGCTTTGTGCTCACAAGCATTGGCCCGGCGGCTTCAGACAAGCGCCAGTGGCGAGCTTTCTCTCTGCTATTACGCGAAGCTCTGACGAAAGGGCGTCCGACATTTCTTCATCTCGCGCTTTATCTCGGCATGTGGATATTTCCACAGAACACCCGGCAGCGGCTCAGAGCAGCAGTGTCCACGCTCCCATGGCGGAAAACGATGATGCTCCGTCGCCAGGAAAGCCGCACGTAGAGCCGAGAACGTTCATCTGGACAATTCGAAAATCTGCGTGGCGATCCCTTTCGTGAACGAAGGTCACACTGCCACGTCAGCGAACGAAAGGAGCTTATCTATGAATGGAACAGTTGTTGTCACGGGCGGCAGCGGGTTCATCGGGACGCATCTCGTCGATTTGCTGGAACGTGATCCTGGCGTCCGTATCGTGAATCTTGATTTAGAGCCGCCAAGGAAGGAGAGGCACAGTCCCTATTGGATTCCGTGCGACATCTTGAACCCATCTGTGCTGAAGAACGTGTTTGCAGAGGCAAGACCACGCTTCGTCGCTCACCTTGCGGGCAGAACGGATATGAACGGCAAGACCGTGGAGGACTATCGAGTGAATAGTGTCGGCACTGAGAACGTAATAGAGGCAATCCGCAACGCTTCAAGTGTGGAGCGCGCAGTCTTTGTGTCGTCGCAGTTTGTCGTGGGTCCCGGCCCGCTTCCCAGGAATGAATTGGACTTTCGCGCTCACACAATTTATGGGGAGAGCAAGGTGCTGGCTGAACTTGCGGTGCGCAACAGCGGGCTGCAATGCACATGGACCATCGTTCGCCCAACCAACGTGTGGGGGAGCTGGCATCCTCGCTATCCGCGCGAATTCTGGAGAGTTCTGCAAAAGGGGATGTACCTTCATCCGGGCTCAGGAATGGTTACGCGATCTTATGGATACGTCGGAAACGTCGTAAGACAGATGAAGAAGATCCTTGAGCTGCCGTCAGACGCAATCCACAAACACGTTCTTTATGTGGGCGACCCGCCCATTGCGCTCCTTGATTGGGTGAATGCTTTCTCATTGCAGTTGACCGGTCACCGTGCGCGAGTGATACCTCAGAGCCTGCTTCGCCTGCTGGCTTACGTTGGCGATTGCCTTGTGGCTGTGGGCGTAAAGTTTCCGCTGTTTTCTTCCCGCTTGCGCAGCATGACGGAGGACTATCCGACGCCGATGGAGCCGACCTTCGCGCTTCTCGGACCTCCCGCGACCTCACTTGAAGATGGAGTGCGCGAGACCGTGCAATGGCTGCGATCCATACAGTCGAAGTCGCCAGCAGCGCAGACGCGCTTTACTGCCTCCATTGAGAAGGGCGTCGATGCGTAAGAGTCAGGCAATTCCGATGATTGTTCTGGTCGCCGTCGGCCTGTGCTTCAACGCCGCCTCTGCTGAGAACTTCGCAATCGTCTCTCCCGCTGCAATCCAGCGGCTTGCCGGCCTTGCCGGAACGATGGAGGGCAAGTATGACATTTCGGTTGCGGAGAAAAACCTTGACCGTGCGCCACTGCATATTGCGCGCATCCATGTGGAAGGCACAATGCCGCACCAGGGGATTTATGACGCCAGCTTGAAGGCCTTTGCAGAACTGGGTATGATGCGGGACTTCGCGCTGGCCTATCGCCTGACAGGCGACCGCCGCTACCTGGCGCAAGCAAGCCGCTTTATGGACGCCTGGGTAAGCGACTATCAGCTCAGCTTCAATCCAATCGATGAAGGCGGACTTGACGCGCTGATGCTGACCAACGACCTTTGCGGTGCAGAATTTTCGCCGCAGCTTGAGCAGAAGGTGAAGGTGTTTCTTCGCAAAATGGTCGTTGGCTATTTGCAGTCCATCGCGACCCTGAAAAGGCCCGATTCCACGAACTGGCAGAGCCTTCGCGTCAAACTCATTACCATGGGCGCTTTCGCCCTGGGCGATCGCCGCTTGATCGACGCCGCGAAGCAGGCGTACGAAAAGCAGATCGCCGAGAATGTTGACCCCGACGGAACTGTGGAGGACTTTCACCAGCGGGATGCTCTCCACTACGTAACCTACGACCTTGATCCGCTGTTGATGGCAGCCGTTGCGGCGCATACGCACGGGATGGACTGGTTCGACTGGAAGAGCCCGACTGGCTCTTCGCTTGAGGCTGCGGTTGCATGGCTCGTTCCATACGCTCAGGGCGTTAAAAAGCATGAGGAGTTTGTTCATTCCGGCGTTCCCTTTGACAAGCAGCGCATGGCAGCAGGTGTTGCGGGCTTCAGCAAAACCTGGGATCCCAGGGAGAGCCTGGAGACGCTCGGTTTGGCGGCTGCGCTGGATCCTCAATTCAGAGTGGTTGTGGACAAGCTGCGCAAACGGCCTGGGTATTACGTAAATCACTGGGTTGTTCTGGCGATCTGGCAGAGGTGACAGATTGAAGCACCTGTCGCGCTTCTCCAACGCGGGTGCATCGAGCCGATCAGCCTGCTGAAGTCCTGAATCAGAAAACAAAATGAGGTCAATTCGATGAACATGCCCATGGCCGTTGCATCAAGCCCGCCGGACCCACAATACTCGGTTCTCAATATTCCTCTGAACGCAATGACGATTCCCGATCTCGTGGAACACATGGATAGGTGGATCCAGAGCGGTGAACGCGGCCGCTGCATCACCTTTGCGAATGTCCACGTGGTGATGGAAGCACACCATGATCCCGACTTTCACAGCGTGTTGACGGATGCAAGAGCCTTCAATGTTCCGGACGGAATGCCCCTTGTCTGGCTGGGAAAGCTGCGCGGAATGCGCCTGCGGCACCGGCTCTACGGACCGGACGTGATGCGCGCATTCTGCGCGCTGGCTGCACGCAAGGGTTATCGCCACTTCTTTTACGGCGGAGCAGACGGCGTGCCGGAATTGCTTGCCGCGAATCTTGTGTGCGAGTTTCAAGGTACAAAGGTGGCCGGCATGTATTCGCCGCCCTTCCGCGCATTAACAAAAGAGGAAGATGACGAAGTCGTACGCAGGATCAACGGCGCGCAGCCCGACGTACTTTGGCTGGGCTTGGGCTGCCCGAAGCAGGAAAAGTGGGCATATGAACATCGCTCTCGCCTGAATGTGCCCATCATTGCCTCCGTCGGACAAGCCTTCGATCTCTACTCCGGGCGAGTGACGCAGGCGCCGGCATGGATGCGCAACAGCGGATTCGAGTGGCTTTTTCGGCTCATCACCAATCCGCGCCGTCTTTGGAGGCGCTACCTGGTCTACAATTCGCAGTTTCTTTTCCTTCTCATGCGGGAATGGGCAGGCATTTAGCCGCGGATTGCTTGTCTAGCCGCGGATTGCTTGACCGATATTGCGCGTCTGACGCTTTTTCCTTGCATGTTTAATGAGGCGCTTATGTCAGGAATCTTTCGTCTTCATGCGCTCAAGCGCGTTGTGAATGAGTTACGACTCCGCAGGGGAGCCGGCACATTGGCCGTGGAAATTGATGCGCGGCTCGGCTTCTTTGCTCAGCTCAACTGGTGCCTTTACATCCTTGCCTATTGCAGTGAGCACGGCCTGCATCCGCGGATTCGATTGACCGGCGCTCAATATGGCAACGGGCACAATCGCGACTGGTTCCACGAGTTTTTCGACGAGAAAGAAGCAACGAGCCGTGCGGATGTCTCACAGGCGAGTACGGCTGAGGGCAGCGAGATCGCGTTATCCATTGGGCACATCAACGAGACGGCGTTTGCGGCTCTGTATGCGCCCTCGATGAGTATTGAGCAGGCACATCGTCTGTTCACCGCGCACTATGCCATCAAGCCTCATATTGAGAATCATGTTAGCCAATTCATCGCGAAAGAGATGTCGAATGGCGCGACTGTCGGCCTGCACTTTCGTGGAACGGACAAGAGCTCCGAGGCACGGCCTGTGGACTGGTCTCACTGTTTTCAATCGGTCGTCAAATATGCGGCTGACCATCCAGAGGTGAAGCAGGTCTTCCTTTCGAGCGATGATCCGCATTTTGTTGACTGGTTCGTGCAGGAGGCGCGAGGCACGCTGGCAGTGGTCAGCCATCCTGACGAGGAGCGCAGCCGGGATGCTCAGCCGGTTCACGCGAGTGCCACGGGAAATGGCTATCAAAAGGGCTTTGAGGCCCTGGTTAACTGCCTTCTGCTTTCCCGCTGTGCCGCATTGATTCGAACAGCGTCCTTCCTGTCAGGATGGAGCAGCGTCTTCAACCCGCGCCTGCCCATCACGTTGCTGAATGAGCCCTATGGTCGCACTAACTGGTTCCCTGATCGCGAATTGATTCGGCGTTCAGACAATCGGTATCGATAGCGGGAGTACGCACCCGTACCGGCGGGCGGGAAGAAGGGACCGCGCCGGCTGAATGCGCCATACTTGCCTTTCCGGAGTGTCGTTGCCGGAAGGATTGATTGCTCTGCATGCAGAGTTGGTGACGCGCAGAGAGGATATTGAGGTTGTTGTTTTATCGTCATCTTTCACTGATTCGCGATCGCATCGCACACTCCTTTGCAGGTCCGCATGAATGCCCAATCTGCCGGTTCGTTGGAAGGTTCAAGGCATTCGGCCGGTCGCCGCGACGCTACAACGCGGTCTGTCCAAGGTGCGGTTCGCTAGAGCGTCATCGGTTGCTGTGCCTTGCTCTGCAGCGCGGCTCGCTGCTGTCAGGGCAGGAGAGCGTGCTGCACTTTGCGCCGGAGCCCTGCCTCATGGGGATACTGAGAAGCTCCAGCGCATCCTATCAATCCGCCGACTTCACGCCGCACGCGGGTTCCATACGGCTGAACATCGAAAATATTTCGCTGCCGTCTTCCTGTGTCGACGTGGTGATTGCGAATCATGTTCTGGAGCACGTGGACGACAAGGCGGCGCTTTGCGAACTGAATCGCATCCTGTCGCCGCGCGGCCGGCTCATCACCACGGTTCCGATTATTGAAGCGTGGGAGCGGACCTATGAAGACCCGCAAATCACAAGGGAGGCGGATCGCGAGCGTCATTTTGCCCAGGCGGACCATGTGCGGTATTACGGGCGGGATTTCAGAGACCGGGTAAAGTCCTCAGGCTTCTCTCTGCATGAATTTCAGGCCGACGGCCCCAGCAGTGCGCGCTACGGACTCATACGGGGGGAATGCGTCTTTATTGCCCGCAAAGATGACGTGATGATTCCGCGCTGAAAGAAGCAAATGGATTGTGATGGTCGGGGCGGAGGGATTCGAACCCCCGACCCTCTGCTCCCAAAGCAGATGCGCTACCAGACTGCGCTACGCCCCGAAACCTATCCTTGATTGTATCGCGGAATGAATTGCGGGCCGCGGGGCCTCGTCGGCTCTAGCGTTGCATGAGCCAGAAAAGGAACCACAAGGCAAGCGCGACGGGGAGGGCCAGGATGAGGGCTAGCGAGCCGAGAAGGAGCACGAGGAAGGCCCAGTCGCGCCAGGTGTGGCGGCGCGGTTGACCGAGATGACGTTGCAGCAGGAGATAGTTGCGGCGGTTGGGCTTCCATGCAATGTCGAATGCGTCACCGAGCACGGGGATGGTGCCGACGAGCACGCCGATGCCGAGGTTGACGGCCATGCGGATGAGGGTGATGTAAGGCAGGCCGCGGGACCAGGCGGCGATGGGAATGATGAGCGAGAGCATGCCGGCGAGCGCATCGCCGAGGCCGGGGACAAGGCCGATGAGGCCGTCGATGCCGAAACGAAAGCCGGTGCCGGGGATGTGAAACGCCTCGTCGAGCAGGATTTCGAGCGCTCGGAGGGTGCGGTCGCGGAAGAGCCATGCTCCGTGGGCCCAGCGATCCCGCGTTTCGGCGGAGGAGTCTGCGGGCGGCCGGGAGAGTTGCTGCGAATTGGCGGGCGGAAGGGGCATGCGCTGCGTCCTGGCGGATGGGCCGTGAGGGCTGCTTCGATGCTACAATCAAAAGGGTAAATGGCGGCTATAGTTCAGCGGCAGAACGCCTGACTGTGGCTCAGGATGTCGTGGGTTCGATCCCCACTAGCCGCCCCAAACAGAACTCCTGATGAATCAAGGTCCCAGAGCGGGGCCTTTTTTTTGGCTCATTTTGTGCCTGAATTGGCGGCAGATTGAACCGGCTTGCGACCGAGCGCTCTTGTCCTGCGGATATCGGCAAAAACGTACATTTGCAGGGTTGAAGGCACTCGCCACAGCGACGTCGTTGGCACGTGGGCAGCCGCCGCGCGAAAGGAGGGTCTTTGCTTTGGCGTCCCAGTGCATCAGGCGCGTAACCGGTGGTGGTTCCAACCCTCACACGGCAAGGCTTGGCAGACAGAGAACTCCAGGCCAGAGCTGACCAGTTCATGACATCGCAGGGGTAGCGATGGGCGCATCGGCACAGGGAACAAGCTTGCGAAAATGGCGCAGTTGTGAGCTCTAGAAAATCGCTTTACATATATGAGGCACGCGCGTTATGCTCCAGGCTCGGTAATCGTTTTCCCAATTCAGGGAAGCCTAAGAGTTGCATGTCACTTTGAGGAGGAGATCCGTGACCCCTGGAAGATTGCGTATCGTGTTTCTTGCCGCGGCGGCGTTGTCGCTGCCCTGTGCCGTCGCGACGGGGCAGAGCGCGGAGCCCGCAACACCGCAGCAAATCGTCGTTCACATCGATGCGCAGCAGACGGCAGCGCCCGCTTCGAAATATGAGTTCGGCATGTTCATCGAGCACATCGGCCCTCTGATTTATCGGAGCCTGTGGTCTGAGATGCTGGACGACCGGAAGTTCTACTTCCCGATTGAGGCGGCAAAGCCTGAAGCGCCGGGTCAACGGCAGGGTGGCTTTCCGGGTATGCAGTCGCAAAAATGGCGTCCTGTGGGACCGGACGGAGCCGTGACGATGGACAAGGACGAGCCCTTTGTGGGCGCGCAGAGCCCCCGCATCTCGCTCGACGGCGCAACGCCGCGCGGCATCCGGCAATCGGGCCTGTCTCTAGTGAAAGGAAAGAAGTACGTTGGCCGCATCTGGCTGAAGGGCACACCGGGCAGCACGGTAAAGGTTGCGCTGATTTGGGGCGAGGGCAACGAGGGCCGGGAGACGGTCACATTTGCCCATCTGCCGAGTGCCTATGCCGAGTTTCCCTTCCACTTTACGGCAAAGTCCGGCAGCAGCGATGCAGCGCTTGAGATTAGTGGAACCGGTATGGGGAGTTTTCATGTCGGCACGGCTTCCCTTATGCCTGCAGATAACGTGAACGGGTTTCGGCCGGACACGATTGCACTGCTGCGCAAGCTGCACTCGGGCTTCTGGCGGCTGCCTGGCGGCAACTTCCTTTCCGACTGGAGCTGGTACAACGGCGTGGGACCGCGCGACAAGCGGCCGCCAACCTTCGACTACGCGTGGAGCGCGATGCAGTCGAATGATGTGGGCCTGGACGAATTCATGACGTTGTGCCGGCTGATTGGCGTGGAGCCATACATCACGGTGAATGCGGGATTCGGCGATGCGCATTCCGCGGCTGAAGAAGTCGAGTATATGAATGGATCGGTGCACACGCGGCTGGGCGCGGAGCGGGCACGGAACGGGCATCCTTTGCCTTATGGCGTGAAATTCTGGGACATCGGCAATGAGCCCTACGGCACATGGCAATTGGGCCGCACCGATCTGAAGTATTACGTTCTAAAGCACAACGAGTTCGCTGCGGCGATGCGTAAGGCCGATCCGTCAATCGTGTTGCTGGCTTCCGGCAACATGCCGGAGCCGATGGACCTGACCGGCGAGATGCGGGCGAACGACGTGGACAACATGAGGGCTGTGGAGGGCACGCCCGAGGATTGGACCGGAGGTGAGATCCAACACTCCTGGGGCAATTTCTCCGGCATCACGCAGCACTGGTACGCGCGCTCCGGCCAGCGCTTCAACGTGGAAAAGGCGAAACACCTGCCGCTGGAGGCGCCGACCGATAACGGCTACGACAAGGTGAAGCAGACGCCGCTCGAGTTTGCGCGCTATCCCGCGAACATTGTCCACCTCTACGCCCAGACCTGGCATCGCTACGAGGAGCGCTTCCCACAGCTAGAGAAGAAGCACATCTTTCTCTCCATCGATGAGTATGCATACTTCGGAGGGAGCTTTAACCGGGCTCCGGACCTGAAGATGGCGCTGGCCTACGGGATGATCCTGAACGAGATGCTGCGGCACACGGACTATTTGCGAATGTCAGCGCGCACGATGGGTGTTTCCACGCTCGACTACACGCCGACGGCGGCCGTATTCAACACCACCGGACTTGTGTACAAGCTTTACGGCGAGGGCTTTGTTCCGGGTTCGATACCGGTGGCGCTCACGGGAAACTCGCCGCAGCCGGCGCCACAATATCCAATCGGCGGCGACCAGCCGGAGACCAACTCAGGCAGCCCGACTTATCCGCTGGATATGTTCGCGGCGCTGACGCCGGACCGTAAATTCCTCACGCTTGCCGTGGTGAATGCGACGGAGACGGAGCAGAAATTCGATCTGGAAGCAGCCGGAGTGCGGCCGGAAGGGCGGCCAACGCTGTGGCAAATCACCGGCAAGGATCTGCAAGCCGCGGATAAGGTGGGGCAGTCGCCGCAGGTGACGATCACACAAACCATGGTAGATGGCTCGGAGCACAGTCTGTCTGTCGCGCCGATCAGTATCAGCATCTTTCGGATACCGGTGGCGCAACGCGCCCAGTGACCCGAGGAACGGCAAACAAGTCTGCTGAGAGAGGGACATTCATGAAGCTGTACAGTTGCTTTCTGCTGACGGGTGCGTTGGTATGCTCGGTTCTGCCCGCACAGGCGCATGCGTCACAATCCTGTGCGGATATCGGGAACCTGAAAATTAGCGGCGTTGAAATTACAAATGCCGTGCCGGTTCCGGCCGGTTCGACGGTTCCGTCGACGTACCCGCGCTACAGCGGCAAACTGCCTGCGCACTGCCGTGTCGAGGGCGTACTTCATCGGCGCAAGGGAGTAGATGGCGTGGAATACGGAGTCCGGTTTGCCTTGGCTCTGCCTTCGCGGAGTACGTGGAATGGCGACTTCATGATGCAGGGGGGAGGCGGCGGAAACGGAGTCGTTTTCTACCCCGTCGGGGATTCCTACGCAGGAGACAAGCCCGCACTGATGCGCGGATTCGCCGTCGCCAGCACGGACACAGGGCACAAGGCAACGCATGGCTCATTCGACTTTTCCTTCATGCGC
Source organism: Occallatibacter sp. (assembly GCA_035763705.1). Lineage (GTDB taxonomy): Bacteria > Acidobacteriota > Terriglobia > Terriglobales > Acidobacteriaceae > Telmatobacter. The sequence goes on along the minus strand of DASUAU010000016.1, from coordinate 173,585 downwards.
GACCAGCAGGCGTATCTTGATTTTGCCTTCCAGGCCAATGCCGAAGTGGCACGCGTAGCGAAACAGATTATCGACAAGTACTATGCGAAGCCCGCCGAGTACTCCTACTTCGTGGGCTGCTCAACCGGCGGCCGCGAGGGCATGATCCTGTCCCAGCGCTTCCCGGCGATCTTCAACGGAATTGTGTCGGGAGATCCGGCGATGCGGACGGGCCTGTCGAATCTGGCCATTAGCCAATGGTTCCCCGTGGCCTACAACCAAGCCTCTCCGAAGGATGCGTCCGGTAAGCCGGAGATCGCGAAGTTCCTCACAGATGGCCAGCGCAAGCTCTTCATGGATGCGCTGATGAAGAAGTGCGACAAGCTGGACGGGGTTGCCGACGGGATGATCTTCGACCCTCTTGGCTGCCATTTTGATCCTGCTGTGCTGGCGTGTAAGCCGGGTCAGACTGAAGACTGCATCGCGCCCAACAAAATAGCGGCGATCAAGAAGGCATTCAGCGGGCCGAAGAACTCCTACGGCACGCAGGTCTATCCTGGCTTCCTGTATGACAGCGGCATCACAGTGAAGGAATGGGCGCCAGGTCTGCTGAATCTGGGCGCGCACGGCCTCTTTGGTCCATACACGACGGCCACGACGATTGATGTGGACAAGCTTGCGCTGCATGCTTCCGATCCGCTGGTGGAACCGGCTTCAACAAATCTCACCACGTTTGCCGGGAACGGTGGAAAGCTGATCTTCTTTCACGGGGACAGTGATCCGTGGTTCTCGCCGCTGGACACACTGCGTTACTACAAGGAAATGAGTGCGGCTAATGGCGGCCCGGAAAAGGTGGAGCAGTGGAGCCGCCTGTTCCTGGTTCCGGGAATGGAGCACTGTGGCGGCGGGCCAGCATTGGACCACTTCGACATGCTCACGGCGCTCGTAAACTGGGTCCAAAAGGGAAACGCTCCCGAGTCGGTCATTGCCACTGGCAAGGCCTTTCCAGGCAGAAGCCGACCGCTTTGCGCATATCCGAAACACGCCCAGTACACCGGGCACGGAAACAGCGAAGATGCAGCCAACTTTGCCTGCCGGTGATGGGAACTGAACCTGACCGTCCTTGTCTCTGCAAGCTGCCCCGCCTGCAGCTCTGTTGGAGCGAGCGGGTTAGACACTCGTTACCGCGAGAAGATCAGGAGTGTTCATCCAAAAGAGAGCTCCCACGGTCCTGCCGAAGTGGCAGTAGAACTTTGAGAATTCCGGGAGTCTGCTCTCCCTTGAATTGACTGTGCTGCGGCAGCGTAGATTGCCGTACAAGGCGTATACCTTTGTTCTTGCTATTGCTTCGGATGGTTGCAAAAAGTCCCGCTTGAGGGCCAGCAACCGTAAAGCCTCCGGCTCTGCCGGTGGATACTTGCAATCTGGTGAGTCATCTCTATTTCCCTTCCAATACGAAATGATTCTCTTCTTGATGTCCTCTATTCGGTTGGTGTGGCTTCATGCTGTGCAGCGGGATAAGTGATGCGATCTCCGGCCACGCAGGCCCATGGTGTAAGCGTGTGTGGGCGCGTACTGTTGCCGCCTGTAATCTCGTCGACCTGAAGTCCGCGAACAACGAACGCATCCGCGATCAAAGAACGATGACACCGCCAGGGCACGGCCTCCGCGCACATGATTGCCGTCCGCCGGCCGCGTGCCAGACGAATCAACTCCCTGAGGGCAGCATCGAACTCCGTAGTCTGCATGTAGTCGGCAAAGCCGCGGAAACTCGCGTTTCGCCAAGCTGCATTGACCGAGTCGCGCCGTGCATGTCTCAAACCGCCAAGGGGAGGCATATGGACGTATTGAATCCCGGCTCGGTTAAGGGACACTGGCAATTGATCCTGGTTGAACTGCGGGTTGTGCCGCGAGCGAGGGATGGTCCTTACATCGACCAGCCGCTGAATGCCGTGAGCCTGAAGAAGAGCGATGAAGTCATCCAAGGACCGTGTAGAGTGGCCCACCGTCCAAAGCGTGACGCAGCGGCTGTTTCCTTTTGACTTATCGTTGATTGAGTCTTCGCTCACTGTTGTTCGGCCTCGCCGGATCAACTTGATGTAACACTCTGCCGCTTCAGTCCCGCGGCGGCTGCTGGACGGCAAAGCTTCCACTTCTAGCCGCGCTCATCCTATCCACTTTCCTTCTTCGATGCTTTGGTATCGGCATTGCTTTTCAAAACATTTCGTTGAATGGGACTGTAGGTTCCAGGAACCGTCCGAAAACTGATTGCCAGACGATTCCATCCATTGATGGCAACGACGGCCAGGGTGAGATCGACCAATTCTTTCTCACCAAAATAGCGACCAGCGTGTTCGAAGACAGAGTCCGCCACATGTCCTTCGCCGACCTTCGTCACCGCTTCGGTCCAGGCAAGCGCCGCACGCTCCCGCTCTGTAAAGAATGGCGTCTCTTCCCACGCGACCAGCGCATAGAGCCTCTGCTCTGTTTCTCCTTCCGCGCGGGCATCCTTTGTGTGCATATCAATGCAATAGGCGCATCCGTTGATTTGTGAGGCCCTCAGCCTTACCAGCTCAAGCAGTGACTCTTCCAGGCCGCACTGCCGAACGTAGTCCTCCAGTCCGCGCACTGCCTTGATTCCCTCCGGCGCGGCCTTGGCATATTGAATTCGAGGTTTCATTCGCAGATCTCCTCTTATGTCGGCTCGTGTGCTCATCTTCTGCTCACGTGCAAACAGAGAACAACGTCATGCATTATCAGAGCTTTCATGACGGAATGCTGGATGACTTTTGTCTCTTTCATTGGTACAAATCGACTATTGTTTGGGATCGGTGAGCGGGAGAGTATGGTTGTTGGGACGTCGGTTGTTTGAACGTCGATAAATCCAATCCGGGGAAGAAGGAAGAGGGCCGTGACACCTGCCGTACAACACGAATTTTTGGTTCAGATCGGGGATTGCCGGGAGATTGCTGAACGCACAATTGCATGCCGGCTTGAGAAGCCTCCTGATTTTGCTTTTAGGCCGGGGCAGTTCATCGAAGTCACCCTGCTGAATCCATCTGAAACTGACTCTGAGGGCAATTCACGCGCATTTTCGATTGCGAGTGCACCACAGGAGGACTTTCTCCTCGTGGCAACCCGGTTAAGGGACTCCGCATTCAAGCGAGTTCTGCGGCATGCCTCACCGGGGACTCAGGTGAAAATCGACGGTCCCTTTGGCGACCTGCGGCTTCACAATGACAGTTCGCGTGCCGCGGTAATGTTGTGTGGTGGAATCGGCATCACTCCCTTCCGTAGCATCATCCTGAATGCGACGCAAAACAAATTGCCTCATCGAATCTTTCTCTTCTATTCGAACCGCGGGCCGGAGGATGCACCGTTTCTTGAGGAGTTGCAGGCACTCGAAAAGCAGAATCCCAACTTCAAGCTGATTGCCTGCATGACAGGAATGGAAAAGTCCCGGCGGAGCTGGAATGGTGAATCTGATAAGATCAGTCGAAACATGCTCGAGAAGCATCTAGGAGGATTCCCACCGGCTATTTACTACGTGACCGGACCTCCCGGGTTTGTGGCTGGGATGCGTGCGATGCTGGCGGATTCCGGAGTTGATGACGACAATGTTCGCACCGAGGAGTTCGGCGGCTACTGAAGGGGAACCGGACTTCAAGTGCCTCTGCACGCTGGTCCTCGCAATCCGACTGGCACTCCTGAAGAGCAGAGCAAAATAGGGACAGCAGCCCTGCTCTGTCCGGGCATCACGGATCGTTTTGCATCTTCGATCTGATTGACAGGAAGAAGCAGCCTCAAGGCGAGATATTCCCTATGGATCATACGACACGGGTTTACGAGAACGTATTTGAAATGATGCCGAGTGAGGCGAACCCTACGCCCATTGTGCGCATCAACCGGCTCAATCCCAACCCTGAGTTTTCTCTGTACGCCAAGCTCGAATGGGTGAACCCGTTCGGTTCCGTAAAAGACCGCGCCGCGTGGTCATTGCTGCGCGATCTGGAAGAGCGTGGTGAACTGGGTGATGGACGCGGCCTGGTCGAACCGACTTCGGGCAACACCGGCATCAGCCTGGCGGCATTGGCACGTGCGCGGGGGCATCGAATGCTGGCCATCGTGCCAAACAAGATTCCGCACGAAAAGAAAGTCCTGCTGAAGATTGCCGGCGCCGAACTGGAGGTCGTCTCAGACGAATTATGCCCCGCGCCCGGCCTGGGAGACGGGTCAATCAACCTCGCCAAGACATACGCAAAAGCGCAGAGTCACAAATACGTGATGCCTAACCAGTATGAAAATGAGAAGAACGTCGAGGCGCACATTAAAACGACGGGCCCGGAGATATGGAAGCAGACCGAAGGCCGCGTCACACATCTGTTCACGTCCATGGGCACCTGCGGCACGGTGACGGGGATCGGCAGATTTCTCCGCAGTAAAAACCCAAACATCAAGATTATCGCTGTCCAGCCGACGGAAGGTCACGACGTGCCGGGGCTGCGCAACGTCTCGCAACTCGAAGTTGCCAAGCTCTTCGAGCCATCGCTCATCGACGATATTCTCGAAATCGATTTCAATCTCGCCTACACCCGCGCACTGGAACTGTGCCAGAATGAAGGACTGTTTGCGGGTCCAAGTTCGGGTCTGATTCTGGAAGGCGCCCTGCAAATTGCGGCCCGTGACCAGCGCGGGTTCGGAGTGATGATCTTCCCAGACAACATTTTCAAGTACACTTCCAACATGACCAAACACATCCCTGCGCTTGAACCACAGGAGACAAAGGCGACAATATGACGACAAATCATTACGTACATCCCGAAGTCCTGGTCGAAACCGACTGGGTGAAGCAAAACCTCGGCAAGCCGGGCATCAGGCTCGTAGAGGTTGATGTGGATACCAAGGCCTACGACGCAGGCCACATTCCCGGAGCCGTCGGCCTCAACTGGCAGAGCCAGCTGCAGGACCAGGTTCGCCGCGACATTGTAAGCAAGCACGAGTTCGAGCGGCTCATGAGCGAAGCGGGCATTTCCCCTGGCGATACGGTAATCCTGTATGGGGACAACAACAATTGGTTTGCCGCATACGGTTTTTGGTTGTTCAAGCTCTATGGACATAAGGACGTGCGCTTAATGAATGGTGGCCGGGTGAAGTGGCTGAACGAGGCGGATAAGGAGCTCACGCCAGAAAAGCCGAAGACCACGCCAACGAAATACCAGGTTAGCGAGCCAGACCTATCCCTGCGCGCGCTGTTGCCGGAGGTGCTGAAAGCGCAATCGGACAAGCGTCACAACTTGGTGGACGTGCGCAGCCCCGATGAATTCACCGGCAAGGTCATAGCACCCCCGGGTATGACGGAGACGGCCCAACGCGGCGGCCACATCCCGGGTGCAAAAAGCATCCCGTGGAGCACAGCCATCAACCAGGACGGGACGTTCAAATCCGCCGACGACCTGCGCAAGATTTATCTCTCAAATGCCGGCGTTGATCCCGGCAAAGATACCATCTCTTATTGCCGCATTGGCGAGCGCTCAAGTCACACCTGGGTCGTGCTCAAGTATCTGCTCGGCCTGCCCAACGTAAAAAATTATGACGGTAGTTGGACAGAGTATGGCAGCATCGTCGGTGCACCGATTGAAAAGTGATCCCTTGAGTGTGGAGTTCGTGATCCACGGTGAGGCCACAAGGTAGGAGCCGAAGAATGCGAGCACCAAGAACAAAGACGAAGATCCTCGTGGACGGCGGCGATCCCACGGAGACGAGCAGAATCAAGGGACTACTTGGTTTCGTGGATGGTCAAACAACCAATCCATCGCTCATTGCGAAGAATCCCGAGATCCGCAAACTCATCGCCTCCGGCCATCGACTGAGCAGGCAGGAGGAAAACGAAGAGTACAAGAACATCGTTCAGCAAATTTCTCCTCTCGTCGGCGATGCCGGGGTGTCGATTGAAGTGTTCGCCGATCTCGATACCAAGGCCGAACAGATGTTTGTCCAAGGGAAGGAGATGTTCACCTGGATACCCAACGCGTATATCAAATACCCATGCACGCACGAGGGTCTGCTCGCGGCGCAGATGTCGGTGCGCGACGGCATCCGCGTCAACATCACCTTGTGCTTTTCTCAGGACCAGGCTGCCGCCGTCTACGGTGCGACGAAAGGCACGGCGGCGCCGGCCTATGTCTCCCCCTTCGTGGGAAGACTCGATGACCTCGACGATAACGGGATGGATCTGATCAAGAACATTCGCAAAATGTATGACTCGGGCGACGGGCACGCCCATATCCTCGCAGCGAGTATTCGGAACCTCGATCATCTGTTGGCTTCGTTTGCATTTGGAGCCGATCTTGTTACCGTGCCGGCGAAGATTCTTGAGGGGTGGGCTGCAAAGGGATTTCCTCTGCCAGAACAGCATTTCACCTACAAAGGGAAGACTCCCGACGGGCACACGCTCAAACCGATCATGTATAAATCTCTGGATCTAAACCAGCCATGGGAGAACTTTGATATCTCGCATGAACTCACGACGAAGGGGATACGGAAGTTCGTCGAGGACTATCAAGGCACGCTTGAGAAGATTGGGTAACCAGCCGGCACTGTTTTAGAACGAGTGACTTGCCCCAGCTGCCCTCAACGAACATCTTATGAAGCGAGCGTCAATGGATACCGGCCCAATTCAGAGGCCGCGCGGTCCGCTTCTGAACCGAGTTGCCCTTCTGGACTTCACGGTGCGAGGTCCACAAATGTCCTGCCGCGATGCTGCCCGAGCAGGATTTGAAAGAGGCGGTGGCTGATCAGTTCATGGAGCGTCCATAGTTCCTTGTTCCCTTCGAACACAGCATCCGGATTGTTCACTTCCGCTATGCCGCCACCTGCTTCCAGCGCCCGAGTCGCTTCGCCGATGATGGGATCGGCAATGGCCTCGCCGGCAATTTCCCAGAGCGTGATGAAGCGATCGACCGCGGTAGGAAAACTCACTTTGAAGACCCCGTAGTTACTCGTCGTGCGCGCCGGCTTATAGTCCAGATTGAAGGGGCCGTTATATCCGTGCGTACGCAGGAGTACGAGCACATTTAACCAGTCCAGAGGGTTAATCAATCCCACTGCAATATCCACGTCATGCTTGAGCCGGTAGCCATCGTTGATATCGAAGTGCCACAGCTTTCCAGCGACAAGGGCGCGGGCAAGCGCCGCACGCGGAGCGCCGCCCCACATCAGTTCGTGCAGATATTCCGTGTTCACTCCCACCATTTCCGGATGCTTCACGAGCCCCGAACCGATGAACCCCAGCATCGCGTCGGTAGTTGGCAGGATCAGTTCCGCCTGTGGCTCGAATGGCTTTGCCTCAAGACAATGGCGCATCGTTGACGTACCGCGTGCATGTGCGACCGACAGGTCCTTCTCGCATGCCGCGTTGAGCAGATCGGCATATCGCTTCAACATCACCGTCTCGTCGACGATCCCCTGAAACTGATATCCGAGCGTCCCAGGCCAATAGACGACGAAATGAGCACCCAGCGTATGCCCGATTTCCACCACGTTCTCAAGGCGGCGGGCCGCATAGGCGCGCACCTCCGGTTGCTCGCCGGCGGGGCTTCCAGCCCAGACGGGGCTGAAGAATGTTTCGCCGGTAACCATGGAGCACTGGACGCCATATTGCTTCAGCGAAGTTGCGATGCCGTCCAGAATTTCATCCTGCCTTCCCGTCATCAGTTCGCCCGTGGAAATGATGTCTGTGTCGTGACTCGTCCACCACCCGATACCGATCTCTGAAAAATGCCGAATCACATCCGCCGGCTCAACCGGCTCACGTGTAGGAGCATGGAAGAGCGCCTGGCCTCGGTACGCCGCGGCCCATTGGGGACCGCTGATAAAGAAGCGTCGCCGAATCTCCGGAGAATAGTTCCCTCCGCAGGCCAACATGAGCCGATCCACCAATGCGCGTTGCTCGTGCGCAGCCAAAGTCATCGTTCCTCCTCAGGTGAAGCATGGTCTTTCATCACATCAATGGCGAGGGCTGAGTGCGCGACGGCGCCTCCGGCCCGCATTTCGGCGGCTACCCAGATGGCCTCCATGATCTCCTTGTCGGTCGCCCCCTTGGCAAGAGCGCTTTTGGTGTGTGCGCGGATGCAATACGGGCATTGCGTTACATGCGCAACGGCAATCGCTATGAGGTCCTTTGTCTTCGCAGGCAAGGCTCCGTCGGCGAAAACCTGCCGGCTGAAGGCGCGCCAGGCGTTTAAGGTTTCCGGCGTAAGCTGTTCGCGCTTCTTTGCGATTTCAAGTGTTGCAGCGGGATAAAGTACGTTTTCCATGATTCAGAACCCTCTGTTCATAAGATGCTGCCGATTGCAGATCGAATCAGGTCGAACACCGGCGAGGGAAAGATTCCAAACCGAGTTACCAACACCGTGAGCACAGCCAGGAGGACAGATACTGCCAAGGCGCGGCAAAGGTTCAGGCGCCGGACCCTCCGAGACTGGCTGATAAAACAACGCCGCGACCACTCGCAGATAGTAGAACAGGCCGATGGTGCCGGTGATGACCAGGACGAGGATAAGCAACCAAGCATGAGAATCAGCGCCTGCGGCCACAAGGTAAAACTTGGCTAGAAAGCCGGCGGTGAGCGGAATGCCCGCAAGCGACAGCAGCATCAGGGCCGCTCCTTCTCGCTCGTGACCCCGTACTAGTCGAGCGCACCGGTGCGCAAGAGATAGACAAGCGCAACCAGCAGGATTCCGGAAAAATGAGAGCTTTTGTATAACCTTGCCAACCGGGATCGCGGCCGGCGACAGCCCAAAGGAAGAGAAAGACTGCCTCAAGGTCGAAGACCACAAAGAAGGCCGCAACCGGAAAAACTTTACTGACAAGCGCGCATGAGACGAACACTGAGAGACGATGCCGGACTCATACTGTGAGCCCGTTGCGGGTTCCCGGTGGCGCTGTCCCAGGGCCCAGGAAACGCCCAACATCACCACGAAGATGAGAAGCACAGCCGCGGAATAGACGGCCAGGGGCCATACCGTCATTCGTTTCTCCCAACACACCGCGCTCACGCCCGTGGAAAATCTCTCTCCGCGCGAACTGCAACACTTGCGTGTTCGAATTCCAGGAAAAGTTCAAATTGCTTCGAGTATGGCGGCAATCTCCAACTTCATGCTTCTCCTCCCATTAGGTTAGGAAGAACTGGCCAAAACATCAACCCATTCAGATTCTCCGTAGCGAAAGTGAGCGGCAATAGTCCATTTATCACGGAGATTAAGTACACCTGTAATGCATACAGTTGCTCCAGAGTGCCTTATGTTTACGAAGCACTCGGCACGCAGTCTACGCGGAAAGAATAATTGGATGCGAAAAGCAATCCTGCACTTGGGCTTTTGCCGCCATGGCGCAGAGAGGGTATGCCAGAATGACGAGATGAGAAGCCGCTGGGTTGTTTTACAGCATGTCGAGTGGGAAGGACCGGGAATGATTGCTCGTGAGGCGGAAAAGCGCGGGTGCGAAGTCGATATTCGACGCCTCGACCGTGGAGATAAGATTCCCACGGTGGATCACATGGACGGCTTGGTGGTGATGGGCGGCCCATTGGGCGCTTATGAAGAAGATCTGCACCCATTTCTCCGCAAAGAATGCGAACTGCTGCAAGCAGTGAGTCGTAGCGGCGTTCCCGTGCTCGGCGTCTGTCTGGGAGCGCAACTGTTGGCAAAGGCGCTTGGCGCCACGGTCTTTCCAGGCCATGGGGCGGAAATCGGTTTCGGTTCGATAGAACTGGCCGGAGCGGGACGGGAGGATGTTCTCTTCGCTGGGTTGGGCGGGGAGCTGCCAGCCTTCCATTGGCATGGCGATACATTCACATTGCCGGAAGGTGCTGTGCTGCTTGCATCGAGCCCAATGTATGCGCACCAGGCATTCCGGTTTGGGAGCCGGGCCTACGGGCTCCAGTTTCATATTGAACCGGATGCCGACACCTGGGCGGCGTGGCGAGACCATTTGCCGAGTGGGATGTTCGACGAGGCGGAGACGAAGAGGATGCAGATTGAGGAATCCGGCAGGGAAGTCATCTCCAGGTTCTTTGATCTTGCATTGAACACTGCAGAGAACGCGGGACGATGAACTGGCTTCATCGTTGGTACGGCAAGTCCGATCATTGGAGAAGTATGGTAGAAAACCAGGCCCTTCCCTGGGCGCTCGATGGGATCGATTGGGGCGAAGATGGCCTCCAGATTGGACCAGGTCCAGGCGTAACCACAGACTCACTCCAATATCGGGCCAGACACATCGAGTTCCTGGAAATCGCTACTCGCTTGCTGCTTCCATCGAACGCCGGTTCTCAGCCTCGAATGTGACGGTGCGTTGCGGCGACGCAACTGCAATGCCAGTCCCATGCGGTACGAGTAGAATGCTCGATTCATCCGCGTGATTACCCCCGTTCAGGGGGCTTCCAGAAGCACGTTAACCCACTAAGAGTTCTTCAGCCGGTGGGCGGCCCTGAGGAGAGAAATGCATAAGTCCGCAACGCTGCAAGGCCACAAGCACGAGATATGCAGGATTCAGCAAAAGATAGCGGCGCCACAATCGACGCGGCTCAACGATGAGACGAAACAACCATTCCAACCCAACGTGCTGCATCCAAGGTGGAGCCTGGGGCAGTATCCCAGCCAGAAGCGGAAAAGCGGCGCCGACCGCTAATACTGGAACTGAGAGTCCGCCGCGTAATTCATAGGCGCAAATCTCCTGTCGGGGGCAACCCAGCCCAATAAAGACAATTGATGCGCCAGACGATTGGATTCTCTGCTGAAGGGCGGTTCGCTCATTCGGATTCAGCTTGCGAAATGCTGAGGGCTCGCTCCCCGCAATGTTGATTGCTGGGAACATTCGAGTAAGTGACTCAGCCAGCGCGGTGACAACCGGTCTTGTGCTTCCATACAGATAAATCGAGGCGCCGTTGTCCGCCGCCCGCTCACAGATTCTTCGCATGAGTTCAGGTCCATAGACGCGGGCGGCCATCTTTGTTCCGTAAAGCCAATTCATTACCCAGCGGACCGGCTGGCCGTCCGGGACGAGCAGGTCGAAGCCATTCAAGCGGAACTTGTGCTCCGGATCCAACACGCCCGTCATCACTCCGTGAACGGCTAGAGCGGAAATCATTGCCGCACGCTTTTCCCGGACACGTTCGAATACAAACGAGACGGCCGCTTCGTAGTCCACCGCATCAATCAAAATTCCAAGTACATTTTTCTTGCCTAAACTAAGCACCTGGCCCTCCATCGCTCCATGTTCAACTCATAGATCTCGCGCAAAATGCCGGGGACGTTGAAGCGCGGCGACCAGGCTGGATAATCAGCCTTGAAGCGAGACAGATCGCTAATCCACCAAATGTGATCGCCTCTACGGTTCTCGTCGATATAGGTGTAGTTCAGCTCGTTGCCGGTGATGGTTTCGCAGAGCGCTACTGCTTCAAGCATCGAGCAGTTGCTGAAGCGGCCGCCGCCAATGTTATAAGTAGCCCCGCATTGCGGGTCCAAAAAGAACTGATGAAACGCCTGAATCAGATCGGCGCAATGGATGTTGTCGCGAACCTGTTTGCTCTTATAGCCGAAGATCGTGTACGGCGCGCCCGTAACAGCGCATTTCATCAGATAGGCGAGAAACCCATGGAGTTGAGTCGCCGAATGGTTCGGTCCCGTCAAGCATCCTCCTCGAAAGCAAGCGGTCCTCATGCCAAAATAACGGCCGTACTCCTGGACGAGCGTATCCGCCGCCACCTTGGAAGCGCCGAACAAGCTATGCAGGGTTCCATCGATGGACATGGTCTCCGGAATTCCATTGACGTATTCATGCACTGGGTCGATCTCCCAACGAGTGTCCAGTTCCACCAGAGGCAAGCGATTGGGGCGATCCCCATAGACCTTATTCGTTGACATGAAGATGAATACCGCTTCGGGGGAATATGTCCGCGCTGCTTCGAGCAATATGGACGTGCCGTTCGCATTGACCGTAAAGTCGGTGATGGGATCGGTGGCGGCCCAGTCATGCGACGGCTGAGCAGCGGCGTGGATGACCAGTTCAACGCCCCTGCCGTATCTGGCGAAGACGCGGTTGATCGCAGGCGCATCGCGTATATCCAGATCGTAATGTGTATAGCCCGGCAGCTCGTTTTTCAGTTTGTCCGTCATCCACCGGGTGGAGGCCGGCTGGCCGAAGAATACTTCGCGCATACCATTGTCGATACCGACCACATCGAACCCGAGCGCCGCGAAGTAAGCAGCGGCTTCCGATCCAACTAATCCGGACGATCCCGTGATGATGACGACGCTCATTGATTTCCCCGGTGGCAGATTGAGTGATCGGTTGCCATTGTGCAACCAGAGAAACATACGCGACGATCAGGATCGTCAGCATTCGACTCGCGCCATTGGAGTCGAGACAATGGCGGCCAATACTGCGTCAGTACGCCATGCGCTGGGGAAATTGGATTTGTCATATGCCTCCCCGCATCGCAAAGAACATCGTGTGAATCAGGATCGCTGCATCCATAAAGAAGCCGCGGTTCCGGATGTAATAGAGGTCGTATTGAATGTTGGCGTGGATGGGGAACGCCCTATCCGCGCTTAGCTGCCATAGGCCCGTTATTCCGGGAGTCACCTGCAGCCTCTGCTGTTGTTCAGAGGTATAGTTGCGCACAATGAAATGCATCTCAGGCCGCGGTCCCACCAGCGACATGTCGCCGAGTAGAACATTCATCAGCTGGGGCAGCTCATCGAGGCTGCTCTTCCTGAGAAACCTGCCGATTCGAGTGATTCGCGGATCAAATGGCGTGGTCGGTGACGGCTCGTATTTCGGCGTTCCTTTGTGCATCGACCGGAATTTATACATTTTGAAGAGCCTTCCATTGCGGCCCACTCTTTCCTGAACGAACAGTGCGGGGCCCGCGGAATCCAGTCTGATGAAGAGTGCAATCAGAAGGAGCACAGGAGCGAGTAATATTAAGAGCAGCGAGGAGCCGATCAGGTCCGCTGAGCGCTTCGCGATTGAGTACGGCCAGTACTCGAACGACTCAAGCATGGGGGTAAGAGACAGGCCATCAACATCAATCGACTTAGTCCATTTTTGTTCCTGGAGTTCGGCCGCGGAGAGGAACACAACTCGTGATCCGGCCTGTTTTGCGGCATCCACCGCGGCGGCAATTTGCACTGCGGAAAGATTCGGTAGCGACACAATCAACGTGCTGCATCGGCAAGAGCTCAGCATGGCTGATGTGATCGGCCCCTGCTGTACCGGAACAGAACGACGCCGGCGGTAGCCCATCTCAGACATCCATTCGCCATCGAAGGCAGTACCCTCGGCGATTACAGCTATTGGATGGAATCCGAGCCTGACTGAATGAGAGAGAACCGAAAGGATACGCTTCCCTGTGTCCCCGATCCCGTAGACGATGACTCGGTCTACACCCAACATCGTTAAGCACAGTCGATGGATGAGAGCAATGAGCGCCTGCTTTTGCAGAATCAGGAGGAAAGGAATGAGGACGAGTGCAGCGAGAAAGCTCTCGATGGAGAGCGTCAACCTAAGGAGAAAGCTGATCGGAAGCATGATCAACATGGCCTGAATCGGGATGCGAATTGCTCGTTCTGTTTCTCGAATCTGGAGGAGCCCGCTGTTCCCGCGATACGCTCCGTCCCGTTGTAGAAGAACTATCGAAACTAGAGAGACGCCAAGCCCAACCGCCGCTGCTTCACGCAGAGGATATTGAATGTGCCCTCCGATGTATAACGAGGGGTCACACAAGTAAGCCGCGAAGACGCCGAAGGCACAAGACAGAAAATCGGCCATTCCCTCGATTGCCGCTAGCGCACTTTGGAATGCGTTGGTCGAGGCGGCGCACGATTCCGAACGAGAATCCGCGAGGTTCTCGGCATAGAGACGTGGTGTAACAGATTCAGATGCGCCCATATCCGTTCCTTTCTGAGCGCATCGCGGATACGCAGCTTGTGATCCTCATAGAGACTGCCTTTCTGACGTCGCCACGCTGATCGAAGGGGACGTACTGGCGGTCTCCAAAGAAACTGCAGATGTTATGAGCTCGCGGTAGAGGCTCACGTATTGTTTTGCGAGAACCGGAGCGGAAAACTGGGGAAACGCGGCAGGCTTTCCCTTGGGATCTTTAAGGGCTTCGACGATTGCTTCTGCGAACCTTATTTCTGCGTCTTGACCCAGTGCTACAAACCGGCATTGACCGTCCGCGACTTCGCGATGGGCCGGTATGTCCGAACAAACGATCCTGCACCCAGCAAGAAGCCCTTCGGCAACCGGCAGTCCGAACCCTTCCGTCAGAGAAGGAGCCACGACCATTTCACAATGGGCGTAGCACCATTGCAGCTCCGGTTCGGACAGCCCCTCAAGAAAGCAAATACTCTCGTGAAGCTCCAGAGTTGATACCAGTTTGTAAACGTTGCGGGTGTCCTGCGAGGCAATTCCAAGAATGACAAGCTTCATATCCGACCCAATTTGACCGGAGCGCCGAAGCCGATCAAAGGCGCGGAAGAGGAGCGAAAGATTCTTGTTGCGGCGATGCTGCGCGATGCAAAGCAGAAATGGCCCACCGTTCCAGTTTGGGAGCGGCGACTGCGAAGCGTAGCCTGGCTGCGCCTCGACGCAGTTATAAATCCGGACTCCCTTTCGCCATACCGCGGCCGATGAGTACTGCTTTAAGCGGAGACGCGTAATGTCGGAAACGCAGGCAATGGCGTCTACGTTGCGAAGGCATTGCTTCAGAACCAGGCGATTGAAAATGGACTTCGGGAACCCGAAGTTCGCGGGGATCTCGTATGGATACATATCGTGCAGCGTCACGACCGTAGGACAACGGAACGCGGCGGCGTTTACGGGGACAGGATAGGTGAGATGGACGAGATCGACGTTCAGTTGAGCCGCAAGCTCCGGAAGCCTTCGGTAGTGCCAGAGATTCCGGCTCAGCGAGCTCAGCGTCATTTCGGCCAGGTGAGTGGAAAGCCGGGCGTTGGGCTTAACTCCCGCGGCCTGTATCAACTTGCTCTGCCATGGTGCGATGACAAGATGCACAAAGGACACGTCCTGTTGCTGCAACAAACAACGCACCACATTGCAGGCGTGTCGCTGAATACCAGAGATATTTGAGGCGTACGAGGCGGCGGCAACGAGAATTTTCATGATTGCGAGCCCTCCTGGATCTGGCAAGGAATAGAAGCACACGGGCCGCATCGCCTCGCTTCTATTCCCGCGCATAGCCAATGAACTAACAACGGTTCCAGTGCCAGCGTGATCATGCCGTAAAACAAACGGGCGACGGGAAGGACTCCGAGCACCTCCCCGCCAATCGGATAGGAGCCGGGGCCCAGAACATCGTATGCCGCGTCTGTCAAGTGTGCTTTCATGCGCCACCTCGCTTGGTGCGGAAGGAGTGCATCCGCCTGCGTAATACCGACAGAACATCCGCTCCGAGCGCCTTACGCGGATCGCGAGGATCCACATCGGCCCAGTGATCGCGGAGCAGAATCAGGGCGGATGCGCCTGCGAATGAAAGGAACGTAAGCAGCAGAGTGAGCAGCAACCGTGGGGGAAAGGACTTCTTTTCTGGTATCCCCGGAGCGTCGATCACGCTGACAACAGGAACATCTTTGGCCTCCTGAATGCGTGCCATTTCGTACTGCTGGGTAAGCAACTCAAACACGGCTTCTTGTACTTTCACGCGGCGATAGAGGTCCGAATATGGAACTGCAAGCCGCGGAAGCTGGCGCAAGGGAGGATAGAGTTCACCCTTATCGTTGCCCCCGGAGTTCTCATCGCCGCCGTCAATAGCATCTGCGGCCAGGGGTGCCGAGGACCCCGTCATTTTTGCAAGCTCGCTCTGCAGGCTGGCAATACGAGCCTCTGTTTGCCGTACCCGTACATTGCCGTCGCCATAGATCTGGCGCAGACTCTGAAGACCTGACTGCTCGACCAGGATCTCCGCCTGAACCCGAGCGCCGGTGTCGACCATGGCGCGGGTCTGCTCCTTGATATCGATAGCGCTGCTTTTGCTCGAAAATTGGCTAAGTTGCAGCTCGGCGTTTTCCAGACTCGTTCGAACCGCGTTTAGGCGCTGTTCAATGAAGACGCGCTCCCGATGGGCGGCCGAAGTATTTGTCCGTGTGACGAGTTTGTTGAGTTCATCAAGATATGCTTGTGCTAAGTCACGAGCGCGAGTCCGGCTTGTGTCCTCCACGGCAATCGTGATGACGCCGCTCTTCTTGTCCTCCGTGATCTTGGTGCATCGCGCAAGATGTTTGGCAGCATCAATGCGATAGCGCTTGTGATAGACATGCTGCAGGTTGAATCGGTCGATGAGGTGGCCACTCACGGTTCCACTGTGCAGCAGGTCAACGAACAACGCGGCAGAGGTGTGTCCACCGAGCAGTCCACTAGCGAGACCGTTTAATGCCCCAAGCGGCCCGGAATGTCCTGCCAGCGCAGCCAACAACATCGCGCTGGCGCCCTGCTCTTCCGGCGGCATGATGCTTGCGGTGGACGTGTATTGTTTGGGGATGGCAAACGAAATGGCAAGACTCACCAGCAGAGAAATTGCCGTAATTCGCGCCAGCTTGCGGCGATGTTCCCAGAGCAGCGTGGCGCGGATTGCCCAGGTTGGCTCTGGGCTGGTCTGCGGCGCCTGATCCAGTTTCTGCGTTGTCATGACCGAGTTGGGAATCATTATTTTGTTCTCCCAATCGGGTGGTAGGTGAGCTGAACTGTGAATGCTGCATCGTGCTGCGGGGTCATGGATAGCAAAGGGAATCGCCACCACTCGGTCTGCTCTTGCAGAAGCAACTGCCATTCGGGTCGAAGAGCAATATTGACCGTGGCCCGCAGGTCTCGTAAAGATCCGCCCCGCAGAAATTCCCTGTTGACCGTCATGCCGCGTCCGCTCAGTTCCACTGAAGAATGCGGTGAGAGATTCCAGGTCGCCCACGCTTGCTCGCCGTTTCCTTCGCGTCCGATCCAACTGCCGATCAGTTGTCGACTATTCGTGTAGCCGCTCAGGTAGTGAACGTTGAAGTAGAAGAAACCCGGAAAGGCCAGATCGCGATGCGGCGACAGAAGTCCCTCTGCGCGCAACGTTAGACGGGGCAGATGCGGAACACAACGAAGAAAGAATCCAGATAGCCACGCGCTTTCGGTCGGATAAACCAAAGGAAATGGCTGGTCTTCTGAAAAGCCGTCGAAATAACCCGTCAGGCAGTTTCTCAGTCCTGGGATTCGGTATTGTGCATCGAAGGCGGCGCGGCGATCTCCTGGATCATTTGTTCCGTTTGCGGTTCCTGCTGAAAATACGCTGCGTAAAAATGTGGAGCTGTTCACGGGCGAGCCTGTACCACCGAAGATGACCGTGCGCGAGACACTGAACTCAAAGTTCGGCGTGGGCTTGAACGAGATCTTCTCTCCGTGGATGAAGGGTTGGTCGCCGAGTGCGGTGCCTGAGGTCCCGAAGGGCGGGTATGTCGGGCGAACAAACTGCGTTCCAGAGAGGCGACCTACGAGTGCCTGTGCGCGAATGGGGCCAAGAAGCTTGAGGAAGCCCGGCAACACAAATGGGCGAACACGGTCGTAGCGAAGCATATCGATCGGTTCGGCGTTGTTGCTGAAGAGGGTCGCGCCGCTACGCGCCGGTCCCCACCAGAGGGATTGACGCCCGATCGTAAACTGATTGTTGAAGACCGTGAAGGAGACATTTGCTTCGAGGAGCCTGCCGCGGAGGAAGCCGGAGACTGGCCCCGCCGCTGCTGTTGGCGTGAAATCCGCCGCCGCGATCTGCTGCTGCGCTGCTGCATCCGGAACCGGCGCTGACGGCACTCGCTGGAGCTCGGTTCTCACGTAAGCTGCAAAGGGCCCGGCAGTGGCGCGGAAAGACACTCCCCAATAGAGATTTGCTCCCTCTGCGAATGGCCGGCCATCGTCATTCACCATGGTTTCGCCAAAGTGAAAGCCGTCAGTCAGGGGCCGGCCTGCAATCGCGGTTACCCGTTGATCCAGCGATTCCAAGCCAAACTCGACGTTGCGTGCGCCGGCTCGCCGCGCTAGTTCTACGGCAAATTCTTCTTTCAGGCTGGCGAGAAGAGCAGGAACGTCAGACGTCTCTTCCGCCGCCGCGGCTCGCTGCCCATCGTCGTTTGCCAGATCCTCAGCTTCGTCAACCAGCCGAGCGCAATCCATCCGGGTCCATGGGCGCAGACTAAAGAATGCGGCTGGGAGGTAGCCCTCGGCAGCAAGCCTCTCAAATGCCGGATAAACCCAGCTATCAATCGGTACATAGGTTGACGCCATGTTGGAGGCGCTGGCCTGCGCCCCGTCTGTAGGATTGGAGAGGCCGGCGGCATGAAGAGAAAGAGTCATCATGAGATACATCGCAAGCAGTAAGGACATCTTTGGCATGGAAAACATGCCTACAGCGCGGCTGCCGCCACACCGGCAGTGATCGCGATGGACGCGGCAACTTGTCCGGTGGTCAGCAGGTTCCTCCAGAAAAGCGAGCTGCCAATAATCTTCTGTGGCACAACGACGACATCTCCTGGATTGAGCCTGGTTGAAAGAACGTCCGCATCAAACCATCCGCCCGAGTGGCGGCCAACAACTGAGCCGTTCGCGCGAATGATGAATATTTCCTTTCGATTGGCGGTTGAGTTGGTTCCGCCAGCGCGCCTCAGATACCACTCGGCGGTTTTTCCAGGCGCAAAGGTGAGAGCAGTCGCGTTGTAAACCTGGCCGGTTACCAGTACGAAACCGGGTTGCTTCGGGATCGTCAACAAGTCGCCCGGGCGGAGTTCGATGTCCGCCGAGGTATTCGCCCAACTGTCAATGTCGGCGCTGATGTGAATCACCATGCGGCCTGTTGGAGGATGACTCTTCAGATCTGCGAGTACCTGATCTTGTTGGGCCTTGATGATCTGCAGCACACCACCCGCATTGCTGCCTGAAAGGCTGGGCGAAAGTCTCGCCGCCGCTGAGTTTGTCTCTATCTGCCGAATGAGCTCTTCCCGGCTCTTCTGCTGGAGCTCGCGGACGTGCGGCCGAGTGAATACCGCACCCGCCGGATAGGCGGTAGGCAAAAGACCTCCCGCCCTTCGCAGAACCGAGCTCAGCCGGTCGCCATCCTTGAATCCATAGTTGCCGGGAAATTTAACCTGGCCGCGAATCGTTACCGATTCGCCCATGTCATTCCAATTGGTGATCTGATGGACCGCTAGAATGTCTCCGGGTTTGAGCGGAACATCAGCGTGAGGGTCGGTTCCCGCGACCGCGGCGCCGATCTGCACCGTCGCAAGCTCTTCCACGAGGCGGTTGCTGTTGTTCACCTTGTAACTCGTCAGATCGGCGCTTTCCAACAGAGCGTCCCGCTTAAAGCCTCCGGCCATGCGGACAAGTCCTGCCGCGGTCATGCCCTTGGACATCGGATACGTGCCTGGCCGTAAGACTTCACCGCGAATCGTGACCATGGGAGCATCCACTTCGTAGCGTCCAAGGATCCGGATGGTATCGAATGGCCGCAGGTCGATGTTGGCATTGCCGATCAGCACATCGGGAACATTGAAGTCGATGGTCTCGGCGTGCAGGTCGGGCGGAACGAGCCGGACAATTTCTCCACGGGCTGCGGGTTCAGGCAATAGATCCCGGTAGCTGTGAAGTACGTCGCTGAGGCGCATCCCGTCGCGATAAGGCAGACGTCCAGGACGCACGACATGGCCTGCGAGGTAAATGGCTTGCTGGCTATAGGGCAGAATCGGCTCGATACGAATGCGGTCCCCATCTTCAACCTGGAAATGCTCGATTGCGTCCTGGGAGGTTGCTGAATGTTGCGTGTCATCATCGGGCAGTGTTACCGTCACCCGCTTTCGGTGGGCATCAATCCGCTCGATCGTGATGTGGCTGGGCGAAGCTGCAGCGGTCAATCCGCCGGCGTCTTCAATGACCGAGGCAAGTGTTGTATTGCCCGCTTGGAGTTCATAGATTGCCGGGCGTTTGACTGCGCCCATGATCGCGACCTGGGGTCCGGCGGGCGGCACAAGCAGCGTATCCCCGCTCTCAAAAGGCGCGCTGCCATTCCGGATGCCATGAAGCAGAAAGTCATAGAGGTCGACCTTCTCGACCAATTGCTTGCCGCGATAGTGAAACAGCGTACGTAGTGATCCAACCGACGTAGGGCCGCCAGCTGCATAGAGCGCACTCAATGGAGTTGCAAGAGCGCTGATGTCGTATCCGCCAGGCCGCTGCACATCGCCGACGACATAGACCCGGACCGAACGTAGCCGCGAGACAGTTACCGCTACCTGCGCATTTCGGAATTGCTGACTGAGCTCAGTGCCGATCAGGCTTTGCGCCTTTCCGAGAGACAGCCCTGCGAGTTGGATCGACCCCGCTTCTGGAAGAAAGATGCGCCCATCCCGGTCAATGGTACGAGTGATGCTTTGCGTCACTCCTCCCCACAAGTTGATCGTCAGCGTGTCTCCGGGCCCCACGATGTAGTCCGGCCCCAACGGTACATCAAGGGGAGTGTCTCGTCCCGAAATTCCGCGCGCAATCGCAAAAGCATCACGGTTTATGAATACATCTGATCCAAAGCGTTTTAGCTGAGCTGATTCAGCGGGGATTTGTGTGTAGAGATCGTGCATCGACTGTAGGTGGTAGGGAGCCGGGCTCCGAAGAACCCTAGGTAAATCGGTGGATGCGTTTGTCTCTTGGTGACGCCGATTGTTCTCCAGAGCACTCTCGTGTTCGTGATGTCGGCGGGGGAATTGGGTCGCGCTCTCGGAACCTTTACCCCCGCCAAATTGCGGCGATTCCTCACTTGTACCCGTTCCTCGATCAAGTCCAGCCTCTGCTGAGCCGTCACTCTGCACGGATAGGGAACTCGGAGGAGGCAAAAGACTGGTGGTGGTTTGTGCCGAGTTACTCGATGCCACTGACTGAAGATCATCGTCAAATACATACCCGCGTGCACGTAAAACGCTCGTAATACTTGCGCGCAGGTTCGCATTCGATGAAATCTGGCTGTAAAGCTCCTGATCGGAAATCTGGTTCGGATCGATCTGGACGCCCTGCTCACGCATGCGATTCGCCAGCTCGGACTTCAGCTGTACGACAAGATCAGGGCTCTCTTGCAGGATGTTGATGATCTGCTCGGCGGAGAGCGCTCCTTGGGGCGCCAGGGCCGCCGAACCTGTGGAGTGCTCGCCATTTTCCGTGTCGTCACTCCCGAAAGACCCCGCTGCTAGCCCACCGCTACTGATGTCGTCCGTTTGAGGCCGTGCCGTTGTCTGCGTCGGAGCAGGGCCGGCAGTTGCTTGACCGTACACCGAGAGAGAGGGGCCAAATGCCGAGATTGCCAGAACCAATGCCACTGCCAGGAAGCTGGTTCCGGCGATGCCGCCGGGCACATGTGTTTTGCGAGGCTGCAGACGCAGAGAAATACCGGCGGTAACGGCGAAGCGATCGAATCGAGGCATAGGTATTCTGCTCTTCGTCTATGACCGTAGAGGAGTGAGGACCGCATACGTGTCATGCGTTAGTCAATGAATTGTCATTGCTTTGTTGCTCGATGAGGAACCGCGAGAATCAGTTGATTTCGTCCTGTGAATAGCTGGCAAATCCGGCATGGCAGGGCCCATGGTCCACCGTGTACCTCTTGCCGGCCCTTCAAAGAGGTTCTATCAAGAGCGTGACAATTCCATGACTCTACGGTGACATCTTCAGGCAGTGTCTTGGCTACGCTCGGTTGTAACAGCTTCCCGCTAGAACGGGACCGTGGAAAACACATTTCTATTTCGGAGCCCCGATGTCTTCAGCCGATTCGTTCGTTCAAACTTCTATTCAGGTGAGGCAGAAGGATGTCGATGCGGACGGCCGACGCGTCCCGCAGGGGACTCGGCAGCGCACTGGAGCTCAGAAGTTGAGCAGACCGCAGGACGCGCTTCTCTCCGACATGAAGCTATCTCTGCATCGAACCTTCTATCCGCTCGGGTTCGCCGTTGAGATCATGACGAACGATCCGGATGTGCTGGCAGCCGCGAATGAAAGCTTTGGGCACAGGCGGCTCTGCCGGGGTAGCGCCGCCTTGCAGGTACGCATCGGCATCAGCGAGGGAGACAGCTCAGAATGCCCGCCCGAACCCACTCGGCGCGAATACAACCACCTGTACTCCTTAGTCGCAGATGGAGAAAATCAAGCTTTGCTGGATCTAAGGACGGGCGCAAATTTCGTTTGGTTGAATAAAGCTGCACTCAACCACAGGTCCTACTTCCGATATAACTTCCTCGAAAAAGTCGTGTATCTGTTGCTTGGCGCATCCGTGGTGACCGACATCCACGCCGCCTGCGTTAGCAGGAACGGAAAAGGCATTCTGCTTTGCGGTGATTCGGGAGCAGGGAAGACAACGCTTGCTTACGCGTGCGCGCGTGCCGGTTGGACGTATACCTCCGACGATACGTGTTACCTGATCAATGTCTCGGAGAGTCCGCGCGTGATTGGACACTCTCATCGAGTTCGCTTCCGTCCGGAAGCGAAGGCCCTTTTCTCTGAACTGCGGAACCGGGATATAACTCCGCGTATGGAGGGGAAGCCTTCGATTGAGATACAGTTTTCTGACATGCCGGAACTCCACATCAGCACTACCCCCGAGGTTGCGGTGCATGCCATCGTTTATCTGAATCGTGATTCCTCGGCAAATGCCCGGCTCAGAGTATTGCCAGCCGGAACGGCAACGCTGCGGATCAGCCAGGAGCTATTCTCTGCCGGTGAGATCCGCGAAAAGCATGAAGCGAGACTGCAGATCCTCTCCGGCGTCCCTACTTATGAGCTTCATTACCGGAAGCTGCAGGATGCGATGCGGGAGCTCGACCGTCTGGCGTGAGGTCGATGAACTGGCTCCAGGGGGCATTGCCTGAGTTGAACAGCGGCTATAGAACTCGAAGAAGTCATCATTGTTCTCTGCCGGTGATATAGCCGGCATTGAATGCGATTTCATTTCCTTTTTGGATGAGCCACGGTTTCAGTTCATCTCTCTTCACGATACAGCCGAAGAACTTATTGCCTTGCCGCCGCAGCCACGGGATATGGTCTGTTACTGCCTGGAAACAATGTAGACTTGCCAGTAAGACCCGGGGCCCCAGTACCTTGGTTACAGTGCCGATTCGTGTTTCACTCCGCCGCCGGAGCTCGGCTTCGTCGACATTGAAGTCCCAGTACTCTCGCGTGTACAGGTCGAATTCGGATTCGGCAAGGTAAGAGGCGGTCGTTTGATACAAGTCCATCGTGCTCCACCGGTAGATATAGTTCGGAACGCAGCCATCGCGGACCCCACCTGTTTGTAAACCACTTGCAATTACCGCAGGCAGCTCGTAGGGGAAGGAGAACCGCAGCTTCAGTAGCAGCCGCATTGCAAGTGAATTGTTTGGCTCGAGCAAAATAACGTGCCTACGACTGACCCTCAGCATCTCAATCAGGGCTTTATGTGGAGATCGGCAATGATGTAAAGCTTCGTGTACCAATACCAGATCGTACGAGTTATCGACCAAGTCCATAGCCTCCGCATCCACCGTGACGGCGCGCATCCGTGCGTCATCCAAGTCAGCTTGTTCTGAGGGCCTGGGATCCAGCAGGTTAGACAACGTCACCCTGGAGAAACCAACCCTTTGTAGCGTCCTGCCATCGTCGGCGCTACCGCCCACAACGAGGACTTCGCTCCGGAGATCGATCCCCATGGAATACACGCAACCCCGTAACGTCTTTTCAAAGCGATTCCGGTTCTTTCCGTGATGAATACTTTGCTCAGGCATAGTTTTTCAGCGAGGGGCGGGTTTCATCCGTCGTCTTTTACCATTTGCAGACGATCGCCGCTTACGAATCTTCCCTGCATCCTATCCGCATCACTCGGCTCAACTTGTCAGGAAAATGTATTTTTTCTGCTGCCAGCAGGATTCAGCCAGGCTCATCGATTGGATCCATGCGCGGCTTCAGCTTCAAAGGCGTGTCCAGAGCTGCCGGCATGGCACTTCAGCGCCTGCTCGATCAGATCGGCAGCCCGTTCCAGCCCGCGCGCCGAACGAATCCTGACCTGCATTCGATGCGCTGCGTTGCGATAAGACGGATCGCCGAGCACCGTTGAGAGCGCCACGCGGATCTTTTCCGCGGAGAGCCTATCAGGCCGCAGCACAATTGCAGCTCTTACCCACGCAAGACGTGCGGCGATGGCAGGTTGGTCAAAGGTTTTTGGGATGGCAATCATTGGCTTTCCCTGCATGAGCGATTCAAAGACCGTGTTAGGCCCCGCATGCGTAATCACCACCTCTGCTCTCTTCAAGAGTTCGAGTTGCGGAGCATCTCTCACAATCAACGGAGTGCCGGGCAGGTCGCGGAACATCTCAGGATCGCGGCGACCTCCGAGTGAGATCACAAGCTGTACGCCGAGTCCATCGCACGCCTGGGCAATCAGGTGGAATGTATCCGCCTCACTCTTCAAGGTTGTTCCCAATGATGCATAGATCAACGGGCGGCCGTCGAGTTGCTCCCATGGGAAATCCACCGGGAGTCTTGCGGCATCATCCACGAATGGTCCTGTGTAGTGGAATGTGCTGGGCAAGGCCGATCTGGGAAAATCCAAACAGCGAGGCAATTGCGTTATATGTGCCAGTTCAGGAAATGTTGCTTTGATCTGCCGGATAGGTCCAAGTCCAGCGTGTCGCCTGAAGGTATCCAGCCGGCGGCGAACAGGGCCCTTCATTTGCAGGACGGAAACCTCAAGCAGCGCGCTCTGCACTCGGGTAAAAAACGATTTCGACGGTCGGATGGGACGAGGGGCAGACCATCCAAAATTGTGAGGCACAGAAGTCGAGATTATGAAATAGGGCAGGCGCACTATCTCAGCGATCGTTGGCCCAGCAAGTGCCAGTTCGTCGACGATGAGAGCCTCAACTCCAGTACGAACCAGGCCTTGGGGAGTTTCGCGCAGAAACCTTTCCATGTCGTTGACGGTGCGGTGTATGCGATAGCGCAGAAGGGGAATGGCTGAAGAAGGCTTTTCTTGACGCTCTGTCGGCGCACGTTTTCCGGAGCATCTTCCAGGCGCTGTGATTGCAAAAAAGTTGAGTCCATGCTGGCGTATGCAGGCTTCCATATCTGCATCGTGAAAGAACGTGACTTTGTGCCCTCGGGCCACTAACTCCCTGGACAAAGTGATGAGCGGGTTCAAATGACCGGTCCCTTTATAGGACAGTACGCCGAAGTGTGACACCCCATGTCTCCATGTCGGGCGAGAAACAGGTCCCAAATTAGAGCGACTGCTCGGACTCGGGAATACGGATACGTCTGCTCCCTAGCTTCACCTCGCCCAGCACCTCTTCTGTTCGCCGCAAAAGCTCCTTCACTGGCGCGCGCAGCCAACGGGTGGTGCCATCGATCCACAATGGTTCCAGCCCTTGTCTTATGGAATATGGAAGCCGACTCAGTATCGATTCTGACGCGAGTTGTACGGCACCTCCGAGCATTACGAACTCAACATCCATTGTCGAAAGGGTCGGTAGCCTGTCCGCAACATTTTGATTTGTATCGCGAACAGCAATCAGATCGGCAACGCCAGACGCTTTTATGGAACCTTCACCATCGCTCAGTCGAAGAATGGCCGCCGCAGCCGTTGTCACCATGCGATACGTAACACACGGAGCTATGCCACATGAGCGGATTGCAAATCGGATTTCATCCAACATGTCTCCCTCTGCCGTCAGGGGAGAGTCGTTCCCCAGGGCGACATTAGCAAGTCCTCCCAAGAGATCCATGTCGGGGAGCTCTCCAAAAAGAAAATTATTGGAGGATGGGCAGACGATGAGCGAGCCCCCGCGATCTCGTATCAGTTCGAGGCCTGCCGCATCGATGGCCAGCCCGTGGACGAGCACCGTGCTCGTATCCAGGAGCCCCGACCGGTCAAGGCTCCAAAGTTCGGCGCGTGCCAGCTCATCTACCCCCTCACAGGCGTGCACAATAAAAGGATGTCCCTCGGGTGTAGCTGCGCGTGCCGCACGCAGGTCACCGCCGAGTGCAAGAGAATGCGCCCAGCCATATTGCCGAACGACTCTCACCGGGAAATCGCTTCTTTGTAACTCCGGCCGGAGAGGGTTGTGATGACTAACGGTAGTAACTCCACAAAGCAGATTTCGTATGCCGCCCCACCATACGCGTAAATCTTTCGGGACCGCGCGATGTTTTGCTATAACGTCTGGGAACTTATGATGTATGTCCTCGCCCCAATCAATATAGTTGCGATAGGGAGGATCTGCGAGTCGGGGGAAAAGCGAGAACTCCAGATGATCATGAGGGTTAATCAAGCCGGGCATCACGAAGAACCCGCTCAGATCGATTTCTATGTGGTTCGATCCGGCAATCAATGCATTTGGTGCGCAACCCGGTGTACGGCGAATGCGGCCATCGGTGATTTGTATCGAGCCGTTCTCGCTGGCATGTGGCCCTTTGGCATAACGAGCTCCATGAATTACGATCTGGTCCTCAGGGTTTTCTCCGGAGGTCGATGCATAGCCGCTCATGCTCCCTCTTTCCTCAATGCATAGACGCGGAACCGCGAAGGCTCACGCCGACGGCGCAGCTTTGCAATGAGCGGACGCATGGCCCACCTAAGGCCATATCGGGGAGTGTCGATCGTCCAGCGGATGGATAGACGCTCCTCCAGCTCCCGCAGCCTTGCGTTTGTCAGGAATTCGAGACTCTTGATGGAATCCGATGCGGTGCCATAGCGTTGCAAAAAGATGGAGTGGCGTTCCGACACCATTTTTCTACCGCTGTCCTCGCTGGAATACCAGGGCGTATCGCTGATAACAACCATGCCGCCGGACTTGACACATCGAAGGGCTTCGCGCAAGGTAGCTTCATAGTCTTCAGCATAATGAAACGAAGCATTAAAGATAGCGGCGTCGAACTGCTCATCTCGAAACGGAAGATGTGTAAGCTCGGCTCGGAAGCGAGGGAACATTACCGGCAGATTCCTTAGATAGTGTTCCGCTGCTCCCAAGCCATCATAGGTATTGGTAAGCAGGTCCACAGCACAAGGGTGATGACCCGCAATTGCCAGGCGATAGCTCATCCAGCAGTTTCCGGCTCCTAGGTCCAGAATCCGTCTACCATCTGTTCGGAAGTTCGGCTTTAGCACCTGGGCCATCATGCAGTCATAGCTTCTTGCTCTGATCTGCCACTGTGCGTGGTTTTTCCCGGATATGTCCGTGTAAGGGAGGTTGAGGTAGAAGGTTTCCTTTTCGCTGCCGCGGCCCTCGGCGGCGCGTATCAGTTCATACTCGTCTATGAAGCGCGAATAGTGGGAGATGCGCTCCGGCGGTAGCGCCTCTATGATCCCTCCGCTGCTCCGGAACTGGAATCCGCACAGAAGGCAATCTGCGCCGATGCAGTCAGTTCGGCAACGAGGGCACTGGAGCTGAATAGAGGGATATGCATTGTCTCTGTCGCCTGCGGACGGCGTCGGTGATGGATTTCTCACATCTAGAGTTGGGCCCATTCAGACCTCCTCGGCCGACGCCACAGCCTCAATAGGCACAAATCCAACCGAGGGAAGAGCGGCAGTTTCTTCGGACGGTGCCAGAGCATCTGCATTCCGGCTCACAGGTTCCAATTCAGCGATTCGGGACCACAATGCCTCTAATTGAGCGCGCATCGCATCCAGCTCCTGCGGTTGTCCCCAGGAATCGACCTCTGCATGCAGGGCATCTCGTACTGCACGATAGAAATCGGTATTGTAAGCAGCCTTGAACATGATGCAAAGGTCATCGCTGTCAGTCCAGTTGCGTTTCTCCCCGAGTTCAGCCTGGACCCGCTCGTAAAATACAGTTCCCGGCAACGGGTACGAAAACGAGATACCGATATCGTCCGGTCGGGTCTCACGAACGAATGCGATGGTTTGTTGTAAGTCGTCCCAGGTTTCTCCAGGGTAGCCAAACTGCAGGAAGTAACAGGCGCGAATTCCGGCTTGCTTCAAAAGCTTGCGGGCGGAAATCACAGCGGGAAGATCCAGCCCTTTGTCCATTGCGTTCAGTACGGCCTGCGACCCTGATTCGACGCCCATCCATACTTCAGCACATCCTGCCGTCTTGAGATGTTGAACGGTCTGTTCACTCATTAAGTCGGCACGAGACTGTATTTTGAACGGAACCGCCGCTTCTCTCTTGGTAACCTCGATGGCAAACTCTTCGATCCAATGGTGATTCAGCGCGAAAATATCATCGCCGAACCAGATATGGTCGACTCGGGCTTCCGTCTTCAACGTCCGCATCTCCTCGGCGACCGCGGCCGCAGGCCTCAAATGAAATTTATTGCCAGAGATGGGCTTGGCGCACCAGTTGCACCGGTACGGACATCCACGGCTGGATACCATGTTCGTTGAGAAGTATCCATGCGCGTCCAGCCATGCCGTGCGATAGGGCTCCATGTCGATCAGGTCGCGGGCTGGAAAGGTGAGTTCCGGCCATGCAGGATTTTTTGAAAGCCTTTGCGAACTTCGAATAAGCCGGCCATCTCCGTCTGAACGTACAAGACCGTCTATCTCGGTTAGCTCTCCAGTGCGGAGCGCGGAAACGCATAACTGCACGACAGTCTCCTCTGCTTCTCCGCAAAGCACATAGTCGAAGCCATTCTCCAAAAAAAGAGCAGGGTTATCTGTTGAATCGGAGCCATGCACAATCGTGATCGCACCAGATGCTCGCGCTACTCCTGCAATGTCCCATGCAACCTCTCTCATGCGCGTGAGACACATTTTTGAAAGAAAATTGAAGTCATCTTCATAGACAACAACAATGTCAGGCCGATGCACCGCCAACATTGTTCTAAAGCCAACGGACGGCGTCTCAAGCATCGAATCGAAGGCGGCAACAGAAAATCCATTCTTCCGGAGAGCCGCAGCCGCATAAAGCATGCCTAGCGGCAGGTATGGCTGCATTTTGCGCGATTGCTTCGGATCATAAGGAAGATGATAGGAATGTGTCACCAATATCTGTGTCAAGTCTCACCTCGGATACCTGTGCCGGTACGCGGCGCGTTCCCTTGCGATCTGAAGGGTGGTGGAATAACGTACCAAGACACTTGACCTCACGGGGTCCAGCGTAGCCCGATGCAGTTCATAGCTTGTCGCGGAATTGTCAATTCAATGTCATTCATCAACTGCGGGCAAGGCAGTCTGCGGTGCACCGCAATCGGAGGAGCATAGATGACCGAGCCGGTTGCGTTTCGTAGCAAGGTACTGAGTTGAATGTGGGTTGGCCGGAACTTCTGCGCTCAGACGCTCGACGATTTCAATCCCTGCGGCACGGACTGCATGAATCTTCTCCGGATTGTTGGTCATCAGACGGAGCGATCGGAGCCCGAGAGACCGCAGAATCTCGACAGGAAGTACATAGTCGCGTAGATCAATGGCGTGACCCAGCCGAAGATTGGCTTCGATCGTGTCAAGCCCATGATCTTGAAGCTCGTAGGCACGAAGCTTCTCCATAAGCCCGATGCCCCGGCCTTCCTGATGCTCGTATAGCAACACACCGGCGCGTTCCTCTGCGATCGTGCGCAATGCCAGATGCAGCTGGTCATGGCAGTCGCACCTGAGAGAATGAAAGACATCTCCAGTCGTGCATTGAGAGTGAATGCGCACGACGGGAGGGGAACTGTGTATATCTCCAAGAAGCAGCGCAATCGCTGTCTCTCGATGTCCCTCCTTTACTGCATCGCCCGAGGGTTCCTTCTCAAAGGCCAATAGGCGGAAGTCTGCCCAACGTGTCGGAAAGTTCACATCGGCAATTTGCGTCAGGGTTATCAACGCGATTTAATTTCCTCGCCTGTCATTCATGATCCATACGAATTTCTATTCGCCTGTTCCTTAGGGAAAGCGTATCGCAGCAATCCGTTCGTAAGTGTCGCCAGATTGTCTTGAGTTCGTCATTCAAATGTCCGAAGCATGGGATGCTTTGTGCTCTTGTGGATTGCAGGGCGTGGGGAACAGGAGACCAACGTCAGGAGCAGTGGCCCGGATGGGCCGCCAGGAACCTCATTCCGCGTCATTCCGGCGGAACTGATAAAGAACATGATCCCCGAAAATTGCCATCGGACGGGAAATGACGCGATCCATTGCCTCCATAAAACGAAGAAGATGCCGATGCTTGGATATCCAGGGCTCGGCAGCGCTGGGTGGCACGGTGACACCGATGCCAAGACGTTTCTCCAGCATAAACCACGGTGCGAAGGCGCGGAGCAATGCCGCACGGCGATGATAGACGACATAAAAGTGGCGCTTGGCGAGCTGCGCTGGGATTTCTCCGCGCTTAAGGCGGCGTAGCGCTTGACGAGGCCGCCCCCGAAGCACTTCTGCCGTCATCTCTCCAGGGCACAGAGTGCCAAATAGAACCAGCATCGCCGCGGCACCAGGCTTCAGCAATCGTGCGAGTCCCCGAGCCACCGGGTCCAAATCGGCAACACAATTCAGCGGCGCGAAGTTGGAGAAGGCGCCGTCAAACAACGCGCCGCCTGCGGAGAGATGACGCGATGCGAAGTCCTCCAGATCCTCTCCGGCCACAATTTCGGCCTGCGCACCGAACGGATTCAGCTTGGTCCTCGTCAGTGACACCATGCTGGGCGAGGGGTCCGTCAGAAACACATTGAAGCCGCGTTCAGCAAGAAACAACGCATCCTCACCTGTGCCCCCGCCCAGCTCCAGAATATGGCCTCCTGCGGGGAATACCTGCAGCAGCGCGGAGCGCACGGCACGTCGTTGAGCAGCAACGCTGAGCCATTGACCAAAGCGCAAGTCAAATTGGGGGGCGATTGCGTCAAAAGCAAGCGCGGCGGGGTTCAATGGCCGCGTCATTGCACATCCTGTTTCATCAATCGGCGCCAGCGGCGCGTTTCCCATGCGAGCCGCAACGTCTCTATCCCATAAAACCGCAGGCGGCTGGGAATGAGGTCGAGTTGCATGCGATATCGCATGAGCCGGACGAATCGGATGAGCCGGGCAGAGAAGGTCTCCAAGGGATAGGTCAGCACCAAAGGAACCGGCGGCGCAGAGGGACTGGGCGAATACCCACGAGAATGCTTCGCTGGAGTTCCTTCAGGCTCAAGCTCTCTCTTGAGCAACCGATACAGCTTGCTGCCAGGAAAACTGCCCAACATAATTCGGCGGCCGTACATTGCCACCCACAGGCGCGCGGGCCGCGGCAGCCGGTCTACTGTCCAATGCGTCAATGCCCCAGGGGCAAACTCGCCCATGACTTGCGTGATCAGAAGGATCACCACGCCAAGTCCCAACGCGGCCTGTGGATCTCCATCCGCCTCTCTATGCAGCGCATTCCAAAAAATATCGTCGTTGCGGCGGAAGAGTACGTGTCGATAAAACTCAATCAGAAGTGAGAGACGAAAGAACTGCGAACAGACATCTTTATATACGTGGAGTCCTTGTCGCAGAAAAACGTCGACCGGAGAAAGCGTTGGCATCGAGAGACCGAACAGTTCGCGCCGCTCCAGGCGCAGCAATGGAGAAGTCCGCCCGGAACCACCAGGCACATCGTGCAGTTCAACAGCCCAGGATCCGGTGTCCCTGTAGACGTCTTTTAGAGTCAAGGCCCACCGCTCATTTCGTACGAATTTCCAACACCTTTCGCTCGATGCAGAGGAGCGGTATCCAATGCGCACCAGAATGTCTCGCGCCTCCTGCAGGTTTTCATCGTCTACGAGGTAATCCAGATCAAACTGCAATCGTAGCTCTGGGCGTGGGACCGAATTCGGCCACAAGGACAGACCTTTCATAACTCCGTAGCAGAGGCCCGCTCTTTGAAACTCACGCTGGATTGCAATCGACTCCGCTGTCATGCTTTGTGTTCGTTGCCTGTTCTGGATGAGTCTCCGCTCCAGGCTCTGGAAGACCGGAGCCGGAACAAAGTCAATCATCCCCGACTCGACCACTCGGTCGAAGAAGTAGAGGGCCAGACCGCTTAGGTCGAGCCAGCGCAATAACTTCTGCCACTTCCTTCGGGAAAGGTGCTGCAATCGTGAGCATTGCTGTGGCAGAGGATCACAAAAGATCAATAGGACAGCCTCTCGCATCAAGTGCTCGTCCCGTAATGACTGGGATGCGATGCCCTTGGGTCGCACGGGCAGAGAGGCCACAGCCTGAGTACTCAAAGATCGATCCATCGCCCCTTTGCCAACCGCAGGCACAGATGGATCGCAAATCTCAACTTCGCTTGGCTGTCGTCGACCGGTGCGCAGCAGCAATGCAACATCACCTCATTCTCAGCCTCGCCATCCCATTTGCGGGATAGGGGATCTTTGCTGAAGCGTAACTGGGCTCCTCCGAACGGTTTGTCATCTTCGTGTAAAGCGATTGTCACTGCTTTGTTTGCCGGCATTCCCGCCGTAAAGCTTCAACAGAACTGATCGGGCCCTGAAATTTTCTTCGGCGGCATCGACGCCCGAAATGACAATCCATTGACAAGAAAAAGACTACGCAAAGACACCTCGGCTGAAGCTAACCGATATCGTGACCACTGTCTGGCAACTGAAACCCGCCGCCTCAGGCGCATCCGGGTCCGTGAGATGTATTGCCGGCAAATGGAGCCGGATATATCTACATCCCAGAATCATCGAATCGTCGGAACAGGGAGGAAAGAAGCGCCGTAAATCCGGGGAGGAGAAGCCAATGAAGCCCTTTCGCGAAATGAACATGCGCGATTTAACAGCGCATGCCTTACAGGATCAGATTGACTCCGGAGGATACGCGCTCATTCGCGGAGTATTGCCTCGTAATGATGTTACTCAGGTGCTTGGGGAGATCACGCAACTCCTGTCTCGCGCAGGTTGGCTGCTGCCAGGCCACGACCCTCTTGAGCGTATCGCCGATCTCAGTGCGGCCTGCGGCGATCCAGATCCGGCATTCAAGTGCGCCTACCAGAGTGTCTTCAACCTGGAATCCTTTCACGCTCTCCCGCACCACGCGGCCCTGCAACAGGTCATGAAGATGCTGATTGGCGACTGGCTTTTGATACATCCGAAGCCCATCGGACGCTTGATTTTCCCTCATTGCGAACGTCTAACCGTGCATGCACATCAGGACTATCGATTCATGGGTGGAGATACTGAATGCTATACAGTGTGGATTCCGCTTCACGATTGCCCTGCCGAAGTGGGTCCTTTGCGAGTCGTGGAAGGTTCCCATCGTCTCGGCTATTTGCCTCATGCAGACGAAAATCTTCATGTTCCTGAGATTCCCGACACAGCGGATGTGGGAGGCGATTGGGTCGGGGGCCAGATCAATGCGGGCGATGTGCTGGTCTTTCACAGTCTGACCGTGCATGCTGCGGCGCCAAATCTCTCCCACCAGCTCCGCATATCAATGGACTGCAGATTTCAGGATTACCGGCGAACGTTCAACCCTGCAAACCTGGCTTTTGCTGGCGAATCCGGCAAGTCCTGGGAAAAGATATATGCCGGCTGGCGGTCGGATGACCTCAAGCATTACTGGAAAAGATTGCCGCTTCGGTTTCAACCTTCCAAGGTTGAGCTTGAAGAGCTCGCGAAGACGGCGGATTCTCCCAACAAGCGGGCACGGTATGGCAGGATATTGAGTCAACTGAATTAATCGCATTTGCCGGACTGCCTGCCTTTCCAGGATTTCTCGCATATTCGTCGAAAATGACAATCAATTGACAAAGTGCAGACGATCCAGAGACACGTTGAAGACCGGCGAACCCTAAGGTGACTGATATGCAGCTTCTGATAGCACATTCTCGTCTTTCCAGAATGGCCGGGTGGATCGAGACCATTGCTTTTGCATTGGCCATGGTCTGCACGGCGCAACTTGGCTCCGCTCAAGACACGCCTCTGCTTTCCGGCGGGGTCGGCTTCTTCCACAACACAAATGGCGGCCAGACAAACTATCAGCCGATCATTGAGCCGCTTGTGGACGTGCCTATCGGCAAACATCTTCTCATCGAGTCGCGTGCTGCGCTTGCGGAAACTTATTTCCCCAGGGGGCAGGGCTATGACCATGCACATTTCGTCGCCCTTACCTATCTCGAAGGCGACTATATTGCGACGCCGCACCTTACTGTAACTGCCGGCAGCTTTCTGCTCCCGTTCAATACTTATAATGAGAGGCTGTCGCCGATCTGGATCGGCAACTTTCAGGATCCTCCGCTCATCGCCAGTTTGGGCCTGATGGGAACCGCCGTCGGCGTCGGAGGAATGCTGCATGGGTCCGCTGTTTCCACGCCGAAATACTCGATTGATTACGCAGGATGGTTCTCGGCCCGAAGCGCGAATGAGCAGTTCCCGTCCCAGCGATCTTCCGGTGGACGTCTTAGTATCTACTTTCCCAAGAGTCGCGTGGAGGCGGGCCTCTCCTACGATCGCCTGTTACAGGGATTGCACGAGAACTTCTATGGAGCCCATCTGTGGTGGGAGCCCGCGAACACCGCCTTCCGGCTGCGTTCGGAATTTGCGCGCGGTCATCACGCTCAGGGCTACTGGGTAGAGGCTGATTACCGTACTCAGGCATTCGGCGGTCTGGATAGCTGGATCGGACGTTTTGAGCCTGTATTCCGCATGCAGCAGACCTTTCGCCGCGATACTTTCGCGAGCGACAGTCTTCCCCTGGTGAACACGCAGCGTGCCGATTTCGCGCTGGACTACAACCTGCCTCACAACGTCCGAATTCTTACCAGCTACGCGCGACAATTCTCCTCCTCCGGCAATGAGAACGTTTGGGAAACTGGAATCATTTATCGTTTCCTCTTCCCAACCTGGAAGAAGAAATCGCAATAAGCGCGGAATGTGCTTTTGCTGTTCTCTGGTTCTCCTAGCGTAGGCCTGGCCTCGAAACTCGGATCTCACTCGAGCATGTTACATAATTTGTCTAGGCCACAATCTGTGGACTTATACATGAACGCGCTGTCTGTCGATCTTCTGTCATGAAGCAGCGGCAGAAACTGGTAAGCAATGAGTAGCGGGAGTTGATCGGGCCGTTATTGCCCGAACCGCGGCGCAGGAAGGACAAGCGCGGGCGGACAGGGCAATTGATTCAAACGGTTCAGTGTTCAATGCCGGTTGCCACCGCCTGCTCGTTTCCCGATATCATCCCCGGCAAATCTTCGATCAGTCGGCCCTCCTGAAGGCGAAAGACACGGTGGCCAAAGAGATGAGTCAGCACTCGATGCGTGACAAGGATGACCGCCTTTCCAGAGGTGCTCAGCTTTTCGAGTATCCTTTGTTCGTTCTCTGCATCCAGAGCTGAGGTCGCTTCATCCAGAAGCAGCAGTTGTGGATCACGTAGAATGGCGCGTGCCAGACCCAGCCTTTGTCGCTGACCGCCAGAAAATAACGCTCCGTTGTCACCAACTCCGGCATCCAGCCCGAATGGCTGGGCAGCCACAAAATCGCCCAACTGCGCGGTCACGAGTGCTCTCATCAGTTCCTCGTCGCTCTTCTCCGGTAACCCAAAAAGCAGATTGTTTCGAATCGAGTCGTCCAAGAGAACGATCTCTTGCGGCACATACGAGATACTCGTGCGGTCAACCTGAATCGCACCGGTGGTCGGCTGTGACACGCCGGCAATCAGGTTCAAGAGAGAGCTCTTGCCCATTCCGGACGATCCATGCAGCACAACTACCTCGCTTTCCCGCAGAGAGAAGTTGATGTCTCTCAGGATCGGGAGGCCTTGGCGAAATGAGAAGCTCACGTTTCTGAGCTGCGCGACAAAGCCGGCGTCCGGCGGCGCTGCCGGCAGCTCGCAATTGCGGTGTCTTCGGCACGTGTCTAACTCGGCGCCTACAATCTTTACATTCTCGTACGAGCTTTCCAGCTGACCGGCGATATTTGAGATTTGATTGATCAGGGGAATCAGACGTCGAGAAAGTACAAAATAGAACGCCAGAAGAGATAACAGCTGTCGCGCGTCTCCATGGCGCCATTGAACAGCGATAATAATACTGAGAAAAAGCAGCACGGCGCCTTGATCGGCCACGCTGCCTGCGATCTGGGGGAGAAATTTTATGCGGAGATTGCTGGCGGCGATGTGTTGTGCCTGTTTTTGAATCCGATCATGAAAAAACCCGTGATTCCTATAAGTGCGAATCTCCTTTCCAGACGAGAATATGTCCGCAAGGTTTCTCTGGAGAGTGCGTAACGATGTTTCGCGACGTTCCGCCGCTTTTTGGAGCGTGCCGCGAATGAACAGGCGATGAGCTCCATAAAATGCTCCGAGCGCAACAGCGAAGGCGCTTGCCGCAATCAGGCTCTCATACACAAGGGCAGCGGTCATGGCCACGACGATGATCACCGCTGCTGTTAGCTCGATACAGCGCTGATAAAACTCCGACGCTTCGCGGGCTGTATAGAGAGCGTGGTTGGACATCTCGCTGCGATTGGACTCAACGAATCTGAGCCAGCGCATCTCGTTATAGCCCTGTGTCAATCGTAGAAGCAGATCCGTATAGAGCTTCTGAATCTGATGAACCATAGAACGTGCCGAGAAAAGATCCATGAAAGCACGGAAAACAACCAGGATCGAAGTGATGACCGCAGCAGAAAGGGTTGTCTGCGGTATCCACCACAAATGATGCGCCGGGGAGCGGCCCTGCAGCAGGAGGAACAGCAGATACATTGCCGCGGCAACAGCAAGATCGCAGAAGCCGACCGCGATTCTTTCCAGTGTCAGCACCACGAGCGCGATCCGCTGTCGGTTTCCAAGAAGGCTGATGATTACGCCGCGTCTCCCACCGGCAGGGGCAGAGTCTTCGACCCCGGCTGCATTAGCGGCACGTATCGTCACTCGATTTCTCACGCCCAAGGCTATCAACGTGTACCGCTCGGACTTGTCAGTGCTGGGTCGTTGAAATGT
The DNA here is from genome assembly GCA_035763705.1 of Occallatibacter sp. Lineage (GTDB taxonomy): Bacteria > Acidobacteriota > Terriglobia > Terriglobales > Acidobacteriaceae > Telmatobacter. Next base: position 136,657 of record DASUAU010000016.1, on the reverse strand, counting down.
AAGCAAAATGTCATTGGGACGTTTGCCGGTTCCCGGCATCATGGCGGTTTTGTCACGAATAAATCTGGTCCCATGCGTACCGTCAAGAAATCAGACCATGCCGTTGGTTACTTGTCCTTTACCGAGACAATCCAGTGACAAACTCCAGACGGTTTCGTGACATGCGGACGCGGCCGCGGCATTAGGCTGTATTTGAGCGGCAGTGGTTTATCGTGCCAGCGGCGCCATGTTCTGTGACTCGCAGGCTCGACTCAGTGCTACCGCAATAGCGTCTGGCTTTGCCACATTCTTATGCTTAACAAGGAGCAACAATGAAGCACTTGGGACGATTGACGCAGGGCCTTCTACTGCTCGTTGCAGTGGCAGCCATGGGCCAGCCAAAGGGTTCGTTGCAGCAACAGGCTCAGGAAAAAACCTCTCCAAAGGCAGTTCACACTATGAATCCTGATAGGGGACAGCAGGTATTTAAGCAGAACTGCTCTCGCTGCCACAATGCACCGGAAGGATTTTCGCCGAGCATCTCCGGCACGATCGCCATGCACATGCGCGTACGCGCGAGCCTTAGCGAAGCCGACTATAGGGCATTGTTGCGGTTCCTTAATCCCTAGCTTCGGCTCTTGGGCCCACTTCCGCAGAGATCTCACATGGCAGCATCCTGACAACTGAATGGCGGCGGCGTGACAACTGATCCGCTATACGCCATTAGGGTGTGTAGCGGATAGATGGTAGTTACGATTGAGCCGGACAGTTATGTGCAAACGAAAATAGTTTGGAAACGCTCATATCACAAAATGTTCAAGGAGAGATGATGAAAAGAAAGTTCATGCCCCCAACTCTGCTGCCCGTAGTGCTGACAATTGCAGCATTTATGGTGCCCATGGTTCGGGCACAGGATACCGCACCCCATCGAATTGTTATTGTTGCCAAGCGATTTTCCTATGATCCTGGCGAAATCACTCTCAAAAAAGGCCAACCGGTGGTGCTCGTCTTAAAGAGTGAGGATGTTGCGCATGGACTCCGTTTCCGCGACTTCAATATCAATATCAAAGTTAAGGCGCACAGTACGACGGAGGTGCAGTTTACGCCAGACAAGACTGGGGAGTTCATCGGTCATTGCTCTGTGTTTTGCGGATCAGGCCACGGCTCCATGATGTTAAAGCTGCACGTGGTGGAGTGAAAAATGCGTGTCTTCCTTGTTGTTGCCGCAATCACTTGTCTCGCCGGGATAACGGGGTGCAAAGCGAGTCGTCCAGGAAAACTGGAAACCAAAACAATAACCTACGCCAAGCATCACATATTCATACGCAACAAGAGCCAGAAGAACCCCCTTCGCGATACGCCCGAGACGTGGGCCGACGGCAAGGAAGCATTTTCGCATTATTGCGTCGTCTGTCACGGAATGGATGGTCAGAATACGGGTGTCCCATTCGTCGACCATATATCTCCACCGATTCCGTCGCTAGCCTCCCCCGAGGTGCAGAGTTACTCGGACGGGCAGCTCAAGTGGATCCTCGACAATGGCATATGGCCTTCCGGAATGCCAGGCTCGAAAGGAACTCTCAGTGACGATGAGCTCTGGTCGATCGTGGTGTTTCTGCGCCACCTTCCGAAGGCAGGCAGCCAGGGAACGCCAGATGTCTACACGCACTAGCCAAGACGAACCGCACCGGGAGGAAGTGACTGCGAACCGATACCTCCCGGATAGTCCAATTTCTTTTTGAGGGAGCATGTCCTCAAACGCCGATAATCCTGGGAGCGAACCGCATAGCCAACCGGCGACGAGCGGTGTGCCTTTTGCAGTTGGCTTCTATTTTGCATTTCGGGTTATCACGGTGCTCGTATCTGTTCGCATTTGCGGGGCTGACCCCCGGACCGGAACCGCCATCAACATTGCTCTCGATTTTTTCCTTTTGCTGGCTACGGCATTTTGTTCCATAGGAGAAGTTCGCTATCCATTTCGCGAAATGACAAAGCTTCCAACCGTGCGGTGGGCACTGCTCTTTCTAGGCTTTTCCTGCTGTAGCCTGCTATGGAGTAGTACGGCATCGCTCCCTGATTCCATGGCATATTGGTGTGCCATGGCTGCAGATCTTGCAATCGTCGTGATGCTGCTTCGTGCAGGACCGATTACAGTGACTTCGGACTCGTTGATGAAGGGTTTCGTTTGGGGCGCATGCACTGTTGCGATCATCGCGTGGATTCTGCCGGCACAATCGGACCTCCGTCTTGGTGATGCCGAACTCCTGGGACCCAACCAGATCGGGTACGTCTGCGCCTTTGCTTTTTTCTTTGCGCAGTACCTCATTCGGGAAAAGAGAGCGAAGATGGGCATGCCGGCTACCTTGCTGGCAGTAACGCTCCTTCGGACCCTCAGCAAGACAACGATCATCGCCTTTCTCGCCGCAGAAGGCTTCCTGTTGATCTGGGATAGATCAATAAGCCGAAGAAACAAATACTGGATCGCTCTCGCGGTTGCAGCGGTAGTCACGATATTCTGGGGGCTGCTAACCTCCTACTATGACATCTACACCAATGCCGGCAATCAGCTGGAGACGTTGACCGGAAGGCTTGGGATTTGGGCTTATTTCCTCGCCGAAGCTATCCAGCAACCGTGGATTGGGCATGGATTCGATTCAGTCTGGAAGGTAATCCCGCCCTTTGGTCCCGATCAATTTGAGGCAGCGCATGCACACAACGAACTTATCCAGCAGTTCTATGCATATGGGGTCGTGGGAGTATGTCTATTCACGGGAATTTATTGGAGCCTGTATAGGCATATTCGCCGCATGGTGCGTGGGCCTCAAAAAACATTCTTTCTTGCTTTTATGCTGTTCATTCTCATACGCGGAATCGCGGACACCGAGCGGTTTGATCTTTCTCTTCCGTTGTGGGCAATCGTGATGATCAGTCTCTTGATAAACGAAACATGCACAGCCGAAGAGAGAGCGCCTATGGCAGGCAACCCGCTTCTTTTCCAGGTTCGAAATGGTTTGCATCCCGAGTTGAGGAGCTGATAGAAAAAAGCGCTCTTCCGGCCTTTCAGGACGTACCAGTGAAGGTGGTATTGAATGCGCAGAAGTCATCTCATCGAAATATGCTCAAAGCGCATTTGAGTTGATACTGGTGACGGAAGTGTCATGAGAATGTCTTCGATTTGCATGGATTGTCTCCGTTTTTATGGTCGCGTTCAAGAGCCAGCCGTGGCCGGAACGGTGAAACTCAGCCGGGTAGATGCGGCTCAAACAGGAGGAAAAGTGCGCAAAGGCCTCAAAATGTCATCTGATTGTAATTTCCTGCTGATTTCTGAGCGGAAAGGGGGCGGTTTCGACAAGAATAGACTGGTGAGGATCTAAATCATGATCCAAGAGATGCAATTGGCAATAGAACCTAAAAACGAAATTCTGCCGGCGGTGAGTGCCGGCACGATCCTTATCATTGAGGACGACCCCCGCATGCAGAAGGTGCTCCGCAGAATCTTCACCCAGGAGCGCTACTCTGCCGTTGTTGCCGGTGACGGTCAAACGGGTTTGGATCTGTTTCGCCGTGAGCAGCCGCTCGCGGTAGTTCTCGACTTGATTCTTCCCAATGTTTCCGGGCGGGAACTCTGTCAGACATTCAAGCAGCTATCGGCCGAGATTCCGATTGTGGTGCTCAGCGCGATCACGGATGTTGCGGATAAGGTATTGCTTCTTGAATTGGGCGCCGATGACTACGTCACCAAGCCCTTCAGTCCGAGAGAGCTCACGGCCCGCGTTCAGGCAGCGATCCGCAGACAGCGTAAGCCGGCGCCGACGACGATCTATCGCTTCGCTGACTGCGAAGTGGACTTTAAGAAGATGACGGTTTGTCGCGGCGGAAAGCCGATCGTCCTTACCGCTCACGAATTCAAGCTCCTCAAGTTCTTCACGGAGAATGCTGAGCGAGTCCTTACGCGCGACGTTCTGCTGAACGAGGTCTGGGGATATAATCTTTATCCGACCACTCGCACGGTGGATAATCAGATCCTGAAGTTGCGTCAAAAGCTGGAGCCGGATCCTGTCAATCCCAAGCATCTTCTGACGATCTATGGTGCAGGATACAAATTTGTCCCATGATGCTCATCCCGTCCAGCGTCCCGAAAGCGAGACACTCAGGCAGGTAGCGCGTACGCAAGACAGGCAAGGCCTTCGCACGTATGTGCTTTTCGTCGTCAGCATGGCGTTAGTCATCACACTTGTGACCGCCGCCAGCCTTTTGCTGATTCGTCACCAATTGAAAGAACAGGTGACGAACGACTTCTCCCACGACTTGAATCGCTCCGTTGTTACCTTCCAGAACCTCCAGGCCGATAGACTTGCAACCCTGGAGCGCGAGAATGCCCTTCTTGCCGAACTGCCTACCCTGAAGGCGCTGATGACCAGCGGGGACGCCCCCACCATTCAGAACGGAGCCGCCGAATTCTGGCAACTCAGTGGTACAGATCTTTTTATGCTTGCCGATTCGAGTGGCCGGGTGGTGGCGGCCTACGCAAAAAAAGCCCCCGCTGACAACACTCTTCGCCAGGGTATGAAGGCACTGCTGGCTGCTCCGGCGAAGCATTATCTCATCGATAGCGGATCATTGTATGCCTGTGCGCTGCGGCCGCTTTATTTCGGCAGCGATCAGGATGGAACGCTGTTGGGATACGTCTTGAGCGGTGTTTCCATTGAGCGCACGGTCCGCCAAATCAGCCAGCCCACTGGAGTTGAAGCAACTTTTCTTAGCGGTGGCCAAGTCGTGGCCAGCACGCTTGCACCCGATCTGCAGGCGAGTTTGGTGAGGCCGTCGGGCGCGCTCTCCGGCATATCCGGCGGACCTGTCGCGGTTAAGCTGGGGAATGTTCGATTCCTCTCAGCCACGGAGGATCTCTCTGCATCAGCCACATCTCCGTTGCGACTGGTCGTCCTGAAATCCTTTGAGCCTGCGGAACGTTCGATTAACCGTATTGACCGCATGGTATTTGTTGCGGGTCTTGTGGTGCTTCTTTCAGGCACCATCCTGATGATTGTCATCTCGCGGTTGGTGACGCGCCCGCTCGAGGAACTCTCCCGGAGTGTCCGGGCGTTTGGGCTTGGGGACGTGAAACACCGTGTGCCACGCCATGGCACGCGGGAAGTGCGCCATTTGAGCGCGGCCTTTGACAGCATGCGCAGTGAGATCCAGAAGGCGAATCAGGCGCTGCTTGAATCCGAACGTCTGGCAACCATCGGCCGGATGGCGAGTTCCGTTTCTCACGATCTTCGGCATTACCTGGCCGCGATCTTCGCCAACGCGGAGTTTCTCGCTTCAGATCGCTTTTCTCCAAAGGAGCGCGCGGATATTTTCAGCGACATCCGGACAGCCGTGAACGGCACAACCGACATGATCGAATCGCTGCTGATCTTCAGCCGGACCGGAGCCAGGATGAGAAGAGAGCCAGAGCTGATGGCAACCCTGCTCGAACGGGCGGCAGCCCTGGTCCGGGCTCATCCCGATGCGGATGGGGTCACGCTGATCACGCAGTATGGCGAACCTACGGAGACTGCGGTTGTCGTTGACGGGAAGCGGATTGAGAGGGCGATCTCCAATCTGCTGCTCAACGCCTGCGAGTCTGTCCGCATGACGGGAATGCCGGGAACAGTCACAGCCATTCTGGAGACGCAGGAGCGCCAGATGATCATCAATGTGATAGACAACGGGCCGGGCGTTCCGGAGAAGATTCGCAAGACTCTCTTCGAGCCTTTCGTGAGCGAAGGCAAGCAAAAAGGCACCGGCCTCGGCCTCACCCTGGCGCACTGCATCGCTGTTGAGCACGGCGGAGAGGTCATTCTGCTCAGTAGCCGCCCCGGTGAGACGATCTTCCAGATGAGGATAGCTCGCGAAATTCCGATGCACGATCAAGCGAATGCGTCGGACGTCGACCATCACAATCAGGTCACCCCAGATGAGAATGTGCGAACATAATCCAACTCGTCGTATCGGCCCCGATCTCCTTGGCCTATGGAGAATCCTGCCCCTGCTCATACTGGCTTTCGGGCCGCCGGCGAACCTTGCCTGTGCCCAGGCTGCCAGTCAAGAGGATGTCTCACAGCAGATTCAAGATTTAACGGCCGCTATGGCCCGCACCCAGGCTCAATTGGAGCAGACGCAGCGCCAGTTGGACGAAATGCGGAAGCAGCTGAGCGAATTGCAGCGTAAGTTGGCGCAGAGCGGATCGAGCGCTGGCACGCAGCCGCCGCCTGTTCCGGTCCCGGCCTCTTCATCCCAGGGTGGGTCCGAGACCACCTCTGCGGCGATCCAGGACATTCGCGACCGCCAGGCAATGCAGGAGTCTCAGATTGCGACCCAGGCACAATCAAAAGTTGAGAGCGAATCCAAATATCCGGTAAAGGTTACCGGCTTGCTGTTGCTGAACGGTTTCGTGAATACCAGCGCAGTGGACATGGCGTCGACGCCGACAGTCGCGATTTCGGGATCCGGGAGCACCGGAGCCACCGTACGCCAGACGATCCTCGGGATCGACGCGCGCGGTCCTCACCTGTTTGGCGCACGCAGTTACGCCGATCTTCGCATCGATTTTGATGGCAACCCTCCGTCCGTGAATTCGCCCGGAGGTTATTCGGGGTTCTATAACGCCAACGCGACTCTGCTCCGCCTGCGCACCGCTCACGCAGGTCTGCAATGGGAACACACGGACGCCTATTTCGCGCTTGATCGTACAATCTTGAGTCCGGACATGCCTACTTCGTTGACAGCCGTGGCCATACCGGCCTTGGCGTGGTCCGGCAACCTATGGACCTGGAACCCGCAGGTGGGAATCACTCAGGATTTCGGCCAGGCGGATTCTCACGGCGTCCAGCTGCAGGCAGCCTTGATCGATGTCGGCGATGCGCCCTTGTCACCGGTCGCATACTCTTCAGGGACCCCGGCAATTCCTCCCAGCAGCGCCGAGGAAAGCCGGTGGCCCGGTGTTGAAGCGCGTGTCGCGCTTCGAGGGCCGGTGGTCAATCAAAATGAAGACCGCAGTCATTTCGGCGTAGGCGGGTATTTCGCGCCCCACTACTCCAGTTTTCTGGGCCACGCCTATGATTCCTGGGCAGCCACGCTTGATACCCGCATCTTTTTGCCTGCTCGTCTGGAGTTCACCGGAAATTTCTATCGCGGGCAGGCCCTTGGGGGATTGGGAGGGGGAGCTTACAAGGATTTTGCCTACCGTTACGACGCCGACTCGGGCGGCTATTATTTCCAGCCGTTGGACGATGTCGGAGGCTGGGCTCAATTGAAAGAGAAGCTCTCTGAGAGGATCGAATTCAATACCGCCTTCGGGATCGACAACGTTTTCGCCGATGAGCTGCGGCAATATGCGGTTTCAGGTGGCGCTCTCTATCAGAATCTTTTCAGAAATCGCACGTATACCGTCAACGTGATTTACAGTCCAAGCTCCTATTTGCAATTCTCTCTGGAATATCGGCGCCTCACCAGTTCCACGGTCACTGGCTCGCCGGCGAGCAGCAATATCATCGGCCTGGGCGCGGGATATCAATTTTGACAAAGAAAGGGAGATTCCGGGAGTGGATTCTCTGCGCTGCGGTGTTGGCGCCTGGAATCCTCTATGCTCAGAGCTCCCTCGCAATGGGTGCGGCCGCGGAGTTGCGTCTTAGAGTTGTCTCGTCTCTGCCAGGAAAGCATCGCGCCGTGCCGGTTGTGATCTGGCTGGAGCCGCAGACGGGTACACCGGATCTTTCGTTTCCTCCTCATGGTCATTACACACTTCTCCAGAAGAACCGGACCTTCATTCCGCATCTGCTGGTAGTCCCGGTAGGTAGCGTCATCGAGTTTCCGAACAGAGATCCTTTCTTTCATAATGTTTTTTCTCTTTTCAGCGGAAAACGATTCAATTTGGGTCTTTACGAGGCGGGCTCAAGCAAGTCAGTAAGATTCTCGAAGGCAGGTGTTTCCTACATATTCTGTAACATCCATCCTGAAATGAGCGCTGTTGTCATCGCTCTCAGCACGCCCCTCTATGCGATAGCGGATGGAAAAGATTCGGTCCTGCTTCACGATATCCCTCCGGGTGACTACACATTGCATGTTTGGATTGAGGGCGTGTCTCAGTCCTTTCTCGACGGCCTGAGCCGCCCTCTGCATTTCTCGACTCACGCAGTGAACCTCGGGGCGCTCAAGGCTCCGATAGCGGGCGCCGGAACAATACCTCACAACGATATGTACGGTAAGCAATACCCTCTGGACGGCGAATCGCCTTATTCACCCCATTGATATCGATGCTTTCTTGAACCGGCATTCGCTGCCCTTCGGCATTCAGGCGTCTTAGCCGGAATAGCTCTGTCCCCCCTCGTGTAAATCATCGCTGAGGGCTGCAACGTTGCGTCTCAACTTCGTGACAATCCGATGACAGCATGCTGACAACTCCCAGCCGTCTCGCCTCTACATTGTCGTTAGCTGGCGAATGAGCCTATGCGCCGCTCAGAGTGTCTGGGAGCGCCAATAGGCTTTCAGGAGTATGGCAGGTATGTGGCAGACATTCTTTGTGCTTCGTCCGCCTGCGTTTGCAACGAGGTCATCTCATGGACAGAAACTTTCCGTTCACTGACGTCCAGACTGCGATCGAGGAGATTCGCGCCGGCCGCATGGTTGTGGTTGTCGATGATGAAGACCGCGAGAATGAGGGCGACCTCACCATGGCGGCGGATAAGGTCACTCCTGAAGCCATCAATTTCATGGCCAGGTATGGCCGCGGGCTCGTTTGTCTTGCCATGACGGCGGAGCGCCTGGAACATCTTCGCCTGCCGCAGATGAGCATGCAAAATACAGCGCGCTTCGGCACCGCATTTACTGAATCAATTGATGCCCTGGGTCGGGGAGTCACTACAGGCATTTCGGCCCATGACCGTGCCCAGACCATCCGGTGTGCAATCGATCCCGAGGCGCAGCCTTCCGACCTCGGCCGCCCTGGCCATGTGTTTCCCCTGCGAGCGCAAAATGGCGGGGTACTTGTAAGGGCTGGACAGACTGAGGCGTCTGTGGATCTGACCAGGCTGGCCGGCCTCACACCTGCAGGGGTGATTTGCGAAATCATGAATGAAGACGGGACCATGGCGCGGGTGCCGGATCTCATGGGCTTTTGCCGGAAGCATGAACTGAAGATGATCACGGTGGCGGAGTTAATTCGCTATCGAATGGCCCATGAACGCTGCGTGCATCGCAAAGGCGAGGCTGTCTTGCCAACCGAGTTTGGCGAATTCTCCATGATGGCTTACGGCTCCGATCTCGACGGAGAGTCACATGTGGCTCTCGTACGTGGTGACCTAGGCCGTTCAGACAGACCAGTGCTGGTCCGCATGCACACTCATTGCCTCGCCGGCGATGTGTTTCGAGCCACTTCCTGCGGATGCGCCTCTTACCTTCGGTCCTCCTTGCAGCGAATCGCAGAGGAGGGCCAGGGAGCGCTGATCTATCTACATCAGAACTCACTCGGGCTTACGTTCGAAAATGTCCATGGAGCCGATGAGCTGCAATTCCATCGTGAGGAGAAGGAAGTCGCTAGTCCTGAACACCGCCGGCGCGTACAGCGGGAAGTTGGAATAGGGGCTCAGATCCTGCTCGATCTCGGCCTTCGCCGCATCAGACTGCTAACAGATCATCCTCGCAGAATCGCTGCGCTCGAAGGCTATGGCATCGAAATCATCGAGCATTGCCCAATTTCCGCCATAGCGGTCCCGGCCTTCGTCCCGGCGGAAGAGGACGTTCTGGTTGGAGCGAACTACGCACGGCTTGGGCGTGGAATGCCTGCGCGCTTATAGAGACTCGATTACAGCGCACCGCCTGGCTTTGGGCTCGTGTATGTGAGGCTTGGCGGTTGGAGAGACTTCGCATAAACATTGCTGTGATTGGGATGGGCTGCGCCGGATGAGTGTCAGGCGCATGCTCGCCGGCTTGGCCACAAGGGGATTGGCGTTCTGGTGGTCAATCAGGTCGGGAGTTTTCAATCCCCACAGGCGCCCTGATCGACCACTGATTCAATCCCTTTGAAGTTGGCATTGCGGTTCATTCCGCGCGGAGCGTGCAGGTGCTTAGTTCCCCAGGGCCACATGAGGCCAGTGATCGTGCCAGGCGATGGTGGAGATTTGGAGCGCGGGCTTGCCTGTGTGCGCGTCGTAGGCGTGGAAGACGATGATGTCCTGGCCCGAGGGTTGCATCAGGATGGATTCGCCGCCCGGGCCCACCCAGCGGGAGTTGCCGCTGAGCAGTTGTGTTCCGCCGCCCTGCATCATGTAGACGCCTTGCGCATCGAGGTACGGTCCGGTGACTTTTGTGGAGCGTCCGACCATGGTGCGATAGGTGCTGCTCGTGCCGCGGCAGCAGAGATCCCAGGAAACGAAAAGATAATAGTAACTGCCGTGATGAACGATGAAGGGCGCTTCCACGGCTTCCCAGTTGGGTGGCAGGCCGGGCGGTGCGGGCTCAGCGTTGGCAGGGCGGCGGCGCGTGGCCAGCGAGTAAAGTCTGGGCGGGCCGGCGAGGCCGGTTGTGTCGTTCAAGCGGCGCAGCTTGATGCCGCTCCAGAAGCTGCCGAAGGCGAGCCAGGCATGATGATGGGCATCGAGAACGAAATTGGGATCGATGGCGTTGTAGTCGTCGGCAGTGGTGGAGCGAAGAACAAGACCGCGGTCAACCCATTTGTAATCGCGGCTGGAGCGGTCGAGAGTTTTGTTGGTGGCCAGCGCAATGCCCGAAGTGTTTTTGCCGAAGAGGGAGAAGGCGTAGTAGAGGCGGTATTCGCCGTTCGCATAGGAGATGTCGGGCGCCCACAGATCGACCGTACCGGGGCTCTCCTTGTGAATCCATGCGGGGATGGCATCAAAGACCTGGCCGCAGAGCTTCCACGCGTGAAGGTCGTGGGAGCAGCGCATTTGAAACTGGCCGCCTTGCAGGGTCCGGCCGGTGGCGAAGACATACCACGTGTTTCCCGCTTTGATGATGGAGGGATCGTGGGTACCCCAGAAATCTCCTGAGAGGCGCAGGGCGTGGGGCCGTTGCGCGCGCACGAGGCCCGCGGTGGCGAGGCAGACTAGGAGCAGGCCGAGTGCGAAGGAGCGAAGCGGGGAGTTGGCGGCAAGTGACATGAGGGCTCCGGGAAAAAAGCGTAGCCAGGGCGCGCAGTGCGCTCCTGAAGCGGGTTGCAGGCCCGCGGATGCCGGGTCTGCGAAGGGTTTATTCGACATAAGGCCATCCATCGGCGGTCCAGCCAAGGCTGTTCAGGCCAAGTGCGGGGTTTCCGCTGTTGTTGCCGTCGTAGTAGTGGTAAACGAGCACGGGGCCGCTCGCGCCGTCGACAACGGCTTCTCCGCCGGGGCCATTGACGTTGCCGTGCGCGCTCAGCAGGATGGTTCCGCCGCCGCTGGTTAGGGCAAGGCCGCCGCGATCGGTGTAAGGGCCGGTAACGGAGGTGGAGCGGCCGACGATGATCCGATAGGTGCTGGATGTGCCCTTGCAGCAATCGTCAATGGAGGCGAAGAGATAGTAGTAGCCGCCGTGGGGATAGATATAAGATCCTTCGATGCCCGTGCCGGTGGCATGGAAGGCGAGCTGCGTGCAGGCTGCGCCGGTGGGCAGGCCGGTGGTGTTGTTCACGGGCACAATCTGAATGCCGTTGGACCACGAACCGAAGACGAGCCAGCTGTTGCCGGAAGAATCGGTGACAGAAGCGGGATCGATGGCGTTGGAGCCGGAGCAGTCTGCGGAGGTGTAGACCGGCGCGCCGGAGTCAACAAACGTGCCGGGCGATGCGCTGGAGCTGGTGGCAAGCCCGATCGCCGAGTTGTCGCTGCCGAAGCCGGATGCGGCGAAGTAGAGCCAGTACTGGCCGTTGTGCAGGGAGATGTCGGGCGCCCACAAGTCGCCGCTTCCGCCGGTGTAAGCCGCGGTCCACGCGGGCAGCGAGGGCAGGGCATAGCCGGCGTCGGCAAAGGTGCTCATCTCCTGCGACTGGTGCTCATGCAGCAGGCCGTGGGTGGAGAAGAGATCGTAATTGGCGCCGGCGGAAATCATGGAAGGATCGTGAATGCCGATGGTGGCCGAGTCGGGCGCAGTGTAGGAGACAGCGACGGTGTTGGGCGCGGGATATGGCGCGTTGCCGGTGGATGCGATGGTCCACTCCTGGCAGGAGCAGCCGGTTCCGCTGGTGGCGCGTGCGCCCTGGTCCATGGTGGCAGTGGCAGTGGTGGCCGAGTTTGCGTCCTCAAGATAGAGGCCGCTGTTGACGTTCTTGATCAGGTAGTTCCCATCAGTGAGGTGATAGAAGGCCCAGAGATGGTCATTGGTGCCGTTGTCAGCCCATTGCAGGGCCTGCGCTCCAGCCGTGGTGGAGGCATTGCTGATGCCCATCACCTGATGGGTGAGCAGGTTCTCCACGTTGTACTGGTTGCTGCCCATGGGCATCACGTGCCAGCCATCGTCGGTGTTGGAATCGCCGGCGGCTTCCTGTGCAAGCGCGGCGCCGGCGGTCTGGCTTTGCCCGCTGATGCCCAGAACCATGGTGCTGGCCGCGTTGGTAAAGGTGTAAACGGCGCTGTCGTCCATGGCGGTCAGGGTGCCCAGGTCGGGAGTGGTTGTGTTGCCGCCGCCTCCGGTGTTGGTGGTTCCTCCTCCGCCGCATCCGGCCAGGCAGAGAAGTGAAAGCGCAGCGACGGCGCAGAAACGAAGATTCACTGAGTCATCTCCCAAAGAGCCGCGTGACCAAGAGCCGCGTGACCAAGAGCCGCGTGAGCCACCGTTCATCGGCGAGGCCTGGCCCGTGCATGGCGCGGAACCGGTGCCGGTGGGGGCGGGAGGGGCCCGCGCGCAATGCATGCGTGCGGACCCCGGCCGGCTTGCGGGTGGATCAGTAAGTGATTCTCAACACGAACTGGATATTCCTGGGGCCAAGAAGGGTGCCGCCAATCTGGCCGAAGTTGGTATCCTGCACGCCGGAATCCGGTTTGCTGAACACGTGCCGGTTGAAGGCATTGAACAGTTCGCCGCGGAATTCGGCATTGACTCCTTCGCGAATGGGGAAGGTCTTGTTGATGCCGAGGTCCTCGTCATAGAAGGCGAAGGAGCGAATGTCCGCCGAGTTGCGCGGCATGTTTCCAAAGACGTAAGGAACATTGATGCCGGGGTTGGGATTGGGATCGGCAAAGGCCGAGCAGTTCCAGTAGCCGGTGGTGCAGGCTCCGGAGGAGTGGTCATAGCTGGTGTTGCCGTCGTTGACGAAGGCGAACGGGTTAAAGCTGCCGGAGCGGCGCGCAGTCTGGTTGGCAACGCGGTTGGGGCGGATGCCGTTGTCAAAGCCGGGGATGCCGTTGGCGCCCCAGAAGCTGATGGGCTGCCCGCCGAGATAGCGCTGAACGCCGCTGATGCGCCATCCGCCGATGACGTAATCGCTCACCGGTTTGGGAATGTTGGCAAGGAATTTTCTGCCGTGCCCTACGGGCAGGGCATAGAGGTAGCTGACCACGAAGTTGTTGGGGATGTCCTCGTTGCTGACGGCCTTCTCTGCCTTGTGGTCATAGGGGTTTTGCGTGCCGCCCTGGTTTTGCAGCGTGGAGTAGTAGGGTTGTATAGCGTCCGCGTCCGTCAATGTTTTCGAGAATGTGTAGGAGGCTAATATGTTAAAGCCGTTGTGGAACCTCCTCTCGAGCTTGGCGGTCAAGGCGTCATAGCTGGACTGGCCCACGTTCTGCAGATAGCTGTCCATGTTGATGTAGCCGTACTGCGGGTAAGGGCGCAGCGCCTGCTCCACGGGCTCGCTGATGCCCCAGGTGCAGCCGGAGGCGCAGGAGAAGCCGGCATAGGGCTGGATCGGCGGCGAGCTGAAGCCGTTGGGGCAGGGAGCCACCGCCCACCACAGAAGGCAGGTGCCCATCGAAAGATCGTTCAACGGAATGTCGTTGGGATAATCCACCAGCCCGTGCAGATGCGTGGCGTGGTTGCCCAGGTAGCCGAGAGAGAAGTAGAGGTTGGGGTTGATCTCAATCTGGTCTTCGAGAGTCCAGGTGGAGACCATCGCGGGACGGCCGTTGCTGCTGGCCACGTAGTCGACGCCCTGGCTGTTGGATTGCGTGGGGTCAAGATTGGGCGTGTCCGTCAGCACCGGAAGGCCGGCGTCCACCTGCGGACCAGAGAGCGGGTCGCCGCTTAAGAGGGTTTGATTCTGCGTGAAGCCCTGCAGGGTTCCCTGTCCAAAGTCGGCATAGACCAGAGGACCATAATAGATGCCGCCGTTGCCGCGCAGAACCATGTGGTGATCGGAAAAGGGCTCCCACGCAAAGCCGACGCGCGGCGAGAAGTCCTTGTAATACGTGCTGGCCCAGGTTTCGCCGGTGTTTCCGTTGCGGCCCGTTCCCACGCCGGCAAACACCAGCGCGCCCGGCGTGCCCGCGGCTCCGGGGTTGGGTGCGGTGGGGCTGAAGTTGGTGGTGTCGCCTTCGGCCTCATGGCGGGGCGTGTCATAGCTCCAGCGGACGCCGAGGTTCAGGGTGAGATTCGGCCTGACCCTCCAGTCGTCCTGCGCAAAGATTGCGCCGGAATGGGCTATCCAGCGTGGCGCGTGAATCTGCTTGATGGCGTTTGCGGTTCCGGCCTGGCCGATGAGGAAGGCGGCGAATGAGTTGCCGTCCTGGCCCCAGTAGGTTGTGTCGGAGGCCGTCTGGTTATCCCAGAAGGTGAAGCAGCCGGAGGTGCCGCTGCACGTGCCGCCGATTTTGCTCACAAAGGAATACTGGTGGTATTGCGCCTCACCGCCGAACATGAAGCTGTGCGCGCCGTGCTGCCAGTGCACAATGTCGTTCAGCGCCAGAGTGTTGTCGACATCCTGGCTGTCAATGTTCTGGCCAAAGCCGGGATAAGGGCTGCCGATGAAGACAAAGCCGGGGAACACAGGACCGCTTCCGTTGGCGATGTTCAGCTCGCTGTCCCAGTCATGACCGAGGTTGGCGGCGCGCGAAAGGTTGTAATTGTTGGAGCGGTTGGTGCCGATGGTCAGTGAGTTGACCACGGTCGGGCTCAAAATCCAATCCCAGCCCATGCGGAAGAGCTTGCCAAGCTGGTTCACTTTGCCGCCGCCGCCCGAGGTGAGCGGTGGAGGCAGGTTGAGGCCGTTGCCCTGGTCGGTATTCTCGCGGGAGTTGTAAAAGCCCCAGATCTTGTTTTTCTCTCCCAGGTTCTGGTCAATGCGGATGCTGTAAACCGTTTGGGCCAGGCTGTCGGTTGTGTCGTAGACAAAGTTGTTGGTTCCCCCGCCGGTGAGGTTGGGCTGGGGAAGATATTGAAGAACGGCCTTGGCCACCTGGCTTTCCTCGGAGATGGGAATCTCGTTCAACTGGCCGTTGACCATGAACGGAGTGCGGCAGGAGGTGCCGTTGTTGTTCACTTCGGTGGAAGGGTCAAAGATTTCTCCGTAGTAGAGCGTGGAGTTGCAGGCATCGGATGCGCCGGGAATCACGCCGCCGAGGGTGGAGGTGAAATCAAAATAGGAGCCGTTGCTGCCGAGCTCGGCCGGAGTGGGGATGAGGCTGGTCACGGCGGAGCCGGTGTTGTAACGCAGTTGCTCCCAGCTGAAGAAGAAGAAGCTCTTGTCGTGTCCGTTGAAGACGTGGGGAACGTAGATGGGACCGCCGAGCGAAATGCCGTAGTCGTTCTTGGTGTCGGCGGGGCGCTGCAGGCTGTCGCGCACGGCCGCGTCCGTTGCGGGCGTCTCCGCCAGATAGCCGTTGTTGAACCAGTTGTTGGCATCGAAAGCTGCGTTCTTATAAAAGTCGTAGACCGCGCCGTGGTAGCGGTTGGTGCCGCTCTTGCTGTTGAAGTTTGCAATGCCTCCGGTGGTTCTGCCCAGGTCCGCCGGCAGGCCGGAGATGCTCACGTGGAACTCGTTCACCGCTTCCACGGAGGGCGTGAGAATATCCACCGAGCCGGAGCCGTTCTCCATGCGGTTGGTGGTGATGCCGTCCACCAGATAATCGGTGCCTTCTTCCTGGCCGCCGTTGATTTTGGTCATCTGGAAGCCGGAGCCGCCGGAGGAGGTGCCGGGTCCGACGGTGCCGGGAACGAGGAACTCCATGGAGGTGATGGAACGCAGGTTGCCGGTCACGGCCAGGGGCAGATCCTCAACCTGCTGCGGCGTGATGTTGGCGTCAATCTCCGATGTGGTGGTTTCAAGAGACGTGGCGCCGGCTGTAACGTTAATGGTCTCGGTTGCCGAGCCCACTGCGAGCCGGATGTTCTGCGGAGTCTGCGCACCGATGGAGACAACCACGCCGTTATGTATCGTGGTCTTGAATCCGTGCGCGCTGACCTTCACCACATAAGTGCCGGTGTGCAGCGACGGGAAGACGAAGGAACCGGTGGACGAGCTCTGCGTGGTGTAAGTGGTCTGGGTGGCCTGCTGCGTGGCGGTGATCGTGGCTCCCTGGACCACGCTTCCTGAAGGGTCGGTGACCACGCCGGTGATGGAGCCGGTGTCAAGCTGCGCCCGGGCGGGCACAGCGCACACAAGCACAAAGAGCGCCAGCACCGGCAAGAGAACGGCGCTGGTGCGTGCAACTCTGCACATTCTTTCAAGCCCCGCATGGATGCTGTTCAAAGCTCTGCGTGAAGCCATGTTTTGCCTCCTGAATGAATCTGTTGTTCTCGGCGGTGCGTGCCGCCTCTATTCCGCAAGGTTGCCTGTCTTCTGGCCTGTCGGTTCGTGGATGCTTGCCGGCCCGCTTGGCGTTTGGAAAGCGGACAGGGAGGCCTCCGGTTCAGGGTTGCGATTCGATTTGCGTGCGCTCCGGATCTTCCACCGGCAGCGCGCTGCGGTCCCGGACAATCTGTGCTGATGCGCGCGTCTCCCGCGCGGCGGACTGGCTCTTGAGGCTCAGGAAGCTCTGCATGGCCTGCTTTGCCTCCTGCGTTTGGTGGAGTGAGCGATACAGCATCGCGAGTTTGTAATAGGAGCTGATGGCGCGTTTGTTGGAGGGGTCTGCGGCAATGGCCTGCTTGAACTCAAGAACCGCTTCCTGGCTTTGGCCCAGATTCATCAGGCCGCTGCCAAGGTAGTAGTGCGCGTCGTTCAAAGAGGGATCGGTTCGCAGGGCCGCGCGAAGCAGCTTCACGCCCTCGGCAGGGTTGCGGTTGATAACCAGAAGGCTGCCCAGCTTGTACATGGTGGTGGCCGAGTAGGGATCAATCTGGAGTTCCTGGTGATAGGCGGCGGAAGCCTTGTCGAGATTGCCGACCACCCAGTATTGGTCGCCGAGCTCCTCGTGGAGCCCGGGCTGGCGGGGCGCCATCTTCACCGCGGTTTCGAACTCTGCAATGGCCTGCTGATTGCGGAAGCCCTTGGCGTAAGCCTCGCCCAGCACCTGGTGCACGCGCATGGAGTCGTGATTGAGCTTGAACATCGCGGCGTAAGAGGCGTTGGCCACCAGGAGATAGGCGTGGCCGCGGTGATAGAGAATGTCCGCGTCCGTGGGGTCAAGGGCATAGGCCTTGTCGAGCGGCGGAATGGCCGCCGGCGCGTTGTCCTGCGCCAGATAGCAGACGCCGAGCCACATAAAGGCCTTGGCATCCCGGGGATCGATGCGGGTCTCGCGCGCCAGAAAGGCTTCGGCGTCCTTGTAGTGGTTCTGGCGGTAGGCGATGAGGCCCAGGAAGAGGTTTGCGCCGCGCAGACCGGGCTTGAGTTCGAGCGCTTTGTGCAGCGCGTGGCTGGCGTCCTCCAGTTTGCCCGCCTGCTCAAGCGCGAGGCCAAGGTTGAAGTAGCCGCCGGCGAACTGGGGCAACGCGCGGGTCACGCGGGTGTACTCCGCGACAGCAGCATCGAATTTTCCGGCAGCCATCTCTGCCTGGCCCTGCTGCAGTGCCTGGCGGGCATTGGCGTCCGGCTCTGTCTGCCCTGTCGCGGCAGCCACCGCGGCCTGCCCCGCCAGAAGAAATCCAAGGACGGCTGTGGCCAGGATGCCCGGGGTGCAGCGCGCAGGTGCGGGCGGGTGCGCGGCAAGCCGCTTTGAAGAGAGAAGAGTGGGACCAGTGGAGAAAATGACGCGCCTCCGGTGAGCGCCGAGAGGATGATTCCGGCGCTTCATCCTATCTTGCCCCTGAATTCCGGTAAGCGTTTGCTGGCCTGTAGCCAATTCTTTCTCCTACAAACAACTGGGATTCTCATCGCCGCCGATGAGACTGTAAAGCAGTTAACGGTTTGGCTCCCCGTTAAGTTTGCGTAACCTTAAGACATATAGAGTGTTGTAGGCGCTTGAGTGAGGCCTGTGTTTGCGGCGATTTGGGGACGTTAAGCGGAGCAGCAAAGCGTGCAGGAGGATTTTCCCTGCGGTGGTATAGTAGGGGACCAGGGGAAAATCTGTATCGACTCGCGATGTCGTATGCTTCTCCATCTCCTCCTCGTACCGAGGACCTTCTTGGTCCGGATCAGGCCGCCGCAGTGCGTGAACATCTGGAGAAGATTCTGGCCAGCCGGACCCTCGCCGGCTCCAAGCGCACTCAGGATTTCTTGCGGCTGGTGGTCACCCACACACTGGAAGGCGAGACCGACAGCCTGCGCGAGCGGATGATCGGCGCCGAGCTTTTCGGCCGGCCGGTCGGGTATGACACCGGCAACGATTCCGTTGTGCGGGTAAGGGCAAACGATGCGCGCAAAAAGCTGACCCAGTATTACCGCAGCGAGGCCAAGGACGAAAAGCTGGCAGTCCGCATGGAACTGCCCAGCGGGTCCTATATTCCGAAATTTCACTTCGCAGAGCTTGAGCCGGCCGTGAATGCGGCGGATGCAGAAAAGCCTGCAACCGCGGGCGGAACCGCATCGGCCACGCCTGCCGTGGCCGGGTCTGTCGTGACCGGACCTGCTGTGGCCGGGCCTGCCACCGCCGGACCGATAAAAGTTGAGCCTGCAGGCGCAGAACCCGCGGCAGAACCCGCGGCAGTACCCGTGATGGAACCGCCGCGCAGGGAGCCCCCCGCGTCTCTGGCGTCTCTAAGTCTTCGTGGGACCATTCTGCCGGCGAAGAAGAAGTTGCGTTGGGGGCGCGTGGGCGTGCTGGCCGCCGGCGTGGGCATTCTGTCTGCGCTGGCCATCCTTGCCATCCTGCACAAGCGGCATGCTGCGCCCGCGATTCCCAGCGGCATTCATTCCATTGCCGTGCTTCCTTTTGACAATCTCTCCGGTGCGCCTGCGCAGGACTATTTTGCCGATGGACTCACCGAAGAGCTGATCAACGATCTTGGCCAGGTCTCCACCTTGCGGGTCATTTCCTTCACCTCCTCGATGAGCTTCAAAGGCACGCAAAAAACACTGCCGGAGATTGCCAGGGAACTGAATGTGGATGCAGTCGTGGAAGGCGGCGTGCTCCGGGATGGAAACCAGGTGCGCATCAGCGTGCAGTTGATTGATGCCGCAACCGATCGCCCCGTGTGGGCCAGCACGTATGTGCAGGACGTGACCAGCGTCTTTGCCTGGCAGGGCGAAGTGGCGCAGGCCATTGCGCAGGAGATTAGCACCAAGGTGACGCCGCAGGAACAGGCGCGGCTGGAAAGGAAAGGCGCCGTCGATCCTGAGGCGCAGGACCTCTATCTGCATGGCCTGCTGCAACGCAACGCCGGCGACTGTGGGCAGGCCATCGGCTTTTTCCAGCAGGCGATTGCAAAGAGCCCGCAGTACGCGCAGGCTCACTCGGCGCTGGCCACCTGCTATGGCATGCTGGGCGAGTCGGGCCAGATGCCCTACAAGAAAGCCTTTGAGCAGCAGAAGGCCGAAGCCCTGAAGGCGATTGCCCTCGATGACTCTCTGTCTGAAGCGCACGCCGAGCTGGGCAACACGGCGATGACCATGGACTGGAACTGGCCGGCGGCCGACGCGGAGTTTCGCCAGGCGATTGCGCTCAATCCAAGTTCGGCCACCAACCACGAGAAGTACGCGTTCTATCTGGTCAGAACGGGGCACTCGAACGAGGCCGCCGCGCAGATTGAGCAGAGTGTGGACCTGGACCCGGTGTCGGGCAGCACCTTTCACGCAGAGGGATTCATTTATTACTTCGCGCATCATTACAACAAGGCGCTCACCGTGGCGCGGACAGCGCAAGGGTTGCGGATCAACCTGCCCGACTGGAATTTTCTGCTGGGCGGCATTTACGCGGCCAAGGGAATGTACGCCGATTCGATCAAGGCCTTTCTCAAGTCGGGCGACGGGCCCTATACGCTGGGGCACCTTGGCAACGTGTATGCACGCGCGGGACAGAAAGATGCCGCGCGCAGGATTATTCAGCGGCTGGAGGGCAATGTAAAGGCCGACGGCGTGGGCCGGTATGAGATTGCGCTGGTTTATGCCGGGCTTGGAGACAGGAAGGATGCTTTCCGATGGCTGGAGGAGGCCTATCGCGCGCACGATGTGGGGATTGTCTATCTGAAAGTGGATCCGTGCCTTGACCCGCTGCGCGGCGATCCCCGCTTTGCCAATCTTCTGCGGCTCACCGGGCTGCAACAATAAATAGGAGCCCGGCGGAGAAGGACATTCCAGTGGCGCGAGGATCCCGGTGACTTCAGACTCTGAACCGAAGGTGCCCCAGACCAATCCGGTGAACGCACGCCAGCCGTGGCTTTCAGAGTTTGTGCCCCGGCGTGGGCTCACCAACAACCATTTGCAGACGATTGTGGGGAATTTTCTTCCGCGGCCGGAGTCCGGCTTGCGTTCTGAGCCGGAGACGGTGGTGGTGGATCCGGCCGATGGCAGCCGCGTGCTCTGCCATTGCGACTGGCAGGCGGAGCCGGCCGCCCACCTCACGTTGATTCTTGTTCATGGGCTTGAGGGCTCGTCAAACTCGCGCTACATGCGCGGAATTGGGGGGCGCGCGCGCGCCGCGGGCTGCAATGTGGTGCGCATGAACATGCGCAACTGCGGCGGCACGGAAAAGTTGACGCCGACGCTTTACAATTCTGCGCTTTCAGGCGACGTGGGCGCGGTGGTGGAGCACTTTATGGAGCGGCGCGGGCTGCGGCGCGTGGCGCTGGTTGGTTACTCGATGGGCGGCAACCTGGTGCTGAAGCTGGCCGGCGAGTGGGGGCGGCGCGCGCCGTTGTGCGCGGTGGCCGCGGTGTGCCCGGCCATCGATCTTGCGGCAGGCGCCGATGCGCTCCATAAGCCGTCGAACCGCGTGTATGAATGGCATTTTCTGCGCGGGTTGATGCGGCGATTTCATCGCAAGGCGGCGCTTTTCCCGGCCATTTACGAGACGAATGGAGTGGGGCCGGTGCGCTCGCTGCGGGAGTTTGACGACAAGATTGTGGCGCCCTACTGCGGTTATCGCGATGCCGACGATTACTACTATCGCGCCGCCGCGGCGCGAGTGGTGGACCGCATTCAGGTGCCCACGCTGGTGCTGCGCGCGCTGGACGACCCCTTCGTCCGGTTCCTGCCGGAGACGCGCGGCAAGCTGCTTGAAAATCCGCATGTGTCGATGGTGGAGACCGCGTATGGAGGCCATTGCGCGTTCCTGTCGCGTCACAGCGGCGACGACATTCACTGGGCGGAGGCGATGTTGATGCGCTTTCTGGTCTGCGTCTGCGGCGGCGGCGATGGAAGCTGACTGGGAAGTGGAGATTGGCGCCGGAGCGGCTGTCGTCGAGCCGGAGTGGGCGGGGTTTGTGGATCTTCGCCAAAGGCCCCAGGCAGCCGGTCAATTGCCTGAGGCTGCAGCGTTGCCTGGCTTGGCGCAGGTTCTTGTGCGGTTGAACGCGGAGGATTCGCCGGTGTGGACGGCGAAGTGCGATGTGTGGCAGATGGATGGCTTCGATCCGCTTGAGCTGGACACGGAAAGCGCGGGCGATCAGAGGTGCATCGCGTGCTATGTGGATATGCTGCCCCGCGAGGACGCGAAGTGGGGCGCGCATGCGGACGCCGTGGAGTGGTGCAGGCTGGCCTGTGGCAGGCTGCACGCAATCGCCCTGCGGGGATGCAGAGTGGACCTGGTGATCCGCGCGGCGGCGCTGGCAGCGGAGCGCACAGGGATTGCGGTCACGGCGTATGTCTGCGCGGCGGGGATTGATAGTCCCGCGGCGCAGCGGAGATTGGCCCAGGCGCTGGCTGCCTTGGCGGATACGCTGGTGCAAAGCGCGTGGCCCCGTGAAAGCGCGAAAAAGTTACAATGATAAAGTCGGGCGAGTAGCTCAAGCGGATAGAGCACCGGCCTTCTAAGCCGGGGGTTGTGGGTTCGATTCCCGCCTCGCCCACCATGCCTTTGCACCGCCGGGAAATCGGCATGCTGGCGTCCGATTTGGCGCTCAACCTTTTTCCAGCGAATCATCGTGCCGAATTCTGGAAAGGGTAAGCATTCTGGAAGACGCCCAGGGTGTCTGCTGCGATTTCTGATTCGCTCGCGGGTCTTTGACGACGTGGAGATTCGAGAGCTGCGCGGGGCCGGGCGCATCTAAACTGTCAGTTGGCCGATTCAATCGCACGGAGCCTTGCTGATGAATGAGGTAGTGATTGTTTCCGCGGTGCGCACCCCTTTGGGCAGGTTTCAAGGCTCGCTCAAGAGCTTTTCCGCGCCCAGGCTGGGTGCGCTGGTGGTGCGTGAGGCAGTGCGGCGCGCCGGCGTGGAACCGGAACTGGTGGACGAGTGCATCATGGGCTGCGTGCTGCAGGCGGGGCTCGGTCAAAGTCCCGCGCGGCAGGCGGCCATCTTCGGCGGGTTGCCGCCGCAGGCCGGCGCGCTCACGGTGAACAAGGTGTGCGGCTCGGGGCTTAAGGCGGTGGCGCTGGCCGCGCAGGGCATTCAGGTGGGCGACGTGGAGATTGTGGTGGCCGGCGGCATGGAGTCCATGACCAACGCGCCTTATCTTCTGCCGCAGGCGCGCGAAGGCTACCGCATGGGCAACGGCACGCTGGTGGATGCCATGATCCACGATGGCTTGTGGGATGTGTACAACCACTTTCACATGGGCGCAGCGGCGGAGATGGTCGCGGAGAAGTGCGGAATTTCGCGCGCGGATCAGGATGCGTTCGCGGCGGAGTCGCACCGGCGGGCGGCAGTGGCCGCGCGGGATGGGTTTTTCACGGACGAGATTCTTCCGGTGGAGATTCCGGCGGCAAAAAAGAGCGAGGCTGCGCGTGAGTTTGTTGCAGACGAGGCGGTCCGGCCGGATACGACGGCGGAAATCCTGGCGCGGCTGAAGCCGGCCTTTAAAGAAGGCGGCACGGTGACGGCGGGCAATGCGCCGGGCGTCAGCGACGGCGCGGCGGCCTTGATGGTCGCGAGTGCGGAACGTGCGTCCGAGTTGGGCCTGCGTCCGATGGCGTTCGTTCGCGCGCAGGCCACCAGCGGGCGCGCGCCGGAGTGGTTCAGCCTGGCGCCGATTGACGCCGTGCGCAAGGTGGTGGCAAAGGCGGGATGGTCTCTCGACGAGGTGGAACTTTTTGAGCTGAATGAGGCCTTCGCTGTGCAGGCTCTGGCGGTCATTCGGGAGCTGGGGCTGGATGTTGCGCGTGTAAACGTGCACGGCGGCGCTGTTGCCATGGGCCATCCCATTGGGGCCAGTGGTGCGCGGGTGCTGGTCACGCTGCTGCATGCCATGGCGCGGCATGGCGCGCGAAAGGGCGTTGCGGCCTTGTGCCTTGGCGGCGGCAATGCCGTGGCGCTGGCCGTCGAGCGGGTGTAATCCAGGGCGAAAACGAAACAAAGCCGGTGCGAAGCGACTGTTCGAAATCGGACAGTCGTTGCCGCGAACGGTCATCTCCGGCGTGAAAGCACTCGACGGCGCTCGTTCAGAAGCAATTTGGATTGAGCAAGTTGCCACCATGCCGTCTTTGGCAGCCCGCATGCACTTCTCCAGCGTGCCATGGATATTGCCCGTCCTGATTTGAAGAAAAAGAAACGGCGTCAGTTGCTGCTTTGGAGCGGCGTGGGAGCCGTCATTGTTGTGGTGGCAGCAGTGCTGGTGGCGCGGCTCAAGCCCGCCGACCCTGAGGTTGACCAATCGACAACCTACACTGGCACGGTGAAGCGCGGCGACCTGACAATCCAGGTCCGTGGATCGACAGGGACGCTCGTTCCGCGCGAAGACTCCATTCAATTGATTCCCGCGCAGACTGACGCCACCGTTGTGCGCATTCGCGTACTGCCCGGCAGCAAGGTCACGCCGGACACCATTCTGATGGACCTGGCCGATCCGCAACTTCAACAGGAATTGCTGAATGCCCAACTGGCTTTGAAGGCCGCGCAATCTGATTACAAAAGCCTGCAGGCCACGCTGCAAAGCACGCTGATGGACAAGAAGGCCGCCGCCGCGCAAGTCAACTCCGACTTTACCCAGGACCAGTTGCAGGCCAAGACCGATAAGGCGCTCTACGACCTGGGCGTAATCTCCGGAATTACTTACAGCAAATCGAAGGATCTTGCCGACCAGTTGACCGCGCAACACAAGCTCAGCCGCGAGCAGATCAACGTGAACGAGAAGGCGATTGACGTGCAGCTCGCCTCGCAGCAGACCAAGATTGAACAGGCCAGGGCGCTGCTGCAGCTCTACGAGAAGCAGGCGGCGGCGCTTCAAGTCAGAGCGGGAATCTCCGGCGTGCTTGCGCCTCTGCCCACTCCGCTGCAGGTGGGTCAGCACGTCACGGCTGGAACCTCCCTTGCCGAAGTGATTCAGTTGGACAAGTTGAAGGCTGCCCTGCAGATTGCCGAAACGCAGGCCCACGATATCCAGCTTGGCCAGCCCGCTTCCATTGACACGCACAACGGGATCGTCCCCGGCCACGTCACCCGCATTGATCCTTCGGTTGTGAACGGAACGCGCACCGTTGACGTAACCCTCGATGGGCCGCTGCCCACCGGCGCGGTGCCGCAGTTGAGCGTGGACGGCACCATCGACCTGGCGCGGCTGAAAGACATTCTTTATGTCGGCCGGCCGGCGCTTGGCAATGAGAATTCGACGCTGAGCCTCTTCAGGATTGATCCGGATGGCAAGGGCGCGACGCGTGTCTCTGTGAAAGTGGGCCGCGACTCGGTGAATGACATTCAGGTGCTCTCCGGATTGAAGCAGGGCGATAAGGTGATTCTGTCGGACATGTCGCAATATGACAGCGTGGACCACGTGCGGCTGAATTAGACGCGCGAAAGAAGACCGGCACGGAGAAGGGGTCAATCGGACAACATGACTACGCAGCAAGGAGAGGAGCCGCATGGCAGGCAACGGCACACTAATCGATATTGAGGACCTTACCAAGGTGTTCTACACCGACGAGGTGGAGACCCACGCGCTCTCAGGCATTCATCTCACCATTTCGCGCGGCGAGTATCTGGCGATGTCCGGGCCTTCAGGCTGCGGCAAATCCACGCTGCTTTCCATCCTGGGTCTGCTGGACACGCCGACCGGCGGCCGCTATCTGTTGAACGGCAATCCGGTGGAGAACCTGAGCTTCAGTGAGCGGTCGCGCATCCGCAATCAGGAAATCGGCTTCATCTTCCAGAGCTTCAATCTGATTGGTGATTTAACGGTGGAAGAAAACGTGGAGCTGCCGCTCACCTATCGCGCGGGCATGCCCTCCGGCGAACGCAAAAAGCGCGTAAAGGAAGCGCTGGAGCGGGTGAACATGGCGCACCGCATGCGCCACTATCCGGCGCAGCTCTCCGGCGGCCAGCAGCAGCGCGTGGCCGTGGCCCGTGCGCTGGCGGGCTCGCCTTCGATTCTGCTGGCCGATGAGCCGACGGGCAATCTCGACTCGAAAAATGGCGAGGCAGTCATGCATCTGCTGGCGGATCTGCACCGCGAGGGCTCAACCATCTGCATGGTGACGCACGATCCGCGCTTTGCCAAGCACGCGCAGCGCGAGGTGCATCTGTTCGACGGCAAGGTGGTCTCAGAGGGCGAGCTCAAGAAGCTGACCGAGGAACTGGGAGTCTGACCATGCCGCGGAGCCTCCTGTTCGCGCTGCGTACCACGCTGGGCTCCGCGCAGTCGGGGATTATTGGGATGGTGCTGCGCGGCAGTGCAGGCATTGCACTGATTGGAGCCGCGAAAGGCTTGGCCATCTCCGCGCGGCATATTCGCGCAGACGGTGCGACTGCAGGTTGCTGTGTTTTCCGCGGGGCTTCTTCCGGCGCGGAGGGCGGCTAGCGTCGAACCCATGCAGGCTTTGCGAGTCGAATAGGCGGGCTGGCCATATCTCACCTGGGGAGATTGATTGCGATGCAACAACTGCTGAAGGACATTCGCTACTCGATGCGGCAGCTTCGCCGGTCGCCGGGGTTCGCCCTCACGGCCATCATCACGCTGGCGCTGGGCATTGGAGCCAACACGGCAATCTTCACCCTGGTGCACGCGGTCATGCTGCGCTCGCTCCCGGTGGGCAATCCATCCCTGCTCTACCGCATTGGCGATAACGATGATTGCTGCGTGGAAGGCGGATTTCCCGGCGGCGCATCCGACACGGGCGACTACACAATCTTTTCCTACGATCTCTATAAGCAGTTGGAAACTTCCTCGCCGGAGTTCGAACATCTTGCCGCCATGCAGGCTGGGCAGGGAACGATGAGTGTCCGCCGCGGCAAGGAGCTGCCGAAGTCGCTGCGCAGTGAGTTTGTCTCAGGCAATTACTTCACCACACTGGGCCTCAGCGCGTATGCGGGCCGTTTGTTCAGCAGCGCAGACGATGCGCCGGCCGCTGCGCCCGCGACGGTGCTGAGTTATGCGGCGTGGAAGGCGGAGTATTCCTCTGACCCCTCGATTGTAGGTTCCACGATTTACATCCAGACCCATCCCTTCACGGTGATTGGCATTGCGCCGGCGGGTTTCTTTGGAGATCGCGAGACTGACCGCCCGCCGGATTTCTGGATGCCGTTGAACACCGAGCCCTATGTCAGTGGCGAGACGGCCATTCTGCATCATGCGCAGGCAAACTGGCTTTACCTTCTTGGCCGCGTAAGGCCCGGCGTCAACACAGCGGCACTGCAAAGCAAACTGAGCATCGTGCTGCGCAACTGGCTCTATACGCAGCCGTTGCTCATCGCGAATGGCGGAGCATCCATCGTCCCCAAGATGCACGTGGTGTTGACGCATGGCGGCGGCGGCATCCAGAACCTGCAGCAGCAGGCGGGCAGCGGGTTGAAGATGCTGATGATTCTGGCCACGGTGGTGCTGCTCATCGCATGCGCCAACATTGCCAATCTGCTGCTGGCGCGCGGCACGGCGCGGCGGGCTGACCTGGCGGTGCGGATGGCGCTCGGCGCAGACCGCAGGCGCGTCATCCGGCAGATTCTTACGGAGAGCATTCTGCTCAGTTTTCTGGGAGGCATTGTGGGTCTGGCCGTGGCTTACGCGGGAACGCACACGATTCTTGCGCTCGCCTTTCCTGGCACGCACAACCTTCCCATCAGCGCAAACCCCTCGCTGGCCGTGCTTGGGTTTGCGTTCCTCGTCGTTCTGGCAACCGGTGTTCTTTTCGCCATCGCGCCGGCGTGGATGTCCTCGCACGCGCAGCCGGCTGAGGTGCTGCGCGGCGTCAACCGCTCCACGCATGACCATTCGTCGCTGCCGCAAAAAGCGCTGGTCGTCTTCCAGGCCGCGCTTTCGCTGGTGCTGCTGGTCAGCGCCATTCTCATGAGCCGGTCGCTGGCAAAGCTGGAACATCAGAATTTCGGCGTGCAGACTGACAACCGCTACGTGGCGCATTTCAACCCCTCAGGCGCCGGCTACACGGCGGAAACGGCGCCCGCGCTTTATCGCCAGCTTGAGAATCGCTTTTCCGCCTTGCCCGGCGTCGCCAGTATGAGCCTCTCGCTTTACAGCCCGCTGGAGGGCGACAACTGGGGGGAGTGCGTCATCCAGCAGGGGCATCCCGCGCCGGGGCCGAATGTGAATTGCGGCTCCACGTGGGACCGGGTGAGCAATGGATTCCTTGATTCCATCGGAGTGCCGATTGTGCAGGGGCGCAACTTCAATCAGCAGGATACGGCCAGTTCTCCGTTGGTGGTCCTTGTGAACCAGACGTTTGTAAAGCGCTTCTTCCCGCATCAGAATCCGATTGGCCAGCACTTTGGAATTGATCTCCCGCAATATTCAGGGGCGTTTCAGATCGTCGGCGTTTTTCGCGACTTCAAGATGAACAATCCGCGCAGCCCGGTGCGGCCGGTTTTTTTGCGGCCTCTCACCCAGCAATTTCTTGGGTACAAGGAGCCGCCGATGAAATCCGGGGAAGCGGCATCGATGCTTGTTGGCGCCATCATTCTGCGCTTTGACCGTCCGCAGCAGGACGTGGAGCCGCTGGTGCGCAAGACTCTGGCGAATATTGATCCGAATCTGACGGTGGACGATCTGCGCTCCTTCCAGAGCCAGGTCACGGGCAACTTTACCGAGGATCTCCTGGTGGCGCGCCTCACCAGCCTCTTTGGGCTGTTGGCATTGGTTCTGGCCTCGGTCGGACTCTATGGCGTGATGTCCTACTTTGTGGTGCGCCGCACCGGTGAGATTGGCATTCGCATGGCGCTGGGGGCCAGCCGGTCAAACGTGATTCGCATGGTTCTGCGCGGCGCCATGCTGCAAATTCTGGTGGGGCTGGCGCTGGGCATTCCGTGTGCGTTGCTGGCCGGCCACCTCATGGCGAGCCAGCTTTACGGCGTAAGCGCCTACGATCCGCTGGCGCTGGCGGGCGCCGTGGCGGCGCTTGCCGTGTGCGCAACGCTTGCCGGATTCATCCCCTCGCGGCGCGCGGCGTCGATTGATCCAATGAAGGCGCTGCGCATTGAATAGGCCGCCGCGCACAACCCGGCTGGAGCCGGAACGGAGGGTTGAACGATCATGATCGAGCTGAAGAATGTGGAACGGAGCTACCGGACCGGGCACACCGAAACCTGGGTGCTGCGCAGGATTGGATTGACCATCCAGCCCGGCGAATTTGTCACCGTGATGGGTCCTTCCGGCGCGGGAAAGTCCAGCCTGCTGAATGTGCTTGCGTTGCTGGATGACGGTTGGCTGGGCGAGTACTGGTTTGAGCAGACGCCGGTGCATGCGCTCAATCGCAAGCAGCGCGCTGACCTGGCGCGCAGGCGCGTCGGTATGGTGTTTCAGAGCTATCACCTGCTGGACGATTTGACGGTGGCCGAAAATATTGACCTTCCCTTGTCCTACAAAAATCTGCCCTCGCGCGACCGGCAGGGCATGGTGGCCGACATTCTGGATCGCTTCCAGATTGTGGCCAAGAAGGATTTGTTCCCCAACCAGCTTTCCGGGGGGCAGCAGCAACTGGTGGGCATTGCGCGCGCTGTGGTGCATGCGCCGGCGCTGCTGCTGGCCGATGAGCCCACCGGCAACCTGCATTCCACCCAGGCACGCGAAATCATGGAGATGTTCTGCGAGTTGAACCGCCAGGGAACCACGATTGTGCAGGTGACGCATTCTGAGGAAAACGCGCACTACGGCTCGCGCATCCTGGAACTGAAGGACGGTTGGCTCACGCGCGATGAAGCGCTCAAAATGCACTCTTCCGAGGTTGGCAAATCATGATGCAATTCATTCCGGCACAGGCTCAGGCTCAACCCTCGATGACCTTGATCAAGCGGCTGCATGCGGTGGCGGTCATTCTGCTGCTGCAGGCCAACCTTGCCTTCGCGGTTGACCCGCCGGCGGCGCCTGAGCCGAAGAGCGCGATTCCCTTCGAGCAGTTGCAAAAGAGCTCGCTCAATCCCTTCGACGCCTATCGCGGCTCCACCGTCCCACCGCCGGCGATGATCAACTCGTCGCGCCTCCAGTCGCTGGTGCGCAATGGAAAGTTGTATCTCTCGCTGGACGACGCCATCCGGCTGGCCCTGGAGAACAATCTTGACCTGGTGATTGCGCGCTACAACCTGCCGATTGCCGAGACCGACGTAAAGCGAACCCAGGCGGGCGGATCCGTGCGCGGCGTGAACACAGGCGTGGTCACCGGCACGCCCGGCGGCGGGCAGGGAGGATTTGGATCAAGCGGCGCCGGCGCTGGCGCGGGCGGAACAACGGGCGGAGCGGGCGGAGCGGGTGCGGGCGCATCGGGCATCGTCTCCTCCACGCTGGGCACCGGCACGGCCGTTTCAAGTTATGACCCGACCATCAGCGCCAATGTGATGGTGGATCACTCGTCGCAGCAGTTGACCAACTTTCAGGTGGAGGGCGTTTCCATCTACAAAATCAACCAGGAGCAGGCCAACCTCAGTTATGATCAGGCCTTCCCCACCGGCAGCAGCATTCAGGTGCAGTGGACAAACAGCCGCCAGACCTCGAACGGCATTTACGACTACTTCAGCCCGGAGCTTTACACGCGCGTGCGCTTTCTGGCCACGCAGCAGTTGCTGGCGGGCTTCGGGCTTGGGCCGAACCTGCGCTTTCTGCGCATCGCGCGCACCAACCTGAAGATTTCCGACATCGCCTTTCGCGCGCAGGTCATCGCCACCGTCACGCAGATCTGCGACATGTACTGGGATCTCGTCAATGCGTACGATACTGAGCAGGTGGGCGAGCGCTCCGTTGCCTTTGCCACGGAGACGCTGAGCACCGCGCATCATCAGCTCGCGCTGAAGGCGATTCCGGAGATGGACGTGCTCAAGGCTGAAGCCGACCTGGCCAATCGCGAGCAGGATTTGACCGTGGCGCGAACCAACCTGGAGTTGCAGGAGCTGCTGATGAAGAACGCCATCACCCGGACCCTGGACGATCCCGTGCTGGAGGAAATGCCCGTGGTGCCCACCGATCGAATTCGCTCGCACATGCAGGCGGTCAGCGAGCCGGTGCAGCAGATGATTGCCGAGGCGCTGGCGGACCGCCCGGAGATTCAGGAGTCCGCGCTGGACCTCAAAAACCGCGAGCTGAGCCGCAAAACGGCGCGCAACGCACTGCTGCCCGCGCTCACGGCCTATGGCTTTTATGCCGGCAACGGAACCGCCGGCGATCTGAACCCCAAGTATTTCGACCAGACCGTTCCCACCACCCTGCCCACCGGATACGGCGGCGCATTCCAGAACTCGATCAACGATAATTCTCCGGAGTACCAGGTAGGGCTGCAACTCAGCATTCCCCTGCGGAATCGTATCGCCAAGGCCGACCAGTACCGGACCGAGCTTGAATACAGGCAGTCGCAGGTGTACCAGGAGGAGCTCAAGAAGAGAATCCGCATCGAGGTGCGCAATGCGCGCTATGCGCTGGAGCAGGGTGCCAGCCGCGCAGACGCCGCCCGGCAGGCGCGCGACCTGGCGCAGCGGACTTTCGATATCATGCAGAAAGAGCAAAAGCTGGGCGCGGGAAGCAACCAGCAGACGCTGTCGGCTGAGCACGATCTGGCCCTGGCTGAATCGGCGCTGGTGACGGCCGAGACCGCGTATGAGAAGGCGCGCATCGAGATGATGCGTGCGACGGGCACCATTCTCCAGTCCTACGGCATTTCGATCGCCGATGCGAAGTCCGGCACAGTGGAGGCAAGCCATCTCCGGTAAGCGTGACAGCATTCGGGTTCTGGTTGCCGACGATCAGCCGCACGTTCTTGAAGCTGTGGAACTGCTGCTCAAGCCGCAGGGAATCCACGTGGAGACCGCGCGCTCGCCGCAAATGCTGCTGGAGGCGCTGGGCGAAGACGAGTACGATGTCGTACTGATTGACCTCAACTACACGCGCGACACCACCTCCGGCAAGGAGGGGCTTGACCTGCTCTCGCGGCTGCAGGAGATGGATGCGCACCTGCCGGTAATCGTAATGACGGCGTGGGGCGACATCGAGCTCGCTGTGGAGTGCATCAAGCGCGGCGCGCGCGACTTTATCCAGAAGCCGTGGGAGAATGACCACCTGCTGAGCCTTGTGCGCGTTCATGCTGAGCTGCGCCAGGCATTGCGCAGGGCGCGTCAACTGGAGCTGGAGAACAGGCTGCTGCGCGCCGACGGCATGCCGGAGTTCATCGCCGGTGCGCCGGCCATGCGTCCGGTACTGGAACTCATCGCGCAGGTGGGCCCGTCGGACGCGAACGTTCTCATCACCGGCGAGCACGGCACCGGCAAGGAAATTGTGGCCAAGCTGCTGCATGCGGCTTCGCCGCGGTCGCGGATGCCGCTGGTTGCCGTGAACGCCGGCGGACTGCCGGAAGGAACATTCGAGAGCGAAATCTTCGGGCACGTGAAGGGCGCATTCACCGATGCGCGCACAGACCGCGTGGGCCGCTTTGAGATGGCCGGCGGCGGCACGCTTTTTCTGGATGAGATTGCCAACGTGCCCCTTCGCCAGCAGGCCAAGCTGCTGCGCGTGCTGGAGACCGGCGAGCTGGAGCGCGTGGGCTCCTCGCAGACGCGGCGCGTGGATGTGCGCGTGCTCTCGGCCACCAATGCCGATCTGCACCAGGATGCAAAGGAGGGCCGGTTCCGCGAGGATCTTCTCTTCCGCATCAACACCGTGGAGATTCATCTGCCCGCGCTGCGCGAGCGGCGTGAGGATATTCCGCTGCTGGCCGCGCATTTTCTTGAGCGCAATCGCTCGCGTTACCGCAAGCAGATTACCGGTTTCTCGCCCGGCGCGATGCATGTGATGATGCAATACGCGTGGCCGGGCAACGTGCGCGAGCTGGAGCACACGGTGGAGCGGGCGGTGCTGCTGTGCCGCGAAGAAGAGATTGAGGCCGCGAACCTGGCCATCTCGTCCACGCGCGGCACTGGGCCCTCCTTTGAGAACATGAGCATTGACGAGGTGGAGGCTCTGCTGATTCGCAAAGTGCTTCGCCGCTGCGAGGGGAACATCTCGCAGGCCGCCGAGGCGCTGGGACTGAGCCGCGCAGCGCTCTACCGGCGCATTGAAAAGTATGGCTTATGAGCAGAGAGCGCGCCGTGACCGGCGTTCGGCCGTGGGCCGCGCGTGGCTGCACAGTCTTCTGCTCTCCATCCCCGGCATTCTCTTCGTCTCCATCCTGCTGGTCGACCATCATGTCGGCCTTGAGGCGGGCATCTTCGCCGTCGGCGGCTTGCTTGTCTATGCCGCCGTGGTGGCCTCGTCGTTCGTCGACAGCCTGATTCGCCCTTTGCAGACGCTCTCGAATGTCGTTGCTTCGTTGCGGGAGGGCGATTACTCCTTTCGCGCGCGTGGGGCGGGCACGACAGACGCGCTTGCCGAGCTCGCCTCGGAGATCAACACGCTTGCCGACCTGCTCCAAAAGCAGCGTGTGCGGTCACTGGAGGCCACGGCCCTGCTGGCGCGCATTCTTGAGGTGATGCACGCGCCGCTGTTCGCCTTTGATCGTGACAATGTGCTGCGGCTTGTGAACGAAGCCGGCGCGCGGATGCTGGGTTTGCCGCATGCGCGCTGCCATGGACGGACCGCGGCGGAGCTGGGGCTGGCGGCGCTGCTGGAAGCCCAGGACCAGAGCGTCCACGTGCTCGGCAGGCGGGCCACGCGATGGCTTTTGCGCAAGGCGGCTTTTCGCCAGGATGGCGTGCCGCACATGCTGCTGCTGCTGGCCGACGTGAGTCAGCCGCTCAAGGAAGAAGAGCAGGCCGCGTGGAAGCGGCTCATCCGCGTGCTGGGCCATGAGCTTTCAAATTCGCTGGCTCCCATTAAATCCATTGCCGGCAGCCTGCTGGCGCGGGCGGAGCAGCTTTCTGACGACCGCGATCTTGTCAGCGATTTTCGGCGCGGGCTCAGCGTGGTGGAGGGCCGCGCAGACGCCCTCCATCGGTTCGTGCAGTCCTATCGCGCGCTGGCGCAACTGCCGCCGCCGCAGCTCAAGTCGGTGGAGATTGCGCCGTTGATGGAGCGCGTGGCGCTGCTCGAACAGCGTGTCCCGATTGAGCTCAAGCCGGGAACCGCCGCGGTGCTGCGCGCCGATCCTGACCAGCTTGAACAGATGCTCATCAATCTGCTCAAAAATGCGGCCGATGCGTCGCTTGCCAACGGCGGCTGGCCCGTCAACCTGCACTGGCGCGTGGAGGACTCGCGCGTTGCAATCATGGTGGAGGACCGCGGGCTGGGCATTGCCAACAGCGAGAATCTTTTTGTGCCGTTCTACACCACCAAGCCGAACGGCAGCGGCGTCGGGCTCACGCTGGCGCAGCAGATTGCGCGCGCGCACGGCGGCGAAATTGTGCTGGTGAATCGCGAAGATGGGGAAGGGGCGCGCGCGATTGTGCGTCTGCCGCTGGACCCCTCAGCGTAGGCGCCCGGGATGCGTTTCCTCAAGCGCGCCGCGCGGCTCCAGCTCGACTGACTCCACGCAGTTGCGCCCTCTGCGTTTGGCGCGGTAAAGCGCCTGATCCGCGGTTTGAATCAGATCTTCATAGCCCGCCGCGTACCCTGATGCCACGCCAAAGCTGGCCGTCACCGGGATTCTGTCCGGGCCGTCGCCAATCCGGGCCGACTCAAGCGCCAGGCGAAGATCCTCGGCGCGCAGCCGCGCGCTGGCATAGCCTGATCCCGGCAGGATAAGCAGGAACTCTTCGCCGCCGTAGCGGCCCACCCAATCATAGTTGCGCACCATCTGCTGGAGGATGACGCCTGTGCAGCGCAGGACCTCATCCCCCGCGGGGTGGCCGTGCGTGTCATTGATGCGTTTGAAGTGGTCCAGGTCAACCAGGATGACGCTCAGCGGCATGCCCTCGCGGCGTGACCGCTCAACCTCGCACTGCAGCCGCTCGACAATGATGCGATGGTTCCACAGGCCGGTCAGGTCGTCGTGCTCGGCATAGTGGCGCATCTGCTCGCGCGTGCGCACAAGCTCGGCCTTTTCCTTCAGCAGGTCTTCGGTGCGCATCTGCACGGCGGATTCAAGCTGCCTCTTCTGGACCACAAGACGATCCACGCGCCAGCGCCAGGCGACAAAGGCCAGCACCGCGGTGAGCATGGCGAGCAGGAACTGAACCAGGCCGCTCTGCCACCAGCGCTCGCGAATGTGGAACTGGAAGGAGGCAATCGGAGACAGCGGAGCGCCCGAAGCATCCACCGTCATGGCTTGAAAGCGGTAGTCGCCGGGAATCAGGTGGCGATAATGCACCGTTGTTTCGCGTGTGGTTTCCCAGTCCGAGCCCTCTCCGCCCTCCAGCCGGTAACGGATGCCGATGTCCTGGGTATCGCGGAAGGTGAGCGACGCCATGGAGATGGTCAATGAGTCGTTTTGCCAGTTCTCTCTCGCATCGTTTTTCAGCAACCGGTTGCCATAAGTCACGCGCGAGAACACCGGGGCCGTCTGCTTTCCGGTGGGCGTCGCATCAGGGTGCATCAGGTGGGAGATGCCGCCCGATGTGCCAATCCAGATGCTGCCGTCGCTGCCTTCCATCAGCGCATCGCTGTCCACGTCGTTCCAGATAAGGCCGTCGGCCTGGGTGTAATTGCGCCATTGCTTGCCGTCAAAGACGCTCAGTCCCGCGTCCTGGCCCACCCACAGCCAGCCGCGATGGTCCACCATCAGCGCCACCACCTGATTGGAGAGCAGTGGAGGCGCGCCATAGTGCTGCGTTTCCACCACGCGGTTGCCCTGAATGCGGACCGTCATCAGTTTCTGCGAGGGGCCGGCGGTCCAAAGTCTTCCGCTGTGGTCAAAGATAATCTCGTCGGGCTTCAAGCCGGAGCCGGCGGGGTCAATCAGGGTCCACCCGGAGCCGTCCAGCCGGTAGAGACGCCCGTCGCCGGAAGCCCAAACCGTGCCATTGGGCCCGAGGCAGAGGTTGGTGAATCGCTCGTTGCCTTTGCGAAATGCGGGCGACTGCACGCGGCGCGGCGTCTTGTTCCGCGCCAGCGGGTTCAGCAGGTAAAGGCCGTCCGTGGTGCCGATCCACAGGCGATTGGGCCCATCGGCAAGCATGCGATAAACCTCGGGAACCTTCCATTCGCTGGCGTGCAGGGTTGCGGGGTCAATGCGGACCACCGCGCCCGCGCCGCTGCCCATCCACACCGCGCCGTCATTGCTTTGCACCAGCGCCACGGCGCGCGTGGCGGCGATTCCAGGCTGTCGCCAGGTTTTCGGATTGTTGCTGCCGGCGGGCAGATAGTTCAATCCTGAATCGGTTCCAATCCACAGGCGGCCTTTGATGTCGCGGGTCATTGCCCAAACGGTGTCATCGCTCAGCCCGTCGTTCGCCACATAGGACTCCCAACTGTCTTCGCCAAGCCAGAGCAGAAGCCCATGGCCCACCAGCCCAATCCACAGCGAGCCCTCGCGGTCGGTAAACAGTTGCGAGATGTCCACGTGTGCCAGCCCATTCTGGCTGGTAATCATGCGCCAGTGGCCATCCTCCCAGATTCCAAACGCATCCCCCTGCGAAGCCACAATGCGGCCTTTTGCGTCTTCCGCAAGAGCCTGGTCGGGCCGCGAACTGGGCGTGCCCGGAAGGTCATGAAGCGCAAACTGGCGGGTGTCGGGGTTCAATTCGCCCACATGGCGAAGCCCGCGCATCCAGATGTGTCCATTCCTGGCAATCAGCAGGTGCAGCCATTCGTCCTTGGGAAGGTGAAGCGCGGCTCCCATCCGCTCGGTGCTGCCGTTTTTCAGGCGGCACAAATCTTCATCGCATCCATACCACAGCGCGCCATCCGGTCCATACGCGGTGCTGCGAATCTTCGTTCCCGCAAGGGGCATGGGCTGCGCGTTCCAGTTGTCGTCGCCCCTGCGCCGCAGAAGAAATGCGCCCAGCCGCGTGACCGCAACCACCGCGCCGGTGCCGTTCGCGGCAAAACTGGTTCCGGCGTTCAGAAAAAAATGCCTGCTGCCGTCCGGCGGCTTTACCTCGGAAAAATTTCCGTCCTTGCGTTCGAAGAAGATGCCCTCGGTGGTGCCCACCCAAAGGGTTCCGTCCGGGCCAACAAAGAGATTCTGAATGGAGTGCCCGGTCATGCCTGTGCTGGCGCCAAAGCGCAAAAACTGCACGCCGTCATAGCGGTACAGGCCATTCTCCGTGCCGGCCCACAAGTAGCCGGTGTGGTCCTGCGCAATGCCATTGATGTTCAGGTTGCCAAGCCCGGCGCGATACTCGCGAAAGCTGTAGCGCTGCGCCGCGCAACTGGCCGCAAGCCCCAGCAGCATTCCGCCGCAGAGCATGACCCGTGCGAATTGGATGAATCTCGGGACTCGTCTTCGCATAGTCATCTCTTCATGCCCCGTACTCTGGCCGGCAGCTCATGTTCTTCGTGCCGAGTTCTTCGTACCAGTGCTCTTCGTGTCGCGCTCTTCGTGCCGGCGCTCGTGGTCCATCTGGCTGGCCATTCGGTAGGGGGGAGGGCCGGCTCTCCAGCACCGTCAACGCACTCTGGGGAATACTGCCTGATGCGACCACTATAGCCATATCGACCGAGCGGCAGAATCACACGAAGGTTGAGGAAGATCTACCACTTGCGGGAGAACGGGAATTTTTTGCGCGGGTCTCAAAATGGAACTCACCCTGCCAAAAGTAACCGGAAGAGGAGTGGGCGGAAATTTAGTCGCAGACCAGGGCTGTCTGGGGAAAATCAGGCAGCGTAGCAGTTTGCGGATCGAACCCGTCCTGCTTTGCACATGCGGCCTGTGCCTGAAAAAAATCATCCACCTGGGCCAGTACTTCCGTGCCGGTGCGCGCCTGGTAAATGGAGGCGCGCAGCTTGGCGCCGCCCGGCACGCCGTGGGTGAACCAGGAGGCGAACTGCTTCATCTTGCCGGCGGTCTCTCCGTGACGGGCGTCGCGGGGCAGCGCCTGGCTGGCTTCAGCCTCATGCAGCAGCATTTCAAAATAGGTGCGAATCATGCGGTAGCGGTCATCGACCGTGGGCTGGTCATAACTGCCTGTCGCCGTGTACTGCGCAATCTGGCGGAAGATCCACGGATTGGCGGGCGCGGCGCGGCCAATCATCACGGCGTCGCAGCCGGTTTTGGCCACCATCGCCGCGGCGTCCTCCGGCGTGCGGATGTCGCCATTGCCGATCACGGGAAGGCCGACGGCCTGCTTGATGGCCGCAATCCACTCCCAGCGGGCCTGGCCGCTGTAACCCTGTTCGCGGGTGCGGGCATGGAGGGCCACGGCGTTCAGGCCTTCCGCCTCGGCCATCCGCGCCAGCTCCACGCAGATAATCTGCGCATCGTTCCAGCCCATGCGGA
This sequence comes from Occallatibacter sp., assembly GCA_035763705.1. Taxonomy (GTDB): domain Bacteria; phylum Acidobacteriota; class Terriglobia; order Terriglobales; family Acidobacteriaceae; genus Telmatobacter. The sequence goes on along the minus strand of DASUAU010000016.1, from coordinate 98,565 downwards.
ACTTCACGGTGAAGGGAATGGAGACGGCTTGGCGCACGGCGCGAAAGATTGCGCCGATTTTGGGCAGGTCGCGCAGCAGGCCTGAGCCGCCGTTGCAGCCCACCACGCGCTTGGCCGGGCAGCCCAGGTTCAGGTCAATCAGGTCAAAGCCCGTGTCTTCCACAATGCGCGCGGCCTCGGCCAGGGTTTCGGCGTTTGAGCCGAACAGCTGCGCGCCGATGGGATGCTCATCGTCGTAGAAGGTGAGGTAGCGCTTGCGCTTGGTCTCGCGCATGCGGCTCAGCCCGTCGGCCGAGGTGAACTCGGTCATCAGCAGGCCGCAGCCCGATTGCGCGTTGGTGACTTCGGCCGAGAGGTCGGCTTCACTGGGTGTGGCCGAGGCCGTGAAAAGGCTGGCATGGCGAATGAAGCGGCGGAAGACCGTGTCCGTCACGCCGGCCATGGGCGCAAGCACCGTGGCGGGACCCACGGCAACCGCGCCAATGCGCACCTCGGCCGGCACCCGAACCCCCTCGGGCATCGCGTGCTCCACGGGGTTGTCCCAGTTCTTTTTCACCGTGAATCCTTTGCCGGCCATCGTTTGCCTCACCAGTGTGCGCAACGCACGTGGGCCTCCGCCGCGGCGGAGGCCCAGGAAAAACCGCCTGCCCGGCCGTTACTTCGCGGCCGTGGCCTCGCCCGCCTTGGCATACTTCCGGCGGAAGCGCTCGACGCGGCCGGCTGTGTCCACCAGCCGCTGCTTGCCGGTAAAGAACGGGTGGCAGGCCGAGCAGATTTCCACGTGAATGTCGCCCTTGTGGGTCGAACGGGTCTCAAAGTTGTTGCCGCAGGCGCACATAACGCGGACGGCTTCGTAATTCGGATGAATCTTTTCCTTGGGCATGTTCTTTGGATGCAAACCTTTCCTGCGATGATTCTATTGTAGGGGGATTTGCGCGCCGGCGCAATGCAGGCCGGGGGTGCCCGCAATGGAGGCTCCAGGCATCGCCCCGCTACTGCGCCAGCGCCTTCTCAATCCCCGCTTCGGCCAGCGGGGCCATCAGGCCGTAGCCGGCCTCCGTGGGATGGACGCCGTCCTTGCTCAGGCCGGGCTTCATGCCGCCCGCGGCGTCGGCCAGCGCCGAATGGTAATCCACATAGGCATAGCCTTTTTCGGCGGCGTAGTGGCTCATCCAGGCGTTCAGCGCGTCGATTTTCGGCGCGGGCTGCAGGCCCTGGTGCCAGGGGAAATCGATCGAGGGCGTCACCGAGCAAAGGACCACCTTGATGTGGTTGGCGGCGGCCAGGTCGGCCATCGAGGCCACGTTGTCCTCAATCTGCTCCAGGGTCTCCGGGCCGGTGTTGCCGGCAATGTCATTGGTTCCGGCCAGGATGACCACCACCTTGGGCTCGAGATGAATCACGTCCTGGCGGAAGCGGACCAGCATCTGCGGCGAGGTCTGGCCGCTGATGCCGCGGTTGATGTACGGCTTGCCAGGGAAGGATCGGGTCAGGTCCCAGCCCTCGGTGATGGAGTCGCCCATAAAGACGACGCGGTCTTCGCCCGGCTTGGGAGGGCCCAGCTTTTCATCGGCGTCGTGGAAGCGGCCGAGCCAGGGAAAATCGTTCAGCAACTGCTCGTCGTGCGACTTCCAGTAGGCATTTTGCGGGTGCCAGTTTGAAGCGGCCGGTGCGGGCGCGGTCGTGGCGGACCCGGCCGTGGCGGGCATCGTCGGGGCCGGCGCGGTTTGCGCGGACGTGCCGGCGGGAGCAAGCAGAAAAGCGGCGGCAAAGGCGATGAGGGCGGCGCGGGCGGCGTAGGAATGCATCATCAGGGCTCCGGAACAGGGATGGAGCGCGGGCGGTGGTTTCCGCGCGCCTCCGATTATAGGACCGCGGGTTGGGCGCGTGGATGGCGCTGACGCTTGTCCGTTGCATGCGGGACGTCTCGCGGGCTTTTCCACACAAGCGGCGGGAATCCGCACCGCGGCGCGCAGCGGCGGAATGGGCTACGCTGGAAGAGATGAGCAGTTGTCCCATTTGCGGCGGAATCGGGCTGGTGGAGGAGCGGGCCAGCGGCGTCATGCTCTCGCGCCCCTGCCAGTGCCAGCAGGCCCAGCGCGAGGAGCGGCGGCTGGCGGCGACGCGGATTCCTGAGCGCTATCGCGATTGCACGCTGGATGCCTATGAGATTTATCACGGGGCTGACCCTTCGCTCAGCCTGGCGCTGCAGACGGCGCGCAAGTTTGTCGAGGCTTATCCGGTGGACACGGCGGGCAAGGGGCTGCTGCTCACCGGCTCCATCGGCGTGGGCAAAACCCACCTGGCCGTGGGCGTGCTGCGGCGGCTGGTGCAGGAGCGCGGCGCAAAAGGGCTCTTCTGCGACTATCGCGAGCTCTTGAAAAACATCCAGAACAGCTATAACCCGCAGGTAAATACCACTGAGCTTGAGCTGCTCAAGCCGATTTTCAGGGCTGAAGTGCTGGTGCTGGACGACATTGGCGCGCAAAAGCCGAACGAGTGGGTGTGGGACACCGTGGCGCTGATTTTGAACACGCGCTACAACGACCGCCAGTCCACCATCATCACCACAAACTATGCTGACCAGCCGCCGGGCGCGGGCGCAAAAAACGATGCCGAGCGCGCGGCGCGTGAGCCCAGCCTCGGAGACCGCATCGGCGAGCGCATGCGCTCACGGCTGGCGGAGATGTGTGTAAAGGTCGAGATGACCGGGAAGGATTTCCGGCAGACGGTGGTGCAGCGCGCGCGCTTCGGCTGAATTTGGTTGAAATTGGCTGAACTTCGATTGCGAGCCGGAATTCAGCGCCGGAAGTCAGCGCCGGAAGTCAGTGCTGGGCTTCAGGGCCGGAAGTCAACTCCGAAATTCAGCGCCGGGGCTCAGGCTGGCCGGAACTAAAAGACCCACATGCTCAGCAGCACCAGCAGGATGGCCGCGACGGTCATCACCTGGTAGGAAATGCTTTCTGCCTTCACCGGCTGCACGAGTCCGGCTCCACTGTGTGCCATTGCGGGTGCGGCGGATTGGAGGGAGGGTTCCATCGGTTGCGCTCTTTCTTGCTGGCCTTTCTTGCTGACCATGCCTGCTGGCCCTGCCTGCTGACCATGCTTGCTGGCCTTGCTGCCTCGCTCGCGGCCCCTTGCTGCAAAAACCCGGCACGTGAGCCGTGCGTCCCTATTTAGATACAAATCGCCCCCGGGGGGAATCAAACAAAAGATGTAGGGACTGGGTACCCGGTGCTGTTCTGTTTTTTCCAATCGGCAGGATCGTGGAATTCAGTATCTGAAAATGTAGAACGCGGTGCCGGGAAACTTTCCTTTTGGAACCGGTGTAAAATCCGCTGAAGAGCGCGAAGCAGAAAGAACGCGAAACAGGAAAAACGCAAAACAGGATGAGCCCGAAAGAGGATGAGTGTGGATGAGGAACTAAAGCTGGTGCCGTCCAGGGAAAAGCGGGATCGCATCTGGCTGCCGCTGGCCATCGCCGCCTTTGTGGTGGCGGCTGTGGTGGTCATTTTCGCGCTGGCCCTGCACCGCGACAGCAACACGACCACCACCGTGGAGCCGGTGAATGCCGCCCAGGATGCCTACGCCGCCAACCTCTCCATCAGCGGCCTGGCGATGAGTGAGTCCTCCAACTTTGTGGGCAACAAAATCACCTACGTGGACGGGCACATTACAAACCAGGGCAGCCGCACCGTCACGGGGCTCACCGTGCAGACGCTTTTTTACGACACCGCTCAGGAAGTGGCCCAGAACGTGACCCAGCCGCTGAAGCTGATTCGCACGCGCCAGCCCTACATTGACGTGGAGCCGGTCGGCGCCAACCCCATCAAGCCGGGTGAAGAGCGGGATTTCCGGCTCATCTTTGACGGGGTCTCGCAGGACTGGAACGGCGCCTATCCGCAGTTGAAGATTCTTCACGTGGATTTCCAGTAGCCAGACGTCAACGCGCCGGCTGCGAAGCCTTCCTTACCCGGTAGAAGTTACCGGACCCGGAAAAAATTACTCTGTTTTGCGCGGGCCGCTGCCCCTGCGGGAAAGCACTGCGTAATGCGGAACCGTTGCAATCCGTTCTTTATAAGAGACTTATCGATTCATGGGCGAATCGGCCCGGTTTGGCATGGCCGTTGCACTTTACAAGCGCGAACGGCCAGTCACACTGTGCCCCAAGGCAATGTGGCGATCCAGGCGAGGCCCATCTCGAAACTTAACCTAAACGAGGCGAAAACCCATGAAGCTATTTATGACAGCTCGCACAGCGCTTCCCGGACAGATTGCTGTCCTGATTCTTGCATCGGCGATTGCCCTTCCCGCGGTTGCGCAGGACGCGCAGCCCCAGGGACAGCCCCAGGACACCTCCGCGTCGGTGTCGCAACAGCCCTCCCCCTCGGCTACACAACAGCCGACCGATAAAGAGGGGTTCTGGGGCCATCTGAATCCGTTTGCCCGCAAGAAGTGGGTAAAGAAGAGGATTGACCCGATGAAGGACCAGCTCAGTGAGCTGGATGAAGTGAACGCGAAGAACTCGCGGGACATCAAGGACGTGGACAGCCGCGCCCAGGCTGGCATCCAGAAGGCGCAGAGCTCGGCTGACCAGGCCAACCAGGCAGCGCTGGCCGCCGGCAGCCAGGCGCAGACCGCGAACGGCCTTGCCGAAGGCGCGTCCAACCACGTTTCCCAGCTCAACACCACCGTGAACGGGCTTGACCAGTATCACCAGATCACGGACGTAAGCGTGGCCTTCCGCTCCGGCGCCCCGGTGCTTTCCTCCGCGGCCCGCAAGCAGTTGGACGACCTGGCGGCAAGCCTGGCCGGACATCAGGGCTACATCATCGAGATGGAAGCGCACGCGCCCTATCGCGGCAGCGTGGGCATCCAGCGCTCTGAGCGGCTGGCAGAGGCCGTCGAGCGCTACCTCGTCACCGAACACCAGATTCCCGTCTACCGGATGCACTACGTGGCCATGGGCAATGCCCGCGCGGCTCAGGCGAGCGGCGACGCCGACTCCGACGCCGGCCCCGTGCGCCACAGCACCGTCCACATCCGGCTGATGGAAAACAGTTTGGCGGCCCAGGGCGTCACATCCCCCCATGATGTGGCTACCTCGACAGGCGCGGATCGGCCCTAAAGCCGAGAAGCCACCCCCCTGAGGCTACACCCGTGCCGACGGCTCCCCGGCCGTAGGCCGCCAAAACACCTCTCGCAACACGAGAGAACCAAGGCAACTTGGCCCCCGCCGAAAACGGGGGCCGTTTTTTTTTGTCTGCGCGACGCAATAACCCCGGCTTGCGCTTAAAGTGGAACCGCCTTCTGCGCGGCGTTTCCGCATCTGTGGGCCGACCGTTAAAATCGCTGCATATGGAAGCTGACAAGCACTCATCCGTGGCAGAGGACACGCTGCTCGACGGGAGCCGCTTTGTGCGCGCCTGCCTGCGGCGTCCGGTGGACCGTACGCCGGTCTGGTTTCTGCGCCAGGCGGGCCGCTACATGCAGGAGTATCGCGACGTCCGCAAGCACCACACCCTGGTCGAGATTTGCAAGCAGCCGGAGCTGGCCGCCGAAGTGACGATTACGGCGGCCGAGAAGCTGGGCGTCGATGCGGCGATTATCTTTGCTGACCTGCTGCTGCCGCTCGAGCCGATGGGGCTGCCGTTCGAGTTCATGGCCGGCGAGGGGCCGGTGGTGCACAAGCCCGTGCGCACGGCCGAGGATGTGCGCGCGCTGCGCACCGATCGCGCCGATGAGCTGGCCTATGTGGCGCGGGCGATTGAAAAGGTGGCCGCGCACTTTCGTGACCGCCTCGGCGTCATTGGATTTTGCGGCGCGCCGTACACACTGGCCAGCTACATGATTGAGGGCGGCGGCTCTCGAAACTATCTCCACACCAAGCAGATGATGTACGGCGATACCAGTGCGTGGAGCAGTCTTTTGGAGAAGATTGTTCTGGTGCTCACCGACTATTGCCGGCTGCAGGTGCAGGCGGGCGCGGATGTCATCCAGATTTTTGACAGTTGGGTGGGCTCGCTGGGGCCGGCGGACTATCGCGATTACGCCTTTCAGGCCGGCAAGCGGCTGGTGCGCGCGGTGCAGCAGATGGGCGTGCCGGTGATTTACTTTGGCGTCGAGACGGCGGGTCTGCTGCGGCAGATGGCTGAGACCGGCGCGGACGTGATTGGGCTGGACTGGCGCGAGCCGCTGGACGTGGGCTGGCGCAAGGCCGGCGAGGGCTGCGCGGTGCAGGGCAATCTCGATCCGATTACGCTCTTTGCGCCGCTGGAGGTGCTGGAGCAGCGCGTCAAAGAGATTCTGCGCGCGGCCAACGGGCGGCCGGGACACATCTTCAACCTTGGCCACGGCATTGTGCCGGGCACGCCGGTGGAGAATGTGCAGGCGGTGGTGAAAATGGTGCGCGAGTTCCGCCTGGAGCAGGACAATGGCTAAGCAAGCGGTGCTGCTGCTGGCCCACGGCACGCCGGAGAAGGCCGAGCAGATTCCCGAGTATCTGCGCAATGTGGTCAGCGGCCGTCCGCTGCCGCAGCATGTGATTGAGGAGATCCGGCGCCGGTACTCGTTGATCGGCCGCAGCCCCCTGACGGAGCTCACGCTGGAGCAGGGCCGGCGGACGCAGGCCGAGCTGGCGCGCGCCGGCCTGGATGTGCCGGTCTATGTGGGCATGCGCAACTGGCGGCCCTATATTCCTGACGTGGTCAAGCGGATGCGCGCCGACGGCGTCGAGGAGGCGGCGGTCATTTGCCTCGCGCCGCAGAACTCGCGCACCAGCGTGGGACTCTATCGCCGCGCGGTGCAGGCGGAGGCGGGGCCGCTGCGCATCGATTTTACTGAGGGCTGGGCGCAGCATCCGCTGCTGGCCGAGGCCTTTGCCGAGCGGTTGCGGCCGGCGCTCGAGCGGTTGACGGCGGAAGCCGGCGGGCCGGTTCCGGTGCTCTTCACGGCGCACAGTGTGCCCATGCGTACGGTGCAGGCGCAGGCCGCGGGCCAGGATGGGCCAAAGCACTGGCCGGGCGAGGGCACGGACCCTTATGCCGAAGAGGCCAGGCACACGGCAGAGCTGGTGGCTGCGCGCGTGCCACAGATTGCGCGCTGGTCGTTCGCCTTCCAGAGCCAGGGCGCCAGCGGCGGGCCGTGGATTGGGCCCACGGTGGAAGAGACGCTGGATGCGATGGCCGCCGGGGGCGCGACCACGGTGCTGCTGCAACCGATTGGGTTTTTGTGCGACAACGTGGAGATTTTGTATGACGTCGACATTGCCTTCCGCCAGTACGGCCAGGCGAAGGGGATGCGCGTGGAGCGGCCGGAGTCGCTCAATGGCTCGGCCACGCTGGCGCGGGCGATTGCCGGGCTGGCCCGCGAGGGGCTCGCGCGCTTGATGAACTGGCCCGCTTGATGGACAGGCGCGCTTGATGGACAGGCCCGCTTGATGGACAAGCCCGCTTGATGGACAGGCAGCCGGCATAGCGGCCGCCTTTTCCACCGGCCTGGCGGCATGCCCTCCGGTTTTTCGCTTTGTGGCGCGTCGCGTTTGGGCTACTCTTTGTCTGTTCTTCTCTTCAGCATTTTTCATTTGCCTGCATTTTTCATTTGCCAGGCAGGCGGGCCTCGCCAGTGGCTGCCACGCTTGAGCTTTGCGAAGAGAAGAGGCAAGGCTCACGGGCACGCCGGAACAGGCGGGTGCCCGGAACAGGTGGATGTGAGCTAAGCCGCGAAAGGAACGCGATGTCTCCGGTGGTGATCTCTTCTGACGATCTCGAAGCTTTGGGATTTGCGTGCCCCGACTGCGGCAAAGGAAAACTGCGACGGCTGGCGCGCACGGGCTTTCTGCAGAAGAAAGTGCTGGCCATGCTGGGGTTCTATCCGTGGGAGTGCCCGATTTGCCGGCGCACGCGCTACTACCGGAAGCGCGGAAGACGCCAGAGCCGGCGGGCCGGGACTGACCAGGCGGCTGACTAGAAAACAATCCAAAAGAGTATGCCGTGGGAGGCCGGTTGCAGGTTGCCGCTCCCTGATGCTCCCACCCCAACGACGAAGACCTGTCGTTGGGGACCCCGGGTTGCGGATCTTGGGCACAGCCTCCCGGATTTTGCTCGGATAAGGCGGCGTCGCAGGCAATCTTCGCGCTAGCTGCGCGTGTCAGTCCTGCGTGTTAGCTCCGCAGCAGATTCTTGGCGAGGAAAAGAACGTTGGCGGGCCGCTCGGCCAGGCGACGCATGAAGTAGGGATACCACTCGCGGCCAAAGGGAATGTAAATGCGCACCGGATAGCCTTGGGCGACAAGCCTGCGCTGCAAATCGCGGCGGACGCCGAAGAGCATTTGAAATTCAAAGTGATCCTTGGGGATTTTGTGCTCGGCGGTGAAGGCGATGGCGGCGTTGACCATGGCTTCGTCGTGCGTGGCCAGGCCGTGGTAAATGGAGCTATGGAGCAGAGACTGGCTCAGGCGGATGTAGTTGGCGTCGACATCGGACTTCTGCGGAAAGGCCGCGCTGGCCGGTTCCTTGTAAGCGCCCTTGCACAGGCGGATGCGGATGCCTTCGGCGATGAGCTGCTCAACGTCAGCCTGCGAGCGATAAAGATATGCCTGGATCACGATGCCGATATGGCCGCGCAGCGCGGGCCGGGCGTGCAGGCGGCGCACCATGTCCACGGTCGCCTGGGTGAGCGATGAGTCCTCCATGTCAATGCGGAGAAAGTTGCCGGTGGCGGCGGCGTGGGCGGCCAGGCCCTCGGCGATTTCGCCGGCCAGCGCGGGGTCGAGCGTGAGGCCCATTTGCGTCAGCTTGACGCTGATGGTCGAGTCGAGCTTGCGCTGGGCGATCAGATCCAGCAGGCGGTGATAGATTTCGGCGGCGCGGTGGGCTTCCTCCGCCGAGGTGACGCTTTCGCCCAGCGAGTCGAGGGTGACGTGCATGCCCTGGCGGTTGACGGCTTCGGCCACGCGGAGCGCGTCCTCGACTTCAAGCCCGGCGACGAAGCGGGAGCTGAGCCGGGTGCCGGCGCGCGAGCGCTCTGCAAAGCGGCGCAGTGCGCGATTGCGGGAGAGCGCGATGAAGGCCGAACGCAGGAGCGCCATGCGGAAAAAGATCCTTGCCGCGGACGGAAGCTGGTGGTGAACAGCCCCCAGACTAATTCCGAACTCGTTCCGGACTCATTAGTGTCGCACAGGCCGGCGGGGCGGCGAGCACGGGCTGTGCTGCACAGTTTCACAGTTTCACAGCCGCAAAAACGAGTGTCGGGCTGTGCTGCACAGTTTCACAGTTTCACAGCCGCAAAAATGCGTGTCGGGCTGTGCTGCACAGTTTCACAGCCGCACAGTGACGGGTGGCCCGGTCTCAAACAAGGTTCTATCTGATTGAGCCCTCGGTACTTCGCATCTGGGACCGGGGGTGTTGTCGCCTCACTCCAACCGGAAGAGGGCGCAGCCGTGGGCGGCGAGGGTGACGTGGAGGGTTTTGGAGGGCGGGAGGCGCTTCCGGTTCCAGATGTCGTAGACAGCATGAGGCTTGTTGGGCAGGCGGAAGACCATCCAGGGCAGGTTGGCGGTGCTGGGCGCGTCGGCGAGGTTGAAGACGGCGAGGTAGGTGTGGGGATGGGGTCCGCCGGTGCGCGCGGTCCAGTAGCGCTGGGGGAACTGGGCGAGCTTGGCGGCGGGGGGCAGCAGGCCGGGCTGGCTTTCCAGGGCTTGCTGGTCGATGGAGAGGACTTCCTGGTTGGTGACGAGGGAGCGGGTGAAAGGGTCGAGTTTTGTGAGATTTGCGCCGAGGATGAGCGGGGAGCGGGAGATGGCCCAGAGGGTGAGCTCGGTGCGCTGCTCGTCGTGGGTTTCGCGGGAGTGGCGGGGCTGGCCCCAGCCGGGATGGGGGCCGAGGTAGCCCCAGGGGAGCATGTCATCGTCTGGCCAGTTGCCGGGTTTGACGTAAGGCGCCCACTGGGCGAGGTAGTCAAAGGCCTTGCGGGTGCCGATGGGGAAGTCGCCGCCGTTGGGGTGGGGGAAGGTCCAGCCGTCCCAGTGATCGTCAGTGATGCGCCACATCTGCGCATATTTTCCGACTTCAGCGGCGTTGGAGAGCTGGGTGGGTCCGGGCGAGAGGCTGAGGACGATGGGGCGGCCGGATTTGCGGATGGCGAGGGCAATCTGGCGGATTTCCGTGGGGCGGTAGGGGTGGTCAGAGATGCAGTCGACCTTGAGGAAATCGACGCCCCAAGCGGCGTAGAGCTTAACCATGGAGTCGTAATAGGCCTGACCGGCGGCGTTGTCGGCGACGCCGTAGTTGCCCTGGTCCCAGGGGCAGGTGGCGGCGCGGTCGGCTGCGTCAGCGGCGTGGAAGCTGGTTCCGGCGATGGGAAGGTTTTGGTCGACGACCTGGCGGGGGATACCGCGGACGAGATGGATTCCGAATTTGAGGCCGAGGGAGTGGACCCAGTCGGCGAGTGGCTTGAAGCCCTGGCCGTTGGCGGCGGAGGGGAAGCGATCGACGGCGGGGATGAGGATGCCGTTCTGGTCCCAGACGTATTTGCGGGTGGGGACGGAGTTGGCGAAGGGGTCCTCCATGTACCAGCCCTCGTCGATGACGGCGTACTGCCAGCCGTATTGCTTGAGGCTGGCGAGGACTTTGGCGTTGGCGCGGAACTGGGCTTCGCTGATAGTGAGGCCGTAGGCGTCCCAACTGTTCCATCCCATTGGCGGTGTGGGGGCAGGCTGCTGGGCCGGGGCGGCGGGGCCGGCGAAGGCGAGGGCGAAGGCGAGCACTACAAGGCAGGCGGCGGGGAAGAGGCGTGGGCGGAGCATGGGAGAACGTATAGCACATTGCGGACGGCGGCGCACCGGCGGAAGGACGGTTTTGGATGCCGGCGGCCCGGAGGTGTGATTTCCGTACTTGCGCAGGCAGTGAACGATAGGCCTATAATTCTGGCGAAAATCCAGAACAGCTGCCAGATGCCCCTCCCCGACACCTGCAACTGAGGAGAGTGTCATGTTCAAGCCAATTCTGCTGATAGCAGTGGTCGTCTCGCTTGGAATGGCGGGTTCAGCATCCGGGCCCACTCCCGCGCAGGCCGCCAGGGCCAGTGCTGGCTCAAGAGCGGGTTCCGGCGCTGGTTCCGGCAACTTTGCGCAACTGCCGGCGGATGTGCAGGCGCGGGCAAAGACCATTTACAGGATTGATTGCGCGCTTTGCCACGGCGAGGACGGCAACGGGCAGACGGACGTGGCCAAGAGCATGAACCTGACGCTGCAGAACTGGACCGACGGCAAGGTGCTGGCGGCCAAGAGCGACCAGGAACTGTTCAGCGAGATTCGCAAGGGCAAGACGCCGATGCCGCCGGAGCCGGAAGACCGCGCGACGGATGCGCAGGTGCGCGCGCTTGTGCTCTACATCCGGAGCATGGCCAAGACGCATCCGGATGCGGCTCCGGCAGCGACGCCGGCTGCTGGATCTGCGGCTGGACAGGCTGCCTCTGGCCCGAGCTCGATGCACCCGTAGCGTCTGTTCACGCTCAGCGGACGGCGGCAGGTGGGATAAGCTGATGCAGAGGTGACGCGGGGATGGGAGTGGCTGCATCGCGCGGGAAAGCCCTTGCACTTTTTCGGCGGGCTCCGGATCTGGTTTCGGGACTGGTTTCGGGTCTGGTTCTGGGCCTGGTTTTGGGAGTGGTTTTGGGAGTGGGACCGGCGGCGTGTCCGGGGCGCGCCGCAGCCCAGACGCCGGCCGCGCGGGGGCTTCAGGTTGTTTCTCTTCCGGTTATTCACGTTGACAATGGGCCGAATTCCGCCGCGGCGCGGAAGGCGCACTATGTGGTGCTGGTGTCGCTGGACGGGTTTCGATGGGACTATGCAAAGCGGGACCACGCGGAGCACCTGCTGGCGCTGGGCCGGAAGGGCGTGTGGGCTCCGGAGGGGATGCTGCCGAGCTACCCCTCGCTGACGTTTCCGAATCACTACGCGATTGTGACGGGGTTGTATCCGGAGCACAATGGGCTGGTGGCGAACCGCTTTATGGATCCGGAGACGGGCCGGCGCTATGCGATTAACGATCCGAAAGCGGTGACGGACGGGACGTGGTACCACGGGGTGCCGCTGTGGAGCCTGGCGGAGAGCCAGGGGATGCGTTCGGCGTGCTTTTTCTGGCCGGGGTCAGAGGCGAAGATTGCGGGATATCTGCCGAGCTATTATCTGCACTACAACGGCAAAATTGACGACAATGCGCGGATTAACCAGGTGATTGCGTGGCTGCATTTGCCGGAGGCCGAGCGGCCGCATTTGATTACGCTCTACTTTTCCGAGCCCGACCACGAAGGGCACGAGTTTGGTCCGGACGCGCCCCAGACGCGCGCGGCGGTGCGCAAGGTGGATGGGCTGGTGGGGCGGCTGAAGGCGAAGCTGGATGCGACGGGATTGCCGGTGGACCTGGTGGTGGTGAGCGACCACGGCATGGCGAAGACCGAGGACGGATGGATTACGCTGGACAAGTTTGCCGACCTGAAGGGCTTTGAGACGGACGGGGCGCTGCTCTACGCGAAGGATGAGGCGGACCGTGTGCGCGTGTACGACGAGTTGAAGAAGGCGTCGTCGCAGTTCATGGTGTATCGGCGGGCGCGGGTTCCGGCTGCGCTGCACTACAGCGAGAATGCGCGCGAGGGCGATCCGGTGATTGTTGCCACGGGGCCGTATGCGATTCGGGCGCACGGGCCGAAGACCGGCAAGGCCGACCGCGCGCCCGAGGCGGGGATGCACGGGTTCGATCCGCGGACGATGCCGGAGATGAAGGCGAGTTTTTTTGCGGCGGGTCCGGATATTGCGCGGGGCAGGACGGTGCTTCCGTTTGAGAATGTGAATCTGTATCCGTGGCTTGCGCACATGCTGGGGCTGACGCCGGCGAAGAACGACGGGAGTTTGAATATCCTGGCGGGAACGCTGCGCGACGGCGGCGGCGAGGTTGCCCACGGGGACGCACATGCACAGGAGTAAGACACGATGAGTGTGGTGCTGGGAATTGATGGCGGCGGAACGCACACGCGGGCGTCAATTGCCGACGGGGACCGGGTGCTGGCGTTTGCCGAAAGCGGCTCCATCAAGCGGCTGCGCGTGGGCGCGGTGGTGGCGGAGGCGAATCTGCGCTCGCTGCTTTCCGAGGTGTACAAGCAGGCGGGGGTGAGCCTGGTGCGTGCGGCATCGGCGGGCGTGGCCAGCGCGAACATGCCGGGCGTGGCGGACTGGATTACGGCGGTGCTTCGCGACTTTGGCGTGGAGCGCAGCGAGGTGGTGGGCGACGAGATGATCGCGCTGGACGCGGCGTTCAAGGGCGGGCCGGGAATTTTGCAGATTGCCGGAACGGGCTCCAACTGCATTGGCCGCGCGCCGGACGGCGGACGCGAGACGGCGGGAGGATGGAGCTCGCGGCTGGGCGATGAGGGGTCAGGCTACTGGATTGGATTGCACGCGGTGCGGGACGCGCTGAAGGCGCACGACCGCGAGGAGCCGACGCAGATTCTGGAGACGGTGAGCCGCATTTGGGGCACGAGGAGCCTGAACGAGCTGGTGAACCTGGGCGACAGCACGCCGGGACCGGATTTTGCCGCGCTGGCGCCGGCGATAAGCGAGCTTGCCGAGGAGGGCGATCCGGTGGCCGCGGCGGTGCTGCGGCGGGCGGCGACGGACCTGGTGGAGACGGTGCTGCTGGTGCGGGCCAAGCTGCGGCGCAAGCACGGGCTGACGGAGGAAGTGCCAGCGGCCTGGATTGGCAGCGTGATTGGCAAGGCGCGGCTGGTGCGGGAGCCGTTTGTGGCGGGGCTGCGCGCGGCCGCGCCGCAGATGGCGGTGGGCGAGAGGGAAGTGGTGGGCATTGAAGGCGCGCTGTGGCGCGCGGCGCAACTGGCGGCGAGCTAACGGCTAAAGCACGCGCTGGCCGGCGGCGAAGGATGCGACGAGTTTGCCGGCTGCATCGACGGCGACGAGGTTTGCGGGCTGGCCCACGGTGAGCGATCCGGCCTGCGAGGAGAGGCCGGTCATGGCGGCGGGGTTGGCCGTGATGAGGCGCAGGCCCTGCTCGACGGATGCGCCGGTGAACTGAACAAAGTTGGAGAGTGCGCGGTCAAGGGTGAGCACGCTGCCGGCCAGGACGCCGCGGGCCATGGCGCGGCCGTTGGACACCTGCACGGCAAAGCCGCCGAGCTGATATTCGCCGTCGGGCATGCCGGTGGCGCTCATGCCGTCGGTGACGAGGATGGCGCGCTCTGGACCCTTGGCGCTCCACCAGAGACGGACGATTTCCTGCGCGGTGTGGATGCCGTCGCAGATGAGCTCGGCGTAAAGCGCGGGCGAGGTGAGCACGATGCCGAGGATGCCGGGCTCGCGGTGGTCGAGCGGGCGCATGGCGTTGAAGGTGTGGGTGGCGCTGGAGGCTCCGGCAGCCAGCACGGCGCGGGTTTCAGCGGCAGTAGCGTCAGAGTGGCCCATGGAGATGCGCACGCCGCGTGAGACCGCATGCGCGGCCAGCTCGACGGCGCCGGGCAGCTCGGGCGCAAGTGTCATGAGGCGGATGGCGCCTTGCGCGGCGTCAAAGAGGCGGTCAAAAGTGGCGATGCTTGGCGCGAGGAGATGCTCCTCGGGCTGCACGCCGCGGCGCTTGTGGGAGAGGAATGGACCCTCAAGATGAATGCCGATGGGGTGGGCCAGGCCCGCGGTTTGCGGCTGCCGCACGCGGCGGGCGAGATGCTCGACGGCGCGGAGGGTGGCGTCGAGCGGAGCGGTGACGGTGGTGGCAAGAAAGCTGCCGGTTCCGCGCGAGGCCAGAAAGCCGCAGATACGGTCGAGGTCCTGGGGCGTGGCGTCCATGAGGTCATGGCCGGCCGCGCCGTGGATGTGCACGTCAAAGAACGACGGTGCGAGCGTTGCGCCGGGAAGGTCGATGGACTCGGCATCGGCGGGGATGGGTGCGGAGTCGCGCGAAGAGAGGGAGGCGATGCGGCCATCCTCGAGAAGGAGAACGGGATTGGGAAGAATCCGGTCGACGTTGAAGAGCCGCTCCGCCGTGATTGCCGTGCGCATAGGGATGATTATTGCAGTTGATGGGGGAAATTGGGGAGCGGGCTGTGCGGAAAGCCGAAACGCCAAGTCGGCAGAGCGATTGTAGCGCGTGGTTGAAGCGCCGTAGAGGCAAGTTTTGCTATTGTTTTTGCCATGCGAATCCCGGACCGCCTTTCCCTTGCTTCCGTCGTCGTTGCCTTTACCGCACTGCCGCTGGCCTGGACGCCGGTGGCCGCGCAAGTGCGGAACCTGCCCACCAGCAAGGAGTGGATTGGACCGATTCCGGGCCACCCGGAGCCGTTGAGCAGCCTGCCGATGTCGATGGCGGTTTCGCCGGACGGGCGCTACATTGCGGTGGTGAACGCCGGCTATGGCACGGCGCTAACGGATTACGAGCAATCGATTGCGATTCTGGACACCACGACTGGAAAGCTGAGGGATTTTCCTGACACGCGCACGATGGTGCAGTCGCATCAGACGCTGTACTCGGGGCTGGCCTTCAGCACGGACGGCACGCGGCTTTATGTGAGCATGGGGTCGCTGACGGACCCGCTGGGCACGGGAAAGGACGACACGGGGAGCGGGATTGTGGTGTACGACTTTCGCGGTGGCGCGGTGACGCCGGCGGGCATTCTGCATCTGCCGCTGGAGCCGCTGGCGCATGGCCGCACAACCCGGCTGCTGAATGACCGCGAGGGCGACAAGGGCGTACCGTTTCCGGCGGCGATTGTGCGGGTGCGCGAGGGCGGCGCGGACAAGCTGCTGGTGGCCGACAATCTTTCCGACATGGTGCTCGTGATGAATGCGGCGACCGGCGCGGTGGAACATCGCTTTGATTTGTCAGAGAGCAATGCGGTGCCATCGACGTATCCGATTGCGCTGGCGCTCTCAAAGGACGGGCGGCGGGCCTATGCGGCGCTCTGGAATGCGTCAGAGATTGTGGAGCTGGACCTGACGCAGAACATGATCGGGCGCAGGCTGGCACTGCTGAAGCCGAGAAGCCCGATTGCTCCGGGCACGCATCCATGCGCGTTTGCACTTTCGCCGGATGGGCGGACGCTCTATGTGGCGCTGGCGAATCGGGACGCGGTGGCCGCGGTGGATGTGGGCGGCGGACGGCTGAAAGTGAAGGGCTACTTTGACACGCGGCTGCCGGGGCAGAGCTACTTTGGCGCGGAGCCTGTGTCCATCGCGCTGAATGCGCAGGGCACGCGGCTTTATGTGGCGAATATGGCGACCGACTCCGTAGCCGTGATGGACACGCGCAAGCTGACGCCGCGCGCGGCGCGCAAGGGCATGGTGGAGCCGGATGGATTTATTCCCACGGACTGGATGCCGTTCTGCCTGACATTTCTGCCGTCGCAGGCGGGCGGCCGGCTTTACATTGCGACTGCAAAAGGGCAGGGGACCGGGCCGAACAACAAGCCGATGACGGGCGTGGGGGCGGCGAAGGGCAAGAGGTTCCTGCGGCCCTACACCTATATTGCGTCAATGCTGCACGGCTCGCTGGCCACGCTCGAGTCGGCGCGGATTGACGCGGAGCTGCCGCATTGGACGCAGGTGGCGCTTGAGTCGAACCGGATGAAATCCGCACAGCAGAAGATCGCCTTTGCGGACGGAAGGCCGAATCCGATCAAGCACGTGATTTACATCATCAAGGAGAACCGCACGTACGACCAGGTTCTGGGCGACCTGACCCAGAACGGCAAGCCGGTGGGCAACGGCGACCCCGACCTGACGATGTATGGCGAGGCGATTACGCCGAATATTCACAGGCTGGCGCTGCAATTCGGAGTGCTGGACAATTTCTACGACTCGGGCGAGGTATCCGGCGAGGGGCATGTGTGGTCGAATGCGGCGATTGGCACGGATTATCTGGAGAAGACGTGGCAGCAGGGGTATCGCGGCGCGCAGCGAACCTATGACTATGAAGGCGTGGTGGCCGAAGGGCTGCCGCTGGAGCAGCATATTCCCGACGTGAACGAGCCGGCGAGCGGCTACCTTTGGGGCGACCTGGCGGCACACCACAAGAGCTACTACCACTTTGGCGAGTACATTTCGAGCGTGTTTTGCAATGAAGTGAAGACGGTGAACCCGCAGCAGGGGCCGATGCTTGCGGGAGGGAGCTGCGCACGAAAGGCGATAGAGCCGGGACAGGAGATTCCGGCGGAGTGGGGCGGCGGCGTGAGCAAGTACCACTGGGCGATTCCGCTGCTGGCGTCGAACAGTGCGACCAAGCCGGAGCTGGTGGGCCACTTCGCGGCGGAGGCGCCGGACTTTAATCTTGCCGTTCCAGATCAGATTCGCGTGAACATCTTTATGCGCCACCTGAAGCAGTGGATTGCGGACAAGGAGCGCGGCCGGGACACGATGCCCAACTTTGTGATGCTGCGCCTGCCGGACGACCACACGGCGGGCACGCGGCCGGGGATGCCCACGCCACAGGCCTCAGTTGCCGACAATGACCTGGCGGTGGGGCGCGCGGTGGATGCGATTTCGCACTCGCCTTTCTGGAACGACACGGCGTTCTTCATTCTGGAGGACGACGCGCAGGACGGCGCCGACCACGTGGACGCGCATCGCAGCTACGCGCTGGTGATCAGCAAATATGCGCCGCGTGGGGCGGGCGGCGCGGCGTTTGTGGACAGCCATTTTTACTCGACGGTGAGCGTGATTCGCACCATGGAGATGGTGCTGGGGCTGCCGCCGATGAACAACAACGACGCGTTTGCGCCGGTGATTGCGTCTCTGTTTGCAGGGCCCGGCAATCAGACGCCGTACTCGACCGACTATGCGAACCAGAACAACGGGCTGATTTACAAGGCGAATACGCAGCGGGCCTATGGAGCGGCGGAGAGTATGAAGATGGATTTCCGGCACGCGGATCGCGCTCCGGCGGAAAAGCTGAACGTCATCCTGTGGAAGCAGGCGATGGGCAACAAGCCCGTGCCGGCGATGCTGAAGAATCCGGTCAAGACGAAGGCGAAGGATGGCGACGACGACTAGCCCTTTGTGAGGCGCGTTGTTCGCGCGTTGCCTGTGCGTTTCTGTGCTGCCGCCGCGCCGCCCGGTGCGTGTATGGTTGTATGCGGCAGAAAATCGATGTGCGGGAGGGCGATGTGTCCGTGTGGAATCGCAGGAATTTTCTTCAAGCGGCAGGTTCGGTGTCCGCAGGAACGCTGATTGCGCCGCGGGTGCATGCGCTGGCGGTGACGAGCGAGGAGCCGGCGCGGCCGATTGCGGCGAATGACCATATCCAGATTGCGCTGATTGGCGCCGGCGGCCAGGGGCAGTATGACACGGGCGTGGCCGTGCAGGTGCCGGGGGTGAAGCTGGTGGCGGCGGCTGACTGCTATGACGGGCGGCTGAAGCACTGCAAGGAAATGTGGGGCGAGGACGTGCAAACCACGCGCGACTACAAGGAGATTCTGGCGCGCAAGGATATTGACGCGGTGATTATCGGCACGCCGGACCACTGGCACAAGCAGGCCAGCATTGACGCGATGAACGCGGGCAAGGATGTGTACTGCGAGAAGCCGATGATCCATCTGTATTCCGACGGGCCGGAGATGATTGAGGCTTCGCGGAGGACGGGGCGGATTTTGCAGATTGGCAGCCAGCGCGTGAGCTCCGCGCTTTATGCCAAGGCCAAGGAGCTGCTGGCGGCGGGCGCGATTGGCAAGCTGAACATGGTGACGGCGCACTGGGACCGCAACTCGGCGATTGGCGCGTGGAATTACACGATTCCGCCGGATGCCTCCCCGGAGACCTGCGACTGGCCGCGCTTTGAGGGCGCTGCGCCGCACATTCCCTTCAACGCGGGGCATTTTTTCCGCTGGCGCAAGTGGAAGGCGTATGGCTCGGGCGTAGCAGGCGACCTGTTTGTGCATCTGTTCAGCGGGACGCATTTTGTGACGAATTCACTGGGGCCCACGCGGGGCATGGCCACGGGCGGGCTGCGCTTTTGGCACGACGGGCGCGACGTGCCGGACGTGATGCTGGCGCTGTTCGACTATGCGGAGGGCTTTAACCTGAACCTGCGCGTGAATTTTGTGGATGGCGGACAGGAGAACGAAGGGCTGCTGTTTACGGGCTCGGAGGGAACGATTCAGATTGGATGGCACGACGTGACCCTGAACCGCGTGCCGCGGGAGAAGGAGCCGGGGCTGTCCGTGGGGTCGTTTGCCGCGGCGACGCAGAAGGAGATTGAGGCGGCGTATGCGAAGAAGTATCCGCCGACGCATTTCAAGGGCGAGCCGCCGGCGGGCACGGAGCGGTTTGTGGTGCCGGATGGGTACAACGACAGCTATGACCACCTGAAGAACTTTTTCAACGCGGTGCGCACGCGCAGGCCGGTGGTGGAGGACGCGGTGTTTGGCTATCGTGCGGCGGGTGCGGCGCTGCTGAGCAACGTGAGCTATGAGCGCGGGACGGTGGCGCACTGGGACCCGGAGGCGATGAAGCTGCTGTAGGCAGACGGCCGGCACGAGGAGATTTGCACGGAGCCAAAGCGGCGCGTTTCCGGGTACACTGGTGGGCATGACGAAACGCATCGGCATTCATCTGGGCACGGCGGGCGGGGCGTCGAACGCCGTGGAGCGCGCGCACGCGATTGGCGCGAACACCTTCCAGATTTTTTCCTCGAGCCCGCGGATGTGGCGCGCGCCGAAGATTGACCCGAAGCAGGCCGAGCGGATGCGCGCGCTGCGGGCGCAGTATGACGTGGGCCCGCTGGTGATTCACACGAGCTACCTGGTGAATGTGTGCAGCCAGTCGGACGAGGTGCGCGAGAAGAGCATCACGGCTTTCCATGGCGAGATTGAGCGGGCGCTGGCGCTGGGCGCGGAGTATCTGGTGCTGCATCCGGGCAGTTGGAAGGGGCTGACGCGCGACGAAGGGCTGAAGCTGGCGGCGGACTCGATTGAGCGGGCGATTGACGGGTTGCCGTGGCAGGACGCTGACTTTCACATCCTGATTGAGAACACGGCGGGCGCGGAGTTCTCACTGGGCGGCAGCTTTGAGCAGGTGGCGGAGCTGGTGGCGCGGCTGAAGGCGCATGCGCCGGTGGCGGTGTGCCTGGACACCTGCCACACGCACGTGGCGGGCTATGACCTGGTGACGCCGGAGGGCTATGAGGAGACGATTGCGCTGGCGGCGAAGACGATGAAGCTGGAGGCGGTGCGCGTGTGGCATTGCAATGACGCCAAGGCGGCGCGCGGCTCGAAGCTGGACCGGCACGAGCATATTGGCAAGGGGACGATGGGGCTGGAGCCTTTCCGGCGGCTGCTGAATGACGCGCGGTTTGCGCACTGCGCGTTTGTGGCGGAGACGCCGGAGGACGAGCCGGAGGACGAGCGGCGCAACGTGGAGACGCTGAAGAGCCTGGTGGGCTGAGCAGCGGGTTGAGCCAGGCTACGCCGGCAAGCGGACCTTTCCGTGCCGGTTACACTGGAAGGGTATGGCGGACGAGAAAGAATTACGCTACGACCCGGCGGTGATTGAGCCGAAATGGCAGGCGCGGTGGGCCGCGGAGCCGGCCCTGTATGCCGCGGAGCCTGTTACCGACAAGCCGAAATATTACGTGCTGGAGATGCTGCCGTATCCGAGCGGGCAACTGCACATGGGGCACGTGCGGAACTACTCGATTGGCGACGCGCTGGCGCGGCACATGTGGATGCGCGGGTACAACGTGTTGCATCCGATGGGCTGGGACGCCTTTGGGCTGCCGGCAGAGAACGCGGCGCTGAAAAACAATACGCCGCCGCGCGAGTGGACGCTGGCCAATATTGCGCACATGAAGCGGCAGATGCAGCGGCTGGGCCTGGGTTACGACTGGGCGACGGAAGTGACGACGTGCCTGCCGGACTACTACCGCTGGAACCAGTGGTTCTTTTTGCGGATGTATGAGAAGGGGCTGGTGTACCGGCGCAAGAGCAAGGTGAACTGGTGTCCGGAGTGCGCGACGGTGCTGGCCAACGAGCAGGTGATTGACGGGCACTGCTGGCGGCACGAGGAGACGCTGGTGGAGCAGCGCGACCTGGAGCAGTGGTTCTTCCGCATTACGGCGTATGCCGATGAGCTGCTGGAGGGGCTGGACAAGCTGGACGGCTGGCCGGAAAAAGTGCGCACCATGCAGCGCAACTGGATTGGCCGCAGCGAAGGCACCGAAGTGGATTTCACGGTGGAGGGAACGGGCGAGAAGATTCGCGTGTTTACGACGCGGGTGGACACGATTTTTGGCGCGACGAGCGTGCAGCTTGCGCCGGAGCACGCGGTGACGAAAGCGTTTGCCGCGGCTGACCCGTCGCTGAAGGCCGACGTGGACGCGATGATTGACGAGCAGAAGAAGGCCAGGGAGGCCGGCGACCTGGGTGCGATTGAGAAGCGCGGCGCGGCGACGGGCAGGTTTGCCGTGAATCCCTACAACGGCGAGCGCGTGCCAATCTGGGTGGCGAATTACATTCTATCGGACTATGGAACGGGCGCCATCATGAGCGTGCCGGGGCACGACGAGCGCGACTTTGAGTTTGCGACGAAGTATGGGCTGGAGATTCGGCGGGTGATTGCGCCGGCGGATGCGGATGCGGAGGAGCCGGCGCTGCCGTTCGTCTCAGAAGACGGCGTGCTGGTGAATTCGGGCGCGTACAACGGGTTGACGTGCGCGGCGGCGGAGCAGAAGCTGCAGCAGGCGGCGAAGGCGGGCGGGTTTGGCGAGGCGACGGTGACGTTCCGCATCAAGGACTGGGGCGTGAGCCGGCAGCGCTACTGGGGCACGCCGATTCCGATGATTCACTGTGAGCGGGACGGGCTGGTGCAGGTGCCTGACGAGCAGTTGCCGGTGGTGCTGCCGGCGCAGGTGGAGATCACGCAGCAGGGCGGGTCGCCGCTGAGCCGCGTGCCGGAGTTTGTGAACGTGACCTGCCCGAAGTGCGGCGGGCCGGCGCGGCGCGAGACGGACACAATGGACACGTTCGTGGATTCGAGCTGGTACTTCTACCGCTACATGGATGCGAAGAATGCGAGCGAGCCTTTTAGCAAGGCAAAGGCGCGCTACTGGTTTCCAATTGACCAGTACATTGGCGGCGTGGAGCACGCGATTCTGCACCTGATCTACTCGCGGTTCTGGACGCGGGTGATGCGCGACCTGGGGATGATTGAAAACAGCGAGCCGGCCAGCCGCCTGTTTACGCAG
Source organism: Occallatibacter sp. (assembly GCA_035763705.1). Lineage (GTDB taxonomy): Bacteria > Acidobacteriota > Terriglobia > Terriglobales > Acidobacteriaceae > Telmatobacter. The sequence goes on along the minus strand of DASUAU010000016.1, from coordinate 76,333 downwards.
GGCATGGTGATCAAGGACGGCGCGAAGATGTCGAAGTCGAAGGGAAACGTGGTTTCTCCGGACGACATGGTGGCGCGTTACGGGGCCGACGCGACGCGGATGTATGCGCTGTTTGCCGCGCCGCCGGACCGCGACCTGGACTGGCAGGAGGATGGCGTTGCGGGCGTGAGCCGGTTCCTGGGGCGCGTGTGGCGGCTGGTGGCGAAGTATGCCGCGCGTGCGCGGGAGGGCCGCGGGCAGAGGACTGCGCAACCGGCGGGGCTGGCGCTGAAGCTGCTTCGCAAGCTGCACCAGACGACGGCGAAGATTACGCTGGATTTTGAAGGGCGCTGGCACTTTAACACCTGCGTGGCGGCCATTATGGAGCTGGTGAACGAGATTCAAGGCGCGGACGCGCAGCTTGAGGCGGGCGAAGTTGCGGCCGAGGTGCTGCACGAACTGCTGCGGACGCTGGTGCTGCTGCTGGCGCCGTTTGCGCCGTTTGTGGCGGCGGAGCTGTGGGAGGAACTGGGCGAGGAAGGCGCGATTTTGCGCGCGGCGTGGCCCACGAGCGACGCGGCACTGGCGCGGGAAGATGAGCTTGAGATTCCCGTGCAGATCAACGGCAAGCTGGCGAGCGTGATTCGCGTGGCGACCGAGGCGGCGAACGGGGAGATTGAGGCCGCGGCGCTGGCCGACGAAAAGGTGAAGGCCCGCATGGAAGGCAAGACGCTGGTGAAGGTGATTGTGGTCCCGAAGAAAACGGTTAATCTGGTAGTGAAGTGAGGGTGGAGTTGCAGAGCAGCGAGCGGGTGCGCGGTACGCAGACCCTGGTGGACCAGATGGGATGGGTCATCAAGCGGCCTATGCTCACACTGCTGGAGATTGGCTGGCGCTGGCTCTTCGGAATCCCGTTTGTGTGGTGCTGCTGGAGGCAGTGGCAGCAGATCCTGACTGTGCTTCCGCCGGACTCAGTGGGTTACAACCTCGTAGACTTCATGAATCCTTGGATAGCCGTGGTGCAACTGGGCGGCATCTGGGACCAATATGAACCGCATGTGATGGCGGTGTTGGTGTGGCTGGCGCCGCTGGCCCTGGTGGCGTGGCCCATTGTTGCCGGCATTGGGCGCAGCGTGGTGCTGCGACGGCTTCAACCGGGCGTGCGCTTCAAGCCGCTGTCGATGATGGTTCTGCAGGGCGCGTGGCTGCTGCTGCTGGGGCTCACGTTCTGGGTGTGGGAGCGCGGCATCCATTGGATTGCGGCCAACTACATTGCGCCGAATGGCGAAGCGAACCTGGTGGGCTACTCGGTGTGGGCCATCTTTCTTTCGCTGGGAATGTTCTCGTTGTGGGCGGTGATCAGCTGGCCGGTGACGATTGCGCCGTTCCTGGTGCTGCTGGAGGGGCGAAGCGCGGTGGACGCGCTGCGAGAAAGCCTGAGGCTGGGCCGCATGTTTACCAGCAAGCTGATGGAGATCAACCTGGTGATGGGCATCACGAAGATGATGATCATCGTGCTGGCGATGGTTTTTGCCGCTGCGCCGCTGCCGTTCAGCGATCAGCTTGGACCAGGGATGCTGAAAGTGATTTCAGCCGGGTCCGTCGTTTTTTATCTGGTGGCGAACGACTACTTCCAGGTGGTGCGGCTGAAGAGCTTTCTGGAGTTCTGGCGGACGTATCGCGAGTCGTATGGCGAGCTGCCGAGGCTTTCCTAGGTTTCAGGCTGCGAGAATTCTTTCCTTCCGCATCACGGACTTGCAGGTCTCACAGTCGAGACCTGGGGCGTTCCAGATAGGTTGAAAACCAAACAAACGGTCAGATATCCAGTGCGGACCTAGCGAGCGGCCGTGCTGCTGTTTTCGCCGGCGCGAAAGTCGGCGCTGAGCGTGCCTTTGGCGCGCGCCACGGGCAGCAGAGTGGGATAGAACTGGACGAAGGTGGTATCCACCGCGCCGTGAGCGGCGTGGCAGGTGTAGCAGGGCGCGCCGGAGGGAACAAGCGTTCCGTTGGAAGAGGGTGAGTCGAACGAGAAGAAGGCCCACTTGCCGGGAAAGCGCTTTTCATCCTTCACGTGGACCTCGATGCCCATGAGCCGCTCGCCCTGAAAATGTCCGAACCGGTTGATGGAGCCTTTGCTCCGGGCTTCACGAATTTCGAGGACGAGCATGGTCTTGTCAGGCCAGTGGCCTGTGGCGAGGAAGCCGCGCCAGGCCTGGGGGTTGACGAAGACATTGTCGAACATCGGCATGTCCGCCGGTTTGGCGGAGTAGCTCATGTTGATGCCGGAGGTGAGGTAGACCCATTCGCGATAGTGCGCGGGCGCCAGCATATCACCATTGGCTGCGTAGGCGGGCTGGCCGGCAACTGTGGCGGCGTTGACGGCCGGAGCCGGTTGAACGAGGAAGAGAAGAGAAGCCGCGACCGCGGACAGGGCGAGGGTGAACCAGACAATCTTGCCAATCTTGCGCATAGAGCCTCCCACCTGTGAGATTACGCAGTACTGACGCCGGCGGTTCCCTGATTGCTGAACACGATCCGGCGCGAAGGCGGCAGCGCTAAAAGAGCTTGAGGCGGATGACCAGATACTTCTTGGGGTTGTCGCGGATGCTCTTGATGAGGTGATGGGCCTCGTCCATGGTCTGGTCAGTGTGGTTGTAGAGCGAGGGGTTGTGGACAAGCAGGCCAAGCGTGCCCTGTCCCCGGTCAATGGCGGTGAGGATGTTGTCGAGCCGCGTGACGGTGTCGTCGAGCTTGCGGGCGAAGGTGGGGTCTTTGGCGAGCTTGCCGAGCGAGCCCTTGCCCTCATTGATCTGGGTCATCAACTGGTTGGCGTTGGCCACGGCGGAGTTGAGGTTGTTGTAGAGAGTGTCGTCTTTGAGCAGCTTGCCGGCCGTGCCGTGGCCCTGCTGGAGGCCGGTGGCAATCGAATTGAGCTTGTTTACCGTGGAGTTCGCATTGTTGTAGAGCGTGGGGTCGTAGACCATTTTTCCCAGCGTGCCCTGGCCGTCGCTGATGGCGTCAGTGATTTTGGCGAGGTCAGCGGTGATGCGCGAAATTTTGGCGTAGAGCGTGGGATCGTTGATGAGTGCGCCGAGAGTGCCGCGCTTGGAGTTGAGCGTGTCGACGAGGGTCTCCAGCTTGGACATGAGCGCGGTGACGTGCTGGATGGACTCCTGGCTGGTGCGGATGACGTCCTGAATGCTGGGCGAGCCGGTGGCCTTGAGCTCAGCGTTGTCGGCGGGGGGCGGTCCGGTGGCGTGGGTGGAGTCGATGTCGACGTAGCTGTCACCAAGAACGCCGGCCTGGGCAATGGAGGTGGTGGAGTCGGCGTGCAGATCGTGCAGGAACTCATGGCCCACGCGCATGGTGACTTCAACGGGCGTGGGGTTGCGGTCAGGCACCACTCGAATCTTGATGACGTTGCCGATGGTGACGCCTTCCAGCGTGACCGGCGCGCCGTTTTTCAGGCCGGAGGCATTCTCAAAATACGAGCGGAGGGTGACCTTGGAGGCGAAGAGTCCGCCGGTGGAGCCGGACATGAGGAAAATGAGCAGCACGAGCACGGACATGGCCACCAGGACCAGAGCGCCAACCTTCAGTTGCGACCACTGAATCTCTTTGCGGCTTGGCAAGGCAGCTCCCCCGCTGTGTTGAGTGCTATGTTGAGCGCTGTGTTGAGCCCACGGCTCTCAGTCCCGACGCCTTGAGGATACCAGAAGGGGCGGGCGAAATTGCATAAAGCGCGGGCTTTGGGCGGGATTGCCGGGGTGATGCGCGCGAGCACGCGATGGAGGCTAAGCCAAGATGCTGCAACCGGTTAATGCGTCGGTGCAAGGGCGTCCGTCTCCAGCACGACGCTGGCCATGGCCAGGTTGCCGGTGTGGGTGAGCGAGAGAGCGGTGCGGGCCACGCCCAGGTTGAGGGCAATTTGAGCAGCGCGGCCGGCAAAACGCAGGGTGGGCCTGCCGCCGGGCTCGCGGGCCACTTCAATCTCCAGCCAGTGCACGCCGCGGCTGATTCCGGTTCCGAGGGCCTTTGCACCGGCCTCCTTGGCGGCGAAGCGCGCGGCCAGGCTTTCGGCGGCGGTTTTGCGCTTGCGCAGGCAGTAAGCCTGCTCGGCCGGGGTGAAGACACGGTCAAGAAACCGCTGCCCAAAGCGCTCCAGGGACTGATGGATGCGTGCGATTTCAATCAGGTCGATTCCGGTGCCGACGATCATCGTGATTCCAAGCTATACCATGACCCGCAAGTTGCAGATCGCAGGCCGCCTTTTCGGGTTTCCCAAGCCGCAAGGTCAATTACCAGCGCGGGCCTTCAGGGCTGCCGAAAAGCCGGGAAAACGGCTGAAATGTCGCGAAACTGGACAGCGCTCGTTCAAGGCGGGCACACCGCTGGGGAATTGCGGAAAGTGGTCCGATGAATGCAGTGTGCGAGACGATCAGTCCAACCAACCAATTCGAGCGTCAATTCGACCGGCGTCGCTTTTTCCCTGGGCACTGCAGATGCGCGCAGTGGCGGCGGAAGAACCGGAACGTCTTGTGCAGATGCTAACCGGCGCCATTCTTGGCTGCGGCGGATGGATGCTGAGCCGCGGCGCATCGGACACAGGCGTGGTGAGCCTGCTGTTTGAGTTTGAGCGCCAGGCGTGCCTGGAGATTTACAGCGTTCTGGTGGGCGCGGGGCTGGAGCTGAGCCAGGACGGGCACAGCCAACTGACGGAGCTCTACCAGTGCACGCGGCTGAGCGCGGAAGAATGCGGCGACGAGATTGTGAGCGTGGACCTGGAGATTTTTTCTGTCCAGGCCAGAAGCGAAGAAGAGCTGTGCTTTTGCCAGGTGGCCTGAGAGCGCCGAGGAATCACTTGGCGGGATGATAGGCGGGGACAGGCTGCGCGCTGTCCAGCCAGGCCGAATAAATCATGTCGCGCAACATGCTGGCTCCGGCGGCAAGACGCCGGGCGGTGAACTCCCTTGAGGCCGGCGTGCCCGCGCCGACGAATCCACCCTCCTTCTCAAGCTGATAGACGCGATCCACATAAGTGTTCGTGTGGCGGAGATAGGCCATGTAGGCGGTGAAGATGTCGCCGTGGATGGCCTTGACGGGGGTCATCAGTGGCTTGACCTCGCGGGGATGCATATTGGCCGCGACAAAGGGGCCTTCAAACTCCCAGTGAATCTGGTGGGAGGTGGTGTAGCCGTGGGGATTGGGGCCGACCCAGCCGTTGTACTGGATGGTGGTGTGCAGGGGCTGCGAGCCGTCGCCGACGTAGTGGCCAAGCCAAGCCGCGTAAAAAATGATGGCCTGCTCGACGGGGTGGGTGTCCTTGCCCTCGGCGGAAAGCTGGCGATAGTCGCGCATGGCGGCTTTGAGCCGCTCCCAGACCTCGTCGGTCTGCCAGGGTTGCAGGCCGATTTTCTCGGGCCGCTCGCCGGCGGCGAAGACCTCGGCTTCAAAATTCAGGCGCTTGTGCGGCAGGGGACGGAAATTGTCGGCGTGCTCGAGGTTAATGAAGTGCTCGGGCGCCTGGACGGCGTTCAGCTCAGGCTCGGCGGGGGAGCGCCAGCGGTCGGGCTCGGGGCCAAGGTATTCGATCTCGTCAATCGCGGCAGGCGCGCGCAGAAAGGCGGGCACGCTGGCGGGGAGGGATTCGGCGCCCAGGCGATTGATCATCCGGTGCCCCTCATTGCCCCATGCATGGGCGGCGGGCGTTGCGACCTGAAGGCAGAACGCGGCCAGCAGGGCCGAAAGAAGAATCGAGGGGCGGAAGCCGCCAGAAAACCTGCACCAGGAAAACATGGAGCCAGTATAGCGGCAGAACGGGCGTTTGCGACATGCGGGCGGCGCGGTAAGCAGTCGGCGTGATGCGCCGCTTTCCCGCGCGCGGAAGGGAGTGACTTTCAGGACCCCTGCCACGCAGTTTTCAGGGTTCCTGCGCATGTTTTTTGAGTAACATACGCGTAAGGCTGGGCGAAGGGCGGCCTTCGCAATCCCCCATTGGTTCCCGGGTTTTGCGTTACTGGCGACAGGTGCAGCGGGGAAGATAGTTAAACCACGCATCCCTTTGCGGTTGTATCCTCGTGGCAGAACTGGACTGACGCTGCTCAGAGTGCGATTTGCCCGCGCATGGCAGGGCCGGATTGGCTGCGGGCGGCACGTGCGCGGAGCATCCGGAGCAGGGAAGCGGCGAGGCAGCGGAGCCAGCGCGGAAATGCGGTCCGCAAAGGACGAAAAACGCAGCCGGAGCCGCTGGGAGCGGCAGCAGGAGGAAGGCGGAGGATGAAGGACGCGGCGCGCAACTCTGCCTCATCCACATGGTCTGCATTGGCCGTGCTTGCGCTGGCCATGGCCTGTGGCGGGATTACCGCGCGTCTTGAGGCCGGCCCGAGATTTGAATGGCTGCTGCTGGTGACGGCGATGGGACTGGCCGCCGCGGTGCTGATGCGCCTGCTGGCCGACAACGCCGAAGCCAAGGAAGCTGAGAGCCGCACGACGGGCGATCCGATGAAGGATCTGCTGGACTCGGCCGGCTCGGTGGTTCTTTCTCTGGATCTTGACGGCCGCATCCGCTACATCAATCCCTCCGGCGAGCGGCTGCTGGGCTATCGCCGCGCGGAGCTGTTGAACACAGCGCGAATGGAGGAGCTGCTGGTCTCAGGCGAGGGCAGCCGTCTGGTTGCGGAGATGCAGACGTTTTCGCGGCAGGAAGGCGTGCCCAGCGCGGCCGGCGGCAGGATGGCGAGTTTTGCCGAATCGGTGCGCTCGCTGCCGCCCAGCCAGGTTCCCAGCTTTGACACCATGCTGCGGCGCAAGGATGGCGGGGCAATCTCCGTGCGGCTGAACGTCTCCGCGCTGCGCAACCGCAGCGGAGAGACGGTGGGACTTGTGGCCATGGCGCTGGACCTTTCCCATTCCGGCAAGAAGGAACATGGCGGCAAGGGAGAATCGCCGGAGCGCTATCGCGACGTGTTTGAGAATTCCAGCGAGATGGTGGCCACGCTGGACCTGACGGGCAGATTTCTCTATGTGAATCCGGCATGGAAGCGCAGCTTTGGGCTGGAGAACGCCGCGCCCGGAGAGAGGGAGTTTTTTGAGGAGTCATTCTCGTCTGATAGCCGGGCGGAGGCTGCCGCGCTGCTGCGCCGCGTGCTTGAGGGCGAAACCATCGATCGCGCGTCGATGCGCAATGAGGCGCAGGACGGCCACCTGCAGGAGCTCGAGCTGAGCCTGCACCAGCGCCGGCGGGCGGGCAAGCCGGTGGCAGTGCAGTGCCTGATTCGCGACGTGACGCAACAGAAGCAGCGCGAGCACAGGCTGGCGCTGCAACTGCTGGTGAGCCAGATTGTGGGCGAGAATGTCTCGTCAGACACGGCGGCGATGCGCGTGCTGGAGGCGCTGTGCGTTTCCCAGGGCTGGGATGTGGCGGTGAAGTGGGAAGTGAACGCCGCGGAGCAGCAACTGGAGTTCAGCACGGCGTGGGGCGTTCCGGGCGAGCGCGTGGAAACGCTGATAAGGGAAAGCATGGGCATGGTGCTGAAGCCCGCGGGCAGCGTGCTGGGCCAGGCGTGGAAGGAGGGCCGGCTGGTGTGGGTGGCGGATTTGACCAAGATTGCCACTGATCCGCGTTTGCAGATTGCGCGCCGCCACAAGATGGTTTCCGGCTGGGCGGTTCCGGTGCAGGTGGGCAGCTCAGTGCTGGCGGTGCTGGAGTTCTACAGCCACCTGAAGGTGCGCGAGGATCGCGAAACGATTGCCGCGCTGGAGACGGTTGCCGCCTCACTGGGGCAGATGCTGGCGCGGTCGCGCGAGCGGGAGCGCGCCGATGAGCTGAGCCGCCAGCAGAAGATTCTTCTTCACTCGGTGGCCGACGGCATTTGCGGCGTGGACCGCAACGGGCTGGTGCGCTTCGCCAATCCTGCAGCATCGCGGCTGCTGGGCGCGCCCGGCGCCAGCATTATCGGCAAGGAAGTGCACGAGCTGCTGCACGGCTCGGCTCCGCAGGGCAAGGTGTGCGGCGAGGATTGCCCGCTGCGCGCGGCCATTGCGCAGCGCATTGCCGCCACCGGCGAAAACAATCTTTACCGGCCCAACGCAACCTCGTTCCCGGCCGAATACTTCCTGAATCCGATTGTGGACGCGGGCCGGTTCTCGGGCTCGGTGCTCAGCTTCCGCGACATCAGCCAGCGCTATGCGCTGGATCGCATGAAGGATGAGTTTGTATCCACGGTGAGCCACGAGCTGCGCACGCCGCTGACATCGATTCGCGGCGCGCTGGGCCTGCTTTCGTCGGGCATGCTGGGCCAGATCAGCGACAAGGCATCAAACCTGCTGCGTATTGCGCTGAGCAACTCTGAGCGGCTGGTGCGGCTGATCAACGACATTCTGGATCTGGAGAAGGCGCAGAGCGGCCGCGAGCCTCTGGTCTTCCGGCCGGTGCAGATGGGCGACCTGGTGCGGCAGGCGATGGACGGCGTGCAAGTGGTGGCCGAAGAGGCCGGCGTGCTCCTGATCAACGACAAGACGCAGGTGGAGATTACGGCCGACTCCGACCGCCTGCTGCAGGTGCTCACCAATCTGCTTTCGAACGCCGTGAAGTTTTCGCCCGCGCACTCGGCTGTTTCGATCATGCTGCGCCCTGGGTCGAGCGGCGTGACGCTTTCAGTCATCGACCAGGGCCGCGGCATTCCGGCCGACAAGCTGGAGGCAATTTTCGGACGGTTCCAGCAGGTGGACGCCTCCGATTCGCGCCAGAAGGGCGGCAGCGGCCTTGGCCTGGCCATTTGCCGCGCCATTGTTCAGCAGCACAACGGGCGCATCTGGGCGGAGCGCAATCCGCTGCGCGGCTCGACCTTCCGCGTCTTTCTGCCGTATCATCCGGCTGCGGCCGCACCGGCGAGCAACGCGAACAAGGTTCCGTCGGGCCCCGGCGTGATTCTTCTGGCCAGCGCCAATGCGGCATCTCGCCCGCTGATTGGCCAGCAGCTTGCCGAGCACGGCTATCGCATTGTGGAGACCTCAACGCTGGAGCAGACGGTGGTTGCCGCACATGAGGGCGTGGAGGCCATTGTGCTGGATACTGGCCGCAGCGGCATCAACGGCTGGGAGGTTCTGCCGCATCTTCGCCAGGCCGGGCCGGAGGCGCAGACGCCGGTTCTGCTGCTGAGCCTGGACACGCAGGAGGAGACACCACAGCCGCCCGCCAACGGTAGCGCGCACCATGTGCAGGAGGCCACGCTGATGGGCGAGCTGGTGCGTGTGATTGCCGGGCCCGGAGAACGGCTGCGCATCCTGGTGGTGGAAAGCGTGGACGAGGTTGCGTATCTGCTGGGCGAGGTCTTCTCCTGGGACAGCACGTCCGCCAAGCTGGCGCGCTCGCGGCAGGAGGCGGTGGAGTCATGCCGCAATTTCAATCCGCACCTTGTAGTGGTGGATATAGATATGCCCAACTCGGAGGCGTTCAACTTTGTGGATTGGATTCGCGAGGATGAGTCGATGCCGTCGGTTCCGATTGTGGTGTTTTCCAGCAAGGCGCTCGCCCGATACCAGCGCGGCCAGGTTCCGATGGATCTTTCAGAATTCTTGATGCACGCGCGCGTGCAGCCGAATCACCTGGAGACGATGGTGCTGACGCGGCTGCGTGAGCCGGCCCGGACAGAGGAAGCCGTGGATGAAATTCCCGGAGTGCGCAGTGCATAAACCCCGAGGGGTTACTGGCGACGGGCACAAACCAACTTCTGCACGGACTCAAGCCCGGATGAGGACCGCGTGGGTTGGTGGGACGAGACCGGGCTGGCACAATAGATAACGAGAGACACATGGGCCGCCTGCACGGGACGGCAGTTGGAGAATCCGGCGATGCCGCATCGCATTTTGATTATTGACGACGAAGACGACATTCGCGAGATTGCCGCGATGAGCCTGGAAACCGTGGCCGGATGGGAAGTGATGGTGGCCAACTCCGGCGCTCAGGGCTTGACGCGCGCAAGCACCTACAAGCCGGACGCCATTCTGCTGGACGTGATGATGCCGGGCATGGACGGCCCGACCACCTTTCGCGAGCTGCGCAAGAATCCTGCCACGGAGAAGATTCCGGTGCTGCTGCTGACGGCCAAGGTGCAGGCCAGCGACCAGCGCCGGTTTGCGGACCTGGATGTGGCCGCGGTGCTGGTGAAGCCGTTTGATCCGCTTACGCTTTCGCGCCAGATTGCCGAAATTCTGGGATGGGATTAGGGAGCCGCTTCGTGGAAGAGGGCAGTCGCAGCGCACTTGAGCAGGCCATTCGCAGGATGTGGGACCAGTTTCTGCCGGAGCTTAAGGAGCGCGTTGCGCTGATTGAGCGGGCCGCGCGCGCGCTGGGCGCGGGCAACTGCACGCCGGAGACGCTGAAGGACGCGTACCTGGCGGCCCACAAGCTTGCCGGGGTGCTGGGCACCTTTGGCCTGATGGAAGGCACGGAGCTGGCGCGCGAGGCGGAGAATCTCTACGAGGCAGGCGTGGAGCGCGCGGCAGCGGCGTCGGCACGGCTGCTAGCGATTGCTGCGCGGCTGCGGCAGATGATCGATGAGCAACGATGACCTTCCGTTTCGGGAAGGCTGAGCGCACGCGCAGGTGATGCGCATTGCGTTTTGCCGCGTGAGGACAGGTAGACTCGTCCATGGTGCTTGAGAAAAACAAATCGGCGGGACAGTTGGACCTATTTCTGGAGCAGGCGGGCCCTTCGCGACGCATTTGGCCGGTGCGCGAGCTGGTGGAACAGGCGCGCCAGCTTGTGGAGCAGCGGTTTGCCGATCTCTGGGTTGAGGGGGAAATCTCCAACCTGCGCGCGGCACCATCGGGGCATCTCTACTTCACGCTGAAGGACGCGGAGGCGCAGTTGCCCGTTGTGCTTTTTCGCAGACAGGCGCTGCTGCTGCGCTTTGCCGCCGCCGACGGTTTGCACGTGCTGGTGCGCGGGCGGGTGAGCGTTTATGAGCAGCGGGGTCAGTTGCAACTGGTGGCCGAGACAATGGAGCCGGTTGGCGCGGGCTCACTGCAACTGGCATTTGAACAGCTGAGAGAAAAACTGCGCGGCGAGGGGCTCTTCGACGCGGATCGCAAACGCCCGATTCCGGCCTTTCCCCGCGCTGTGGGCATCATCACATCGCCCACGGGTGCAGTGATTCGCGACTTTCTGAAAGTGGCCGGCAGAAGACACGCCGCGCTGAACGTTCTTTTGTCTCCGGTCACGGTGCAGGGAGAGTCCTCTGCCGCGGAGATTGAAGCAGCCATTGCCGCCCTGAACGCGAGCGGCCTGGTGGATTTGATTGTGGTGGCGCGCGGCGGCGGATCGCTTGAGGATATTGCGCCGTTCAACAGCGAGCGCGTGGCGCGGGCCATCGCGACCTCCGGCGTGCCCGTGGTTTCCGCGGTTGGGCACGAGACGGATTTTACGATTGCGGATTTTGTGGCGGACCTGCGCGCGCCCACGCCGTCGGCTGCCGCGGAGCTCATCACCGAGGCGCAGTATCGCGTGGCTGACCGCGTGGAGGAGCAGGCTGTGCGCCTGGAGCGCGCCATGCGCTATCTTGGCTTGCTTGCGCGCCGGCGGCTGGATGCAATCCAGACCGACCGGATGGAGAGCCGCATGACAGCAGCGTTTCGCCGGCTGGGCCAGCGGCTGGATGATGCGGGATTTCGCATGCAGTCGGCCATGGTGCGCGTGATGGAGGGGAATCGCCGGCTGCTTGCGGACCTTGCCGGAGAGGTTGCGCTTTACGATCCGCGGCAACGCCTGCAGCGCGCGCGCCAGCGCCTGGGCTTTGCCGGCATGCAGCTTGAACATGGAATGAGCCGGTCGCTCACCAGCCTTGCCACGCTGAGGCATGAGCTGTACGCGCGCCTGCACGCGCTTTCGCCGCTGTCCGTGCTCGAACGCGGATACGCCCTGGTTCAGGGACCGGATGGCGCATTGATCTCCTCCTGCGCGCAGCTTGGCGCGGGCGACCTTGTGACCACGCGCCTGCACCACGGCTCCTTTGCCAGCCGCGTCGAAAACCTTCAACCGGCCTCCGCAACAAGGAAGCCCAAGTCACAAAAGAAGTGAGTCCATGAGCCCAACAGCAGAACGCAAACTTTTTGGTACGGACGGCATCCGCGGGGTCGCGGGCACCGCGCCGCTGGATGCCACCACAATCTTCGCCGCGGGGCTCGCTATTGGCCACTCGCTGAAGCACGCGCACGCATCGGCACGCGTGCTGCTGGGGCGCGATACGCGCGCATCGAGCCCCGAGATTGCGGCCATGCTTGCAGCCGGTCTGCACGAAGCCGGAGTCGCGGTGGAAAGCGCGGGGGTGGTGCCGACGCCCGCGGTTGCGCTGCTGGTTCGCGCGCATGGCTTTCAGGCCGGTGCGGTGATCTCCGCATCCCATAATCCGTGGCGCGACAACGGTATCAAGCTCTTTGGCGCCGATGGCTACAAGCTGCCCGATGCGGTGGAGCTCGCGATTGAAGAGGAGATTCTTGATCACGCGAGCAAGGTTACTCCGCCGGAGGCGCGAGAGCTTTCTCCTGTTGACGATAACGCGCACATGCTTGCCGACTATGTGGAATTTCTGCTAGATGCTGTTCCAGGCCTGCGCCTGGATGGGCTGTGTGTTGTGGCCGACTGCGCGAACGGCGCTGCGGCTTCGGTGGCGCCGATGCTATTTACAAAGCTGGGAGGGGAAGTGGCCCTGCTGAGTATTGCGCCCGACGGCCGCAACATCAACGACGGTTGCGGCGCGCTGCATCCTGAGTTTGTGGCGAAGGCCGTTGTGGAGCGCTCCGCGCACGTTGGCCTGAGCTTTGACGGCGACGCAGATCGCTGCATGCTTGCCGGTTCACGAAACAACGTGGTGAACGGCGATGCCATTCTGCTGATGGCGGCGCGCGATTTGAAGGCGCGCGGTCTGCTGACGGGCGACATGGTTGTGGCCACCACGATGTCGAACATGGGTCTTGAGGCCGCGCTGCGGCGCTCGGGCATTTCCATGCTGCGCGCGCCGGTGGGCGACCGCTATGTGCTGGAAAAGATGCAGCAGAATAACGCTGCGCTTGGCGGCGAGCAGTCAGGACACATTCTGTTTCCGCATCTGGCCACCACCGGCGACGGATTGTTGACCGCTCTGGTGGTGCTCGATCTGGTCGCGCGGTCAGGGAAATCCATTGATGAGCTGACTGCCGATTTGAAGGCCTTTCCGCAGGTAATTCTGAATGTGAAAGTGCGCGAGAAGAAGCCGCTGCATGCACTGCCCTCAGTCGCCGCGCGCATTGCCGTAGCGGAGGATGAGCTGAAGGACACCGGCCGCGTGGTGGTGCGCTATTCAGGAACAGAAGCGCTGGCACGCGTGATGATCGAGGCGGAGGATGAAGAGGCGATGCGCAGGCACGCTGAGGCCATTGCGGCAGCAATTGCAAACGAGCTGGGCGTTTGAAATGTTTGCGCGCCGAATGATGAAGCGTGCGTTATCGCATGTCGCGCCAGTTGGGTCCGAAGGCGAGATCGACAACGAGCGGCACGCGGAGTTTGGCCACGCCTTCCATTTCCGCGCGCGCCAGAGTTTCCACTTCTTCGCGCTCAGTTTCCGGCACCTCAAACAGGAGTTCGTCGTGGACCTGCAGGATCATGCGTGATTGCATTTTGCGCTCACGCAGCTTCCTGTCCAGCGCGATCATTGCCAGCTTGATGAGGTCAGCGCCGGTTCCCTGCAACGGGCTGTTGACGGCTGTCCGCTCCGCGAAGCCGCGCTGATTGGGATTGCGGCTCTCAATGTCGGGAATGGGGCGGACCCTGCCGAACATGGTGCGGACGCAACCGTCGCGCCGCGCTTCAGCAAGCGTCCTCTCAATGAAAGATTTCACTCCCTGATAGCGCGCGAAGTAGCGGTCAATGTATTCGCGGGCGTCGCTTTGCGGAATGCCGAGCTGCGCGGCAAGTCCGAATGCGGAGATTCCGTAAACGATGCCGAAGTTGACGGCCTTGGCTCGATTGCGAACCTCCTTGTCCATGGTCTCGGCGGGAACGCCGAAGACTTCGCTTGCTGTGAGCGTGTGAATGTCCTCGTTGTTCTGGTAAGCGCGCAAGAGCAGGGGGTCCTGACTGAAATGAGCCAGCAGCCTTAGCTCAATCTGCGAGTAGTCGGCGGAGAGCAGTTGCGTGCCCGGAGCCGCGATGAATGCGGCACGAATCTCACGACCAAGCTCAGTGCGGACGGGAATATTCTGCAGATTTGGATTGATGGAGGAGAGGCGTCCTGTTGCTGTTGCCGCTGATTGAAAAGTGGTGTGTACGCGCGAGTCCGAATCTGCCAGCAGCGGCAAGGCGTCCACATAGACCGACTTCAACTTGGCAAGATGGCGGTACTCGAGGACAAGTTTTGGGGCCTCATGCTTCTCTGCCAACTGCTCCAGAACATCTTGCGCGGTGGAAACCGTTTTGCTTTTTCCGCGGCTGGGAGGCGCGGGCAGGCCGAGATGCGTGAAGAGCACTTCGCCGAGCTGCTTGGGCGACTGAATGTTGAAGGTGCGGCCGGCAAGCTCAAAAATCTGCGCGCTCAGCTTCTCCAGCTCCGCGGCAAAACGCGACGAGAGCGCGCCGAGCCGTGCGACATCGATGCGAACGCCGGACTGCTCCACGCGGAAGAGAACGGGCGCGAGCGGCAGGTCGATATCACGGTAGACCTTTGCCACGCCTGCGTCTTCTGCCTCTTTTGTCAGGCTCGGAACGAGCGCGCGCACCGCGGCTGCACCGGCTGAGAGCGTGGCCGGCTGCGGCTGGCTGTGACGCGCGGCCACGTCAGACAGGGACTGCGTGGAGTGCGTGGGGTTGAGCGCATAGGAGAGGAGCATGGTGTCCTCCACCTTTCCGCGCAACGCAATATTGCGGGCGGCCAGCGCATGCAATGCCGACTTCCAATCATGGGTTTGCTTGGCGACTGAATCGTTCTCGAACAGTTCACGCAGCTCCTGGTCCAACGGAAGGCGCAGCGCAGCGCCCTCCTCGGCGCAGATTCCGACGTGGAGGTTCTCGGCATTGGCAACGGCTTCAGCCGCGACCAGCAGCGACATGGATTTCGGTTCGTCCTCCTCGCCGTCCGCCTTTTCGGTCTTTACCGCATCCAGAAAAAATGCAAAACCATATGCCCGCGCAGCCTGGAGGGCACTATTGATTTGATCTGGAGTGGGAGCTTCGATGTGGTTCGCGGCAGGGGCCTCGCCGGAGGAGATTTCGCGCAACAGCGACGTGAACTCAAGCTCGGTAAACAGTTCGCGGCAGGCCGCGAGATCCGGGGCCTGCGTCTCCATCTCCGCCAGGTTCAGGGTGAGAGGAACATTCGTGTCGATGGTGACAAGCTCCTTGGAGAGCAGGACTGCATCGCGATTCTGCTGGAGCGACTCCCGGTAACTTTTGCGCTTCACCTCCGCGGCACGATTCAGCACCTCCTCGACGCTGCCGAACTCCGTGATGAGGTCCACGCTGCCTTTGTCGCCAATGCCGGGCGCGCCGGGAATGTTGTCCACCGTGTCACCGCGGAGAGCCATGACGTCGATCACTTTTTCGGGCGGAACCCCTAGAACGTCGCGCACCTTTTCCGGATCGAGAACGAGATTGTCCTTCTGCGGGTTCAGAATTTTCACGCTGTCAGTGACGAGTTGCATCATGTCCTTGTCGCCGGAGACGATGAAGACCTCATGCTTTTGTTCAGCAGCCTGGCGTGCCAGCGTGCCGATGACATCATCGGCTTCAAATCCCTCGGCCTCCAGAATGGGAATGCGCAGTGCCTGAAGCGAGCGGCGAATGTAAGGAATCTGGCGGCGCAAATCCTCGGGCATGGCTTCGCGATTGGCCTTGTAGCCGTCGTAGCTGACCTCGTCGAAGCTCTGCGATTTCGCATTCCATTTGCGCAGCGTGCCGATGGCGCGCGCCCGCTCGTCGCGAAAGACCTCGCCACTGACATCGAAGACTGCCGCGAAGTATTGCGGCGCGAAATCCTGCCGCAATTTTTTGATCATGTTTACGAAGACGAAGGTTGCGGCGGTGGGAAGTCCGGACCGCGTGGACATGGGGCGGCTGCGCTGCATGGCGTGATAGGCGCGAAAGATGAACGCCATGGCATCCAGCAAAAAGACGGGCGGATTGGCTTGCTCGGGCACGATTCCGAGTCTATCAGCGCCGCCGCACTTTAGAGCGGATTATGCCTGCTGCGCCGGCATTGTGTCAGAAGAGGGGGTGATATGCGCGAATTCCGCATTGCTCCGCGCGGCGCGCATGTATACCCAAAGGTAGAAGATTCCGGTGGCGAGTAGAAGCAGACTGACCGGCCTGGCCAGCACCACGGTGAGGAATTGCTTTGGGAATCCGCTGAGGGAATTGAGCCAGGGTGCAATCAAGCGGACGCGAAGCAGTGTGGGAATGTCCCCGTTCACAAGTACGAAGGCCGCGTTGAGCCCGAGGGCGATCCAGCCGGTGATGCCGCGCCGGGTCCACAACAGGAAGCAGGCGGGAAATGTAAGCAGCAGGAGCTTGGCGTCATGCTGGCGATGATAGAGGGGAACCATGGACAGCGCCGCGATGGACGCCAGCGCCAGCCAGAGCTGCGGTTCTCCATGCCTGCCGCGCAGGACGGTTACGAGCCAGGCCAGCAGGAGCGGGCCGCAGATGAGATAAGTCGCCAGGTTATAGAAATGCGGATCGTCGCGGAAGACGCTCAAGACGGTTTGGAGATTTACGAGGATATCGATGCCGCCGATGTTGACCGAGGTTGGACCGGGATCGTTGGTGTCGCCGCGCGCTCCATCTGCGTGCAGGTTGGCGCGCAGTTCGGTGGTCCAGTGATGCGAGACGCTGGAAATCCAGAGTGCGGAGGGAATGCACAGCAGGACCACAACGGCAAGTGTTTGCAGAGCGCGCCTGCGAAACGCGGCACCGAAGAGCAGAAGGCAGAGCCAGACTAAACCGACATCATGCGGCTTGAGCGCCAGCGCCGCGCCAAGGCACAGAACGCCCAGCCACGCATGACGATTTCGCAGAAAGCACCAGATCGCAATCACGCACATTCCAATGACCATGCCGGCGGGGTTGCCGACGGCGAGCAGCGTTGCGCTTGTGACCAGAAACAGAGCCAGCAACAGGCCGGACAGAAGCGGAGCCTCGGTGGAGCAGATTTCCCAAAGGAGATAGACCGCGAGAAGAATGCAGCCCGCGGTTACAAGCGACCAAAGCGCGAACGCAGCTTTCCACGGCAGCACCGCAAGGGGCGCCAGCAGCAGATAGGTGGTGGGCAGGTACACCTGCGAGGTGACAACCTGAAGGTTGGCAAGATCGTCGTGGTTGCGTGGGTTAGGCGCGGTTTGCTGTTCGTAGAACTTGAGCATCTGCGCCGCGTTGTAGGGGTCGTGGTGAAAGAGCAGACATCTTGCGGGGTAGTAAACGCCACTGAAATCCTGAACGTGGTTTACGCTTGACCGGCAAAGCAGCAGGCCGAGCAGGAGAAACAAAGCAGCGCCCACCGCCAGGATGCGTAATCCGTCCTTGCGTCGCATGTCCGCGATTGGATTCATCGGTCTTGCGAGCCTCTCAGCAGATTGGGCTGAGCGAATTGGCTTCTGCAATTCGCATGGCGGCCCGGAGCAAAGCGCCTTGTGCGCGAGTGCGAAAGATGAAATGTGGTAAGCATAAAACGGTACCTGAACGAAGTCATCCCATCATACCTTCAAAGATACCGTGGTAACACTCGGCAGGCGATTTCCTGTCGATTCAGGCTGATAAATCCGCTATATTCCAGTTTTAAGGAAGAAAACGCCAGAATTGTCCTGCGGTAAGGGTTGGTCCATTTGCCAGAGCCGCGGTTCAAGATCATCCTTGTTCGCTGCGTCTACGGAGGCGTGTGCCGCTTATAATTCGAATTTCGCCGGCGCTGGCCGGGAGATTCGAGAATCCGCAAGATTGACCCATGAGACACGACTATTCCAGCAACGATGAGATAGAGCCCTGCCTTACGGCGGTGATGCCGGTCTACAACGAAGCCGCGACTGTGTCGCAGGTGGTGGAGGTGGTGCTGGCTCAACGCCCCGTGCGGCAGTTGGTGATTGTGGACGACTGCTCTTGTGACGGGACGTGGGAGCGGCTTGAGAAACTCGCACAAGACGACAAGCGCGTTATGCTCATCCGGCACAGTGTGAATCAAGGCAAGGGAGCGGCACTGCGCACGGGGATTGCGCAGGCAACCGCGGAAATCGTCATCATTCAGGATGCAGATCTTGAATACGACCCGAGCGAATACTATCGGCTGTTGGGCCCAATCCTTACCGGCAAGGCCGACGTCGTCTATGGGTCACGCTTCCAAAGCAGCACCGGCGCGCGCAGGGTTCTCTACTTCTGGCATTCGGTTGGAAACAACTTTCTAACAACATGCTCAAACATGGCTACCGATCTGAACCTGAGCGACATGGAAACTTGTTATAAGGCATTTCATCGAAGGGTGATCCAGAACATAAGAATTTGCGAAGACAGGTTCGGTTTCGAACCTGAAATCACCGCGAAAGTTGCTCGCGGAAAGCTTCGGATCTACGAAGTCGGCATCTCCTACAGCGGCAGAACCTACGCCGAGGGAAAGAAGATTGGCTGGCGGGACGGTGTTCGAGCACTGTGGTGCATCTGCAAGTACAACTTCTGGGCAAGATGAGCGACATTCCAAACGCGAGCGCCAATTCAGCGGATTTTGAATTTACCGCGTTGAGTGAGGCCCGGAACTATCGGGCTGCCCTCATCGCGGCATTCCAAGCCCACTTGCGAGGCAGTGTGCTGGAAGTGGGGGCAGGCATTGGCCAAATCACTGAGGCACTCGCCAGCCTGCCGACGGTGCAGCGGCTGTTGTCCGTCGAGCCTGATGCATCGTTTTGCTCGGGGTTTCGCGCGCGTCTGCCGCAAGCTGAACTCCTGCACGGCACGGTCGAAGACCTGCAAGGCGACTCCTCATGGAACGCAATCGTCAGCATCAACGTGCTGGAGCACATAGAAAAGGATAATCAGGAGTTGGCCGCATATCACCGGTTGTTGCGGAAATACGCCGGAACTCTGTGCCTGTTCGTTCCTGCGCGGCCCGAGCTTTATGCGCCAATCGATCGCGATTTTGGTCATTTCCGGCGCTATAGAAAGCGGGAACTCGAGCTCAAACTGGCGGAGTGCGGATTCAAATGTCAGCGGATCCGGTACTACAACCTGCTCGGATATTTTGCCTGGTGGGCGAACTTTTGCCTGCTCAAGCGACGATCCTTCGATGTTGCATCCGTGCGGCTGTTTGATCGTGTCCTGTTTCCGGCTGGTCACTTTCTTGAGACTCATGTGAGCACGCCGCCGCTTGGACAGAGCCTTCTGGTGATTGCAACTGCCCGCTGACTAGAGCAGAATTTGAGGGTATGCCCATGAGGGTTGTTCCAGGTTGCCGCTCCCTGATGGTCGCGCCCACTCAGAGGTTGCGGTTCCAGGGTACAGCATGTCGGATTTTGCTCAGTCACGGAGATGCTGGTCTGTCCGGAGCCGGATTGCAAAAGCTGTGAGAAGAAAGCAGGCGAGTGCCAGCAGAGCCAGGGTCGCAGGCCGGGCCAGCAGCACGAGCTGCAGACGGCCCCATGGCCCCGTGGGCGAAAGATGCAAGCCTTTGGTCAATGTTCCCAGCACGATGAGTGGAAAGTCGCCGGTACACAGAAGTGCGAGCGCCAGGAAAGCGAGAGCCCATTTTCGCAGGCGGCCTTGTTCAGTCCAGAGCACGGCGAACGCCGGGACTGCAAGCAGAAGGAGCGGCGCATCGTACAGCCGGTGGTAAGTGGGCAAAAGAGAAAGCGGCGCGATTGCGCCCAGGGCCAGCAGCGGTGCGGCGCCTGTTTGGCGGTTGCGCATGGTTAGCGCAATCCACGCAAGCAGAAGGAGTCCGCAAACAAGATAGGCCGCAAAGTTGTAAAAGCGCGGAGAGTCGCGAAAGACGCTGAAGACAGTTTGCAGGTGAACCGGCATGTCGAGCGACAGGTGAGTCACCGAAGCTGGTCCGGGGTCATTCAACTGGCCTTTGGATGCGGCCTGCGCAAGGTTCCCGCGCAACTCGGCCGGCCAGGCGCGCGCAATGCGCCCAACCCAAAGCGTGGCGGGAACCCAGAGCGCCGCCAGAGCCAGCAACGTTTGCAGTGCGCGCTTGCGAAAGACGCCACCCGCCAGCAGAAAGTAGAGCCAGATGAGTCCTGTGTCCTGCGGTTTAACGGCTAACGCAAATGCCAGGCTGAGCACGCCGAGCCACTCCAGCCGCGCGCGAAGAAGACACCACACGGCAAGGAGCGTGAGGCTGATGACAACGCCGGCCATATTGCCGCCGGTGATGAGCAAAATGGAGTCGGCCACCAGAATGCCAATGATGCCGCCTGCGGCAAGCGGCGCAAAATCCGCGCAGAGATCCCATGCGAGCCAGCTTGCGAGGATGAAGAGAGAGGCCGTCAGGACCATCCAGAGGAGATGGGCAATCGACCAGGGCAGCAATGCCAGTGGTGCGATCAGGTAAAGAGTGGTGGGCAGGTTGATGCACAGCAAGGCAACCTGCAATTGACGCGAAGAGCTCGGGAGGGCGTTGCCCGGTCCGGCCAGAGCATGAAGCTCAGCCAGGATGTTGCCGGACTGATAGGGGTCGGCGTGGTGCAGCAGCGCGCGCGATGCGGCAAACACAGCCTGAAAGTCCGCCATGGCCCCCGGCCAGTGCGGCTCCCAAAGAAAGCCGGCCACCAGAAACACGGCGCATCCGAGGACGAGCATCCGCATTCCATCAGACCGGGTTCTTTTCCTTTTCTTTGCTTCCATCACCATTTCCTTGAGTGCTTCACGCGGGCTCGACCGCAGGAATTCTGTGCTTTTGGAGATGTCCTCCATTCATGCTCTCTGCGCATTGTGGTGGTTGTCACTCGGGTCGCGTCGCGTTTCTTCTTCGCACATGCGTGATCTGCATCCACAGGAAGAAGGCCATGAGTAGAAATAGAAGAATGGGAGTGGGCCGCGCGAAGGCAACCATGGCCAGCTTGCCGCCGAGTGTCGACGGAGTCAGTTGCCAGTGCCTGAGGCTGAAGACAAGCAGGGCCATGGGAATATCGCCAATCATCACAACTGTGGCAGCGAGCAACACTCCCGCAGTCCATCCGCGGCGGTCGTGGCGCTTCCATAAGGCGGCGCAGGCAGGCAGGCAGAGCAGCACCAGCTTGGCGTCGTAAGAGCGGTGATAGGTGAACAACATGCTGAGCGGCGCTGCAACGGCAAGAGCCAGCCAGGTTGTCTCCTGAGTCATGCGCGACCGCACCGCAGCGAAGATCCACAGCAGCAGGGGAATGCCGCAAAGAATGTAGGTGATAGTGTTGTACGCCGTGGTGCGCTCCCACGGAATGCTGATGACCGTTTGCAGATCGATGATCATGTCCGGGCTGTTGACGCCGATCGAACGTGGGCCCGGATCGTTAATGCCGTTGGGCGCGGAGATGGTGTGCAAATTGGCGCGCAGCTCAGCGGGCCAGTGCGGCGCTGCGTGCGATACCCACAGAAAGGAAACGGCCACCAGCGCGATGGCGAGGGCCAGTGTTTGCAGTGCGCGCTTGCGGTACACTCCACCGGCGAGCAGAAAGTAGAGCCAGACGAGGCCGCCGTCATGGGGTTTCATCGTCAGGCTTACGGCAAAGCACGCAATGCCCACGAGGGCAAAGCGCTCCTTGGTCAGGCACCAGACGGCGATGAGGCAAAGGCTGATGACGAACCCTGCCGTGTTGCCGCCCGCAAAGATAATTTCGCTGTTGGCCAGCACGATGCAGACAAGCACCGCGGAGAGCGCCGGCGCGTCGCTGGCGGCAATCGACCAGATGAGGTAACTGCCCAGGACAAAACAGCCGACAATCAGCAATCCCCAAAGGAACTGAGCCGCCTTGAGCGGAAGCGCGACAAGCGGCGCGACAAAGAGAAAGGTGGGAGGCAAATTGACGTAGAGTGTGACCGATTGCCGGCGCTCAAGGGACTCGGCCGACCCCTGCGGGGTCTGCGCCTGAAAGTAAGCCTGGAGTTCGCGCGGGTTGTAGGGATCGCACCCGTGAACCAGGCACTTTGTGCCGTAATAAATGCCGGGGAAACCCATAATGCCGCCGGGCGTGCCGCGATTGAGCAGGAATCCCCATGCAACGGACAGGCCCGCGCAGAGCAGCATCAAATAGAGAATGGCCTGTTTGGCTTTACCCATGTGTTTGGCGGGTCCTGGGGTAATTCGCAGCCAGCATACCAGACCACTCATGCGAAGCTGTGCACATTTGATGATGGGGAAGGGAAGCTGCCTGCGTCACGGGCATGGCTGCGTTGACTGCGGCACGGGAAGGAAGGACCGGAAAGGCATTCGCTTGCGGCCGGGTGACGCAGCCTGGCGCCGAGGGAGTTGTGAGAGGAAATGCCGGAACGCCTAATGGCGTTCGCTGCGGGTGCTTGCAGGGCGGCGCAATGGACGAGAAAATCAAAACGCTGCACACGAGGGCCCTGATGGAGCACCCGTGAGCAGCGCGTTAATTTGAAGCTCGACGCGGATGATGGACTAGAGAGCCGTCTGCAATACGCTGCTGATCGCGGAGTACAGCAGAGACGCAGTGCCGCCCAATTCCTGCAAGCCGAGAACAGCGCCAAAACAAACCAGCGCTAGCACCAGACCGTATTCGACCAGGTCCTGGCCGTCCTCTCGCTTTGCCAGCGAGAGAAGCAAATTCAGGATTGAAACCAATGGACTATTCACACAGCCCCCCCGAACAAGTTGAGAATTCTTGAAACTTCCCCACCTGAGAAGCCAACATAAACCAAATCTCCGGCATTGCCGGAGATTTGCTCCGATTGCAACCAGGAACGATTGCAAAATCGGAACGGAATAACAAACTGGGCAAACCCAGAGGTCGGCCCCGCCTTTTAGGACGGGGCCAATCCCAGTGCGCGTCAGGCGGTTCTGTATATGCCGGTTGCGCCGTTACGAATGCTGGAACAACTCCCAGCTTGCCCAAAGTTAGGTTGGAACTAGATCGCGTTATTGAGCGTTTTGTTGATGTCGTTGAAGAGGTCACCGAGCTGAGAGCCGATGCTCTGCAGGGCAACGACGGCACCGAAGGCGACCAGAGCAACGACGAGGCCGTACTCGACCAGGTCCTGGCCTTCTTCGCTGGCAAGAAGGGTCTGCATCTTGACGAACATCTTGAGCATGAGGTTGTTCATTTGTGTTTATCTCCAGGATTTGAGTTGTTCCAGCCGCAGGCTGGTGTACTTGAATATTAGCAAGTACCGTGCCATTCCAATGATTAGTTTGTGCGCATTTGAATTCAATGAGTTAAGAGTGTTTCGCTGGCCGAGAGTGTATACGGGCGTTTACACCGAGCGCCAATTCGGGCCCCTATCCGTATACATGACACAAAAGTGGGATGCGCACTTAAGTGTCTATTGCATCTTAGAGTTACATCTTCGCCGTCCCTTTGTTCATAAATCGTCGACGCGCGAGTTCTTCGAGTCCTTCTTTGGGAACGCTAATGACTCATGCCGCTCTGCATTCTTAGTCCCGGCTGGCAACGGGTACAAACTCCAGTACATCGCCGGGTTGAGTTTCCGTCTGGACTACTACGCCGGCCGGAAGCTCGATGATGGAGTGCGCGAGAAAACACGCCGACAAGCGCCAGGGCGGCACACTGCTTTTGACTTTTCGCACCCTCTTTTGTTTGTCGATATAGACAAGGTCAATGGCGAACTGCATCCAGAAGGTGTGGACCGCCTCGCAGGGAACAATCCAAAGGGCCTCACCGGGCTCCAGGCTCTTTCTGCCCAGCAATCCCTTGGAGCGCGCAGGCCCTGAGCCTGCCACTTCCATGCGGCTGGCAAGCTGGGTCTTCCGGTTCAGATTATTCACCTGGTATCGGCGACTTCCTGACGGATCCCTAGAGGAATCCTGCGAGGCATTCGAGGAACTGCGCTCTTCCATCGGTATTCCTTGACTCCTGTTTCAGTAGACTAGTTCAGCATCCCGCATCAGCCAGCGCTTGTCGAGTGCCACTTCGGTGTCCCTGGGGTAAAAGGGAAGAGCCTCACATGGACTGTGAGGCTCTTTGGAGTGCTGTTGCTTGTTGTTGAATCCGGTCGTTCCGGCTACTGCGAACTGGAACCGCTTGCTCCCATGGAAGAGCCGCCGGAAGTGCCCGATGAGGAAGGTGCGCTCAGCTGCTGTTCGGGCTTCATGCTTTCAAGCAGTTGCTCGATCGGAATGGTCTTGGGCGGCGGAGGCAGCGTGTTCGCCGGCGTTTTGGAATCCGGAGTATGCATGGGCGTGTTGGAGTTGGGCGGCAGGAATGTGCTGGGGAACTTGGGACTGGGAATCGTCTGGCCAGCCACCACCGGAGAGACAATCTCCGGCGTCACAATCACGATCAACTCGGTGTTGGACTTGGTATCATTCCTCGACTGGAAGAACTTGCCGATAAACGGAATGTCGCCGATGAATGGGATCTTATCCATGGTTTCGGTGTCGCGGTTGTCCAGCAGGCCGCCGATGGCGAAGCTCTGTCCATCCTGCAGCTCGACTTCAGTTTTCACACTGCGGACCGTGAGGGCAGGCTCGACGTAGCCAGCCACGGTGACCGCGTTGGCATAATCCAGCGAACTGACTTCCGGCGCCACCTGCAAACGGATGGTTCCGCGCGGCGTGATGGTGGGCAGGAAGCTGAGCCGCACACCGTACTCACGAAATTGAATCGTGATGGGCACGGCGCCGCCGGTTCCTGCGCTCTGGATGACCGGGTAAGGGAATTGGCCGCCGGCCAGGAAGCTGGCCTCCTTGCCGTTCTCAGTGAGCACGTTGGGCTCAGCCAAAACCTGAACCATGCCTGTCGTTTCCAGGGCCTGAATGGTTGCGCCAAGGTTGATGCCCGGATAATAGGCGAAGAGATTCAGGTCGCCGGCGATTGTTGCCGCCGCACCGCCTGTGCCGGTTGTCGTTAGGCTGGGCTGGCTGTACTCTCCGGTGGAAGTGGAACCGATCGTGTTGCCCAGGCCTGTACTGAAGAGGTTGACGCCCATCTGCTTGCCCTTGTTGCGGTCAACGCTGACAAAGCGCACCTTCAGCAGGATCTGGGGCTCGGCTTTCGGCACCTTGACGTCCATCAGATTGACCACCTTGCCGGCCGTGGAGGCAATGGTGACCGCGCGGTTGGAGCTGACGAGATCGTTCACCGTGCCGCGCAGGAAGATGGTTCCGCCTTCCTCATTCACCATCACGTCCTGGCCAGGCAGCGCAATGCGGAGTTCGCGGCGCACCGCCTCAAGATGGTCAGTGATTTCGTAGGTGCTGGGCCGCACGGTTACGTTGAAAAACTGCCGTCCGCCGCCCATGTCCCAGAGGATCAGGGTCGTCTCACCCGCCTTGGCGCCGTTCACCAGCACCTGTGTGGGGCTGATGGCCGCAGCCTCTGCATATCCGCCCAGGCCCACGACAATCCGAACCACAGGCCGGGCCATATCCAGCACAACGGACTTTCCAACTGCCACGGAAAGGTCGTTAGAAGTGTCCTGCGTGGTGACAGGCACGGGCGGGGTTACAGGAACCTCAACCGGCACTGGAGCGGCAGGGTGAGCCAGAGGGGTTTTGGGCTTGGCGCTCTGCGTCGACACCTTGGTCGTCTGCGCCGCCTCCACAGCATCCTGCGCGGGAAGCAATGCGCCGGCGCTAAAGAAAAAGGTCGTTGCACTGAGGCAGACAATCGTGAAGCCAGATCTCGCGTTCACTGTTTCCCCCCGGGAGAAGCAAATTTTTCTTCGCTCTTTTGCGCGCCGTTATAAACCTGGATGGTGAAGGCCGGCGGTTTGGCTTTGGCGTGCCGCACAATGTGTACCTTCTCGGGCGCTTTTCCACCAGAGAAGAGGCTGGCCATCTCAGTTCCGGGAACCGGCGTCACCGTGTTATCCAGCGGATTTCTGAGCACCAGCTGGATCTTCTGGTCGCTGGCCAGTGTCATCACCTGTGCCTGTTCCGGCGACACCAGCAGGTTGACCACCTGGACCTGCTGCGGCTTGCCCGAGGAGTCGCGCTGGATGTCAGTGCCGGCCGAGAGCACGTCAATGTTCTGCAGAATGGTGTGCGACTGGGTCTGCTGCTGGCTGCCACCCGTCGGCGGAACGCCGGTGATCAGCACGTCCACGCGCATACCCGGCGTTACGAATCCGGCCACGCCCACCACCTGGTCCACCTTGACGGCGATGGCGCGCATGCCTTGCGGAATGGTTGCCGCCAACCCGCCGCCGGAGCCAAGCGGCGCCAGGCGGCTGTTCAAAATCGGCTCACCCGAGTAGATGGGCGAAATGACTCCGCGTCCAATCGCGTTCTTCGGGTCCAGAATGGCCCCCTGCGGCGCTTGACCGACAATTTGAATCTTTGTCAGGTCGGCAGCCGACAGGACCGTTCCCAGCGGGATGTCCTTTGCGGCTGCCACCAGGCTCGTGGAGGCCACCGGTTTTGCCGCTGACATGCGTGCCCCCACCATGCGCACCACAACAAAGGTGCACACGGCGGCGACCACAAATGCACTGAGGAGGATGATCAGCAGTCGTCGGTTCATTCAGAATCCTGTCTTCACCAGATATGCGGCCATTCGCCTTCGCCGAAACCCAGGCCCCTTTTACGGAAAAAGGCTGCGGCGAACGGTTTTACGCCGGTTTGAGGTTCACTTCATTGAGCGCCGGATTTGGTTTAACGCCGTTGAAGTATAGCACCATTTTTGGGGCACAAAGTCAACAAAATATGCCCTGCAAACTGGTCTGTTCTGCAAAAAGTAACGGGTCGCTTCCTGCTCAAAAATCCCAGGGAAAATGAGGCCGATCACCCTCCTGTTCGTTCTCTTTCCAGTGCTGCAGGTGAGTGCCCGGGTCAGCCTTGGTTGCTTGTTGCGCACAGAGCCGGGAGCAGAGCGGCTGACTCTTCTTCTCCCCGCGTTCGTAACTATGCGTGAGGGTTAAACTCCTGTCTAGTTACCTTGGATTGTTCATAGCCTGGTTTGCCTGCCGAGATGCGGCTCACCACCCAGGAAAGGTCCCTTCGCGCCTTGCAGACCAGCATTAAGTTGTGCGCGTGTGCTACCGAAGAAGATACCCATTTCCCCGCCGCTGTACAAGCGGAATTGTTTGCCGCGGGCGCTGTTGTGTGTGCCCTGAAGCACACATCCCCAAAGTACCGCACGGTGGGCCGGCAGCCTTGGACTCCGCGCCTCTCACTCGGTACACTGGGAGCAGTTTTAAGACTCGTATGCAGTATCGGCTCCGCACCTGGCCGGCCCTCAACCGACCGCGGATCCGCTTCCCCCCAAGCCTGCCTTGACTTTCATGCCGCTCGGCGTCCGCGCAGGGCATCTGTTTCGCCAACATGCACGCGGCTTCAATCCATCCGCTCTGCGGTTAAAGTAAGAACGAGCGAGGACGAAAAGAAGGAAATGAGCTTGAAATGAGGGCCGCTCGCCCAATTTCGCTGTTTACGGAACGACCGCCGGCGCACAACAGGCCGTCGGCTTTTGTCGTCTCAGTCGTCGTCCACTGCGGCGTGGTTTTCATGGTGGTCTTCGGCTTTCTTTATGCGCCAAGAATCAACATGGACGCCGCCGCGGAGCGCTACGTGGTGCGGCGCATCGACATCGATCCCATTGACATTCCGCCGATGAAGAAGGCCGCCGGCAGCAGCGAGAACTATCCGGCCTCAAAGGCGGAGAAGCAAGCCGCCCGCGCGCACAGCAGGATGGCCGCGCCATCGTCCAGCGTGCGCCGGCTGCACCTGAAGCTGGCGGACAAGACCCTGGTGGAGCCGAACACGCAGGTCAAGATGGTGCTGAAGCAGACGCCGGTGCCGTCGCTGCTGTTGTGGTCAAAGCCGCAGCCCGATGTCACGCTGGTGCATGCGCCGCAGTTCAAGAAACCGATGCTGAACGATGTGCGCGCGTCAGTGAAGCCGCCCAACGCCGCCACGCACGTGGCGGATTCGCCGATTACGCCCACGCCGTTCTCGTCGTCGATGCCGATGCCGATTCCCTCCACCACGACTCCGATTCTGGTGCATGCGCCCACACCGGCGGACTCAGTGCCGGAGACGGCCTCGATGACCTCCACGGACACGTCCAACATGGCCGTGATGTCGATTTCTCAATTCAACCTGACCAAGGGCGCGTTTGCCCTGCCGCCCGCCAACCAGGCCGCCAAGGGAACGGACAACGGCAGCATGGCCGCAGGCCACAAGGGGCAGTCGACGCTGGCCGGCAACGGCAACAGCCGCGGTACTGCGGCCAACCGCGGAGATGGATTGGGCAAGAAGGATGAGCTTGCCGATGCGCGCGGAGCTGCCGCCAAAAGCAAGAAGGGAAGCGGCCAGGGTTCCGGCTCAGGCATTATGCCCGGCACCTCCACGCCGGAAGACCTGAGCATTGTGGGCCCGGATGTGACCACCACGACTCTCCGGCTGCCGGAGGATGGCAAGTACGGCGTGGTCGCCGTGGGCTCAGCGGTTCAGCAGGAGTATCCGGAGACGGCCGGCATGTGGGGAGGCCGCCTAGTTTTCTCCGTCTTTCTCCACGTGGGGCTCAGCCATAACTGGATACTCCAGTTCACCATGCCGCGCTCGGCTGACCCGAAAGGCGTGATCACCAACGTCAAGCAGATTCAGGCGCCCTGGCCTTACTTCATTATGCGGCCCAATGTGGACGCCGACTATGTGAACTCGAACGCCATGATGATCCACGGATATATCAATGACAAGGGCCGCTTCGAGCATCTGGCCCTGGTTCTTCCGCCGCGCTATGCGCACACCCAGCAGCTGCTGAATGCGCTCAGTCAGTGGCAGTTCCGGCCGGCCACGCAGCATGGAACGCCGGCGCGCGTGGAAGTGCTGCTGATTATGCCTCAAGGCAATCTCTAGCTTTTTGCGCGGATGGCGTTGCCCGCCTCGGCGTACCCTCCAAAGCGGTATGCATCCAACGCAAGTGCCCGCATCCGCTTTGCACGCCCGCGGGTTTGCGCAGATATGCGATGGAGGCTGGGCAGCGAGGGTTGGACAGGGGAGGAAAAGGCAGAACCCTGAATATTGTAGAAGTAGTATACGGAAGGAAATAAGGGAGGCTAATGCCTGCTTCGCGCGGGGCTAGTGCGAAAACATCTGGTGGTTATCCGATGGTTCGCTCAGCCGCTCAAGGAAGCGCTCCAGGGTTTTGCGATCCGCACCGTTCTCTCTGGTGGCGTACAGGTCTCCGGGATCAGCCGAACGCGCCAGCACAAAGGCGAGGCCCAGGCCGTCACTGCCCCAGCGGACCACCTTGGTTTGCACGGAGATTGCGTCATCCACGTTCTTGCCCAGGCTGTCTGTCCGCTGCAGGGTCATCAGGACCAGCGTGCCGGGGAACCACCGCTCCTCAGTGAGCACATAAAAGCCGCTGGAGCTGATGTCGGAGATCTGATAAGCGCGTGGAGTGCTGCCGGTCCAGTAATAAGCCACCAGGCCGGGCAGCGGCTGGCGCAGCGAGCGCCGCCTGTCTGACGACAGCCAATTCTGAAGCCAGGTTTTCAGTGAATTCGGCCTGCCTGTCTTTGGCTCGAAATTCTTCATCTCATCTGACCCCTGAAATGTGGAGTGTACGATTCTCGGGTGACTTTGCAAATGGGATAAATCGGAAATCTCGGTGCCAGGGCCCTGCTCCTTCGAAGATACAGCAGTTTGAACATCTCTTGGTGTTGAGTCAATGCCGGAGAAGCCCCCCAGCCGCTGCTCCATTTCCTGCGCTACACAAATGACCAACTGGTCGCCTGGTTTGGTCTGCGAGGAGTGAATGGTGTGCGCGGGGAGGACCAGCGCGCTTGCCGCTTCTCCTTCTGTGGGCCTGTCAAGGGAATTGGGAAATGATTCCAACTCCTGAATCACTCGAAACTCCGCGTCAAGATAAACCAAGTCTACTGTAGAGTATCTCCTTAGCGGCGGAACCCCCCGGAACGGCCTTAACCATAGCCCAGTATCGGTCTTGATACCTTGTCTTTCCACCCGCTCTTTTATGAGGCCCAGTCCCTCATCAGTGACCGAGACCCCCAAACTCAGGAAGCTCTCGCGGGTTTGGTTGTACACGCAGAACTTATGGCCTTCCATTTCCCCTCACCCTTCCTGGAGTGTGCCAGGCTGCAGGGCGTAAAGAAGCTTCACAAGCCGCAATGCGATCAGGGGCCCCCTGCGGACTCTTCTCTTCCTCGCTCTCCTCCGCATTTGCGGGGTAGGTCATCCGGTGAGGTTCCGGATTCAGCGTACGAGGCATCGGTCCGAACGGCAGTCACCCTTCCGGTGGCGCTTGTTGAAAAACCATACAACACATTCCCTGAAACGGCGGTTTTTGCTCCTTCAGCGAAGTGGACAGGCGGGCAATAAAAAGGCCATGCCCGCCGGACAAACCTGCGCTGCGTTACTTGGCTTTCGAGCGGCGGCGCTGGATGAGGATCACCAGCACGATGACGAACAGAACTCCGGCAACGATCCGGATAGTCGTGGCACTGTCCATGGGTACGCTTCCTTTCTTGATTTTGGTTTGGCTTTGTTGCGGCCTAAAGCGCGATTGGTGGTCACTGGCCCGGTACGACAGCCTTTCTTACTTGGCTTTTGAACGGCGGCGCTGGATGAGGATCACCAGCACGATGACAAACAGAACTCCGGCGACAATCCGGATAATCGTGGCATTACCCATCGTCTCTCCCCCTTCTTAGTGGTTGAACAAGCCTTTGAACGAATCCATCATGATGAGCATCGCAGGTCCAAGTGTAATGAGAAACAGCGAGGGGAAGATAAAGAAAGCCAGCGGAAAAATCAACTTTACCGAGAGCTTTGCGGCCTTTTCCTCGATTTCCTGTACCCGCTTGGTCCGCAATGTGTCGGAATGCACGCGCAGCGTTTTGGCCACGCTGGTGCCAAACTGCTCAGACTGGATCAGCATCGAAACCAGGTTGCGAATGCTGTCGACGCCGGTTCGCTCGGCCAGATGCTTCCATGCATCGGAGCGTACGGCTCCGGCGCGCTGCTCCAAGGCCACCATGCCCAGCTCGTCGCTCATCACCGGCTGCGATCCATGCAGCTCCTCGGCGGTGCGCGCGGTTGCCTGGTCAAGGCTCAGTCCGGCTTCCACGCAAATCACCAGCAGGTCCAGCACGTCGGGCAGTCCCTTGCGAATCTTGTACTGGCGGCGCGAGATCATGCGGCCGAGCCAGAGGTCGGGAGCCAGAAATCCGATCGCGCAACAGGCGATGTAGACAAATATGGGGCTGAATTTGGTGGCTCCAGTGACTGTGGCGATGACGCACAGGCAAAGCGGCACCAGCACCTTGGCGCTGTAGTAGTACTTGACGGCGCTGTCTTCGCGGTAGCCGCCGCGGACCAGGCGCTGGTGCACCACGCCCATCTCGGCTTCGCTGCGCGGCACCACGCGCTCAAAGCGCTCCACCACGTTGCCCAGCGCAGACCGGGTATCCAGGATGGTGGCCTTTAGCGACTTCTGCTTCGTCTGCGGATTAATGACCGATGAGATGCGGGCCTGCAGCGTCTCCCGATAGAAGATCAACAGGCCGATGGCCGCGATCAGCGCAAAGACACCAACGAATGCAACAATCCCGACTCCCATAACTCCCCTTCTACACGTCCATGTTGACGATCTTGCGAATGATGAGCCCGCCAATGATGATCATGGCGCCGGCCGCATACAGCAGATCCAGCCCGATTGGTTTCGTCCAGAGAATGCTCATCATCTTCGGGTTCACGAAATAGAGCGCGCCTCCCAGGCAGATGGGCAGGCAGGTGAGCACGATGCCTGTGAGCCGCCCCTGCGCGGTGTGGGTCATCACCTGGCGCTTCAGCCGGAAGCGTTCCCGGATGACTGCCGAGGTATTCTCCAGCACCTCGGCCAGGTTGCCGCCACTCTCTTTCTGGATGAGGATGGCGGTGACCACAATCTTGAGGTCCTGCGAGGGCACGCGAGAGGTCATGTTGTCGAGCGCGGTCTTCAGTTCCAGGCCGTAGTTCTGCTCGTCGAAGGTGACCTTGAACTCCGGGCCAACCGGGTCAGCGCATTCGCGCGTCACCAGTCCCAGCGCGGAATTCAAGCTGTGGCCCACGCGCAGCGCGCTGACAATCAGCTCCAGCGCCTCAGGAAGGCCCTCCTCAAACTTGCTCATGCGCTTGTTCCGCTTGGCGACTACGAAAAACATGGGCAAGGAACCGAAGACGAGGCCTACGCCAAGGCCGAACATAAGCGAATCAGTGCGCAGATACACCAGATAACCGGGAATCACAAAGGCGCCCAGGCACATCAGCATCAGGCCGCCCACGGTCCACTTCAGGTTTGCCTGGTAGAGCAGCTTGCGCAGCCGGGGGGTAAGCTCCACCTTGCGCAGCACGCGATCAATCCACGGAATCGAGCTCAGCAGATCGTCCTTGCGCACGTCCACCAGCAGGTCGACCATTTCCGACTTGCCTTTGCCCGCCGTGGCCAGCGCCGAGTCCAAACGCTCGAGCATCTGCTTGTCCTGCTTGCTTGCGCCCACGCCGGTGGCGGCGAGCAGCAGAGCAAACACGAGGAAGACGCCGAGAAATACGAGGACGATGATCAGAGTCATTGCCGATTGCTCCCTTCCGCTCAGCTCACTTCCGTCACGCGCTCAAACAGGCTGGGCGGCAGGAAGATGCCCGCCGTGCGCAACTGCTCGAGGAAACGGGGCCGGATGCCGCTGGGCTTGAACACGCCCAGGACCTTGCCATTGGGGCCGATGCCCTTTTTCTGGAACGCGAAGATTTCCTGCATGCTGATGACGTTCTCTTCCATGCCCGTGATCTCATGAATGCTGACGCATTTGCGCGAGCCGTCACTGAGGCGCGTGCACTGCACCACGATGGAAAGTGCCGAGGATATCTGCTGCCGGACCGTCTTTTCAGGCAGGTTCAGGTTGCACATGGCCACCATCGATTCCAGGCGGGTGAGCGCGTCGCGCGCCGTGTTGGCGTGGATGGTGGTCATGGAGCCCTCGTGGCCGGTGTTCATTGCCTGCAGCATGTCAAAGGCTTCCTCGCCGCGGCACTCGCCGATGACGATGCGGTCGGGCCGCATGCGCAGGCAGTTGATGAGCAGTTGCCGCTGGCGGATGGCGCCCTGGCCTTCCACGTTGGGCGGCCGCGTCTCCAGGCGCACGATGTTCTCCTGCGCAAGCTGCAGCTCGGCCGCGTCCTCAATGGTGATGATGCGCTCGTTCTGCGGAATGTACTGCGACAGGATGTTGAGGAAGGTGGTTTTGCCGGCGCCGGTACCGCCGGAAATGAGAATGCTGAGCCGCGCGCGCACCGCCGAGGAGAGAAGCTCCATCATCTCGGCAGAAATACTCTTGAGCTGCACAAGCTGGTTGGCAGCCAGGGGTCCGGTGCCGAAGCGGCGGATGGAAAGCGACGGGCCGTCCAGAGCCAGCGGGGGAATGATTGCGTTTACGCGCGAGCCGTCGGGCAGGCGGGCATCCACCATCGGCGAGGACTCATCCACGCGCCGGCCCACGCGGGAGACGATGCGGTCGATAATCTGCAGCAGGTGGCGGTCGTCGCGGAAGGAGGCGTCAGCGCGCTGCAGCAGGCCGCCGCGTTCGATGAAGACGTGGTCCTTGTCATTGACCAGAATGTCGGAGATCTTCTGGTCCTTGAGCAGCGGCTCCAGCGGCCCCAGTCCGAAGACCTCATCCAGCAGGTCGGTCTGAATCTTTTCCTGCTCGTCGAAGCTCAGAGGCACACGGCGGTCGCTGATAATCTCGCTGATGATGCTGGAGACGGCCTGGCGCGCCTGGTTGGAGTTGACGCGCGACAGCTTTTCCAGATCCAGCTTCGAGATCAGGGTACGGTGTACTTCCGATTTGAAGTTTTCAAGATTCAGATGTTCCACGGTGCACCGTTCCGAACGTTATGAAATCCTGTCAATCCCGCGGACTCAGCCAAACAGGCTGAACCCCCTCTTCTTCTCCGGCTTGGCGGGCATTCCGCAAGCCGCCCTGGCCATGTCCTGGATCGCCCGCGCGATCATTGAATCCTCCAGGGCCAGAGGGGTCGCTTCGTTTTGCATCCGCCGCACTGCCACATAGTCACTGGGAAT
This sequence comes from Occallatibacter sp., assembly GCA_035763705.1. Classification (GTDB taxonomy): domain Bacteria; phylum Acidobacteriota; class Terriglobia; order Terriglobales; family Acidobacteriaceae; genus Telmatobacter. The sequence continues at coordinate 42,142 of DASUAU010000016.1, read as the reverse complement.
CTTCCACTGCACCGGCCGTGTCAGCGCCTTCGCAATATGCTCTTCATCCACACCTCCGGCTTTTGGGATGAAGCGGTTCAAGACGATTTCCAGGTTTGACCCGCCCGACTTGAAATACTCCGAAATCACCCTGTGAGAATTGCGCAGTTCAGGTATGCCAGCCTGCATCACAAGGTACACCGTATCGGCAATATCCACCAGCTTCGTTCCGCTCAAATCGAAGCGTGAACCAGCATCGATGACAATGTAGTCGAAGCTCTGCCGCGCGATGCTAATCATTCTCTCCAACGGCTCGTTGCTTACGTCCACGTGAGGGAACTTGCCGGGCGCGGCCAGCACGAAGAGGCCGGAGCTGTGCTTTGTCAACAACTTAGACAGGAAATTTCCGTCCATCCTGCTGTAGTTCTGCAGGGCATCCACGGTGGAAAACTGGGGGCTGATGCCTAGGTTTAACGCCGCGTCGCCGAGAGGCAAATCGAGGTCAATCAGCAGGGTACTTTGGGCACATTCCTGAGCCAGCACGACGGCGAAGTTGCACGCCACCGTCGTTACTCCGGTACCGCCCTTGCCGCCCATGAAAACCAGCACCTTGCCGCCCTGCGCCTTGCCCGACTTGGAGGCCGGCCGGCGGGCCGCCGCGCGGTTCATCGCCTCAGTGAGCGCGTTCATTGAAAGCGGCTGCGAAAGATACTCGCGGGCCCCTGCGCGCATGCAGTTCATCAGCACGTTGGGGTCGTTCTGCATGGAGTAAACCATCACGGTGACGGCGCTGTCGGCGGCAATGGTCTCCACCAGCTCCAGCGCGTAGCCCTGGTCGCTGTCCAGGTCGATAATCACCACGTCGTAGCCCTGTTCCAGCAGGCGCGGCACGTCAGACAATTTCGACGGATACGAGGTGAACTCGCGCACCTGCGTCACGTTGGCGCCGGCCAGGGCGCTGGCCACAATGCGGCGCCTCTGATCGTGCGGCCCAATCAGAGCGACCGAAAGGCCTCCAGTTCCATATGAATCTGCATCCTGCATGATGTTCGACATTCCCGGTGTCTGACTCCTACTCTTCGCTTCAGGTTCTTGCCTTTACCGTCAGGTTCTCCGCCTGACCATCTTCACATTCCAGATGCCGCAACTCATGCCGGTTAGTGTGCATGGGGAAAGAACGATAACAGCGTGCCGATGGCAATGGCCGGCGCATACGGCATTTTGCGCGCCTTTGGATTGGCCAGTGTCATCTTTGGTTCCCCTTGCTGGTTCTGCTTTCTCCAGCTGAAAAGAAGTTTGAAAGTTCCCTTGAATAAGTCGCCCAGGAATCCGCCCGCGACCGCCCATCCAAGGGCCATGATTCCTCCCACAAGGCCCGTTAAAACGAGGGCGAAGAGCATCTGCTTCGGCCCCACCCAGGCACCGATGGCCGCGCACAACTTCACGTCTCCGGCGCCCATGCCGCCCAACATAAAAAAGATTCCGAATAAAACCCCTGCCAGCGCCATGCCTTCCAGGCCCTTGCCCAACCCGGCCCAACCTCCCATCCAGCCGGAAACCGCCAATCCCGCAACCAGGAAGGGCAGAACCAGCCAGTTCGGGATGCGTCTGCTCCGCAAATCCGTATATGTCGCCACAGCGAGGACGGCCAGCGTCGGCGCAAGAGATGGCCACCACGCAATCGTGTGCAAGCTGAACCCCCAACAAGCCTTAATTGTACCTGCGTGCTTCCTTGCTCTATGCAATTGTGACGCCAATTCCAGATAAGTCAAGCGTGTATGGATTCAATATGATAAAAGGACTTACCTTAGGTACGGTGTAGACGCCTGTTTACTTGGTTCTCGCGGTGGTGAAGCGCCGCGGTTACACTTTCCGGTAGATTTTTCCCGCTGTTCTTCGCCTGCATTGCCCGCCGGTGTATCGTCTGCCCGGCCGTGGATTGAACGTCGTTCATCCGGCAGCGCGGCCCGCCGGATGAACGCACATGCAATCACCATAGCTGAAAAACCGGTAGCGTGCCGCCACGGCGTGGCGATAAGCCGCTAGAGTCGGCTCGCGGCCGGCCAGCGCGCTCACCAGCATCAGCAAACTCGATTGCGGCAGATGGAAGTTGGTGAGCAGCCCATCCACAGCCCGAAACGGGAATCCCGGCGCGATGAAAATCTCTGTCGTTCCAGAGTGGGCGTGCAGGGCGCCATCGGTGGAGATCCGCGCGCAATGCTCCAGCGTACGCACCACAGTGGTTCCCACCGCGAAGACGCAGCGGCCTTCAGCCTTTGCGCGATTCACCGCCGAGGCCGTTGCCGCGGGCAGCGTGTAGCGCTCGCGATGCAGCTTTACCTCGTCCACATTCTCCACGCGCAGCGGCGCAAAGGTGCCCAGACCCACGTGCAGCGTGACGGATGCCACCTCAACGCCCTTTGCACCGAGTTCCGCGAGTACCTCCTGAGTAAAGTGCAATCCGGCGGTTGGCGCAGCCACTGAGCCCCGTTCCCGCGCAAAGACCGTCTGATAACGCTCGCGGTCGAACGGCGCGTCCTGGCGATGGATGTACCGCGGCAGGGGCACGTGGCCGATGCGCTCGAGCGCCGCGAAAAAATCCGGCACGGGATCAAAGCGCATCAGCCGCTCGCCGAATGCGCCGCGCTCCAGCACTTCGGCTTCGAGGGCGACGCCGTCCTGCGGGTCTGGCCCCCACGCCGAAGGAAAGACCAGCCGCTCGCCAATGGCCACTTTGCGCCCGGGGCGCACCAGTGTGCGCCACAGCATGGCGCTGTCCTCTTCGCCGGCCGGCTCGGTAAGCATCACCTCAATGCGGCCGGTTGGCTTTTCCCGCTCGCGCTGGAGCGTGCGCCGGGCAAACAGGCGTGCAGGAATCACGCGACTGTCATTCAGCACCAGCACGTCGCCCGGTTGCAGCAGGGCAGGGAAGCCGGAAAACAGTGCATCACGCACGGCGCCGGTTGCGCGGTCCAGCACCAGCATGCGGCTGTGGCCGCGCGTGTCGGGCGGCTGCTGCGCAATCAGCTCCTCGGGCAGCTCGAAATCGAAGTCGGCCACACGCAGCCCGCTCATTGGGCGGCCTTCCCCAAATGTTTGCAGGCCCTCATCCGCGCGCGTTCCAGCGCCGCGTTCAGCTCCAGCCGCTTGGTTTCGAATTCTTCAGCGGGTGTGTCGCTCTCCACGTGAACCCATTTGGCCCAGCTCACGCAGATGCGCGTGAAGGGCATGGGAACGAGGAAGCGATCCCAGGAGCGCAGGGTCCACGCGTGTTCCGGCTCCAGATGAAAGATGCCGATGGGCGCGCCGGTGATTTGGGCCAGCTTGATGGGTCCCATTTTTGTTTGATAGATAGGGCCGCGTGGTCCGTCAGCCGTGAAGATGGCCGTGCGTCCGCGCTCGATGACCTGCTTGAGTCCCAGCAGGCCTTCGCGTGCGCCGCGGGAGCTGGAGCCGCGCACGGCGCCATAGTGAAACTTATTGAGGATGCGCGTAATCAGCTCGCCGTCAAAGCTGCGGCTGATGAGAATCACGGCCAGCGCATGCCGGAAGTACATGGTGCAGGGCAGCACGCACTGGTGCCAGAAGCAGTAAATCTCCGGCCCTGGCCGCTGGCCAAAGAGCACCGGCTCCACGCCGTCCTCGGCAATGACCTCGTAGCGCCAGGTGAGCCCGACGATCCACAAGAGCGCCCACACCACGCGCGGCGCAACGGCCAGCACAAGGCGCTGGCCCAGCGTGAATCGGGCACTGGTTTCTCTGGGACTGATATCCCTGGGGCTGGCTTCTTCGGTCACAACTCGAATTCTAGCTGTAGCGCAGCCAGCGCAGCAGTTCCGGCACCGTGGCGCGCTTGCCATACATGAGGATGCCCACGCGATAAAGCCGTGTGGAGAACCACAGCACCGCGACGATGCTGACAATCAGCAGGCCGATGGAGACGGCGAATTGCCAGAGCGGAGGAATCTCCGCAGCCATGCGCAGAAACATGATTACCGGCGCGGTGGGCGGAAAGAGCGAGGCCGCGATGGACCAGATGGAATTCGAGTCGTTGATGACGACAAGAATGAGCGCGAAGCTGAGCCAGGTGGGCGCGGCGGCCAGCGGCATATACATCTGCAGCTCCTGTTCGGTTTCGCAGGTGGCCGCCAGGCCGGCAAATAGCGAGCTGTAGAGCAGGTAGCCCAGCAGGAAGTAGACAGGGAAGAGAATCGCTTCAGTCCACGTGAAGTGCACGGCGAGCTGGCCGGTCAGCATCGCCTGGGCAAACGGAGAGAAGAGAATGACCGCGCCGGCCACCAGCCAGATGCCAATCTGCGTGAGGCCGACGGCGGCCACGCCGATGAGCTTGCCGGCCAACAGGTCACTGGGCTTTGAAATCGAAAGCATCACCTCAAAGATGCGCGAGGTCTTTTCCTGAATGATGCTGCGCGCCACGTTCATGCCGTAGATCATGGTGGTCATCGACAGCAGGATGGCCATCACGTAGCCCTTCCAGAAGGAGGCTTCGGCGTTGCTCTTCACCACCGCGCCATCCTTCTTCACCTGAAAGGTTGCAAGCGATACGCCCTTCACCAGCTCGTCGGCGGCGGTCTGCTTCATGCCGCCCGTGGTCAGTTGCTCGTCCAGAAGTGCGTGGTTGACGGCGTAGCTGATGCGCGCCGCGGTGATAAAGTCCCCCGACGAGGCCGAGGAGTAATCGGCTGTGGGCGCCTTGCCCGCCGGAGCGTTCACCCACAACACGCCGTCCAGCGAGCCGTTCTTCACGCGCGTGCGCAGTGCCGCCAGATCCTGCTGCGTGGCCGGCGCAATCACTTCCACATGCGCTTTGGCATCCTTGTCGCCCACAAGCTGTCCGCGAATCTGGGTGGCCAGCGCCAGGTCATTGCAGGCCACGGCCAGCCGCCGGTTGGAGCCCAGCCCCAGGCTGGAGAGATAGCCCACGCCCACAATCAGCGCAAAGACCGCCGGCAGGCCGATGGTCGTCATCCGAAAGGCGCGCCCGCGCACCTGCTCAAGAAACTCGCGCCGGGCAATCAGCAGCATGTTACGCATCCACTTTGCCTCCCACCGTGCGGATAAAAATCTCTTCGAGCGACGGCTCCATCAGCTCAAAGCGATAAACCTTTGCCACGGCCGAAGCCTCGCGCAACAGCTTTTGCGCGTCGCCGCCGTGCCTGAGGCGGATCTCCGCATGGCCTGAAAAATTTTTCGCTTCGGCAACCTCGCTCGACTTGAGAAACTCCGCGCTGCCCTCAAATTCCACTTCCACGTGGTTGCGCTCATAGCGCGACTTGATTTCGCGCATGCGTCCGGCCAGCACGGCTTCGCCGTTGTTCACCAGGCAGATGGAATCGCACAGCTTCTCCACCTGGTCCATGCGGTGGGTGGAGAAGAGAATCGCCTTGCCCTCGTCCTTCAGCTCCAGCAGCGTCTTTTCCAGCAGCTTGGCGTTCACCGGGTCCAGCCCGCTGAAGGGCTCGTCCATCACAATCAGTCCGGGATCGTGCAGCAGCGTGCCGATGAACTGAATCTTCTGCTGCATGCCCTTTGACAGCTCCTCGGTCTTCTTGGGCAACGCCTGGTCAATCTCCAGCCGCTCCGCCCAGCGTGTGGCGCGGCGCGACGCTTCATCGGCGCTGAGCCCGTGCAGCCGCCCGAAGAAGACGAGCTGCTCCAGAACCTTCATCTTCTTGTAGAGGCCGCGCTCCTCCGGCAGATAGCCCACGCGCTCCAGGCTTTTGCGCTCAAAGGGACGGCCGAAAAGCTTCACCATGCCTGAGTCCGGCAGCGTGATGCCCATCATCATGCGGATGGCGCTGGTTTTGCCCGCCCCGTTTGGACCCAGCAGGCCGAACATCTGACCCGCATCAATCGAAAGACTCAATGCGCGTACGGCAACCTTCGCCTCGTAAGCCTTGGTCACCTCTGCGAGCTCTACGACCGGCATCGACTCTCCTGCGCTGCGGGTTGCCCGGCCTGCGCCAAGGAAGCACGCCGGTTCCCTCGAAAGTCTAGCAGAGCGTGCATGCGCATCTTGCACGTCGAGTCTGCCACGGCACGCGCAGGGAATCTCCATTGATGAGTACGCTAGAGGTGCTTGTTGTATTTCGGCGGGCCACTGACCACCAGCGCGCTGTCCTTCTCGCCGTGGATGTAGCGGCAGCACCAGTCTGTCTGGTAGAGCTTTTTGTCGGGAACCTCAAGCATGTCGCGATAGCTCACGCGGCCGAAGATGAAGATCTTGTCTTCCCACAGCTCGATGCGCTCCAGCTCCTCGCGGGTTTTGCAGACCTGCTTGACCTCTGACCGGCTGAAGCGCCGGATGCCAAGCGACTCGCCGGGAAGAAGAATCACCGGCTCCAGCAGCGTGCCCGGCTCTTCATTCTCGAAGACCGGCGTCTCCGGCAGGTGCGTCTCGTCCGGCGCCACGCCCACCAGGTCCACCGTGCCCACAATGCGCGCCGGCGTTTTTCCCTTGTTGGTGGCCATCACCTTAAAGCTGTTTTCCATCGTCAGGAAAGGCTCGATGGTGACCAGAATCCAAGGCCGCTCCGCCTGCTGTATCGCCTGGCTCTGCGCCAGCACGGCGTCTGAGGCATCAAGCGCCGCCTGGGCCGTGGCAGCGCCCACTTCCACATGGCGCTCAATCCGCTTGAGCGCGCGCAGCGCCAGCAGGATGCCCACATAGCCCACCACCGCCAGCACAAGATATGCGCCCCAGAGCACGCGATCGTGCCAGGTCCACGGAGCGGGAGGCGTCTCAGGGCTGGTGACTACGATCGGCTGCGGCCCCACGGCAGGGCTGTTGCTGTCAAGGTCGCCGTTGGCAGCCCCCGCCTGTGAATCCTGGTTGGTCGCGCCGGGTTTAGCCTGCTGTGCCGCTCCGGCCGCATTTTTGTTCGCCGCGCTGCCGGTGGCTTGCACTCCCGCAGGCGCCGCCGCCTGGGCCGCCGCGCCAACGGGCGCAGCAACCAGTGCCAGCAATGCAAGCAGAACCGCGCATCTCCTGAGCATGATGAGAGAACTATACCAGTTTGTGTGCATTTGTCCCGGCACGGAAGTTTATGGAACTCTGAGCGCGCCGGGCAACGCAGCAGGCGGGAGAGCAGACGCGCGAGCAGGCGGGGGAGCATGCAGAACAGGCGCGCATTGCGGCGCGCCTGCTGCGGTGTGAAATGTGCGAAGTGCTCTTAGGCCGAGGCCGAATTGACGTTGTCCTGCTCGAAGGCGAGGTCAGGATCCGCCAGGCGGATGAGCCGGTGGAGATAAGCGCGCGAGATGCCCAGGCTGCGCGCGGCCAGCGTCTTGTTGCCGTTGTTGTCGCGCACCGCATCCATCGCCAGCTTCACCTTATAGTCCCTGAGCTGCCGCTCAAAGGAGCCTTCAGGGTTGTACTCGCTGATGTCGATGATCTTGTCGCCGTGCATGTTCAGCGGCAGCTCCTCGGCGCGGATCATCTGCCCCGGCGCAAGGATAATGGCCCGCTGAATCGCGTTTTCCAGTTCGCGTACATTGCCCGGCCACGTGTAGCTCTGCATCATCGTCATCGCTTCCGGCTCAATGCCCTGCATGGGCTTCTCAAAGAGCTGCGAATAATGGCGCAGGTAGTGGGTGGCAATCTGCGGAATGTCTTCAGGGCGCTCCGCCAGCGCCGGAGATCCGATGCGCATGACGTTGATGCGATAGAAGAGGTCCTGGCGGAATTTGCCTTCCGCCACCAGCTTGGTCAGATCCTGGTGGGTGGCGAAGATCAGCCGCGCCCGCAGAGGGATAATCCGGTTGCTGCCCAGCCGGCTGAACTCCATCTGCTGCAGCACGCGCAGCAGCTTTACCTGGGTGTAAAGGCTAAGGTCGCCAATCTCGTCCAGAAAGAGCGTGCCGTCGCCGGCCTGCTCAAAGTAGCCTTCGCGCGAGCCCACCGTGCCGGTGAACGCGCCTTTTTCGTGTCCGAAGAGCTCGGCTTCGATCAGCGTCTCAGGAATCGCGCCGCAGGATACGGCCACAAAGGGCCGCTCCACGCGCGAGCCCAGATTGTGAATGGCGCGCGCGATGAGCTCCTTGCCGGTGCCGCTTTCGCCCGTCACCAGCACTGAGGCGTTGAGGTTGGCCACGCGATGCACAAGCTGGTAAACCTGACGAATCGCGGGACTGGAACCGATCATCCGGTCGCAGCTCCTCATCACGTCCACGGGCGGCTCGGCGGTTTCCATCTGCCGCCTGAGCAGTGAATTTTCGCTCGCCCTGCAAAGCAGAGCCTTCAGCTCGCGGATCGCCGGCGGCCGGCGGCAGTAGCCGAAGGCGCCCATGCGGACCAGCTCCATCGCCGCCGTGCGCAGCGTGTCATCGGCCATCACCACGGCCGGAACGCGCAGCGCAATGATTCCGCCCGCGCACTCCATCCGCTCTTTGACCGAGAGGTTGCTTGAGGTCATATCAAGGATTACGACGTCGCATCCGCCGGCCGCCATTGATTGGTTCACTGAGGCTTCATCGGACACAACCTGAACCTGAAAGTCTTTCCCCAAGGCCGAGGCAAGCAAGGGCTGCAACGCGCAATCTTCGGTCAGCAAGCCAATCTGAATCATGGTGGGGAGGTCTCTTTTCCTCGTGCGCCTCCGGGTATGTGCTGCGGCGCGGTTTAAAAGCCCGGAATCAGTCCATTGAAAGACGGCCACTGCCTTTGGGCCTTGCCCAGCCGCCGGGTTTGCCTGTGCAACCAATCAACCCGTATATGGAAGCCAGCCCAGGGTCTTTACAAATGCCTGTCTTTTCAGGAGATCACGTGTTCGCGATTCTGTACTGGCGGCCGTGGAGGGTCAATCCCACGTTGGTGCCGCAACCATGCGCGGAGGTAATGATTACGTCCAATAATCCCCCAGGAATGATGCATTTCCACGCAGTGAGGTAGCAAATCTGCCGCCCCGGAGCCAAACCCTGCGCCCTGGTGCATGGAACCCCTAGTTCCACTGCATCTATCGACCCCATCATACCCAGCCCGCGAAGCACAGGGAAGCGCCAAATTCAAAACCAAAGTACGGGCGTAATCATTTTTACAAGGGTAACCATCCGGCTGCCCTCGCGCACCCGCAAGTTGTCGTGGCGTCGTGGCTTTGCTCCCATGGGCGCCCGGCGATGCCCCACAAAAGTCACTTTCTCCGCGGGCTTGCGGCGGGTAGTGTTATGGCATGCATGCAACCCCCGGTGAAACCATGACCACACCCGCGGAGCCGCCCGCCCCTACTCCGTCGCAACCGCCTGCGGCCCAGTCCCAGCCGGCATTTGTCCGGGGCTTCAATCGCATCTTCAGCCGCAACCTGATGAGCTGCGCGATGCTGGTCCTGGTCCTGTTTTTGATGGCGGGCAACGTGCGCGCACCGGGCAGCATTCTGCATGACCCGGATCTCTGGTGGCACATGGCCGATGCGCGCATTCTGGCCACCACGCACCACTTCATCCGCATGGAGCCCTACTCGTTTTCCGTCGCGGGCAAGCACTGGGTCAATCCGGAGTGGCTGGCCGAGGAGCCTTTCTGGTTCGGCTACACGCTCTTCGGCTTTTCGGGCATCTATCTGGTCACGCTGCTCATTCTCTGCGGAAACATTGTCTTTCTTTACTGGCGGGGCCTGTGGCGAAGCGGGCACGCCGGAGCAGCGTTTTGGGCGGCCACCATCGGCATCTCGCTGATGATTGTGAACGCCGGTCCGCGCACCATCGTGCTTGCCTATCTGGCCATGTCAGCCGAGCTGGCGATACTTGAGGCGGCGGGGCGCGGACGAACGCGCCTGCTGTGGCTGTTGCCGCCGCTCTTTCTTGTCTGGATCAATCTGCACGGCAGTTGGATCATCGGCCTGGGGCTGCTGGTGCTCTACATCCTCTCCGGGCTCTTCGCCTTCCACAAGGGAGTCTTTGAGCAGCCGGCCTTCACGCCGGCCGTTCGCAAGCAGCTTCTTATCGTGCTGGGTTTGTGCGTGGCTGTGCTGATTGTCAATCCCTATGGCTGGCGGCTTGTATGGAATCCCATTGACATGATGCTGAACCAGAAGCTGAACATCCAGAACGTACAGGAGTGGCAGCCGCTGAATCTGGCATGGTTTGTGGGCAAGGGCGCGCTGGCCATGATCTTCCTCACCGTGATCGCCAATGCGCTGCGCGGCCGCAAATGGCGGGTATTTGACCTGGCTGTGGTGCTCTTTGCCTGGTACTCCGCCTTCGCCCACGCGCGCTTCGCCTTTATGGCCGCAATCCTTACGGTGCCCATTCTGGCCATCGATTTCGAGAATGCCTTCTGCTCGGAGTCCGATGAGAAGACCATCCCTGTGATGAACATGATCCTGGTGCTGGCCACGCTGGGAACCGTGGCTTACTTTTATCCCTCGCAGGCAAAAATGGACAAGGAGTTCCACCGGGTGTTTCCGCTGGAGACCATCGCCTCCATTCAGCCCTCCTGGCGTACGCTCAACAACGACGGCCTGGGCGGAATTATGGATTGGGAGCATCGTTCGCCGTTCATTGACTCGCGCGACGACACCTTTGAGCATCACGGTGTTCTCAAGGACTATCTCGGCATCATCCGCATGGAGAACACCTTTGCGCTGATGGACAAGTACCATCTCGACCACGCTCTGCTGCAGCGCGGCGATGCGCTCTCCTATCTGCTGGAGCACGCGCCGGGCTGGACGCTGGTGCGCAGCGAGGGGCCCGCGGATGGCGGCTATCTGCTGTTTGAGCGCACGCCTGGCTCGGCTCCCGGCGCAAGCCTGATTCCAACCGCTCAAAAACACTAGGGCAGGCGTTGGCAGGATGGATACGCACACAATGGTCTCTGCTTCTGGCGCGCCCGGCCCGCGGGTAAGTTAGGAGACGGGTGATTGAGGAGAATCGATACGATGCCTGACGAGCAGGCCACCACTGCCGCGGCGCACGACGCCGTTGGACACCGTCCGCTGCTGCGCGCATTCAATCGCGTCTTCAGCCGCCACTCCACCAGCGTGGCGCTGCTGCTGATGCTGCCCATGCTGCTGGCGCCCAGCATGAATCCCGCGCTGAACCTGATGGGCGACCCCGACATCTGGTGGCACCTGGCCGATGCGCGCTACTTCTTCACCCACCACCACGTCATCTTCACTGATCCTTACGCTTTCACCGTCGTGGGCGTGCGCTGGATCAACTGGGAGTGGCTCAGCGAGGTGCCCTACTGGTTCAGCTACCAGGTCTTTCATCTGCAGGGCATCTATCTGGTTGCATGGCTCGTGCTGGGGCTCAACCTGGTCTTCTTTTACTGGCGCGGCTACTGGATGACGCGCCATGCCGGCGCGGCCTTCTGGGCTGCCTGCATCGGCTTCACGCTTACGCTGGCCAACTCCGGCCCGCGCACCATCGCCGTCGCTTATCTCGCGCTGTCGGCCGAGATGGCGATTCTTGAAGCCTTTGAGCGCGGCCACAAGCGCATCCTCTGGCTGCTGCCGCCGCTCTTCGCGCTCTGGATCAACCTCCACGGCATCTGGTTCATCGGCCTCGCGCTGCTGGCGCTCTACATCGGCTGCGGCTTTTTGCGTGTAAATCTGGGCATCTTTCAGCAGGAGCCGATGGACGCGGCGGACCGCAAGCGTTTCTTCGCCGCCCTTGCCGTCACCCTGGCCGCGCTCTTCCTCAATCCTTATGGCTGGCGGCTGCTCTATAACCCCGTGGACATGATGCTCAAGCAGCACCTCAGCATTTCAGTGATTTCGGAATGGCGCCCGCTCAACCTTTCCTCGCCGGAGGGCTACGTGGTCACCGCCGCAATTCTGCTGATGCTGGCGGCCAACTGCATTCGCCCCCGCAAGTGGACGCTGTATGAATTTGTGGTAGTCCTGCTCGCGTTTTATGCGGCCATTGACCATGTCCGCTTCTCGTTCCTGGCCGCCGTGCTCATCACGCCCATGCTTGCCCGCGACTTCCAGCGCGCCTTTACCGCGGAGTCTGACGAGAAGACCATTCCGGTGATGAATCTGCTCATGTGCGCCGCCGCCGTCGGCCTGATGGTCCACTTTTTCCCCAGCGAGAAGACGCTCCAGAAAAAGCTCGACGGCAATTTTCCGCTGAAGATGATTGCCTCCATCCAGCCCGCCTGGCGCACCTTTGACGTGGACTACGTGGGCGGGCGCATGGATTTTGACTCCAAGCCCATCTTTATCGATTCCCGCTTTGACATTTTTGACCACCAGGGCGTGCTGCACGACTACCTGGCCACGGAGGGCATTGGCGAAGCGCCCCTGAAAATGCTGGACAAGTACCGCATTGACCACGCGCTGCTGACCAAGGGCATGGGCCTGGCCTATGTGCTGGAGCACGCGCCGGGCTGGCGTCTGGACTCCAGCGAAACCTGCGGAAACACGGTCTATCTGCTCTTTGCACGCACCTCCGCCGCGGCAACCGCGCCGCCGCAGTTCACCCAGGCCCCGTGAATCCAGCCTCGATAGATCCAGCTCTGATGAACCCAGCCTGAATGGACATCGATGGGTGATATGCGTCACAGGCCGGCTCATCGATCGATGCAACCATAGCCCCATGGCACAGGCGCGGCGGCGGGCCTGCCCGTGCTTTCCCGCAGCGTTCTGCGCGTCCTGGCCGCAGAAGTCCGCACCGCGCGCCATCACGGAAGGCTGAGCGGGCACGCCGAATCTCTCCACACTCCGCCCCGCTCGGTTGCGATAGCATCCAGAATGTGCCCGGCCTCGATGACCCAGTGAAATTTGTGCGCGGTGTCGGCCCGCGCGTGGCGGAGCTGCTTGCGCCCCGGGGCATCGCCACGGTCGAAGACCTGCTGTACCATCTGCCGTTCCGTTATGAGGACCGTCAAAATCCGCGCAGCCTGGAGGATTTGCAGCCCGGCGAAACCGCCAGCGTGATTGCGGAGGTGCGCGGCGCCGCGCTGCTGCGCACCCGCCGCATGCCCATCTTCGAGCTCACACTGGGCCGGGGCACGCGCTCGCTCAAGTGCCTCTGGTTCCACGCCACCTATCTCGACGGCAAGTTTCGCGCCGGCCAGACCGTGGCCGTCTACGGCAAAGTGGAGCCGTCGCGCTCCTCAAATAATCTCAAGATGGTTCAGCCGCAGTGGGAGCTGCTGCCGGACGACACCGACGACGCGGAAACCCGCCTGCTTGAAGTGGGCCGCATCACGCCGGTGTATGAGTCGCTGGGCGGCAGCCGGCTGGCCTCGCGCTGGCAGCGCAAGGTGCAATTCCGCCTGCTTGAAAGCCTGCGCGGCGCAATTCCGGAGTGCCTGCCGCGCGCGCTGCGGTCGCGCCTTGGCCTGCCTGCGCTGGAAGAAGCCCTCCGCCAGGTGCATTTTCCCGCCGAAGGCACGCCGATGGCGGAGCTGCAATCCGCCGCCACGCCGGCGCATCGCCGCCTTATTTTTGAGGAGTTCTTTTATCTGGAGCTCGGCCTCGAGCTCAAGCGGCGGCGCATGCGCCAGCGCACCGGCATCGCCTTCACCACGACGGACAAGGTCCGCGAAGCCATCCGGGAGGTTCTGCCGTTCCATCCCACCGCGGCGCAGAAACGCGCCCTGGCGGAAATTGTGGGCGACATGCGCCAGCCCAGCCCCATGCGCCGCCTGCTGCAGGGCGATGTGGGCTCCGGCAAAACCATTGTCGCGTTGCAGGCCATGCTTGTCGCCATGGAGAACGGCTACCAGGCCGCGCTGATGGCGCCCACCGAGATTCTGGCCACGCAGCATTTTCTGGCCGCGCGCAAGCTGCTGGAGCGCTCCTCGCGCCGCTATCGCATTGTGCTGCTCACCGGCTCGCTCGACAACGACCGCAAGCGCCTGACGCGCGGGCAAATCAATCGCGGCGAGGCGCACCTGGTCATCGGCACGCACGCGCTGATCGAAGAGAAGGTCGAGTTCGACCGCCTTGGCCTTGTGGTTGTGGATGAGCAGCATCGCTTCGGCGTGCTGCAGCGCTTCCGCCTGATGAAGAAGCCCCACCAGGCCGAGCCCGACGTGCTGGTGATGACCGCGACGCCCATTCCGCGCACGCTGGCGCTTTCGCTCTATGGCGACCTTGACCTGAGCGTTCTTGACGAGCTGCCGCCCGGCCGCACGCCCATCGTCACCCGCCGCGTACCGGGCGAACGCGCGCCGGAGGTGTGGGAGTTTGTGCGCAGGCAGGTGGCGCAGGGCAGGCAGGCGTATATCGTCTATCCGGTCATCGAGGGCAACAAGGACGACCAGCCCGAGCTTGATTTCTCCCAGGACGAAGCAGGCCGGAAGGAGGCAGGCGCTGCGCAGGCCTCCGCCGCGCTTGCACCCGCCGCCCCCGCACCCGCCGTGCGCAGGGCTCCGCGCAAAGGCAGGACGGCCGATCTTTTTCCCGCGGCCGGGCAGGAGGCCGCGCTCGCGGGCAAGTCCGGCCTCAAGTCCGCCGTGGAGATGCACCGGCAGCTCCAATCCGGCCCGCTGGCTGGCCTGCGCGTGGGCCTGCTGCACGGCCGGCTTGATGCCGACGAAAAGGAAATCATCATGCGCCGCTTCCAGCGCGGCGAAATTGATGTGCTCGTTTCCACCACCGTGATTGAGGTGGGCGTGGACGTGCCCAACGCAACCGTGATGGTGGTGGAGCACGCGGAGCGGTTCGGGCTGGCGCAGCTCCATCAGCTTCGCGGCCGTGTGGGCCGCGGCGCGGCCAAAAGCTACTGCGTCCTTGTCACCGGCCCGCGCGTTTCGCCGCTGGCCGAGGAACGCCTGGATGCCATGGTGCGCACGCAGGATGGCTTTGAGCTGGCCGAGCTCGACCTGACCATGCGCGGCCCCGGCGAAATCTTCGGCACGCGGCAGGCAGGCCTGCCGGAGTTCCGCGTGGCCAGCCTCGTGCGCGACCGCCAGCTTCTGGAGCTGGCAAAAATGGAGGCCGCGCGCTTTGCCAATTCCGCGACGGGCGAGGGCAGGGAAGCCGAGGGCACCGAGGCCGAGCGCGCCCGCGTGCGGGCGCATTTGAAGGAAGCCTGGCAACGCCGCTACGGCTTGGTGGAGGCCGGCTGAACAGACACTGCCCTGTGCGCACTCCGCCGCCAATTTTTATCGGAGAATTTTGCGCCGGGTTTCTTCGTGCGCTTACGCACTCTCGCCCACGCGCCGGTCGGCAACTGCCGGAACCCGTCGCAGCAGCAGCGTCAGGCCCAGCGTCATGAGTGCAACCGTGGGCACGGCCACCAGCAGCCAGGCCGCCAGCGCTTCGCCGGCCAACCCGCCGGAGTTCCGCACCAACTGCCACGGCGCGGCGTGCAGCAGCCCGGCCGTCAATCCATCTTTCGGTCCCCAGCCGAAAAGCCGGTCGCCCAGCCGCACCAGCGGCAGCATCAGCGCCACCTGCAACGGCATGGCCGCGTAATTCGCCGCCTGAATGGCCGGCGCATTCAGCCTGAGCACAATGGCCAGCAGTGCGCACAGCAGGGTTGGAATGCCCAGCACCGGCAGGCAGCCGATGGCAAAGCCCAGGGCAAGCGTCAGCGCCAGCCGCCGCGGCGAAATCCCCTGCCGCAGCCATCCGGCCAACTGCCCTTTCCGACCCTGAAGCCATCGCTGCATCTTCATCCTCACTCTAGCGGTACGCATTACGCGGCATTTTGGATCCCTGATAAAAATCTCGCGAATGTACCTCTTCCGGCATCCGAACAAAAGCGTAGTGCGAAACGCGCAACACCGCTCTCCCCCATTGGACGCAACCGTCCCCTACCTAGGTGCGATGACCTTGGTCCTTAACGCCGGTACCCATGGCCGGTTACCTACCAGAATCCGCTCCAGAATCTGCTCAGGAGATGCCGTTCCACTCCGCCTTGAATCGCGTGCTGAATCGCCGTGTCGAAATCTCAGGCCCGGCGCAGCACTCCGCGCTCGCTCAGCGCGGCCAGCACCTGCTCCACCTTCCAGTCCAGCGCCGCGGTGCCGTCCAGCGTCAGGTCAGCGTTCGCGCCGGAGGGCCGCACGTACATTTCGCTGGCCGGCCGCACCGTGGCTTCATATTGCCGCTCGATGGACTCGGCTGTCCGCCCGCGCTCTTCCATATCGCGCTTGAGCCGCCGCGCAAAACACACATCGTCGGGCGTCTCCACATAGACGCGCAGTTGATAGAGCGGCAGCAGTGCCGGATAGTAGAGCGCAAACAGCCCCTCCACCAGCAGAAATGCGCCCGCGTGCATCGTCTCCGTTCTGCCCTGCACGCGCGTGTGCGTGGAGAAGTCGTAAAGCGGCCGCTCGATGGTTTCTCCGCGCGCCAGCGCCGCCACCTGCTCGGCCAGCAGGCTGCTTTCAATCATCTCCGGATCGTCGAAGTTCTGTTTCAGCCGCTCGGCGTGCGGCATGTGGGCCAGGTCGCGGTAGTAGTTGTCCAGAGGGAAGTGAATGCCATCCAGCATGCGCGCCAGCTCGGCCGCCAGCGTGGTTTTGCCTGAGCCCGACGCCCCCGCAATCCCGATGACCACTGGCGGAAACGGCAGCTTTGCCGTTGCATCGCTGCCCATTTCTTTTCCGCTCACAGCTCCGCTTCAAGCATGGTGGCAATCCACACGGCCAGCCGCTCCAGCAGGCCGCCAAACCGCCGCTCCACCAGCCGGCCGGTCTCAAAGATTTCCTGGTGGCTGAGATGTTTCTTGCTCAGGCCCGCGGCCAGGTTCATCACGCAGGAGATGGCCAGCACTTCCATGCCCATGTGCCGCGCCACAATGGTTTCCGGCACGGTGGACATGCCCACCAGCGTGGCGCCCATGGTGCGAAAGGCGCGAATCTCGGCCGGCGTTTCAAAGTTGGGTCCGGTCACGCCCACATACACGCCTTCTTCCATCGTCATGCCTTCATCCACCGCAGCGCGCAGGGCCATCTCGCGCAGCCGCTTGCTGTAGGCCTCTGTCATATCCGTAAATCGCAGCCCCGTGCCCTTGCGCAGCGAAAACTTCGGCTCGTTCGGGCCCACCAGCGGATTCCAGCCCATCATGTTGATGTGGTCGGCCAGCACCACAAACTGGCCCTGTTGATATTTCTCGCTGATGCCTCCGGCGGCGTTGGTCAGGATGACCACCTTCATGCCCAGCGCGCCCAGCACGCGGATGGGAAAGGTGACCTGCTGCGGCGTGTAGCCTTCATAGAAATGTACTCGGCCCTGCATCAGCAGCACCGGCGCGCCGCCCAGCGTTCCGGCCACCATGCGGCCTTCATGCCCTTCCACGGTGGAGTGGGGAAAGTGGGGAATCTCGGTGTAGGGCACGATGATCGTGTCCTTCACCTTGTCGGCAACCGTGCCCAGGCCCGACCCCAGCACCACCGCAACGCGGGGCTGGAACTTGCCCAGCTTTGCGCGCAGAAACTTCGCCGCTTCCGTCACCTGGTTGAAGTAGTTCATCCCCCATCCTGCCTGTGCTTCCTCCCGATTCTACAGTCCCCGCGCCGCGCACGCGCCGGCCGTGCCAAAATCAACCCATGAAGCAGATGGTTGCGGTCCTCTTCGGCCTGGGACTCCTGGGCAACGCCCTGCTCTTTGTGCCCCAGATTCTGGCCGTCTGGCGCAAGAAGAGCGACGAGGGCATTTCGCTCATCACCTTTGGCGGATTCAGCATTCTGCAGGTGGTGGGCATCGCGCACGGGCTTTACCAGCACGACCTCTCGCTCACGCTGGGCATGGCCGCCAGCCTGCTCACCTGCGGCTCGGTTACCGCGCTCACCATTTTTTACCGCGTCCAGCGCACACGCAAGGCGGCCTGAGCGCGGAGGTCCGTCATCCAAGAAAAATTCCGGCAATCGAGGCCGAAATCAGATTGGCCATGGTTCCCGCCAGCATGGCGCGCACGCCCAGCTTGGCCAGGTCGTTGCGCCGCTCCGGCACCAGCGCGCCAATGCCGCCCACCTGCATGCCGATGGAACCCAGGTTGGCAAAGCCGCACAGGGCGAAGGTGGCAATGGTAAACGAGCGCGGCGCCAGAGTCGCCTTTTGCGCGCCCAGCCCGATGTAGGCAATCACCTCATTCAGCGCCATGCGCGTGCCCAGCAGGTTGCCGATGGCCATGCAGTCGTGCCAGGGAATGCCGATGAGCCAGGCCACCGGCGCAAAGACCCAGCCCAGCACCTGCTCCAGGCTGCCCGGGAACCAGTGGAAGCCGGTATGCATGTGTACCCAGCCCATCAGCCCGTCCAGCAGCGCCACCAGGGCCAGAAAGCTGATGAGCATGATGGCCACATTCAGCGCCAGCTTGCCGCCGTCGATGGTGCCGCGCGCAATGGCGCCAACCAGGTTCTCGTCCTCGTGCTCCTCGTTGCGGGGAATCACCACCTTGCCTTCGGTCTCCGGCACCTCGGTTTCAGGCACCAGCATCTTTGAAAGCAGAATCGTTCCCGGCGAGGTCATGATGACCGCGGCCAGCAGGTGCTTTGCCGCCACGCCCTGCGCAATGTACATGGCCATGATGCCGCCCGACACGTGCGCCATGCCGCTGGTCATGATGGTCATCAACTCACTGCGCGTGGCCTTGGACAGAAACGGCCGGATGGTCAGCGGCGCTTCCGTTTGCCCCATAAAGATGCTCGCGGCCACGTTCATGCTTTCGGCGCCGGAGATGGACATCGTCTTCAGCATCAGCCACGCCATGCCGCGAATGAGGATCTGCATGACGCCGATGTGATAAAGCACCGCGAAGAAGGCGGAGATGAAGATGATGGTGGGCAGCACCTGGAAGGCGAAGATGGATCCGAACGATGTGGAGGAGGTGCCCAGCGGCCCGAACAGCACCTTGGTCCCGGCCTCGGTGGAGGCCAGCATATTGTTCACCACGTCGCCGGCCCAGCTCATCGCCTCCTGGCCGTAATTGAAGCGCAGCACGAGGAACGCAAAGACGATCTGTAGCCCCAATCCCCAGTAAACCGTGCGCCACCGGATGTGTTTACGATCCGTTGAGCCCAGCCAGGCCGCAAACAAAACGGCCAGAATCCCCAGTACCCCTGTGAATCGCGCCAATCGGCAACTCCTCTCCACTTTCTACAAATGGGGGATAAACTTTTTTTCTACCTTACAGCATTGCGCAGGAATATCTCCGCGTCTTCGTGGGTAAACACGCGGCTCACCAGCGCCACCGGCTCGGGCGGCTTGCTGGCGATGCGGATGCCGCGCCGCACCATCTCCTCCGGCTCGTCCAGCATTGCCTTGCGAGTGGCATAGAGCGTCGCCAGCGGCTGCCCCCTGCTCACGTGCTCGCCGCGCCGGGCGTGGAAGACGATGCCGGCGTGCGGGTCCACGGGCTCGCCGGCCTTTTCGCGCCCCGCGCCGGTCCGCTGCACGGCCCATCCCAGAAGCGTGGTGTCCATCTCGCCCACAAATCCGTTCTGGCCTGCTTCCAGCACGCGCGTGGCGCCGGGCTTGTGGAACTTCTTCAGGTCGTCGAAGACGCTCACATTGCCGCCCTGGGCCTTCACCATTTTCAGAAAGACGAGCAGCCCGGAGCCGTCCGACAGCGCCGCAGCCGCCGCCCGATAGCCGCTTTGCGGAGTCTCGGCCTGCCCGCCCAGGTGAATCATCCATCCGGCCAGCAGCAGCGAGAGCTCGCGAACATCCGCCGTTCCCTTCGGCAGCTCGCCGCGCAGCAGCTCCACGCACTCGGCCACCTCAATCCAGTTGCCCGCCGCGCATCCCAGCGGCTGGCTCATGTCGGTCATCAGCGCCGCGGTGCGCGTGCCCGCCGCCTCAGCCGTGGCCACCATCAGCGCGGCAAGGAACTCCGCCTGGTCGCGGTCGCGCAAAAACGCGCCCGACCCGGTCTTCACATCCAGCACCAGTCCGTTCAGCCCGGCAGCCAGCTTCTTGCTCAAGATCGACGCGCAAATCAGCCCCGGATTTTCGACCGTGCCGGTGCGGTCGCGCAGCGCATAGAGCACGCGGTCCGCGGGGACCAGCTTGGGCGTCTGCCCCACAATGGACGCGCCACAGCCGGCCACCACCGCTTCAAACTCCTTCAGCGTCAGCACAGTTTTGTAGCCCGGAATCGACTCCAGCTTGTCCAGCGTGCCGCCGGTGTGCCCCAGCGCGCGGCCGCTGATCATCGGCACCGCCACGCCGCAGGCCGCCGCCAGCGGTGCCACCAGAAAACTTGTCTTGTCGCCCACGCCGCCGGTGGAGTGCTTGTCCACCGCGCGCTTGCCCAGCCGCCGGGGATCAAACTTTTCGCCGGAGTCGCGCATGGCCAGCGTCAGCGCTTCTGTCTCCAGGCGTGTCAGCCCGCGAATCCACGCGGCCATGAGCCACGCCGCCAGTTGCTCCTCAGGGATGGTTCCCCTGGCCGCGCCCCGCGTCACAAACTCAAGCTCCTCGGCCGTCAGTGCGCCGCCGTCGCGCTTGCGCCGGATTAAATCAATCATGTGCAGCGGCGGCTGGGCCTTCGCGGAGGTAGCCTGGGATTTCTTCGCCATCAGGCGCCCCGCTTCTCTTTCGCTCCGAATGGAAACGGCGCCAGCGCTGAAAACGGCTGCACCTCCATCTGCCCATTCCACGGAAAGGCCACCGGCGCATCCGGCTCAGTGAACTCGGTGAGCACCTGGCGGCACGCGCCGCAGGGCGAGCTGTCCGCGCCGTTCAGATTCACAATCGCGGCCGCCACCACGCGAATCTCCGGCCCGCACTCGGCCACCGCGCGCACAATGGCCGCGCGCTCGGCGCAAATCGTCAGCCCATAGCTCCGGTTCTCCACGTTGGTGCCGGCCACCACTTTGCCGTTTGAGAGCCGCAGCGCCGCGCCCACCCTGAACTTTGACTCCTTTGAATAGGAGTTCTTCGCCACCTCTTCGGCCAGCTTCACCAGCTCAGCCATGGCCGTGTCCAACGGTCTGCCTTCGCGCGCCCCCGCGCGGGTCCCCGCGTGCGTCCCGGCCTGTGTCATTGTCCCGTTCCTCCCGGCTTGCTTCCCAGCGTGAGCTTTGAGGCTAAAACATTGCCGCGTGACCTGTACATCCGTTCCCCCGCCGCAGCGCCCGCGCAGGAGCCCCGCGTCCCGGGCCATCTGGCGGCGCTCCGGAGTCCCGGCCTCTCCGGCTCAAGTTCCACGGCTTTCCGGCCGATAAGTGGCATGAACACCCTTTGTGCCGGAGAAACCCGCCGGCCGCATGCTGGTCTTGACACATGGACGAACTCACACGCGAATTTCTCATCGAAAGCCAGGAAGGCCTGGACCGCATGGAGCACTGCCTCACGGAATTGGAGGCAGCGCCCGGCGATACGGCTCTGCTGGCTGAAATCTTCCGCTCCGTGCATACCATCAAGGGCACCACGGGCTTTCTCGGCTTCAAGCGGCTGGAAAAGCTGGCCCACGCCGGCGAAAACCTTCTGGGACTGCTGCGCGAGGGCAAGCTGGAAGCCACCGCGCCAATCATCACTGGCCAATTGCGTCTGCTCGACGGCCTGCGCTCCATTCTGCGCAACATTGAGGCCGAAGGCCACGAGGGCGAGCAGGAGAACGCGGCACTGATTGCCGAACTGGAGGCATTGCAGCTTCCCGCGGCGGTTCCCGTGGCCGTGCCTGGTTCCGTTGTGGCTGCGTCTGTGTCTGCGGCGGCTGCATTTTCCGCGCCGACGGCTCCGCCCGCATCCTCGAATGGACATCATTCCACGGCCGCATCGGTTGAAGTTCCGCCGCCGCCCGCACCGCCAGTCCCATCCCCCGCTGCTTCCCCCGATGCCGCGCCCCGCGAAGAGCATGAGCCTGAAGCCGCGCGCACGCGGCCCTTGGCGAATGCCGCTGCGGAAAGCACGTTGCGTGTGGATGTGGCCCTGCTGAACCGCATGATGAACCTGGTGGGCGAGCTGGTGCTCACGCGCAACCAGGTGCTGCAGGCCACCGCGGCCGATCCCAACATGACGCTGCTCTCCCGCCGTCTCGACATGGTCACCGCCGACCTGCGCGAGTCCGTGATGAAGGCGCGCATGCAACCTGTCTCAAACGTCTTTTCCAAAATGCCGCGCATTGTCCGCGACCTCTCGCAGACCCTCCATCGCAAGGTGAATCTCGAAATGGAGGGCCAGGAGACCGAGCTCGACAAGAGCTTGCTCGAGGCCATCAAGGATCCGCTCACCCATGCCGTCCGCAACTCACTTGACCACGGCATTGAAATGCCCGAGACGCGCATCGCCGCCGGCAAATCCCCTTCGGGCACGCTGCGCCTGCGCGCCGCACAGGAGGGCTCGCACGTCATCATTGAAGTCTCCGACGACGGCGCCGGCATCTCCGTGGACAAAATCCGCACCAAGGCGCTCGAGCGCGGGCTCATCACCGCCGAGCGCGCCGCGCAACTGGGCGAGCGCGATCTGCTCCAGCTCATCTTTCTGCCCGGCTTCTCCACAGCCGCGGCCGTAACCAGCGTGAGCGGCCGCGGCGTGGGCATGGACGTGGTGCGCACCAACGTGGAAAAAATTGGCGGCAAGGTCGAAATCGATTCGCGCCTTGGCAAGGGAACTACGCTGCGGCTGCGCATCCCGCTCACTCTCGCCATCATTCCAGCGCTCATTGTGCGCAGCGTCGGACAAAGTTTCGCTCTCCCCCAGGGTGCGCTCAGTGAGCTTGTGCACATTCCGCGGGAGGGTGCCGCCGCATCCATTGAGTGGATGGACGACGCGCCGCTCTACCGCCTGCGCGGCAAGCTGCTTCCGCTGGTCTTTCTCGATCGCATGCTTCTCACCGGCTCCACGCAGCACGCCGTGGCCGGGCGCGACAACTTTATCGCCGTGCTCGACGCCGATGGCCGCCGCTTTGGTCTTGTGGTGGACGGGCTTGCCGACCCCGAGGAAATCGTGGTCAAGCCGCTGTCTGCCGCGCTCAAGGGCATTGGCCTTTATTCCGGCGCAACCGTGCTCGGCAACGGCGAGCTCGCTCTCATCCTTGACCCCGGCGCCATCGCCGTCCGCGCGGGCGTCTCCATAGCCGCGGAGGAGGAAGCCGCGGCGCAGCAGAAATCCGAATCCGGCTTGCTCACCCAGGGCATGGAATATCTGGTTGTGGAGGCCGATGGCCGCCAGGCTGGCGTGCCGCTGGCCGACGTCATCCGCATCGAGCAGCTCCCCGCCTCGCGCATTGAATATCTCGGCGCGCGTCCGGTGCTCAACTTTGGCGGCCAGTTGCTGCCCGTCGAGGATGCGGGCGGCGTTCTTGACCGCGCGCGCAACCATCCTGACGCGCCGGTCATCGTCGTCGTCTGCCGCGAAGGCGCGCGCCACGTCGGCATCGCCGTCTCGCAGGTTCTTGACGTGGCCTCGGGCAGCGAATTGTTTGAGGCCGGCACCTCAGTGCGCACGCCCGGCGTCACCCTGCTCAAGAACCGGGTCACCGGCATCATTCACCTGGGCGGCGTGCCGCCGCTTCCTGACCCGCCGGAGCTTGACCCGGCATGGTCCCAGCCCGCGGAGGCCTACTCATGAGCACGCATGGCTCGGCATCGCATCACAAGGATCACTCGGCTTCAGACGTGGTGGAGATCTGCTCGGTCTGGCTTGACCAGTCGCTTTTCGGCGTGCCCATCTCCCACATTCTTGAGATTGTGGGCGCGGCGCATCCCCAGCCGGTTCCGCTGGCCCCCGGCTTTGTGGGCGGGCTGGTGCACTATCGCGGTGATGTGCTCACCACCGTCAGCCTGCGCCAGCTTCTGGGTCTGCCGCCCCGTGAAGGCTCGCAGGCCATCCTCGTGCTGGAGAATCCTGCGGGCGATTTCGGCCTGCTGGTGGATTCTGTGGGCGAGGTCCTCACCATTCCTGCAACCAGCTACGAACCCAACCCATCCACGCTTGGCGAGAGCCGCAAGGATCTCTTTGCCGGCGCCTACAAGCTCAAGGACAAACTGCTCGTGCTCCTCGACCCCGAACGGCTGGACCCCATCCGCCTGGCCGAGGCGCAGGCCGCCTAGCTACGGAGAACCCCATGCGCGCACTCATCGTTGACGACTCCCGCTTTGTTCGCGGCTTTTTGCGGGGCATGCTGGAAGAGAAGGGAATCGAATGCCACGAGGCCGCCGACGGACAGGCCGCGCTGGACATTCTCCATCAAGGCGAGGCTTTTGACCTGGCGCTGGTGGACTGGAATATGCCGGTGATGAACGGCCTGGAGATGCTCACCGCCATCCGTGCCGAAGGCTACAGCGGACTGAAGGTTCTGATGGTCACCACGGAGGCCGAAAACGACTTCATCATTCGCGCTCTTGACGCCGGCGCCGACGAATACCTGATGAAGCCCTTCGATGAAGAGGCCCTCGCCGACAAGCTGGCCATGCTCGGCTTGGCAGAGGCCTGAAACGATGGCGTCCAGCCGCCGCTCCCGCATTCTGATTGTGGATGATTCGGCCGCCATGCGCAGCCTGATCCGCGCCGCGGTCACGCTCGACCCCTCCTGCGAGGTTGCCGGGGTGGCCGTCAACGGCCAGTCGGCGCTGGACATGGTGGAGGCCCTTCGCCCTGACCTGATTCTCCTTGACGTGGAGATGCCGGTGATGGACGGGCTCGTAACTCTGCGCACACTGCGCGAGCGCGGCCATCGCATGCCGGTCATCATGTGCAGCTCGCTCACCCAGCGCGGCGCGCGCGTCACCCTGGAGGCGCTTTCAGCCGGCGCTTCGGATTACGTGGCCAAGCCCTCCGGCCAGGATGGCGTGACGGCCGCGCTGCAGACGCTTTCGCAGGAGCTCGGCCCCAGGATTCAGGCTCTCACCGCTGCATCGGTTTCCCGTTCAAACGGCTCAGGCGCTCCGCGCGAAGCGCAAATCCACAGCCGCGCCATCGCCAACTCCTCTCCCACCGCCCGTCCGGCTTCAACGCCCACGGTGCTGGTTGTCGGCGTCTCCACCGGCGGCCCCGCGGTTCTGGATGTGCTGCTGCCCGCGCTGCCCGCCGATTTTCCCCTGCCAGTTCTCATCGTGCAGCACATGCCCGACCTGTTTACCCGCTTCATGGCCGAGCGGCTCGGCGGCCGTTGCTCCCTGTGCGTGCAGGAAGCCGCCGAGGGCGCCGAAGTCCAGCGCGGAAACGTGCACATTGCGCGCGGCAACTGGCATCTTGAGGTGCGCGCTCCTCTTCGTTCCGGCCTGCCGGCCACGCTCCATCTCAATCAGGCGCCGCCGGAGAATCACTGCCGCCCCGCGGCCGATGTTCTTTTTCGCAGCGCCGCGGCCGCCTATGGAGCGGGCGTTCTTGCGCTGGTGCTCACCGGAATGGGCCATGACGGGCTCGATGGCTGCCGCGCCATTCGCGAGAGCGGCGGCTGGGTGCTTGTGCAGGACCGCTCCACCAGCGCCGTGTGGGGCATGCCCCGTGCGGTGGCCGAAGCCGGGATGGCCGAGCGCATTCTGCCTCTTCCTGCCATCGTCCCCGAGCTGCTGCGCCTCACCCGCGGTCCCCAGGTTGAAGCCCGCGCGCTCAAGGAAACGGCGGTGTAGGAATGAGCGCCACCGCCACGGTCGACTACAGTCTGCTGCGCCGCATTGTCTTTGCCTTCTCCCACAATGTGCTCGACCCCTCGTGCGACTACCTTTTTGACGCGCGCCTCACGCGCCTTCTCCGCAACCAGGGCATGTCGCACATCGAGCAGCTCATCCAACATCTTCGCCGCGGTCCTGATCCCGTCCTCGAGCGCGCCATCGCTGAGGCCATGACCATCAACGAAACCAGTTTCTTCCGCGATACCCGGCCCTTCGATCTGCTGCGCTCCACCCTCCTGCCGCAGCTGATTGAGGCGCGGCGCAGCGCGCGCACCCTGCGCTTCTGGTCGGCCGCCTGCTCCACCGGCCAGGAGGCCTACTCTCTGGCCATGCTGCTGCGCGAGGGCTTCCCGCTGCTGAACGGATGGCAGATCGGGATTGAAGGCACCGATATTTCTTCCGAGGTGGTTCAGCGCGCCCTTGAGGGCCGCTACCATCGCATTGAGATGAACCGCGGCCTGCCCGCGCGTCACATTGTCCGTTACTTTGACCACACCGGCGAGGACTGGGTGGTGAAGCCGGAAATTCGCCAGCTCTGCAATTTCCGCCAAGCCAATCTCTGCGCGCCCATGCTCCCTTTCCATGAGCGCTTTGACGTCATTTTCCTGCGCAATGTGATGCTCTACTTCTCGCAGGAGACCCGCATCGCGCTGCTGGCCGGCATCCACCGCATCCTGGCTCCGGACGGCATCCTGCTGCTGGGCTCGGCTGAGCAGCCCGCCGACCCCTCGCTCTGGGTCCCCACGCTGGAAGGCGGAACCTGCTACTTCCGGCCCCGCCTCGCGCAATAGCGCTCAAAACGGCGTTTTCTACCCCTGGCAGTCCTTGCCGGAGAGGCCTCAGTGGCTCAGGAGGCACCAGTTAGGTGGGTAACCATCACCAAAGTAATAACAATCCCCACCAAAGTGGGATTGTCAGGCTTAAAATATTTCAAAACCTGTGTCGCGAAATATGCGTCACATGTTTGTATACGGGCAGGCGTCCTTACCCCCCAAGGGTAGCCCGTATCAAAGGTTGGGAGATAGAAGGGCGGACTCCACATGGACTTCATGCGTTTGCAAAAGAACAACTCTCAGGCCGGCTCCCCCATATCAATTCATAAACGTTCAGAGCGCAGACTGACTCCTGAGCTCGCCGCCTATCACTGGGCCGGCTCCGCTTTCCGTCAGGAGAGTGTGTACAACATCAGCTCCTCTGGACTATACCTCCAGACGGACGAGCGCTGGGAACCGGGCCAGGTGGTCTCGCTCACCTTTCAACGCAAGGGCCCGCCGGAAAAGGAATCGCCCCGGCGCATCGCCGTGCAGGCGCGCGCTGTGCGCTGCGGCCGCGATGGCGTGGGCCTGTCGTTTGAGCTTCCCAGCGGAATGGATCTCCACTTCTGGGAGAGCCCGCTCAAGAGCGCATCCGAGCAGACCGAGCCGGAGGACATCCTCTCCGAGTTCCGCCTTGCCGAGGCCATTTCGTTCCTCGCGCAAATCTGCCCATCGGACGAAGACGCGATTCGCGGCCTGCTGCGGGAGGGGCTCAGCAACTATCGCGTGATGAGCGCCATTGAAATCGTCCTTCGTGCCAAGGAGCTGGTTGGCCTGAGCGCTGGCGTGGACAAGGTGACCGCCTCCTCGCGGGTGATTCTTCGCATCCTGCAGGATGGCTCCTGGGCCGACACCGAGTCGATTCAGCAGTTGTGGGCCGGGCTGCTGGCCACTGCATGCAGTGAGACGGGCGGCGACGACTCCAACCTGACCTTCGTCAATCTGTTCAGCCAGCTCACGCCGGGCCACATCCGCCTGCTGGCCGCGGCATGCACCCGTTCACCCAAGATTCTCACCGGCACAGGCAAAATCTCCTCGCGTCCGGTGGACTGCACCACGCAGGAGCTCATGCGCTTCACCGGGTTGCGCGACGTCATCCGCATCGATCGCGACATTGAGTTCCTCTCTGACCTGGGCTTGTTCATGCGCCGCGTGAAGACTTCGTTCTTCACGGCCGAGGACGCAAAGATCGCGCCCACAACGCTCGGTCTGCTGCTGTACGCGCGCTGCAACGGCTTCCGCGGCACGCCGCAGGACTTCTACGGCGTCACGCTCACTGATTCGCACGCGATGGCCGCCGGAGCCTGAGCGCTCTTGAATCGCCGGGGCAACCCCGCCCCGGCAAGCCTTCCTTTTGCTCCGCCCCCTGCAATTCCTCCACCCCGCACCGTTGACGAAGACGGCACCTCTCGGCCTGAATCCAGCCACATGACCAACGTCCCGTGACCTTGGTGGTAGGAATGCCTGGAATTTGGAACTGACCCCGGGGTACAATCGCGCCTGAAGCCGGTTTCAACGCGTCCCTGGCGTCACCGCGTGAGTCTTCTCTCGCCCTGTCCGCTTTAGGACCCGTCGCAGCGTGCCGAAATCCCCCTTCGGGAGCGTGGAATGTTACTCAGCAAGTTCTTTCACAAGCCGTCGCTGGGGGTCCAGCAGCGAGCCGAGCGCCGACCCGTGCAAGGCCTGGCCGCCTACTACCGCAGCGGAATGACGCTGAAGAGCACGGAAATTCGCGACATCAGCGCCTCAGGGCTCTTTGCTGTCACCAGCGATCGCTGGATGCCAGGCGACATCGTCTCCCTTATCCTGCAGCGCGAGGGGCCGCCAGAGCGCGACCAGGAACGCCGCGCCACCGTGCAGGCCAAGTGCGTGTGGCTGGGCGAGGATGGCGTCGGATTCGACTTCATGATGAATGAGGAGATCGAATTCAATCTCTGGGACGGTCCCCTCACCAGCGCCTCAGGCGAGCATGAGCCAGAGGACATCATCCGCGAATTCCGCATCGCCGAGACTCTTACTTTCCTGGCCCAGATTGGCCCGGAGAAAATCAAGGACCTCGTCGTCCTTTTTCGCAAGGAGTTCAGCCACACGCGCGCGCTCACCGCGGTTGAAATCGCACTGGAGTCCGCGCGCACGCTCACCTTCCGGCCCGATGCCGCCCAGTTGCGCATCCATCCTGACCTCATCATGCGCATCATGGAATTCGGCTCATGGGCTGAGGACGCTTCCGTGCGGCGCTTCTGGTCAGGACTGCTGATTGCCTCCTGCACCATCGGCGTGCCCTCCGACGAAAACCTGGTCTACGTGGAGCCGCTCAGCCAGCTTCTCTCCAAGCACATCCGCATCTTTATTGCCGCCTGCACACGCGCCAGGCTTTCGGTGGCGGCCGACGGCTCACTGCACGCGGAAACCACTCCGGTGCCCTTTGAGGAAATCATTCAGATTACCGGCGCGCGCGACATCTCAAAAAATGAGCGCGACATGGCGCACCTTTTCCTCATGGGCCTGCTTGACGATCGCAAGCGCGCACTGGCTCTGCTGCCCGTGGACGAAGCCAACCTTACGCCCACGCCGTTCGGGCTTGAGCTCTACGCGCGCTGCAAGGGCCACGCCGGTTCCATCAAGGATTTTTACGGCGTAGCTGCCGCTGAAGCGCCTGCATCCGCACCTGCATCCGCGACGGCTCTGGTCGAGCCGGAGGCCGGCGGCGGCAGCGCATCCAGTGAGCCCGCATCAGAAGCCTGAGCGGGCTCGTTCGTCAGCTCTTCAGCAACCGGTTCACTTCCGCGTGCAACTGCTCGGCGATTGCCGTCTCCGCGTCTTCCGGCGCAAAGTGCAGCGGCTCGCCCACGCGCACCTCAATCCGGCCCGAGCGAAACCATCCCCGCCTCTCGGCCTTCAGCTCGCCCAGCCCGCGCAGCGCCACCGGCAGCACCGCCGTCTGCGACTGCTTCACCAGCAATCCGATGCCCGGCCGGAAGCGCGCCAGCTCGCCTGCCGCCGAGCGCGTCCCCTCCGGGAACACCAGCACGTGGTAGCCCCGGTCCAGCGCCTCGCCCGCATGCGCAAAGCTGCGCTGGAAATCCCTGCGCCGCGGCAGCGGAAAGACATTGAACAGCGCCGTCACCAGCACATAAGCCAGCGGGCCAAACAGCATAAACCGCCGCGTGCCCGGCGCGCCCTCGGGATTGCGGAAGTGCCGGTAGTCCTCGAGCATCTCGCCCGCCATGGCTGCCGCCACCCGCCGCCGCACTCGCCCCGGCAGCGCATATTGCAGCAGCGGCCCGTCATACGCTGTCACGTGATTGCACACGATTAGCATTGGCGCGGCATTCTCCAGCCCGCGCGGAATCGCGCTTATCTTTGGCTTCGCCAGGAAACCCACCAGCGACCGCGCAATCAGCTCCTGAAACGAATTCCGCGCCCACGCCACCGGCCAGCTCCACGGCCAATGCGGATAAAGATAGTGCTCCTTTTCTTCAGCCTTCGGCGTCGCTCCCGCTGCAACCGCAGACACATTTTTTTCTTCGTGCGAGAAGGATGCTGCATGTAAAGCCGCCGCGATGGACTCCGCGGAGCTCGTTCCCGTTGCATCGGTCTGCGCGGCTTGCCATGCCTCGTCGCGACGGGCCGCTTCCGCCGTTGCGCCACTCAGCGCCGCCGCGCCCAGCAGCCTGCGCAGCTCGCCCAGCGTCTCGGCGCGGTCCAGCTCGCCCTCGGCCGGAACTTCGCCCAGCCGTTCTTCCAGCGCCGCCGCCAGTTGCACGCGGCCCAGGCTGTCCAGGTGCAATTCCTCGCTCAATCGCGACGCATCGTCCGCGCCCGGCGCGGCCTCGCCCACAATCTCTGCAATCAGCGCCACCAGCCAGTCGCCGCCGGCGGCTGCGCCATTCCGTTCCGGCTTCCCATCGGCCGCCCACGCCGCCACCGCCTTGCGCTTCACCTTGCCCGTGGAGGTACGCGGCAAATCCGGTTCCGGCCACACCCTCCAACGCCGCACCCGCTGGAACTCCGCCAGCTGCGCATTGGCATGTTCCACGACCTTGGCCGCGTTTCCCTCCGCACCGCGAAAAGCCAGCACGGCGCACGGCTCCGGCCCGTTCGCCGTTTCGATTGCCACCACGGCGCACGCCGCCACGGCCGGCTCCTGCTCCAGCGCAGCCTCCACATCTTCAGGATGCACATTCACGCCCGCCGCCGTCACAATGGT
Organism: Occallatibacter sp.; assembly: GCA_035763705.1. Taxonomy (GTDB): domain Bacteria; phylum Acidobacteriota; class Terriglobia; order Terriglobales; family Acidobacteriaceae; genus Telmatobacter. The sequence continues at coordinate 11,661 of DASUAU010000016.1, read as the reverse complement.
TTCGCTCTTGCGGCCCAGAAATTTCAGCTCGCCGGTCTCCTGCCGCTCAGCCAGGTCGCCCGTTGCCAGCCACTCCTCTTCGTGGACCTTCAATGCGCCGCCGGTCCACGTCGCACGCGAAATCATTGGTCCCTTTACCAGCACTTCGCCGTCCGCGCCAATCTTCACCTCGCGCCCCGGCAGCGGTTTGCCAATGGTGCCCTGCGCCACGTGGAAGGGATGGTTCAGCGTAATCAGCGCAGTCGTTTCCGTCATGCCGTAGCCCTGCACCACCACAATCCCCAGCCCCTTCCAGAACTCTTCCAGCGGTCCGGCCAGCGCGCCGCCGCCGGAAACCAGCGCCCAGAACTTCAGCCCGAAGGCCGCATGCACGTCACGGAACCGCCACCAGCGCGTCCACGCCTTGACGTCCTTTGCCGCCTCCAGCCTCGCCTGCAAACCAGGCCGCGTGGCCTCCAGATGCGTTTTGATCAGCGCAATCACCCGTGGCACCGCCGCCAGCACGCTGATGCGCTCGCGCTTGATCGTCTCCACCAGCCGCGAAGCTACAAGGCGGTTTTCAAAATGAACCTCCGCCGCGAAGATTGCCGGAACCCACAAGCCCATGGTTTGCCCAAAAACGTGGCTCAACGGAAGCGTGTGCAAAAACCGCAGCGGATGCACGAGCTTCTCCCAGCGCATGTAGGGCCGTGCACCTTCCTTAATCGGTCCCACGCTGGCCAGCACGTTTCCATGCGTGTGCACAATGCCTTTCGGGTCGCCCGTTGTGCCCGACGTGAACAAAATCTGCAGAGGCGTCTCGCGGCTCAGATTCGCCACTGGTCCAGCTTCCTCCGCGGGCAGGGAACTGGCCCACTCCTCAAACGTCAGCGTCTCCAACTCATCCGGCGTCTCGCGCGTGGGTGCCCCATCCTTTCTGCCGTTCTTCGCGGAAAGGGTGGGAATCGTCGTCTTCAAGCGCCGGGTCAGTTGCCTCATCAGCGCGGCATCGCCCACCGCCAGCTTCGGCTTCACCTCCGCCGTCACCCGCGCCGCAAATTCCACGGCGCCAAACGCGTCCAGCGGAACCGCCAGCACCCCGCGCAGCATCATGCCAAAGAAGGCCGCCACCCACTCCGCACTGTTCTCCGCCCACAGCACCACGCGGTCGCCCGGCCCCACGCCCCGCCGCTCCAGCAGCGCCGCAAACCGCCCCGCCAGCCGCGCAATCTCCGCATACGTGGTCACGCGCCGCCGGTTCCCGCGGTGGTGCACCACGGCTATTCCGCGGTCAAGGCGTCGAAAATCGTCGATGAGTGTCGCCAGACTTTCCTGCATCGCACCCTCATCTTCGCGCCGCGCGGCGTGAGCGATCTCCTCGATTGGGTCACTTTCAGCAAGTGTCACCATTGCGTTTTTGGATGACGGAAAGCGGCAAAGGCTCCACCTCGGCGCATTCATCGCATCCAAACTCGGCAGCCCGACTCTGTTTTCGCTTCCTCTTCGCCACGCCGCCGCGCTATCCTCAAAGCCAGGCATGGCCCCGCTCCCGCCCCAGCCCGAAATCCAGACGGACATTGACCCCCTCGCCTGCTTCCACCCCGTCACGGCCGAGTGGTTCCGCGCCGTCTTTGATGCGCCCACCGCCCCGCAGCGCCTCGGCTGGCCGGTCATAGCCCGCCGCGAGAGCGCCCTGATTCTGGCCCCCACCGGAACCGGCAAAACCCTCACCGCCTTCCTCTGGTGCCTTGATCGGCTCATGCTCCACGGCGTCGAAGCCAATGCCGAGGCCAGCGGCCAGCCGCCGAAAAAGCCAAAGCCCCGTGGCTGCCGCATCGTCTACATCTCCCCGCTCAAGGCCCTCGCCGTGGACGTGGAGCGCAATCTTCGCTCCCCGCTGGCCGGCATTGCCAACATGGCCCGCCGCCGCGGCGTCCCCTTCCGCGATCCCGCCATCAGCGTCCGCACCGGCGACACCCCCCAGCGTGAGCGCGCCCGCTTCCGCCGCCAGCCTGCGGACATCCTCATCACCACGCCCGAGTCGCTCTACCTGCTGCTCACCTCGCAGGCGGCTGACGCTCTCCGCTCCGTCGACACAGTCATCATCGACGAGATTCACTCCCTCGTTCCCACCAAGCGCGGCGCGCACCTGGCCCTCTCGCTGGAACGCCTGCAGGGCCCTCGTCAGCCGTTCGGGAGCCGGGGCCCCCACGGACAGGTCTTCGTCCGCAGGGAAGATTCAGCGCATCGGGCTCTCTGCCACGCAGCGCCCGCTGGAGGAGGTGGCGCGCTTTCTAGGCGGTGTGGATATCTCTGTGGAAAGCCGGACCATCTCGTCACCACCTGCGCTCAAAATCCAAGCCGATTCAACAGCTTCCGCCAGCACTCTTGAAGTGGCAGATGCATCCTCGATTCCCTGCCTGTCCGCATCCGATCCGCCGGATTCCGCGTCCGTTCGCTTTCGTCCTGTCACCATTGTCAATGCAAGTTATCCTAAGCAGTTAAGTCTAAGAATTGAAGTCCCAGTTGAGGATATGGCGCGCCTCAACGCCATCGAGGAGATCCCCTCCGGCCCGGCCTCGCAAATGCCCCGCCGCGTCTCCCTCTGGAACGCCATTCATCCCCGCCTGCTGGAGCTCATCCGCCAGCGCACCTCCACCCTGCTCTTCGTCAACAGCCGCCAGGTGGCTGAGCGCCTTGCCGGGGCCCTCAATGACCTCGCCGGCGAGCCGCTGGTCCGCGCCCATCACGGCTCGCTCGCCGCCCACCAGCGTTCCGTCATCGAGGAGCAGCTCAAGGCCGGCCAGATTCGCGCCCTCTGCGCCACCTCCACCCTCGAGCTCGGCATCGACATGGGCGCCATCGACCTCGTCATCCAGATCGAGGCGCCGCCCTCGGTGGCCAGCGGCATGCAGCGCATTGGCCGCGCCGGCCACACCGTGGACGCCGTCAGCGAAGGCATCCTCTTTCCCAAATACCGCGCCGACCTGGTCGCCTGCGCCGCCGTCACCCAGGCCATGCACCAGGGCGCAATTGAGTCCACCCGCTATCCGCGCAACCCACTCGATGTCCTCTGCCAGCAACTGGTCGCCATCGTCGCCCATCCGCCCAACGTTTCAGTACAAGCTGGTTCAAAACCAAAGCGCACCCGCAAAATGAATTTGGGTGCCCCAGGTCTCGATTTTGAGACCTGGGAAAGCAATGCCTCGCACGAGTCGAATCCCGAGCCCGTCTCCGAAGTCCCGCCCGAGGTCTCCGTGGATCAGCTCTTCGATCTTGTCCGTCGCGCCGCGCCCTTCGCCAGCCTCACGCGCTCCAGCTTTGAAGGCGTGCTCGACCTGCTCAGCGGCCGCTATCCCTCCGACGAGTTCGCCGAGCTTCGCCCGCGCCTCACCTGGGACCGCATCCGCAATGTCGTCTCGCCGCGCGCCGGCGCAGCCCGCCTCGCCATCCTTAACGCCGGCACCATCCCTGACCGTGGCCTCTACGGCGTCTTCCTCGCGCACACTGAGGGCAAATCCATTCGCGTGGGCGAGCTCGACGAAGAGATGGTCTTCGAGTCTCACCCCAACGAGACCTTTATCCTCGGCGCGTCCACCTGGCGCATTGAGGACATCACGCACGACCGTGTGCTGGTGACGCCCGCGCCCGGTGAGCCCGGCAAAATGCCATTCTGGAAAGGCGATGGTCCCGGCCGCCCGCTTGAATTCGGCCGCCGCATCGGTGCGCTGGTCCGCGAGCTGCGCGACCTGCCCAGGCCCGCTGCGCTCACGCGCCTCGTTACCCAGCATGACCTGGACCCCGTCGCCGCTGAAAATCTGCTTCAATTTCTCGCCGACCAGGCCGGCGCCACCGGCCACGTCCCCGACGACCGCACCATCGTGGTGGAGCGCGTGCGCGACGAGCTGGGCGACTGGCGCGTCTGTGTCCTCACGCCCTTCGGCAGCCGCATCCACATTCCCTGGGCCATGGCCGTCGCCGCGCGCATCCGCGCCGCCGGAGGGCCGGAGGTGGAAACCCTCTGGGGCGATGACGGCTTCGTCCTGCGCTTTCCTGATGCCGATGAGCCGCCCGACCCCGACTGGTTCCTCGTCGAATCCTCTGAAGCGATGCAGCTCGTCCTGCGCCAGCTCGGTTCCACGGCGCTGTTTGCCGGCCGCTTTCGCGAGGCTGCCGGCCGCGCGCTGCTGTTGCCGCGCCGCCGTGCTGACCAGCGCTCGCCGCTGTGGCAGCTCCGCAAGCGCTCCTACGATCTGCTCAGCGTCGCCTCGCGTTATCCTTCGTTTCCGCTGCTGCTCGAGGCCTATCGCGAATGCCTCCGTGATTTTTTTTGACATGCCTGCGCTTGTCGAAATCCTCCGCGAAATCGAGCAGCGCAAGCTGCGCGTCCATGTGGTTGAAACCCGCAAGCCTTCGCCCTTCGCTTCCTCGCTGCTGTTCAGTTACGTCGCCAGTTTTCTCTATGACGGCGATGCGCCGCTGGCCGAGCGACGCGCCCAGGCCCTGACCATTGACCAGGACCAGTTGCGCGAGCTGCTGGGCGAGGCCGACCTGCGCGAGCTGCTGGACCCCAACGCCATCGCCGACGTGGAAGACGCCGCGCAGTGCCTTGCTGAAACCCACCGCGCCCGCACGCCCGACGGACTGCACGATCTCTGCCTGCGCCTCGGCGACCTCACCCGCGACGAAATCGCTCTCCGCATCGCTGACGCCACGCTGCTCGACCATCTTCCGCGCCTTGTCCGTGCCCGCCGCCTGCTTGAGCTGCGCATTGCCGGCGAGCGCCGCTTTCTCGCCGTGGAAGACGCCGCACGCTACCGCGATGCGCTCGGCATTCCCTTGCCGCCGGGCCTGCCCACCTCGCTGCTTGAGCCGGTTGCGCAGCCCGTTCTCGAACTCGTCCGCCGCTTTGCGCGCACGCATGGTCCCTTCACCCTTCGCGATGCCGCAGAGCGCTTCGCCCTTGACGCCGCACTCGTTGAAACCGCGCTTCATCAGCTCACCGTCGAAGGCCGCATTCTCGAAGGCGGCTTCCGCCCCGGCGGCCTCCATCGCGAATGGTGCGACGCGGAAATTCTTCGCCAGATTCGCCGCAAATCCCTCGCCAAACTCCGCCGCCAGGTGGAACCCGTGGAGCCGCACACCCTCGCCCGTTTTCTCGCCCACTGGCAGGGCCTGCTCACGCCGCGCCGCACCGCCCACGCGCAGCTCGATGCGCTTCTCGACGCGGTGGAAAGCCTGCAGGGCGCGCCCATCCCCGCCTCGCTGCTTGAGTCCTCCATCCTGCCCGCGCGCATCCCCGGCTACTCGCCCGCGCACCTTGACACGCTCATCGCCGCAGGTGAAGTTGCATGGGCAGGCGTCGAGCCGCTCGGTGAGCGCGACGGACGCATCGCTCTCTTCCTTGCCGACAAGCTCCCGCTCCTGGCGCAAGCCCGCCCGCTTCCCAACCTGCACGTGGACCCGCTGACGGATCGCGAAGAAAAGCTCCTCGCCGCGCTCGAGTCCACCGGCGCCAGCTTCTTTGATCCCCTCCATCAGGCCGTGGACGGCGGTTACCCCGGCGAATCCATTGACGCGCTCTGGTCGCTCGTCTGGCGCGGCCTCATCACCAACGACTCGCTCCACGCCCTCCGCGCTTACATCGCGCGGCCAGAATCCTCGCGCGCCCCGCGCCGCCTGCAAACAGGCAACGCTTTCCGCTCGCGCCGCACCACGCCGCCCAACGCGCAGGGCCGCTGGTCCCTGCTGCCTGTGCGCGCCCAGCAGGCAGGGGAAGCTGTACCCACGCGCACCGAGGCCAGCCACGCGCTTGCGCTCCAGCTTCTTCATCGTTACGGCATCCTGCTCCGCGAATCCGTCACCGCGGAAAACGTCGCGGGCGGCTTCAGTGCCGTGTATCCCGTGCTCAAGGCTCTCGAGGAATCCGGCCGCATCCGCCGCGGCTACTTCGTCGCCGGCCTCGGCGCAACCCAATTTGCGCTGCCCGCCGCCGTCGATCTTCTCCGCCAGCTCCGCACGGAGCCGCCCGCGGAAAAGCCCGAGTTTGTGCAGCTCTCCGCCGCCGACCCCGCCAACCCTTACGGCTCAGCATTGCGCTGGCCCGAGCTTCCCGCCGAATCCGACGATTTAAGGACAGGGGCCTCCGCAGACAGGTCTTCGTCTGCGGGGCGTGAATCAAGCCCGCGCATGCTCACTCGCGCCGCCTATGCTGAAGTCATTCTTCGCAACGGCCGTCTCGTCGCCTGGCTCCGCCGCAACAACCCCAACATCCTCGTCTTTCTTCCGCCCGACGAGCCCGAGCGCTCGCAGACTGCCGCAGGCCTCGCGCACTTCCTCTGCGAGCGGGGCCAGCAGAGCATGCATGCCGCCGGTCATCATGGCGTGCTCATCACCACCATCAACGGCCAGCCCGTCGCCGCGCATCCCATGGCCCGCTTCCTCATGGACGCCGGTTTTTACTCGGGTCCGCTCGGCATGCACCTGCGCCGCATCCCGCTGCCGCTCGCGCAGCATGACCAGCCCTCCGGAGAGTTGCAGTAGCCATGCCTGAAGGCGACACGCTCTTCCGCACCGCGCGCACTCTTCATCGCACCCTCGCCGGCAGGCCCATCACCGGCTTTCGCTCCACCTTTCCGCACCTCACGCGCTTCCATGACGACACGCCCCTCATCGGCCGACAGGTCGCGTCCGTTGAGTCGCGCGGCAAGTGGCTGCTGATTCATTTTTCCGGCGGCGCAACGCTGGCCACGCATCTGCTCATGTCCGGCAGTTGGCACGTTTATCGTCCCGGCGAGCGCTGGCAAAAGCCCGCATCGCACATGCGCATCGTGCTGGAGAACGCCGATTATCACGCCATCGGCTTCCGCGTTCCCGTGGCCAAAATGCACAACGCGCAATCGCTTGCCCGTGAGCTGCGCATCCCCGAGGCCGCGACCGATCTGCTCAGTCCTGACTTCGACGCCGAGGCCGCGTGCGCGCGCATCGCACTGGAAGCCGGCCGTGATATCGCTAATGTGCTTCTCGATCAGCACGTTCTCGCCGGCGTCGGCAATGAGTTCAAGTCGGAAATCTGCTTTGTCTGCTCCGTCCATCCCTTCGCGCGCGTGGCCTCGCTCAGCGCCTCGCAAATCGCCGCGCTCGTCGCCGCCTCGCAACGTTTGCTCCACGCCAATGTGCTTGAGGATTCCGGCGACACCGTGGTCACCTATCGCGGCCTGCTTCGCCGCACCACGCGCGCGTCTCACCCTTCGGCCCGTGTCTGGGTCTACGGTCGCGCAGGCGAGCCCTGCCGCAATTGCGGCTCGCTCATCGAGCGCCGCGCGCAGGGGCCGGACGCGCGCGTCACCTTCTGGTGCCCGCGCTGCCAGCCGCTCGTTTCCGGTTGATTGCGCTTACTGGCTTGGCTTGCCCAGTCCAAAAATCTTCTGGAAAAGATTCCTGTGGTCGGCCGGATGGTCGCAGGTGTCCGTCGGCTCAGTGCCCGCCAAAAACGCTGCCTGGTAGTCGTCGGGGCAGGCCGTGTCGGCCAGCAGGTTCGTCACCTTGTCCAGCGTCACCACGTCCACGCCGTCCGGCGGCGTAAAGTCGTGCGTGTCGCTGTACTGCGGCAACTGCACTGCATTCTTCATGAAATCCGCCCAGATGGGCGCGGCGGCATGGGCGCCCTCGATCTTCAGATCGGTATAGTCGTCATTGCCCACCCACACCACGCACAGCAAGTTTGAAGTGTAGCCGGCAAACCACGAATCGTGCTCGGTGCCGGTTTTTCCGGCTGCCGGCGATGTGAAGCCCAGGTTGCGCACGCCCGCCCCTGTTCCGCAGTAATCCCGGCCTCCAATCGTGCAGCCGTCGCGCCCGTTGCCTTCCAGGACGGCCTCCATCAGGCTCGTCGTCAGAAAGGCGGTCCGCGGGTCCAGCACCTGCTTGGATGCCGGCGTAAAGTCGTCCACCACATCGCCCTGCTGCGTACGAATGCTCGCCAGCATCCACGGCGTCAGGTGCAGTCCGTTGTTCGCAAACACCGTGTAGGAGCCAGCCAACTCCAGCGCCGTCGCATCGTAGGCCCCAATCGCCATCGCCGGCGTTCCGCGCGCGCTCAGGATGCCCGCATCCCGCGCCAGTTGCGCCACCCGATCAAACCCCACCATCGATGCCAGGCTGATGGTGGCATTGTTGTCCGAGCGCATCAGCGCCAATCGCGCTGTCATCTCGCCATAGTATTCGCCCTCGTAATTGCGCGGCGTATAGAGCTGCCCGGTGCCCGTGTCGTACGTCTGCTGTTCGTCGTTCAGCATCGTCGTAGGCGAAAACAGCTTGGTCTGTCCCGGCAGCAGTGTTCCGTCCACCGCTGTCTGAAAGGCCGACGCGTAGACAAACGGTTTGAAGGTTGAGCCTATCGGCCGCTTCGCCACTGCGTGATTCAATTGCGACTGCCCGTAATTTTTCCCGCCCACCAGCGCCAGCACCTGCCCGGTGTGCGGATTCAGCGCCACCAGCGCCACCTGAGGATAGCTGTACTTGATGCCGCGCTTGCGGTCGCGTGCATGTTTCCGGTCCACTTCGGCGTCGATCATTGGAATCGTCTGGTTCACCGCCTGCGAGGCTAGCCGCTGCAAATCCGGGTCAAGCGACGTATAAATCCGCAGTCCTTCGCGATTGAAGTCGCGGTCGCCCAGCGTCTGTACAAGCTGGTCGCGCACCAGGTCCACAAAGTAGGGCGCTTCGCTCGCATCCACGCTGGACTTTGCCAGCTTCAGCGGCTGCTGCTTGGCCTGCTCCGCTTCCTCCTTGGTAATCGTGCCGGTCTCCACCATCGAATCCAGCACCAGGTTGCGCCGGTCAATCGCGCGCCTCGGATGCCGGAAGGGATTCAGCCGGTTCGGGCTCTGAATCATTCCCGCCAGCAGCGCGCACTCATCCAGATTCAGTTGCCGCACATCCTTGCCAAAGTAGATCTGCGCCGCCTCGCCGAATCCGTCAATCGAGAAGCTCCCGCGCTGGCCCAGGTTGATCTCGTTGGCATACATCGCGAAAATCTGCTGCTTGGTAAAGCGGTGCTCAAGCTGGAAGGTAATCACAATCTCCTTCAGCTTGCGCTTGACCTTCTTTTGCGGCGTCAGGAAGAATCCCCGCGCCAGTTGCATCGTCAGCGTCGATCCGCCTTCTGACCACCGGTGGGTCTTCAGGTCATTCATCAGCGCGCCGCCAATGCGGATAAAGTCCACGCCGCCGTGCTCGAAAAACCGCCGGTCCTCAATGGCCACCACCGCGTCCACCAGGTTCTTCGGCAGCTCGTTATAAGTCACCAGCCGCCGCTTCGCGCGATTCGCATCGCTCAGGCCTGTAATCAGCAGCGGCTCCAGCTCATAGCTCGCCAGCGCGCGGTTCTTCGCGTCGGTAATCGAGTCCACCACGCCGCCGTTGATGTGGATGGTCGCCGGATCCTCAGAGTGGTAGGACTGCGGCCCCGGATTCACCGTAACCGCATTCGCCGTTGCGGAATAGGTGCCCAGCGGCGAGGGTTGTGATGCGCCGTCGGTCGTGTACCCGGCTTCACGCAGCTCCTGTGCAATCAGCTTCAGCCCCAGTCGCTGCCCAGGGCGAACCTCACGCGGCGCCGCATAAATCTTCGCCGTGTTCACAAACAACGGCTCCTTCAGCCGCGCGCTCACAATCGGCTGGTACTTCACGTAGAAGAAACCACACAGCCCCGCCAGCGACAAGCCGGCCACCAGCATCGCCAGCACCGCCACCTTTGCCAGCAGCATCAGCCACGGATGCCGCCCCGTCGGTTTCGTCAGCCGGATCTTCAGGGTCTTCAGCGCCATCTCTGCTCCAGTCTCCCCCTGCTTGCCACCTCGCCTGCCACTCCGTCCCCCTTACGCGCCCGTCTCGTCCAGCAAGGTTTCTTCGTCCACGCGCCGCTTCACCTCGGCGGCCACCTCACCCAGCGCCACATCCACGCTGGTCCCCGTCGCGCGAGACACCACTTCCGCCTGCCCCGCCACAGCCTTCCTGCCCACGTTCACGCGATAAGGTATGCCCACCAGATCCGCGTCTTTGAATTTGACGCCCGCGCGTTCGTCCCTATCATCCAGCAGCACGTCCAGCCCCGCCGCCTCCAGCTCCGCGGCCAGCGTCTCGCCCGCCTTGCGCAACGCTTCGTCGCTCGCATTCGTCACCGTCACCACCACGGCAAACGGCGCAATCGACGCCGGCAGCCAGAAGCCGTTCGCGTCATTCGACTGCTCAATCGCCGCCGTCAAAATCCGCTCAATGCCAATGCCGTAGCTGCCCATGATTGGCGTCACTTCCTTGCCGTTCTCGTCCAGCACGCGCGCGCCCATCGATTCTGAATACTTGTAGCCGAGCTTGAAGATGTGCCCAACTTCAACGGCCTTGCCCACCACCAGCCTGCCCGCGCAACTCCCCCCCGTCTTTCCAGTTTGGGGGCACGCCTCGCCTTCATTCACGCTGCGAATGTCGGCCAGCAGTGTCCAGGTAAAATCTCGCCCCGGCCACACGTTGCGCAGGTGATAGTCCTTCTCGTTCGCGCCGCACACCATGTTCCTGCGGCCTTCCAGAGCGGCATCCACCACCACCGTCAGCCCGTCTCCCATCGGCTTCGCATCCGGCTTCAGGCCCACCGGCCCAAGGTATCCCGCGGGTCCGTTCAAATACTGCGTCAGCTCCTCGGCCTGCATCGTGCGCAGCTCCGCCGCGCCCAGCACGCCCATCAGCTTGGTCTCGTTCACCTGGTGGTCGCCGCGCAGGAACGTTGCCACGCCGTGCCAACTGTCCTTTGCGCCGCCCGATTCTTTCCCGGTTCCGCCGCCGCGCTTCAGCGCCATATACGCCACGCACTTGATGTCGCTCGTCGCAGAAATCTTGAAGAACGCCGCCACATCCGCAATCGCCGCGCAGCCCGGCGTATGCACACGCTCCGGCTTGCCGTCTCCAGTGGCAGCCATTTCCTCCAAAGGGTTAAGCCGTGAAACGGCTTTTTCAAGATTCGCTGCGTAGCCGCACACCGGGCAGCTTGCAATCAGGTCCTCGCCCGCGTCTGTATACACCATGAACTCCTGCGACTGCGAGCCGCCCATCGCGCCTGAGTCCGCCTCCACGGCCACAAACTTCAGCCCGCAGCGCGTAAAGATTTTGCGGTAGACCGCATCGTGCAGATCGAAACTTTTATCCAGCCCCGCCTTGTCCAGGTCGAACGAATACGAGTCCTTCATGATGAACTGACGCACGCGCAGCAGGCCCGCCTTCGGCCGCGGCTCATCGCGAAACTTCGTCTGAATCTGGTACCAGATCTGCGGCAACTGCTTGTAGCTGCGCAGCTCGCCGCGCGCAATCACCGTCATAATCTCCTCGTGCGTCATGCCCAGGCACAGCTCCGCGCCCTTGCGGTCCTTCAGCCGGAACATGTTGTCGCCCATCGCCGTCCAGCGGCCGCTCTGCTCCCACGGCTCCTTGGGCAGCAGCGCCGGCAGAAAAAACTCCTGCCCAATCGTGTCCATCTCCTCGCGCACAATGGCTGAAATCTTCGTCAGCGCGCGCTGGCCCAGGAACAGGTAGTTGTAAATCCCCGCGCCAAGCTGGCGAATGTAGCCGGCCCGCAGCAGAAATTTGTGGCTGGCCACTTCGGCGTCTGCCGGGGCCTCGCGAAGGGTGGGG
>DASUAU010000015.1:0-48479 GCA_035763705.1 Occallatibacter sp. | reverse complement strand
GCGCCGTCACCGTGAACTGCGTCGCCGACGACACCGTGTACGGGCCAGTGCCCTCAATCGTGCAGCTGGAGCCTGTCGCCGGCGCCGTCACATCCACCCACGCGCCCGTCCCCGACGAAAGCACCCCGCCCCCCTTCACCGTCCATGAAACCCCGTTCGTCGTACCACCCGTCACCGTCGCATACAACCGGCGAACACTCCCCGGCAACACATTAAATCCAAGCACCGGATGCGTGACCGATACCGCTGCCGTGGAATTCGTGCCGGAGATAGCAAGGCCGATGTTCGTTGAAGCGCTCAGATTTCCTGACGTTCCGGTCACGGTTGCCGTATAAGTGCCCAGTGTCACGGTGCTGGCCACTGAAAAGCTCAGCGTGCTCGTGCTGCTGGTGCTTGCCGCGCTGAACTGCGCAGTCACTCCGGCGGGCAGGCCGGAAACCGCCAGATTCACCACGCCGGAAAATCCATTGCTGCCGGCCACCGTGATGATGCTGGAGCCCGAGCCTCCTGTCGTCAGTCCCAGGCTGCCAGTCGAAGTCGACAGCGAGAAGCTGGGTGTGGCCACTGCCACCGTCACCGAAGCAGATCCGCTCAAGCTGCCGGAAACACCCTTGATGGTGAGCGGGTAGCTGCCCAGCGCGACTGAGCTGCCGGTGGTGATCGTCAGCACGCTGCTGGTGCTCGTGGACGACGGGCTGAAAGATGCCGTCATGCCCGTAGGCAAGCCGGAGATGGCAAGAGAAACTGTGCCCGTGAAGCCGCCATGATCAGTCACCTTGATGGTGCTCGATGTCGATGCGCTTTCCGCCATCGAGAGACTCGAAGAAGAAGCGGACAGCGCAAAGCCCGGCGCGGAGACCGTCACCTTGACCGCAATGGAGCTGCTCAGGCTGCCGGAAGTGCCCTTGATGGTCAGTGAATAGCTGCCGGCCGCAACCGTGCTGCCCGCGTTCAGCGTCAGCACGCTCGCCGTGCTGGTGGATGAGGGACTGAACGTTGCCGTCATGCCCGTAGGCAGACCGGAAACCGCCAGGGCCACCGCGTTTGAAAAACCGTTCGTGCCGTTCACCGTAATCGTGCTCATCCCCGAAGCGCCATCCGCGATGGAGAGGCTCGTCGAAGATGCCGAGAGAGAGAAGCTCTGGCTCGGGACTGAGAGCGAAACGGCCACGGTGCCAGTCAGGCTGCCGGATGTGCCATTGATGGTCAGCGGATAGGTTCCCGCAGGCGTGGCGCTGCTGGCCGTGAAAGAAAGGACACTCGATGTGCTGGTGGATGCCGGGCTGAACGATGCCGTCAAGCCGGCCGGCAACCCTGTAACCGTTAGATCAACGGCGCTTGCAAAGCCGTTTTGTCCGTTTACCGTAATCGTGCTCGTGGCCGTGCCGCCGGGAGCCATGGTCAGGCTGGCCGACGAGGCTGCCAGCGTAAAGCTGGGCGATGGCACGTTGACGTTGATCGTCGTGGAGCCCGAATTCTTGCCCGAGTGGCCGTTCACCGTCACTTTGAAGCTTCCCGTCGGCGTTCCCTTGCTCGCGCTCAGCATCAGAGCGCTGGAGGTGGGGGTGGTCGCCGGGCTGAAGGACGCCGTCACTCCCTCGGGAAGTCCCGTGGCCGAAAGGTCCACATTCCCGCTGAAGCCGTTTTCGCCAATCACAAGAATGGTGCTGCTGGCGTTGCTCCCCGCGCTCAGTACCAGCGAACTCTTTGACGTTGAAAGGCTCATTGTTGGTGCTGCGTCTGGCGCAGCCGCCATGGGCGCGCCGGCTGAGCAGCCGGCAATCGCAGCAAGACACACGGTGAGGCACAGCCCCCCGGTCAGTTGAAAACAGCGCAGTTTTCCCTGGAAGTTCTTCAATCCCCGCATAGATGTCGTATTCGTCCTTTCATCGCGGCCCGCCGGGTCGAGATGCCCCATGTAGACGCTCACGGCTGCACATTGACTCTAGGCCAGTAATATCCCACTTATCGGCCATGAGTCACCACTAAAGAGTTACTCATGTAGCCGAAAGTAATGCCGAGTGAAATTGGAATACCGATCAAGGCGCAGCCCATGGACTGCGAGCGACGGAAGGGCAGAATGTTCTCGTTAAATATATTTATTTTCAATAATTTATTTTCATGATCGCCAGGCCGGATTTCGACCCCCAAAGGCGCAGTCAAGGCCCGCATGGAAAGTAACCCATCAGTAACCACAATCTATCGACCGGATGTTCGCTCTCAAGCAACCTAAACACCCCGGAAAGTTACATAGGTAACGCATGCCTCTGAAGACCCAGCAAGCCCGCTTCAGACACTCCCTCGTCAGCCATCGGAAAAGGATTCACGCGCCGAAAATCACGTCCGGCTAGAATGGCAGGGTGCGCCGCAGCAAGGGTTTCCCGGCCGGCACATTTATCCAAAAGAGGGCCATACGATGCAGGATTCAGCCACGGCCGGATTCGTCGAGTTCATCAGCGCTCATTCGGTGGATGCGACGCTCGACCGGCTCACACAGCTCCTCGCGGAGAAAGGCATCACCCTCTTTGCGCTCGTCGACCACAGCGGCGAAGCTGCCAGGGCGGGATTGCACATGCGGCCCACCAAGCTCGTCCTCCTCGGCAATCCCAGGGCAGGCACGCCCGTCATGGTGGCCACGCCTTCCTCCGCCATTGACCTGCCTTTGAAGATCCTTATTGCGGAAGACGAAATGGGCGCCGTCAGGGTCACCTGCAACAGCCCGGAATACCTCGCCGAGCGGCACCACATCCCGCCCGCGCTCATCCAGAGTCTGGGCGCAGCAACGCTGCTGGCGCAGGCCGCGGCTCAGTAAAAGCTGTACGGCGGTCTCTTCGGGTTGAACACGCGCACCATTGCGCAGCGGAACTCTCGTGCCGCTCTCACGCGTGCCGGGCCATGGCGTGGTCCACAATTTCACCGATCACCTGGGTATAGGTAAGACCGGATTTCTTCGCGGCCATGGCAAACTCCTGCGCGCTGGAGAGCCATGGATTCGGATTCGCCTCGATCACATAGATCTCGCCCTTGCTCGAGATGCGCATATCGATGCGGCCATAATCGCGAAGTTTCACCGCGCGATACGCCTTGAGCGCAACCTCTGTAAGCCGGGCCGTGAGCTCCTCATCCAGGTCTTCGGCAATTGCGGACTTCGTCAGCTTGTAGGCATCTGAGTCTCTGTCGAACTTCACATCCTGGCTGGCAATTTTCGGCGTTCCCTTGGGCAGCTTGGAAAGGTCAAGCTCCACAAGCGGAAGCGCGTGGGCGTTCTCGTAATTGCCCAGGATGGAAGCATAAATCTCGCGGCCCTCAATGTACTCCTCAATCAGCGCGGGAGAATCAAATTCCGACTGGATGTAGGAGATGCGCTCCATCAGGTCCTTCACGCTGGTCACAACGGCCGCGGCATCAATGCCGATCGATCCATCCTCTGAGGTGGGCTTCACAATCAGCGGAAATGCGATGTCGTGCGCGTGGTCAATGTGGCCGCGATAGGCCGTGGCGAAGTACGGCGACTGAATTCCGTAAAACGCAAAAATCTTTTTGGCGATGGATTTGTCCTGCGCAAGCGTATGCGCGTGCGGTCCCGCGCCGGTGTAAGGAATATCGAGCATATCCAGGAACGCGGTGACGTGCATCTCCTTGGTGTCGTCGCCGGCATAGGATTCCGTCAGGTTGAAAATCAGGTCGGCGTTGCATTTGGCCAGCCCCAGCAACGATTGCGGGCGGCCGTCGAGCACGTAGTAGGAGGGCTCGTGGCCCAGCTTTCCCAGGGCCTCGAAAATCTCCTCGCGGTCGTGCTTCACCGGCTTCTTCTTGCGCTTCTTCTGCCCTTTGCGCTTGCGCGGCGCGGGGGCTTCCTCTTCAACCTCGGCAGGCTGCTCTTCCCACAGGTCGTAGAGCACGGTGACTTTCAATTTCGGTCCTGTCATGCAACCTCCAGCCGGCGCCGCGGCATTTGCCGCCGCGCCTCAGGGATGAATGAACTTGCCACGAATCAGGTAATTCATGGCCAATGCGGTGGTATAGGCCGTAAACTCCGTCAAGTTCTCCGGCTCGCGCCGCTCGTCCACGCGCAGGCCCAGGTCCTCCACGCGCTTGCAAATCGACTCCACAAGTTGTTTGACGATTGGACGCTGCACTCCGCTCCAATACGCCACCTTGTCCACAATGGGCTTGCGATGCTGCCGCAGCATCTCATCCGCCGGGCGCACGCCCTTGCGCCGCCTTCGCGAAATGTTGAAGATGTCCGCCAGGTCGGCATCCAGGGCAAGCTCCTCCAGCGGAACCTCCTGCGGCAGGCTCAGGCGATAGAACTCGCCAACCGTCGACTCCATCTCATCCACCGTCACATCCGTGTGGCCGCGGCGGCGCACCGGCTCCGCGTCTCCCACCTTGCGCGCCATGCGGTCCACAAAATGCAGCTTCCTCAGCGCCTCCCATCCCTTGTAGCGCTTGCGCCATTGCGAGCGAGGCGTGAGCCACACCGCAAAGGTCTCCGCAAAGTCCTCATCCGGATGCTTCTGCGCATACCAGCCGGCCATGTGCCGCACAAATTTCCGCGAGAACGGGATGGGCCGGTAATTGTCGCGATAGGCGCGCCGAAACGGGCCGAAGAGAGAACGCCACTCCGCCGACTTGAAAAGCTGATACGCGTAATTGAACGCGTGTCCTGCCTCGTGGCGCATGTACATCATGATCTCGCGCCCGTCTTCCAGGTCATTCATCTCGCGCTCAAGCTGCGCCAGGTCCGGATTGGCCAGGTAGAACGGAATGCCGATCACCGGCTCGCCGGAAGGGCATCCCCATTCATCGGTCAGATAGCAAAGCGGACGAAATTTGTGCAGCCCCTTGGCATCCAGCTCGCGATAAAGCTGCTGCACGAACCGTTCCAGCGGAGAGCCCTCCAGCTTCAGCCCCAGTTCGCGAATGGGCTTGGCGAGAATCTCCTGGAATTCCGTCCGGGTTTTCTCAAAGTTGCGCACGTAGCTATTCTTGGTTCTATACCACAGAACCATCTCCGCGACAGCCGGGCGTACCCCTTATGCACACAGCAGATCAGCGCGCGCTTTTTTCAGGTCTCCATCGCGCACCGCTCCTCGCGCGCAAAAAAATCCCGCACCATTCCCTGCCGCGGGAATGATGCTTGCAATCGTCTGCTTGGAATTGGTGGACGCGGTAGGAATCGAACCTACAACCTGTCGGTTAAGAGCCGAATGCTCTGCCAGTTGAGCTACGCGTCCTTGCTGGAAGGAAGAGCCGCGCCGCGGGTGATGCTGGCTGGCTCAGGGCGGGCAAAACAGTGCCCATCCCGTTCTTCAATATAGCATAGGCCTGCGCTGCTTCAAAGGCGTGCGCAGTGCCTGCGGAAGTCGATTTAGAAGGTGAAGGCCAGGCCGCCGCGAATGCATCGCTGGCCCTGTGCAAACAGCAGCAATGAGCCGTCGCTCAGCACCAGCGGATGATATCCCTGCGCCAGCAGGTTCTGCACATCCAGCAGCGCTTCAATCCCCGCGCCGTTCTCGTGCAGCACGCGAATCGGCTGGCGAAGATGCAGGCTGAAGTAGGGCTCCACGGCGCTTTCCTGGTAGGGCGCAACCTGCGTCACAGAATTCGTCGGCTGCCAGCGATAGGTCGCGCGCCACCGCGTTCCCGTTCCATCCAGCGTGCCGGAGAGCGCCAGCGTATACATCTGCACGCGGCGCGGACGCGCCTCGCTCACCAGCTCTGAAATCTCCGTCGGATGCGGAATCGCCGGCAGCACCAGCGCATCGCCGTTCGCATAGCTCACGCGAATGCGATTGCCGGCAATCTCACGCTCCACCGTCGCTGTCATCCCGGTGGTGGAAAAGTTCCGCCCCGCCACGCGAACCATTCCGCTGCCTGCGTCAAACAGCAGGCCATTCATCATGCCCGCCATGCCGCCCGCGGCAAAGTGCGCCGTCGCTTCCATCACCGGGTTCTGGATATTGTCCTGGAACACCGTCACCGACATGCCGGAAACGTCTGTCTGCCGCTCCCAGCCAATCTCCTGGTGCAGTCCGCGCTCCAGCATCAGCCGCCCGCCGCGCATCACCAGCGCGGGCATCACGTCGCCGGCCTCTGCCGCATCCGCGCCCCCCGGCCCCTGCATAAAGGTGGTCATCCGGTAGCGAATCACCGTGTTGCCATTGCGCCAGCCAAAGGATGCAAAGGGCAGCGCGGCAATCACCGTATTCGGTGTGTTCCGGTTGAAGCGCGCCAGCACCTGTTCAGCGCCGGCCTCGGCCTCGAACTCATCGCCCAGGTTCATCTTCTCTTGGCTGCGAATCGCGGCCTCATTCAGCCCGCTGCCCTCCGCGCTCACCACTTCAGGATGCATCGAGATCGCGGCCACCGACTGCACCGAACCGGCAAAGCCCAGGTCCTGCCGAAAGCCCAGCATTGACTCCATCCGCGCATCGGTGCCCGGCGCAAAGTCCACCCGCGCCAGCAGCTCGCGGCTGTCGGCCGGCGTCGCTTCCACCTCCGCCGTCAGCCGTTCCCCGCTCTCTCCAAAGCTCCCCGCGCTGCCCGTCGCCATCAGCCGGGCCTTCAGGTGCGGACGCCCATGCGGCCCTTCGGTTTCCACCACCAGCGGACCATCCTCCAGCCAGCGCAGCAGCGGCCGATTCGCCGCCGAGCGCAGCGTCCATTGCCAGTCGTCCTTGCGCGCGTTCGCCGTGCGCGGCTGCGCGGGCAGCCACTGCATCACTTCATAAAGCGTGTTCAATGTCAGGTTCACAAAGGCCCTGTGACGCACGCGCACGTTCTCGCGCAGTGCCGGCAGGAATGACTCGCCCATGGCCTTCAGCGCGTAGCGGCCGGGCCGCACACCGCGTATCGTGAATCTTCCTTTGCTGTCGGTGTAAACCGCCGCCACCAGGCTAAGGTCAGGCCGCAGCAACTCCACCGCCGCGCCCATCAGCGGAGTGCCGCTGGAGTCGCGCACCACGCCTGTCACTGATCCGGGAGTGGCTCCCTGCATGGGAACCGTACCCAAGGCGATCAGCGCAGCAAACAACGCGAGATAGGGCCTGCTCATCATCCGTCTGCTTGATGACTCCGCGGCGTCCCTGGCAGTCTCCGTCCCAAATCGTCCCGCGAATGTCCTGCTTCTGCGGCAGGATCATCGTTCTTTTGCGGTGTTTGTTCTATTCCACGACAAAAGGTGCCGATTGCGCAATCTCTTGTTTTGAGATTTCGTCGTTCACCTTGATCAGCACCTTGTACTTGCCGGGTTGCAGACCAGCCACGGAGAGCGATTTCTCCACCGTCAACTGGTCGCTGTGGGCCTCTAAATCCTTCGATTCCAACTGCTTTTGAAGTAGGACGTCGTTGTTCTTGGCATCGACAATTTCATACGTAACCGTGGCGTTATTACTCTTGGTCGCGTCGTTGATGCCCAAATTGTAGATTTGCATCCAGAAGCTCAGCTCCTGGTCGCGCTTGAAGCTCACCGGCTTGCCCGGCGAGTTGGCCACCCGCGGCCGGATAAACGTGTTGCCAATCACAAAGCTGCCGCTGCCAATCGAGTGCGAGTCCACCTGATTCATCTTGTCGGCCAGAATCAGGCTCGAGGTCTCGAGCTTCTCGTCGTGGAACTCCGGCACATCCAGCGCGCGGCCGTAGATGCCCACATGATCAGGGTTGTTCACGTCTTTGATGGCGATGTCCAGCCGGTAAAGTCCCGGCGCCAGCGGCAGGGCCTTCCAGTAGACCGAGTCGTGGTCCAGCGACTGCTGCAGCAGCTCCGCCGGCTGCTCCACTTCCACCGTGTTCTCAAAGGTCATCACCACCTTGTGCGTAATCGTGGTCACCTTGCCCAGTATATTCACCACGCCCTTTGACACGCCGTCCTTGGTCACAAACGTGATGTCGCGGTTCTTGATCTGCAGGGTCACGGGCACCAGAACCATACTGTCGGTCACCTTCACGAAATCCGTCCGCACATCAAACGGAAACACCGGCCCGTTCAGAATCTTGTGCTCTGAGATGAAGTTGTCCAGGTCGGCGAACTTGATCACCGGCGGCGCAAACAGCTTCGCGGCCAGCTCAATGCGGTCAAATTCCTTGGATTGCGCGGCCGACTCCTGTCCCGGCCCCAGGCCAAGGTCTTCCATGCGGCCTTTAAAGCGGTCAGCCTTCTTCGCCTGGCCGGTCTGCTCCGCCCACGTCAGGCCCGCGCCGGGCACGTGCAGCAGCGCATCCTTCTCGCTGCGGTCGATGGTGAAGTGGTAGTCGCCGCACTGGCACGTATCCACAAACTCAATGTCAATGTTCTCGCCGACGCCCGGGATATAGCGGTAGTGCCAATCCTCGAAGGGGAAGGTGGCCGTTTCGCCGCCACCCTCGTCCATCGGCCGCTGATAGCTGCCGCCCGAGGGGTGTTCGTCTTTTGAGTCCGGCGGACCATACTCAATATAGATACGGCCGCGATCAGTCTTCCATCCCGGCTTGCCGGCCGCAAAGTGCTCGTTGGCATACGCAATGCGCCGGTAGTGCTCTTCGCGATAGCTGTTGTCCGGCGAATCCGGATCGGGATTGCGCCGCGCCCAGAACTGCTCGATAAAGGCTTCGCGCTCCTCATCGTTGCTCAGGTTCAGGAAGGCCTTCCGCTCCTGCGGCGTGATGATGTACACCACATCCTGGTTCAGCCAGGTCTTGTAGGCGCTGGAGAGCTCCTTGTGCAGCGCTTTCTGCGCCTTGAACTTCTCCTCCACCGTACGCTTGCGATTCAGAGGGTTGGCCTGCTGGTCCCGGCTCGCATCCTGGCTCGCATCCTGGCTTGCATCCTGGCCCCCGCTCTGGCCGGAATCCGCCTGGGACTGCGCGGCTTGATCGTTGGATTTGTGAGAACGGCGTGCGTAGGCCGGCAACGCTATCAGGCTGGAACCGAGAGCAAAGAACAACAACGTACGACCGGAAAACTTCATTCTTTGGAACACTCCTGCGATGACTTATTTTACGAGTCCCAAAGGGGCAGGGCAAGCTGCGCACGCACTTGCCTCTCAGGTTGGACGGGCCCAGTCAGTAAAGGTCACGCGGGTGGCCGCATGCGCCTGCCCGCTTCAGGACGGCATCAAAGGCCTCCCAGCCGCCTCCCAACCGGTTCCCAACTGGGTTTCAACCGTGTTTCAGCCGGGCAAAATGAGACCTTTAAGCCCACTCAAACGTCATCCTCAAGGGGGAAACTGCGCAATCATCCGCATCGCGCTCCTCGTCCGCCGGTTCCGCGTCCCTTGCGCGTCCCGCGGCCCGGAGCCGGTCCATACGCCACAGGAATACACCACAGGAAACCACGGCTGGCCACAGCGTTACCCAATCGCTCCCCCCGGCGCGGCGGCTGGCAGACATTTTCAAAAATGTCCGTGGAACCCGGCAGATGGATTTTGCGTACAATCGGACGAAGGGATTACCCGGAGCAGCCAACACCCATGAAGAAGATTCTCCTCATCATAGTTGCCGTTCTTGTCGCCGGAGGCCTGGTCGGCTTCATGGTCTACAAGCAGCAATCGGGCTATACCAAGGTGATGACCGCCAAGCTCGAGCGCCACGCCCTGTCCACAATCGTCAGCGGCACCGGTCAAATCAAGCCCAGAACCTACGTCAACCTGGGCGCAACGGCCATGGGCCGGGTCACCCATTTTTATGTCAAGGAGGGCGACCGCGTCTACAAGGGCGAAGTGGTGGCCACCATTGAGAACATCCAGCAGGAAGCCAACGTTGCCGGCCAGCAGGCGGCCATCGCCGCCGCCCGGACCGACATTGCCTCCTACGTGGCCGCAATCAAAACCGCGCAGGCCAACGTCGCGCACGCCAAGGCCGACCTGGACCAGAAAAAGCTCGACTGGCAGCGCGCCCAGGCACTCTATAAGGAAGGCATCACCTCCGCGCAGGACTACGACGCGAGCAAGGCCGCCTATGACCTCGACGTGGCCTCGGTGGCCCAGGCCGTGGCCCAGGTGAACCAGGCCAACGCCAACGCCGCTTCAGCCCGCGGCCATCTGCGCACCCAGGAGTCCCAGCTCACCGTCAACAAGGACCTTTTGCAGCGCACCGTCGCCATCGCGCCGTTTAACGGCATCGTCACCAACGAGCCCATCCGCCAGGGTGAAACCGTCGTCGAGGGCATCCAGAACGCCGAAGGCTCCACGCTGATGACGCTGGCCGACATGAGCGTCATCACCGCCGAGGTCAAGGTCGACGAGACCGACATCATCAACCTGGC
Organism: Occallatibacter sp.; assembly: GCA_035763705.1. GTDB lineage: Bacteria > Acidobacteriota > Terriglobia > Terriglobales > Acidobacteriaceae > Telmatobacter. Next base: position 38,233 of record DASUAU010000015.1, on the reverse strand, counting down.
CCTGGGCCAGCCGGCTGAGGTCACCGTGGACGCCATTCCCGGCAAGGTCTTCAAGGGCAAGGTCACCCTTGTCGGCGACCAGGCCCTGCTGCGCTCCACCGGCGTCGCCACCTCGCAGTCCACCACCGGAACTGAGGAGGCCAAGGACTTCAAGGTCGTCGTCACCCTCACTGATCCCTCCGGCGAGCTCAAGCCCGGCCTCTCCTGCACGGCCAAAGTCACCACCGCGTACAAGAACAACGTGCTCGCCCTGCCCATCCAGGCCCTCACCCTTTACACCCCACCCCCGGCCGATGGAAAGGGCAAGGTCGAGGCCGCCACCACCGATTCCGGCAACGCTCCGCCGCCCCGGCAAGGCGTCTTTATCGTGGAAACGGACAAACACGGCCGCAAACGTGCCCGGTTTGTCCCCGTCAAAACAGGCATCACCGGCGCCACCGACATCGAGGTGCTCTCAGGACTCAAGGCCGGCGACCAGATCGTCATCGGACCCTACAAGACCCTGCGCGTGCTCAAGGATGGTGCGCTGCTCAAGGAGGAGAAAACCTCCGCATCCAACTCCGCGGCACTCGGCACCTGAGCCGGCGGCGGCGCGGCGCTCTCCGCGCACTTCCCCGGCGGCACAAGCAGCCCTTACCCGCAGACCCCTCAGCCAAAGGAAAAGAGGCAGATGGCTTTGATGAGCACATTGTCCGATACCCAACCGCAGCAGACCCCCTCGCTCGACGGCCAGGTGATCGTGGTCGAGGACCTGTGGCGCACCTATGACATGGGCTCCGAGCAGCAGGTCCATGCCCTGCGCGGAATCTCGCTCAAGATCCGCCACAACGAGTACGTGGCCATCATGGGCCCCTCCGGCTCGGGCAAATCCACGCTCATGAACCTCATCGGCTGCCTCGACACGCCTTCCAAAGGCCGCTACTGGCTCAACGGACAGCTCGTCAGCGAGCTCGACGACGATGAGCTGGCGCGCATCCGCAACAAGGAGATTGGCTTCGTCTTCCAGACCTTCAACCTGCTCGCCCGAGCCAGCTCCCTGCACAACGTCGAGCTGCCCCTCATCTACAACGGCACCCCCGCCGCCGAGCGCATTGAGCGCGCCAAGCAGTCGCTGACCAATGTTGGCCTGGAAAACCGCATGTACCACAAGCCCAATGAACTCTCCGGCGGCCAGCGCCAGCGCGTCGCCATCGCCCGCGCCCTCGTCAACAGCCCCTCCATCATCCTCGCCGACGAGCCCACCGGAAACCTCGACTCCAAAACCGGCATCGAGATTATGGCCCTCTTTGACCAGCTCCACGCCAAGGGCAACACCATCGTCCTCGTCACCCATGAGCCCGACATCGCCGAGTATGCCCACCGCGTCGTCCACATCCGCGACGGACAGATCTTCTCTGACGAGCCTTCCAAGCGCTTCCGTTAGAAAATTCCAATGCCAATACAGAACCAGAAAGATGTGTATCTTTCTGGTTCACGTTTTTTGCGGCACTGCCGATATGCCTGTGTGACGGCCCGCCTGGGGTATTCTCCGGGCCCCTGGGCACTTCCTTGCCCCCGGGGTTTTCGGGTCGTAGACGCGAGGCAAGTCGGCATGTCCATGCAGCCCGTTGCGCAGGTATCCACGCATCCCATCGGCTCCGGCATCAAGCTGGTCGGGCCGGAATCGGTTGACACGCAAATCGTCGGCGTCAACGCCGTCTGGCGCAAGCTTCTGGTCCAGGCGGAAACCGTCGCACCCCACGTGCAGTTCGCGGCCATTGAGGGCGAGCCCGGCTCGGGCAAGCAGACCCTCGCGCGCTTTCTGCACAGCCGCACTCCGCTCGCGCGCGGCCCCTTTGTCCGCCGCGACGTCCGCGAGTGGCTCGTCACTGAGGCTGACCCCGCCACGCTCTCCGGCTTTCTTTATCTCGACCGCATTGATCTGCTCGCCCCTCCCGGACAGGGATTGCTCCTCGGCGTGCTCAAGGCCCTGCAGGACCGTCCCGCCGGCCGCGCCATTCTCGTCGCCTCCTCGCAGACGCCTTTGCGCCAGCTCGCCAGCCAGGGCCAGCTCCTGCCCGACCTCGCCTTCCGGCTCACCGCCGTCCGTTTCGGCGTTCCGCCCCTGCGCCAGCGCCGCGAAGACATCGCCCCGCTCGCCCAGGCTCTGCTGGAGCGCATCTGCACCCGTTATCAGCTTCGCCCCGTCACGCTGGGTCCCGGCGCGCTCGCCCGCCTGCTCCAGCATCCCTGGCCCGGCAACGTACGTGAGCTCGCCAGCGTGCTTGAGGCTGCCTTGCTCGAGGCCGGCCACGGCATCATCCGCGCGGAAGACCTCCTGCTGCCCATGCACGCCACTGAGTCCCCGCGCGAGCAAATCCCCGCTTCCGTGCCTCCGCAAATCGATCTGGCTCTGGACGCCGTCATTCAGCATCACGTCCAATACGTGCTCGACCTCAACCGCGGCAACAAGCTCCGCGCCGCCCGCCAGCTCGGCATCAGCCGCTCCACGCTTTACCGCATCCTCGGCAACGACTCGCTCCTTGCTCAGTAGCCCGGCTCAGTAGCCCGGCTCAGTAACCCCGGCCGTCCGTTCCTTCGCCCGCCCCGCCCCGCGCCGGGTCGCTGCCGCTTGCTTTACACTGCACCTTGTGCGCCATCCGCGCTGAGGTCGCTCATGTTCAAGAAGTTGCTCTTCTCGTCCCTATCCGCCATCCTGTTTTTAACCATGGTTTCCCTTCCGCGCGCCGCCGCCGCCGCCCAGTCCACGCCGCCCTCTGACCTTGCCCAGCGCCAGGTGCAGCTCAATGACCTCTTCGCGCAGTACTGGGACGCCTATCTCGCCCGCTACCCTGAGTTCGCCTCCACCATCGGCGACACGCGCTTCAACAGCAAGCTCTTTGACTTCTCCGTCGAGGCCGCCAACGAGTGGCTCGCCCAGGAGCAGAAATTCCTCATGCGCCTGGCCGCCATCGATCCCACCGGATTCACCGATGAGCAGAAGACCAGCCGCGAGCTGCTCATCCGCCGCTTCACCCAGGACGAGGAGGCCGCCGACTACAAGGAGTGGGAGATGCCCGTCAACCAGATGGACGGCATCTACTCCCGCTATCCGCAGCTCGTTGGCGAGCTCAGCTTCAAAACCGCGAAGGACTACGACGACTGGATCACCCGCCTCCGCGGCCTCCCTAACGCATTTGACCAGGTCACCACCAACATGACCCTCGGCATGGCCGACCATCGCGTCCCGCCCCGGATCATCCTGGAAAAAACCCTGCCGCAAATCGAAATGCTCGCCAACCAGAAGCCGGAAGACTCGCCCCTCGCCGCGCCGCTCAAGCACTTCCCTGCCTCCATCTCCGCCGGCGACCAGCAGCGCATCAAAACCGAAGCCCTCGACGTCCTCGCCAAAAAAGTTCTGCCGGCTTACAGGCAATTCGCCCGCTTCATGAAGGTGAGTTACATCCCCGCCGGACGCACCCAGCCCGGCATCTGGGCCATTCCCGGCGGCGCCGAGTATTACCAGTTCTGCATCCAGCGCGAGACCACCACAAACATGACGCCCGCCGAGATTCATCAGATTGGCCTTGAGCAGGTGGCCGATGACGAGGCCGCCATGCTGGCCATCGCGCACAAGCTCGGCTTCAAGGATCTCGCCACCTTCCGCGCCAGCATGAACGCCAATCCCAAACTCCACCCCGCATCGGCCGATGCCCTCGTCAACACTTACAAGGGCTACATCACCGCCATGGAAGCCAAACTCCCCGCGCTCTTCGGCCATTTACCCAAGGCGCCCCTTGAAGTCGTGCCCATGTGGAGCTACCTCGAGCCCAGCGCGCCGCAGGCTTACTACGAGCCAGGCTCGCCCGACGGCAGCCGCCCCGGCCGCGTCCGCGTCAACACCTACAAGGCCACTGAGCGCAGCCTCGTCAACGTCGAGTCCATCTCCTACCACGAGGGCGTCCCCGGCCATCATCTGCAAATTGCCCTTCAGCAGGAGATGCAGGGCGTGCCCGAGTTCCGCAAGCATCAGGAGTACACCGCGTTCACTGAGGGCTGGGCCCTTTACGCCGAACGCCTCGGCAAGGACGTCGGCTTTTACAAGGACCCCTACGAGGACTACGGCCGCCTGGACGCCGACATGTGGCGCGCCATCCGCCTCGTCGTCGACACCGGCGTCCACTCCCAGCACTGGACGCGCCAGCAGATGATCGACTACTTCCGCGCCCACTCCGGCATGGACGAAACCAACATCGAGGCCGAGGTCGACCGCTACATCGCCTGGCCCGGCCAGGCGCTGGCTTACAAAATCGGCCAGCTCACCATCCTTGCCCTGCGCGCCAAGGCCGAAAAGGAGCTCGGCCCCAAATTCGACATCCGCGCCTTCCACGACGAGGTCCTCAGCGCCGGCTCCATCCCGCTCGACATGCTCACCGACCGCGTCGAAGCCTGGATCACCGCACAGAAAGCCGCACAGAAATAGCCGGTTGCCTCAGATCTCGAGAATGCAATCTGAGTTCCCCCACTGAAAATGGGTGGCCCAGGTCCAGCTTTCGAGCGCGAGCGAGAAATGGGGACCTGGGAGACCACCACCTTCAACGCTGCCATCTGTCAACCCCTCCCCGCGTTGAACCGCCCGCAATTCACTCATTCCACTCCGCAAATTCCCCGCCGCATTTTGCCGATTATTTCCCCACTCCGGCGCACAATAGAGATTTGAAGGAAACCGCTCGACCTCACCCCGCCACACGCAAGCTGACGGCTGACGGCTGATAGCTGCATCGAAGGTGCATTTCCGGCTGTGAAACTGTGCAGCACAGCCTGACACGCATTTTTGCGGCTGTGAAACTGTGAAACTGTGCAGCACAGCCCGACACTCATTTTTGCGGCTGTGAAACTGTGCAGCACAGCCCGACCACGCATTTTTGCGGCTGTGAAACTGTGAAACTGTGCAGCACAGCCCGACACGCATTTTTGCGGCTGTGAAACCGTGCAGCACAGTCCAAAACCCATCCCCCGCGTGCATTCCCCGCCGCAACGCGCGTATCCTGTGGTCAGACCCATTGCGCACCTCCAAATGCCAGCAAAACAGGACAAGGAAAAAATGCCTGACATCGCCCAAGAGGCCAACGAAATCCCCGCGCAGTTGCCCAACGTTCGTGTCGCCGTGCTCGGCGCCGGCAAAATGGGCGGCATCCTGCTCCAGGCCTTTCTCAAGCAGAATCTCTTCGCGCCCGACCAGATTCACGCCACCGTGGGCCACGCCGAGCGCGCCATCGCCCTCAGCACGCAGTGGGGCGTGGACGTGAGCACCAACAATCGCGCCGCCGTTGAGCAGGCTGACCTCGTGCTCCTGGGCGTGAAGCCCTTCCAGGTGCCCGACCTCATCGACGAGATTCGTCCCGCGCTGACCCGTGACAAGACCATCGTCTCCTTCGCCGCGAGCGTGAAGACCCGCGCCATTGAGGATGCCGCCGGCCTCGACATCCCCGTCATCCGCGCCATGCCCAACACGCCCTCCGCCCTCGGCGCCGGCGCGAGCGGGCTGTGCCGCGGCCGCCACGTGAGCGACAAACAGATGGAGCTGGCGCAGCGCATCTTTGAGACCGTCGGCCGCACCGTTGTGGTCGACGAGAAGCACATGGACGCCGTCACCGGCCTCTCCGCCTCCGGCCCGGCTTACATCTACATCATCATTGAGGCGCTGGCCGAAGCCGGCGTCAAGGTCGGTCTGCCGCGCGACACCGCCACGCAGCTTGCCGCGCAAACCGTCTTCGGCGCAGCCAAAATGGTGCTTGAAACCGGCTACCACCCCGCGCTGCTGAAAGATGCCGTTACCACCCCCGCCGGCTGCACCATCGACGGCATTCTCGAGCTTGAGGAAGGCGGCCTGCGCGTGACGCTCATCAAGGCCGTGATGCGCGCCACAGAGCGAGCCAAGCAACTGGCCGCGGGATAGGCGGCCTGCGCACGCCCATGCAGCGACCCACCTGGCTCCCCAAATACCTGCCCGAGCTCGACGGTCTGCGCGGCCTCGCCATTCTCGCGGTCGTCCTTTACCATTGCAGCCCGCGCCTCGTCGGCACATGGCTGCATCCGGTCGCCCTGTGGGGATGGTCCGGCGTCACGCTCTTCTTTTTCCTGAGCGGATTTCTCATCACCGGCAACCTGCTTGCCACGCGCGACCGGCCGCGCTACTTCCACAACTTTCACGCGCGCCGCATCCTGCGCATCTGGCCTGTGTATCTGCTGCTGCTGCTCTGGGTTTATGCGCACGCTCCGTGGTATGTGGGCGGCAGCGTGTGGCACGCCGTGCGCACCACGCCCTGGTGGGCTTATTTTCTTTTCCTGCAGAATCTCCTCCCGCTCGCGCTGCCTCCCGCGCTGGGCCCCACCTGGGCGCTGGCCATCGAGGAGCAGTATTACTTCCTGTGGGCGCCGGCCGTGCGCTGGTTGCGCAATCCCGCGCTGCTTTCCGTACCGCTGGCCGCCGCCATGGTGGCCGCGCCGCTGTTTCGCCGCGCGCACTTCGCCTGGCTCACGCCCACGCATAGCCTCACGCACCTCGACGGTCTGGCCCTCGGCGGCCTGCTTGCCATCGGCCTGCACACGCTCCGGCTCAGCCGCCGCGCATGGCTCACGATTGGTCTCGTTTCGTTTGCCGCCGGGACAGCCGCCGTCTTTACCCTCGCCGCCGGCACAGCCTTTCTCGACACCGCGCTCTCCTTCGGCTATGGAGGCGTGGTGCTCGCCCTCGCCGCATCGGCCGGCGCGCGCAATCCCCTTCACATTCTCTTGCGCCGCGGCCCGCTGGCCTTCTACGGCAAAATCTCCTACGGCCTTTACATGATCCACATCTCCGTCTTCATTTACATTGGCTGGTTTGACCTGAAGATGACGCCCTACGGCACCGCCGGCAATCTGGCCATCGTCGCCTTCCGGATCGCCGCCTCCACCGCAGTCGCCGCCGCGCTCTGGTACGGCCTTGAGTCGCGCATCCTCCGCCTCAAGCGCCACTTCTGAGCGGTCTTTCACCGCCTGCACATCAAATTCCGGCACCGCGCATGAGCCTGCCGCGGCTCCGTGTGATCTGCGTCACCTCGCGTTCACGCCGCCGCTGTTAGGCTTGATAGGTTCACGGAAGTCCCACTCGCGCGAGGTGCATATGACGCAAACGGCAAGCAAGTCCGCGCTCACCCCTGAAATGCTGGCCCGCATGGACGCCTACTGGCGCGCGGCCAACTATCTTTCCGTCGGTCAAATTTATCTCAAGGACAACCCTCTCCTGGAGCGCCCCATCACGCTGGACGACGTGAAGCCGCGGCTGCTGGGCCACTGGGGCACCACGCCCGGCCTCAACTTTCTTTACGTTCACTGGAACCGCATCATCCGCGAGCGCGGCCTCGACATGATCTACGTCATCGGCCCCGGCCACGGCGGCCCCGGCCTGGTTGCCAACACCTGGCTCGAGGGCTCCTACACGGAGATCTATCCGCACATTGAGCAGAATCGCGACGGCATCAAGCGGCTCTTTCGCCAGTTCAGTTGGCCTTACGGCATCCCCAGCCACGTGGCGCCGGAGACGCCCGGCTCCATCCACGAAGGCGGCGAGCTCGGCTACTCGCTGGTCCACGCCTATGGCGCGGCCTTTGACAATCCCCACCTGATTGTCGGCTGCGTTGTGGGCGATGGCGAAGCCGAAACCGGCCCGCTGGCCACAAGCTGGCACTCCAACAAATTTCTGAACCCCGCGACCGACGGCGCGGTGCTGCCCGTCCTGCACCTGAACGGCTACAAGATCGCCAACCCCACCGTGCTCTCGCGCATTCCCCATGCCGAGCTTGAGTCGCTGATGCGCGGCTACGGCTACGAGCCCTTCACGCTCGAAGGCGACGACCCGCCGACCATGCACGAGCAGGCCGCCGGGCTCTTCGACAAAATCTTTGACCGCATTGCCGCCATCCAGAAAGCCGCGCGTGAAGACGGCGCAACCGGGCGTCCGGCCTGGCCCATGCTGATTCTGCGCACGCCCAAAGGCTGGACCGGCCCCAAATTTGTCGACGGCAAGCCGGTGGAGAACACCTGGCGCGCGCATCAGGTTCCCTTCAGTGAGCTGCGCGAGAAGCCCGACCATCTGCGCCTGCTGGAAGAGTGGATGCGCAGCTACAAGCCCGAAGAGCTCTTCGACGAAAAAGGCGCGCTGCGTCCCGAGCTCGCCGAGCTTGCGCCGAAAGGCCGCCTGCGCATGGGCATGAACGCGCACGCCAACGGCGGCCTGCTGCTGGAGCCGCTCAAGGTGCCCAACTTCCGTGACTTTGCCGTAAAGATTGAGGCCCGCGGCCACACGGATGCCGAGTCCACGCGCGTCCTTGGGCATCTTCTTCACGCCGTGATGCAGGCCAACCTGGCGCAGCGCAACTTCCGCGTCTTCGGCCCGGATGAAACCGCCTCCAACCGCCTCGGCGACGTGATCACCGGCACAGGCAAAGCCTGGATGGCGGAGACCCTGCCGGTGGACGAAAATCTCTCGCCCACCGGACGCGTGATGGAAATCCTGAGTGAGCACATGTGCCAGGGATGGCTTGAAGGCTATCTGCTCACCGGCCGGCACGGCTTCTTCAATTGCTATGAGGCCTTCATCCACATCGTTGACTCCATGGCGAACCAGCACGCCAAGTGGCTGAAAGTCACGCGGCAGATTCCCTGGCGCAAGCCCATCGCCTCGCTCAACTACCTGCTCAGCTCGCTCGTCTGGCGGCAGGACCACAACGGCTTCAGCCATCAGGACCCCGGCTTCATCGATCACCTGGTGAACAAGAAGGCCGATGTCGTCCGCGTCTATCTTCCGCCGGACGCCAACACGCTGCTCTCCGTGGCAGACCACTGCCTGCGCAGCCGCAATTACATCAACCTGATTGTCGCCGGCAAGCAACCCGCGCCGCAGTGGCTGACCATGGAAGAAGCCATTGCGCACTGCACCACCGGCCTGGGCATCTGGCCCTGGGCTTCAAACGGCAACGGCGAGCCTGAAGTGGTGATGGCCTGCTGCGGCGACGTGCCCACCATGGAAGCCCTGGCCGCCGTCACGCTTCTTCGCCAGCGCGTGCCTGACCTTGGCATCCGCGTGGTCAACGTGGTGGATCTCATGGCGCTGGAGCCGCAATCGGAGCACCCGCACGGCCTGCCCGACGAGGACTTCGACCGCATCTTTCCGCCGGACGTGCCCGTCGTCTTCGCCTTCCACGGCTACCCGTGGCTCATCCATCGCCTCACGTATCGCCGCCACAACCACGACCAGCTCCACGTGCGCGGCTACAAGGAGGAGGGCACCACCACCACGCCGTTCGACATGTGCGTGCTCAACAATATTGACCGCTACCAGCTCGCGCTCGACGCCATGCTGCGCGTGCCGCGCCTTGCGCCGCAGGCTGAGGCCGCGCGCCAGTGGTACTCGGAAGCCATCCAGCGCCATCATCTTTACGTGGCCGAGCACGGCGAGGACCTGCCCGAAATCCGCAACTGGCGCTGGCCGCGCGAGTAGCCCGCTTCCTGCTCGCAGCCGGTTTGCCCAGGGCGCCGGCTGCGCATTCCCAGCCTTGAGGTCACTCTGCATGTCTCTGCCCGTACTGGTTCTGAACAGCGGCTCGTCCTCCATCAAGTTCTCGGTCTATGAGGCCGCGGGCGGCCGCTGCAACAAGCTGATGGAAGGCGCGGTCGATGGCATCGGCACCGATCTTGGCAGCTTCCAGATCAAGGATGACGCGGGCAACACGCTCGTCGAGCAATCGCCCGCCCTGCCCAACCGCTCCGCTGCCTTCGGGCTGGTTGCGGAGGCGCTGAACTCCGGCAAATTTCCAAAACCGCTCGCCATCGGCCATCGCATGGTCTCCGGCGGGCCCACCGTCAAGGAGAACCAGCGCATCACGCCCGGGCTCATCGATGAAATGGAGCGCTACACCGCCTTTGCGCCGCTGCACACGCCCATCGCCGTTCACATGATGCGCGAGGCTCTGCGCCTCTTCCCCGGCGTGCCCAACTTTGTCTGCCTTGACACCTACTTTCACCGCACCATGCCGGAAGAAGCCTGGCATCTGCCCATCCCCGGCGAGTACACGCAGTTGGGCGTGCGCCGCTACGGCTATCACGGCATCAGTTGCGAGTCCATCGTGTACCAGCTCGGCGCGGAAGTGCCGCCGCGCCTCATCGTCGCGCATCTGGGCAACGGCGCATCCCTCACCGCCATCCGCGACGGCAAATGCGTGGACACCTCGATGGGCCTGACGCCCACCGGCGGCATCATCAGCGGCACGCGCACCGGCGACATCGACCCCGGCGTGCTCCTCTTCGCGCTGCGCCGCATCGCGCAGGAGACGCCCGGCACCGCCGACGCCGCCGACAAGCTTGAAGCCTTCGCCGCCGAGCAGGCCGGCCTGCTGGGCGCAAGCCGGCTGACCAACGACATGCGCGGCCTGCGCGAAGCCATCGCCGCCGGCAATGAAAACGCACGCCTCGCCGTCACACTCTTCACCCGCACCATCGCCAAATGGGTGGGCAGCTTGGTCGTCTCCCTCGGCGGCCTCGACATGCTCGTCTTCACCGGCGGCATCGGCGTGAACGACATCGACTGCCGCACCGAAATCTGCGCGCGCCTGGCACCGCTCGGCATCGCGCTTGACCCCGAGCGGAACCATGTCCGCGGCCAGGCGGCCGTCTCCTCGCCGGCTTCGCGCGTTGCGGTCCGCGTGATTCCGCCCGCTGAGGACTTGATGATCGTGCTGCACGTGCTGCGCCTGCTCAACAGCGAACGCGATTCCTGAGCCGCCGCGCCCCGGAGCTGTGGTGCTGGAGCCGACGCGACCATCACGAAGCGGCAACTTTCAGGGAGCGACAACCTTCAGGGAGCGGCGACCTTCCACACGACCACGAAGGAAATCGGCAACTCAGAAATTGCCGTGGCAAACGCGCCACGCCCCCATGGGCTACACTGGAACGTTGTCCCCGGGAGATCCCCTGAATGCATGCTTCAGCGGTACAAGCGGACGTAAAGGCCCTGCCCACGCCTGCGCTGCGCCGCTTTGCCTGGGGCGTTCTTGTTTACTTTATCGCCGTCATTCTGTGGGGAGCGCTGGTACGCGCCACCGGCGCCGGAGCCGGCTGCGGCGACCACTGGCCGCTGTGCAACGGCACGGTCATGCAGCACTCGCCCAACGCGGACACCATGATCGAGTTCACGCATCGCGTCACCAGCGGCATCTCCTTCCTGCTGGCCATCGCCCTGCTGGTGTGGACCTTCCGCGCCACCGTGCGCGGCCATCTGGCGCGCGCTTTCGCAGCGGCCGCCGTGGCCTTCACGCTGGTGGAAGCCATTCTGGGCGCGCTGCTGGTTCTGCTGGGCCTCACCGCGGAAAGCCACTCGCCGCTGCGCCCGCCCTATCTTGCGCTGCACCTCACCAACACGCTGCTGCTGCTGGCCGCGCTGACCCTTACCGCGCACATGCTCAGCCGCCGCACCGGCTTCCTTCGCGGGCACATCCGCCTCGTCGCCCCGTTCGGCGTGGGCACGGCTCTGTTCATCGTTCTTGTGGTCGGCGTCACCGGTTCGCTGGCCGCGCTGGGGGACACGCTGTTCCCCGCCACATCACTCCGCTCAGCCTTCGCGCAGGATTTTTCCGCACGCAGCGCCTGGCTTGTCCGCTGGCGCTGGACGCATCCCACCGTCGCCTTCCTCGCCAGCGTCTTCCTCATCTGGCTGGTGGTGCGCGCCGCCAAGCGCTCGGCCCACTGGGACAATCGCGGCCTCTTCGCGCTCGTGCCCACGCTGCTGGCCATTCAGTATGCGCTGGGAGTCCTCGACGTTTTCCTGCTGGCGCCGGTGTGGTTGCAGATTGTCCATCTGCTTGGCGCGGACGCACTGTGGTCCGCGCTGGTGGTGCTTGCCGCCCGCCTCACGCTGCAGCCCGCGGAAGCCGGCGCGGCTCCGGCCTCCTGATTCCTCGCGCCTAGGTCTACTTCCTCAGCACATCCGCGGCCGTATACTCCGTTCCCTTCACCGTGACCGTAATCGTGGGCAGCTCCGGCGTCTCCGTCAGCCACTCGATTTTGCCGTCGCTCAGCAGCACAGTGTCTTCCACCTTGCCGCCTTTGATGCTGGGGTTCCATGCGAACGCCTGATGATTCACCACCGTCTCAGTGCCCTTCGGCGTGGCCAGCCACTCGCGTTCCCAGTAGCCCGTCGGCCCTCCCTGGTGATGAAACTTCTCTTCGCCCGGAAATCCCGCCGCGGCATAAGCCGCCTGCGCCGTCTCAAACAGCTTTGCCGCGGTTGCGCCTTGGCGCGTTGCATCCAGCAGCGCGGCATTCACCTGTGCCGAGGCGTGAAAGCGCTTCGCCAGGTCGTCCGGCACCCGGCCAAAGTGTACAAACCGCGTAATCGAAATCGCCAGTCCCCACTTGCGCGCGCACAGGTTCAGCATCGCGTAGTTCTTCATCCGCGCGCCGCGCGGAACGGCGTGCTTGTACTTCAAAATCCGCTCATCCACGGCAAACAGGCGCACCGAAGGCTGAATGCCGCGCCGCAACAGATTGGCCGCCATCACCGCTTCCATGTCCAGCTCGCTCAGCCCCGGCTCAATCAGCATCAGCGCCTCCACCGTGGAGCCCGCCGTCTCCTGGCCCAGCCAGCGATAGCGCGCAATCTCACCCGGCTCAAGCGAGGCGCGCAGCGGATAGAGATTCACGGTCGTCAATCCCGGCCCCGGCGTATCCGAACCCACCTGCCCGCCGGCCAGCTTGGCGGCCTTCGCCGCCGTGTCGTCCGCATACCACGGAAAAAGCACCGGCTCAAAATCCAGCCCGGCAAACTCCTCGTCGCCCAGCCGCGGCGCTTCGTTTTCCGTGGTCAAGTAGTAGCGCCTGCCCTCCGCCGTGACCAGCAGGCTGACCACGGCCGTCTCGCACGGCACCAGCACGCGTGCTTCCACCGCGCCGCCCGTCAGCCAGGCAATATTCTCGTGGCGCCGCAGCAGCACGCCGGCCAGCTTTTGCGCCTTCATCCACTCCACCAGCTTCGCGTGCTTGGCCTCCAGCTCCGCGTTCCACTCCGCCTCGCTCACAATGGTGGAGCCCTGCGCCGCCAGGCTCCTCTGGATTCGTTTGCTCATGGTCGTTCCTCCCCGCCATCATACCCGTAAAAACAACGCGGGCGTTGACAACTTGTGCCAACGCCCGCCCGGCTTCCCGTTTTGCCCCCGGGCCGGGGATGCAAACAGCCCTTAGTCTTCCAGCTCGGGATGATGGTGGCTCTCCCAGCCCATGTACCGCGCCGCCTCATGCACGGCTTTCGACACATCGCTGAAGTTGGCCGCCACATGATGTTCAAATCCCTCGCGGCAAATGTAGCGCAGCAGTTTTTGCAGGTGCGGAATCTCGGCCACGCCCGCGCCGCCAAAGGTCTGCAACGGATCGTCGGTGAACCGCCCCGGCCCGGTGTAGCCGCGAATCACGCCGCGGCGGTCGTCTGTGGAGTAGCGCGCAAAGCTCATCGCGCCCGCCTTCACCCGGCCCACGCACGTGCCGAAGGTGTTCTCCTTGCCCACCGTGCCCGCAATAATCTCCTGGAAATCCATCCGCACATCCTTGAAGAAGTGCTTGGGCAGATTCGAGCAGTGGAAGCACACGCACTTGTTCGGGTCGCTGCCATAATTGTTGTTCCAGTCCAGCAGCGCCGAGGGCGTCTGGCTGGCCAGCGCCAGCATATACATGCTGAGCGTGCCGGGCACATCCACCTCGCAGGCCGAGGGGATCAGGTCGTTGCTCATCATGCTCATAATGGTGCACGGCACCACGCCGAAATACTCCTCCATCGACGTCCAGCACTGCACCGCGCTGATGGTGACATGCGCCTGCTTCATCCAGCCGTCAATGACCGCGCCGAGCTTGGCCATCTTCACGAGCGCCGCATCGGCAATGCCGCTGGTGCTGACGTAGCTCTTGATGGCCGCCAGCTTGGCCTGCGCCGCATCGTCGGTGTCCTTCATGCGGTTGATGCGCCCGAAGATCTCCGACAAATCGATGGTCTCGATCGTGATTCCGCTCGTCTCGAAAATCCGCTCGGAGTAGCGCACCGTGTTGAAGGCCGTGGGCCGCGCGCCAATCGAGCCGATGCGCAGATTCTTCAGCCCCTTCACGATGCGGCATACCTGCGAGAACCACTCGAGGTCCGCCTTGAACTCCGCCGAGCTCAGGCTCTCAGTGTGCAGCGCGGTCAGCGAATACGGAATCCCGTACTGCATCAGGTTGTTGCACGCGCTCATCTTGCCGCAAAAGCTGTCGCGCCGCACCGCAATCGTCATGTTGTCGCTGCGGTCCGGCGTGGCCTGCACCAGCACCGGAACCCGCAAGCCCGACAGCCGGATGGCATCCACAATGCCGCGCTCTTCGCCAAAGTTCGGCAGCGTGACGATAATGCCGTCCATCTCATCGGCATGCTTTTTGAAAAGCTCTGCGCAGCGCTGCGACTCCGCATACGTCTCCACCGCGCCGTGCTTTGACTCTTCCGGACCCAGCACCACGGCGCGCGCACCGGCCGCCTCCAGCACCTTCAGAATCTCCTCACGCCCGGTCTTGGCCAGGTGATCGGGAAAGAATCCCCGATTGCCCACCACAATTCCAAAGGTCATCACTCGTTCGGTTGCCATTCCCACAGCTCCTTGTTCCTGCAATGTGATTCTGCAATGCGTTCCTGCAAAGTGTTCAGCCCCGCAATTGCCCAGCGCACGTCACCCAGCGCACGTCAGTGCTTGCTGCTGCGTCCGGGGCGAAAGCGGATGCTGTAAAAAAGTCCCAGCGCCAGCATTGCGCCGCCCCACCACACCGGCGCGCGCAACTGCGCCATGACCACGTGCGGCAGATGCCCCGTGGCCAGATTCACCAGCCCCGATCCGCAGATCAGCACGCCATAGATGCTGAGCGTGACTCCGATAAAGAACCAGATTGAAATATGTCCCGATTGCATCCCCGCCTCCTTACCAGAAGTACACGTTCAGCGCCACGAAAAACACGATGGCAATCGCCGTCCAGAACCACTCGTTCTTGTAGAACGGAACCGGCTCTTCCTTGGGCAGCTTGGTTGCGCCATACACCACGCCGTTCAGCTCGGCCAGCGTCTTCGGCTTTGTAAACAGGCTCACCACAAAGGTCACCAGCACTGTCAC
Organism: Occallatibacter sp.; assembly: GCA_035763705.1. Taxonomy (GTDB): domain Bacteria; phylum Acidobacteriota; class Terriglobia; order Terriglobales; family Acidobacteriaceae; genus Telmatobacter. The sequence goes on along the minus strand of DASUAU010000015.1, from coordinate 23,042 downwards.
AATCACGCTCCACAGCGCGCGATACATGTCCTCGGCCATCGCCTTGGCGTCCGGCGAGAGCGCCACGAAGCGCAGCGCCGAGGGCACAAGCTTGACCCACGCCCACAAGCCCACGGACGTGACCGTGCCAATCAGCAGGCCCCAAAAGCCGGCGGCCTTCGTGGCCCGCTTCCAGAACATGCCCATCAGCACCACGCCCAGCAGCGGCGAAATAAAGAAGCTGAACAGCGCCTGCACGTAATCCATGATGCTGGCCGCATGCATCACCATGTACGCGGTCACAATCGACACAATCACGCCCAGCACCGTGGCCCAGCGGCCCACCGTCACATAGTGCTCGTCGCGCGCATTCTTGATCATCAGCGGCTTGTAGATGTCGTAGGTCCACACCGCCGAGAACGCGCTCACGTTGCCGGCCATGCCGCTCATAAAGCCGGCAATCAGCGCGGTAATGCCCAGTCCCAGCAGGCCCGGCGCAAGATAGCGCACCATCATCAGGGGCAGCACCTCGTTGTAGCTGTGCAGCCCTGAGCCCGCCACGGCCAGGTTCTGCGGCACCAGGTGCATCAGCGATCCATTCGGATTCTGCAGCACCACCAGGCCCAGCAATCCGGGCAGAATCACGATGAACGGCACGGCCATCTTGAAGAACGAGCCAATGACCGGAGCCATCCGCGCCGCGCGCAGGTCATTGGCCGCCAGCACGCGCTGCACCACCAGAAAGTCCGTTGTCCAGTAGCCGAAGCTGATGGCAAATCCCAGGCCGAAGACAATGCCCTCCCAGTTGATGCCCATGGGATTGTTGGCAAAGTGGCCCAGGCTGTGCCACATGTGCGTGTAGTCGCCTTTGACAATCGCGCCGGTGGCCATCTCGTGCGCCAGCCGGGCCTTGAAGCCGTTCCAGCCGCCTGCTTCCAGCAGTCCGAAGATCGGCACCAGCAGCGCGCCGCCCCAGATGAGCACAAACTGCAGCACCTCATTGAAAATTGCCGACCGCAGGCCGCCCAGCGCCACATAAAGCGCCACCGCCAGGGATGAAACGATGATGGAGAAGTTCAGGTTCCAGCCCAGCACCACCTTCATCACTTCCGCCATGGCGAACATGTTCACGCCGCTCATCAGCACCGTCATAAAGGCGAACGACACTGCCGAGACCACGCTGGCGCCCTGCCCGTAGCGCAGTTGCAGGTAGCCGGGCACGGAGTGCGTCTTGCACACGTAGTAGAAGGGCATCATCACCATGCCCAGGAAGAGCATGGCCGGAATGGCGCCCACCCAGTACCAGTGCGCCGCCAGAATGCCGTACTGATAGGCCGAGCCGGCCCACCCCATCAGCTCCAGTGAGCCCAGGTTGGCTGAGACAAAGCTCAGCCCGGCAATCCAGGCCGTCATCTCCCGCCCGGCCATAAAGAACTCTTCGCTGGTGTTCGCCTGGCCTTTCAGGTAAAAGCCGATCCAGAGCACCATCGCGAAATAGATTGCGATGATGGCGATATCGAGCAGGCTGAGGTGTGCCAGTGAAACCGCGCTGAGCGCCAGCGCCGTGCCGCTGACATGCAGGGAAGGCACGGCAAGCGCCGAAAGTGGGACCAATTCGAACATATTGTCACCTGGTCAAGGGCAATTCCGTTCCGGGGGAAACCCGGCGGTCGCTCCTAAGTAAATGGGTTTACTGCTAGACCTGTCAAGCAGCAATCCAGGCTGCCTAAAAAAACCTCCGCAATGCCCCGCTCACCCCTCGTCTTGAGCCCCAGCCGGCTGCAACAATCGCCTTCGGCATTCGGGTAAGCGTTTACCCTCCGAAGGGTACCACAGTCCATTCCCGGCGCGACACCTCCGCCAACTCCGCGCTCCCTTCCTCGCGCAGGCACTCCCCGCACAGGTCTTCCCTGCTTCGCCTGTCCACCCCAATTTTTCTTGTCTTCCCCGCGCCGCAACGATACTTTGAGGCATGGAGAACTCCTTCCTCCACTCCTGCGCAAAGATCTCCATCACTCCGCCGCAACCCTCGGCGCAAGCCCGCCCCCGCGCGCTGCCGCTCCCGTTGGCCCGTCGCACACGCACGCTTTTTTCAAGGAGCCGTTTCCATGCAACCCATGCCTGAATCCTCGCTCGCCGCCGGCTTCTCCCGCCGCTCCTTCTTCCGCTTCGCCGCCGGAGCCTCCGCGCTGGCAGCCATGCCTCTGCTGACTGAGCCGGAGCTGGCCCGCGCCGCCATGCCCCAGTTCCCTGACCCCGACATCGGCATTCACATTGACGCCAACGAGAACCCCATGGGCCCCTGCGCAGCCGCGCGCCAAGCCGTCGCCGACATCATTCCCCGCGGCGGCCGCTATCTGTTTCCGTGGGACGAGGAAATCGCAGCCACCTTCGCCAATCAGAAGGGCCTCGACCCCGATTCCGTGCTCGCCTTCTCCGGATCCACTGAGCCCATCGCCTTCACCGTTCTGGCTTACACCGGCAAGGACCGCCCGCTCGTCACAGCCGATCCCGGCTATGAGGCCCCCACGTGGGCCGCCGCAAACACCGGCGCAAGAATCTTCAAAGTGCCCCTGGCCGACCCCAACGGCGCAGCCCGGCACGACATCAAGGCGATGCTCGCCGTCACGCCCAACCCCGGCGTCCTCTACATCTGCAATCCCAACAACCCCACCGGCACCGTGACGCCCCACGAGGAGATCGAGTACGCCGTCAACCACGCGCCAAAGGATTGCGTCATCCTTATCGACGAAGCCTACATCCACTTCTGCGATGAGCCGCGCTCGCTCCACTTCGTGAAGGAAGGCAAGAACGTCATCGTCCTGCGCACCTTCTCCAAAATCTATGGCATGGCCGGCATGCGCATGGGCTTTGCCATCGGAAGGCCTGACCTGCTTAAAAAAATCGCCAACATCAACGGCCAGAACGCCATCCCCGTGACCGCCCTGGCCGCCGCCAAAGCCAGCCTGCTGGACAAGGACGTGGTTCCCGCCCGCAAAAAGATCATCGGCGACATCCGCCGCGAGAACCTCGAGTGGCTCAAGAGCGAGGGCTACGCCGTTACGCCGTCCGTGAGCAACTGCTTCATGGTCAATGTAAAACGTCCCGGCCTGCAGGTACACGCCGCGCTTGCCGCAAAGGAGATGTTCGTCGGCCGCATCTGGCCGGCCTGGCCCAACTGGCTGCGCATCACCGTCGGAACCTCAGAAGAGATGGCCGTCTTCCGCAAGGACTTCAAGCAGGTGATGGCCGCCGACACCGCCGGCCTTGCGCTTCCGCCCGCGCCGGGCCGCTTTGGAGGCCGGCCCATCACGCACCTCTCCTGAAATCCTGAGCGCGCTCCCTCCAACCAGCAAAGGCCCCGTCCATCCAGGACGAGGCCTTTATTTTCTGCCCTGCAATCTTCTCAGCCCCGTTCGCCGTGCTCCTGCACCCGCACCACCAGATCGCCCGCCGCATGCTGAAAGGCGACGCCCAGCGAATCCGCCGTCCGCGTGCTGCCCTGAAAGGCCGCGCACTCCACGGCCGCCTCCGGCAGGGTCATCCGGCTCGGCTGCGGCAGCGCGGACTTGATGTTGCCCGCAATCATGTTCGCAATCTCGCGCGTCGCGTCCAGCGTGTCGGCTTCGGCCACCGTCTCCAGCGGCTGCATCAGCATCACGCTGGTGGCCATCATCGCCAGCGTCTCCGCCATGCGCACTTCAATCTCGCCCTCCCACGCGCCGCTGAGCCACACTCGCCCCTGCACGTGTCCCGCCGCCAGGTTCAGTTCCTCCGGCCCCGCCACCGGCGTGAGTTGCATCGCCAGCATCTGCTCCCAAAACTGCTCACTCGCACGAATGATGCATCCCTCGTCAATCGCCATCGGCATCTGCGCTCCCCGGTTCCTGTTGGGCTTGTCGTGCGCGGCCCTCACCTTGTTTATCGGGTGGCCGTGCAAAGCGGGCCAGCGGGCTCCAGCACACTGCGGTAATGCGATGTGCAACGAAAGTGCGATAACTGTCTCGCTTTGGAACGCTCTCTTGCCTGGGATGCTCTTTGCGGCGGAATCACTCCTTCTTCCGCAGCTCATCCGAGCCGCTCATCCGAATCGAGGCAGGCTTCTCCGCCCTTGCGCCATGATTCCCTGTACATCCCCGGGCCTGGTGCATTAGCCTTTCCGCGTTATGAAAACCTTCACAAATCCCGTAAAGCAATCGATTGTGCCAGCACGCCGCGCGTGCCTGGCGATGCTGCTCTTCTCCGTTGCCCTCGTTCTCCCGGTGTTGCCGGCCAGCGCCCAGGCGCCCGCGCCGGACTCGCCCGCCATTGAGGCCCAGGCCCACCAGATGCTCTCCAAGCTCACCCTGGAGCAGAAAATCCAGCTCATCGGCGGCGTGGACTCGATGTTCACTTATGCGGAGCCCTCGATCGACCTGCCGCGCCTGAAAATGTCAGACGCGTCGGTGGGCGTGCGCACCTGGGGCCCCACCACCGCCTACGCCGGCGGCGTGGCCCTGGCCGCCACATGGGACCCCAACTTCGCCTACGACCTTGGCCGCGCTCTCGGCCGCGACGCTCGCGCACGCGGCGTCAACTTCCTGCTCGGCCCCGGCGTCAACATCGCGCGCTCGCCCGTGGCCGGCCGCAACTTTGAATATCTCTCTGAGGACCCCTACCTCAACTCGACCCTCGTCGTGCCATGGATTGACGGCGTGCAGTCCCAGGGCGTCTCCGCCACCGTGAAGCATTACGCGCTCAACAATCAGGAGTACAACCGCCACAACGTGGACGTCACCGCCGACGAGCGCACCATGCGCGAAATCTATCTTCCCGCCTTCAAGGCCGCCGTCACCCGCGGCCACGTCGGCGCCGTGATGGATTCCTACAACCTCGTCAACGGCCAGCACTCCACCCAGAACCACTTCCTCAACGTCCAGTTGCTCAAGGAGGAATGGGGCTTCAAGGGCGTGCTGATGTCGGACTGGGACGCCACTTACGACGGCGTGGCCGCGGCCAACAACGGCCTCGATCTGGAGATGCCCAGCGCGCGCTTTATGAATGCCGCCACGCTCATGCCCGCCATCAAGAGCGGCGAGGTGAAGGAAGCCACCATCGACGACAAGGTTCTCCGCATCCTGCGCACGGCCATCCGCTTCCATTTCCTCGATCGTCCGCAGCTCGACCTCAATGACCCCGTTTACTCGGTCGCCGATCGCGCCGTTGCCCTGCGCGGCGCTCTCGAGAGCATGACCCTGCTCAAGAATCAGGATCACCTGCTCCCGCTCGACCAGGGCAAAATTAAAACCATCGCCGTCATCGGGCCGGAGGCATGGCCGGCCGTGCCCGGCGGAGGCGGCTCCTCAGAGGCCACGGCCTTTGACCCGGTGAGCTTCGTCACCGGGATCGGCAACTTCCTCGGCCCGCATGTCCACGTGCTTTACACCCGCGGCCTGCCGGAGATGAACGAAGTCTTCTACGAGACCCATTGGGACGGCCCCGTCCGGCAAGCCACCTATCCCAGCCACGACTTCACCGGCTCGCCGGCCACGGAAACCGTCCGCGGCATTGCCAATTATAAGAACGAGTGGTGGGGACCGCCCAACAAATCCCCGCGCAGCATCCGGTACACCGCCAGCTACAAGGCCACCGACGCCGGCGACTATCTCATCCTGGCCGCAGCCTCCGGCGGCGACCACTACACCATCAAGGTCGATGGCAAAACCGTCGCCGCGCAAACGCAGAAGGAAGGCCAGCATCCTGAGTCGGCCACCGTCCATCTTGACGCCGGCCAGACCATCCAAGTCGAAGCCGATTACCTGCCCTCCTTCGCCGGCAATCGCTTCGCGCTGGGCATTCGCAGCACGGCCTCCCTCATCTCGCCCGACGTGGCAACCATCGCCAAGGCCGCCGATGCCGTTGTCGTCGCCGTCGGCTTCGGTCCCTCCAACGAGAGCGAAGGCTCTGACCGCAGCTTCCAACTTCCCTGGGGCCAAGACGCGCTCATTCAGGCCGCGGCAGCCGCCAATCCGCACACCATCGTCACCCTGACCGGCGGCGGCGCGGTGGACACCTCTGGCTGGCTCGACAAAGTTCCCGCCCTGCTCCACACCTGGTATCCCGGCCAGGAGGGCGGCACCGCCCTGGCCGAAATCCTCTTCGGCAGGCACGACCCCGAAGGCCGCCTGCCCATCACCTTCGTCGCCAGTTGGAAGGGCAGTCCGTCCTACGAGTACTACTATCCAACGCCCGGCGCGGACACCAAACTTGAAGTCCACGAGTACGGCCATCCCACGCGGACTGACGTCATCCAGCACACCACCTACGGCGACAAGCTCATGGTCGGCTACCGCTACTACACCACCACCGGCAAGCAGCCGCTCTTCCCCTTCGGCTTCGGCCTCAGTTACACCACCTTCAGCTTCTCCAACCTGCAGGCGCCCTCGCTCACCACCATTGGCACCATTGACCCCGTCGGCATCCCCGTCAGCTTTGACGTCACCAACACCGGCAGCGTGGACGGCGCGGAAGTGGCCGAGCTTTACGTCTCCGATCCCTCAGCCACCGTCAGCCGCCCGGAGCGCGAGCTCAAGGGCTTCGCCAAAGTCCGCCTCGCTCCCGGCCAAACCAAACACGTCACCCTCGTGCTGAAGGCCCACGCCTTCAGTTACTGGAGCCCCACGCTGCACCAGTGGCACATTGACCCGGGCGATTTCATCCTCCGCGTGGGCAGCTCCAGCCAGGACACGCCCCTCACCCACACCATCACGCTGAAATAAGTGCACCTGACGATGCAACTGGAAACAGCCCCGCCTCGCGCGGGGCTTTTTCCTTCCGCCGAATCGCGCGCAAGTTTCGCACGCCAAATCGGCGTCCATCCGCTACACTTGGCACCAGAACAAAAACGGCGATTCGTCGGGGGGCGCAATGAACGATTGGAAGCTGCTGCAAAAGGACCCGTCTGAGGCTCTTGCTCTTCTGCACTTTTATTCCATCAGGAAAAAGCACGCCGGCGGCGAGGTTGAGGTCCGCATCACGGTCAAGGAATTCGCCTCCGCCAAAACCAGCGACATGAAGTACTTCGCTTCGGCCGACGTCTGCCTCAACCAGAACTCCATGCCCTTCCACCCCGCCGGCTGGGGTGAGTCGCAGTTCATCGCGCTCTCTGAGTGTCTGCGCAACCTGCGCAAATTCGAGTACGAGGACTGCCCGGAGCCTTCGGCAGCGGGGCAACCCTCGCCAGCCGGAGCCGAGTAGCGCGGCGGCTTCAACCACCGTGCCGCTCCCAGAATTGCGCCGGAGTCACAACCGGATATCGGCCCGCGATGGCCAGCAGATCCTTGTCCCCTGTAATCAGGTAATTGGCCCGCGCCGCAATCAGCGTGCCGAGAATCGCCTGGTCGGCCGGGTCGCGCAGCAACGGCACCACACTCTTCTCCGGTTCCACCAACTCGGCCAGAAACATCAGGCCGTCGGTCAAATCGCGAATCTCCGCCTTCGTCAGGCGAATGCGCTTCAGCCGCGGAAGCACGCGCGCCATCTCGTCCAGGATGTACCGCGACACCGCCATCTCCAGCGAGCCGTGCTTCCACGCTTCCACAATCCGGCCCGGAATGCTGGACGGATAGGCAAGCCCCGAAACCAGCACATTGGTATCCAGCACCACGCGCAATCCCGCCATCAGCGTCTGCGGCCGCGTGCCACCGCGGCTGAAATCTCCGCCATGCCTTTTTCCGCCGGAACGTCGGCGTAGGCGCGGACAATCCGGCTGCTCAGCAAATCGAACCGTTCGCGCATGCGCCGGATGCGCGCAAACAGTTCCGCGTCCACAAGCGCGGCCACGGGCTTCCCGTCCTTGCTGATAACGATGCTGTCGTTGCAGTACTGCACCTGGTTCAGCATCTCGCCCAGGTTCTGCCTGAAGTTCACCGCATTCACTTCAGTGATCATCTTAATCCTCCTGACCATATTGACCATTATGACCAATAGGACCGCCAAAGTACAGAAAAAACAGCGGCTCACTTCCCGGCCGGGCCGCCTGCCGCACCCGCAACCTCCGGCAGCCCCACGACGCCGGCCGGCGGCAGCGTGTGCGTGTCCCACCAGTGCTGGATCACCGTATTCCACTTGCGGCTGCGCCCAATCCACAGCTCCGTCGCCCGCGCATAGCGGTCCTCGTTGTTGGCCAGCCAGTAGCGCCGCTCGTCGCGCAGCCACGCCTTGCGAAACAGCTCCCCAATCTGCGAGTACCCGTCGCGAATATCCTCAAGCCGCCCGTTGTTTGAGCCAATCGTCTCCAGCAGATCGCTCACCTCGTTCCAGTTCGCCTTGTCCGCCGCCAGCGCCTGCGCGCGCGCATAAAGCCTCCCGCAATCGTCCGCCGCCTCAAACTTCATGCCCACAAAATCCATCCGCCGCGCGCCCAGCTCCATCGCGTCCAGCGCCGCCTCGTTGCGCAGCGTCGTGTGGCTCGCCTTGGCCGCCGCCCGCGCCTGGGCAACGAGCGTAATCGCCCGCTCGGCATCCAGCCGCAGCGCATGCGCCGCCGGCAGCAGCTTCGTGCTCACCTGCCCGCCCTCCGGCGAAAACGGATCCACCCAGAAGTAGCTGTCCTGCACATCCTCGAGGCCGGCCTCGTGCAGCACCGCATGCGCCGCCATCAGCGCCTGCTCCGCCTCGTCAATCTTTCCCGTCGCGTCGCCGTGGAAGGCCAGCCCATACGACGCCTCGAACGACGCCTCCGGGCTCTCGCCCTTCTGCCATCCTGCCGCCGCGCCAAACAGCACGCCATACCAGTTCTCGTCGAAGATGCCCTCGCCGTCGTCGTTCCAAACCGTATTCAGCACGCCTTTGGCGCCCAGCCTCTGCCCGTCGCGCACAAACACGCGAATATTCGCGAGCGCCACATTGTTGTCAGGAAACACGCGGTTCCAGTTGTTCACGCCCGGGGCCACCCACGTCTCCAGCCCCGCATCCACAAACGGCTTGATGGCCTTCGTAAAATCCGGCTCCGCGTCATAGTGCCACGGCACCGCGATCATGTCCTTGGGCAATATCCCCACCTTCTCCGGCGACTTCTCGGCAATGTCGCCCCAGAAGAGCAGCCGCTTGTGGTCCGGCGCAAGCGCCGTGTGAATCTGCTTCAGAAAATTCAGATACACCGTGTCCAGACCCTCGGCCTTCACCTCGTCGCGCGTGCGCCCCATCCCCAGCTCAAACGTCTCATCCGCGCCAATGTGCGCGTAGGGCCCCGGAAACACCTTCGCCAGCTCGCCAAACCAGCTTGCAATCAGCGGCAGTGACCGCGGATCTCCCGGCGCCAGCACCGCACCATGCGGCGTTTCTCCCAGCGGCGAGTACTCCTCAAACTTCAGCACGTGGTGCAGATGCCCGAACGACTCCTGCTCCGGAATCACCGTGATGTGATATTTCGCCGCGTAGGCCACCATCTGCCGCGCCTCGTCCGGCGTCATTGCGCCGCCCGGAAACGCCGCCACCGGCGTGGACGCATACGCAAACGTCGCCTCAAAGTACGGCGAGATCGTATTCAGCTTGTACGCGGCCATGGTGCGCAGCTCGCGCTTCAGGAAATCCATATTCGGCATTGGCCCGCGCGACCAGTCGTCGCTCACCCCGCGATGCGGCATCGCCGGCCAGTCGCGCAGCGTCGGCGTCAGCAGCACCGCATCCCGCCCCGCGCCGCGCACCAGTTGCTTGACCGTCTGCGCGCCATAGAACTCGCCCGCCGCCGTCTGGGCAATCACCGCCAGCCCGCGCTTGCCGTCCGGCGCAAGCACATAGCCCTCGTCGTGCATCGCCGCGTCAAACGCCAGATGATTCCGCTCCAGCAGCGCGCGCCCGTCCTGCGTATCGGCGCGCAGCAGCCGCACCCGCACCTTGCCATGCCGGCCCGCTTCCACGCCGCGCGCCTTCAAGGCTTGCGCAAGATCCTCGGCCGCAAACGCATCCTCCGCGTCGTGCCCGCCTCTCCCTTCAATGCTTGTCACTTCAATGCCCGCATCGCCCAGCGCAATCTGCGCAACCGCATCGCACTCCCGCGGCGCGGGAATCAGGTGCAGAGTTTCACACGAGGGCGCGCTCGCCTGCTGCGCCGCGCACTCCGCCGCCGGGCCGCAAGCCACGCCGCTCGCCACGCACACCGCCATCAAAGCCGCCAAAGAAATAGAAAGACGCATCCGCCCGCTCCATCCCGATACAAAGATGAATGCAAGACTAATGCATCGCGATTCACCGTGTCATCGCAGCCGCGCTAACGCAAACTCTTCAGCGCCGGATACAGCTTGCGCCACTTGGCATACCCGGCCTTGTACGCGGCAAGGTCCGCCGCATCCGGCTCCAGCCGCTCGGCCACTTCAATCGCCTCGCCGCAAGCCGCATCCAGATTCGCCCAGTGTCCCGCGCCCACGCCGGCCATCAGCGCGCATCCAAACGCGCCGCCCTCTTCGGCCGTCAGCGTTTCCACCGCCTGCCCATACACGCCCGCCTGAATCCTGCGCCACAGCGGTCCGCGCGCGCCGCCGCCGCCCAACCGCACCCCGCTCACCGGAATCCCCAACTCCGCAAAGAGCGTAAAACTGTCCTCCAGCGAATACGCCACGCCCTCCAGCACCGCGCGCACAAAATGCGCCGCCGTGTGCGTCGGCCCAATCCCCGCAAAGGCCGCGCGCACTTCCGGGTCAAGGTGCGGCGTCCGCTCGCCCAGCAGATACGGCGCCCACTCCAGCCCCTCACTGCCCGCCGCCACCTTCGCCGCCGCCGCCGTCAGCGCGTCATAGCTCTCGCCGGCAAAAAACGTCTCCTTCAGCCAGCGAAAGCTCTGCCCTGCGCTCTGCGTCACGCCCATCACGTGCCACAGGCCCGGCACCGCGTGGCAAAACGTGTGCAGCCGCCCCTTTGCATCCTTGGTCGGCTCGGCGGTCGCCGCAAAGACCACGCCGCTGGTTCCAATCGTCGCGGAAACCGAGCCCGGCTCAAGAATCCCCATGCCCACCGCGCCCGCGCCCTGGTCGCCCGCTCCGGCCACCACAGGCATTCCCGCCGGCAGCCCCGTCAATCCCGCGGCCGCCTCGCTCACCCGCGCGCACACCTCCGGCGATTCATACACCCTGGGCAGCCAGCTCTCCGGAATCCCCGCCGCCTCCGCCACTTCCTTTGACCATCGCCGGTGCGTCACGTCCAGCAGCAGCGTGCCGCTGGCCTCCTGCACGTCCATTGCAAACTCGCCCGTCAGCCGGTAGCGCACATAGTCCTTCGGGCACATTACGTGGCGAATCTTCGCGAACGTCTCCGGCTCATGCCTCTTCACCCACAACAATTTCGTCAGCGTAAAATTCGGCAGCGCCGGATTGCAGGTCAGCTCAATCAGCCGCGCATAGCCAATCTTCTCCGTCAGCCAGTCGCACTCCGGCTGCGTGCGCGTGTCGCACCAGATGAGCGACGGCCGCAGCACCGCGCCGTTCCCGTCCAGCATCACCGCGCCGTGCATCTGCCCCGTCAGTCCCATCGCGGCAATCGGCTGCCTCGGCTCGGGCGCGGCCGCCAAAGCGCCGCGAATCGCCTGCTGCGCAGCGCGCCACCAGTCCTCCGGATCCTGCTCCGCCCATCCCGGATGCGGCGTGCGAAACGGCGCGTGCTCACTCGATGCGCTCGCAATCACTTTGCCCGCGGCGTCCACCACCACCGCCCGCGTGCCTCCCGTGCCCACATCCATTCCCAAAAACCACATGGCCGTCTTCACCTCACCGTAAATCGCTTTTCTCAGCCAACCGAGCATACCAGCTTTGCCCCGGCCGATGGAAAATCCGCCGTACGCGGAGAATTCCTTTCCCTGCCGCCGTGCTGCTCCGTTACACTTCTCCCTGTCTATTTCCCCATGCAACAGATTCAACTCCCCTTGCTCGCAAAGGAGATCAATGACAACGTCCGCACCCTCGCCCGATCACATCCTGCAAACCGGCATGGCCTTCTTCGCCGCCAAAACCCTGCTCAGCGCCGTCGAAATGGAAGTCTTCACCGAGCTCGCCAAGGGCCCTGAGGCTCTTGAGCCGCTGACCGGCCGCCTCGGCCTCCATCCCCGCTCCGCGCGCGACTTTCTTGACACGCTTGTCGCCCTCGGCTTTTTGGAACGCAACAACGGCGTCTACGCCAACACGCCCTCGACCGAACTCTTCCTGGACAAGCGCAAGCCCAGTTACGTCGGCGGCATTCTTGAAATGGCCAACAAGCGCCTCTTTGTCCACTGGGCCAAGCTCACCACCGCCCTGCGCACCGGCAGGCCGCAGAATGAAATCGTCGGCGAAGAAAATGCCTTCGACGCGCTCTACGCCGATCCCACGCGCCTCAAGGGCTTCCTCCGCGCCATGACCGGCATCAGCCGCGGCGCAAACATGGCCATCGCCGCCAAATTTCCCTGGCACAAATACAAGACCGCCGCCGACTGCGGCACGGCGCAGGGCGATCTCATCGTCCAGGTCGCCCTCAAAAATCCCCACATCGCCGGCACCGGCTTTGACCTCGCGGAGGTCGCGCCGATCTTCGAGGAGTACGTCGAGCAGAACGGCCTTGCCTCGCGCGTCCGCTTCCAGGTCGGCAGCTTCTTCACCGATCCACTGCCCAAAGTCGACGTCATCATGATGGGCCACATCCTCCACGACTGGAACCTCGACGAAAAGAAGATGCTGATCGGCAAGGCGTACGAGGCCATCCCGGAAGGCGGCGCATTCGTCGTCTACGAATCCATCATTGACGATGACCGCTCCAAAAACGCCTTCGGCCTGCTCATGAGCCTCAACATGCTCATTGAAAGCCCCGGCGGTTTTGACTACACCGGCGCAGACTGCATGGGCTGGATGAAGGAAGCCGGCTTCCGCGAAACCCGCGTCGAGCACTTGCTCGGCAATGACTCCATGGTCATCGGCATCAAGTAGGCGCCAGGGCTCAGGGCGCCGCCCCCATTGGGGCCCGTCCTTCCCCGCGCCTGCTTCAACCAAAATTCACACAGCCCGCCAACGGATCCCGGCCTCCGTATGCGTTAATCGATGCATGGAGGTTCACTCCCATGCTGCAACCCGGCATCGCGCGTCCGCGTCCCCCTGCGGGCAGGGCACAAGCCCACCCGCGTGTCCATCCCCTCACTGCCGTCTCTGACACCCGCTTTGAACCCCTCCCCGCTCCTCTCGGCGAGCCCCCTTACCACATCGACCTCGAATCCATGCTCCCCGGCATCGGCAACACCGCCGCCAAGAACAAGCAGATTGTCTTCCACACCGTCGGCGACACCGGCGGCATCAAGAACTCTGACTATCAGTCCGCCGTCGCCACCCAGCTCAAGACGGACCTGCAACAGGCCTCCGAGCGCGACCGCCCACGCTTCTTCTATCACCTGGGCGACGTCGTCTATTACAACGGCCAGGTCTCCGACTACTACAGCCAGTTCTACGAGCCCTACGACCACTACGGCCCGCCCATCATCGCCATCCCCGGCAACCACGATGGCGATCCCGTCTCCGGCCAGACCTCGCTGGACGGCTGGGTTCGCTACTTTATGACGCCCACCCCGCACATTGACGCCGCCATCTGCGGCGACGCACCCCGCGTCACTCTCTCGCTGCCCAACGTCTACTTCACCCTCGACTGTCCCTTCGTCACCATCGTCGGCATGTATACCAACGTCCCTGAAGGCGGCTCCGTCGACTCCGTCCAGCAGCAGTGGCTGGCCAATGAGCTCGCCTCCGCGCCCGAAGACAAGGCCCTCATTGTCGCCCTCCACCACCCCATTTACTCCTTCGACGACCACCACAGCGGCAGCCCCGCCATGGCCCGCGCACTCGAGTCCTCCATCAATGACTCCCGTCGCGTTCCCAACATCTTCCTCACCGCGCACGTCCACAATTACCAGCGCATCGAGCGTTCCCTCGCCGGCTCCGCGCCCACTCCTTTCCTCGTCGCCGGCGCCGGGGGCTACTTCCACCTCCACGGCATGCAGGCTGCTACCGGCCACGTGGACCCCGCCCTCGGCGCCAAGCTCCTCTTTCACGACCAGTACCACCACGGCTACGTCACCCTCACCGTTGACCACAAGCAAATCCGCGGCGTCATGACCCCGCTTGCCGACACGGGCAGCAAGAAACACAAGACCGACGCCACACCCGACACCTTCACCTACACGGCCAAAGCCCTCAAGCTCAAAGACGGCCAGACCATCAGCCTTTGAACCCGTGGAGCCGGGCCCAGCCGGGTCCCGCGCGCTTCGACCCGGCTCCACAGTCCACTGCCCGCACTCACCCTTCACGCATGTTTACCGCGTGATGACAATCGCGCCCACGCTGTGAGCTTCCTCACGGGCTTGCTCTCCCACCTCGCCCAGCAACGCTCAAAAAAAAACACCACGGGCGCTGAAGCATCCCTGCCTCAGCGCCCGTTTTTCCTGTCTCAATTTTCTTGTCCCGATTTTTTGTCCGCCCTCTTTCAATCCATGGACAGGCTCAACTGGTGCCGCACGTCCGCCCCGCGGATCCAGAAGATCACGTCCGTCGCAATGTTCGACGCGTGGTCCGCAATCCGCTCCAGGCTGCGCGAAACCATCAGCCCGCTCATCGCCTGCTGCGTAAGCTCCGGCCGCTCCTGGATCAACTTCAGCAGGTCCGCGTGCGCTCTCCGGTTCATGCGGTCAATCTCGTCGTCCATCTCCCGCACCGTGTCCGCCATCCGCGCGTTGCCTTCCAGCAGCGCATGGATCGCCGAGCGGATCATCCGCCCCGCATGCTCGCCCATGGCCGCAAAATCCACGGGAAGCTCCACCGCCTCGGTCTTCAAAATATCCTTCGTCCGCCGCGAGATGCCCATCGACTGGTCCCCAATCCGCTCCAGGTCCCCGTTGATCTTGATCACCGCCAGAATGAACCTGAGGTCGATCGCCATCGGCTGCTCTTTGGCCAGCAGCTCATAGGCCATCTCGTCCAGCTCGCGCTCGGCCGTGTTGATGGCCGTCTCGTTCTGCTTCACATACTGGCAAAGGTCCAGGTCCCGCTGCAGATACGCATCCACGGCGCTCTCCACCGCCTGCTGCGACAAGGCGGCCATCGCCAGCAGCTTGTCCTTCAGCTCCGCCAGTTGCTGTTGAAAATGTATGCGCGGCAAATCCCGTTCACTCCTTCTAACAATTGTGCATCAACCAGTGTTATCATCCTGCGAATTTCTGCAAAATCGTTCCTTCCGCCCTATTACCCCGCCTTATCCCGGAACCGCCGCCGGGGCGGTTGGCCGCATGCATGTGACGCGTGCCCTATTCATGCGTGAGCCGGATTTCCGCGACGAGTCCCTGTCGCCGGGGTGGATGGCCGCATCGGTGGGAAGCCACGAATTCCGCCCCGCCGCGCTATAGTGTTGCCAACGGTTCTCGCCCGGCCCGACCCCGGCAACTCGCATGCGATTGCCCACCTCTTTCGCCGCAAACTCTGCCGTGCCGGCGCGCGCGCGCCTCGCCCTGCCCCGTAGAGCGTCCCGCAAACCGCTCCGCAAATCTGCATTCTTCGCCGCCGCATTCCTGGCCGCCGCCTTCGTCGCCCTCGCCGCCTGCCACGGCGCGGCCACCGCCTCCGGCCCCGCCATGCAGCTCACCAGCGCCAGCTTCTCCAACGGCCAAATCCCGCCCGCCTTCACCTGCGACGGCCAAAACCGCTCGCCCCAGCTCGCCTGGTCCAAACCGCCTTACGGCACGCGCTTCCTCGCCCTCACCCTTGTCGACCCCGACGCCCCCTTCGGCACATTCACCCACTGGGTCCTCTTCAACCTGCCCGCCACCACGCGCGGGCTGCCCGCCGGCCTTGAAACCTCATCCCAGCTCCCCGGCGGCGCGCTGCAGGGCGAAAACAGCTTCCACCGTACAGGCTATGGCGGCCCGTGCCCGCCGCCCGGCTCCACGCATCGCTACATCTTCACCCTCTACGCCCTCGACACCCCGCTCGCCCTCGCCCCCGGAGCCAGCCGGGCACAGCTCGAGGCCGCCCTCGCCGGCCACATCCTCGCCCACGCCCAGCTCACCGCCCGCTACGGCCGCTGACGACGCTCGCGATGATGCTTAGCCTCCCGTCTGCATGAGCGATTTGGCGATTCAGCACCAGTCGAAAGTGTCGCTGGACGGCCGCGGGAACCTTCCATCCCTATCGCCGTGCGTGGAGGGACCTCCTTCCAGGCCGCATCGGACCTGCTGCCGGCAAACGGGGCCGAGGAAACTGCTGGAGCCGCGCATGTAGCCTTGACATTCTATCCATAGCCTGTCTATGGTATCAGTCATGGGCAAAACAGATCTGATGCCGGGAACGCTGGACATGTTAATCCTGACGACGTTGCGGCGCGCTCCGCTGCACGGGTACGCGATAGCGCAATCCATCAAGCGAATCTCTGACGATGTGTTGACGGTCGAAGAGGGGTCGCTTTATCCAGCTCTGCAGCGCCTGCTGCTTCAGGGGTGGGCAAAAGCGGAGTGGAGGAGGACGGAGACCAACCGGCGGGCCAGGTTTTACACGCTGACCGCTGCGGGAAGAAAGCAACTGGGTCTGGAGGTGTCGCAGTTCCGGCAGATGGTGGCGGCGATCGGCCGCGTGCTGCAGGATGCCGGGGAGGCAGGTTGACCATGCCGGCAAAGCTACTGAGAAAACTGGCGGCGCTGATGGGGCGCACTGCGTTCAACAGAGGACTGGACGATGAGATTGCATTCCACCGGGAGCAGATCGAAGAGGATCTGCGCGACCGGGGAATGAGCGCGGAAGAGGCACATTATGCGGCCATGCGCCGGTTTGGAAACAGCGCGCGAACAAAAGAGCGCAGCCACGAGGTGATGCGTTTTCGGCTGGAAACGGTGGTCCAGGACGCGCGCTTTTCAGTGCGGCAGATGGGACGCAATCCCGGTTTTGCAGTGACGACAGTGCTGATGCTCGCGCTCGGAATGGGTGCGAGCACGGCAATCTTCGGGTTTGTCGATGCGGCGCTAATCCAGCCCTTGCCATACGCGCAGCCGAACCGGCTGGTGGACGTGGCGGAGAGCGAGACGGTATTCCTGCGGTCGAATATCTCGCGTTACGACTACGAAGACTGGGAGCGCATGAACCATACGCTCTCTTCTTTGGATGTGTACACGGGAACGGGCTTTTTGCTGCACATGGGCTCTGTGGCCGAACCGGTGCCTGCGGCGCGGGTAAGCGCCGGGTTCTTTCATACGCTGGGCGTGCACCCGATTCTGGGCCGGGATTTTCGTCCGGGTGAGGATCAGCCGGGGCAGCCGAAAATCGCGATTCTTCCTTATGGCACGTGGAAGCAGAGGTTTGGCGGCCGGCCGGATGTGATCGGGCAAGCGGTGAGCCTGAGTGGAGAGCAGTACACAATTGTCGGCGTGCTGCCGCAGAGCTTTGCGTTTGCCCCGCGAGCGAATGCCGAATTCTGGGTGCCGTTGCTGGATCGCACCGGGTGTGAACAGCGTCGCGTTTGCCACAACCTGTTTGGCGTGGGGCGGCTGAAGGATGGGGTCACGATTGCGTCAGCGAGGGCCGATCTGAAGCGCGTGGCGGCACAACTGGCGAAACAATATCCCGGCTCGAACACCGGACAGGGCGCAAGCGTAGAGCCTCTGACAGAGCTAATCGTCGGGAAGGTCAAGCCGATTTTGTTGATGCTGCTCGCGGGGGCGGGGCTGCTGCTGCTGATCGCCTGCGTAAACGTTGCAAGCCTGCTGCTGGTGCGGGTGGAGAAACGGCGGCGGGAGATTGCGGTTCGAGGCGCTTTGGGAGCGACCCCTGCGCGGCTTATACGGCAATTTGTGACCGAGGGCCTGCTGCTGGCGATTGCAGGATGCGCGAGCGGACTATTCGTAGCCGCAGGGCTGATGGAACTGCTGACTCGGATTGTGCCGAAACCTATGGCGGAGGGAATGCCATTCCTGAACATTGTGGGGCTGAATGCGCATACAGTGCTCTTCGCGGCAGGAGTGGCGGTGCTGACAGCCTTGCTGTTGACTGCAATTCCGGTACTCCGGATGCGGCTGCATTCTCTGTATGCAGGACTGGCCGAAGCAGATCGCGGCGCGACCGGCCGCCTCTGGCAAAAGCTTGGAGCGAACCTGGTCGTGGTGGAGTTGGCGGTGGCAGTGGTACTGCTATCGGGCGCGGGCCTGCTGGGCAAGAGCCTCTACCGGCTGTTGCACGTTGAGCTCGGATTCGATGCGACGCACCTGGCCGCGGTGAACGTGACAGAGACAAATCGCTCTGACAGCAAGGAGGCGCTGGTTGCACTGTACCGAAAAATCGAGCAGCAGGTGGGCGCATTGCCTGGCGTAACCTCGGTGGGCATTTCGAGCGATATGCCGATTTCATGCAACTGCGACACAGACTGGATTCGAATTCCCGGCAAGCCATTTCACGGCGAGCACAACGATGTGCTGGATCGGGACGTGAGCCCGGCCTATCTCAGCACTCTGGGCGTGAGGCTGCTCGAAGGGCGGATGTTCACAAACGCGGATGACGCACGGCATCCAAATGTGACGATCATCAATGAAACCCTGGCGAGGAAGTATTTCGCAGGCGAGGATCCAATCGGAAAGCAGATTGAAGATGTTGGCCTGACGCCGGGATCGATGCGGACGATCGTCGGCGTGATAGGAGATTTTCGCGAAGGGGCACTGGACGACGCGGTGTGGCCGGCGGAGTACTTCCCGATCTACGGGAATTCGGATAAGGATATTGTTGTGGTGGTGCGAACCCATGGCGGTGCAGGAGCACTCTTGCCCGAGATGGTGAAGACGCTGCGCGCCATCAGTCCGACGCTGGGCGTCTATGGCGAGGTGACGATGGAGGAGCAAGCCAGCGCGTCACCGACGGCAATGATCCATCGCTTCTCAACGTGGCTTGTGGGTGGATTCGCGGCGATGGCTTTGGTGCTGTGCGTGGTGGGGCTGTACGGAGTCGTGGCGTACTCGGTGAGCCAGCGGACGAAGGAGATTGGTATTCGGATGGCAATGGGAGCCGAGCGAGCGGCGGTGCATCGGCTGATCGTGAAGGAGGCCGGAGGTTTGGCTGTGCTTGGAATCGGCCTTGGGCTCGTGTGTGCGGTGGCTGCAGCGACGCTGATGAAGAGCCTGCTGTTTGGAGTAAAGGCGTGGGATGCGCCGACTCTGATCGCGGTTACAATGGTGCTCGGCTTTTCCGCACTGCTGGCGAGTTTCCTGCCGGCACGACGTGCAGCGAGTGTAAATCCCGTGGAAGCGTTAAGAGCTGAGTAGGCAAAGTGCCCCATCTCTCAAAGAGGATATGGGTTGGCAACACCGCCAATGATGCAATCCCAACCGCAATCGGTCTCAGCGCAAAGTCTGGATACGTGATTTGGCGATTCAGCACCTTTTGACCGCTTTTGCACTCCCAACGGGCATCTTTCTAATTGAGTCCTGCACGGCGCGAGTTCGGCACGGCACGAGTTCAGGACGGCACGAGTTCGGCCTGCTTTTTGAGCCCTTCTGTTGATGCTCACATCTTGACATCCATTATGAAAAGGCGATAGCCTCCATCTCCATGGACCACCCCAATACAGATGTCATTCAAGGCACCCTCGACATGCTCATTCTGAAGACGGTAAGCCTGGAACCCATGCACGGGTTCGGCATCGCCCGCCGCGTCGAACACATCTCGCGCGGAGTCTTCAGGGTGAATCCAGGGTCGCTTTTAACAGCGTTGCAGCGGCTGGAGCGCGCCGGTTGGCTCAATTCCGAGTGGCGCCAGACGGAAAACTCACGCCGCGCCAGGTTCTATACGCTCACTCGTGCGGGAAAGAAGCAGCTCGCTACGGAGAAGACGGACTGGGCACGGCGTGCATCCGCCATTGCGCGGCTTCTCAGCGCGGAGGGTTGAGCCGATGTCTCTCTGGCGCCAACTTACCTACGGTTTACGCAGCCTGCTGCGCCGCTCGGCACGCGACCGCGACGTTGCCGACGAGGTCGAGCATTACTTCGAGGAGGCAAGCGCGGCAGGAATGGCTCGCGGGCTTTCGCGCGATGAGGCGAAGCGCGACGCCCGGCTTGAGGCAGGGAGTATTGCGGCGGCGCGCGAACAGGCGCGTTCTTACGGTTGGGAAAACGCGGCGTTGGCCTTGATTGCCGACCTTCGATTTGCCGCACGTCAACTGTTCAAACATCGGGCATTCACGGTTGCAGCAACGCTGACACTGGCCTTGGGAATCGGCGCGAATACCGCCATCTTCACGGTGATCGAGTCGGTTCTGCTTGCGCCGCTTCCTTACCGGAATGCAGACCAGATCGCGGTTCTCAACACACGCTATTCCAACATGGGCCTTACCATTCCGCGCGTCACGGGACCGGATGCGATCGATGTGCGTGACGAGTCAAAGCGCCTTGAAGCGGTGAGCCTGTACGGCGGCGGCCATTTGGGCGTGCAATTACGCGGTCACTCGGCCTACGCCGTTGTAACCCTCACGGATGCTGATTTTTCGCGCGTCTTCCAGGTGAAACCGATTGCCGGGCGCTGGTTCAGATCCGACGAGGAACAACGTGCGGCCGTGGTGCGCGAAGCGTTCGCCCGCGACAACTTCGGCAGCCCACAAGCCGCGCTTGGACAGACGGTACACGTGGAAGGCGATGCCTTCGAAATTACAGGCGTCTTGCCGGACTGGTTCGATTTTCCGGCACATACGCAGGTATGGGAAGCTGCCCGGTTCAACGCGGCATCGACGAACCGGACGGCTTTCAATTTCAGGGCGGTTGCGCGTTTGCGCCCCGACCTGACCCTGCGCGCGGCCCAGACCGAATTGAATGAAATCTCGCGCCGCCTTGCGATCGCGTATCCCCGCGCGAATCGTGACAAGCTCATCATCCTTGAGCCGCTGCAGCAGGCGCTTACCGGAGATATCCGCCCGACCCTCCTGCTCCTCTGGGCAACGGCCGGGCTGATTTTGCTGATCGCCTGCGTGAATGTAACTCATCTCGAATTGGTGCGCTCCCTGGAGCGGCAGCGCGAGATTGCGATTCGCAAGGCCCTGGGGTCGTCGCAATGGCAGGTGATGCGCCCTCTGATTCTGGAGAGTCTCCTTGTCTCGATCCTGGGAGGCGCTGCCGGCGTTCTGCTTGCTTTTCCAACCGTCCACGTGCTGGTGGCGATGGCCCCCAAAGAGCTTCCGCACGCCGGCAGCATTCACCTGAACGGCTGGGTGCTGCTGTTTACAGCGGGGCTGGGTGTGTTGACGGCTCTGGCGTCGTCGATGCTTCCGGCGCTGAAAGCGGCAAGAGTGGATGCTGCGGAAGCGTTGAAGCGCGACACCTCCCGCGGCATGAGCGGTCACGGAGCGGCAACGCTTCGCGACGGGCTGGTGATTGCCGAAGTTACGGCCACCTTTGTCCTGGCCATGGGCGCAGGGCTGCTGCTGCACACCATGACGAACCTGCTGGCGCGCAACATGGGTTACGACGCGCGCCAATTGCTGGTGGTGGACGCGGATGCGCCCGCGCACTCCACGCAGGATGCGCTGAACGCTGTGCGCCAGTTTAACGAGCTGTTCGCAAGCCTCGCAGCTCTGCCTGGGGTTGAGCATGTGGCCGGCATCATGGGGTTGCCGACGGGAAACTACGGCTCGAATGGCAATTACAAGATAGAAGGGGCTCCGCCGCCTTCTCCGGGACATCAACCGTCGGCTAACTTCAGCGTAGCCAGTCCGGGTTATTTCCAGACGATGGGAATTCCGATCCAACGCGGCCGCGATTTCGATTCTGAGGATACCTACCAAAACCCCTTTGTCGCGGTCATCAGCCAGTCGCTGGCAAAGCAAAGCTTCGGGAGTTCCAATCCGATTGGCAAGCAGATCCAGTGCGGTCTCGATTCTGATAAATGGATGACAGTGGTGGGCGTGGTGGGCGACGTCCGTCAGGACTCGCCCGCGGAGGCGCCGGGGCCCACGCTTTACATGCCGATGGCGCAACATCCGTTCTATGCCAACCAGATCAACATTGTGCTTCGAACGCACGTGAAACCTCTTACCTTGTTGAACCCGGTGCAGAAGATCATTAGAGACACGAATCCCGCGATCGCCCTCCGCTTTACGACCATGGACACCATGCTGGATCAGTCGATGGCAGCGCAGCGATTTCGAGCCGTGCTGATTTCCTGCTTCGCAGCGATTGGACTGCTGCTGGCCGTGCTGGGCGTCTATGGCACCATGGCCTATTCGGTGACGCAGCGGACCTTCGAGATCGGCATACGGATGGCGTTTGGTGCGGACCGGAGCACAATCCTCCGCACCGTGCTGGAGCACGCCGCAAAGCTGGCCCTTTGGGGCATCGCGGCGGGGATGGTGCTGAGTCTCATGCTCGCCAGGCTTGTTACAAGCATGCTGGTGGGAGTGCGGCCGATGGACCCGGTTAGCCTTGCCTCCGCGGCATCGCTGCTGCTTCTGACGGCATTGGCTGCGGCCCTTGCTCCGGGATGGAAGGCAACTCATGTCGATCCCATGGCGGCGCTGCGGACCGAGTGAGCTGGTCAAGCGGACGAGATAGGCCTGAAGGAACAACGGAAATCTACAGCGGAGACCCCTGTCGCGAACAGGCCAAAGCACTCATTGATTGCTTTCAGACGAGTCTTCGTCCGGTTGGGCAGGTGGCCCGGTCATCCACCCCGAAGAAAGACCACGGAACCGAAAAGCTGTGCCCCGTTCATCGCGGTTTTTTCCTTCGCGATGAGCGGGCGGCATGGTCCCTGGGGAATCGGCTTTACAATCGATGCGTTCGGGAATCTGACGCAGACCAGCCCGATCTCAGGGATGACGAACTTCCCCATGCCGGTGAACCAGCAGGTGAACACGAAGAACCAATTCACGCTTCTCGGCTACGGCTATGACGCCGCCGGAGACGCGGTGGATGACGGGCTGAGCTCCGGCTGCTCGGGCCACGGCTACTCCTGGAATGCGGAAGGCATGCAGAGCTGCGCGAACGGCACCACCTACACCTACGACGGGGACGAGCAGCGGGTGAAGAAGTCCAACGGCACGCTCTACTGGGGCGGCGGCGCGGGCGCTGC
>DASUAU010000014.1:0-126142 GCA_035763705.1 Occallatibacter sp. | reverse complement strand
CCAGGAACAGGTAGTTGTAAATCCCCGCGCCAAGCTGGCGAATGTAGCCGGCCCGCAGCAGAAATTTGTGGCTGGCCACTTCGGCGTCTGCCGGGGCCTCGCGAAGGGTGGGGACAAAGAGCTTCGACCAACGATGCATAGGTGAGGGTGTGCGTGCTTTCCCGTCCGTCGGCGTGCGGTCCTTTGGGGTCTCAGGCCGCCGGCCATTGCTCGGACGCAGGGCGTTTGGATGAACCAGAACCCATTCTAAATGTTCAAGCTCTTCCGGGCGCGGCGGCTCCGCCTGCGCAGTGCCTCCCAAAGCACGCCACGTGTCCATGCAAGTCGCCATCGCCCCGGCCCTCCTCAACCGCAAATGCATGTTGAGAGAGCAGCCCACGGGCCAAATTTCTCCGCACTGAAAACAAACGACGTAGGAAGATGTGCACGGTTCGCGCCGTGTCAGTCGGCACACACGTCGTGGAAGGGGTGACACGCGAGTATGTCAGATTCATGTCTACCTGCTAAGCGCGCTTTGAGAGGGAACGATTTCAGCCTTGCTGGAGAGCAGCCTCAAATATGGAGCTTCATTCACTGAGGGGTCGCCGCGAAGCAACTCCTCGGCGAACAAACAGTCTGACCAAGAATGCTGCTCCTTGCGTCGAGCAGAGCACCGCGAGCAGCACCAAATCAGAACGCCATGTGATGGGACCAATGCCAAAAGGATCTCGCGGCTCCCACGTAAATGCGAACCGTGATTGCGTCAGCCACATCCAGAATAAGACGCTAGCTCCAAAACCTCCGAGCACCGTCAATGCAATGCGTCGACGAAATGCCCAGAATACAAAAAACTCACTCACGGTGAGCAATACCACCATTGCCACAAACGAACGCCACGTGATGGATGTAGACCCATCAAGGTTTGTGCCTTCTAGCAGTTGTAGAAGATTGGAATAGAGCAATAGATAAACCATGCTTAGGAATAGGCCGATACCGGCAAGGATTCTATGTGCACGTTTCATTCCCATGGCCCCTACTCCCGATCGCCTACACCCTACTCCCTACTCCCTGCCTCTAAATCATCTCCACGCCCCAAAGATCGTGCAGGTGCACCACGCCTTCCACGCGCTCCTCTGCATCCACCACAATCAGACTGGTAATCTTCCGCTCTTCCATCATCGCCAGTGCCTTTGCCGCCAGCTCATCCGCCGCAATCGTGCGCGGATGCAGGTGCATCGCCTCGCCCGCCGTCTTGCTCAGCGCCGCGCCGCCCTCGCGCTCCAGCAATCTCCGTAAATCGCCATCGGAAATCACCCCGCGCAGCTTGCCGTCCTCCTGCACCGTGGTCATGCCCAGCTTCTTGCGTGACATCTCGTAGATCACATCGGCCATCGCCGTCTGCGGCGCAACCGTGGGCACGTCTTCGCCGGCATGCATCAGGTCGCGAACCTTCGCCAGTTTTTTGCCCAGCTTGCCGCCCGGATGCAGCTCGGCAAAATCCTCGGCCTTGAAGCCCTTGCGCAAACTCACCGCAATCGCCAGCGCATCGCCTAGCGCCAACATCGCCGTGGTGCTTGCCGTCGGCGCAAGATTCATCCC
The DNA here is from genome assembly GCA_035763705.1 of Occallatibacter sp. Classification (GTDB taxonomy): domain Bacteria; phylum Acidobacteriota; class Terriglobia; order Terriglobales; family Acidobacteriaceae; genus Telmatobacter. The sequence goes on along the minus strand of DASUAU010000014.1, from coordinate 124,564 downwards.
GCAGGCCTCTCGCTCCACGCCGCAATCCAGCGCCACATCGCTCGCCGTCGCCAGCGTCGATTCCAGATTGCAGCAGAAGCTCACCAGCGCGTCGCCCTTGCGCTTCAGCGTGGCCAGCAGCCGCAGAATCTCCTCCGTCTCACCGCTCGCGCTCAGCGCAATCACCACGTCACCCGGCATCAGCACGCCCAGGTCGCCATGCACCGCCTCCGCCGGATGCAGAAACAGCGCCGGGCTTCCGGTCGAGCTCAGCGTGGCGGCAATCTTCTGCGCAATAATGCCGCTCTTGCCCATCCCCGTCACCACCACGCGCCCGTTGCCTTCGCCGCAGCGCACAATCAGCTCCACGGCCTGCGCAAACCCGGCAGCCATTGTGCCTTCCAGCCGCGCCGCCAAAGCCTCCAGCGCCGCCGCCTCCGTCCGCACCAGCTCCGCCGGCCTCATCGCCTCACTCTTGTCTTTCTCGCTCATCGGTTCCTGATGGTATCAGTTTCCGCCAGCGCTTTCGCGTCGGCACTTTCCCCGGCAAGCTGCTGCATGCAATGCCCCCTCCCTGCGCAGCCTCGTACAATGGCTGCAGGTGCACATGGCTTTCGTCAAACGCAACACCATCGTCCTCTTCATCGTCGTCTTTCTTCTCGCAGTCTTTGGCTGGGCCGGCTGGGCCAACTGGATGTACCACCACCAGCAGGCTGAGCGCCGCGCCGCCCTTGCCCAGAAGGAATCTGAAACCGCGCCCTACGCCAACGCGCCCGACACCGGCGACATCGCCGGAATCCCCTCGCCGCTGGTCGACAAGCCCGCCCCCGCCTTCACCCTGCAAACCGTCGACGGCAGAAAAGTCTCGCTCGCCGACTACAAGGGCAAGGCCCTCCTGCTCAACTTCTGGGCCACCTGGTGCGGCCCCTGCAAAATTGAGACGCCGTGGATCGTCCAGCTCCGCGACAAATATGCTCCGCAGGGCTTTGAGGTTCTCGGCATCTCTTCAGAAGGCGACGGCTACACCCCCGCCAACAAAGCCGGCTGGGCACAGGACCGCGCCGCCATTCAGGCCTTCACAAAACAGATGAAGGTGCCCTATCCCATGCTCATGGGCGGCGACAGCATCTCCAAGCCCTACGGCGGCATTGAGGAGCTGCCCACCTCCTTCTTCGTCAATCGCAACGGCACCATCGTCGCCTCGCAGGTCGGGCTCACCTCTGAAAGCGACATCGAGTCCAACATCCGCAAGGCCCTGGGAGAAGGAAAGTGAAGCAGAGAAGCGAAGTGAAGGGGAGAAGGAAAGTGAAGCAGAGAAGGGAAGGGATGTGTCTTTCAATCGCCGCCGCTCTGCTCGTGCTGGGCCTCGTGCTCGTCTTCGGCCCCGCCGCCTCGCACGCGCAGTCGGCAAATCCTTCGCCGCTCTTCAACCAGCCTGATCAATCCCTCTCCGGGCAGAGCAACGCCGTCGAGTTTCTCTTTCCTGAGCAGGTCACCGTCCGCGCCGGCAAGCCCAGCCCCATCGAAATGCACTTCCGCGTCGCGCCCGGCCTCCACATCAACTCCCACGCGCCGCATGACCCCTACCTCATCCCCACCACGCTCAATCTGCCCGGCTCCTCCGGCGTGCAGTTGCTCAACGCAACCTTCCCTCGCGGCAAGGACTTCACCCTCCCCGCCGACCCCAAAACGCACCTCAGCGTCTACACCGGCCGCTTCACCATTCGCGCGCGCATCCTTGCCCCGCGCGGCAACCATCTTGTCCAGGCCCGCCTCCGCTACCAGGCCTGCAATGACAACCAGTGCCTGCCGCCGCGCACCATCACCGTCGCCATCGACATCATTGCAAAATAAGCGCCGGAGCAATCGCCCCGGCCCATATTGCTAAGTTGACGGACTGACTCGCTGACTCGTTCGTTAGCGCGCTACCCCGCTGCCTTCTTCTCAATCTTCGCCCAGCTATCCTTCAGCGCCAGCGTGCGATTGAAGACCAGCCTGTCCGGTGCGGAATCCCGGTCCAGGCAGAAATACCCCACGCGCTCAAACTGGAAGCGGTCCTCCATCTTCGCCTCCGCCAGCGACGGCTCCAGCTTGGCCCTCGCCACAATCTCCAGCGAGTTCGGATTCAGGTTGCTCAGCACATCCTTGCCTTCCTCCGTGTTGTAGGGGTCGGGCTTTGAGAAGAGCCTGTCGTAAAGCCGAATCTCCGCTGAAATCGCGTGCGCGGCTGACACCCAGTGCATCGTCGACTTCACCTTGCGTCCATCCGGCGAGCTGCCGCCGCGGCTGGCCGGGTCATAGGTGCAATGCACTTCCACCACATCGCCCGCCGCATCCTTCACCACGCTCTGCGCCGTCACAAAATACGCGCCGCGCAGCCGCACTTCCTTGCCCGGCGACAGGCGGTAATACTTCGGCGGCGGAACCTCGCGAAAATCATCCTGCTCAATGTAAATCTCGCGCGTGAACGGAACCTGCCGCATGCCCGCGCTCTCATCTTCAGGGTTGTTCGCCACCTCGAACTGCTCCACCTGCCCCTCGGGATAGTTGTCAATCACCAGCTTCAGCGGCCGCAGCACGGCCATCGCGCGCCGCGCATGCCGGTTCAGGTGGTCGCGCTGGAAGTGCTCCAGCATCTCAATGTCCGTGGTACCGTTGGTGCGCGTTGCTCCAATGGTTGCGCAAAAGGTCTTGAGCGCCTCCGGTGAGAAGCCCCGTCGCCGCAGCCCGCTCAGCGTGGGCATGCGCGGATCGTCCCATCCGCTCACGCGCCCCTCCTGCACAAGCTGCAGCAGCTTGCGCTTGCTCAGCATCGTGTAGGTCAGGTTCAGCCGGTCGAACTCAATCTGCTGCGAGGGAAAAATCCCAAGCTGGTCAATGTACCAGCGATAAATCGGCTGATGATCCGCGAACTCCAGCGTGCACATCGAGTGCGTCACGTGTTCGATCGAGTCCGACTGACCGTGCGCGTAGTCATACATCGGATAGATGCACCATTCGTCGCCCGTCCTGTGGTGCGTCGCATGCAGAATCCGGTACATCACCGGGTCGCGCAGGTTCAGGTTCGGCGAGGCCATGTCAATCTTCGCGCGCAGCACGCGGCTGCCGTCGGCAAACTCGCCCGCCTTCATCCGCGTAAACAGGTCCAGATTTTCCTCCACCGTGCGGTTGCGATACGGGCTGTCCTTGCCCGGTTCCGTCAGCGTTCCGCGATGCTGCCGGATCTCGTCGGCCGACAAATCGTCCACATACGCTTTGCCCGCCTTGATCAGCGTGATGGCCCACTCGTAGAGCTGGCCAAAATAATCCGACGCGTAGCACAGCTTGTCCCACTCAAAGCCCAGCCAGCGCACGTCCGCCTGGATCGAATCCACATACTCCTGCTCTTCCTTCTCGGGATTCGTGTCGTCAAAGCGCAGGTTGGTTTTGCCGCCGAACTCGCGCGCCAGCCCAAAGTCCAGGCAGATTGCTTTTGCGTGCCCAATGTGCAGGTAGCCATTCGGCTCCGGAGGAAAGCGCGTCTGCACCACCGCATCGCCATATTTCTTCGCGCGCACGTCCTCTTCAATCTGGTCGCGCAAAAAATTCGAAATCGTCCGCGTCTCCGCGCTTTCCGTATTGCCATTGCTCATGGTTGCGTCTCTCTCGGTTGCTCCGCTGGAAAATTGCTCAACTTATCGTCTCCAGTTTGGCCTCGGCCTCTTCCATCCGCTTCAGGCAGGTCGCCCGGCCCAGCACTTCCATGGTCTCAAACAGCGGCGGCGCATTCTTGCGTCCGCACACCGCCACGCGAATCGGCTGGAACATCGGCCCTGTCTTCACGCCCAGCGCCGCGGCGGCCTCGCGCAGCGTCTGCTCCAGCGCGGCCGCGTCAAATCCGCTCGTCGCCAGCACCGTGCCCGCATACACCAGAATGCGCCTGGCCAGCGCCGCATCGCCCTTCTGCGGAATCAGGTCGGCCGCATCATACGGCGCCAGCTCCTCCACAAAAAAGAAATCGGCCACACTCACCGCATCCCGCAGCGTCTTCATCCGTTCGCGAATCAGCGGCGTCACCGCCAGCAGCTTCTCCGGCGCAGCCTGCAATCCCGCCTCGGCAAAAAACGGCGCAATCCGGCGCGCCAGCTCCTCCACCGGCAGCGCGCGAATCGCTTCTCCGCTGAACCATGCCAGCTTGTCGTTGTCAAAGACCGCATTCGACTTTGAAATCCCATCCAGCGAAAACAGCTCAATCAGTTCCGCCGATGAGAACACCTCGCGATCCTTGCCGTTTTCATCCTTCCCCTTGCCGGGCGTCCAGCCCAGCAGCGCCAGAAAATTCCGGAAGGCCTCCGGCACAATGCCCATCCCGGCATAGGCCATCACGCTCGTGGCTCCGTGCCGCTTGCTCAGCCGCGTCTTGTCCGGCCCCAGAATCAGCGGTACATGCGCAAACACCGGCAGCTCCGCCGCCAGCGCGTCATAGAGCAGCACCTGCTTCGGCGTGTTGGAAATGTGGTCCGCCCCGCGCAGGATGTGCGTCAGCCGCATGTCCACGTCATCGGCCACCACGCTCAGGTGATACGTGGGAATCCCATCCGAGCGCAGCAGCACAAAGTCCTCAATCTCCGCGTTGGCAAACTCCACCCGGCCAAACACCGCGTCGTCAAAGCCCGTCTGGCCCGCTTCCGGCACGGCAAAGCGCAACGCCGCCGCTTCGCCCGCCGCCACACGCTCCTCTGCTTCCGCTTTCGGAATCCTTCGGCAGCGCCGGTCATAGAGCGAGGGCCTTCCCGCCTCGGCGGCTTCCTTGCGCCGCTGCTCCAGCTCTTCCCGCGTGCAGAAACACGGGTACGCGTGCCCGCTTGTCTTCAGTTTTTCCGCCGCTGCCCGGTAAAGCTCCAGCCGCTGCGACTGAAAGTACGGTCCCTCGTCCCAATCCAGGCCAATCCAGCGCATTCCCTCAAGAATGCCTTCGACCATCTCCTCAGAGGAGCGCTCGAAGTCCGTATCCTCAATGCGCAGGATGAACGTGCCGCCCGTGTGCCGCGCGAACAGCCAGTTGAACAGCGCCGTCCGCGCACCGCCCACGTGCAGGTAGCCGGTCGGCGACGGCGCAAAGCGCACGCGAGGTTGGGTTGCCTGGGAGAGTGTCTCTGCCGTCATCGTAGAGCGAGCGTTTCCTCTAACGATGCTATCAGTTGCGCCCTCAGAACCTCTGCGAGCCCGGCGGAGGTGGCGGCATCGGCGGCATCGGCGGCCAGCCCATCTGCGGCGCCGGCATCACTTTCCACTCCGCAAACGCCAGCACATAAATCAGCACCAGGTTGCCGAGGGGAACAATGTTCAGCAGCGAAAGCCAGGGTGAAAAGCCGGCCTTCTTGCAGATGAACCAGAAGGGCACAATCACAATGGCCAGGGCGACAATCACAAACAGCCCGATCAGCGGGAAAACGGCCATCATAATGTGCCGCATTTCTTCTGGACTTGGCTGCTGTAGCAGCAGGAAGAGCGCGTAGTGCATGCGTATGCTCCGTACAGGATTGAAAACCTCCCGCAACGGTACGGCTAAACCCGCAAAACTGCAACGAAAAAGTGCGGCTCGCTCCGCGCTATTCGGCTTGCCGCATCCGGCCTGCTTCGCCGGCTCTCTACGTAATGTCTTCCGTGTCGTAGACCGGCGCGCCGCGTTTCTTGGGCACGCCGTGTACGCTGCTCAGCAGGTCTTCCACCACGTCTTCCAGTTGTTTCTGGCTCTCAATCACCGCGCTCATCGTCTTCAGCTCGTCGGGATCCACGGCCCGCTCCACCAGCACCACCGCATGGCATTGCGCCACGTGGTCCAGCCCCAGCCCCTCGGGTGTCTTGGCCTTGATGCTCACCTGGTCCAGCCCGATGCACAGCAGGTCCGCCACGCGCGCGCGCATCTCGCCCGCCACCGGAGAAATCTTCGGCGCGGCCAGCACCAGCGTCGCGTCGATATTCACAATCTGATAGCCCGCATTCTGCAGTTCTTCCATCGCCAGGTTCAAAAAGATTGCCGAATCAGCATCCTTCCAGCGCGGATCGCCCGGCGGAAAAAAGCTGCCAATGTCGCCCGCCGCCACCGCGCCCAGCAGCGCATCGGTAATGGCATGCAGCAGAACGTCGCCGTCCGAATGCCCGGCCAGTCCCTCCGGATGATCCAGCGTCAGCCCGCCAATCCGCAGCGGCACGCCCGGCTTGAAGGCGTGCGAGTCCCAGCCAAACCCGATTCGTCTGTCCATCTTCACGTTCGCTTGCCTCTTCCTGTCGCGGCTCTCGGCGTTGCCGTTCTGTGCAGGGCGCGTCCCTGCTTCACCGGGCTTGCTGGCGCAGATAAAACTCGGCCAGCTCCAGGTCGCCCGGCTGGGTAATCTTCAGATTAACCTGAGAACCCGGCACCACGGCCACGGGAAGTCCGGCCCGCTCCACCACACTGGCCTCGTCCGTGCCCACAAACCCATCCGCCGTCGCCTCGGCCAGCGCCTTCTTCAGTAGCCCGAACCGGAATCCCTGCGGCGTCTGCGCCATCACCACAAACTCCCGCGGAATCGTCGCCGTAATCAGCGCGCCATGCGCCGTCCGCTCCACCTGTTTGATGGTGTCCACCGCCGGCAGCCCCACAATCGCCGCGCCGCTCTGCTCCACGGCCTCAATCGTGCGCTCAATCGTCGCCGCGTCAATCAGCGGCCGCACCGCGTCGTGCACCAGCACCACGTCGTCCGCCTCGGCCGGCAGCGCCGCCAGCGCGTTGGTCACGCTCTCCTGCCGCGAGTTGCCGCCTTCCACCACGCGCACGCGGTCCCTGTTAAAGCCGTACTCGGCCACCTGCGCTTCCACGCGCTCCACTTCCGTCTTGCGCACGGCCACATAGATTCCCGCCACACGTTCCACCGCTGCAAAGGCGCGCAGCGAATGAACCAGAATCGGAACACCGTCCAACTCAAGAAACTGTTTAGGCTGCGGCCCTGCCATCCGCGTGCCCAGCCCCGCCGCCGGAAGAATCACATAGACCTGCATAACTCGCCGAGTATACATCGCCGCGCTTCCTTCATTCGTCTTCGTCCCGCGCCCAAACGCCGTATCATCCTCTCGTGCGCACTTCCTTGCCCATTGACACCACGCACCTCCGTCCCGGCCTGCGCCTCGCCGTCGGCCTCTCCGGCGGTGCGGACTCCGTCGCGCTTCTCCGCGCGCTCGCTGAAGTGGGCAGGGAACTGGGCCTCGTCCTGCACGCCGCGCATCTGCACCACGGCCTGCGCGGAGCCGAGGCCGACGCCGATCTCGCTTTCTGCCGCGACCTCGCCGCCCAACTCAACATTCCCTTTCATCACGCCCGCGTGGACACCGCCGCCGAAGCCCGCCCCAATCCCGCGCACGGCAAGCCCGCCGAATCCCTCGAGGAAGCCGCGCGGCGTCTGCGCTATTCGTGGTTCCAACAGCTCCTGTCCAAAATCCCGCTCGACGCAGTCGCCACCGCGCACACCCTCGACGACCAGGCTGAAACCGTCCTCGCCAAAATCCTGCGCGGCGCATGGACGGAGGGTCTCTCCGGCATTCATCCAAAACTTGAAAGCCCGGAGGGCGGCCCAATCCTTCGCCCGCTCCTCGCCGTCACGCGCGCGCAAATTGAGGACTATCTCCGCGTCCTCGACCAGCCCTGGCGCACGGACTCCTCCAATGCTGACGCCGCCTTCACCCGCAACCGCATTCGACACCAGTTGCTGCCCGCGCTCGACACCTTCAACCCGCGCCTCCGCGAGCATCTCGCGCAGATGGCCCTTCTGGCCCGCGACGAAGAATCCTTCTGGCAATCCGAGCTTGAGCGGCTGGCGCCGCAACTGCTGCTCACCGGCCGGCCCGTCCGCGGCGGTGGCCGAGCCGCCTCGCCCGGACTCGACGCCGAACTCGCTCTCGACATCACGCGCCTCGTCGCGCTTCCGTCGGCCGTGCAGCGCCGTCTGCTTCGCCACGCCGCCGCGCAACTCGGCCACCAGCCCGATTTCACCGCCACTGAATCCCTTCGCGCCCTCGCCCTCAGCGGCCGCGCCGGGCAAAAACTTCCCCTCGCCGGCGGCCTTCTTGCCGAGCGCACCCACCGCGAGTTGCGCCTCTCTCGCGCCGTCGATTCCGCCGCCGGAATCCATTCCTCCGCCCTGGTTACCAACTATGTAGTTCCCATCCCCGGCCAGGTGGAAGCACCCGCCTTTCAACTCGCGCTGCGCATTGAATCCGAATCCGTGCACGCCCCTGCCGGACCCGCTCTTTTGCGTCCCTGGAAGCCCGGTGATCGCGTCCGTCTACGCCACTCTTCGGGCCCGCGCAAGGTCAAGGAAGTTCTTGAACGTCTGCATGTTAGCGGCCAGGCTCGCGCCCTGTGGCCGGTGCTTGAGCTCAACGGCCGCCTCCTGTGGATGCGCGGCGTGGAGCTCGAGCCCGAAGCCGGCCTGCGCATCATCGCCCGCGACCGAGAAAACGCCCCAGGGCCCGCCGTCTGAACACGCCGACCCGGCTCCCCTGTAACTCACTCGAAACTCCCTCTTTCGTGCACTCCTTCGCTGGGTGTTTTGCCCGCCTTCGGAGTAGAATCAACTGTGACCATCCAACCGGACGAAGAGTGTGCGTGTCTTCGCCGCGGAGGCCCCTACTTTATGTGACTTCACACTGGGTTCGGGCGTCTAATCAGGTGGATGGAGGCGGTAAGGAAGCGCTATACGCTGGCTTCTCCTCCGCGGGAAAGAGGAATCCTGGTGAATTCGACCGTAAAGACGATCATGTTCTGGGTGTTCATCCTCGTCTGCCTCATGCTGCTCTGGAGCGTTGTGCAGAAGAGCAATAGCGGAGGCAAGGATCAGGAGATTACCTATTCCGATCTCTTCAACAAGGTCCAGGCCGGGCAGGTGCAGGATGCCACCATTCAGGGCACTGAGCTCCACGGCCATCTCAAGTCCAGTCCCAAGGAAGAGTTCCACACCACGATTCCGGCCAACTATGAAGACCTGGACAAGGCGATGCTCGCCTCCAAGGTCAACCTGACCATCAAGAATGAGCAGAACAACGGCCTCTGGCTGCAGGTGCTCATCAACGTCGGTCCCTTCGTGCTGCTCATCGCCATCTGGTTCTTCATGCTCCGGCAAATGCAGTCCGGCGGCAACAAGGCCCTCTCCTTCGGCAAGAGCCGCGCCCGCCTGCTCTCCATGCAGCAAAAGAAGGTCACGTTCAAGGATGTGGCCGGCGTGGATGAGGCCAAGGAAGAGCTGAAGGAAATCATCGAATACCTGCGCGAGCCGCAGAAGTTCCAGAAGCTCGGCGGCCGCATCCCCAAGGGCGTGCTGCTCGTCGGACCTCCCGGAACCGGCAAGACGCTGCTTGCCCGCGCCGTGGCCGGTGAGGCCAACGTCCCGTTCTTCTCCATCTCCGGTTCTGACTTTGTGGAGATGTTCGTCGGCGTCGGCGCAAGCCGCGTGCGCGACCTCTTTGAGCAGGGCAAGAAGAACGCTCCCGGCATCATCTTCATCGACGAAATCGACGCCGTCGGCCGCCATCGCGGCGCCGGCCTGGGCGGCGGACACGATGAGCGCGAGCAGACGCTCAACCAGTTGCTCGTCGAGATGGACGGCTTCGAATCGAACGACGGCGTCATCCTCGTCGCTGCCACCAACCGGCCCGACGTGCTGGACCCCGCGCTGCTGCGCCCCGGCCGTTTTGACCGCCGCGTCGTCGTCGGCCTGCCCGACGTGCGTGGCCGCGAGGAAGTCCTCCGCGTCCACATCAAGAAGGTGCCCGTCGCCGACGACGTGAACCTGAACGTTCTGGCCCGCGGCACACCCGGCTTCTCCGGCGCTGATCTGGCCAACCTCGTCAATGAGGCTGCGCTCAACGCCGCCCGCGCCAATCGCAAGCAGGTCACCATGTACGACTGCGAGCTGGCCAAGGACAAGGTCCTCATGGGCGCGGAGCGGAAATCCATGCTCCTCTCCGACGAGGAGAAGAGGGTCACCGCCTATCACGAGGCCGGCCACGCGCTCGTCTCTTTCCTGCGCGAGCATTCCGACCCCATTCACAAGGTCACCATCATCCCGCGCGGCATGGCTCTGGGCGTCACCGTCTATCTGCCCGACGACCGCCACAACTACACGCGCGAGTATCTTGAAACCCGCCTGGCCACCGCCTACGGCGGCCGCGTCGCCGAGGAGATATTCCTTAACCAGATGTCCACCGGCGCCGGCAGCGACATTGAGACCGCCACCGATCTTGCTCGCCGCATGGTCTGCGAGTACGGCATGAGCCGCCTCGGCCCGCTCACCTTCGGCAAGAAGGAGGAGCAGATCTTCCTCGGCCGCGAGATCGCGCAACACCGCGACTTCAGCGAGGAGACCGCCCGCCAGATTGACCAGGAGGTTCGCCGTCTCATCGACGATGCCTACCAGTCGGCCCACTCGCTCATCGACACGCATCGCGACGCCATGCACCGCATCTCGGCCGCGCTGCTCGAGCGCGAAACCATCGATGCCGAAGAGGTTCGCCTGCTCATTGAAGGCAAGGCGCTGCCTCCCATCCGCTCCGTGCTGGCCTCGCCCAGTGACACGGGCGGCCCCGGCAGCGGCCAGCAGGTGCTCAAGCCGGAAAGCCGCGGCACCTCCGGCACCATGCCTGAGGGCTCACCCTCGCCGGCATAAACCCCCTGCGGTGGGGCGTGCCGCGGCCTGCGCCGCAAACCCGGCATCACTCAGCGCCAAAAGGCCGCTCCCACACAGAGCGGCCTTTGCTGTTGTACCCCGGCAGCTTTGTGTTTCAAATCTCCGGCAGCCGGTCGTCTTCCTCAGCCTCCACCATCGTCCCCTGGTGATAGGCGATCCGCCACGCGCTCCCATTGCGCTGCCAAATCGTCGCCCGCCGCGTAATCCGTCCCTTCTGGTCGAGCGTGTACGTCGCCAGAAACATCTCACCCGCCAGCCGCCGCACCGCAAAATCCTTCATCGTCCAGCCCGCCTCGTTCGCGTCCACCGGCGGATTGGCCTCCAGCATCTCGAAAATCCACGCGCGGCTGTAGCGCCTTCCTGACGCGCCAACCTCCCAGTACTCCGGCAGCATCGCGCCGTCCCACTCCGTGCGCGTTCGTCCAAAGGCCGCCGTATGAAAGATGGGCTCGCGTGCGCGCAACTCCGCCCGCACGCTCTCAAGCCCGGCATCGGTCCGTGCAAAAGTTGCGTCTGTCATACCGCTCATTGTAGGAGCAGCACGCGGATCTCCTCAGCTTTGCCGCGTCAGAAAATCCGGTAACTGATGCCCGCGCTTATGCCATAGGGATGCAGTTGCGAGGTCTGCAGTTGATACCAGTTTGGATACTGCTGGTACTCGAAGTCGATCGCCCGCAGCGTCCACTTGTCGTCCAGCCGCACGTCCGCGCCGCCGCCGTAGGCAATCGTCTGGCAGCGGCAGCTTGTCTCGTTGAACTCGAAGTTCATGTGCGTAAAGCCGAAGAGCACCTTGCCATACGGCGTCACGCGCCCAAAGAACGTGTGGATCGGCACGCGCGGCCCGATCAGGTAGTTGTCCTGGTGGATGTTGATGTACTGGTGGAAGCGCTGCCAGCGCCACTCGGCCTCGATCTGCACCCAGCGCCGGAAGCGCACATCGAGATACGCTCCCACGCCGAAGAGCTTGTTGGGGCTCGCCTGCGCAACGCCTCCACCCGCGTAGTCCGGTTGAAAGCCCGAGGCCATCGCGCCCACATCCATCTTGAACGTGCCGCGCGATGCCGAGGGCTGCACTTGCGCCCCGGCCGTCGCCGCACCCACGCACATCAAGCCAGCGCACATCAAACAAACCAGGAATACCCATGTGGATCGCTTCATCAGGTCCAAATCCCTTTCAGTGCGGATCGTGTTGGTTGTTTCAGCCCAGTCTTCGCAGCGCTCCATCGCGGTCGGTGCTGCGAGCCCAGAGTCCGAGCCCGGAGTCCGAGTCCGGAGTACGAGTCGCTGCGTGTCGTCGCGGGCCACCGTTCCCTCCCGTTATCCCTGCTCGCCGCCCGGCCCGCGGCCCGGCTTGAAGCCCGGCTTGAGGCCCGGCTCGAGAATTGCCCGTTTCCTTATTGCGAGGCCGCCGGAGCGGGCGCGGCATCGTGAGCCCCCGCCCCTCCAGATCCTGGCGATGCGGAGCCTGTGTTCGGGGCTGTCGCAGGCGGCTGCGTTGCCGGAGCCGCATTGGGCGTGGCCGGCTCCGCATTGGGCGTGGCCGGAGCCGCATTGGGCGTGGCCGGCTGCGCGTTCGCGTCCTCATAGTGCTGCAGCCGGAAATACACCGGAGTCACCTCGAACGGCATCTTGTCCCGCGCGTTCATCGGTGCGTAGCGCTTGGCGTCCAGCATGCGCACGTGGTCGTTCCACGGGTCCACCTTCAGCCAGCTTCCCAGCGGCAGTGCCGGGGTCTGGGCCATGTCGTCCCAGTTGATCGCCGTTGCCTGCTGCGCCAGGGCCTGCATCCACGGCGTTCCGTCCGGCTTCAGCATGCTGTCGCCCAGCAGCGGCGTGTTCATCGCCTTCAGCGCCGTCCCGCGGTCCGCAAGCTGCTTCCAGTAGAGTCCCGCAGTGGCCAGCTTGTCCTTGTACATTGAGGCTTCCAGATACTTCACCGCCTCCTTCACCGCGGACTCGTCGTCCACCTGCGTGTGCGCCATGTCGATCCGCTGGAAGGTCGCCTCGTCCGGGAAGAGCAGCCGGTCGCTGAAGGCATACCGCGTATCGATGTGGTGCCCCAGCGCCACATGCGCCAGCTCCAGCGCCACCACCGACGCAATCGACTCCTCATTCGGCAGCGTGTCCAGCAGCCCCTTGCTGATCAGGATAGTGTTGCCCACCGTCGTCGCTTCAACCGTGTCGGTCAGCAGCACGCGGCAGTGCACCGGCGTTTCAAATGCCAGGTTGTTGGGCACCGCCAGGTTGATCACAATCTGGTCCAGCACCTTCTGCTCGTAGCCGTCCGGCGTCGCCGGCGCCAGCAGCCCGGCCTCTTCCAGCCGGTCCAGAACGTTGTCCTGCGCCTGCTGCACCCATTTGCGCTCCGCCTGCAGCGGGCTCACATCCTGTGACTGGTCGCTCTTGTCCACGGCGTTCTCCACCGTGATGTTCACGTTCTCGCTCTCCTGCGTCGGCAGCCGCAGGCTGTAGCCCCAAAAGCGTGTCTGCGCCTTCAGCCCCATCGGTTTGCGGTTGGTGCCAATATTGCTCTCCTCCACATAAATCGCCACCGGCAGCCACAGCCCCGGCTGCAGGTTCATGCGCCAGCTGTCGAAGTGGAAGAAGTGCCGCGAGTCCTCCATCGAGTGCGCACCGGTATACGTGCCGTTGAAGCGCACCACATTGCCGCCCTGGTCCTCAATCCAGATGCGTCCGTAGAACCGGCCCATGCCTTCCACCCGCGGATGCACATCAAAAACCCAGGTCCGCACTGAGCCCAGGAACTCCCGCCGCACAAAGCTGAAGACGTAGTGCTGCCGGTCAAAGCTCGTCGGGTCAAGGAACATCATGTCCATAAAGCCCGTCGGGTTGTAGGTGTACTGGTCGCTGTCCAGCCCCAGCATCTTGGTCAGGTTCTTGATGGCCGCAAGCGAGCCCTTGAAGAACCCGTTCTTCTCCGCGCTCCGCGGCTCATATTCCTTGTCATAGAACGCCTTGTTGAAGTCCACCCGGCTCAGCGTGTACTGGTCGCTGACGGGCACTTCCAGCAGCTTCTGGTCCGGCCGCGTCTCCTGGATATAGGTCTCCACCAGCGGCGTCCGCTCCCTGATGTTGCGGATGATCACCTTCTCCTGCGCAATGGCCTTCTGCACCAGCGCTTCCTGTTCGGCGGTCAGCGGGTATGCCCGCTGGAACTCCGGCTTCTTCTTCTTCGCGTAGGCCAACTGCACGCTCAATGTCAAAATCAGCAGGACAAGGGAAATCTTCCGAACATTCATGGGTTGCTCCTGATTCTTTTGCTTAGTTTCTTCCCAGTCTTCTCCGCCCGTTGCCGCCGTGCTGAAAAGATTGCGCGGAAGGCCCCCGGCCGGGTTGTTGCTTCAGGCCCGTCTGGCCCTCAGGCCAGTTGAAAACTGATCGTGATATTTGTCGTCAGGTCCACGGCATGTCCGTCCCGCGTCGCCGGCTTGAAGCGAATCTTCTCCGCCTCGTGCCGCGCCTCCTCGTCCAGTCCGTAGCCCAGCCCGTGTACAACACTCTGCACAACCACATGCCCCGTAGCCGTAAAGGTTACGCGCAAAACCACGTCGCCTTCCACTTTGGCAGCGCGCGCCTGGGTTGTGTACCGCACCGGAGGCTTGGAAAGCACTTCCAGATTCGTCCATGCGGTCCGCTCGTTCCGCATCACGGGTTGCGCCGCCGTCACACCCGGAATTCCCACGCTGGCCACGTGCCCGCCGTATCCGCCGCGCTCCGCCGTGCCCGTTCCGCCCGGCAGCCCCGTCTGCGCCACGCGGCCCACAGTGCCCGCATTCGAGCCTCTGCGCGTTCCGTTGCCGATTCCCGTCGAGCCCACCACGCCCCGCGGAACCGCCGCCGGTCCGTTCATGCCGCCATAAGGATTGCCCAGCGCCGCCACCGTCGCCGGCCGTGAGGCATTCGCGTTCGGCATCACCCCGTGCATATCGCCCAGGTGTACCGCAGCCGTCGAGGGCCGCGCCTGCTTCTCCACCGCCGGAGCCGCGGCCGTCAACGCCGCCTTCGGCTGCGGTGCCAGCACAATCGCCGGCCGTACCGTCTCCATCTTCGGCATCGCCAGCTTGGCTTCCATCTGCACCGGCCTCAGTGCGGGCTTCGGTTGGTCGAAATGGATCTTCGGCGCCTCCAGCTTCACTTCCGCCGGCTTCGGCAGATCCTTGATCTTCGGCGGGGGAAGTGTCTTCACCCGCACCTTCGGCTGCGGCGGCTGCTTGGTGGGAAATATCAGCTCCGTCTGCTCATAGTGGTGCTGGATCACATGCTTGGCCAGCATCCCAGCCCAGATCGCCAGTGCCAGTACCACCACGTTGATGACTGCGCTGGTCAAAAATGACGCACGCCGGCCTTCTCCTTCCGGTAGCATTCGGAACTGAAGATTTCCGGGGTATTGATCCATCACAGGGTATTGGCTCGCCGACATCGTGTGAGTTCCTTCGTTCTGGCCATGAAAACGGCGGGGTTTCGTCTTCCTGGGCCGGCAAATGCCCTGCGGATTGGATGCAGCCACCGGCTTTGCCGTTCAGCCGGCTCTCGCTTTTCGCCGAATTGCCCGCTCTGCCGGTTCCGGCTCCAACCTTGCGGGGACGCCGGTCTGGTTGCCGGTCCTCCCTGTGCTTGCGGTTTCATCCGGCCCATCCGCCGTCTAAATCCGGCAGGGTCAGGGTTTTCCCTGCGCATGTCCTCCAGGCAAATCCTTGGCGGACTGACCCTTATCACGATGTGGGGGACAAAGAGATTTGAGCTTTCCATGGCCGATTCACGCTCTGCCAGCTTCCAGTGTGCGTACTTCGGCCCCACAGCCTTTCCTTCCGCGTTTCGCGCGTCCGTCTTTCCGTTCGCCCCGGACATCCCGTTGCTCCCCGATTCGTCCAAGGCAGAAAAAGACATTTCCACGCTCCGCTTTACGCTGGAGGGAAATTCACCCGGCATACCGCCTGTCAGCCTTCCCGCGGGAACCCGGAATGAGTCCAGCGAAGAACTGCCACTTGAAATGCCTGATATTCGGCCAGCCGCCCTCAAAGGCGGTCTCAAGGAACCCCGGTTGTTGCCGGCAATTCCCGCCAACCATATAGACTAACGGTAAACCAAACTGTTCGTGAAGGGACAGTATTTTTGTGAATCTCTTAGTTACCGGCGGTGCTGGGTATATCGGTGGTACTGTAGCATCCCTTTTGTCTGCACAGGGTCACGCCGTCACGGTTCTTGATGACCTTGGCCACAGCCGCCGCGAGGCCGTTCCCGCAGGGGCTCGCTTCGTCCAGGGAGAGCTTGGCGACCGGGCCCTGCTTGAAAACCTTTTCACCTCCGCCACCGCACAAAACCATCCCTTCCACGCCGTCCTCCACTTTGCCGCGCTCATTGAGGCCGGCGAGTCCATGCGCCAGCCCGAGCGTTTCTTCCGCAACAACTCCGCCGCCACCCTCACACTTCTTGAGGCCATGCTCGCCGCCGGACCCCGCACCCTCGTCTTCTCCTCCACCGCCGCCGTCTATGGCGAGCCCGAGCAGATCCCCATCCCCGAAACCGCCCGCCTGCAGCCCACCAACGCCTACGGCGAGTCCAAGCTCCTCGTCGAGCAGATGCTCGCCTGGTTCCATCGCATTCACGGCTTCCGTTACGCCTCGCTCCGCTACTTCAACGTCGCCGGCGCGCCCGAAGGCCCCCAGGGCATCACCCGCGGCGAGGCCCATGACCCGGAAACCCACCTCATCCCGCTCATCCTCGACGTCGCCCTCGGCCGCCGCGACTCCATCCGCATCTACGGAGACGACTACCCCACACCCGACGGCACCTGCATCCGCGACTACATCCACGTCTCTGACCTCGCCGACGCCCACATCCTCGCCCTCCAGGCCCTCCAGTCCGAATCCAGCCAGCCGGCAGCCGGCAAATCCGAACCCGGCCAGTCTGAGCCCGGCCAGTCCGCAACGGATTACCCCGGCCCCCTCATCTACAACCTCGGCAATGGCAAGGGCTTCAGCGTCCGCGAAGTCATTGAGTCGGCCCGCCGCGTCACCGGCCATCCCATCCCGGCGCAGGTTCTGCCCCGCCGCCCCGGCGATCCGGCTTTTCTCGTCGCTTCGTCGGAAAAGGCCATGCTCGAGCTCGGCTGGCAGCCCCGCTACACCCGGCTCGACGAAATCCTCCGCACCGCCTGGGTCTGGCATCAAATGCGTTACCGCGCCTGACCGAGCGCAATCCCAACCAACCCGTTCCCAATTCTTCCGGCCTGTGAGACAATCCAACCACGTTGTTTCCTCCCCTGTATTTCCTGCTGCGGCAGTGTTAAGAATCGCGAGCAGGCGGGCCCCTGAAAGCCTGTGCGGCGCAAACCTGCGTGAGAGCCGGAATGAAGGCATTCCCCCGCACGCTTTCCCGTCATCTGCCCCTAGGAGAGGTTGAATGTCGTCCGACACCTACCACGCCCCGCTCACCATCGAGGTTGAAAACAACGGCGACACCGCCACCGTTCGCTGTCATGGCCGCCTCGTCGCCGGCGTAGGCGACTGGTTCTATCCAGAAATGCGCAAGCTGCTGCCCGCCTGCAAGTGCATCACCCTTGATCTCACCGATCTTGTCTACATGGACAGCATGGGCATCGGCACCATCGTCCGGCTTTACGTCACCGCCCGCTCCAACGCCTGCACCCTGCGGCTCATCAACCTCGGCCCCCGCGTCCGTGAGCTGCTCGGCATCACCCACCTGCTCAACATCCTCACCGACATGTGCGAGCAGGGAATTTCACTGCGCTTTTAGTTCGAGCCGATTCCGCTGTTCATGAGGGATTCGAAGTGGATTTTTTGCGAATATCCATAACGCGATTTGCAGTGTTGATATTGGCAGTATTAAGAACGGTCTACTGTTGGATATTCCTCCTTATTTCATATCACGGAATCCATGTTGTCTACGAAAATGTTCGAGGTTTGATGCAGACTCATTTAGTCACACTGGGTGACATAGTAAGCAACACGAGTTTGTCGGTCTATTCCATCGTCTGGGGCATTGCATGGTGGATGATTCTGAGAGGCAAATCGGCATCAAAACAATGGGCCATCGCAGCAAATGCAGTCATCATCTTTAACGACGTTCCGGCAATCGTTGGCGGGCACTGGCGAGCTGTCTGGGAAGCGGAGCTAGGCTGGTGGCCGTTTATCTTGTTTGGAATCTTTGGAATCATCGTCTATAGCATCCCATACCACGGCTGGCGAGCCACAAAGCCTCCCATCAACACTCAACTGCCCGCATAATCTCCATGCGCTTCTAGCGCGCCACCCTCACCGCGTCAGCCAGCCCCGCGCACGCACCGTCACCAGCGCCCACGGAAAGATCCAGAACATCGCGAAGAACGCGTAATACTCAAACGCCACCCCGTAGAGAATGTTGAACGACCGCTCGCTGCGCAGGTAGTAGAGAGAATAGATAAACGAGATAAGCCCCAGCGACACCAGCAACCGCGGCAGCACCAGCGGATCAAAAAACACCGCCGCCGCCAGCAGGCCCACAGTCAGCCCCATCACCGGGAAGCGCAGATTCGTCACCACCTGGTCAAACACCGCAATCGTCCGCGCCACCGGCGGCCGCCGCCAAACAATGGCGGCAAAGCGCATCTCCTCGCGAATGTAGCTCCGGTCCCAGCGCAGAAACATCCGGCACAGCTTCTTGTAGTGCGTCGGCACCACCGTGTACACCGCAGCATTCCGCTGGTACACGCTGTCATAGCCCTGCCGCATCACGTCGTTGGTCAGCGCGCGGTCCTCGCCCGTCGTCACCTCTGCGCCCAGGAACCGCTGGTGCAGCCAGCTCTCCAGCACCGCCCGCACCGCGCTCGCGCGATAGGCTGACAGCGCGCCCGGACTGCAGTACACCGTCCCATAGGTCGATTGATACGCACGCAGAAAATCAAAGCTCAGCGTGAACCGCACGTGCAGCATGCGCGGAATCAAACCCTCCTGCTGGTTATAGACCTGCACCTTGCCCGCCACCACGCCCACGCGCTCGTTCGCAAACGGCCCGGCCAGCGCCAGCAGCGCCCCGCGCGACACCACGCTGTCTGAGTCCACCGTCACAAAAATCTCGCCCGTGCCGGCCCTGAAGCCCTCTGCCAGCGCCGCCCGCTTGCCGCTGTTGCGCTTCAGCCGCACCGTCTGTACGCGCCCGGCGTGCCGCGCCGCCGCCGCCTCAATATGCGTCCAAGTGTCGTCGGTGCTGCCGTCGTCCACCACAATAATTTCCAGCTTCTCCGGGTCGTACTCCGCCTCGACCACTGAGTCAATGCTCTTGGCCACCATCGGCCCTTCGTTGTAAGCCGGAATAATCACCGTCATCCGCGGCGCGCCCGCGCGTTCCGCCGCCGGATGCGGCCGGTAGGTGAACCACAGCAGCGTCCGGCACACCATCAGCACAAATCCCAGCGAAAACCACAGCACGCTCGGCCGGTACAGCATCGTGCTCAGCCCGTGCGTCTCCGCCACACTGTACAACGGCCTGAACACATGGTCATGCACGCTGAACAGCACCACCGCCGTCAGTCCTATCAGGATGCCCAGCTTCAGCGGAAGGTCCCACGTATCCCCGCGCGCTCCGGCAGCTTCCACGGCAAGCGTGGCCTCGTCGTTCCTCACCGCCATACCCGTCCTTGCCTTCCGTCCCGCCTTCGCCGCCGCGCGGCCGGTGCCTATAGAGACGCTTCCGCCATCAAAAAGATTGCCCTAAATCCGCCTCCGCCGTCCATGCCGCCTCCGCGCGCCCGCTCCCCGTCCACCACCGCCACTTGCCCCCGCACCCTCGCCGCCGTTAAAGTGTCTCCGACGCGCTTTTGCCGTGCCGGCACGCATCCTACGCCTCGGTTTCCCGCGGTCTGCGCCCACTTTCCCGCCATTGAGAGGGTCTTGCTCATGTCATCCATCAACATCTCCGCCGGTTCCCATTCCTCCTCAGCCAGCCAGGACCTCGACTCCACCCTCCGCGAAGACCGCGTCTTTCCCCCGCCGCCCGACTTCAGCCGCCAAGCCCACATCAAGAGCCTCGAAGAGTACGAAGCCCTCTACAAAAAATCCATTGAGGACCCTGAGGCTTTCTGGGACTCCGCGGCCAAAGAGCTGCACTGGTTTGAGCCCTGGTCCAAAGTCCTTGAGTGGGACCACCCCTGGGCCAGATGGTTCGTCGGCGGCCGCATCAATGTCAGCTACAACTGCCTTGACCGCCATCTCGACTCCTCCCGCCGCGACAAGGTCGCCATCCTCTGGGAGTCCGAGCCCGGCGAGGTCCGCCGCATCACCTACGCTGAGCTCCACGCCCAGGTTGCGCAGTTCGCCGCCGCGCTCAAAGGCCTGGGCATCCGCAAAGGCGACCGCGTAGCCATTTACATGGGCATGGTGCCGGAGCTGGCCGTCGCCCTGCTCGCCTGCGCCCGCATCGGCGCCGTCCACTCCGTCATCTTCGGCGGATTCGCCGCCACCGCCATCGCCGACCGCGTCAATGACTCCGGCTGCGTCGCCATCCTCACCCAGGACGCCGCATACCGTCGCGGCAATGAAATCCCCCTCAAGCGCACCGTCGATGAAGCCCTCACCCATTGCCCCACCGTGCAGCACGTCGTCGTCTTCCAGCGCACCGGCGCGCACGTCAACATGCTCAGGGGCCGCGACCACTGGTGGCACGAGCTCGCCGTCGCCGCGCCCGCCACCTGCCCCGCTGAGCCCATGGACTCCGAGGACCCGCTCTACATCCTGTACACCTCCGGCACCACCGGCAAGCCCAAGGGCCTCGTCCACACCACCGGCGGCTACGCCGTCCAGACTTACCTCACCACCAAAATCGTCTTCGATCTCCGCGAGGACGACATCTACTGGTGTACGGCCGACATCGGCTGGGTCACCGGCCACTCTTACATCGTCTACGGGCCGCTCCAGAACGGCGCAACCGTGCTCATGTATGAGGGCGCGCCCAATTTTCCTGACTTCTCCCGCTTCTGGAAGATCATCGACGACCATCGCGTCACCGTCTTTTACACCGCGCCCACCGCCATCCGCGCCTTCATCAAGTGGGGCAATCAGTATGTCGAAAAATTCAAGCTCGACTCCCTGCGCCTCCTCGGCACCGTCGGCGAGCCCATCAATCCCGAGGCATGGATGTGGTATCGCGAGAAGATCGGCCACAACCGCTGCCCCATTGTGGACACCTGGTGGCAGACTGAAACCGGCGCAATCATGATCGCGCCCGTCCCCGGCGCGGTGCCCGCCAAGCCCGGCTCCGCCACGCGCCCTTTCTTCGGCATCCAGCCTGAGGTTGTCACCCGCGAAGGCCGTCCCGTCCCCGCCGGCCACGGCGGCCTGCTCGTCATCCGCAAGCCCTGGCCTGCCATGGCCCGCACCGTCTATGGCGACCCCGAGCGCTACAAGAAAACCTACTGGTCCGACGTGCCAGGCTGCTACTTCACCGGCGACGGCGCGCGCATGGACGCCGACGGCTACTTCTGGCTCATGGGCCGCGTCGATGACGTCATCAACGTCAGCGGCCATCGCCTCGGCACCATGGAGGTCGAGTCCGCCCTTGTCGCCCACCCCAAAGTCGCTGAGGCCGCCGTTGTCGGCCGGCCTGACGATCTCAAAGGCCAGGCCATCGCCGCCTTCGTCACCCTTGAAGGCGGCCACAAGCCCAGCGATGAGTTGAAGGACGAGCTGCGCCAGTGGGTCGCCAAGGAAATCGGAGCCCTCGCCCGGCCCGACGACATCCGGTTCACCGACGCGCTGCCCAAAACCCGCTCCGGAAAAATTATGCGCCGCCTCCTCCGCGACCTCGCCACACACGGCGAAATCAAAGGCGACACCACCACCCTCGAAGACTTCTCCGTCATCGCCAAACTCCGCGAAACCGAAGAAGGTTGAGCATCAAATAGCAAGCTAGAGCGTTTGCGCAATACGTTTCAATCTAACGCGTTTACTGATATCGAGCGTTAAGGATGCCGGGTGTCCCGGGTCTCGATTCTGAGACCTGGGAAACCACAACCCTCAACCAGCTTTGTAACAGGGCACGAGTTTACTCGTGCCGCAACTGTTGCAGAATCAGCGCGGGGCTTGAGCCCCTGGGCCCGCCAAATAAATCTCCCAACTTTGCCGATTTATTCGCCGAAGCTGCCACACTGGAAATAGCCACCCCCTCAACCAGCCACAAGCAAGCTGAAAGCTGACGGCTGATGGCTGAAAGTCGCACCTACGGTGCATTTCCGGCTGTGAAACTGTGCAGCACAGCCCGACACTCGTTTTTGCGGCTGTGAAACTGTGAAACTGTGCAGCACAGCCGGCTGTGCCCGGCTGTGCTTCTCACGGCCCGGCTGTCTTTTCACGGTAAGATGAGCCATGCCGACAAGCGCAGCCAGCCAGCGGAGTGATGCCGAGAGAGGTCCGGCGTGGCCGACACTGTAGCCATCTCCCAGGAGAACGCCGGCACTGTGCCCGCGCCCGTCGCGCGTCCGCGCCTCCATCTGCCTTATGTCGATGGCTTCCGCGCGCTCGCCGCACTTTATGTCGTTGAGTGCCACGCGTGGGTGCAATCCTGGCCGGCCAACGACTGGAACCGCGCCGTCTCGGGCTGGCTGGTCCCCGGTGACTACGCCGTCATCTTTTTCATTGTCATCTCCGGCTTTTGCCTCACGCTGCCGGTTGCCGGCCGCGACGGCACGCTGGGCCCCGGCGGCGCGCCGCGCTTCTTCTTCCGCCGCGCCCGCCGCATCCTTCCGCCGTACTATGCCGCGCTGGCGCTCTCCATCGTCATCGGCCTCTGGCTGGTGGCCACTCCCACGCATCGCCAGTTCGACATCTCCTGGCCCATCAACCCCTCGGGAGTCCTCTCGCACATCTTTCTCGTCCACAACTTGAGCACGCGCACCATCAGCCAGGTCAGCGTTCCGCTCTGGTCGATCGCCGTCGAGTGCCAAATCTATCTCCTCTTTCCGCTCCTGCTGTGGATGCGCCGCAGCCTGGGCATGACCGCCATGCTCGGGATCACGTACATCGGCGCCATGACGCTCAACTCGCTTATCGGCAATACCTCCTTCATGGGCCTCGCGCCGATGTATGTCTTTTACTTTGCGCTGGGCATGCTCGCGGCAGAAGCCGCGCTTGGCCCGCCCAGGCGCGCATATCTTTGGCTGTTCGCCGTCTGCGCCGCGCTGGCTCTCTGCGCCGGCTTCCGGCCCATGGTGTATCAGTTCACCATCACTGAAGTCGTCTACGGCCTGCTGGGCGCGAGCGCGCTGATTGTCTGCGCCCACCGTCCGCGCAATCCGCTGGCGCGGCTGGCCGGCAGCCGCCCGCTGGCCCGCATCGGTCTCTTTTCTTACAGCCTCTACCTCATCCACTTCCCGCTGCTTTATCTCGTCTGGCAGCACGCCGTGCTGCCCCTGCACCTGGGCCCCACGGCCACTTACGCGCTGATGGCCACTGCAGGCGTCGCGCTGATTCTGCTCTTCTCCTACGCCTTCTATCTCGTCTTCGAGCGGCCGTTCCTAAGCCAGTCCGCCAAAGCGTCCGCGCTGCAACCGGCCGGTTCGCTGGCGCAACAATAGAAAAGGCGGAAGCCTTCGCCTCCGCCCTTCGCAGCCTTTCAAGTTTCCGTGTGTTTAGAACCGGTAGGCCACGCCAAACGACGTACGCGCGTTCCACCGCTTGTGGGGCGAGTCACCGGGCGAATAGGGCACCAGCGTGAACGATGACTCGATATCGTCGCCGCTGAGTTGAATTGCCCAGCGTTGATTCAGGCTGTAATTCACGCCTATGCCAAGCCCGCCGGCAAACGACACATTGGGCCGGATGCTGACGTTGCCGGTGTGCGCGCCGCCCAGCAGTCCGTGCGCAAAAATATCCACGCGGCCAAAAAGAGGAGCGCGAATTTCAGGACCCACAAGGAAGAGATCCACTGAGGGGTCGCCCACCAGCGCATTCGACTGCGTTGCGGCCCACGCGTAGTGGCCGCCCTGCGCGGTAATTCCGAAATACCGCCCAAAGTCCCGTGACAGCGAATAACTTACGCCCATCACGCCGCTGCGCGACTGATTCACCTGGTTCAGGCTCGAATAGCCCCAGCCGACAAAGGCCACATACTTATAGGCCGGCCCGGTCACGGCGGCCCTGGGCTGTTCCTTCGCAAGCTGGCCCAGCACAATCTTCGGCATCGTCGCCGCGGTGATCACGGCCAAAAGCAAAACCACTAGCTTTCTGTTCAACGCGAAACTCTCCTCCATCGCTGTGCGGGGGGCTGCCCGGCCTGGTCCCGCGCGCCGCACCTGAGTTGGTGCGTCCTTCTCTTGATTGAAGACACCCCAATAGACTAACCGCTTGCCCCCACTTCCTAGAAGTGCCGGAGCCGGGCGCGGGCACGATTGCCGACGGCTCTCCGATGCAATCCGAAATCCACGCCGCAATCCCTCGGACGTTCGCCGCCGCCAGAAGCGAGCAGTCCGGATGCGATTCGAGTCCTCGCCGCCGGATTCCCGCAGTGTGCTGCATTGCCACGCGCCGTAACCCTTGCCATTTCCTGTCCGTTGAAACAATCAACCACCTGTGATTCGGCGGGTTGCTATACTGAAACGACGCCACGGAGCGGCACCCGCTGCGGCATGCCCCTTGCGGCAGGCCGTGCGTACTGTTTTTTGGGCGTGTTCCGCCATCGCGGGCCCTTCTGCGCCGGCGGACCTCCTGGCTTCCCGGCTTTTTCCCGGGGGAAGGGTACGCATGGGAACGTTGCTGGACTCCATCCATTCGCCTGCTGACATCAAGCGCCTCAATGAGACGCAGCTGGCCGAAGTCGCCGAAGAAATCCGCGCATTCCTGATCCAGACCCTCTCGAAAACCGGCGGCCACCTGGGCCCCAATCTCGGCGTGGTTGAGCTCACGCTGGCTCTGCACAGCGTCTTTGACACGCCCGCCGACCGCATCGTCTTTGACGTGAGCCACCAGGCCTACGTCCACAAAATCCTGACCGGACGCCGCGAGCGCTTTGACACCATCCGCCAGCCCGGCGGCCTGAACGGCTTTATGCTCCGCACCGAGAGCGACCACGACTGCTATGGCGCGGGCCACGCCGGCACCGCGCTCTCCGCCGCGCTGGGCATGGCGGTGGCGCGCGACCTTGCCGGCGGCAGTGAGCATGTGGTCGCCGTTGCCGGGGACGCCGCCTTCACCAACGGCATCTCCTTTGAGGCGCTGAACAACATTGCCGAGCAGACCAAGCGGCTCATCGTCGTGCTCAATGACAATGAGTGGTCCATTGACCGCAACGTCGGCGCGATCGCCCGCTACTTCCACCGCATCGTGACCAACGAGCACTACCGCAGCTTCCACGAGTCGGCCGCCCGCCTTGTGGAGCGCTTTGGCGGCAAGCTGGCCATCACGGCCGTCCGCCGCGCCGAGGAAGCCGCCAAAAGCATGCTGTGGCCTTCAGTCCTCTTTGAAGAGTTTGGCCTGCAATACTTCGGGCCCATCGACGGCCACAACATTCCGCTGCTGATTGAGACCTTCAACTTCCTCAAGGCGGAAAACCGTCCTGTGCTGCTGCACGTGCTCACGCAGAAGGGCCGCGGTTACAAGCCCGCACTCGACGGCCAGAAGAAGTTCCACGGCCTGGGGCCCTACGATGCGCAAACCGGCAAAACCGCGACCTCGGGCCAGGCGACGTACTCCGAGGTTTTCGCCAACACCCTTGTCGGCCTGGCCAGCGAGGATGAGCGCGTTGTGGCCATCACCGCCGCCATGCCCAACGGCACCGGCCTGGATCTCTTCCGCCCGCATCATCCGCGCCGCTACTTTGACGTGGGCATTGCCGAGGAGCACGCGGTCATCTTCGCCGCCGGAATGGCCACGCGCGGCTATCGTCCCGTCTGCGCCATTTATTCCACCTTCCTGCAGCGCGCCTTCGACCCCATCGTCCACGATGTGTGCCTGCAAAAGCTGCCCGTTGTTTTCTGCATGGATCGCGCCGGCCTCTCCGGCGACGACGGCCCCACGCATCACGGACTTTTTGACATCGCCTATCTGCGCGGCATTCCCGAGATTGTGCTGATGGCGCCGAAGGACGAGGACGAGCTGGCGGACATGATGAAGACGGCGCTGACGCTGCCCGGTCCCAGCGCCATCCGTTATCCGCGCGGCGCCGTTGCCGGGGTGGAGCGCAAGGCCCAGCCGGAGGTTCTCGAAATCGGCAAGGCGCAGGTGCTGAGCGACGGCACGGACGTTGCCATCTTCGGCCTGGGGCCGATGATCACCCTTGCCCGCGAGTGCGGCCGACGCCTGGAGGAGAACGGCTTTTCCGCCGCGCTGATCAATCCGCGCTTCATCAAGCCGCTTGACCTCCAGACGCTGGAAATCTATGCTCGCCGCGTGGCCGCAATCGTTACCTTTGAAGATCACGTAAAAATGGGCGGCTTTGGCTCGGCCATCGTCGAGGCGCTGGACGGGCTGGGCATCGCCGTTCCGGTGGTGCGCATCGGCTGGCCTGACCAGTTTATCGAGCATGGCAAAATCGACAGCCTGCGCGCAAAATACGGGCTGACCGTGGACGCGGCCCTGGAGCAGGTGATGCCGCTGCTCGCACACCGGCAGCGCCGTTCGCTGGTGGCCAGTTAGCCGCGGAATGGCACACGCACTCATCCACCATCCCCCCGGGCGGCCGCGCCGCCTCTGTCTCTGCGGCAGGGCGCATGAAGCGGCAGCAGGCCGATGCGGCCCGCGCAACGCCGTGAGCGACCATTCTGCAAAGACCAATTTCAGTATGCGATCTTTTTTTCACCGACCGACCGGCGTGGCCTCATGGATTTTCACCGCATTTGTGCTTGGCGCATTCCTGATTGCTCCGGCGCAGTTGGCCGCACAAACCGCTCCGCAGCCCGCGGCAAGCTCCGCTGGGCCTGTTCCGCTGGCGCTGACCGGCGGCACCGTGATTGATGTCACGGACTGGGGCCGCTCCGCACGCGACCTGCGCGACGCCACAGTCCTCATCAGCGACGGACGGATCGTCAACGTCGGCCCCAGCTCTTCCGTGCAGATTCCGAAGAACTCCCAGGTCATCGACTGCACGGGGAAATACATTCTTCCGGGCCTCGTGGATGGCTTTGCCGGCATCAACAGCCAGGGCCAGGCCAGCGCGGATCTCTATATGGGCGTGACCACGGTGGTGGCCGTCGCCGGCCGGAAGCAGGGCCAGATTGACTTCAATGCAAATCCCCGCCCCAATCTTTATCTGTCTGACTCGGTGGGAGCCACGGACGACTGGAGCCTGCTTGCCGGCCAGGCCGAGTGGAGCGCGAAACTGCGCGAGGGCCAGCATCCCGTGGAGCTGAGCCCCGAGGACACCGCGCGGCAGATGACGGCAACCTCGCGGCTGGGTACGCGCGTGGTGCGTCTGGGCGCGGCCATCACCGCCGCCAATGCCCAGTGGATCATCGCCCGCGCGCACCAGATGGGCCTGGTCACCTATGGCGATTTTGTGGCCACGCCTTATCGCGTGGGCATTGAGTCGGGCGTGGATGCGCTGCCGCACATGGGGCACTACGAACTCGGCGTCATTCCCGATGAATTGCAGCAGCCGCTGGTGCAGGATCCCTTCGGCTCGGCCGCCAACACCGCCTTTGACTACGCGCAGCACCTGCCGCCCACTGACCCGCATCTGCTGGCCTATGCGCGCTTTGTCGCCTTGCATCACGCCGCGCTGATGCCCACCTTCAGCACTAATTTTCTGCGCCTGCCCGGCCACCGCAATCTTTGGAACGAGGCGGCCTCCTCGCTTCTGAACCCGGCCAATCTCTATAACCCTCCTGACCGCGCCACGGGCGAGCTCGACTATCCGCTTTCCATTTGGACGCGCCATCTGCCGGGCATTACCCAGCGCTGGATGCAGGACAACCTGCGCAAAAAAGCCGACCAGGCGGCCATGCGCCTGTGGAAGATCAACCAGACGATCTTCAGCGCCGGCCCGCATTATCTGGCCGCCTCCGGCGCGCCCGTCTCCGGCGCGATGCCGGGCATCTCGATGCACACGGAGCTCGAGATGCTCGTCCGCCTGGGTTTGTCCGCGCGCGAAGCCCTGGCCGCCGCTACCAACAATTACGCGCTCGAGTTCGGCTGGACCGAACTGGGCCAGGTTGCCCCCGGCCGCCGCGCCGACATCCTGGTGGTGGATGGCGACCCCACCGCCAACATCTGGAACGTGCGCCGCATCTCCACCCTCATTCTTGACGGCAAAGTGATTGACCGCGAAGCCCTGCTCCACCAAACCCACTGAGAACCAGCCCCGCCGGGAGGCCCGCGCGGCCCTGCGGCACCATTCCACCGTACCCAATCGCCACTCCGTGGTCACTTGGGCTATGCTCCCGCCATCGGTTAACGTATCCCTAGGCGCGTACGTTTGCGTTTCGCCATTAGAGGGACACCATCAAGATCACCGGAAAACGGAAGCTCGGGCATCTGCCTCGCAACAAATGGCTCCTGCTGATTGCCCTCTACAAGCTGGTTCAGGCCACGCTGATTGCGGCCATCGGCGTGGGTGCGCTGCGCCTACTGCACAAGGATTTTGCCGACGTGATGCAGCAGGTGGCTTCAGCCCTGCGCTTCAATCCCGAGTCGCGCCTGGTCAACTTCGTCCTGGACAAGGCCGCGATTGTCGATGACCATCTCTTGCGCCGCATCGGCGCGGTGGCCTTCCTCTATGCCGGGCTCAGCCTTGCCGAGGGCATGGGGCTCTACCTTGAAAGAGCCTGGGGAGAGTTCCTCACCCTCTTCATCACCGCATCCTTCCTTCCCTGGGAAGCCTTTGAGGTTTTCAAGCGCGTCACCTGGGTCCGCATCGCCCTGCTGATCGTGAACGTCCTGGTTTTTATTTACCTGCTCAAGGTCGTCTCCGAGCGGAAGGCCCGCCCCGGCCACTGAGCATCGGGCAGCCCTGGGCAGGGAACCGGGATTGCGCGGTAGTAAGAATCGGGACGGAAAGCAGGCCGGAAGAAGGACCGGTATGGGGACGAAAATCAGGTCTGCAAGCAGGCCCGAAAGGCCTGTTCGTCGCCGGGGTCTCATCACAGCGGCTGTAGGAATCAACGCAATCAACACTAGATGTTGTGTAATTTGGTTGTGGGAGTCCTATTAGGCGCAATTCCCGCCGACCCACCCCGCCACTGGCCCGCGCCGGGCAACATTTCGTACCCCACCCACGCATTTCCTGTTGGAAACAAGGCCGATGTGGTCTATTATCGCCACTGAAGTGGAGCAAAAGGGAGTGAAAGGGAGCAACCAGAGCATTTCGAGCCCTGATTGATCCAATTCTACCCCGAAAGCTGGCAAGGAACGGGCCAAAAGGCCATAGGGGTGGCTCGGCAGCCACCGGGGAAGGCGAGATTCAGGCAAATGTACAGGGGCAACCATCCCGCGAAGGTCGACGAAAAAGGCCGCCTGAAGCTGCCCTCCGCCTTCAAGCAACTGGTGGATGCGGCGAACGTGAACCAGTTTTATGTGACCAGCCCGGACGGCAGGAGCGCGGAAATCTGGCCATTGCCGGAGTGGGAAAAGCGGGAAGCGCAGTTGGCCGGCTCGAGCACGATGGACGACGCCGTCCGCAAATACCTGAACCTGACCAGCTACTACGGCCAGCAGGTGGAGATGGACACCCAGGCACGGATTTTGCTGCCGCAGATTTTGCGCCAGTCCGCCCGCCTGGATGCGGAAGTGACGGTTTTCGGCATGCGGACCTACCTCGAAGTACACAACCGCGAAGACTTCGAGCGCAACCTGCCTGCCAATGAGTTGACGGCGGAGGATCGCAAGGCAATGGCCGAGATCCTGAGCCGGCAGAGTTAGCACGACGAGCCCCCAAGGGGGAACACATGACGAATCCGAGTGAGCGCCATGTGCCAGTTCTTTTGAAAGAGGCGATTGAGTTTTTGAACCTGCGCGAGGGCTCCACGGTGGTGGACTGCACTCTGGGCATGGGCGGCCACTCGGCGGAGATTGTTCGCCGGCTGGGTCCGCAGGGCCGGCTGATTGCATTTGACCGCGACCCGGAGGCGCTGAGCCTGGCCAAGGCGAGGCTGGCCCGCATGAGCGATGAGCTGGGCGGCCGGGCTCCGGCGATCGAGCTTATCGGCGAGGCGTTCAGCACGGCGGACCGGCACGTTGAGCCCGCATCCATTGACGGCCTGCTTGCCGACTTTGGCGTAAGCAGCCTGCAACTGGACGAGGCGCGCAGGGGATTCAGTTTCATGGCGGACGGCCCGCTGGATATGCGCATGGACACGCGCACCGGGCCCACCGCCGAACAAGTGGTGAATGAGGCGAACGAGCGCGAGCTTGCGGATCTTATTTACGAATACGGAGAGGAAAGGAGGTCGCGGAGAATCGCCAGAGCCATTGTTCGCGGGCGGCCGATTGCAACCACGGGTCAACTGGCCCGGCTGGTTGCGCAAGCCGCCCCGGCAATGAAGCAGGAGAGGATTCATCCGGCAACGCGCACCTTCCAGGCGCTGCGGATTTATGTCAATCGGGAATTGGACGAGATTGGGGCGTTGCTGGAGGCCGCGCCAAAACTGCTTAAGCCCTCCGGACGTCTGGTGGTCATCAGTTTTCATTCTTTGGAAGATCGCCTTGTGAAAGACAGCCTTCGCGAGGGCGCACGGCAGGGAACGTGGGAAGTGCTGACAAAGAAGCCGGCAAAGGCCGGCGAGGAAGAGACGGAGCACAACCCGCGCGCGCGCAGCGCCAAGCTGAGAGCGGCGGAACGAAGGGCAGCAAGGGTTCAAGGTTGAACGGGCAGGAGAATCAACATGGCGGCATGCACCACAACATACGCTGACGCAAGAGATGGCTGGACGGCGCGCATCGCCGAGCACAACGCGGCGATTTTTGCGCGGCAGCCCGTGCGACGCCGCGGCGTGCGCACGCCTGAAGTGCATTTTGCAAAGCAGTTTGACAATTCGCGGCTGGTGAAGGCACCTGACCCGGTGCGCGCCAGCCAGATGCGCACCTTCAGCGCGGCCATCACGGTTCTGTTCTCGCTGGTGATGATCTACGGCCTGCAGCACTTCAGCGCCATCGAGGGCGGATATCGCGTGGAGGCGGAAAAGCAGCAGGTGAACCACCTGCGCGAGGAGAACCGCAAACTGAGCCTGAGCGAAGCGGAGCTTGCCCGCCCCGGCCGCATTGACGGGCTGTCCCGCCAGATGGGGTTTGCCGCGCCGCAACCGGGACAGATTGTCCAGGCGCAGCCGCGGACGGACTCAAGCGCGCCGGCGCTGGCCCAGGCTGCGGCGCCGCAGCCATTCACGCCATAACAAGGGGCGGGCCAGAACCCCCGCGAGCGATTCGCCATGCAGGCAACCCTTCGAGCCGTCCGCCCACGCACCACGCTGCCGCGCACCATTCCCATGAACCGGTCGCGGTTCTGGCTCATCTGTCTCTTCTTCGCGTTTTGGGCGTGCGCCATCGCGGCGCGGCTCTTCTGGCTGCAGGTGCTGGACCACAAGGAATACATGGAGCGCGCCGAGCGGCAGCAGGAGCGGACCTTCGAGGTTGCTCCGCGCCGCGGCATCCTGTTTGACCGCAACATGCGCGAGATGGCCATGACCGTGCAGGTGGATTCCATCTACGCGGTGCCCACGGAGATTGACGACAAGGCCGCGGCGGCGCGCAGGCTGGCTGCGATTGTGCACGTTGACCCGGATGACACGCGCACCACGGCCAAGGCAATCGAGGAGCGGCTGGAGCATGGGCGCAGCTTTGCCTGGGTGGCGCGCCGCGTGAAAGCCCCGGTGGCGGCGCGGGTGCGCGCGCTGGGGATGGAGGGCATTTACTTCCAGAAGGAATTCCAGCGCTTTTATCCCGACAACCAGCTTGCGGCGCAGGTGCTGGGCTATGTTGGCCTGGATGACAACGGCCTGGGCGGGCTGGAGCAGAAGTTCAACGCGCGCCTGCACGGCAAGCCGGGGGTGATGTTCACGGCCGTGGATGCGCGCCGCCAGGTGCTGGGCTCAACGGAGCATGACCCTGAGCCGGGCCAGAATCTGCAATTGACGATCGATGAAAACATACAGTTCATGGCCGAGCAGGCCCTGGACCACGCGATGGCGAAGACGCACGCGCTGCATGGAACGGTGGTGATCCAGGACGTGCACACCGGCCAGATTCTTGCGCTGGCCGTGCGGCCGACGTACGATCCGAATGATTTTCGCCACACCAATCCGGACCTGCTGCGGGACCGCGCGGTGAGCGATGTGTATGAGCCGGGCTCGACCTTCAAGCTGGTGACCTACGCCGCCGCGCTCGAGGAGCACCTGATTACGCCGGAGACGATGATCAACTGCCTGGGCGGCCAGATCAATTTGTACGGGCACATTATCCACGACGATAAAAGCGATCGCGGAATTGGCACGGTGACGGCGGCGATGGCGCTGGCGCGCTCGAGCGACGTGGGCGTGATCAAGGTGGCGCAGATGCTGGGGCCACAGCGCCTCTACAACTACATTCGGGCTTTTGGTTTTGGGCAGAGGTCGGGAATCGAGCTGCCCGCGGAAACGCGCGGCCTGCTGCGGCCGGTGAAGTACTGGCAGCCGGCGTCGATAGGCTACGTTGCCATGGGCCAGGAGGAAGCGGTGACGCCGGTGCAACTGGTGAGCATGGTTTCCACCATCGCCAACGGCGGCGAATATCTGCCTCCGCACATCCTGGTGCAGGGCCAGTTGGAGGCCAAGGCGGGCCAGGATCCGGCGCTGCATGCGGAGCCTGTTCGCGCCGATGAGGATATGTCGAATCCGCTGCCGGCCGGGGCACGCCGCGTGATTTCAACGATGGCCGCGGCCCAGATGCGCCAGATGATGGAGGGCGTTGTTCTTTACGGAACGGGCAAAACCGCGCAGCTTGACGGCTACTCCTCCGCGGGAAAAACCGGCACCGCGCAAAAAATTGATCCGGAGACGCACCGTTACAGCAAGAGCCTGCACATTGCATCGTTTGCGGGCTTTGCTCCGGTGAACAATCCGGCCATCGCGGTGGCGGTGGTGATTGATTCGCCCAAAGGCGATTATTACGGCACCACGGTGGCCGCTCCGGTCTTTACCGAGGTGGCGCAGGAGGTGCTCGAGTATCTGGGCGTTCCGCACGACATCGCGGTGAGGCCCGACAAGGCTCCCAGGAAGGAAACGGCGGCGGTCTCAGAGGACGACACCGAGAGCGACCAGCAGAATATGGACGCGCTCTTTGCGGCTGCCAACAATCTGCCACCGGACGATCCCCTGCGGGCCGCCGCCACTGAACCGGAGGCGAGCCGGACCGATGCCTCGAGCAGCCGGCAACAGGATGCGGAAGCCCCGCAGGCCAGCGCTGCGCCCGACGCGGATTCGCACGTGAACGCCCCGGCGGCTGCACCCGGGAGCGCGCAAAAATCCGCGCAGGTGACCCTCCATCGCGCGGAGGAAATCACGGTTCCGTCCTTTGTCGGCCTCTCCTTGCGGCGCGTGATTGAGACAGCCGCTGCGGCGCGGCTGGATGTGAAGGTGGTGGGCGACGGCACGGCGCGCGAGCAGGCGCCCAAGCCCGGGACCAGGGTTTCCGCCGGCACCAAAATCGTGGTCAAGTGCACGCGGTAAGTTGTCCGCGTGCGGCGACGACGCCCCTCTCGAACCGCTACAATCGAGCACGCAATGATTTGGAAAGAACTGGCGGAGCAAGTGCCGGCGCTGGAGAGTGCAGGAGCCTCTCTGGAGCCTGTGCGCGGCGTGGAGTACGACTCGCGGCGCGTGGGCCGGGGCAGCGTGTTTGTGGCCATGGCCGGCGGCTCGACGGACGGAAACCGCTACATCGACCAGGCCATTGCGGCCGGCGCGGCCGGGGTCCTTACGGACTCGAAGGAGGCAATGAAGCGGCTTCTCTTCGCGCATCCGGGCTTTCCGGTGTTGCTGGTGGAGCATGGCCGGCGGGCGCTTGCGCAGGCCTCCGCCGCGTTCTTTCATCATCCTGAGCGCACGCTGGCCGCAACGGGCGTGACGGGAACCAACGGCAAGACCACGACAACCTATCTGATCTCGAACCTGCTGCATGCGGCGGGGAGAAAGACGGTTCTTGTGGGAACCATCGAGTACCGCATTGCAGGCGAAGTCCGGCCGTCCATCCACACCACGCCGGAATCGCGGGACCTGTTCGCGCTGATGGCGGAGGGTGCGGGTCGCGGCGCGACGGAGTTTGTGGCCGAGGTCTCAAGCCATGCGCTCGACCAGGGACGCGTTCTCGGCATTCCATTTGACGCGGCGGTCTTCACCAACCTCACGCGGGATCATCTGGACTACCACGGGACTCTCGAAAATTACTTTGCGGCCAAGCGGCTGCTTTTTGACGGAACGCGGTATCCCGCGCCCCGCGTCGCGGTGTTGAATGCCGGCGACCCCTACGGAGTTGAACTGGCTGGAATCGCGCGCAGCGCCGGCGCCGATGTTCGGACTTATGGCATTGGAGAAGGAGACTGGCGCGCCGAAAGCGTGTCTCTTGTGCCCGGCGGCGCCGCCTTTCAACTGCACACGCCGCACGGATCGGCGCAGGTTTCTTCCCGGCTGGCCGGCGAGGTGAATATCTTCAATTTGCTGGCTGCCTGTTGCGCAGCAGATGCGCGCGGCGTGGCCTTTGACGATCTTGTGGAGGCAATCCCGCACTTGGACGCCGTGCCTGGCCGCTTTCAGCCCGTCAACGCGGGCCAGCCCTTCACCGTGATTGTGGATTATGCGCACACCGACGATGCACTGCGCAATCTGACCGCACTGGCGCGTGGAATGGTGGAAAGCGCGGAGGCGGGCGGCCGCGTGATGACGGTTTTCGGCTGCGGCGGAGACCGCGACCGCACCAAGCGCCCGAAGATGGGCGAGGCGGCGGGCCGGGGAAGCGACCTTGTGATTGCGACCAGCGATAATCCGCGCTCAGAAGATCCTCTGGCGATTCTTGCCGACATTGAGCCGGGGCTGAAGGCGACCGGAGTTCGCTACATCATGGAACCGGACCGCGCACAGGCCATCCGGCAGGCGCTGAGCGCTGCTCGTCCGCATGACATTGTGCTGATTGCCGGAAAAGGACACGAGAATGAGCAGATTCTTGCCGACCGGAAAGTGCAGTTCGACGACGCAGAGATTGCGCTTTCCACGCTGCGCGAACTGGGATACGGTGGAGTGCAGTGAAATTGACCCTTGCAGAAGCGGCGGTGGGCGCGGGCGCGATGCTGGAAGCGCCTTCGAGCATTTCGCAGGCCGGCGCGCGCAAGGCGCAGGGCTATTCCATTGACTCGCGCACCCTGCAGCCGGGCGAGCTGTTTTTCGCGGTGCGCGGCGAGCGGTTTGACGGCCATGACTTTATTGCCGATGCGGTTGGCCGCGGCGCGGTGGCCGCAGTTGTTTCCAAAAACAAGGTTGCGTCGCTGCCGGATGCCGCGCTGAGCGTGCCGCTGCTGATTGCCGAGGACTCGCTGGGGGCGCTGCAGGCGCTTGCCGGGCACGTGCGCCGCCAGTGGGGCAGGCACGTGGCGGCCGTGACCGGCTCGGCTGGAAAGACCACCACAAAGGAGGCGATTGCCGCGGCTCTGGGCGTAAAGTTTCGCGTGCTCAAGTCGGCAGGCAATTTGAACAACGGTTTTGGCATGCCGCTGGAGCTGCTGAGGCTGGAACCCGAGCACGAGTATGCCGTGATTGAGATGGGCATGAATCATCCCGGCGAAATCGCCGCGCTGGCCCGCATTGCCGCGCCGGACTGGGGCGTGGTGACCAATGTGGGTACGGCGCACATTGAGAACTTTGCCGAGGGCCAGGCGGGCATTGCGCGCGCCAAGTTCGAGCTGGTGGCGGCGCTGCCGTCAAGCGGCACAGCCTTCCTGAACTGCTGCGATCCTTATGTCTCGCAATTCGGGCGCGATTTTCAGGGCAAGGTTGTCTATTTCGGCGAAGGACCCTGCGCCGATCCGCAGATTACAACCGTAAGTGAAACCGGGCGCGGCCTGGACGTACACTATCGCGCCGGGAATGTGCAGGGCGAATTCAATCTGAGGATGATTGGCGCGCACAACGCCACCAACGCGATTGCCGGTTTGGCCGTTGCGCTGGAGGCCGGTGTGGCGCTTGAGGACGCGATTCGCGCGCTGGAAACCATGGCCGCCGGAAGCAAGCGCGGCGAAGTGATCGAGGCGGACGGGTACACGATTCTGAATGACAGCTACAACTCCAATCCTGAGGCGCTTTGCTCCATGATTCGCACGCTGGCCGCAAGGCAGGGGAAGCGGCGCATCCTGGTGGCGGGCGAGATGCTGGAGCTTGGCGAGCATGCGCCGCGCTTGCACGTCGAATGTGGAAAGGCCGCGGCCGATGCCGGGATTGACATTGTTGTTGGCGTTCAAGGCAACGCAAAGTTCCTGGCGGAAGCAGCACGGGACGCCGGGGTTCCATCCAGTTTTCTGGCGGATGCTGAAGCCGCCGGAGAATGGCTGAGGAAGAATCTTCGCACCGGCGATGTGGCGCTGGTGAAAGGTTCGCGCGGAGTCCACATGGAACGCGCCATCGAGATTGTTCTTGGGCAATGAGGAAAGGCAGTTTTGCTCTGATGTTCAAGTTTGCATTCCGCAGCCTTCTGTTTGTATTCGCCAGCGTGACCCTGATGCTGCCGGCGCAGGCGGAGACCTCCTGGAACCGGCCCTTTCCCGCATTTCGGATTGCCGGCAACCTTTATTACGTGGGAACCGCGGACCTTGCTTCTTATCTGATTGTGACGCCGAAGGGCGACATCCTCATCAACAGCGACCTCGCCACGTCTGTGCCGCTCATCCGCAGGAGCGTGGAGTCGCTGGGGTTCCACTTTCGCGACATCAGGGTACTGCTGATCAGCCACGGCCACTATGACCACTGCGCGGGCAGCGCGGAAGTGATTCGGGAAACGGGAGCCAAGTATGAGGTGATGGCCGGCGACGCGGGCGTGGTGGAGTCGGGCGGTCGAAGGGATTTCCATTACGCGCACGACCATACGATGTGGTTTCCGCGGGCACATGTGGATCGCGTGCTTCACGATGGCGACACGGTGCGGCTGGGAGGCATGGTGCTTACCGCGCACCTGACCGCCGGGCACACCCGCGGCACCACGACCTGGACCTTTGACGAAACCGAGGCGGGGAAGAGGCTTCACGTGGTCATTGTGGGCAGTCCCAACGTCAATCCGGGTTACAAGCTGGTTGGCAACAAAACCTATCCGCGGATTGCCCTGGATTATCAGCATGGTTTTGACGTGATGCAGCGGCTGCCCTGCGACATCTTTCTCGGCGCGCATGGCGTGTATTTCGGGTTGCACGCCAAGTATGCGCGCTGGAAGGCCGGTGATCATGATGCGTTTATCGATGCGGCCGGTTATCGCAGTTACATCGCCGAGCGCGAGCAGGCCTTCCACGCCGAACTTGGGCGGCAGCAGGCTGAGGCGCGCTGAAACCGGCATGGGCGGATGCAAGGGCATTGCCACCCTGTAAAATCGACCTGAAACCCGCCAACACCGGCTTTGGAGGCCCTTTGCTTTACTGGCTGCTTTACCAAAAGCTGTATCCGTTTTTTCACCCCTTCCGCATTTTTCGCTACCTGACGTTTCGGACGGCGTTCGCTTCGCTGACGGCGCTGCTGATTACGCTGCTGATTGGGCCATGGGTCATCCAGAAGCTGCGCGAGTTTCAAATCGGCCAGTACATTCGCGAGGAGGGGCCGCAGTCGCACAAGAAGAAGTCGGGAACGCCGACCATGGGCGGCGTGCTGATCGTCATCGCCATTGTGCTGCCCACCATTCTGTGGTCGGATCCCACAAATCTTTTTGTCTGGATTGCGGTGCTTGCCACGCTCTCCTTTGGCGCAATCGGATTTGCGGATGACTACATCAAGGTGGTCAACCGGCGGAGCCTGGGGCTGACCGCGCGGGCCAAACTGTTCTGGCAGGGGATTGCCGCGGCTCTGGTTGGGGTGGAGCTGGTGGTTCTGGCGCAATTCAAAATGTTTTCCACCCAGTTGACGGTTCCCTTCATGAAGAGCTGGCGTCCGGACCTTTTGTGGAACTGGTGGCCGGCCACGCTGCCGCACCTGGCGCTGCTGGCATTTGTGCCCTTCGTGGCGTTTGTGGTTTTCGTGCTTATGGGCTCGAGCAACGCGGTGAACCTGACCGACGGCCTGGACGGACTGGCCATCGGCTGCACCATCATCGCCGCCGGCGCGCTGGCCGTGCTTACTTACGTCAGCGGCCACGTGGTCTTTGCAGACTACCTGGAATTGCAACGCATGCCGCAGGTGGGCGAGCTGAGCGTCTTTTGCGGCTCCATGGTCGGCGCCTCCATCGGCTTCCTGTGGTACAACGCGCATCCGGCCGAGATATTCATGGGCGATGTGGGCTCGCTTGCGCTGGGCGGCGCCATTGGGACGGTGGCGGTGATCATTCGCCAGGAGCTGCTGCTGCCTTTCATCGGCGGAATCTTTATTCTGGAGGCAGTGTCGGTGGTGCTGCAGGTGGGCAGTTACAAGCTGCGCAACAAAAAGCGAATCTTCAAGATGGCTCCGCTGCACCACCATTTTGAGCAGATTGGCTGGGACGAGTCGAAGGTGATTGTGCGCTTCTGGATTGGTGCGCTGGTGTTTGCATTGTTTGCACTCACCACGCTGAAACTGCGCTGAGCCCGCTGCCGATGCCCGCGCGCGCGATGCACAATGAAGATACCGCCGGAGCGCATCCGAGGTGTGAATTCATGATGGATTTGAAAGGGAAGAAGGTACTGGTGGTGGGGCTGGGCAAGTCCGGCCTTGCAGCCGCGCTGTTTCTGCGCCGGCGGGGCGCGCAGGTCACCGTCTCCGATGTGCGCAGCGCCGAGGCGCTGGCCAAGGATATTCCCGCGCTGCTTGAGGAAGGAATCATGGTCGAGTCCGGCGGGCACGGCCTGTTGACCTTTCGCCGCCAGGACCTGATTGTTGTGAGCCCCGGCGTGCCGCTGGATACGCCGGAGCTGGCGCAGGTGAAGAGCTTTGGGCTGCCGGTGATTGGAGAGTTGGAGCTGGCCGCGCGTTTTTTGAAGGGCAAGACGGTGGCCATCACCGGCTCGAACGGCAAAACCACCACGACCAGCCTGCTGGGATGCATTCTTGAGGAAGCCGGGTTTCCCACGCTGGTGGGCGGCAACATCGGCGTGCCGGTGATCGCGCTCATCGATGAGAGCAGCGACGAAACGTGGTCCGTTCTGGAGGTTTCGAGCTTCCAGTTGGAGAGCACGGAGGAGTTCCATCCCCACATCGCGGTGGTTTTGAACATCACGCCGGACCACCTGGATCGCCACGGAAGTTTTGAGAATTATGCAATGGCGAAGGAGCGCATTTTTGCGGCGCAGAACAACCAGGACTTTACGGTGCTGAACGCCGACAACACGCGTGCCGCGTCCGCCGCCGCCCGCTGCAAGGCGCGCATCTACTGGTTTTCGCTGGAGCGGCCGGTGCAGCAGGGAGTGTGGGTGGAAGAGGGCTCCATTTTTTTCCGCAGGGACGAGGGCGCAGCGCCGGAGAAGGTGATGCCCCTGGGCTGCATTCCGCTGAAAGGCGAGCACAACGTGGAAAACGTGCTGGCGGCGGTGTGCTCCGCGCGCCTGGCCGGAGCAGAGGCCGCGGCGATTCGCAGGGCGGTGGAGAAGTTCAAAGCCGTGGAGCATCGCCTGGAGTATGTGGCCACGCTGAACGGCGTTGAGTTCTACAACGATTCCAAGGCGACCAACGTGGATGCCACGGCGAAGGCCATCGCGTCATTTTCCAACGGGATTCACCTCATCCTCGGCGGCAAGGACAAGAATTCAGATTACACGCAGCTTGCAGCATTGCTTCGCTCCCGCGTGCGCGCCGTTTACACCATCGGTTCCGCGGCTTCAAAAATCGAGTCGCAACTGCGCGGGGTTGTTTCCCTCCACTCCTGCGAAACCCTGGACAAGGCCGTGAGCGCCGCGGCAGCCGCGGCCCGGCCCGGCGAAGTGGTGCTGCTGGCGCCGGCCTGCTCGAGCTTTGACCAGTTTGAGAACTACGAGCATCGCGGGCGCGTCTTCAAGCAACTCGTGAACGAGTGGCGAAACTGGAAGGTATGGCAAAGCGTGTAGGCGTTGACAAATGGATCTTCTTCACCACGCTGGTACTGGTGGTGGTGGGATTGGCCATGGTGTTCTCCGCCTCGGCGGTGGTGGCCGAGCAGCGCTTCCACTCGCCCTATGCCTTTGTGGGCCGTCAGGCGGGTTGGGCGCTGGGCGGAGTGCTGTGCATGGTCCTGCTGATGAAGATCGATTACACGCGGTACAACTCGCCGCGCTTCATTTACCCCGCGCTCTCCATCACCACGCTGCTGCTGGTGCTGGTGTTTTTCTTTCGCGACTCGCACAACACCCACAGGTGGATTCGCTTCGGCGGGCTTTTCACCTTTCAGCCTTCGGAGATTGCCAAGCCCGTCCTGGTTTTGTTTCTGGCCTGGTTTCTGCACACGCGCCTGGATTGCATGAAGGACTGGCGGCGGACGCTGCTGCCCGCATCCATCATGCCGCTGGTCTTCATGCTGCTGATCGTCAGGCAGCCGGACCTGGGAACGGCGATGGTGATTGGCGGCGTAACGGCGCTGATGCTTCTGCTGGCCGGGATGGAATGGAAATATCTTTTTGGCGCCTTCGCCGTGGCACTGCCGCCCCTGGCCGCGCTGCTCTTCCTGGTGCCGTGGAGGCGCGCGCGCATGCTTGCGTTTCTGAATCCCAACGCGGACCCGATGGGCGCAGGATTCCACATCAATCAGTCCTTGATTGCCGTGGGAACGGGCGGGCTTGCGGGCAAAGGCTACATGGAGGGCATCCAGAAGCTCTTTTATCTTCCTGAGGCGTCCACGGATTTCATCTTCGCCAACATCGCCGAGGAGCTGGGTTTCATCGGCGCCATCTGCATTGTCGCGCTCTTTGTCGTGCTGGGCATCCGCGGGTTTCGCGCCGCCTTCCGTTCGCAGGATCCGTTCGCGCGGCTGGTCGCTTTCGGCATCATCAGTTCCATCGTGTTGCAGGCCTTCTTCAACATCAGCGTGGTGCTTTCGCTGCTGCCCACCAAGGGCATTCCGCTGCCGTTCATCTCCTCGGGAGGAACCTCGCTGTTCGTCTCGCTGGCGAGCATCGGCATTCTGCTGAACATCTCCAGGAAGGTGGATTGACCGGTGCGCTTCAGGACGCCTTTCTCCGCCGGTGGCCGCAGGGTGTGCGCATGACCAGTCCACGGATTCTGATCGCGGGCGGCGGAACCGGCGGGCACATCATCCCTGCGCTGACGGTGGCGCGCGCCCTGGTTGCGCGTTACCGGGCGGAGATTTTGTTTGTGGGAACGGAGCGCGGTCTCGAATCCCGCATGGTTCCAGCCGCCGGGTTTTCGCTGGAGCTGATTCATGTGGGCCCGCTCAAGAATGTCCCGCTGGCCACCCGCGCACGCACGCTGCTTGACCTTCCGCTGAGCGTGATCGCCTGCCGGCGGCTGATTCGCGCGTTTGCGCCCACGGCGGTTTTTGGAGTGGGCGGCTACGCATCGGGTCCGGGAATGGCCGCCGCGCTGCTGTTGCGCGTGCCCACCATGGCCTTTGAGCCCAATGCCATGCCCGGCCTTGCGAATCGTCTGGTGGGCAAGCGGGTGAGCGCCGCCGCAGTGAACTTTCCCAGCGCGGCAAGGTGGTTCAGAAACGCGGAAGTGACGGGCATCCCCGTGCGCCCCGAGTTTTTTGCGCAGCATCAGACGCCCGCGCGCGGACCGCAACTGCTCATCTTCGGCGGCTCGCAGGGGGCGCGGCTCTTCAATCGTGCGTGTCCGCGGAATGCTCCGGCCCTGCTGGAAGCGGTTCCGGGGCTGACCATCGTGCACCAGAGCGGCGCACGCCACGCTGACAGCACGCGCGAAGCCTACGAGCAGAGCGGTGCAGACCCCGGGCGCTGGCGTGTGCAGCCGTTTATCGACGATATGCCGGCTGAATTTGCGGCGGCAACGCTGGTGATGGCGCGGAGCGGCGCTTCCACGGTTGCCGAGCTGGCCGCCGCCGGCAAGCCTTCTCTGCTGGTGCCGTTTGCCGCCGCGGCTGACGACCACCAGACGCGCAATGCCGAGGAGATGGCGAAGGCCGGCGCCGCGGCGATGCTGAAAGAGCCGGAATTGGACGAGCCGCAGCGATTGCTGAGCACGCTGGTGGATCTGCTTGCCAGGCCCGAGAGGCTTGCAGCCATGTCCGCCGCTGCGCGCACGCAGGCTCATCCGGATGCGGCGGTTCGCATTGCAGACAGGTTGGCCGCGCTCTCCGGCTGCGCGTAGAGAATCCGAGAGCGGGCGCGCATTGCGAAGCTTCGGCTATCGCGGCCACGAAAAAAAGCCCGCCTGCTTGCGCAGACGGGCCTGTTTCAATATCCGGCTGAATTAGCGGTGTCCGCCGCCGTGTCCGCCGCCGCCGTGGCTACCACCGCCGTGGAAGCCGCCGCCGCCGTGGAATCCGCCACCACCGTGGAAGCCACCGCCGCCATGGAACCCACCCCCGCGGGATGCGCCGCCGTGGAAGCCGCCGCTGCCGTGAAAGCTTCTGCCGCCGTTGCCGCGGAATCCGTAACCGGTGCCGCCGTGGGGCGCCGCAAAGCCGCCACGTCCGCCGCGATATGCATAGCCGCTGTGTCCGCCGTAGGCGTAGCCTCCGCGGCCCGCATAGCCATGATGCTCACCGCCGCGATAGGGGGCGCGTCCATATCCGCCGCGATACCCATGGTCGCCGCGATACCCGCCGCGATAGCCATACCCGCCGCGATACGCGTACCGTCCGTGATGACCATAGCCACCACGGTAGATCCAGCGATCATGATCGCGATACCAGCCCCAGTGATACCAGGGCCCCGCGCCCAGGAAGACTCCGCCGACGAACCAGCTTGGGCCGTAGAAGCCATAAGGCGCGCAGGCGTAGGGGTAATAGGAGTAATAGCCCCATGGGCAGACCGGCGGGCCATAGGCTTCATAGTCATAACCGTTGTCATAGCCATTGTCATAGCCGTAGTAGCCGGGATCGGGATAAGGAGCGACGGCCGGGCCGACGCCAACACCAACAGCCACCTGAGCAGCGGCCACAGCGCTCAACGGCAGCGCGGCCAGCGATGCGATCAGGGCCAGGCGAAGAATCTTCATTGCTTCCTCCTCGTGCTGCGGGCGTGCACATTCTTGATGGGAACCATCCCCAAGTGCATTCTGCCCGAGCAGCCGGGCTGGGAAGTCGATCCAGCCGGCTTACATCCCTTCAAACCGTATCTTCCGGCTTTAGTTGCGGTCGGGTGAAAAACTTTCTCCCGCGGCGGGCGCGGGGCCCTGGTTGCCCCCGCAGGACCGGCGAAGCCGCCGCACCGGCACAAATCCCGGCAGGGAAAGGGGTAACCGGCTGCTTCAGGGTACTCAGTTTGGGCCGCAAATCCGCATGCTTGCAGGTGTTAGAGTAGAGTTTCGTCACCCATGTTTGCCAAATCCCAGCACGCGCACTTCATTGGAATCGGCGGAATCGGCATGAGCGGAATCGCGGAGATTCTGCTGGGGCTGGGGATGCAGGTCTCCGGCTCAGACCTGCGCCGCAGCGCGGTGACGGAGCGGTTGGCGCAACTGGGCGCAACCGTTTATGAGGGCCATTCCGGGGCGCAGGTCTCCGGTTCCACGGTGGTCGTCGCCAGTTCGGCGGTGAGCGAATCCAATGCGGAGATTCTGGAGGCGCGCAGGCAGAAGATTCCGGTCATCCAGCGCGCGGAGATGCTTGCCGAGCTGATGCGGCTGAAGTTCGGGATAGCCATTGCGGGCATGCACGGCAAAACCACAACCACCTCCATGGTGGCGGCGGTGCTTTCCGCCGGCGGGCTGGACCCCACGGTTGTGGTGGGCGGGCGCGTGGACGCGATGGGTTCCAATGCCCGTCTGGGCTCCACGCAATACATGGTGGCCGAAGCCGACGAGAGCGACCGATCCTTCCTGAAGCTCTCGCCCATTCTTGCCATCGTCACCAACCTTGATCGCGAACACATGGATTGCTATCGCGACATGGCCGACGTGGAGCAGGCATTTCTGTCGTTCATGGACCGCGTTCCTTTCTACGGCGCGGTGACGGCCTGCACGGACAATGCGCTGTTGGCGGCAATTTTGCCGCGCACCTGCCGGCGCGTGCTGACATATGGCGCGACGCCCGGCGCAGACTACCGCCTGCAACTGCTGCCGACCCCCGCGGCCGGCTCTTCGCGATTCCTTGTGGAGGGTCCGCAGGGCCCGCTGGGCCCGTTTGAGCTGCACGTGCCGGGCAGGCACAATGTGCTGAACGCGACGGCGGCTGT
Organism: Occallatibacter sp.; assembly: GCA_035763705.1. Lineage (GTDB taxonomy): Bacteria > Acidobacteriota > Terriglobia > Terriglobales > Acidobacteriaceae > Telmatobacter. The sequence goes on along the minus strand of DASUAU010000014.1, from coordinate 80,477 downwards.
TGCGATTGCCCACCAGCTGGAAGTTTCGCCGGATAAAATCATCGCCGGGCTGGGCCACTTTCGCGGGGTCGACAGGCGATTCCACAAGCGCGGCGAGGCTCGCGGCATTGCCGTGGTGGACGACTACGGCCACCATCCCACCGAGATTCGAGCCACGCTGGCCGCGGCCCGGGAGTGCGGCTATGCGCACATTCACGTGGTCTTCCAGCCCCATCGTTACACGCGGACGCGCGACCTGCTGGAGGAGTTTGGCGCGGCCTTTGCGGGCGCGGACACGCTCACCGTGCTGCCCATCTATGCCGCCAGCGAAGAGCCGATTCCCGGCGTTTCCGCCGAGAGCCTGGTTGAAAAAATCGGTCGGCCGCAGGCGTCTTTTGTTCCCGATTTTGCCGCGGCCATCCGTCAGGTCTGCGGGCTTGCGCGGGCAGGCGACATGATTCTTACCCTGGGTGCGGGAAGCGTGAGCCAGCTTGCTCCGCAGATTCTTGACGCGCTTCAGGCGGGCGGGTAAAACTCTCTTTCGCCCGGACCAGTTGCAGCCCCGTTTACGCACCAGATTCCTCCTCTTGCCGCGGGGCCGGATGCGTTTGAGTGCCGGTCTATAGTTGAAGCTGGCGACGCTCATCATCGCCGCATCCACGTGGCGACAAAGAATGAACGACGAACCCGGCTTCCCGCATGGGAAGAAGAAGCGCCCGTAGAGCCCCGCTTTCGGCGTGCGCAGCCGGGCCTGCCTTTCAGGGGCGGCGGGTTGCCGGGAATGCCTCTGGATGTGGACGACGAGGGCGACGAACGCAGCGCCGGAAACCGCCGTGGACGATTCGATGAGCCGCGCCTGCCCTGGTGGAAGCCGGCAGGCAAGCTGGGCCGCGCCGTGTGGATTGCAGCTGCGTGCTTCATTCTTTGCGGAGTTGCCTGGGCCTACCACGCGGGCAAATCATTTCTTGAGCACGATGCGCGATTTCGCATTGCCGGCTCAAGCGACATTCAGGCCACCGGCCTGTCGGTGCTTACGCACGCGGACCTGATGCCTGTCTTCGGCGAGGATGTCGGCCGCAATGTTTTTTATGTGCCGCTTGCCCTGCGCCGCCAGCAGCTTGAGAAACTCCCCTGGGTGCAGCAGGCGACGGTGATGCGGGTTCTGCCTGACCGGATTCGCGTGGCCGTGGTGGAGCGCCAGCCCGTGGCGTTTGCGCGCGACGGCCAGCAGTTTGGCCTGGTGGATGCCGACGGGGTGTTGCTGAACATGCCCGTGGCCATGATGACCCAGCGCCATTACTCGTTTCCCGTGCTTACCGGGATTGACGACCGCGATTCATCCGAGGCCCGGAAAGAGCGGATGGATGTCTATCTGCGCATGAAGCAGCAACTGACGGCAAACGGGGCGCACGACCTGGACAGGATCTCAGAGATTGACCTGACCGACCCTGAAAACGCGCGCGTGCTGATGCAGGAACAGGGCAGCGACGTTCTTGCGGATTTTGGCAAGGACAACTTTCTGGAACGATTCCAGCGGTACCAGGCAAACATCAAGGACTGGCGCCAGCAGTATCCGAATCTGAGAGAAGTGGATCTTCGCTATGACCACCAGGTGGTGCTGGAGATGAAGCACGGCGCGGCGTCAGCATCCTCGACGGTGGCCGGTCTCACAGGCTTGGCAAAAGCCGATTCCGCGCCGGCAGCTTCCGCACAGGCAAAAGCCGATTCCGCGCCGGCAAAATCCGCACAGCATGCGAAACTCACCCGGACGGCAGCCAGCAAGCCCGCAAGCAAACGGGCCACAAGCAAACGGGCCACAAGCAAACGGGCCGCAAGTCATCCATCCACGAGCAAGCGCCCGGCGAAGCATGCGCGATCTTCAAAGACGCACCACGCACAGTTGAAACATGTACGGCATCGCGCCGAAGCCCGGCGCAAAACCACCAGGCGGACGCGGCGGCAGAGCAACGAAGCCGGCGCTGCGCGCACGCGCACCGAGCAGGGACAGTGAGAATGCGAAGATGAATCAGAAGCCTGACAATCTGATCGTCGTGCTCGACCTGGGAAGCGCCTGGACGCGGGTTCTCGCCGCCGATTTGAACGAGGGCGCGCTGCGCTATCGCGGCCACGGCATCATGGAGTCGGCGGGAATGCGCAAGGGCCTGATTTCCGATCTGGGCCCGGCGGCAAAGGCCGTGAAAGCCGCGGTGGAGCGCGCGGAGTGGGCAGCCCAGGCCAATATTGACGAGTGCGCCGTGGGCGTGGGCGGGCCGCATATTCGCGGATTGAATACGAGCGGCGGCTTTGACCTTGGCAATCGCATGCGCGAGATTGCGCGCGAGGATGTGCGCACCGCCATTGAGCGCGCGCGGGCCGTGGAGCGGCCGCCGGATCGCGAGATTCTGCACCTTCTTCCGCGCCAGTTCATCCTTGACGACCAGCCCGGAATCTTCGACCCCATCGGCATGGTTGGAGCAAGGCTCGAGGTGGATCTGCACATCGCCACCTGCTCCGGCAGCGCGCTGCAAAGCACCGTCACGTGCGCCAATCGCGCGGGCGTTGAGGTGACCGAGGCGGTGCTTGAGTCCATTGCCTCGGCGGAGGCGACGCTCTCGGCCGACGAGCGCGAACTGGGAGTCTGCCTCATCGACATCGGCGCGCATTCCAGCGAGATGATTGTGTTCTTTGAGGGCGCGGTGGCGCACACCAGCTCGATTCCGCTGGGCGGCCTGCACTTTACCAACGATCTTGCGGTGGGGCTGGAGATGCCCGCGGCGCAGGCGGAAGAGGTGAAGTGCCGGTTTGGAAACTGCGTGGTGACGGCGGTGCCGCAGGATGCGGAGATTGAAATGACGATTTCGCAACCGGCAAGGCTTTCGCTGCGCACGGTGGCGGAGATTCTGGAGCCGAGGGCGCGCGAGTTCATGTATTTCGCCAAGGAGAGCCTGCGGCAGGGCGGCGTGGTGGACGCTCTGGGCGCGGGCTGCGTCTTTACGGGAGGCGGAGCGTTGCTGCCCGGCCTTCTGGACGTGGCCGAAAGCCAGTTGCGCGTGCCCGCCCGCATTGGCCAGCCCGTGCGCCTGTCGCACATGCCGGCTGAGCTTGTGAATCCGGCATTCGCGACCGCCGTGGGAATGCTTTTGTATGTACACCGCACGCGCGTGAGCCGTGCCGCGGAAAACAACACGCTACGCTCAAAGTTGCGGGCGTTGTTCGCGTCAAGCTACTAGCCTGGGAGGAGGACCGATGGATCAGAAAAAGAACGACGCCGGAGCAATGCGCATTCAGTTTCATGAAGAAGGCATGCGGGGCGCCCGCATCAAGGTGATCGGCGTGGGCGGCGGCGGCGGCAACGCCGTCAACCGCATGATCCAGGCCGGGCTCGAAGGGGTTGAGTTTATCGCGGCCAACACGGACGTGCAAGCCCTCAAGCTTTCCCATGCTCCGGTCAAGCTGCAGCTTGGCGTGCGGCTCACCTCCGGCCTGGGAGCCGGCGCGAATCCTGACGTGGGCCGCCGCGCGGCTCTTGAGGACTCGGACAAGATTATTGAAGCTCTGGAAGGCGCGGACATGGTTTTCGTCACCGCCGGACTGGGCGGAGGAACGGGCACCGGCGCGGCGCCGGTGATTGCGTCGCTGGCCAGCGAAATGGGCATCCTGACCGTTGCCGTCATCACGCGGCCCTTTGCCTTTGAGGGCAAGCGCCGGCTGCAGCAGGCCGAGCGCGGCCTGAAGGAACTGCTGGAGAGCGTGGACACGATGATCGTGATTCCCAACGAAAAGCTGCTGGCCGTCGCCAAGGATGCCGGCTTTTTTGAGAGCTTTCGCATTGCCGATGACGTGCTGCGCCAGGGCGTGCAGGGCATCAGCGACATCATCACCATTTCAGGCATCATCAACCGCGACTTTGCCGACGTGAAGACCACGATGGCCGGAATGGGCCACGCGGTGATGGGCACCGCCGTTCGCTCCGGGACCAATCGCGCGATTGAGGCGGCGCAGGCGGCCATGGCCTCGCCGCTGCTGGATGCCGGAGCCATTGATGGAGCGCGCGGCATTCTCATCAACATCACCGGCTCCAGCTCGCTGAAGCTCTCTGAGGTGAATGAGGCCTCGTCGCTGATTCAATCGTCGGCGCATGAGGACGCCAACATCATCTTTGGCGCCGTGCAGGACGAGCGCATGGGCGAAGAGGTCAAAATCACGGTTATCGCCACGGGATTCCGCGACCAGATGCCGGAGCGGCGCGCGCGCATGCTGAACGTGGCCGAGGAGCCGATCCTTTCCGTTCCGGTGATGGCGCCCGATTCCTGGATGCACGACGAGGAAGCCGTCGCCGTGGCAGCTCCGGCGCACGCCCGCTTTCTGAGCGAAGAAGAGGATGTGCGTGAGCCGCGCGCCGAGCGATTCGAGTCAAGCCTTGGCGCGGCCCTGCCACGGCACACGGAAGAAGGCGAAGGAATGCGCCGTGAGCCAGCATCCCGCGCGGCGCATGGCCCGATGGCTGCCGACCACGAGCCCCACGGCGCGGCCGCACCCGCGCAGGGCGAACCGGCCGCGGCATTGGAGGAGGCTGAGGACGATGGCCGGGACCTTGACGTTCCCGCCTTTATGCGCCGCCACCAGTTCTAAAGCACCGGTTTCGCGGCATTTGACCAAATCGGTTCCCGAAGCAAACTTTCGGAACCTGCGGTCCCGCGATTTCGTTGCCTGCATGCGCCGTCAGCCTTATAGTTGAGCAACCCGCGGGGAAATTGGACCGGAAGAATGGCCCGCTTATGGCAGCCAGAAGGCTCGGGGTCCGGGTCAAGGGGCAGGGTCAAGGGACAGGGTTAAGGATCAGGGTTAAGGGTTTCAGTTATTGTAGAAGTATGCACGTTGGACGGCCGACCGCTATTCAATGAGTTATGAGGGCCCAGGGTGCGGCGCGGATTGCGCAGCACTGGATCCGGTTGCGGTGCGCGGCGCAGGGAAGGATTGTTTTTCGAGATGCAGGCAGGTTTTTTCCCATCACGGATGGACAGCGGAATTCGGCTTGAAAGGACACGCCTCGCATGAGACTGCCCTCGTTCCTTGCCGCCGGTGCGGCATGCCTGGCGCTTGCACTTGCCGGCCCCGCAGCCCGCGGGCTGGATGCCACCACCGCGCAGCACCCCGCGAAGACCGCCCACGCGCATCTTTCCACCGTTCATCATGCACGCCGGCATGCGCACGGAAGGCATCGCGGTGCGGCTTCTGCCCGGCACGCTGCGCTTCGACACACCACGCTTCGACACACCGCGCTAAGGCGCAGCACACACGGATATGCGCATGGGCGCGCCACCCTGAGAAGGACTCATTATCGGGTCCGCCGTCATCGCTACTACGAGCGGTTTACCGCCAGCTCGTTTGCGCAGGGAGACATTTTTGCCGGGGACGTGACGGCGGGCGAAGACCCGGTGGTTCGCCAGGCGGCGATTGATGCCCTCGGCAATATGAATGGGACGGCGGTGGTCATCAACGCCTCCAACGGCCGCATCCTGGCCATGGTCAATCAAAAGCTGGCGCTCTCTCCGGGCGCGGAGCCTTGTTCCACCATCAAGCTTTCGGTTGCGCTGGCAGCCCTGTCTGAGGGGCTGGTGACGCGCGATACGATGGTCCGGCTGCCGGGCTTCCGGATGAACATGACTGAGGCCGTTGCCCACAGCAACAATCTTTATTTTGAGGAACTGGGCCGGGAGCTGGGCTTTGAGCGCGTTCACCACTATGCCACCGAATTCGGCCTGGGCGAGCTGGCCGGATGGCATATCCAGGGCGAGCAACTGGGCGAATATCCTGACAAGCCGATTCCGCAAGCCGAGGGCGGCGTGGGCCGCATGTGCAGCTTTGGGCAGGGCGTTTCCATGACGCCGCTGCAACTGGGCGCGCTGGTGGCGGCCATCGCCAATGGCGGCACGCTTTACTATCTGCAACATCCCACCACGCCCGAGGAGATTGCCGACTTCCAGCCTCGCATCAAGCGCGTGCTCAACATCGGCAAGTACATTCCCGAGCTGCAGGATGGGATGGCCGGCGCGGTGGAATACGGGACCGCGCGAAGACTCCGCACCAATTTCACTGAGCTGCCGGTCTTTGGCAAAACCGGTACCTGCTCCGACAAGGGTACCCGCTTCGGCTGGTTTGCCTCGTATTCCGACACGCCGCAGGGCCCCCTTGTGACTGTTTTCTTTCTGGAAGGCGGAAGGCCCACCTTTGGCCCCCGCGCCGCCGAGCTGACGGGCGAGTTCTACCGGAACCTGTGGGATCGCAACTACTTTAACGTGCAGGCTCCGCAGACCGCGCGGGCGGAAGCGCACGGCACCCTCTCCTCAGGCGGCCGTTGAATCCTGTTACACGCCCGCGCCAGAGTTCCCGAATATTGAGTATCCTGTCCGCAGAGCCCTTTGCGACGCCATGCCGTCGCGGCCACGCGTGAATCCTCCTGCCCGGCCGAGCATCCCATAGCTTGAGCACCCGGCAGATGTTGGAGCGCTGAGGGCAACGGAGAGACCACGGATGGCACTGCCGACGCACGATTTGCTCCTCTACGGTTACCTGATGCTCTTTGCGTGGGTGCTGGTGGAGCAGCTCGGCATCCCGCTGCCTGCCACGCCTGTTCTGCTGGCCGCCGGTGCATTGGCCGCGCAGCGCCAGCTTAGCTTTTCCGGCGCTCTGCTGGTGGCGGTGCTGGCCTCACTGCTTGCGGATGTCACATGGTTCTTTATCGGCCGCCGCTATGGGCACCATGTTTTTCGGGTCTTGTGCCGGCTCTCACTGGAGCCCACCATCTGCGTTCGCCGCACGCAGGACTCCTTTGGCCGCAGGCGGGCGGTGACGCTGCTGTTTGCCAAGTTTGTGCCCGGCCTGGCCACGCTTGCGCCGCCGGTGGCGGGCGGCAACGGGATGCGCTTCAGCTTCTTTCTGCTCTTTGACGGCATGGGCGCATTTCTGTGGGTTGGAACGCTGCTCACCGTGGGCCGGATCTTTGGTGCGGCACTTGAGAGAGACCAGAGCCTGTTGAACTGGGTGGGCCGCTTCTCGGGAGTGCTGCTGCTGGCGGCGGTTGTGGGCTTCATTGTGGCGCGCCTGGTGCGCCGCCGTCATTTCCTGCGCAAGCTGGCTGAGGCCCGTCTGGAGCCTGCCGAGCTGAAGAAGCTGCTGGACGCCGGCGAGCCGGTGTTTATTGTGGACCTGCGCCATCCGCTTGAGCTGCTGCCGGATCCATTCACGCTGCCCGGCGCGCTGCACCTTTCGCCGGAAGCGCTGGCGGCGCGCATTGCAGAGATTCCGCACGACCGGGATGTGGTGCTCTACTGCACCTGCCCAAGCGAGGCAACCGCGGCCCGGACCGCGATGACCCTGCACAAGCTGGGCATTGAGCGAGTGCGGCCTCTGCGGGGCGGATACGACGAGTGGAAGAGGCTGGGATTTCCGATGGATGCCATCCAGCCCGCCATGCCGCTGGTTCAGGTTGCCGCCGCAACCGATTGAGGCCTGTGGCCCTGGCGGCGGCCCATGCCGCGGACCTTTGACCGGCCGGCATTTCCAATCGATGGAGCCCAAAGGCTTTAGACTGTTGGTAAGCAACTGGCTTTCTGCGGAGTGACCTCTCTTGGCCCTGGACGACCTGCGCGAATGGATCAAAACGCTCGAAAAGCACGGCGAGCTGAAGCGCGTGCATGAGGAAGTGTCGCCGATTCTTGAGATCACGGAGATTACCGACCGCGTCTCCAAGGCGGGTGCGCAGGCCGGCGCAAAAGCGGCGGCAAAGGAGAAGTACGCTCCGGGCGGGCCGGCGCTGCTTTTTGAGAATGTCAAAGGCCATCCCGGCCACAAGGTCCTCATCAACCAGTTTGGCAGTGAGCGGCGCATGGCGCTGGCCCTGGGCGTGGAGCATGTGGAGGAGATTGCGGAGCGCATCCACGGGCTGATGAACCTGAAAGCGCCTGAGGGGCTGCTGGACAAACTGAAGATGCTGCCGCAGCTTGGCGCGATTGGCTCCGCCTTTCCAAAAACCGTGAGCGCGAAGGATGCGCCCTGCAAAGAGGTTGTTCTTGGCGAGAACTTTGACTTGAATGATCTTCCCATCCTGCAGTGCTGGCCGCTGGACGGAGGGAAATTCATCACGCTGCCATGCGTACACACCCGCGACCCGCGCACGGGCAAGCGCAACATCGGGATGTATCGCATGCAGGTCTTCGACGGGCAGACCACGGGCATGCACTGGCAGCGGCAAAAAGTGGCGGCCGAGCACTATCGAGAGGCCCTTCGCCAGGCGGCGGAAGCAGCGGCTGAAGCCGATCCCCGCACGGCGCGCGTCGCGGCCATGGCCGAGTCCGGCGGCGGCGCGGCGCAGGTTCCGGAGGGGCCCGTCGGCGGACTTCCGCAGGTGGCTTTCGGCAATTTGAAGGGCTCGCGGCTGGATGTTGCCGTGGCCATTGGAACCGACCCGGCCACCACGTTTTCCGCCATCATTCCCGCGCCGCCGGAGGTGGAAGAGCTGCTGATTGCGGGCTTCCTGCGCGGCAAGCCGGTGGAGATTGTGAAGTGCGAGACGGTGGATCTCGAGGTTCCGGCGCACGCGGAGATTGTTCTTGAGGGGTATGTAGAGCTGGGCGAGCTGCGGGCCGAGGGTCCGTTTGGCGACCACACAGGCTTTTACACCATGACGGATCAGTATCCCGTCTTCCATTTGACCTGCATCACCCACCGCCGCGATCCAATTTACGCCTCCACCATTGTGGGCAAGCCGCCCATGGAGGATGCGTGGATGGGAAAGGCCGTCGAGCGCATTTTTCTGCCGGCCATGCGCATGCAGATTCCTGAGCTGGTGGACATCAACATGCCGGTGGAAGCCGTCTTTCACAATCTGATGATTGTCTCCATCCGCAAAGGCTATCCGGGCCAGGCGCGCAAGGTGATGCACGCCATCTGGTCACTGGGACAGGCGATGTTTACCAAATGCATTGTCGTGGTGGACGAGGATTGCGATGTGCAGAACATGGCGGAGGTGGTGCTGCGCGTGGCCAACAACATTGACCCGGAGCGCGACATTCAGTTCACGCTGGGGCCGGTGGACTCGCTGGACCACTCCTCGCGGCTGCCCAATTACGGCTCGAAGATGGGCATCGACGCCACGCGAAAGTGGCGCACGGAAGGATTTGAGCGCCCCTGGCCGGCGATGATCGAAATGGACCGCGCAACCAAAGCGCGGATTGACGCAATCTGGTCAAAGCTGGGCATTTGAGCGGGTGCTCGTGCGGTCAGGATCCCGGCGGGCCGCGGTCTGGTATACCTGAACGTATGCGCGGTTTCCTTCGCCGGTTTGCCTTTCCTCTCTGCGCGCTCCTGGTCTCCTCTTCACTGCCGCTGTTTGCCCAGCAGGCGCCCGAGGGTTTCCACTGGGCGGATTTCCATTCGCCGCAGGATCAGAGCGTTATCGTCTGGGCGACAAAGGCGCTGCAGGCGGAGAAGTGGACGGCCATTCGTGAAATCGGCGTGCAATATGATGCGGCGCTGGTCATCACCACGCTGCGCAGCTCACCCCAGGCGGCCCCGAATGAAGACAGCTTCGCAGTGTGGAACGTCTCGCTGACCAGCCATCTGGTGACGCCGCTGCTGAAGGGCGTGAACCTGCGCTGGGTGGACTGGCTCCATTACCTTCCCAACCGCTCGGAACCGGCAATCCTTTACGACAATTGCTACGATTGCCCGGCCGACACGTATCTGACGTCCTTTTACTACGATGCCGGCCACCACCTTTGGACGGCGCGCTGGATGCACGGAGGGCAGGGGATTCACTTGTGGAGCGCCAGCCCGCCGCCGGGTGTGAACTGGACGCAGGTGTATGCCGTGATGTCTCGCGACAACGGCAGCGAGTATGTGGGCACGTGGAGCCATTTTGATTACGGCAGCCAGAAACCGCCCGAGGATTATGTGTATGAGTACGACCTCGCTCCCGATACGGGCCTGGAGCAGGTCCGGCAGTTGAGCCGCGTGGCGGCGCAGCAGATGGAGCACCGCCTGTGCGCGGGGCAAAATGCCGTGCGGGGACTCGCGCGGGGCCAGGACTCGCCCTACTGCCAGCAGTTGCTGTCTGCCGCGGTGCGACGCAAATCAGCCGCCTCCACGCGCAAATAGCCGCGGGGCGCGGCCGCCGTTCTTGGTCGCGGGGAAGGGTCGTATACTTGAGATATGTCGATTGTGCGCAATCTCGCCGGAATCGCCAAGGGCATGGGCATCACCTTTCGCGAGATGCTGGAACCCACGCAGGTTGAGAACTATCCTGACGGCAAGGGCCCCCTGCGCGGCGCGGTCTTTCAGCCCCGGTTCCGCGGCACCCACGTGCTGCAGCGCGACGAGAACGGACTGGAAAAGTGCGTGGCCTGCTTCCTGTGCGCGGCGGCCTGCCCGGCGAACTGCATTTACATTGAGGCCGACGACAATACCGAGGAGAAGCGCATCTCCTCCTCCGAGCGCTACGCCAAGGTCTACAACATCGACTACAACCGGTGCATCTTCTGCGGCTACTGCGTGGAGGCCTGCCCGACCGATGCAATCACGCACGGGCACGGATTTGAAAGTGCGTCGTTGAACGCGACCAACATGGTGATGCGCAAGGAAGACATGCTGGTGCCGGTGGCAGCGCTGACAGCCCAGAAATAGAAGCATGGCGGAGTCTTGCGCCGCTCCTTTCTGAACGTTCCCCCGCTCCTGATGAACCAGCTTCACCGCCGGCGCCGGCAACTGCGCCAACTGTGCCAACTGTGTGTTGTCATTTATTCTTGATCTGTCAGCATTTCTGGATTCTTCACGCTTTACAAGGTAAGGAGATTCTTTGGCGGACTTTCTAAAGGAACTCGCGCGGCGGGTGCTGGTTTACGACGGCGCGATGGGCACGAACGTGCAGCAGCACGATCTTTCCGCAGAGGATTTCTGGGGAAAAGAGGGATGCAACGAGCTGCTCGTGCTCTCGCGCCCGGATGTCATTCGTTCAGTCCATGCCTCGTTTCTTGAGGCTGGCTGCGACGTGATTGAGACCGACAGCTTTGGTTCCACAAGCATCGTTCTCGCCGAATACGAATTGCAGGATCGCACCCGCGAGTTGAACCTTGCCGCCGCGCGCCTGGCCCGCGCCGTGGCCGATGAGTTCTCAACCCCAGACAAGCCGCGTTTCGTTGCCGGCTCCCTGGGGCCCACCACAAAACTGCCATCGCTCGGCCACATCGGCTACGACGAAATGGCCGCAGCCTACGTTGAGCAGGCGGAGGCGCTGATCGAAGGCGGGGTTGATGTTCTGCTGATCGAAACCAGCCAGGATTTGTTGCAGGCCAAGATCGCATTGGCCGCCTGCCGCGACGCCATAACAGCGGCAAAGGACGGCCGCATTCCTTCCACCGGCCGCAATGTGGCTTTGCAGGTGCAAGTGACGCTGGAAGCCACGGGGACGATGCTGCTGGGCTCGGAGATTGGCGCGGCTCTTGCCGTTCTTGAGAGCTTCCAGCCTGACATTCTCGGCCTCAACTGCGCCACCGGTCCGGCGGAGATGAACGATGCGGTGCGCTTTCTCTGCCAGAACGCGACGGTGCCCATCAGCGTGCTGCCCAACGCGGGCCTGCCGCAGAACGAGGGCGGTCACGCGGTTTACAAGCTGACGCCGGCGGAGCTCGCCTCCTATCATCACCGCTTTGTCGCCGAGTATGGCGTGCAGATTGTGGGCGGCTGCTGCGGAACCACTCCGGAGCATTTGAAGGCTGTTGTGGACGCCGTGCGCGGCGTTACGCCGGCGGCGCGTGCCTTGAAGCCTCAATCCGTGGCTGCCAGCGCGTTCAGCGTGGTTCCTCTTGAAGTGGATGGCCAGCCGGTCGTGATCGCAGAGGAGATGAATACAACCACGCGCATGGACCGCTTCAGAAACATGGTGCATGCGGAGGACTACGACGGCATTCTGGCGCTGGCGAAGCAACTGGTTTCCGAAGGCTCGCAGATGCTGGACCTGTGCTGCGCAATTGTGGGTGAGGACGAGCAGGCCTATATGAATGCCGTCCTGGAAAAGATTGCCACGCGCATTCCTGCGCCCATCCTGGTGGATTCGACCGAGGCCAACGTTGTTGAGGAGGCGCTCAAGCGCATTCCGGGCAAGCCGATTATCAACTCCATCAATCTGGAGGACGGCGAAAAGAGAACCAGCCTTGTGCTTCCCATGGCGCGCCGCTATGGCGCAGCGGTGATTGCGCTCACCATCGACGAAGAGGGCATGGCGCTCACCGCGGATCGCAAGGTGGCCGTTGCGCGCCGCATCCATGACCTTGCGGTTGACCGCTATGGCCTGCGCCCGGAAGATATCATCTTTGACCCGCTCACGCTGCCCATCACCACCGGGCAGGACGACTATCGAAGCGCGGCAATCGAGACGCTAGAGGCCGTTCGCCGCATCAAGCAGGAGCTGCCGCGCTGCAAAACCGTGCTGGGCGTCTCCAACATATCGTTCGGGCTGAATGCCTACGCGCGGCGCGTGCTGAACAGCGTCTTTCTGAAGGAGGCGGTGGATCGCGGCCTGGATGCGGCGATTGTGAATTACGCGAAGATCTACCCGCTTTACAGGATTCCTGAAGCGGAAGTGCTGCTGGCGCGCAAGCTGATTTTTCAGGATTACGAGGCGGGCGATCCGTTGCAGGTGTATCTCGCGCACTTTTCCGGACAGAGCAAGGGGGCAAACGAGGAAGACGAAGTTGCGGCCGAGAGCCTTTCCATCGAGGAGAAATTAAAGCAGCTCATCATTCGCGGCGAGCGGACCATCGGCAAAGGCGAGCTGAAGCAGTCGCTTGAAGAGGCGCTGGAGACCGCTCTTGCGAGTTACACCGCACTGGACCTCATCAACACCGTGTTGCTGGATGGAATGAAGACCGTCGGCGAACTCTTTGGCGCGCGAAAGATGCAGCTCCCATCCGTGCTGGACTCAGCCGGCGTGATGAAAGCCGCCGTGGCCTACCTTGAGCCGAAGATGGAGAAGAAGGAAGGTGCGGGCAAGGGAACGATGGTGCTGGCGACGGTGAAGGGCGACGTGCACGACATCGGAAAGAATCTTGTCGACATCATTCTTTCCAACAATGGATATCGCGTGGTGAACCTCGGCATCAAGCAGCCTTCCGACTCCATCATCACGGCGGCGCGCAAGGCCGGTGCGGATGCAATCGGGCTGAGCGGCCTGCTGGTTAAATCCACGCTGGAGATGAAATATGTGCTGCAGGATTTAGAGCGCCTTGAGCTTTCCATTCCCGTGGTGTGCGGCGGAGCGGCGCTGACCCGAAAGTATGTGGAAGATGATTTGCGCAAGGAGTATGCGGGGCCGGTCTTCTATGCGGAGGATGCCTTCGCGGGCCTGCACGTGATGACGGACCTGACCTCAGAGAGCGCAGCCACGCGCGAGCAACGCGTCCAGGAGGGACGAACCGTAAAGACATTCGTCAAAGCCGCGCCTTCCACCGCGGAGCTGACTCTTGTGGAACTCACGCCCGATGGCCGTTCGCCAGTGGTTACGCGCGCCTCCTCGATTCCGCAGCCGCCTTTCTGGGGCCCGCGGGTGTTCAAGGACTACAGCCTGCCGGAGATTTTTACCTATATGAACGAGACCGCGCTCTTCAAAAATCAGTGGCAGCTCAAAACCGCGGCTCAGGCGGATTATCTGCGCATGGTGGAGGAGAAGTATCGGCCGATTCTTTTTGAACTGGAACGCGAGGTGGAAGCGAACGGATGGTTTGAGCCGAAGAGCATCATCGGCTTTTATCCCTGCGCAAGCGACCGGGAAGACCTGATTGTTTTTGACCCCGAGAATCCGGCCCGCGAATTGGAGAGGATTACCTTTCCGCGCCAGCAGCAGGGCCGCAGGCTTTCGATTGCCGATTATTTTGAGCCGGTCTCCGCCGGCACGCGGGACGTGGTCGGATTCTCGATTGTGACGATTGGGAGCCGGGCGAGCGTGGAAACGCAAAAGCTCTTCGATTCGGGCGACTTTACAAAATATCTCTATCTGCATGGACTGTCAGTGGAGACGGCCGAGGGCCTGGCGGAATTTACGCACAAGCGGGCACGCGGGTTTTTGTCCATTGCCGGCGAAGATTCGGAGCGCATCACGGACCTGTTCCATCAGAAATACCGCGGCTCGCGCTACTCATTTGGTTATCCCGCGTGCCCCAACCTCGAAGATCAGACCAAGATTTTTCGCCTGCTGCACCCGGAAGAAAATATCGGCGTTCGATTGACCGAGGGTTTCCACCTGGAGCCGGAGCAGAGCACCAATGCCATCCTCGTGCACCATCCGCAGGCGAAGTACTTTGTTGTGTAGGCGGCTGCAAGACTGCCTGCCTTGACGGAACGGGGAATTCCCACGGCCCGATGTGCCTTGGAGCACAGCAGCCGGCAAAATTCGCAGTGAGAGGTTGACGGCCTGAATCGCGGAATGTTCAGATGATGGGCGGCATTCAGATTCGGCTCGCACGTTGAGCGAAAAAGGAAAGCTATTCCATGCGGGCGGAAAACACTGTGTTGAGTTTGGCTCTTTTCATCGGCTCATTGGCATGCGGCTGCGGTGGCGGCGGCGGCATATCCACCACGCCTCCTCCCACGCCAACCGTGGCGGCACCGCAGGTGCAGACCACCGCCGAGCAAAATGGCGCGCAACTGGTGAGCCTGAGCTCCACAACCGCGGGCGCCACCATTCACTACACGCTCGATGGCTCAACGCCGACCGCAACTTCGCAGATTTATCAGGCGCCGGTGCTCGTGGACTCAGGCCTGGCCGTGAAGGCGATTGCCATCAGCGCCGGAACAGAGAGCAATGTCACCTCGCAAAGTTTTACCATGAGCATTCCTTCGGGAACGCTGGTGTGGTCCGATGAGTTTGCCAATTCCACCGGGTCGAATGCACAGCCCAGTCCCGGCGTGTGGACCTACGATACGGGCAACAACGGTTTCGGAAACAGCGAGCTCGAAAACTACTGTGCATGGGGCTCCAGCACGGCGCCCTGCTCCACCGCCGCGCCCAACGCTTACGTGGGAATCGACGGAGTGCTGCACATCGTTGCGGAGGAGCCTTCAACCGGTGTCTACACGTCCGCGCGCATGAGGAGCCAGGGGCTGTTCAGCTTTCAATACGGCCGGCTGGAAGCCAGGATGAAGCTGCCCGAAGCGCAGGGAATGTGGCCCGCCTTCTGGCTGCTGGGCAACAACATTGCAACCATCAACTGGCCGGCCTGCGGCGAGCTGGACGTGATGGAGCACATCGACGGAAACGATCCGCCGCCCTATTTCGGCGCTCCTCCGGCCGGCTACGACTGGATTGCGGGCTCCATTCATGGAGGCGCCAGCGGCGCGGAATTGAGCGAAAGCATGCAATATCACCCCTCCGGATTTTCCGCCGCAGATTGGCATACCTACGGCATGATCTGGTCCAAGGGCGAGATTCAGTATTACGTCGACGATCCCTCCAACGTGTACGCAACCTACAAGTCGACGGATGGAGCCTTCAACGGCAAGTGGCCCTTCGACGACGGACCGGAATTCATCATTTTGAATCTTGCCGTGGGCGGTTCCTGGCCCGGAGCTCCCGACGCGACCACCACCTTTCCGGCGGAGATGCAGGTGGACTACGTGAGACTCTATACCAATTAAGGCCTGACATCGGATCGCGGACTGATTCGACTTGCAGCCAAATCCGCGTGAGAATCAAGGCCCGGCGCCGGGCCCGAAATCCTGATGCCCATTCGCGGGATGAATGCGGCCTTGCTCTTTCCAGTGTCCGCAGGGTTTTTGCAACCCATTCATTTCTTCTCATCACGGGAGCCAAATACTGGCCGGGTGGTCGCACAGACTGGACACCCGGCCGGAAGCGATTCGTACTCAATTGAACGGGCCTCAATTGAATCGGGCCTTGATTGAATCGGGCAGGCGCGTGAAGAAAAAGTTGTGCTCAAAGAGGACGTCGCCGGCGTGCGTCTGGTGCTAGGAGGCGGCGCGCGGCGGCGCAGTGGAACCACGCACGACAAGGGTTGTTGAAACCAGAAATTCCCGCTGCAACTTGCCGGTGGAAGGCCCTTCAGCCTGTTGCCGCAGCGCTTCCACTGCGGCGTGGGCAAGGTCCGCACGAGAAAGCCGGATGGTGGTCAGCGGAGGGAGCGTGAATTCAGCAAAGTCAATGTCGTCGAGCCCGACGACCGAAAGATCTTCCGGGACGCGCAGCTTCTGAATGTAGGCCGCACGCAGCACGCCGATGGCCGTCATGTCATTCGAGCACATGATCGCCGTTGGCCGCGTGGGCAGAGCCTGCAGGCGCTCAAATCCCGTTACGCCGCCTTTGAGCGTATGGTCGCACTCGATGATCCACTTCTTCTGCACCGTCAGGCCCACCTCTTCCATTGCGCTTCGAAAGGAATTTTCGCGCGTGATGGCCGAGTGAATTTTGTGCGGACCCGCGAGGAACGCGATTTTGCGGTGGCCAAGGCCCACCAGATGATCGACTGCCGCGCGAATTCCCGTTTTGTAATCGAGAAGGATGGTGCTCGACTTGGGATGGCTGAGCTTGAACTCGGCCAGGACGATGGGAATGTCGTGAAACGAGAGCTGATCCATCACGGGCTCTTCCTCGCCGAAGGTCAGCATGGCCACGCCCTCAACCTTGCGCTCAATCATCCGCCGCACGCACGTGGTCAGGATGGCAGGATCGCTGTTGGACGAGCTGACAAGGATTTCGTAGCCGTGGGCCACGGCGATCTCCTCAAAGTTCTGGATCAGCTCAGGGAAGAAGGGGTTGGTGATGTTCTCAACGATGATGCCGAAGATGCGGCTACGTCCGGAAACCAGGCTCCGCGCATGTGTGTTGGGAAAGTAGTTGAGTTGTTCAATCGCCTGCCACACACGTTTGGAAAGGCGCTCGCTCACCACGGGCGAACCGTTGATGGTCCGCGAAACCGTGGCGATGGAGACCTTGGCCAGCGCGGCCACGGCACGGATATCGGGGATTTTGTCGACGGACTTACGCGTTGCTTTTCGGGCCACTGGCTAATCCTGGAGCAAAGGGCGAGGCGAATGTAACTAAATGTACATCATTTCGCCGGATGCCATGTTGAAAACCGGGGTGATGCGGGGTGTGCAACCTTTCAGTCTGCGCGGCGCGCCCGCCTACCTTTCTGAGATGAGCAGTCGCAGATCGCGCAGGTTCTGGCCTGTCGGGCCAGTCACAATCGAATCTCCCAGAGCCATGAAGAGCGGACAAGTATCAAAGCGCCGCAGAGATTCTTCGGGGTCGAAGCCGAATGCGCGGGCGCGTTCAAAGGTGGTTGGATCGGCCATGGCGCCTGCATTCGAGCTGTTTCCGTCAATTCCATCCGAGCCGGCACTGAGCACAGTCAATCGTTCCTCGGGATAGCGGGCAAGATTGCGTGCGCATTCCAACGCGAACTGCTGGTTGCGTCCGCCCGATCCGGGCTTCCGGTTGAGAGTAACCGTAAGTTCGCCGACTGAGAGAAGGCAGAAGCGCGCGTGCTCTTTGCGCAGAATATGGAAGCGTTCGAGCAAGTAGCGCGCCGCATCGGCATAATCCCAGTCATCGCAGGAATTATCCACGGCCACAACATATCCGGCACTTTCTGCCGCGGCCCGCGCATTCTCAAGCAGGTCATGGCTGGAAAGCAGCGTTTCAAAAATCGAATTGGGAGGGGTAAGGCCTTCTTTTTTTGCGCGCTGAATCGCGGGAGCGAAGGTCTGCTTGATCAAGCCAAGGCGCGGAGGCACCCAGCCGAGCGGGGATTTTTGCGCCGGCGCCGCCCTTGTCTCCGCGGGGCCTGCCCGCAGCAGCACGCGCGTGACCGCCTCAGGCAACTTTGCTTCAAGATCGTACTTGTCGAGGATTGCGCGGACGTCGTCGAGCGTGGAGCGATCAAGAGTGGTGGGGCCGGAAGAGAGCGAATCCAGCGTGCGAAGGGGTACGTCCGGCAGCAGCAGGGAAATCTTCATCGCATCCGGAGCGGCCATCGCCAGCTTGCCGCCCTTCACCGCGGAAAAATGTTTGCGCAGCACGTTGATGTCGCTGATGGGCGCGCCGGAACCGAGAAGGACGCTATGGAAATCGATGGTCTGCTGCAGGCTGACGGACTCATCCACGGGCAGGTCGAACATGGCCGAGCCGCCGCCGGAAATCAGGAAGAAAATCAGCGTGTCCTTCCTCGCTTTTTTCAGCATGGCCAGCGCGGCGCGGGCGGCGGCAAAGGACTCTTCGTTGGGCAGCGGGTGGCCGCCTTCAAAGTACCGGAAGCGCCAATTGCGTTTGGAAGGAAGATACTTTGTGCAACAGATTCCACGAAGGCCCTTGCGGCGGGGCATGCGGTCCAGCAGCACGCCAAGCATGGGGCCGGCGGCTTTGCCCATGGCGATGACAAAGATTTTTTTGTAGGCGGAGAGCTGGAGGGCTTCCGGCTCGTCCTCATCGTGCGTCAGCCGCTCGAGGCGGTCACCGCGGAAGCGGAGACGCCGGTCAAAGGCAGTGGGGATGTTGCAGGCCTCAATCGATGCGCGAAAGATGGAGCTGGCGCCGGCGTGCAGTGCGTCGAGGACGGAATTGCCAACCGGGGTCACGGACGCTGCTCCCGTGGCGCGCCGGCCATGCGGCATGCGTGCCAGGTGAATCGGCCGGTGATGAATTCGCGAAGGTCAACCGGATGCAAGAAGCAGGATAAAAAGATTACAGAATTTGCTGACATAAGTGCCAAAGCTGCCCGGGTTGCAGGCTTGAGAGGCTCTTCCTCCTCGGTCATTTTATTCCTTCAATGCTCGTTACCCATCCCCATTCCTCAAATGCTCGTTCTGCCGGCAGCAGATTCTGCCGCGGTTTCGGCGATTCGCAAAGCGCGCGATTCCAACTGGAAGAAAGGATTCTGAAGCCTATTTTAATCGCAACGGCCCTGCTGTATCGCCCCGGGTTTCGCTCAAAGTCAATCGCTTTACCCGCTGGTCATCCACACGGCGGAATGCGTGCGCACAGCGCAATGCGTGCACGGCGAAATGCGCCGCGACCGGCAGCCTTAACCCCGTCCGCGTCCGTGGCTTAGAGTATTCTGGCTTCACCATGTCCGATCCTGCGCCGCTTGATCCAATTGCATTTACCCGAGAGCTTGTGGGCATTGAGTCCACCACCTACCACGAGGGCGCGGTGGGCAACTTCCTTGCGGATTTTTTGGCCGGCCGCGGCTGGGAGGTGGAAAAAACGCCGGTTCCCCAGCCGCCCGACGGCGCCAGCGGAGAGCGCTGGAATGTGTATGCCGCCATGAAGGGGCAGACGCCGGAGCTTGTCTTTTCCACCCACATGGACACAGTGCCGCCCTACGTTCCCTTGCGCGAGGATGAGACGTTTCTCCATGGCCGCGGCGTGTGTGACGCCAAGGGCATTCTGGCCGCACAGGTTGCCGCGGCAGAGATTCTTCGCGCTGAAGGCCTGCGCGTGGGCCTGCTCTTTGTTTCGGGCGAGGAGCGCGATTCGGCCGGCGCGAAAGTTGCCAACCTGAACCCGAAAGGCAGCCGTTATCTCATCAACGGCGAACCCACTGACAACCGCCTTGCTCTTGCTTCAAAGGGCGCCTTGCGGACCGTGCTTCGTGCCCGGGGAAAGATGGCGCACTCGGCCTATCCCGAGCTGGGAGACAGCGCGGTGCACAAGCTGGTGCAGGTGCTGGCCCGTCTGCTTGATCTTGATTTGCCTGTGAGCGCGGACGTGGGCCCGACCACGCTCAACATTGGCCAGGTGCGGGGCGGCCATGCTCCAAATGTGATTGCGGACCAGGCTGAGGCGCAGGTGCTGGTGCGTCTGGTTGGCGATTCAGCGCCGGTGCGCGCCGCTCTGCTGAAGGCCGCCGAGGGGCTGGCCGACACGGAGTTCACCTTGGAGATCCCTTTTGCGCGGCTGCGCGCGGTAGAGGGAATTCCCACCATGATTGCGAAGTTTACGACGGACATTCCCCAGTTGAGCCATTGGGGAGAGCCTTTGCTCATCGGGCCCGGTTCCATACACGTGGCGCACACGCCCGATGAGCGGATTCGCAAGGCCGAGCTGCTTGAGGCGGTGGAGCTTTACGCGCGAATTGCGAGGCAATTGCTGGCTTAGTGGAATTTTGTCCCATTTCCCGGCGCGCGGGCGCATCCTATTCCACGAAGGAGAAGATCGAATGACTGGTTCAATCTATGAAATCCCCGTTCTGAAGATTACTGGTCAAAGTGCCTTGCTGTCGGAGTTCAAGGGCAAAGTAATTCTGATTGTGAACGTGGCTTCCAAGTGCGGACTGACGCCGCAATACGAAGGGCTGGAGTCGCTTTACGAGAAGTATCACGACCAGGGCTTTGTGGTTGCCGGCTTTCCCGCCAACGACTTCAGAAACCAGGAGCCCGGCAACGACAGCGAGATTCTTACCTTCTGTACGGAGAGCTACGGCGTGTGTTTTCCAATGTACAGCAAGATCAATGTCGTGGGCCCCGACAAGCATCCGCTTTACGCCGCGCTGATCCACGCGCAGCCCAAAGCCATCCCCTTCACCGAGGAGTCGTTTCGAAAGCAGCTGAAGAGCTTTGGCATTGACACGCTTCCTGAGCCCGAGCTGCTGTGGAACTTTGAGAAGTTTCTGGTGAGCCGCGAGGGGCAGGTGGTCAAGCGCTTTTCGCCCGAGACGCCGGCGGAGGCGCCGGCCCTGATTGCCGCGGTGGAGGCCGAACTGGCCCGGTAGCCGGCCTCTGAGTGCTGCACGGCGGCCCTGGCCTGCGGCGCGCGTGCAAGGGTTGGCAATCGAATGCGCAACCCGTGTATCCTCACCGCATGCACGGGAACGAACTCTCCGCCAGCGGAAGCAACCAGCTTGAGCAAGCTGCCTCCTCCTATCTTCGGTCGGCACGCCACCAGCCGGTGCGCTGGCATGCCTGGGGTGCGCAGGCCTTCGAGCGCGCGCAGGCGGAGGGGAAGCCAATCCTGCTCGATATAGGCGCTGTCTGGTGCCACTGGTGTCACGTGATGGACCGCGAGTCCTATGAAGACCCGGAGATGGCGCGGCTCATCAACGAGCATTTTGTGGCCATCAAGGTGGACCGCGATGAGCGCCCTGACGTGGATGCCCGCTATCAGGCCGCGGTTTCAGCCATCAGCGGACAGGGCGGCTGGCCGCTGACTGCATTTCTCACGCCCGATGGCCGCCCTTACTTTGGCGGAACCTACTTTCCCCGCGATGATCGCTTCGGCCGTCCCGGCTTTGGCCGGGTTCTGCTCACCATGGCCGATGTGTGGCGCGACCGCCGCGAGGAAGCTCTCGAGTCCGCGGCGAGCGTGATGGCGGTCATCGAGCAGAACGAGAACTACTCCGCGCACAGCGACGACCTGAACCCATCGCTCGTGGACAAAATTGCCGCATCCGCACTCGCGTCCTTTGACGCGCACAATGGCGGCTTTGGTTCCCAGCCCAAGTTTCCCCATCCCGGCGTGCTCGATCTGCTGCTCCATCTGGCCAATGCCCGCGGCAATGAGGGCGCTCGCGAAGCCTTTGCCGTCACTCTGGAGAAGATGGCGCAGGGCGGCGTCTATGACCAGTTGGCGGGCGGATTCCATCGCTACAGCGTTGATGAAAAGTGGGTGGTGCCTCACTTTGAGAAGATGCTCTACGACAATACAGAGCTGCTGCGCAACTATGTCCACGGGTATCAGAGCCTGGGGCGCCAGGACTTCCGCCAGACCGCACTCGAAATTGTCGCATGGCTCAGCGGCGAGATGGCCAACCATGAGCGCGGCGGCTTTTTCGCTTCGCAGGATGCTGATGTAAGCCTGGACGACGACGGCGATTACTTTACCTGGACGCTGGACGAGGCGCGCGCGGTGCTGGAGCCCGCGGAGCTTGAGCTGGCCGTGCTCTATTGGGACATCGGCGAGCTGGGCGACATGCATCACAATCCGGCGAAGAACGTGCTGCATCGCAAGTATCCCTTCAGCGTGCTGGCCGCCGACTCCGGCCGGAAGGAAGAGGACGTGCGCCAGCTCATCCAGTCCGCCCGCGCAAAACTGCTGGCCGCGCGCAACCAGCGCCAGGCTCCATTCATCGATCGCACGCTCTATACCGGCTGGAATGCGATGGCGGTGACGGCGTTTCTTGAGGCGGCACGCGTTTTTGCAATGGAGGAGCCGCGCGAGCTTGCCCTGCGTACGCTCACGCGCCTGCTGGCTGAAGCCTGGGATGGAGACGAGTCACTGTTTCACGTGATCTGCTACGGCGAAGAAGAAGGCAATGCCGGAGATGCGAGGAAGAGAGTTCCGGCGACGCTGGATGATTACGCCTTCACGATTCATGCCTGCGTGGACGCCTGGACGTCGAGCGGCGAAATGAGCTTTTACCGCGCGGCCGTCAAGCTCGCCGGCGCCATGCTCGCTCGATTCTTTGACCGCACCTCGGGAGCGTTTTATGACACGGCGGCGCAGGCCGGCGAGGCCGTTGCGCTGGGCGCACTCAGCGCGCGCCGCAAGCCCCTGCAGGACTCGCCCACCCCGGCAGGCAACCCAACCGCCGCCTCCGCACTGCTGCGGTTGCAGACGCTGAGCGGGCGCAAGGAGTTTGGCGAGGCGGCCGAGGAGACTCTTGCTTCCTTTGCCGGAATGGCCTCGCAACTGGGGCTCTACGCGGGCAGTTACGGCCTGGCCCTTGAGCGTTTTTTGCGCGACCCCGTGCAGGTGCTCGTTCTCGGTTCGGGTGCGGAGGCAGATGCCATGGAGCGCGCGGCGCTGGAAGGCTACGCGGTGAACAAGACGGTCCTCCGCGTGGATGCGGAGCGGCTGCGCAAGAAGGATTTGCCGGAAGAGCTCGCGGAGACCGTGGGGCAGATTTCCATCCCAGACGATGCCGCCGCGTGGGCTCTGGTCTGCACCGGGCGCACCTGCATGCCGCCCGTCCGCTCTGCTCAGGCACTGCATTCCGCATTGCGCGGCTGAACCGCGAACGGGACAAATCCGGCGGGTCTAGCCGGCCTGGGTTTAACCGGCCTGGGTTTAACCGGCCTGGGACTAACCGGCCTGGAAGGGATTGCTTTCCGGCGCCGGTTCTGCGGTCGGATCGGCAGCGGCTACGGCAGAGGCTGCGCCCTGGGTGCTGCGCGCGGGTTCCGGCTGTGCGCGGCCGGAGTTGAAGTTGAAGACCCGGAGCGGGTCGCCGGGAAGAAGCCGGCCTTCCTCCAGCGCGATGCGCACACGCCTGCGAAACTCCCGCATCGGCGCATATTGCTTTGTCGCGCGCGTCTTGAAAAGCACCGGGATGAGAATCTCAGAGCCTTTTACCGCATCCACGCCCAGAATCTGCGGATCGGTGAGAAACACCTCGCGGAACTCTTCGCTGTTGCGCACCTCCATCGCAATCTTCTTCAGCATTTCAATGGCTGCGTTCGGGTCGGTCGAGTAGTCCATGCTCACCGTGACGGTTCCCACTGAGTAGTCGATGCTTTGGTTGGCCACAATAGAGATTTGCGAATTCGGAATCACGGTCAGCGTGCCGTCGGCCTCGCGGAGGGTGGTCTTGCGCAGCGTCATGGCTTCCACCATGCCGGTTACGCCGGCCACGCGCACCGTGTCGCCCACGCTGAACTGGTCTTCAATGAGAATGAGTATGCCGTTCAGCATGTCGCGCACAATATTCTGCGCGGCCAGGCCAATGGCCACTCCCGCCACGCCGGCCGACGCCAGCAGTGGAGCCAGATCAATCCCCACGGCGGCCAGAAATTGCAGACCCACGATGGCCGCGATAATGGCGATTCCCGTGGTCCGAATCACGCCTGCCAGGGTTCTTACCTGCGAAATGCGGCTGTGCCCGGCGGCATGCGACTCAGCCACGCGAACCATGTGCGTAGTGATGGCGCGCAGGATTCTGTTTAGAATCAGCGCGATAAGTGCAATCACCACCAGGTGCGGCAGCTTGTTGCGAAGGAACTCCTGCGTGTCGCTGCCCCACTCCTCCAGCAGCTTGCCGAGGAACTGGCCCTGGGCCAGAGCTCCAGCGGCTGCCTCAATCGCGAACCGGACCATAGCGACTCTCCTTCCAACTCTCTATACTGTGCGGAGAAAGCGTTCGCAGGCTGCCCCAGCTTCAGGCAAAGGCAGTGCGGGCCTGCCGGACGCAAATTTCTATGCCGCAGGGGGTGGAACGTGCGGCTCAGGAAAGCCTACCATTCCGGGACGCCGGAACTGCGCCGGACCAGGGCGTGCGGCATCCCACTCCTGCTCATTGCGGCGGCCTTTGTTCTGGCTCCGGCCGCCGTGGATGCGCGGCTGGGCGCAGCGGTCCCGAATTTACATGCGGCGCAAGCGGCCGTCGCGCCCCAGGCTGAGGCTCAGAGTCCACCGGCCCGGCCGGCCGGCGCGCAGACGAGCGGGCCCCGCCCTGCAAAGGCCCAAAAGCAGCCGCTTCTCCGCGCACAGGCAGCAGAGCTGCTGCAGCTTGCCCGGCAGCTCCAGTCCGATGTGAAAAAGACGAACAAGGACATGCTTTCGCTTTCCGTGGTACGCAAGGCGGATGCAATTGAAAAGCTGGCGCGCACCATGAAGGCTGAGCGGCCGGACCACGGCCAGGCAGGCCACTGAGAACCGCGCAATACGCTGGATGAGAACCGGGTGAAGAGAATGTGGAATCGAACAGGAATGAACGAGACTCGGCATCGTGACCAAAGGACCGGCACCGCCGCCTTGCCGCGGGGACGCCGCGTGCGCCGCTGGCTGCCGATGCTGCTTGCCTGCTCCGTCCTTGCCTGCGTCTCGGTTTCACTGCCCGATGCGGGTGGGCAGTATCCCGAAGGCGGGGTGCGGTTGCCCCCGGCAAATCCGTTTCCTGATCTGGATGAAATGGATCCGGAGATGGCTCGCCGGCAGTTGCGCGCCCTGAATGCGGCGCGCCAGAAGGAAATGGTGAAGGATACGGCAAAACTCCTGAAGCTGGCCGGGGAGCTCGACACGCAAACGAAAGCTGAAGACGCTGCAACCTTTACGGAGGCGCAGTGGAAGGAGATTGACCGCATTGAGAAGCTGGCCCGCAGCGTGAAGGAAAAGATGGTGATGACCTACGGCGGCGGGCCTGTCTTTCAGCCGCCGGACGGGCCTCCGGTTCGCCTTCCGGAATAGAATAATAAGGATGGCCGGCCCGGGTTTCCAGGGACTCCACGACCCAGTGGCAGGTTGCTACAATCGGTGTGGCGGAACGATGAACCGGATACGGGGAGGGACGAGTATGGGACCTGTAATCTCCAACGAGCAAGCGCCGGCGTCCTCCACTTCCTCCGGCGGGCTTGCCGCGCAGCTTGTCGAGATGTACCGGCTGATGCTCCTTTCGCGCCGCATCGACGACAGGGAGATTCTTCTCAAGCGCCAGCAGAAAATCTATTTCCAAATCTCCTGCGCCGGCCATGAAGCCTTGCAGGTGGGAGCGGGGCTGGCGCTGCGTTCCGGTGTGGACTGGGTCTTTCCCTACTATCGTGATCGCGCACTCTGCCTCGCTCTCGGGGTCACTCCTGAAGAGATGTTTCTTCAGTCCGTGGGCGCAGCCACTGACCCTGCCAGCGGCGGACGCCAGATGCCCACGCACTGGAGCAGCCGCGCGCTGCACATTGTCAGCACTTCCTCCTCGACGGCAACCCAGGTTCTGCATGCGGTGGGCTGCGCTGAGGCGGGGCGTTATCTTAGCCGGCATCCCAAGGCGGCCGAAAAGGGAAGCGGCGACTATCGCTCGCTGCGCCCTGTGGACTTCCACAAGGATGAAGTGGTGCTCACCACAATTGGCGATGGGTCCACCTCGCAGGGCGAGTTCTGGGAGGCGCTGAACACGGCCTCCAACAGTCGCCTGCCCGTCATTTTTTGCGTGGAAGACAACGGCTACGCCATCAGCGTGCCTGTGGAAGTGAATACGCCCGGCGGCAACATTTCGCATCTGGTGGCGAACTTCCCCAACTTTTACTTTGCCGAAGTGGACGGCACCGATCCGGTGGCCAGTTTTCAGGCCTTCCAGGCTGCGGCCGTGCATTGCCGCTCGGGCCGCGGGCCGGCATTCGTCCATGGCCACGTCATCCGGCCTTATTCGCACTCGCTTTCCGACGACGACAAGCTTTACCGCTCGTCGGCGGAGCGCAAGGCCGACGCCCTGCGCGACCCGATTACCAAGACGCGGGATCGCCTGCTGCGCGAGGGCCTGGTGAGCGCGAAGGAGCTGGCGGAGCTTGAGCGCGCGGTGGAGCAGCGCGTGAAGGACGCGGCCGAACAAGCGCTGAGCGCGCCCCTGCCGGAGATCTCTTCCATTCCCCTGCACGTCTACTCCGAGGATCTGGATGCAACCGGCCCGGTTTTTGCGCGGGAGTCCCAAGGCGGTGGCGAGTCCGGCGGCGGGCCTGGCTCCAATGGGCCCGGCTCCAACGGACCCGGCTCGAACGAGCATGGCTCGAACGGGCATGGCAAGGCCGCTGAGCGCGGAGCTCCCAAGACCATGGCGGACCTGATCAACGCATGCCTGCGCGATGAGATGCGGCGCGATCCCCGCATCGTCGTTTATGGCGAGGATGTGGCCGATGCCAGCCGCGAAGAGGCGCTGCGCGAGGTGAAAGGCAAGGGCGGCGTCTTCAAGCTGACGGCCGGCCTGCAAACCGAGTTCGGATCGGAGCGCGTCTTCAACTCTCCGCTGGCTGAGGCCAACATTGTGGGCCGTGCCGTCGGCTACGCCACGCGCGGCATGAAGCCCGTCGTCGAGATTCAGTTCTTTGACTACATCTGGCCGGCCACGCACCAGATCCGCAACGAGCTTTCCCTCATGCGCTGGCGCTCCAACGGCGCCTGGGCCGCGCCCGCGGTGATACGCGTCCCCATCGGCGGTTACCTCACCGGCGGAAGCATCTATCACTCCCAGTCCGGCGAGAGCGTGTTCACCCACATTCCGGGATTGCGGGTCGTGTTTCCGTCGAACGCCCTGGACGCGAACGGGCTGCTGCGCACCGCAATCCGGTGCGACGACCCTGTTCTGTTTCTGGAGCACAAGCGGCTTTATCGCGAAGCGTACGGCCGCGCGCCTTATCCGGGGCCGGAGTTTGCCATTCCTTTTGGCAAGGCGAAAATTGTGCGTCCCGGCCGGCACATCACCCTGGTCACCTATGGAGCCATGGTGCCCCGCGCGCTGCAGGCCGTTGAAAGGGCCAGCCGCGAGCACGGCATTGACGTTGAAGTGCTGGATCTGCGCACCCTGAGCCCCTATGACTGGGAGGCGATTGCCGCTTCCGTGCGCAAGACAAGCCGCGTTGTCGTGGCCCATGAGGACATGCTGAGCTGGGGCTACGGCGCGGAAATTTCCGCCCGCATCGCCGAGGAGCTTTTCGACGATCTCGACGCGCCCGTCAAGCGCATCGGCTCCATGGACACTTTCGTCGCCTACCAGCCCATTCTGGAGGATGCGATTCTTCCACAGCCCGAGGGCATTTTGAAGGCGATTCGGGATCTTCACGCCTTTTAGCGGCCGTCCAGAAGAAAATTCACCGCGGCACTCAAGGTTGGAAAGCAGGCGTCGGCCAGTTGCGCGGCTTTCTGCACTGCTTCCTTGCGCATCTCCGGGTTTGTTTCCAGCAGCAGGGTAAGCATTCCCAGGGATTTTCCAAATTGAAGGTCAGAGAGCGAGTCGCCGATCATGACGCTCGTCGCCGCGTCCACCTGGGGGAATTGCCGCCTTGCCTGGTCAAACATGCCCGTGAGCGGCTTGCGGCAGCCGCACTCGTCGCTGTCGTGCGGGCAATGGAAGAATGCGTCAATGTGCGCGCCGTCCGGGCGCAAAGCCGACTGCAATGCGGCGTGGATGCGCTCAAGGCCCTCGGGCGAAAGCCTGCCTCGCGCAATCGCCCGTTGATTGGTGACCACGAGGACCAGAAGCCCTGCCCTGTTGAGCCGCGCAACCGCCGCCGGCGCACCCGGCAGAACGCTGAGCTCGGCCGGCGATGTAACCCATTCGCCCTCCGGCATCTTCCGGTTGAGCACGCCATCCCGGTCAAGAAAGACGGTACGAAGGTTGCGAATTCGGGAGAGGATTGCGTCGGCGGGCATGAAGCTATGATATCAACGTGTTGTACGCGTTGGTCGCGGCGCAGGCCGCCTTATGCGGGCGAAGGGGGACGCCTTGATTCGACAGCTTCATCAGATCATCGACAGCATTGAGATCCGATGGGCCCGCACGCGGCTGCTGGTGGTCGGCGACGTGATGCTCGACAAGTACATCTGGGGCGAAGTGGGCCGCATCTCGCCGGAAGCGCCGGTGCCCGTGGTGCGCGGCATCCACCAGGACGAGAAGCCAGGCGGCGCGGCAAACGTGGCCATGAATCTGGCGCGGCTGGGGGCGCAGACGGTGGTTGTGGGCCTTACCGGCGGCGACGAGAACGAGAGCGCGCTGGCGGCCAGCCTTGAGGCCAACGGCATTCAGCCGCATTTTGTGGCATCGCGCACATTTCCCACGGTGACCAAGACGCGCATTCTGGGCGGCAAGCAGCAGATGCTCCGCCTGGACTTTGAAAAGCCGGGGCTTCATCCACAGGCCGACTATGACCAGCTCATCGCCACGGCGCTCAAGCTCCTGCCCGCGTGCCAGGTCCTCGTGCTTTCAGACTATGACAAGGGCTCGCTGACGCCTGAAGTGTGCCAGGCGCTGATAGCCGCCGCGCGTCCGCTTGGAATTCCCATTCTCGTGGACCCCAAGAGCGCCGATTACTCGCAGTACCGCGGCGCAACAACCATCTGTCCGAATCTTGCCGAGCTTGCCCGCGCGGCGCAGGGCGACGTGAAGGAAATTGATGCACTGCTGGCAAAAGCGCAGGCGATGATTCCGGAACTGGGGATTGAGTTTCTTACCGCGACGATGAGCGAGAAGGGCATTGCCCTGCTTCACGCCGACCGGCGATTCATTGCGCCTGCGCTGGCGCGCCAGGTTTTTGATGTCTCCGGCGCCGGAGACACCGTGATCGCCGTCCTGGCTCTCTCGCTTGCCTGCAACCTTGAGCCGGAGTCGGCGGTGCAACTGGCAAATCTTGCCGCGGGCATCGTGGTGGGCAAAGTGGGCACGGTCCCGGTGGAGAAACATGAGCTGCTTGCCGCGCTCAGCCCGGAGCTGGCGCTGAACACGGAGTCGCAGGTACTGAGCAAAGACGATTTGATCCAGCGCATCGCTCTGTGGAAGGCCAACGGAGACCGCGTGGTGTTTACCAACGGATGCTTTGATCTGCTGCACATCGGACACATCACCCTGCTGGAGGAGGCGCGGCGCTGCGGCGACCGGCTGATTGTGGCCATCAACAGCGATGCCTCCGTCCGGGCTCTCAAAGGTTCCAGCCGGCCCATCGTGGGGCAGCAGGAGCGCGCGCGGGTTCTGGCCGCGCTTTCAGCCGTGGATGCGGTGGTCATCTTTGAGGAGGCCACTCCGCTCGAGCTCATCGTGGCCGCCCAGCCGGATGTGCTTGTGAAAGGCGGCGACTACATGGCAGAAAGCGTGGTGGGGGCCAGCGAGATGCATTCCTGGGGCGGCGAAGTGAAGATTATTCCTCTTGTGGAGGGATTCTCGACCACGCGGCTCATTGAAAAGGGAGCGGCCGGTTGAGCCTGCCTCATTTTCAGACCGAGGCCGCGCCCCGCCCGGCTAGAATACGGGGATGGAGCCGCGCGGTCCGCATTCCATGAGTGCTCCAGAGTTCTGAAGACACGAGGCACGCATTCCGGCATGAATGGTCCACTCCGCCTCGTCCGTTACGGGCTGCCTTACACGCTGCAGTGGCTCTTCGGGGTCATTTTTCTTGCCGCCATGGGCGTGCTGGACACCTTTCGCGTCCTGCTTCTGCAACCCATCTTTGACAAGGTGCTCAAGCCCGATGCGCCTGAAGGCCCAATCCTTCTGGGCAGCACAACCACGCGCTGGCATTTTGATTTGCGCAGCATCATTCCTTCCTTTCTGCACATGCACAATGCGTGGGTGGTGGTTGCCTTCGTCCTGGTCATGGCCACGCTGGCCAAGGGCCTGTGCGACTATGCCGGCACCTATCTCGTAAACTACGCCGGTTTCGGCAGCATCACCGATCTGCGCAATCATCTTTACGAGGTCACGCTCCGCCGCTCCTCCAGCTTCTTCCACAAACACACCACCGGAACCATCCTCTCCACGCTGATTAACGACGTGGAGCGCGTGCAACTGGCCTTCAGCTCCGTCATCAGCCAGTTTCTTCAGCAGTTTTTCACCTTCGTGGTGGGCATGGCGCTGGTCGTGCGCCTGGGCGGCAGGCTCAGTTGGGCGCTGCTGCTCTTCATTCCTGTCGTCGTTGCCTCGGCGCGCAAAATCGGTGGAGAAGTGAGAACCCGCACCCGGACAGGCCAGGACAAGCTCGCCGAGATGCAGAACATTCTGCATGAGACGGTTACCGGCAACCGCATCGTGAAGGCCTTCAACACCGAGCTTTGGGAGATTCTTCGATTCAAGAAGGCCGCCGGGCGGCTGTTACGCGCGAACCTGCGCAGCGTGCGCATCCAGTCCATCAGCTCGCCGCTCATGGATACCATCGGCTCAATCGCCATTGCCCTCATGCTGCTGACGGGGCGCAACGAAATTCGCTACGGCCACATGACGATGGGCCTGTTCGTCGCGTTCATCTTTCTTCTCTTCAAGCTCTATGACCCGGTGCGGCGATTCGCATTTTTCTACAACAACTTTCAGCAGGCCATGGGCGCATCCACCTCCATCTTCGGATTTTTCGATGCGGAGGACGACGTAAAAGAACGGCATCGCGCCACCACTCTCAAAAACTTTTCGCAGTCCGTTCGCTTTGAGGATGTCGGGTTTGCCTACTCCACCGAGGAGGGCGAGCAGCAGATCCTGCACAATGTTGACCTCGAAGTTCGAGCCGGAGAAATCGTGGCTCTGGTGGGCCCCAGCGGCGCGGGCAAGTCCACGATGGTCAATCTCATTCCGCGCTTTTTTGATGTCACCTCGGGGCGCATCCTGATTGACGGCCACGATCTGCGCGAACTTACCCTGAATTCGCTGCGCCGCCAGGTGGCGCAGGTGACGCAGGAGACGATTCTCTTCAATGACACGGTGCGCGACAACATCGCCTATGGCCAGCCCGACATCAAGCCCGATCTTGTGGAGGAGGCGGCGCGCAACGCGCTGGCGCACGACTTTATTCTGCGCATGCCGCAGGGCTACGACACGGTGATTGGCGAGAAGGGGTTCCGGCTCTCCGGCGGCGAGCGTCAACGCATCGCTATCGCACGCGCCATCCTGAAGAACGCGCCCATCCTGATTCTTGATGAAGCCACTTCGGCGCTGGATGCCGAAAGCGAATCCCTGGTGCAGGCAGCGCTGGGAAATCTGATTCAGGGCCGCACCGTGATGGTGATTGCGCATCGGCTGGGCACGGTGCGCCGCGCCAATCGCATTGCCGTGCTTGAGGGCGGACGCATCACCGCGATTGGACCCCACGAGGAACTGCTGACCACTTCGCCCACTTATCAACGGCTGTATCAACTGCAATTCATGGACATCCCGGAGGCCGTGGGACTCGAGACCGCGCTCCACGGGAATGTCGCCGAGTAGCCACTATGCCGATCTATTCCATGACGGGTTTTGCGCGCGTACAGGGCCGTGTGCAGGACCTTTTCGTTTACACGCTCAGCCTGAAGAGCGTGAACCACCGTTTTCTCGATCTTCAACTGCGCATTCCTTCCGGACAGGACGCGCTGGAGATGGAGCTGCGCCGCGTGCTGAAGGAAAATCTGATTCGCGGCCACGTTGAGCTCTCGTTTTCCATCGAGCGAATCTCCCAGCAAAAAGCCGGATACGATCGCGAAGTGGTTGCCGCGTATGTGGACGCCTTCCGCAGCGCGCGTGCGGAATTCAACCTGCAGGGCGAGCCGGACCTGAACACCGTGTTGCGCATGCCGGCCGCATTGCAGGGGGAAAGCCGCGGATACAGCGAGGACGAGCTTGGCGCCCTCTCAGAGAGCGTGCTGGGGCAAATGGGACCCCTGCTGAAGGAGCTGAAGGCGATGCGCGCGCGCGAGGGGGCATCGCTTGAGGCCATTCTCATGGCCTCGCTGGACCGCCTTGCCGCGGCTACTGAAGGAGTGGCCGAACTGCGATCGGAAGTGGAGCGCCGTTACCAGGAGCGCCTTACGCAACGGCTCACCTCCGCGGTGGGTAACGAGTTCAACCGCCAGCGCCTGCTTGAGGAGATCGCGCTGCTCGTCGACCGCAGTGACATCTCAGAGGAGCTGGCGCGCATGACCACGCACATTGGCCATTTCCGCGAGCTGCTGGCCAACGGCGGCGAGGTGGGCAAGAAGCTCGACTTTCTGCTGCAGGAGATGAACCGGGAGGCCAATACAATGTTGTCAAAAACCGGCGGCGTGGGCGGCAAGGGAACCCGCATCACCGAGCTGGGGCTGGCGATGAAGGCGGAGATTGAAAAGACCCGCGAACAGATTCAAAACGTCGAGTAGCGGCTGTAATCATCCAGAGCACGAAAGGAAATCGGAGCACGTGGCAGGAATCCTTTTCATCATTTCAGCGCCATCGGGGTCAGGAAAAAGCACGCTGGTAAACGAGCTGCGCAAGCAGGTGACCAATGTGGACTTTTCCATCTCCTGGACCACGCGTGCGCCGCGCGGTTCTGAGGAGAACGGGCGCGAGTACCACTTTACAAGCCGCGAAGAATTCGAGCGCATGCACGAGGCGGGCATGTTTCTTGAGCACGCGGAGGTCTTTGGCAACTATTACGGCACCGCCCGGCAGTCCCTGGACGATGCGCGCCGCCTGGGACACGATCTCCTGCTCGACATCGATGTGCAGGGCGCGGCGCAGGTGCGGGCGGCCATGCCGGAGGCCGTGAGCATCTTTGTTCTTCCGCCCACGCCCAAGGTGCTGCGCACCCGCTTGCGGAACCGCAGCCGCGCCGAGGGCGGCGTGAACGAAGCCGAACTCTACCGCCGCTTGAGCGAGGCCAGCAAGGAAATTGAGAAATATCGCGATTACGGCTATATTCTGGTCAACGACATTCTGGACAGATCGGTGGCGCAATTGGAGGCCATGGTGCTCGCCGAGCGTTTTTACCGCAACGGCGAACCGATTGCCTTTCGTTCCGCCCGGGTGTTGGAAGTGGCGGCAGCCTGTCTGCTGACCAATTCACGGGAGAGGCTCAAGCCGGTTCTGGAGGCGTTCGGAATCGATGGCATAAACGGCCAGCAGCAACTTCCCTTTGGAGAGGATTCAGATGACGATTGAGACCCAGTTCGATTCGAACTACCGCAAGGTTCTGGTTGCGGCCCGTCGCGCCCGTCAGTTGCAGGGCGGCTCCGCGGCGCTCATCGCGAGCCAGTCCAACAAGCCCTGCCGCGTGGCGCAGGATGAGGTGGATGCCGGCGTCATCGCCTACGTGAAAAAAGACGTTCCGGTGGAAAAGCCGGCCGTCGAGGACCGCGGGATTCCGATTCTTTCCTAGCGATTCCAGCCGGTCGAAAGCTCTCTCTTGCCGATTTGCACCACCATAACTGCGCTTTAAAAACCCAGGAGCGCATTCTGACGCGCCCGTATGCGCTTTGCGGGCGGCCCGGACTACAATCTTCTTATGCGAGTGACCGTTGGCGTCTCCGGCGGAATTGCGGCGTACAAGGCGGCGGAGCTGGTGCGGGCTCTGCACAAGCTGGGCATGGAAGTGCACGTGGTGATGACTGAGTCCGCCACGCACTTTGTGCAGCCGCTCACCTTTGCCGCGCTCACCGGCCACAAAGTCATCACAAGCCTGTGGGAAAGCGATGCGCCGGGCGCGCAGGCGGAGAGCGCCGCCGAGGCAGGCGGCATTGAGCATATTGACGAGGCGGAGTGGGCTGAGGCGCTGGTGGTGGCTCCGGCCACGGCCAACATCCTTGCCAAATTTGCGCACGGCATCGCCGACGATTTTCTAACCACGATGTACCTTGCCACGCAGGCTCCCATCCTGGTTGCGCCGGCCATGAACGTACACATGTGGGACCATCCGGCCACGCGGTCGAATCTGGATATCCTGCGCGAACGGGGCGTGCGTGTCGTCGAGCCAGGAACCGGTGACCTGGCTTGCGGCATGATGGGGCCGGGGCGCATGGCTGAGCCTGAGGCGATTGCCGAAGAGGTGCAGCGCGTACTGGGCCGGCGGCAGGATCTGGCCGGTGAAACCGTGCTGGTGACTGCCGGCGGCACGCGGGAGGCTCTCGATCCGGTGCGCTTCCTGGGCAACCGCTCCAGCGGAAAAATGGGATACGCATTGGCTGAAGCTGCGCGGGCGCGCGGCGCGCGGGTCATCCTCGTCAGCGGGCCCTCCGCGCTTCATCCGCCTGCGCGGTGCGAAGTGGTGCGCGTAATCACGGCCGGGGAGATGCGCGCAGCCGTACTCGAACGCCTGCCCGATGCCACACTCGTCATCAAGGCGGCCGCCGTGGCCGACTATCGACCGGTCACCGTCTCCGGACAGAAACTCAAGCGCAGCGGACCGCTGACCATCGAGCTGGCGCCCACGGAAGACATTCTGGCTGAGGTTGTCCGCCGCCGCCGTCCCGGCCAGCTCATCATCGGCTTTGCCGCGGAGACGGAAAACCGCATGGAGAACGGCCGCGCCAAGCTCTTGCGCAAGGGCGCCGATGCCATTGTGGTCAACGATGTCTCCGGGGATCGAACCGGAATCGAAGCCGAGAACAACGCGGCAACCTTTCTCACCAGTTCCACGGCGACCGAGATGCATGAGATGCCCAAGCGCAAACTCGCTGACCGGATTCTGGACGAGGTTCTGCTGCTGCGCAGGCCGCGGTCACTTCTGGTTGAGCTTGACCAGGAGGCCGCGCCGGCGGCCCCGCGGGAGACAACCGAACCGGCGCAGGCTGAGCCCGCTCTGGCGCGGCCGCGGCTCATTGTGGAGCGTTGACAGTGGCTCCCGCCGGCCCATCCATCGACGCTTTCAGTCAACAGGCCATCGCCGCCCGGCTGCGCTTCTATCGCGACCTTGGCCTGACGGAGCTCTACCGCAGGCCCGTTGAGCCGATTGCAATCGCCGCGGAGCAGAATGAAATTCCGCATCCACTGGAGCGAGCCGGTGCGCTCGCGGAGGACCCTGCCATTTCCGCATCCAAGCCGATTCCACCCGCACGCCGCGCGCAGGAAAGCGCAGCTTCTTCAAATCACGCCGAGGCTCTGCGCCTCATTCGCGAAGAAATTGGCGATTGCACGCGCTGCGCCCTGCACAAGGGGCGCAACAAGCTGGTCTTTGCGGATGGAGACCCCAATGCCCGGCTGATGTTTGTGGGGGAAGGCCCCGGCGCAGACGAGGACGCGCAGGGGTTGCCTTTTGTGGGCCGTGCCGGACAGTTGCTGAACAACATGATTTCCGCCATGGGCCTGAAGCGCGAGGAAGTCTACATTGCCAACGTGGTCAAGTGCCGCCCGCCGGGCAACCGCACTCCTGAGCCCGAGGAAGCCAACACCTGCATGCCGTTTCTGTGGCGTCAGATTGAGGTCGTCCGTCCCCAGGTGATTGTCGCGCTTGGCGCCACGGCGGCCACTTATCTGCTGGGGCAGCGCCAGCCGCTGGCGGGGCTGCGGGGCAAGCTCCATTCCGTCAGGGGTTGCCGGCTGATTATCACCTACCATCCGGCCTACCTGCTGCGCGACCCGCGGCAGAAGAAAGAGGCATGGGCTGATTTGCAGATTGCCATGAAGGAGCTGGGACTGAAGGGACGGGCCTGAGGCGTGCGCTCGAGGCGTGCGCTCGAGACGTGCGCTCGAGGCGTGCGCTCGAGACGTGCGCTCGAGACGTGTGCTCGAGGCCATCGCGCAGCCTGTTCAGCGCAGTCTGTTCAGTGTCGCCGGCGGCTGCGCGCTTTGGCAAGGGCAGGGGGCTTGAAAGCGGCCGCCGCAAGAAGGGTGATGGCAAGCAGCACAAGCATCATCATGGGAACCTGTCTCTCTCCGGCCGCGAGGGCCCAG
Organism: Occallatibacter sp.; assembly: GCA_035763705.1. Taxonomy (GTDB): domain Bacteria; phylum Acidobacteriota; class Terriglobia; order Terriglobales; family Acidobacteriaceae; genus Telmatobacter. The sequence continues at coordinate 44,424 of DASUAU010000014.1, read as the reverse complement.
TGCCGGCAAGTATCCCGCACGGCGGCCATGCCTGCGATACAACTTTCGCCCGGAAGGCTCCCGACAAAGTGGCATGGCCCCCGGCGGGGATTATGACCATTTCCGCCAGAGCGCAACCCCGCCCAGCAGCCCTGCTTCATTGGGAACAATCTCCACGTTCTTCGGCATCTCGAACTTGATCTTTTTCGTGTTGCCGCCGCCCAGGTAAAGATGGTCCCAGTTGAACAATTTATCCGTCTGCTCAATGGCCTCCTGCAGCAGCTCGTTCCAGCGCTTCTTTCCGTATTTCTCCAGGCCGCGCCGGCCGAGATAATCCTCGTAGGTTTTGCCCTTGCGCCAGGGATGATGGCCCAGCTCCAGCCCGGGGCACAGACGCCCATCGGTAAAGAGTCCGGCGCCAAGCCCCGTGCCCAGGGTCAGGGTCAGCTCCACGCCGTCGCCCTTGATGGCGCCGTAACCCTGCAAATCAGCGTCGTTGGCCGTGCGCACCGGTTTCTTCCACCGCGATTCCAGCTCGGCCTGCAGCGGGAAGCCCATCCACGACGGATGCAGGTTCACCGCCGTAAAGGTGGTGCCGTGCTTGATGACTCCGGGAAAGCCCACGGAAACACGGTCAAACGGTCCCAGCATTCCGCACAGCTCATCCAGGCCCGCCAGCACATACTCCGGAATGGGCTCGGCCGGGGTGGGCACGCGTTCCCGCTCGCTCACCGCCTTGCCGTTTGCGTCCAGCAGCATGGCCTTCAGGCCGGAGCCCCCAATGTCGATGCACAGAGTGACAGGCGGCTTTGCTGCCGTTGATTTCGCGGCGGAGTGTTTGGCGGCTTTTGAAGATTGGGCAGTCATCAGCAGGAATTGTAATGCGCGCAGGCCGGAATGGACGCGCATGTGCAAATCCGGCCGCCAAATCAGGTTTGGAGTGCGGCGCGATCTCCTACACTGGGAAGGATTGCTCATGCACCGCTACTGCGAAGTTGCGCTTCCAGTTCCCGTGGACCGAACGTTTACCTATGCCGTTCCGGCGGGGCCGGCGCCGGTTCGCGGAGGACGGGTGATTGCTCCCTTTCGCGGCCAAAAGCTCATTGGAGTGGTCACGCAGCCTGTCTCCGCGCCGCCGGAGGATTTCGAGGCCAAGGCCATCCAGGCCGTCCTTGACGAAGAGCCCCTGCTCAGCGGGCACCTGATGGAACTTGCCGAGTGGATTGCGCAGTATTATCTCGCGCCGCTGGGCGAGGTGCTGCGCGGCATGACGCCTTTGATGGCCGAGGTGCGCCGCACAGTCTATTACCGCATCACCGATCTTGGCCGCGACGTGCTTGCCAATTCGCTTGAGGAGGGCGTCTCGCATCTGGCCACCCGCGCCGGCAGGCAGCGTCCGCGGGTTGCCAGGGAAGAGGAGAACCTGCCGTTCCGGGTGCTCAAGCACCTGGCCGCGGGTGAGCGCGTCAGTGTCTCCCGCCTGCGCACGGCCACCTCCGTCCCGCTGCCCATTCTTGCCGCCATGCTGCGCAAGCGGTGGATTGCCCGCGAGGAGTCGGCGGTGGAGCGCGAAGTGGGAAAGATGCAGCGCTTCGTGGTGCTGGTTCCGGAGATTCGGCTTCCCGCATTGACGCCCAGGCAGCAGGAGGTTCTTGCAGAGCTGGCGGCGCGCGGCGGCGAGATGCCGTTGAGCGAGGTCCGGCGCAAGGATATGTCGTCTTCGTCGGTGCAGACGCTGGTGCGTCGCGGGATGGTGCGGATTGAAGAGCGCCCGGAGAGCTTTCGCATGGGCGGCCTGGAGGCGCCGGTGCAGCCTCTCCGGCTGAATCGGCAGCAGGAAGCGGCTCTGGCGGCCATCACCGGCGCGCTGGGCCGCTTCCAGCCCTTTCTGCTGCAAGGGGTCACGGGCTCGGGCAAGACGGCCGTCTACCTGGCGGCGATGAAGCAGGCTTTGGAACGCAATCTGGGCTCGATTCTGCTGGTTCCCGAAATCGGGCTTACTCCGCAGATGGCCGGTTTGCTGCAGGCGGTTTTCGGCGAGCGCTTCGCGTTGCTGCACTCCTCGCTCACGCCCGATGAGCGGGCCGAGCAGTGGCGCAGGATTCATCGCGGAGAAACGCCCATCGTGGTGGGAACGCGCTCGGCCGTCTTCGCGCCCGTTCCCAATCTCGGCCTCATCCTGGTGGATGAGGAGCACGACCAGAGCTACAAGCAGGAGGAGACGCCGCGCTACCATGCACGCGACGTGGCCGTGATGCGGGCCAAGCTCGCCGGCGCGGCCGTTGTGCTGGGCTCGGCCACGCCCTCGCTGGAAAGCTGGCAGAATGCCGCCACCGGCAGGTACGCACTGCTGCGGCTGCAGGAGCGCATCGCCAACCGGCCGCTGCCGCAGGTGGAACTGGTGGACATGCGCAGCGAGTTTCGCGAGACGGGCACGGAGCAGATTTTCTCCCGCGTGCTGATTGCCGAGGCGCAGGCCGCGCTTGAGCGCGGTGAGCAGGTGCTGATTCTGCTCAACCGCCGCGGATTTTCCTTTGTGGTCATCTGCCGCGCATGCGGCGAAAAACTGGAATGCGAGAACTGCGCCATCGCCCTCACGCATCACAAGGCGGATGCGGACCGCGACGGCCTGGCCCGCGCAGGGCAGCGGCTGGAGTGCCACTACTGCGGCTTTCGCAGGCCGGTGCCCGCCCGCTGCCCAAAGTGCGAGAGCGAGCATCTTTACTATCTCGGCGTGGGTTCGCAGCAGGCCGAGGAGCGCTTGTCAGAGATTTTCCCCGGCGCGCGAATCGGCCGCATGGATCGTGACGCGGTTCGCGGACGGCATGAGCTGGAAGGTCTGCTCACCCGCCTGCACTCGGGGGAAATCAATCTGCTTGTGGGCACGCAGATGATTGCCAAGGGGCACGATATTCACGGCGTCACGCTGGTGGGCGTGGTGGGCTGTGACCATGCTCTGGCCATGCCGGACTTTCGCGCCGCGGAGCGGGTTTTTCAAATCATCACGCAGGTGGCCGGCCGGGCGGGCCGTGGAGAGCTTCCGGGGCGGGTGATTGTGCAGACGTATTACCCTGACCACTACGCGGTTGTGGCCGCTTCCAATCATGATTTTCAGGCCTTTGCCGCGCGTGAGCTCAAGTTTCGCCAGTGGATGCACTATCCGCCGCTGGGCGTGCTGGCCAATGTGCTGGTGCACTCGCCCGGCCGCGAGGAAGCGCAGGCATGGGCGGAGGCGCTGGGAAAGTGGTATGCCGACCATGCGACCGGCGGCGTGCGCGTTCTGGGCCCCTGCGCCGCTCCCATCGCCCGCATCAAGAACGTCTATCGCTTCCACCTTGTGCTGAAGGCCGCATCCAGAAAAGTGCTGAACGGCGCGCTGCGCGGCATGCTGGCGCACGCTGACGCGCAGGGGATTCCCCGCAAGAATCTGGTTGTGGATGTGGATGCCCAGCGGCTGATGTAGCCATGCGCCCCCCTCGCGAGGGGACGGGACTCATTCCGGAGGGATTACTCTTTTGATTCCGGCTTGCCGCCCAGCTGGTGCAGCTCTTTGCCCGGCTTGAAACGAACAGCCTTGCCGGGTGTGATGCTCACCTCAGTGCCGGTCCGCGGGTTGCGGCCGATGCCGGTTTTGCGGGCGCGTACGCTGAAAACGCCAAAACCGCGCAGCTCAATGCGCTCGCCAGCCGCGAGGGCTTCTTTCAGTCCCTCGAAGACCGTATCCACCGCCGCTTCGGCCTTGGTGCGCGGCAGGCCCGTGCGCTCGATCACATTGTGGACAATGTCCTGTTTAATCAAAGCCGTTTACCTCGCTGGCGCGACTGGATTTGACTGTACCACGCCCTACGAACTTGATGGTACAGATTTTGGGCCAATTCGCAAACTCCGGATTTTGGCGGGAGCACGGCCCGGCTGTGCAAATCCGGTTTCAGTCCGGTATAGGGACTGGCGGCGGCGGCCGGTTCCAAACCGTTCAATTTGGCCTCGTTTTCCAACAGCCCCGCGGTTGTCAGCGGCGGGGCTGTTTCGTAAGATGAAGCCGTCACGACCCCAGCCAGACCCAGGGTGAAAACCGCCTGGGCGTCCCGCGCAATGCGGGGCCAAACAGGAGAGGCATGTCAATCCAGAGCGACCGGTGGATTCGCGAGCAGGCTCTTAACCACCATATGATTGAACCCTTTAGCGAGAAACAGGTTCGCCAGGGTGTTATTTCGTATGGGCTTTCCTCCTATGGATATGACCTCAGGGTCTCCGACGAGTTCAAAATCTTTACCAACGTCAACAGCGCCGTGATTGACCCCAAGGCCTTCGACGAGCGGTCATTTGTCTCCGTGCAGGCGGATTCGGTGATCGTTCCGCCCAACTCCTTTGCGCTGGCGCGGTCGGTTGAGTACTTTCGTATCCCGCGCGACATACTGACCATCTGTGTGGGCAAGTCCACTTACGCGCGCTGCGGCATCATTGTGAACGTCACGCCCTTTGAGCCGGAATGGGAGGGCTTTGTGACGCTCGAAATCTCCAACACCACGCCGCTGCCTGCCAAGATTTACGCCAATGAGGGTCTCTGCCAGATTCTCTTTTTCCACGGCAATGAGCCCTGCGAAACCAGCTACGCCGATCGCAACGGAAAGTATCAAAAACAGCAGGGCATCGTGCTTCCCAAGCTGTGAGACGCCCGCCGGCAAACTTTCGGGTTGCAAAGACTGCGGGGGGCCGGCGCGAAGGACGGGCTTCCGGTGCAGACTAGCAAGAGCGTGAATTTGCACCACCCGCCGCAAGTGGGCGGCATGCGGAGCCGGGAGCGAAGGCCGTTGAGCCAGAATCCAATACCGAAGCGCGTGGGGCTCATGGCCGGGGAGCCGATTCGGCTGGAAGGCCTGGCGAGCGTTTTTGAGCTGTCGCCCGCGCCGGGGCAAACCCCTTTGGCTCCCGTAAGCGGAACCCTGGATCAGTTGCTGGCCAACCCTGATATTGAATTCCTGGTGGTGGATTTGAATTCCTCCATCGGCGGCTTGGACGCGCTGGAGAGGATTTGCAACGCGCGGCCCGACCTGCGGCTGATCGTGATTGGCCCGGAGGGCGATGACACCCTGGTGATGGATTCGATTGTGGCCGGCGCGCGGGCCTATCTGGATGGCTCGGCGGGGACGCGGACCGTGCGCGAAGCCATTGAGGTCGTAGTGGACGGCTCCATCTGGGCTCCGCGGCGTCTGCTCTCCCGCCTGATTGACCGCCTCCTGGGCACTCCGGAGGCCGTGGCCTCCGGCGGATTGCCCCACCTGACCGTGCGCGAGCGTGAGGTGCTTGATTTGATTCTCCTGGCTCGCTCCAATCGCGAGATTGCGCGAGAGCTGAAAATCGAGGAGCGGACGGTGAAGGCCCACGTGAGCCGCCTGATGCGAAAAACCGGCGCAGACAACCGGGTTGACCTCTCCATGTGGGCGCTGAATGGCGCGCTGAAGATGCGCAAGGAAGTGCGCGCCGCGGGGAAGTGAAAGAATCGCGGGCAGTTAGGCGGCTTCCGGTCCCGCTTCCGGACCTGCTTCCAGACCCGGTTACTAAATGCCATCATCCTTCCGTGCTCTTGTGGCAATTGGTTACTTCGCGAAGAATTGACACTAGAAACAACGCAGATCTGGGGAAAGGAGTTCCCAGGCCGCATGTTTGGCATGAAGCCTGGGAACTCCTTATTTTTGTGCCCGCAAACCCTCTGCGTCCCTCCCCATGCCGTTCGGCAGCCCACCCCAGGCGCATTCTTCGCATCAGAATTGAGGTAGTGTGGAAGGTGGCTCTTTTCGCTACACTTGCAGGCGTAGCACGGCCATTTCCGCATTCCGGATCGCGGTTGCATTGGAATGCACCGGGCCCGGATTGGTTTTGCCACGATGATTTCGCCACTCTTTTGAGGGTGCAGGAGAGCGCAGCAGGCATCGCGGAGCCGTTGGTTTCCGGTTGACCTTGCTCTCCGGGCGCCGTCTCCAGTTCTTGAATGAAACAAAACCCGCGTCCCCCCGGATCCGCGGACTGAAAGGAAGAATCGATGAAGAAGGCGATCGCAACATTCTGCTGTTTCGCCGTGTTTGGATGCACAGCTTTTGCGGCCTCCTCTCGCGCCTCACTCCAGGAGCGCATTGACGCCGCCAAGACCGTGATGGACCAGATCATGGCCGCGCAGGACAACAGCATTCCCCTGAACATTCTTGAGGACGCCACCTGCGTAGCGGTTGTGCCGGGACTGAAGAAGGGAGCGTTCGTTTTCGGCGGCCAGTACGGCCAGGGCGTGGTGACCTGCCGGACAGGGCACGGGTGGAGCGCGCCGGTGTTCATCCGCATGGCGGGCGGCTCGTTCGGATTCCAGATTGGCGGCCAGTCCACTGACCTGGTTCTGGTGGCGGTGAATGACAAGGGCTTCCAGGACCTGCTGAAGAGCAAATTCAAGATTGGCGGCGATGCCTCAGCGGCGGCGGGCCCCGTGGGCCGCTCCGGCCAGGCCGCGACAGACTGGAAGATGAATGCCGAGCTGCTGAGCTACTCGCGCAACAAGGGCCTCTTTGCCGGCATTGACCTGGACGGAACCAGCGTGACACAGAACGTGGACGACACCAATCTCTACTATGGGGCTCCGCACAGCTTTGATTCGATCTTGAAGGGTGAGGTGGGCGTGCCGCAGGGCGCGGTGTCGTTTGTGCGCACCGTGGCGCACTACTTTATCCACGCCAAGGCCACCAAGTAAGCCAAGGCCACCAAGTAGATTGTCCGGCGCGTAATTCCGGAGCAGAGATCGCAGGCGGCTCTCCATGGGCCGCCTGTGCTGTTTTTTGGCGGGCGGCCGGTTGCCTGATTCCGGGTTGAATGGGTCCCGCCGGGCGACCGCCATGGCCTACACTGGCTGGGAATCCTTGCGATACAGGGCGATACGGGGCGATGCTGGAAACGATTGAATACTGGCTGGTCCTGGGCGTGGTGCGCTGCCTGGGCCGGATGCCGCGAGCGCTGGCCCGGCCCATGGCCGACGGCCTTGCCGCGGGCGTGTATGCAGCGCTGGGCAGGCTGCGCCGCGTGGGCCTGCGCAACCTTGCGCTGGCCCTTCCTGAGCTTTCCCTGGCCGAGCGCAAGCGCATTCTGAGGGGTGTCTATCGCCACCTGGGCTGGCAGCTTGTGGAGTTCTGCCGCATGGCCCGCTATTCCCGCGAAAATACTGCGGACTGGATTCGCGCGGAGGGCCTTGAGCACTATGAAGCAGCGCGGGCGCGGGGCAAAGGCGTGCTGATTTTGACCGGGCACCTGGGCGCGTGGGAGCTCTCCAGTTTTTATCACTCGCTGATGGGCCATCCGATGGGCATGGTCATCCGGCGGCTCGACAACCGCCGCCTGGACGCGTTTGTGAACGGCGTGCGCTGCATGCACGGCAACCAGGTGCTGCACAAGGACGACTTTGCCCGCGGCCTGCTGAAGGCGATGCATGACGGCGGCACGGTGGGCATCCTGATGGACACGAACATGACCCCGCCGCAGGGCATTTTTGCCGGGTTTTTTGGCCACATGGCCTGCACGGCATCAGGACTGGCGCGCGTAGCGCTGAAGACGGGTGCGGCCGTGCTTCCGGGCTTTATGGTGTGGGAGCCGGGCGAGCGGCGCTATGTGCTGCGCTTTGGGCCGGAGCTGAGTTTTTCCCGGTCAGAGAACCTTGAAGAGGATGTGCGCGCCGCAACCGCGCAGTGCAACCGCGTTCTCGAAACGTGGGTAAGGCGTTATCCTGACCAGTGGCTCTGGATCCACCGGCGCTGGAAGACGCGGCCGGCGGGCGAGCCCGGATTGTATTGAGGCAGCGATTGCGCTGAAGCAAGGATCGCTTTCAGACAAGGAGGAGAACGATGACTCTGGGGGAAATGATGATCGCGCTGGGCGGAACGCTGGCTCACGGAGACCCGGAGTGGACCGTCGACGGCGTGGACTCGATTGAACATGCCGGCCCCTTCGATCTCGCCTTTGCCGATTCCGTGTCGGCGGTTTCAAAAGCCCTGGCGGGAAGCGCCGGCGTTGTCGCGCTGAAGGCCGGGCTCTGCGACACCTATCCGCAGGGAAAAAACATTGTGGAGTGCAGCCAGCCGCGCTTGTGGTTTGCCAAGGCCGCCAAGCTGCTGAAGGAGGGATCGCACGTTGCCTCGGTGCACCACGCCGCGGTCATTGCTCCGGATGCGAAGCTCAGTTATGGAGTGTCGGTGGGCGCATGCGCCGTGATTGAGCCCGGCGCGCAACTGGGCCTGGGCACGCGCGTGGATGCCGGCGCGGTGATTGGCCTGAATGTGCACGTGGGGAAGAATTGCCACATTCACTCGGGCGCCGTGCTCTATCCCGGAACAACGCTGGGCGACCACGTGATTGTGCATGCCGGCGCGGTGCTGGGGGCTGATGGGTTTGGCTATGTGCGCGACGACCAGACCGGCGCCTACACGCAGTTTCCGCAGCAGGGCACGCTGGCCATTGAGGACGATGTGGAGATTGGCGCAAACACGACCATCGATCGCGGAGCGCTGAGCGAAACCAGAATCCGCCGCGGGACGAAGATTGATAACCTGGTTCACATTGGGCACAACTGCGAGATTGGCGAGGACGTGATTCTGGTGGCGCTGACCGGCATCTCCGGCTCAAGCAGCGTGGGCCGGGGCGCGGTGATTGCCGGGCAGGTGGGCATTGGCGACCACGCGCACGTGGGCGAAGGCGTGATTCTGGGCGGGCAGGCCGGCGTGCTCTCTGGCAAATCCGCCACGAACAAGGGACAAGAGCCGGGCACTGTTCTGTGGGGAACGCCGGCGCGTCCGCTGCGCCAGGTGCTGCGCGAACAGGCGATTCTGGCGCGCATGGCCAGGCGAGCCACTGAGGCGAACGATGAATCGACCGGAAAGGGAACGGAAGATCCGGAGGAGGGCGTTGGGGCTGGATGAGGAAGCATGTGGCGGGGATTTGCGGATTGGTGATTGCCGTTGGGGACGCGCTGTGGATGGTGCTGTCGAAAACCACAACGCCGGCGCGTTCAATGACCCAGCTGGACCTGGCGCTGGGAGCGGTGATGCTGGGCATGGTGGCCGCCATACGCGGGTCGCTGTTCTGGATGCTGCTGAGCGCGGCGGGCCTGATTGAAGTGATTCGCGTCATGTTTTAGGCCGGACCCGCAATGCGTGCCAAGGCGCGCAAGAAGCGGCTCTCCCTGGCAAATGGGGACACACACATTCGGCTCTTGCCGCGCAAACTCTCGGTGCGGTGAGGCGCAGACACATGGGAGCGGCGGCGTGAGCATTGTGGTGGTGGGCGGAGCGGCCAGGGGAGTGGGAAAGACCGCGCTCGTCTGCGGGTTGATTTCCGCCATGCCGGAGCGGGAGTGGACTGCCATCAAAATCACATCGCATGTGTATCGCGGCGCGTTGCTCAGCGAAGAGATTGCGCGCGACCCGGCAACCGACACGGGACGCTATCTGCTGGCGGGCGCGAAGCAGGCGTTGCTGGCCGAGGCGCGGGAAGACGCCGAATTGGCGGCGCTGGCGCGGGATGCAATGCCTCGCGGCAGCAATATCGTCATCGAGTCGAACCGGATTGCGTCGTGTCTGACGCCGGATTTGTGTCTTGGCGTGTTGGCCCGGAACGCGGCGCAGGAGAAGCCCTCTTTCGCTGCCTTGCTGGAAAAAGCGGATGCTCTGGTGACGAGGACCGGAATGGAATGGCCGCCGCGATCCCGCAAACCGGATGTTGCGTTCTTTGCCATGGACGACTTCAGGCAGGTTTCGCCCGCGTTTGCGGAGTGGATGCGGGCCCGGCTCAGTCCTCGGGCTCAGGAGGAAACGGCTCGGTTTTGAAGGAGCCGTCGCGCTGCTTGAGGAGCGTCTGAACCTTGCCCTCGGCGCTTTCGAGCTGCTTTTTGCAGGTCTCGGAGAGCTTGACGCCCTCCTCAAAGAGCTTGAGCGATTCTTCGAGGGACAGGTCGCCCTTCTCCAGCCGCTCGACCACGGATTCCAGCTTCTTCAGCGAGTCTTCGAAAGTTGGCATAGCGTTCACTCCGGTTGCGGCACGGCTGTGGGCAGAATGCCGGCGATGACCTCAGCGGCCGCGGTGTAACGGCCAAAGGGCGCGCTGACCTGCACGCCCTGCACGGAGGGCCGCACCACATCCAGCATTTCGCGCGCAATCGAGATGCCCTCGTGGCGGGCGGTCTCAGGGTCTGCCGCCTGGGCCATGCGCAGCATAATCTCTTCCGGCATGGAGACGCGCAGGTCGTTCTTCATGAACTCGGCATTGCGCAGGCTGGTGAGCGGCCAGAAGCCGGCGATGACGGGGATGCGGAAGGACTCAATGCGGCGGAGAAAGCTCTCCAGCAGCCTGACGTCAAAGACGGGCTGCGTGATGGCGTATTCCGCGCCGGCTTCCACCTTGTAAGCGAAGCGGCGCAGCTCGTGCTCCATGTCCGGCGCGCCGGGATTGGCGGCAGCGCCGATGGTGAAGTTGGTGGATGCGCCGATGGAGTTGGAGCCGATGTCGAGGCCGTGGTTGAGCCGGCGCACCAGGTTCACAAGTCCGATGGAGTCCACGTCAAAAACGGCGGTGGCGTCAGGATAATTGCCCAGCTTGGGCGGGTCGCCGGTGAGGCAAAGGATGTTGCGCAGGCCGAGCGAGGCCGCGCCCAGCAGGTCTGACTGGATGCTGAGCACGTTGCGGTCGCGGCAGGTGTAATGCAGCACGGTGTCAATGCCGGTGTGCTGCTGAATCTGGATGCACAGGCTCTGCGCGCTCATGCGGGCCGAGGCGCGGGGCGAGTCCGGCACGTTGATGCCGTGCACGCCGAGCTGCGCCAGCACGCGCGCGCCCTCAATCTCGCTGGAGCAGTCGATGCCGCGCGGCGGCACAATCTCCACCAGCGTGATGAACTTGCCCTGCGACAAAAGCGAGCCGATGTGCGAGCGCTGGCCGAGCGGCGCGGGCGGAGTCTCGGTGGGCATGGTCACGTGGGATTCGCCATCGCTCACGCGGGTTTGCGCGTCAATGGCGCGCATGGCCGAGCGCATGGCGCGAATGTGGTGCGGCGTGGTGCCGCAGCAGCCGCCCACAAACTGCGCACCGGCGGCGATGGCCTTGCGCGCAAAGCTGGCCATGTATTCCGGCGAGCAGAGATAGATGTTGCGGCCCTCCACGGCGCGCGGCATGCCGGCATTGGGCATGGCGGCCACGGGCAGGCTGGTGGCCGAGCGCATCGCCTCAATGGCGGTCAGGACGCTGGTGGGTCCGGTGGAGCAGTTGACGCCGATGGCATCCGCGCCCCACTCCGTGAGCAGCGCCGCGGCCTGCTGGGCTGAGGAGCCGTCAAGGCAGTTGTTCTCATCGTCCACGGTGACCATGACAAGAATGGGCAGATCGGGAGCGGCCTCCTGGGCGGCGAGCAGGGCTTCACGCGCCTCATTGAGCGCGGGCATGGTTTCGGCAATCAGGAAATCGACGCCTGCGCCGGCCAGGGCGCGAATCTGCTCAGAGAACGCGGCGCGGGCCTCGTCCAGCCCGGTTTTTCCCAGCGGCTCAAGCCGCACGCCCAGCGGGCCAATGGCACCGGCCACCCATGCGTCGCCGGCCTGCTTTTCCTTCAGGTGCGCGGCGGCCTGGCGCGCAATGCGCACGCCGGCCGCATTGATTTCCGCCACGCGGGAGCCAAGCCCGTGCCGCGCAAGACGAAAGCGGTTGGCGCCGAAGGTGTTGGTTTCAAGCACCTCCGCTCCGGCCTGCAGGTACTCCTCGTGGACGGCGAGAATCAGGTTCGGGTCAGAAAGGTTCAGCTCGTCGTAGCAGCGGTGGATGTAGATTCCCCGGGCGTAAAGCACGGTTCCCATGGCGCCGTCGGCCAGGATGGGTCGATCCGCAAAGATGTTGTCAAACCGGGGCATTCTGTTGACCATGCTAATGCATTTGCGCGGCCTGTGGAATTCACCCCATCAGCGCGGCGGCCAACAGGGTGCGGCCGGATTGCGCCCGGTTCGGCGGGGCAGGTTGCTTTGTTATACTTTGGGAGTCAAACAGCCATAAGCAGCCGGCTCAGGGCGTAGGAGAATTGCCGGCACTTGGAAGCCAGTTTTGCGGTCTTTTTTGTTCATGCCAGGGTTGCGGCACGCCCCGCGCTCGCCATCGAGGTAGAGGATTTTGAAGAAGAGAAGTCTTTGGTTGAGTGCCGCCGGAGCCCTGGTGGTCGCGGTCACCCTTGCCGGATGCGGTTCCACCACGTTTTTTGCCGGCCGCAACCTTCCCCCCAGCGGTTTGGTCAATCGCGTCATGATCGCCGTCCAGAATCCCAGCCCTCTGGCAAAGGGCAGCCTGCAGATTGTGGATGCGTTCTATGACATTCGCTACGCCTACAACAACATCAACAAAACCTTTCCGGTGGGCGGATTTTCGGGCGCCTTGCCGGTTTCCATCCAGAACATGCCTGAGGAGCAGACGGGCGCCGTGTACTCCTCAGGCGATGGAAGCCTGGTGACGATCAGCTATGCGAAAGAAAGCTCTGCCGGCACGCAGAGCGGCCTGAACGGCGTTTCTTCGAGCATCTACATTACGCGCGACCAGGGCTACATTATTGCGGCCAGCCAGCAGGAGCACGTGCTTACCGTGGTGGACAAGCTGGGAGGCAGCTCTTACGGATTGAGCCTTCCCGGCGTCTATCGCGTGAGCGTGAACCCGGGCGGAACGGTGGCGCTGGCGTTCGTGCAGAACTCGAATTATGTCTATTACCCGCGCAAGCTCACTGCGGGTGAGACGCTGGATTACTCCGGCGGGCCCTCCAGTTGGCCCATGAACGCCGAGGATTGCGAGCCGCAGAATGCGCCGGTGTGGTGCCTGTTCCAGGCCGCGGACGCCAATGGAACGCCGCTGACCTTCAACCGGCCCGTCAAGGCGGTGTTCTCGCCGGATGGCGGAACGGCCTACGTGCTGAACTGCGGACAAGAGTGCGGCGGGACTGCCTCCTCGATCACTTTGCTGCCGACGGCTCCGATGCTCTTTCGCGTGAGCCAGGCCTCGGGCACGCTGCCCGGCCAGGGTTCGTTGACGACGATTCCCATTCCCGGCGGCGCGAGCAATGCGCTGGTGACCGCGTCCACCATGTATGTGGTGGGCCAGCAGCTCCAGACGGACGGATTGTTCACCGGCAATCTTACGGTGGTGAATTTGGCCAACAATACCGCGTCAAGCCCAGTGGGCATCAGCGACGGCGCGCCGGGCGCGCCCAGCCGCATGATTCTGGCCGATAACAACACGCTGTGGGTTGCCATGACCAAGTGCAACAACGGCGAGCGCTATGCCAAAGGACAACCCTACGGCTGCCTGACGATGTTTAACACGGCCACAGATTCCGTGACGCTGATTGAGCCCTACCAGGGCGACGCGACGGGGATCGCGGACGTGGAAGGGCTGCACAAAATCTACGCGGTGGAAGGCGGCCAGGTGTACATCTTCACCACGACGGATGGCACGGCGCTGGATAACCAGTATGTGACCGTGACGGGCACCGCCTCAGACGTGGCGTATATTGACGCGCACTCCGACTCGAACAACACCGTATACTGATTGACCATGACGGCCGCTCAAGCAACGCTCCCGGCCGATGTGCTGGCCATTGCCGCGCATCGCGACGACGTGGAGCAGACCTGTGGAGGCACGCTGCTGCGCATGGCGGCGCGCGGCCTGCGCACGGCAATTCTGGATTTGACCGAGGGCGAAGCCGGCACGCGGGGCACGGCGGAAGAGCGCGGACGGGAAGCGGCTGAGGCGGCGCGGCTGCTGGGCGTGAGCTGGCGGCATGCACTGGACCTGCCCGACGGCGCGGTTGAAAATACCCTTGAAAATCGCAGGAAGATTGTAAAGGTGCTGCGCGAGGTGAGGCCGCGCGTGGTGATTCTTCCTTACTGGCAGGCGCGCCACCCGGACCACGCGACGACGGCGACGCTGGGCTCTGAGGCCTGTTTTCTTGCCGGGCTGGCGAAGGTGGAGACGGGCGCGCCACCGCACCGGCCGTTCAAGATTGTCTATGCGAGCCTGTACGCGGATGTGCGGCCGAGCTTTGTGGTGGACATTGCGCCGTTCATCGAGCAGCGCCACGCGGCGTTGATGGCTTACAGGTCGCAGTATGCCTCGCAGGCCGCGGGCAGCGGGCTGTTTGTGCCGGAGGAGGAGATTCGCGAGCGGACCTTCGCCGAGGCGCGGCATTACGGGCTGCTGGCGGGCGTGCGCTATGGCGAGCCGTTTGTGCAGAAGGAAGTGGGGCTGGTGGACGACCTGACGCTCCTTCCGGTGCAGTCGATTTAGCCACAGCATTCCTGTGCAGCCTGCCGGCGCGCGCGGCGGGCATTCGCGTCTTTTATGCAACCGGAAAGAACTTTGATTGCTTCTTCAAGTGCGCGCGGCCATCGAATCCAATGACAGACCAAAATTGAACAGCGGGAGGCGTGTGTGGCGCAGACCTGGGATGCAGAGGCCTACGGGGAGCATGGAGCGTTTGTGCACGGGCTGGCCGGCGGCGTGCTGGAGTGGCTGGGGGCGCGCGCGGGCGAGCAGGTTCTGGACCTGGGCTGCGGCGACGGGCAACTGACCAGCCGGATTGCGCAGTCGGGTGCCGGGGTGCGCGGCGTGGATGCCTCTCCGGCAATGGTGGCGGCGGCACGCGGGCGCGGGTTGACGGCGGAGGAAGCCCGTGCCGAGGCGCTGCCTTTTGCCGACGCGAGCTTTGACGCGGTTTTTTCAAACGCGGCTCTGCACTGGGTTGAGGGACAGGACGCGATGATGGCCGAGGTGCGACGGGTTCTGCGCAGGGGCGGCCGGTTCGTGGCGGAAATGGGTGGGCAGGGCAACATTGCGGCAATTCGCGTGGCGCTGATGGCCGTGCTGGAGCGGCACGGAGCGGGGAATCTTGAGGAAGGCGTAAATTATTACCCCGCGCCGGAGGTCTATACGCGGCGGTTGAGCGGGCATGGCTTCCAGGTGGAGCGGATGGCGCTGATTCCGCGGCCCACGCCGCTGGGCGAGGGCGGAATGGAGGCCTGGCTGCGCATCTTTCGGCGGGGCGTGCTGGATGCGGCTCCGGCCTCGTTGCGCGAGACCATTGTGCGGGAGACCGTGGCGCTGCTGAAGCCGGCGCTGTGCGACGAGGAAGGCCGCTGGGCGGCCGATTATGTGCGCCTGCGCTTTGTGGCCAGGGCGGTTTAACGCCGCCGGCTGAGGAGCTTGACCGCCGGGCTACGCAAATTCACACTCTGTTTGCAATCCATTCGCCGGGCTGCATTACTCTGTGTGTAGTTCCGAGCGGCCTGCGCGCACTTGCCTGAGAATGGCCGCCGGCGAGGGCTGACCGGTTGAGCCAAACCGTATTCGTACTGGAAGACGACGCAGACATTGCAAGGCTGGTGCAGCATCATCTGGAAGCAGCGGGCTTTCACGCGCGGCTTTACTCGACCCCGGCCAACCTGATTCCCGACGCGGAGCGTCAGCCGCCGGCGCTGTTCCTGCTGGACATCATGGTTCCGGGCGGCGATGGGCTGGATGTGTGCAGGCGTTTGCGCAGCCACCCGGGCCTGTCCACGGTGCCCATTATTTTTCTAACCGCGCGCGCGGGGGAGAACGACCGCGTGCTGGGGCTGGAGCTGGGCGCGGACGACTACATCACCAAGCCGTTTGCCACGCGGGAGCTGGTGGCGCGGGTGAAGGCGGTGCTGCGGCGGTTTGAACGGCCCGCGACGCCCTCGGTGATCCAGTTTGAAGAAGTGATGATCGACGCCAACGCAATGCAGTTGAAGGTGCGCGGCGAGCTGACCACCACGACGGCCACCGAGTTCCGCCTGCTGGATTATCTGGCGCGGCATCCGGGGCGCGTCTTCAGCCGCGACCATCTGCTGGATGCGGTGTGGGGCGATGCGCGGTTTGTAACGCCGCGGTCAGTGGATGTGTATGTACGCCGCATCCGTGAGAAAATCGAAGTGGACCCGGAGAGCCCGCGCTATTTGAAGACGGTTCGCGGCGCCGGCTATCGCTTTGAGATTCCGAAGGAGAGCTGACGCCGGGGCGCGGCTCTGGCCGGAGGGGAGCGACCCCGATTGACCCGCAAGGTTTTCCTCAAGCTGCTGGGCCTGTTTCTGCTGCTGCTGGTCTTCCAAACCGTGGCAATGGAGGCCATTCTTCGCCATTTTATGGAGCGCCTGGCGCCTGAGATTTTGCGGCGGCTGGTGGGTGAGGCGATGTGGTCCGGCGTGATTGCGCTGCTGGTGGCGCTGCCGCTGGCGGCATGGGTGGCGCTGGAGATTACGGGACGCCTGCAGCGCGTGGTGGAGTTTGCGCGGCGCATTGCGCAGGGCGACCTGGGCGCGCGGCTCAGCCTGGAGGGCGGCGATGAGCTCTCCGCGATGGAGGGCGCGCTGAACCAGACGGCGGAACGGCTGGAACGGAATTTTGCGGAGATTGAAAGCCGGCGGCACGAGCTGGCCACCATGCTGGATTCCATGCAGGAGGCCGTGGTGGCCGTTTCCAGCAGCGGAGAAGTGCTGTGGTCGAACGCGGTGATGCAGCGGATCGCGGGCATGCAGATTCGCGTCGGCCGCTCGCTGGTGCAGTCCGTGCGCGACCCCGAGCTGCTGGGCTGCGTGAACGCGGCGCTCGAGTCGGGCGAGGTGCGCACCGGCCGGTCAAGCTCGCTTGCGCCGGGACGGATTTTTGAGATTAATGCGGCTCCGCTGCCCTCGGGCGGCGCGCTGGCGGTGCTGCATGACGTTTCGCGGATTGAGGCGGCGGAGAAATCGCGGCGGGACTTTATCGCGAACGTGAGCCATGAGCTGCGCACGCCGCTGACTTCGATCCACGGATATGTGGAGACGCTGCTGGAAGAGCCGCGGCCAAATGCGGAGACCACGCAGGAGTTTCTTGGCGTGATCCAGAAAAATGCCACGCGCATGAACCGGCTGACGGAGGATTTGCTGGCGCTGGCGAGCGTGGAGAGCCCGGATTACAAGCTGGCGGCGCAGCCGATGCGGGCCGCAGCGCTGGTGAAGGACGCGATTGAATCGCTGGGCGGAATGGTGGTGGACTCAGGAATTGCGCTGGCCAGCGCGGGTGCGCCGGATGCGGTGGTGAAGGCCGACCCCGATGCGATGAACCAGGTGTTTGGCAACCTGATTGAGAACGCGCTGAAGTATGGCAGGAGCGGCAAGCGGATTGTGGTGGGCGCGCGGCAAAACGGCGCGGAGGTGGAGTTCTTTGTGCGGGACTTCGGGCCGGGCATTGCGTCTGAGCATCTGGAGCGAATCTTCGAACGGTTTTATCGCGTGGACAAGGCGCGGTCGCGCGAGTCGGGCGGAACGGGACTTGGGCTGGCGATTGTGAAGCATATTGTGCTGGCGCATGGCGGACGCCTGTGGGCGGAAAGCGAGCTGGGAGCCGGCGCAACGTTCCACTTTACGCTGCCGCTGGCGGCTCCGCCGGCTGCTGAGGTGCCTTTGGCGCCGGCCCGGGCGGCGGAATCCGTTTAGCACCGGCGGGCGCATGCAAACCTTTCGTGAATTCAAACGCCCGTAACATTCCGCGTGGAGAATCGAACACGGCAGGAAACCTTCAAGGGAGATTCCAGTGAAAAAGATCGTGATGGCAATGGGGCTGTTTGTGCTGGCCGGCGGCATGTTGAGTGCGCAGACACTGACGGCGGCTGGGTCAACGTTCGATTACCCCATCTTCTCCAAATGGTTCGCGGAGTACAGCGCGGCGCATCCCGGCGTGCAGATCAACTATCAGTCGATTGGATCGGGCGGCGGCATCATGCAGTTCTGCTCAGGCCTGGTGGACTTCGGCGCGTCCGACATGCCGTTGACCGACGCGATGATCAAGAGCTGCAAGGTAAAGCTGGTGCACATTCCGATTGTGCTTGGTGCTGTGGCGCCCATCTTCAACGTTCGCGGCGTCACCAATCTCCGTTTCAGCGGCGAGACGCTGGCCAACATTTATCTGGGCAAGATCAGGAACTGGAACGATCCGGCCATTGCGGCGGACAACCCCGGCGTGAAGCTGCCTGACCAGAAGATTATTGTGGTGCATCGCTCTGACGGCAGCGGCACCAGCTTTATCTGGACCGACTACCTGAGCAAGATGAGCCCGTCATGGAAGAACGGCCCCGGATCGGGCACTTCGCCCAGCTGGCCTGTGGGCGTGGGCGGCAAGGGCAGCGAGGGCGTTGCCGGCCTGGTGCGCCAGCTTCCCGGAGCCATCGGCTACGTGGAGTTGATTTACGCGCTGCAGAACCACATTACGCTGGCCCAGGTGAAGAATGCCGCCGGGAAATGGGTGTCGGCAACCATCGCCAGCACCACCGCAGCCGCCGCGAGCGTGAAAAACATGCCGGCGGATCTCCGCGTCTCCATCACCAACGCGCCGGGTGCGGAAGCCTTCCCCATCAGCAGCTTCTCCTGGATCATTGCGCCGGTGCAGGATCCGAACAGCGCGAACGGCAAGGTGCTGATGGATCTGCTGAGCTGGTGCGTGAAGTCCGGCCAGAGCGAGTCTGCAGCGCTTGACTACGCACCGCTGCCGAAGAACGTTGCGGACAAGGATCTCTCGATCATCTATTCGCTCAAGTAGCCTTCCCCCATCTTCCGCAGGCTGGGAAACCCCCGGCCTGCTTTTTTTGTTTTTGTAGTGCGTTGCGCGGGCGAAAGCCGCGGCGCGTCTGCGTGCAGTAGAATTCCTGCCGGGAAGACTTTTCTTTCGGGGATGCCCTGGATGCGTATTCATATTTCTTTGCACGTTGCTGTGCTGGCCCTTGTTGCCGCAACGGTTTCCTTCTGCGGCGCCCAATCGGTTCCTTCACCGTATAACTCGGTGCAGCCGATCATCGGCACGGAGGGAGGCGGCAACACGTTTCCGGGAGCGGCGCTTCCGTTTGGGATGATGCAATGGAGCCCGGACACGAATACCGATGCCTGGTACTACCACAAACAGGACAAGGTGTACGGCTTCAGCCTGACGCACCTGAGCGGCGCGGGCTGCCCGCTTTACGGCGACTTTGCGATTCTGCCCACGACCGGTGAGCTGGCAGCGAGCCCCGGCGCAGAGGGCGGCGCGGGCTTTGCGCCCTATGCCGAGGCGATGGACCACATGCACGAGGATGCGCATCCCGGCTATTACGCGGTGACGCTGGCGAATGGAATCCATGTGGAGATTGCCGTGGCCGAGCGCGCGGGGATTGCGCGGTTTGTGTTTCCGGCGGGCGCGGATGCGCGTGTGCTGGTGAATGCGGGCAGCAGCGCGAACACCATCGAAAAGCCGGGAAAACACCAGCGCGGCAGCCAGAGCTATGGCAATCAGATTCACGTGAGCGCGGATGGATCGTTCACGGGCTGGGTGAGCGCGGGCGGATTCTGCAGCTCGGACTCGCATTACAAGCTCTATGTGTATGGGCGCTTCAAAACGCCGCAGGGGCACGCGCGGGTGTGGCAGGACGATGCGATTCTGCCCGGCGGCGACGAGGCCGAGGGCAGGCACACGGGCGCATGGCTCGACTTTGGCCCGGCGCGCGAGGTGATGCTGCGCGTGGGCATTTCCTATGTGAGCGTGGAGGGCGCGCGCGCGAATCTGAGCAGGGAGATTCCCGGTTGGGATTTTGGCAAGGTGTGGGCGCAGGCACGCAACACGTGGACCAGACTGCTGGATCGCGTGGCCGTGGAGGGCGGATCGCCGGAGGAGCGGACGATCTATTACACGGCCGTTTATCACTCGCTGCTGGCGCCGAATGTCTTCAGCGACGAGGATGGAAAGTATATTGGCTTTGACCTCAAGGTGCATGCGGTGGCCGGGAGCCAGAAGGCGCAGTATGCAAATTTTTCCGACTGGGACATCTATCGCAACACGGTGCAGTTCCAGGCGCTGCTGAATCCTGAGCGCGAGAGCGACATGGCGCAGTCGCTGGTGAATGACGCGGAGCAGAGCGGATGGTATCCGCGTTGGCCGGCGGCGAATGACGTGACGTATGTGATGGGCGGCGACTCGCCGGTGATTGTGATTGCGTCGTCGTATGCCTTTGGCGCACACGATTTCGATACGGCTGCGGCGCTGAAGTACATGGTGAAGGCGGGAACCGTGCCCGGTTATGGGCCGCACCACGGACAGGAGCGGCCCTTTCTGGCGGACTATTTGAAGCTGGGCTACGTGCCGGCGGACAAGGATGCGATTGACGCGTCGCGGACGCTGGAATATGCGAACGACGATTTTGCCATTGCGCAGTTTGCGCGGGCGACAGGCGATGCGCAGGTCTACGGCGAGTTTTCAAAGCGGTCGGAGAACTGGAAGAATCTGCTGGACCCGGAGACGCATTGGATTCGGCCGCGGTTGAGCGATGGAACGTGGTTGAAAGGCTTTGACGCGGAGACCTCGATGCCGAAGCGGCCGGACGAGCCGGGAACGACGGACCAGGATGGATTTGAGGAAGGCAACACCTACCAATACAGCTTTATGCTGCCCTATGCGTACCCGGAGCTGTTTGGCGCAATGGGCGGTGTGAAGGCAGTGGAGCCGCGGCTGAACAAGTTCTTCTCCAAGCTGATTTGCTGGGGCGAGCCGTGCTTCAACATGGCGAATGAGCCGGACTTTGTCGCGCCCTATGCGTATGTGTTTGCGGGCATGCCGTGGAAGACCGAGGACGTTGTGACGCGGATTGCGCACCAGACCTTCAGCGACCGCGCGGATGGGATTCCGGGCAATGACGACCTGGGCGCGACCTCGGGCGTGTATGTGTGGAATGCGCTGGGATTTTATCCGGCGGTGCCGGGCGTGGGCGGACTGGTGCTGGGCACCCCGATGTTTGACCGCGAGCGGCTGGAGTTTGCTGGCGGCCGCACGTTGCTGGTGACGCGTAAGGGCAGCGGGATTTATGTGCAGAGCGTGACGCTGGACGGCGCGCCCTATGCGAGCACCTGGCTGCCGCTGGACAAGCTGCATGCGGGCGTGAACCGGATGGAGTTCACGATGGGCGCTGAGCCGAACATGCAGCGCGGCACGGCGCAGGCGGACAGGCCTCCGGATTTCAAGTGAGGTAACAGCCTGCGGGCCGGTGCGACGAAGAACGGGCGGGGCTGCGGCGCGGCGAGGCGGGCAGTCAGGCGGCGATGTTTTCGTCGATGAGGCGGTCGACGAGGACTTGCAGATTCTCGCCGGTGCGGGGCAGGACGAAGACCGAGGCAGCGGCGTCCCAATCGAGCTTGAAGCTGGTGGCGAGAGCCGAGATCCAGATTTGGCGGACGGGCGTGTTGGGCGTGATGACGAACTTTGTGGCGGGCTCGTCGAAGAGGACGTTGAGCACGCCGCCCTGCTCCTCGACCTCAAAGCCGGCCTCGTTTTCTTCTTCGCGGGCAATCAGGTGGCGCTTGAGGGCGTCGAGCGCGGCCTCAGCGGCGCGGCGAAATTCCAACTCGTCGAGCATAGGTTCAGTTTATCAAGGCGAGCCGCGTGAGGGCGGGCTCGCAGGCTGTGCTGCACAGTTTCACAGTCTCACAGCCGCAAAAATGCGTGTCGGGCTGTGCTGCACAGTTTCACAGCCGCACGGCGTAATCCCACTCATCGCGATACGGCCGCGATGAATGAAGCACCCGGACGAGTGAGGAAAAGATGCGGCGGCTACGCGTGTTGCGCTATTGCGGGTCCGACTTCGCCGGAGCAGAAGCGTTCGGCGTGCTTGCGGACTCCGGCTTCAATTTTTCGAGAGCGGCATCGACCCGCTTTTTAAAATCTGCCGCGTCATTGTGTTCAAGTCCCCGATAGGCGGTGTTGACCCACATCTCGCAGCCTGCGCCCTTCGCGTTCAGCACAACGGAGTTCATCATTTTGCCGCTCCACACTGAGCCAACGGCGAATGAAGCGGTGAATTCAGTGCTATTGATGCCGATAATGTTGTATTTCCCCGAAGTCTTGAGCACATCTCTCACAGCAGGCCATAGCGCGCTGCAAGCCATATTGTAAGTGTCTTTGTGAGTTTTGGCGGCAGCCGGAATCGCAGTAAGTAGGCACAATGAGATCACGCCGAACAGACGCTTCATGTAACTCCCTCTCCTTGGAATTGCGACTTCAGTGTTGCCTGCATCCGCCGGGAAAGTCAAGGCCGTGGTGCCTTTAGAGCTAATCCTTTTGTGTTAGAGCTAATCCTTTTGTGTTAGAGCCGATCCTTTGTGGTGAGCAGGCCGACGCGATCTGCGCCCGCGCCCTTTGCGATGTCCAGGACCTGCGCGATGGACGCGAACTCAAGCGCGTCGTCGCCTTTAAGGAAGATGACCTTGTCTGCGCGGACGGCGAGGATGGCGCCGAGACGCACGCCGAGCTGATCCAGGCTGACCTGTTGCTGATTGATGGTGCAGGTGAGCAATCCGCTGCGCGCGCGATGAAGCTCGACGACGATGGGCGCGCCGGTTTTTTGGCTCGGGTTTGCGGAGTGCTTTGGCAGAGCCGCGCTGAGGCCGCGCGGAATGGTTGGGACGATGACCATGAAGATGATGAGCAGCACGAGAAGAACGTCAATGAGCGGAGTTACGTTGATGTCGCCGCGCAACTGACCCGATGCGGAATCACTCCCGGTTGTCATAGGTGCTCCGCCCCCCATCTGATGCCTTAGACACCGCGGCGCGGCGGAGAGTTCCTGCGCGGCAGGGCGGCTACTCGTTGGGGCCCTTGCCGGCGAGGATTTTGGGGATGCACTTTTCGACGCGCGCCATGCGGGTTTTGGATTGCCTGGGCTGCGCGATGAAGAAGACATAGGCGTGCCGGCGGCCGGGGGTGAGCAGGCGGAAGGCGTTGCGGAGGGCAGTGCTTTCGTCGAGCCGTGTCTGCAGCTCTTCGGGGAGCTTGTAGTCTGAGGTTTTTTTAAGCCTGACCTTGAGGCCGGTCTTTTCCACTTCAATGGCTTCCTGAATGTAGGCCTTGAGGATGGGCTTGCTTTTGAGGATTTCGCGCAGGCTGGCGAAGCGAAGCTGGCGCACGGACTGGTGCTGGCCGGGGCGGGCGAGGATGTGGTGCGGGTCCTTGAGCAGAGCGCCTTTGAAAAACATGAGCGCGCAGTAGTGCTTGAAGCCCTGGATGAGGACGACGTTCTTGCCCTGAAGGGTGTAGCAGGGCTGGTACCACTTGAGCTCCTCAGTGAGCGGAAAGCTGAGCGCGATGGCACGCAAGGTCTCGGTCTCCTCGCGCCATTGGAGGGTCTGGCCCAGGACGGCATCGACTTTGGGATTGAGCTTGCTCATTGGCGGCTGCCCTTGCGTGCCAGAGTAACAGGCCTGTTGAACGGAAGGGCGCGGAGAGCAGGGCCACGGTGAAGGCATGGGTGGGCGGGCGTGGCGGAGGCGACGGATAGCGGGTTGACGGCTGTTGTTCGCGGCGAAGGGTAGAAAGTTGGAGATTTCATCGGCCTTTTTCCGTGCTGGCACGTCTTGTGTAGTAGACGCCTGAGAGAGAAGTAAGCCGCGAGAGACGGTACATGAATTGGGGAGAAGACCTTGCATTTGCACGTGGGCTGGAAGTGGGCATGGTGTGCTGCGTGCGCGTGGCTAGCGCTGGCTGTGATGCCGGGACAGGCGGCGATGGGGTTGGCGGCGGGACAGGATGCGCTGGAGGCAGCGGTGGCGCATGGCAATGCGGCGGAGGTGCGCGCGCTGCTGAAGCAGAATCCGGCAGCGGTGGAGAAGAAAGATGAAAAAGGACGCACGGCGCTGCACGTGGCGGCGCTTGATGGCCAGGCGGAGACGGCCGCGGTGCTGTTGGAGTTCCGCGCGAAGGTTGACGCGCAGGACCGGAACGGGGACACGCCGTTGCACCTTGCGGCGGCGAAGGGCTTTGCGGCGCTGGTGAAGCTGCTGCTGGCCCACGGCGCGGAGGTGAATGCCCAGGATGTGAATGGGGAAACGCCGCTGGATTCCGCGGCTTTCTACAAACAGGTTGAGGTGGCTGCGCAACTGCTGGCCGCGCATGCGGATGCCACGCTGGCCGATGCAAACGGCGATACGGCGCTGCACCTGGCGGCGGAGGTGGGCGCGGCGGAGCTGGCGCGGCTGCTGCTGGCGCACGGCGTGGCGGTGAACGCGCGGGACGTGCAGGGAACCACGCCGCTGGGTGAAGCGGAGTATTTTCACCAGGATGCGATGGCGGAGCTGCTGCGGCGGCACGGGGCCAGGGATTGACGGGAAGCGGCTGAGCCCACTTTTCTTTAGAAATCCAAAAAAATGACTCAAGTCTGCGCGGCTGCGGCCGATGACACACCCTAAGGGAGACCTTGCCCGCGAGGTGCAGTGAGGAGGAGCGATGGAAATTGCGCCTGTTCCTGGAATTCGAGCCCTGACGTCCACGGAGGGCCGTCCCACGCTGACCGAGATGACGCCGCCGCCGGTGGTGGAAGCGGCCGGGCGGATGGAAGACGACAGCTACGCCGGCAGCGGCGAAAGAGGCGACCGCGGCATGGAAGAGAACCTGGCGCGGATGCTGGAAAAGGAGGCTCCGGGAACGGCGGCGAAGGCGCGGCTGCAGCGGAGCAATTCCGGCTACGGCGAGCCCTATCACGAGGTTGATCTCTTTGTGTGAAGGGGCTGGAAGCGGGCCAGGATGCTGGCGGGTGAAACTAGAATCAATATAAGGAAGTCTACGTAAATCACAGATAATATTAGGTTGGATGGATAGGCAAGCCAGAGTTTGGCTTGCCTCTTGCATTTGGAATGGATTTTGACGTATTTTACTAACTGGTTAGTTGAACGAGTGTCAGGCCTTGACTCCATCAGAAAACAACGCGGAGCTTCACGCAGGGCGCGGGGTGGGCAAAGGCACCGGAGCAGGCACCGGAGCAGGCGCAGGGCGTGATGCCGGCAGAGACATTGGGAAGGCCGCCGGAAAAGGCGCAGAGCGCAGCGCGGGTGAGGAGGCAGGCCGCGCGGGCGGCCGGAGCCAGAGACGCAGCGGGCCGGAACCGGAGACAGAATCGGGCACCGAGAAGGCCGGCGAGCGGGCGGCCGAGTCGCGAGAACGCATTTTGAACGCGGCGATCAAGGAGTTCAGCGCGCACGGGCTGGCCGGGGCGCGGACGGACCGGATTGCGGCGGCGGCAGCGGTGAACAAGGCGCTGCTCTACTACTACTTCGAAAGCAAGGAGAAGTTGTACGAGGCGGCGCTGGAGATGATTACGGCCAGGATTCGCGACCGCTCGATGGCGGTGTTTCTGCGCGAGGCATCGGCGGGTGAGCGGATTGTGCGGATGGCGCTGGAGCACTTTGACCGCATTCTGGCGCAGCAGGAGTTCCAGACGCTGATGCAGCAGGAGATGGTTCGCATGCACAAGGGCGAGTCGAGCGCGATGGCGATTCTGGTGAAGCGGGTGTTTGCGCCGATGCTGACGATGCTGCAATCGCTGGTGCGCGAAGGGATGCAGACGGGCGAGCTGATTGAAGTGGATGACCTGCAGGTGCTGTTTGCGGCTCTGGGAGCGAATGTTTTTTATTTTCTGAGCGCGCCGGTGTGGCGGATGGTGCTGCCGTTTGAACCGTTTGAGCCGGAGAAGCTGCGGCACCGGCGGCGGGCGTTGGTGGAGTATCTGTGCCAGGCGCTGTTTGTGGATCGTGCGAAGGGCGCGGCGGCGGCGGCGCGGGTGCTGGCCGACTCGCCGATGCCGGAGCTTGCGCCGGGAAGGAATTTCTTGGGGAGGAAAGAGGGATGAACGCTCGGAACCGGGTGTTTTTGATTCTGGGCCTGCTGACGGCGGGCTCGCTGGTGTGGTATCTGCTGACGGCGCGGACGCCGGACGAGCTGATGCTGATTGGCACGGTGGACGCGAATGAAGTGATGGTGAGCGCGAGGATTCCGGGGCGCATTGAGACGCTGAACGTGAATGAGGGGGAGCACGTGACGGCGGGCGAGCTGGTGGCGGTGATTGAAAGCGAGGACCTGGCGGCGGCGGCGCAGGCGGCGCAGGCGAATGTGTCCAGCGACCGCGCGCACCTGGGCGAGACGGTGGTGACCGAGCGGCAGAATCGCGGGGAGACGTCGAGCGCGGTGGCCACGGCCAAGGCGCAGGTGCGGGCCACGTCGGCAGCCTATGCGCAGGCCAAGGCGAATCTGGCGCACCAGGCGTCGGATACGCGGCGGACGGTGGCGCTGGCGGGGCAGGGCATTGTGAGCGAGCAGGCGAAGGACGACGCGGTGACGAGCCTTGCGGCCTCAAAGGCCGCGGCGGAGACGGCGCGGGAGAACGTGGCGGCGGCGGAGGCCGCGCTGACGCAGGCGCGGGCGCACGAGCTGCTGGCCGAGGCCAGCGCGAAGACCGTGGCGCAGACGCAGGGCCAGGTGGCAAACGCGGCGGCGCTGGCCAACCAGGCGGAGGTGGAGCTGGGATACGCGAAGGTGTATGCGCCGGTGACGGGCACGCTGAACGTGCTGGCGGCGCGGCAGGGCGAGGTGCTGCCCGCGGGCGGAACGATTGCGACGATTATGGATTTGTCGCAGACGTGGGTGTATGCGCCGCTGCCGGAGACGCAGGCGGACGCGGTGAAGCTGGGCGACGAGCTGCGCGTGGTGATGCCGAGCGGGACGGCGGTGGAAGGCAAGGTGATTGCGAAGGATGCGGAGGCGGATTTCGCCACGCAGCGCGACATCAACGGCGGGCGCAAGCGCGATATTCGCACGGTGCAGATCAAGCTGCTGATTCCGAACAAGGGCGAGCAGTTTGTGCCGGGGATGACGGCCGAGGTGTTTATTCCCAACAGCAAGCTGGTGAAGCGATGAGCACGGCGGCGGGCGCGGAGAACGGGACGCGCGCCAACGGCCACGGCGGGCCGGTGGCGATGGCTGTGGAAAAAATAGTGAAGCGGTATGGCGATTTTGAAGCGGTGAAGGGCATCGACTTCGAGGTACACGAGGGCGAGATCTTCGGGCTGCTGGGGCCGAACGGCGCGGGCAAGAGCACGCTGATTCGCATGATGACGACGCTGATTCCGGTGACGGCGGGCAAGGCGATTGTGGCCGGGCACGACGTGATGAAGGAATCGGATGCCGTGCGGCGGATGATTGGCGTGATTCCGCAGGCGCTGACCAGCGACCAGGATTTGACGGTGGAAGAGAACCTGAGCATCTATGCCAAGCTCTACGGCGTGCACCGGGCGGAGCGGGAGAAGAACATTGCCCAGGTGCTGGAGGCCGTGGAGCTGACGAAGTGGCGCAAGGCGCAGACCAAGACGCTGAGCGGCGGCATGCGGCGGCGGCTGGAGATTGCGCGCGGGCTGGTGCATGGTCCGCGCATCTTTTTTCTGGACGAGCCGACGACGGGACTGGACCCGGTGAGCCGCATTGCGGTGTGGGAGATGCTGAACACGCTGAAGAAAACGCGCAACCTGACGATGCTGCTGACGACGCACTACATGGAAGAGGCCGACCGGCTGTGCGACCGGATTGCGATTGTGGACCACGGGAAGCTGGTGGCGCTGGGCACGCCGGTGGAGCTGAAGCAGAGCGTTCCGGGCTCGAATGTGGTGGAGGTGCAGTTCAACCGCGAGAGCGAGGAGTGGGACGGGCGGCTGAGGAAGCTGCCGGACGTGACAGATGTGCAATCGCAGTCGGTGGGTGTGTATCGCGTGCTGACGTCGAACGGCTCGCGGACGACGACGCAACTGGTGGAAATGGCGGCGGGCCTGGGCGAGGAGCTGACGTCACTGAGCGTGCAGAACACCTCGCTGGACGACGTGTTTGTGTATTACACGGGACGGCAATTGCGGGATGAAAAGGTGAAGTCGGTCACCTTCCTGATGCCGCCGAGACCGGGAACGCGGCCATGAACAGAATGCTGGCAATTGTGGAGCGCGAGATGCGGAAGTTTTTCCGCTCGCCGGTGCTGATGATCATGTCGATGATGCTGCCGCTGGTGCAACTGGTGATTCTGGGCAACGCCTTCGGCGGACACATTCGGCACGCGAAGGTGGCGCTGGTGGACCACGACCACGGGCCGCAGGCGGTGAAGATTCGCGAGGATTTCAATGCGATTGCGGCGAACATCAAGACCTTTACCGTGACCAACTATGCGGACGAGGAGAGCGCCAAGCACGACGTGCGCACGGGCGAGGTGGCGGCGGCGGTGATTATTCCGGCGAACTATTCGCGGCGCGTGTATGCGGGCGACAATCCGCGGCTGGGGCTGGTGGTGGACAACTCCGACCAGTTTCTGAGCTCGTCGATTGAGGCCGAGATGCAGTCGCTGGTGGACTCGCTGAACCAGCCGCAGATCAAGCCGCGGCTGCCGAGCCAGGTGGCGCTGGAGATTGTGGAGCTCTATCCGTATGTGGAGTACATGAAGTTTCTGCTGTCAGGTTCGATTGCGCTGGCCATGTACATCTCCGTGATGATTGGCGGCGGCATGCTCTACATCGACGACAAGGCGCGAGGCGTGCACGAGGGCTACCTGGTGACGCCGATTACCAAGCTGGAGCTGGTGATGGGGCTGAACATTGCCGGGGCCATCAAGGCGGTGCTGGCAGGCATTTCGCTCACCGTGATTGGCACGCTGATGGCGGGGCTGGGAACGATTTTTCATCCCATCGAGCTTTTCCAGGTGCTGCTGGTGATTCTGGGCGCGTCGATTGCGTTCAACGGAATGATGTTTCTGATGATGGTGCGGGTGGACGATCCGCTGGTGCCGCGCGCCATGTTTGGAGTGCTGAACACGCTGCTGTTCTTTCCCTCAGGCGCAATTTATCCGATTTCGGCTTTTCCGCCGTGGCTGCGAGGCATTGCGTTTGTGGACCCGTTCACCTATGTGATTGACGGCCTGCAGTCGGTTCTGCTGAAGGACGGCGGCTTTGCGGCGATTCGCGGAGATCTGGCGTTTCTGTTCGCCTTTGGGCTGGGCACGCTGCTGCTGGCCACGCCGCTGTTCAAGCGAACGCTGTAAAGGGCTGAGGGAAAAAGAGGATTTCCGGCCGGCGGGCACGCGGGACCGGAATGCGACGAGGCGGCCTGCTCCTTGTGGGAGGGCGGGCCGCCTTTGCGCGTGCGCGGGGCGTGGCCGGGGTGGGAGAACGGGCCGGTATTTTCCCGATTCGGCGGGGCCGGGAGGCCTTTCCCGCCTATTACTTAAGTGCGTAACAAGGCAGTTACCTGGAGGTTCCAGCGAAGGAAAGTCGGGATACGATAGTCGCACACGCACAAGTGCCCATTTGTGTGCCGGAGTGTCCCGTGAGCGCATTGAAATCGATGAATACGAGAAAAAGCATTGTTGCCGAAACGCTGCAGAATCTGAGCCAGAAGGCGAAGCTGTGGCATGACCGGATTGATTTGATTGAGGCGGGACAACCCCTGAACCGCGCCGAGCTGGTGGCCGACTTTGGCGGTCTGATGGACCTTTGCCAGAACCTTCGCGACGCGATTCTCTCAGAAGACAGCAGCGCGCAGTGGACCACCAAGGACCAGCTGAATGCGCTGGTGGTGCGGCTGGATGGCGTGGCAGCGGCGCGGGCACGGTATCTGGATCTGGCGCATGCGCTTTCCAGCGGGACGGTGGTGCACCATCGGGAACGGACGCGGACGGAGCGGCTGCAACTGCGCGATGCGGCCGTGGCGGAGCTGATGGAAATCTCAGCCCAGGCAATGCCGCCGGAGCTGCCCGGACCGGGCGCGGAGGCGTGGCTGCACTGGGCCTGCGACCTGGAAGATGAAACGAATGATCCGTCGCTGGTGCAACTGCAGAGATACTTTCCGCGCGTGGACGACTTTGTGCGGCAACTCGACATCAAGACCTGGCAGGTGGGCGTGCCGGCCATGACGCAGCCCGCAGCGGCGGCCACGGCAGCCCCGGCGGCGACGCCTGCTCCGGCGTTTGCTCCGGCGCCTGCTCCGGCGGTGCAGGCAGAGAAGAGTTCCGGACGCGGAGGAAAGCAGGCGCGCGAGGAGAAGACCGTGGAGATGCCGGCCGCGCCGGTGTTTGCAATGCCCGCCGCGGATTTTAGGGCGGAGGCTCCGACGGCGAGCGTGGTGGAAGAGATCCGCGCAGAGGCCGCCCCGGCGATGCCCGCCACGATGGATGTTTCGAATTTTGACTGGACGCCGAAGGGGACGCCGATGCCGGAGCCGGCCGCGGTGGGTTCCGTGACGACGTCGATGGAAGCTGAAGCGTCGCCTTCGTCGGTGGCCGTGGCCGCGGAAGCGGAGGAAGAGACGCCGGTGCTTCATCGCGTGAAGGCGAAGGGCGGAGTTTCCTTCTTCCCGGACGAAGAGTTGGAGTGCTTCTCGCTGTATCTGGAAAAGGCCAAGCGCGAATCGAAGGATGATCGCAAGGTGCGGGCGCTGTTTGCGATTTCGCACTGGCTGAACCCCATTGACCAGAATCCGGTGGTGCATCCGAAGTGCGGAATCCGGTCGCAGGTGGACTACGCGGGCGCGACGGACCTGATGCCTTCTTCACCGGCCGAGGCATCGAAGGCGATCCAGACGCACAACAATCTGCTGCTGTTCACGGGCGGCGCCGACCTGCTGCGCTGGAGCCTGTCGCAGCCGCCGAACGGGCACTTTGATGCGCTTGCCAGCGTGCGCAGGCTTTCGCTGGAGCACATCCGGATGTGGTTCCACGACCTTTACAAGATTGAGCTGGCCGAGCCGCAACTGGCCGACATTCACCGGCTGACCAGCGGCATTCCGCTGCTGGTGGGCGAGATGCACCGGCTGATTGTTCACGACGCGGATGCGCCGCCGGCGTGGCTTGGATTCGAGCTGTGGACAACGGTGCTGACAAACTTTGGCAACCGGCTGCCGGCCATTGCGCACGAGCTGAGTGCAGGGTCTTCGAGCATCCGGCTGACGGCGCGCGAGATTGAGATTCTGAAGATGATGGTGATTGTGAGCGACGACTTTGCAACGCCGGAGACCGTGATTGCAGGCATGACGACGGACTGGAGCGACTACCGGCATGCGGAGTTTCTGGCACTGGGCCAGCAGGACGCGGAGAGCGTGGGCCTGCTGCAGCGGCTGGGCATGCTGCCGACGCGCGATGGCTCAAGCTCGACGCCGATTCAGGCGCTGGTTCCGCTGGAGCATGGGGACGCGCTTCGCCAGGTTGTGCGCTACCTCTAAGGCACAAGACGGGGTTGGAAGACAATGGGCCGGTCCTGGCAATGGGCCGGCCTGATTTGCGTTGACGGGCGGCGGATTTTTGCCGGTGCGGGCTGACCGCCTACAATAGAACGAACGAAATTGCATACGAGGGAACCGATGCCGCTGTCTGGAGAAGCCATTCGCCTGATGAACTACATTGACGACGTTGCCGTAACGCTGCGGCGGATTCTGGCCGCGGCGCAGGGGCTTTCCGCCGAGGAGCGCGCGCGCGTGGCCGAGCACCTGCTGCAATCGCGGCCCAATGTGGACGACATTGTGCAAACCCTGAACGCGAAGTAAGGGTCCGTTGCCCACGGTAGCGATTGTCGGCGCGGGCCCGCTGGGCCGATGGCTTGCCGTGTCAGCGGCGCGGGCGGGCCATCGCGTGCTGCTGGAAGACGTGATGCCGGCGAACCTGCACCACGCGCAGGAAGAAGTGCGGCAGAAGCTGGGGCCGGAGGCGCTGGGCGGGACGGTGGTCTTCAGCCTGACCATTGAGGACGCGGTGCGCGAGGCGGACCTGGCGATGGATTGCGTGCCGGATGAGCTGGAGTCAAAGCTGGAGATTTTTTGCCTGCTGGACCGCATGGCGCCGCCAAAGACGGTGCTGATGACGCCGACGACCGCGCTCTCGATTACAGACCTGGCCGCGTGTACCTATCGCGCGGAGCGCTGCGTGGCGATTGCGGCCGAGGCGTCGAGCCTGACGGCGCTCAAGAAAGACGAAGAGATCGTGCTGCGCCGGACGGCGCGGACCGATGCGGCGGCGCTGGCGCTGGTGGAGGAGTTCTGGCGCAGCGTGGGAATGAGGCCGCGCGTGGAGCGGGATCCGCTGGCATAAGCCGGCGCGCTGCTCCGGCTAACGGCCGTCGAGCACCTGCTGGTAAAAACGCACATACTGGGGCAGGACAAGCGAGGCGCAGAAGCGCAATTGCGCGGCCTTGCGCGCGGCATCGCGCATGCTCTCCAGGCGGCTGCGGTCGCCGAGCAGGGCGAGCGCGCCGATGGCCATCTGGTCGACGCTGCCCACGGGATAGAGCAGGCCGGTTTCGTCATCGTCAATGAGTTCCGGCACGCCGCCAACGCGCGTGGCGATGGTGGGAACCTTGCAGGCCATGGCCTCGAGCGCAGCCAGGCCAAAGGACTCCAGCTCGCTGGGCATGAGCATGATGTCCGCGAGGGGAAGAAGCTGGCTGACGCGATCCTGCTTGCCGAGGAAGTGAATGCGGTCCTGGATTTTGAGGTCGTGGGCGAGCCATTCGGCGGCAGAGCGGTCAGGGCCGTCGCCGATGAGGACCAGGCGCGCGGGAATTTCACGCGTGATGCGCGCGAAGACCTGAATCACGTCGAGCACGCGCTTGACCGGCCGGAAGTTGGAGAGATGGATGAGCAGCGCTTCTTCGGGTTGGGCCAGGCGCTTGCGGGCCTCGGCGCGGGCGGCCTCATCGCGGATGGGCTGGTAGACGTCGCAGTTGACGAAGTTGGGAATGACGGCGATGGGGCGCGTGACCTCAAAGTCGGTGAGGGTTTTGTCGCGCAGGTAATTGGAGATGCTGGTGACGCCGTCGCTTTCCTGGATGGAGTAGCGCGTGATGGGCAGGTAACTGCGGTCAAGGCCGACGAGCGTGATGTCGGTTCCGTGCAGCGTGGTGACGAAAGGCAGGCGACGGCCGCGCGCGGCCAGCATTTGACGCGCAAGCAGGGCGCTGACCGAGTGGGGAATCGCATAGTGAACATGGAGCAGATCGAGATTGTAGAACTCGGCCACCTCCGCCATGCGCGAGGCCAGCGCGAGATCGTAGGGCGGAAACTCGAAGAGCGGGTAATTGGAGACGGGGACCTCGTGGTAGAAGATGCCGTCGTCGCGGCCACTGAGGCGAAAGGGCTGCGAGTAAGAGATGAAGTGGACCTCGTGGCCGGCGGAGGCAAGCTCAATGCCGAGCTCGGTGGCGACAACGCCTGAACCGCCGTAAGTGGGATAGCAGGTGATGCCGATGCGCATGGGACCTCAGGGTTTGCGAGAGTGAGCCTTTGGATAGGACGCGGGTGGAACGGTCGGGGATTCACTTTGCTCATGTGGGCGCACAGGTGGGCGGGGAGGACGCTTGCAGCGCGGCAAAGGAGACCAGGTTGAGGCCGGGCAGTGTGCGGAGCGTTTGCAGAGCTTCGAGTTCGACGGCACGCGAAGCAAGCAGGCGGGTGCGGATGCGCGCGAGGTCGCTGTCGTTGTAGCCCGGATGCGTGACCAGCTCAAAGACGCCCTGGGGCGGGGATGCCAGTAGATCGCGGAGGGTTGCGGCGTTCAGTGTGCCGGTGGCCAGGACGCCGAGCGCGCCGTGGGTGGTGGCGAGGCCGCTTTGCACGACGAGACGATGGAAAGCAGGCGCGAAGCGGCGAAGGATGCGGAACTCCATGCGGCGTTGGAGCGGTGCGCCGGCGGTGCGCTGCGCGCTCCACAGCGGCTCAAAGGGATTGCGAATGGCGGGGATTGCGGCGGCCTGGGCAGCGCGCAGCACGGGACGCAGCACGGCAGGGAAGAGATGCGCATGCTTGTGCGTGTCAATGTGGGTGAGGGCGAGCCCGCGGCCCTGCAGCAGGCGGATTTGCGCGGCGGCTTCCGCTTCGATTTCCGCGGCGCGAATGCGGCCGGTGAGCAGGCGCTTGAGAAATGCGCCGGGCGTGGGATGGAAGCGGCCGGTGCGCGCGCTGACGAGCGTGGGCAGCTCGCGCGCGGGAAGAACGGGCTCGCCATCGACGAGAACAATGTGGCAGCCGACGCCGAGCGTGGGCGTGGCGCGGGCAAGGGTGACGGCCTCGTCCGTGGCGGGCGCGCGGGCCATGAGCGTGGCGCTGGAAAGGACTCCGGCGCGATGCAGCTCAAGGATGGCGCGATTGACGCCGGGGGTCAGCCCGAAGTCGTCGGCGTTGACGATGAGGCGGGTCACGGGGCAAGTCTATCAATCGGAGCGGGCCGGACGTGTGGCCGGCATGGGACGGGGCGCGAAACGCGGGCGCGGGCATGCGCGAATCCAGACGCTGCTATGAATCCAGCGCTGGTATAAATCCGGCCCTGCTGTGAATCCAACTCTGCTATGAATTCAGGCGCTGCTATGATGAGAAGAGCGCGTGCGCGCCTCAACGCCGCATGGGCGGTTAGCTCAGTTGGTTAGAGCGCCTGCCTTACAAGCAGGAAGTCCGGGGTTCGAGTCCCTGACCGCCCACCATGCAGTTGTTCCCCGGTTATCCCAGACAAGCAATGCGTGTTGGTGCAGGCGCGACGGTGTGGAATTACCAGCCCACCTGGCGCATGCGATCGAGGATGATGGCGGAGTAGCGGTTCATGCGGCCAGGCCGGCGATGGAGCGGCGAGGGAAGAATGGCGGCCAGGCGCGCGGCATCATCGCGGCTCACGGTGCGCGCGCTGGTTCCGTAGTAGGCGCGGCAGGCGGCCTCAGCGCCATAGATGCCGGGGCCCCACTCCACTTCGTTCAGGTAGAGCTCAAGGATGCGCCGCTTGCCCAGGACGAGCTCGGCCACGGGAACCAGCGTGAACTCCGCGCCCTTGCGCAGGAGGGAGCGCTCCGTGCCGAAGAAGAGATTCTTCACAAGCTGCTGGTCAAGCGTGGAGCCGCCGCGGAGGCGTCCGCCTTCAAGGTCCTGCTGGGCGGCCAGGTCCATCTGGTGCCAGTCGAATCCGTGGTGGATGTAGAAGCGCGCGTCCTCCGCGGAGATGACGGCGTGCTGCAGGTTGGGCGAGATACGGCTGAGCGGAACAAAGGTGGACCGCAGGTGGTAAGGCTTGTGGCGGCTCCACGCCTGCATGCGGCGCTCCATGTGCACGGCTGTGGTGGGAGGATCAATCCATCGCAGCGCCACGAGCATGAGGGCGCACAGCAGCCATGCGGATGCGGCAGCAAGGCCGAGCCAGCGGGCAGCGGTGCGGAGAATGCGCTTCCAGGGCAATGTGCGCAGGGATGGAGTGGAGCGAGGCGTCACACGAGAAGAATACTTGGCGGCGGGGCGGGAGGGTATTCGCGGCGAAGAAACAGAATGTTGTCAGACAGTCATGCCCAGCTCGCGCAGCAGAAAAGCAAAATCGAAGGCGATTTCCTTCAGGTAGTCATAGCGTCCGCTGGCTCCGCCGTGGCCGGCCTGCATGTTGGTGACCAGCAGCAGCGGGTGGTTGTCGGTTTTCAGCGTGCGCAGCCTGGCGACGTACTTGGCCGGCTCCCAGTACATCACCTGGCTGTCATTCAGCGATGTCTTGACTAACATGGCCGGATAACCTGCGGGCTTGAGGTTATCGTAGGGCGAGTAACTGAGCATGTAGCGGAAGTAAGTGGGGTCATTGGGGTCGCCCCACTCCTCATACTCGGGGACGGTGAGCGGCAGTGAGGCGTCGAGCATGGTGTTCATCACGTCGACGAAGGGAACGTGGGAGAGCACGGCGCGGAAGAGGTCGGGCCGGAGATTGGTGACCGCGCCCATCAGCAGGCCGCCGGCCGAGCCGCCCTCAATGGCGACGCGGGAGGGCGCGCCGTAGCCTGAAGCGGTGAGGTGCTGCACGGCGGAGATGAAATCGGTGAAGGTGTTGCGCTTGGCGAACATCTTTCCGGCGTCGTGCCAGGGCTTGCCCAGGTCGCCGCCGCCGCGGATGTGGGCATAGGCCATGACGACGCCGCGATCAAGCAGGCTGAGGCGGCTGGAGTTGAAGCCGACCTGCAGCGAGTAGCCATAGGCGCCGTAGCCGTAAACGTAAAGAGGGTTTGCGCCGGGCTGGCGCAGGTCCTTGCGATAGACGAGCGAGATGGGCACGCCCACGCCGTCGGACGCCATGGCATGGATGCGCTCGGAGACATAGAGCGTGCGGTCAAACCCGCCGGGCACCTGCTGCTGCTTGAGCAGAATGGTGGTGGAAGTGGCGAGATCGAGCTGGAAGACTGAGGCCGGTGTGGTGTGGGACTCGTATGCGTAACGAAAAGTGGCGGCATCAAAAACGCGGTTGACGTGGGGATGGGCGGAGTATGCCGGATCAGGAAACGTGATTTCGCCCGTGGGCGAGGCCTGAGGGCCTTCGCCGGAGAAGCGCCACAGGCGCAGGCGGGGAAGGCCATCGTAGCGCTCAGAGGCGACGAAGAAGCCGGCGAAGAGATCGATGTCCTCGAGCATCACGTCGTCGCGGTGCGGAATGAGCTCGGTCCAGGATTCGCGCGGCGGCGTGGCCAGGGGCGTTGTGGCCGGCGCGGTCACGAGGCGGAAGTTGCGTCCGCGGTCGTTGGTGCGGATGAACCACTGGCCGTTGCGATGGTCGAGCGAGCACTCGTGCTCCTCCACGCGCGGCACGATGAGGGTGAAGGGCTCACGGGGGCGGTTCGCGGCCAGTGCGAGGCACTCGGTGGTGATGTGGCTGGCGGACTCAAGCAGGATGTAGAGGCCGTCGCGGGTGCGGCCGGCGGCGATGTTGAAGCGCTCGTCGTCTTCCTTGAAGACGAGCACGTCGTTGGAGTGGTCAGTGCCGAGCGTGTGGCGGAAGAGCTGGTACTGGCGCTTCTGCTCCTCGTCTTCCACGGTGTAAAAGAGGGTGCGGTTGTCCGCGGCCCACACGATGGAGCCCACGCGCTCCACGGCGCCGTGGAGAGTCTGGCCGGTGAGCAGGTCCTTGATGCGCAGCGTGTACTGGCGGAAGCCGGTGGTGTCGGTGGTGTAAGCCAGCCAGCGGTCATCGTCGGTGATGGACGATTCGCCGATGGCGAAGAAGGCGTGATCCTGCGCAAGCTGGTTGCCGTCGAGCAGGATGAACTCGGGCGCATCCGGCGCGGGGCCGATGGCGGCGTCAGTGGCGGGGTCAGTGAACAGCGCGGCGGGCTTGCGGCAGTGGATGCCGTACTGCTGGCCCTCCTGGGTGCGGGTGTAATACCACCATTCGCCGTCGCGGAAGGGCACGGAAACGTCCGTCTGCTGGATGTGCGAAAGCATCTCCCGGTAAAGCTGGTCGCGCAGCGGAGCAAGCGTGGCGGTTTCCTGCTCAGCGTAGCGGTTTTCGGCCTCGAGATACGCGATGACTTCGGGGCTGTCTTTCTCGCGGAGCCAGGCGTAGTCGTCCACGAGGGTGACGCCGTGGAGGGTGGTCTCAGTGTGACGCCTGGGCGCGATGGGGGGCTGGAGATCGGACATGACTCATCCAGTGTAGCGGGGCGGGGGTGGACGCCCGTGGCCGCGCAGGATTACGCCTCACGCGCGCTGCGAAAACGTGCTAGGCTTTGGACCAACTATGCGAAAACTTTGGCTGTGCACGTTGTTGATGGGGTCGTTGTTTCCGCGGGGCGCAGCGGCGGCGGAGAAGCCGTGGATTGAGGTGAGCAGCCCGCACTTTACGGTGGAGACCGACGCCGGCGAAAGGCAGGCGCGGCAGCTTCTGGAGCAGTTTGAGCGTATGCGCTGGGTCTTCCGCACGCTCTACCCAAAGATTCATGCCGACCCGCCGGAGCCAATCCTTGTGGTGGCGGTGAGGAATGAAAAGGAGTTCCAGGGATATGTGCCGGCGGGATACCTGGGCCGGGGAAAGCTGAAGCTGGCGGGCTACTTTCAACCCGGTGCGGACAAGAACTCGATCCTTCTGCGCCTGGACACCGAAGATAGGCATCCCTATGCAACCATCTATCACGAATACACGCACTTTCAGTTTCGCTCGATTGAGATGTGGATGCCGATTTGGCTGAACGAGGGGATTGCCGAGTTCTTTCAGAACACGGTGGTTGAGCCGAAATATGTGCAACTGGGGATGCCGAGCGCGGACGACATCCTCTATTTGCGGCAACAGAATCTGATTCCGCTGGATGTGCTTTTCCGGGTGGACCGGTCTTCGCCCTACTACCACGAAGAGGACAAGGGCTCGGTGTTCTATGCCGAGAGCTGGGCGCTGACGCACTACCTGGAAGTGCAGGACAGGAAGGATGGCAGGAACCGGCTCATCACCTATCTGACACTTGTCCTGCACCGCAAGGACCCGGTGGAGGCGGCCACTGAGGCCTTTGGAAACCTGCACGCATTGACCAATACGCTCGCCGCCTACATTCGCAACGGGAACTACATGCAGTTCCAGATGAACACGGCGTCCTCGCCGATTGACGTGTCCGCTTATCCCGTGAAGCAGTTGACGCTGACGGACGTGGAGGCGACGCGCGCGAATGTGCTGATGGACGTGCGCCGAACGGACGAGGCAAAGGCGCTTATCCAGCAGGTGCTGGCGCAGGATCCCAAAAACGTGCAGGCGCACGAGACGATGGGCTTGGTCGCGTTACGCAGCGGAAATCGCGACGAGGCGCAGAAATGGCTTGGAGAGGCGGTGGCACTGGGCGCGCAGGGATTTGAGGTGAATATGCTCTATGCCGGACTGCTGATGAGCAGCCCGAAGGCCGACGAGGCGCAGATTGAAAGCTGCCTGCACGCAGCCATCCGCGCCAATCCGCGGGATGCGCGCGTGCATGAGATGCTGGCAAGCCGCGAGGCAATGGAGCATGTGCGGCTCGACGACGCATTGAAGCAGAGCGAGGAGGCCGTAAGCCTCGATCCGGGCAGGGTGGAGTATCGCGAGATGGCGGCCAGCGTTCTGGAACAGCAGCGGAAACTTCCCGATGCGCAGAACATGCTGCACTCTGCAATGCTGGTGGCGCGAACGCCAGAGGAAAAGCAGTTCGTGCAGGAACGCGTGACGGAGTTGCAGCAGATGGAGGAGCTTGAGAGCGAACGGGTGCAGACGGCTGCTTTGTCTCCGGCAGCAAATGGGGTGATCGATGTGCCCGCGGCCTACGTGAACGGGCCGGATGCGGGAACCGCGACAACCACTGTGGTTGTGCCGGGTGAGAATGGGCCGGGCGGCTCCGCGCCCGCAACGAGTGCGCCGGGAGTGGCGACACTGCCGCCGGATGTGCCGCGGCACCCTGACGCCGCAAACGGGCCGAAGCACACTGCGACCGGCGTGATTCGCCAGGTGCATTGCAGCTATCCGGTTGGGATTGAGTTTGAACTGGTGGAAAGAAAAAAGACGCTGAAGGTCTACAACAACCATTTCAATGAGCTCAATCTGACGGTGAGCGGGTTTACGCCGCGGGGAAGCATGAATCCGTGTCGGGATTTTGAGGGGATGAAGGCACGCATTTCCTACGCGGAGAGCGCGGACAAAACTGTGGACGGCAAGGTGTTTTCCATTGTTCTGATGAAGTGAGCGCGTCAGCGGTCGGGCAAAACCGCGAATGGACTTGCTGTGGACGCAGCCGGATGCGGCAGGTGCCACTGCGGCTGCGGCAGCTCAGGCATGGGCCGTGCATGAAAGAGCCGCTTGCATTGCCGCGCGGTCCATCGCGCCCATCGCTGTGATTTTTTGCGCCGCGCGCTGTCGGTGGAAATCCCCGTTCCGGCATACATCTGGCGGTAGAGCTTCGACAGGAAAATGAAAGCGACGCGGGACCAGAGCGTGGGCGTGCAGGCGGAGCGCTGCCAGATTGCGCTCCATGTGTAGAAGCGGTCCCACACGCGCTGGGTGCGGCGGCGGATTTCATCCGCGCTCATGGTGGGATGCGGCGTAAACATCTTGGGCCGCACGGCGCTGGGAATGAGCCAGTAGCGCGTAATGGGAATGCCGTTGACTGTGGTGGGATGTTCAGCTTGCGTCTTCTCCCATCGGCCAAAGTCCACGGTGCCGGGAAAAGGCGTCATCATGACGAACTGGGCAAAGGTGACGCCGGCCTTCAGGGCCATCTCCACGGTGGCGTCAAAGGTGGCAGGGCGGTCGGTGGGCAGTCCGAAGATGAAGGAGCCGAGGACGTGGACGCCGTGCTCGCGGAAGGTTTGCAACTGGCGCGCCAGAGCATCGCCGGAGTAGTTCCAGTCCTTGAAGACGGCCTTGAGGCCTTCGGGCGTGACGGCTTCCACGCCGACCAGCGCGCCTTTGATGTTGGCGCGGCGCATGGCGTCAAGATATTCGCCGTCTTCGCCGGCTTCCATGGTGATTTGGGTGAAGAAGACCATGTCCTTCGGCAGCTTGGCCAGTTCCTCCATCAGGTGGAAGCGGTCGGCGCGAATGGCGGTGAGCTCCTCAACCTTGGCAAGGTTGTTTTGTTCGCGGGCCAGGCGCAGGTCAGTGAGCGTGACCGGATAAAAGTTGTCGTCGGCCAATGCAATAAAGCGGAAGCCGATGCGGCGCAGGGTGATGATCTCATCAATCACGTTCTGGTATTTGCGCTGTCTCGGCTGCTGCCCGTCTGTGCGCCAAACGCTGCAAAAGGAGCAGTGCTTGGGGCATCCGCGAATGGTCTGGACAGAGGCCCACATGTATTTTTCCGGCTGCATCAGGTCCCAGCGCGCGGGCAGAAAATCGGTTCCGGCGATGCGGCCGCCATCGTAGACCGGTTCCGGATGCCCGGCTATGCAGTCGGCCACCACCCGCGCCCAGATCACGTCTCCGTCGCCCTTCACCACGGCATGGCCTTCACCAACTTCGAGCGCCTCCTGCGGAAACAGCGTGGCGTGGATTCCGCCGTAAACCACCCAGGCTCCGCGCGCGCGGGCCATGCGCCCCACCTGGTATCCGCGCAGGGCGTTGCCGGTGTGGACGCTGATGCCGACGATGTCTCCGGCGTGAATCCCTTCAGGGTCAATGGGCTCAAGGGATTCGTCGGTCAGAATGGGATCGCCTGCGCTTTGCGGGGTGGCGGCGGCCAGAACAAACAACCAGCGCGGCGTGATGACGGCAGTGCCAAAAGAGTGATCACTGGGATTCACCAGGTGAATCTTCATCAAAGAACGACCTTTCCTCGTCCGCGATGCGACGGGTTGGCAGAGAGCGGATGGACCTTGGACGAGGAACGTGCCGAACTGGACGGCGGGACGATCGACCTCGGGATTCACTCACCGGTGTGCAGGTCCCATCATAGTCCTCATTTTCGCGATGGCGGCCGGAAAGGACGATTGCGTAACGAGCCGGGAAGGACCCTTTGCCAATGGGCTCACAGGATTTGACTTGTGCAAGGAAGGCGCGGTGAGCGCCCGCCCGGCGAAATAAGGCTGGACGGGGAAATAGGACAGGGCGGGCTGGATGCGGGCCTTCAAAATGGTTGACCCTCACCAGGCTGTAGGGGGAAGGCGCGCGGGAACCGCGAGGGAGCGCACCCCGTACAATAGAGTGCGATGAAGGTTTTTCGCTGGATGCAACAAGCAGGGCCGCAACGAGCCTGGATGCAACAACGAGCAGGGACGCAACGAGCAGGGCTGCAAAGGGGAATGCTGTGCCTCCTGCTTGCCGGTGCCGTTGCGGGCGCAATGGGGTTGCTGGCAAGGCCGGCGCTGGGCGAGCAGGTGAAGGACCTGCCGGCGAAGCCCACCGACTATGTGAGCGATTTTGCGCATGTGCTTTCGCCGCAGGCGGTTGCCGAGCTCGACAATCTCTGTGCGCAACTGGACCACTCCAAGGCCAATGCGCAGGTGGCCGTGGTGACGGTACAAAACCTTGACGGCGACGACGCGGCCGACTTTGCCGACCAGCTTGAGACCAGGTGGAAGATGGGCCGGAAGGGCAACAGTGCAGGCGCGGATCGCGGCGTGCTGGTGCTGCTGGCCGTGGGTGCACACAAGTACCGCATTGAGGTGGGCTACGGGCTTGAAGGCATTCTGAATGACGCCAAGGTGGGCGACATTGGCCGCGAGATGGTGCCCTATCTGCGGCAAAAGGACTATGACAGCGCGCTGCTGATGACCGTGGGCCAGCTCGGCCAGGTGATTGCGCAGGACGCGGGCGTGACGCTGACCAACCAGCCGGCGATGCAGATCCAAACCCAGCCGCAAGGGCAACACCGACCGGGTGCGGCAAAAGTGCTGCTGTTTCTGATGGTCTTTCTCTTCTTTGGCGGCTTCAGCCTGTTGCGGTTCCTGCTGTGGGCCGGGCTCTTCGGCAACATCTTCCGCGGCGGGCCGTGGTTCGGCAGCGGCGGCCCGTTCATCGGCGGAGGCGGCGGCTTTGGTGGCGGCGGCGGAGGCGGCGGTGGCGACGGCTTTGGCGGCTTTGGCGGCGGCAGCTTTGGCGGAGGCGGCGCCGGCGGAAGCTGGTAGCGCGCTGCTTTTTTCAATGGTTGGACAAGGTTTTTTTGAGGGGGTTCCCGCAAGTGCGGGAACGAAGGAGACGAAAACGAGTATGCGGAAGGGAATGTGGATTGGCCTTGGCATTCTGGGCGCGCTGGTGCTGGCGGTGGTGATGGTCTTCCTGAGCTACGTGAGCGCGCGCAATGAGATGGTGCAGAAGCAGCAGGAC
Organism: Occallatibacter sp.; assembly: GCA_035763705.1. Classification (GTDB taxonomy): domain Bacteria; phylum Acidobacteriota; class Terriglobia; order Terriglobales; family Acidobacteriaceae; genus Telmatobacter. Next base: position 1,997 of record DASUAU010000014.1, on the reverse strand, counting down.
GTGAAGAGCCAGTGGAGCGAGGTGGACGTGCAGATGGAGCGCCGCGCGGACCTGATTCCGAACCTGGTGAGCACCGTGAAGGGCTTTACCAAGGAAGAGAGCACGGTGTTTGGCGACATTGCCAACGCGCGCGCGGGGATGCTGAATGCGCAGGGCCGCCAGGCGAAGATTGCGGCCAACAATCAACTGGACGGCGCGCTGAGCCACCTGCTGATGCTGACGGAAAACTATCCGCAACTGCGCTCGAGCGACCAGTTCATGCGGCTGCAGGATGAGCTGGCCGGGACGGAGAATCGCATTGCCGTGGCCCGCAAGCGCTACAACGATTCCTTGAAGGACTACAACACGCTTGTGCTGCAATTCCCCAACAACATCTGGGCGGGCATTGCCGGCTTCAAGCAGGACGACACCTACTTCACCGCAAGCCCGGGGAAGCAGGCGGTTCCGAACGTGCAGTTCTAGCACGGGCGCACGAAACGCGGGCGCAAAAAGGCCATCCCTTCAGCGGGGATGGCCTTTTTGCATTGGGGCCGGATCAGGAGGGGGAACCGGGCCGGGCTTGAAAGAAAACCGCGTCTACTTGAACGAGGCGATGGCGCTGGCTTCGTCGTCGTAGATGTCAAAGACGGTGTAGAGCTTGGTGAGCTGCAGAACGTCCTTGACCTTCTTGGTCAGGTTGAGGAGCTTGAGGGCCGCGCCCTGGTTTTTTGAGGTGGTAAAGGCGCTGACCAGCTCGCCCAGGCCTGAGCTGTCGATGTAATTTACGTCGCCGAGGTTGAGCAGAATGAGCTTTTGACCCTTGCTGATGAGGTCGCGAATGGCCTCGCGCAACTGGACACTGCCCTCGCCCAAGGTAATACGCCCGCTGAGGTCGAGGACGGTGACGCCGTCCACTTCCCGGGAAGCAATCGTTAGAGCCACGGAAAATCCTCCTTCATCGAGTACTACGGTTATAGCATCTTTGGCCCGCAGGGGAGGTGTGGAAGTTTTTCGGCCCTGGCGGCGGGGCGGGGCATGCGGAACCGGAAGAGCCGCCGGGCTGGAGGTCAGGAGCCTAGGTGGCGTCGCCGGAGGGCGCCAGGTGCTTGACCATGGTGATCTCGGTTCCGGGGTGGATCTGGCGAATGTTGACCTCGTCCATGAACGAGCGGATGAGGAAAATGCCGCGTCCGGTGCCGCGCATCAGGTTTTCCGGAGCCAGCGGGTCGGGCAGGGAATCGGGGTCAAGGCCCTTGCCTTCGTCGGCCACGGTAATGATGAGCGAGTCGCCGTTGTTCTCAAAGCTGGCGGAGATCTTCTTGCCGGGGTCGTAGTCGTTGCCGTGCAGCACGGCGTTCACGGCGGCTTCGCGCACGGCCATGGCGATGCGGAATCGCTCGTCTTCGTCAAATCCGGCATCTGCGGCCAGCTTGTCCGCGGCAGCTTCCACTTCGCTGACGCTGTCCATCGAGGAGCTGAGCGAGAACTGCAACTTTGCTGCTTTTGGCTTGTCCAAAGCTACGTCTCCGTGGCAGCCGATGGAAATAAGGATGTCGGCCGGGACTGAGGAACCTTGCTGGAAGTTTCAGGGCTGGAGCGGCTTGTGTCAAGAACACGATTTGTGCAGGCCGTGTAAATTCACGAAAATGCGGGCGGGCGCTGGGTCGATGAGCCCCGTTGCCCGCCCGGATTCGCCGTGCGCAGAAAGCCGCGAAACCGGCTACACTCGACGCATGTCCACTGAGACCCAGCCGCGCACAGCCACACGCATCAGCCTGACGGCGCTGCTGGGCACGCCGGTGACCGATGCGCAGGGCCACGTGTGCGGACGGCTGAAGGATGTGGCCGTGGCCACGGGCGCGGATGCGGGCAAGGTGGCCGGCCTGGTGCTCAAGACAAGGGCGGGCCTGGCGCTTGTGCCCTCAGAAGAGGTGATGGAGACGCCGGCCGGCACGCTGGAGCTGCGCTCGCCGGATGCGCTGGCGCCCTTGAAGGACCAGGGCAGCTACCTCTATCTG
>DASUAU010000013.1:0-9214 GCA_035763705.1 Occallatibacter sp. | reverse complement strand
CTGTGCAGGAAGACGGACCTGCTGGTGGCGGCGGGAAAGACGGGCCGCGCGGTGAATGTGAAGAAGGGACAGTTTGTGGCGCCGTGGGATATGCAGCACACGGTGGAGAAAGTGTGGTCGACGGGGAACGAGCGCGTGTTTCTGACCGAGCGCGGAACGAGCTTTGGGTACAACACGCTGGTGGTGGATATGCGAAGCCTGCCGCAGATGCGGCGGCTGGCGCCGGTGGTGTTTGACGGGACGCACTCCGTGCAGCAGCCTTCGGCTGCGGGCGGGGTGAGCGGCGGGCAGCCGGAGTTTATTCCGGTGCTGGCGCGGGCGGCGGTGGCGGCGGGCGTGGACGGGATATTTTTAGAAGTTCATGATGATCCTGCCAATGCCAAGTCCGATGGGGCGAATGCGCTGGACCTGAAGCTGCTGAAGCCGCTGCTGGAGCGGCTGCTGGCGATCGATGAGGCGGCGAGGGCGGGGAGCTAGCGAGTTAGCGGCTGGGGCAACTAGAACCTATTGCATTCCAGGAGGCACGCGGATGCGGGTCAACAGGCTGATTGGTGGAACTGTTGACGGTATGCACATGTTTTGGAAGCGGATGCTCTCCTACCGCAAAAAAGAATGGCAACTGGCCGACTATCCGATTCGTATGCGCATCCAGAAGGACTCTGCACCGAATGATCGGTATTGGGCGCGTGTTCTTGGTTGGTTGATTGATGCGACCGGTCGGACACCAAGCGATGCGATGGTTGAGCTGCAGCATCGATTTGATGCGCAAAAGGCGCTATGTGCGGAAGAGGGTAAGCCGCAGCCGAGGCCCGGAACAGAGGTTCCTATTTCGTTTGCATCGAGCGAGCGAGTGGATTCTGACGCGGCGCTACGGGAGGACTTTATCCATCGCGTGCTTGAACTGGAGTGGACATTCATTTCGGATGGGTCCAGTCTCTGGGACTTCCACACAGAACGCACGAATGATGAACTTAACGCGAGGATCAAAGAGGTTTACGGCGCGGACGTTTCGGATATTGAGTCGGGGAATATTGCGGAGATACTTGAGCGCATTGCTTCAGTTAGAGCTCGGCAGCAGTCGAGCCTTATTTGAACTAGCGCGCCAGGACTGATGGGCTTGGGTTCAGGTCCGCTGTTACCATTTTTGACATGTTGAGCGATGGGTTGCGCAAGGGATTGCGGACGGCGTGTGCGGCAGTGTGCGTGGGGGCCGCGGTGTGTGTGCTGGCGGGCGGCGGCGCGTCGGCGCAGGCACAGAAGCAGGCGGTGTCACGGGCAGAGCGGCAGAAGATGGACGAGGTTCTGCGGGGGCTGAATCGCGGGACGCAGATTGGCGAGGTGGCGGTGAGCCCGGACGGGAGCCGGATTGCGTGGACGGAGTCTGGGCCGGCGGGCGCGGGGATTGAAGTTGCGCCGATGACCGAGCTGACGAAGACGACGCAGGTGACGGCGCGGACGAGTGAGGACCAGATATGCCGGGAGGGCCAGATTGCGTGGGAGCCGGAGGGGAAGGCGCTGGCGTTCTTCTCCGATTGCGCGAGCGGGGATGGGCAGGAGGATTTGTATCTTACGCAGTTCGACGGCAACCCGGCGCGGCGCGTGACGGAGCTGAAGGGCTATGAGGAGTCGCCGGAGTGGTCGCCGGACGGGAAGAAGGTTGCGTTTCTTTATGTGAAAGGCGCAACGCGGCCCTCAGGGGCGCTGGCGGCGGAGAAGCCGTGGGCGGGCGTGATTGGCGAGGACAATATCGAGGTGCAGCGGGTGGCGGTGGCGCGCGTGGATGCGGACGAGCCGAACGCGACGGAGGTGACGCCGGAGGACTTGCACGTATTCGAGTTTGACTGGCGGCCGGACTCGAAGGGGCTGGCGTATGTTGCCGCCGATCCGCCGGGAGAGAACAACTGGTGGGTGGCGAAGCTCTACACGCAGGCGCTGGGTGGGGAGGCGAAGGCGATTCTTGCGCCGGCGACGGTGAGCGGGGCGCTGCACGGGCTGCAGATTGCGGTGCCGCGGTGGCGACCGGACGGGAAGGAGATTGCGTTTATTGGCGGGCTGATGAGCGACCAGGGCGCGACGGGCGGCGACGTGTGGGTGGTGAGCGCGGAGGGAGGCGCGCCGAGGGATATCACGGCAGGAAGGCCGACCTCACCGGCATGGGTGGAGTGGGACGGGAACGACAGCCTGTTTGTGAGCGAGCTGGCGGGCGGGGACGAGCAACTGACGAAGTTGTCTTTTGCGGGCGACCCGGTGAAGGGCGGCCAAGTGAGCTTTGGTGCGCCGGTGTTTCAGTTTGCGGGGAGCGTGGGAGATGGGCGGCTGTGGATGAGCCTTTCGTCAACGGCGGGTGTGGAGACGGCGGACCGGGGCACGTTTGTGTTTGCAGGAAGCACGTTTGAGCGCGCGCCGGAGATTTATGAAGCGCGGGTGGGGCGGACGATGGTGGCAGGGATGGGGGCAGCGGAGGCGAGCGGGGCGATGCACGGTGTGGTGCAACTGACGCACCTGAACGACGGCGCGCAGCCGGCGTGGGGCAAGGCGGTGCCGGTTCGCTGGCGGAATGAGGGATTCCATGTGCAGGGATGGCTGCTGCTGCCCAGAGACTATGACCCGGCGAAGAAGTATCCGCTGATTGTGGAGGTGCATGGCGGGCCGGCGTCGGCGGTGAGTCCGCACTGGGGAGGCGGAGGCGGATTGAGCCCGCAGGCGTTTTCAGCGGTTGGGTATTTTGTGCTGCAACCGAACCCGAGGGGGAGCTTTGGGCAGGGCGAGGCGTTTACGCAGGCCAACCGGAAGGATTTCGGGTATGGGGATTTGCGGGACATTCTGGCAGGCGTGACGAAGGTGGAGGAGACGTATCCGATTGACCCGGCGCGGGTGGGGATTACGGGCTGGAGCTACGGCGGGTTTATGACGATGTTTGCGATTACGCAGACGGGGCGGTTCCGGGCGGCGGTTTCAGGAGCGGGACTGTCAGACTGGCTGAGCTACTACGGCGAAAACCAGATTGACCAGTGGATGATTCCGTACTTCGGGGCTTCGGTGTATGACGATCCGGCGGTGTATGCCAAGAGCTCTGCGATCAACTACATCAAGAAGGCGCATACGCCGACGCTGGTGGTGGTGGGGGACCGGGACGGGGAGTGCCCTGCGCCGCAGTCGTTCGAGTTCTGGCATGCGCTGAAGGACGAGGGCGTGCCGACGGAGCTGGTGGTGTATCCGAACGAGGGGCATGGCTTTGTGAACCCGGCACACCGGCGGGACGTGATGGTGCGGGCGGTGGAGTGGTTTGAGAAATATATGCCGGCGAGGGGCAAATGAGGCGAGTTGCTCGCCAACGGGCGCTGCGGGAGTCTATTCGGAGAGAAACAGGACAAACGGGCATGGCACGGAGGCGTGGCTCGGGGCTGCCCTGATACACTTTTCTTTGGAGACACACAGAGCGTGATTCGTCAGCCGGCCCGAGGGAAGGGCGCATCAGCCGTGGCCGATTGCCGACGCCGTGAGAGCGGCGTGGCAGGGGACCTCGGGGCTTGCAGGCGATTCGCTTTCCAAGCCTAATTTGACGTAGAGGGAGAGACCGTTCCGCAGGTTCGGCCGGTGGGACGGGGAGGATTCATGCGGCGGTATTTGACGCTTATCTGCTTACTGTTTCTGACCGTACCAGCGGGGATTTCGATCTCGGGCTGCTTCCGGAATCCGGCAGGGAACTACTGCAACGGCGAGGGGTATGGGCTGAAGGACACGGACGTTTATGCAATCGACCTGGAGCCGCGGACGACGGGGATTTCGCTGGCTTTTGGGCAGTCGCGTCAGATTTCAGCGCCGCAGGCGACGACGTGCAAGGGCAGCAATGCTTCCGCGGCGAAGTTCAGCTACGGCACGACGAATAACCGGCTGGTGGATATCTCGCCTTCAGGGAGCATGTGCGCCGGAACGTGGAACCGGAACTCGGGCGGCGGCATTGCGGACTACACCATTTGCCAGGTGCCGAATCCGCTGCCGACGACCAGCGGACTGCCCTATGCAACGGCATATGTGACGGCGTCAGCGGACTCAGTAACGTCAAACCCGGTGGAAGTGTATGTCCATGCGCAGGTGAGCTCGATATCGCTGGCGCTCGCGGGAGCGCAGCAGTGCTACTCCCAGAATGCGGTGGCGCAACTGGACTCGGAAGCATGCTACTCCGGACCGAGCGGCCAGCAGTATGAATTCTGCGCGCCGCCCACGGTGACGCACTATGCCTGCAAGAACGGGCTTGCGCCAGGTGTGACGTCGGTTCCGGAGTGCACATCGTCGATTGGAACGCTGGTTTACAACGTGGGCGCGCTGTCGGTGGCGACAATCAACCCGGAGACGAACCAGATTACGGCGAACCTGCCGGGGACGACGGCGATTTCCGCGACGCTTGCAGGGACGAGCGCGTCGGCAGGATTCTTTTCGACATGCCCGCCGAAGACCATTTCGCTGACACTGAATGGCGCGACGAAGGGCACGGTGACCCAGGGCGTGCAGCAGAACCTGGTGACGCAGGTGACGGATACGAACGGGAATCCGATTACGGGCCTTACGCTGGACTACCAGTCGACGAATCCAGTGAACATTGTGGCGGGCAGCGGCGGCGGGATTACGGCGTCGTATCCGGGGGCAGCGTCAATCTATGCAATTTGCCAGCCGACGATCTGCAATACCTCGCCGATCAACCAGGTGGGGAACTTCGGAACGGGGCTGCCGGTGAGCAGCAACGCGGTGGACCTGACGACGCCGGGAACAGCCAGTGCGTATATGTGGTTCGGCGCGCCGGGCGAGTCACAGTATTTTGTGCCCGTGGAGCTACTGACGGGTACGCTGGGCTCGACTGTGCGGCTGCCCTATGTGCCGAACTCGATGGTGATGGACCGGAATGGACTGAACATCTACTTTGGCTCCGCGCGCGAGCTGATGGTCTACAGTACGACGAACAACGAACTGACCAAGCAGGACACGACAGTGCCGGGAGTGGTGCTGAGCGTTGCGCCGAACAACCAGATGATTCTGATCAACGACCCGGTGCGCAAGGTTCTGGACATCGATAGCTCGGCTGGGTCAATTATCTCGAGCTTTGGCGGACTGGCGACCTCAGCGGAGTGGACGCCGGACTCAAAGACGCTGTATGCGACCGACAGCGCTTCGGCGGGTCCGGGACACGCAGACACGCTGTATGTGTATAACGCGAACACGGGCTGGAGCACGTATCCACTGCCGGCCTCACCGGGGACATGGACGGCGGGCAATACGCCGCGCGACCTGGCGATTACGGTGCCGGGTGTGGGCGCGTTTGAGAGCGGAAGCCCGACAGTGGCGCATACCTGGTGCCCGCAGGGAACGGTGGGCGACTATGCGCACATGTCGTTCTATCCGCAGAGCGACAGCGTGCCGGTGCTGACCGACGTGCTGGGCGCGACCAACGACGGCGATCACGTTGTGGGCGCAGCGTTGAGCGGCGGCGGCGTGCTGCTGTCGGATATCGGCGTGACGATTCCGGTGGGCGCGTGCCCGGCGGCCGACTCGAGCGGGAACCTTACGCCGCTGACAATTCCTTACACCGTGGCCCAGAAAACGGTGAACGTGAATGCGACGAGCCTGAACCAGGTGGTGGTTTCGCCGGCGTCGAATCTGGCGTTCCTGACTTTCAGCGGAACGACGACTGGCGCGACACTGCCCTATTACAAGCCGGGGACGGGCGGCGCGGCGGGGACGGTGGGCTATGTTGCGCTGGCCGGCAGCTCGGCGATTACGGCGCCGATTGCGGGCGCATTCAGCCCGGACGACAGCCTGTTCTTTGTGTCGACGACGGGCGACAACAAGGTGCACTACATCAACGTGAAGACGCTGACGGATACGCAGCAGGTGAGCCCGAATCTGCCGGCGTGTACACCGATTTCAGCCGGCGGAACCGACCCTGGCTGCACCTACACGGGAACCGACAGCACGGTTCCGGCCACGGTGATTACGGTGAAGCCGCGGTCAACGACATAATTTGCGCCGCAGAGAAAAGAGGCAGGAGGGCTGGCCGCGCGCCGGCCCTTTTTGCGTGGAGAGAAGAGACCCGATGCGCGGGAACAGCGGCGCGGCGGGGCAGGGCCGCCAAGATAGAATCAGAGCATGATCAAGGGAGTTTCCATTCTTCGTCCTGCGGGCGGCACGGCGGCATTTGACCGCCTGGCGGGCTTTTTTGCGGCAATGGGATTTGCGCCGGGCAAGGGATGGAAGGATGCGGAGAGCCGGGGCGCGGCATTTCTGGCTCCGCTGGGCAACCTGGAGATTGTGGAAGGCGCGTTTCCGGCGGCGACGGACGTGATGGTGGAAGTGACGAGCCTGGATGCGGCGCATCAGGCGGCGGCGGCGTGGCTGCGCGCGCAGGGCGGCGAAGAGGCCGCGGCGCGGCTGGGCACGATTGAAGAAACGGAATGGAAGTCGCGGATGTTTACGGTGGAACCGGAGCCGGGATACGCGTTCAGCTTTTGGGCATGGACGGATCCGCTGCGCGGCAGGCCGGTGGCCGTGGAGGGAGATTTGTCCGCGGCGGGCATGCGATTTGCGATTGTGGTGGCGCGCTGGAACGCGGTGATTACGGAGCGGCTGCTGGAGGGCGCGCTGGATGCGCTGTTGCGCAGCGGCGCGGCGCGCGGCGATGTGGAGATTGTGCGGGTGCCGGGAGCGTGGGAGATTCCGGCGGCGGCGCGGACGCTGGCCGAGGCGGGAAAGGTGGATGCGGTGATTCCGCTGGGCTGCCTGCTGCGCGGCGAGACGGCGCACTACGAGGCGATTTACACCGAGGTGGCGCGGGGCATTGGGCAGTCGCAGCAGGAGACGGGCGTGCCGCACAGCTTTGGCGTGCTGACGTGCGAGACGCTGGAGCAGGCGCTGAACCGCGCGGGCGTCAAGGCAGGGAACAAGGGATTTGAGGCGGCGCTGGCGGCGATTGAGATGGTGAGCCTGCGGCGCAAGGTGAAAGGCGGCACGGCTTGACGGCGGCGACGCGGCGGAAGTCGCGCGAGCTGGCGATGCAGATGCTGTTCCAGGCCGACGTGGGGCGGCAGACGGCGGAGGAAGTAGAGGCGACCTTCTGGCGTTCCGGCGACCAGGTGGAGCCGGAGGTGCGTGGCTTTGCCGAGGACTTGTTTCGTGCGGCGACTGTGCACCATGAGCGGATTGACGCGCTGCTGACGGCGCACAGCAAACACTGGCGGCTGGAACGGATGCCGGCGGTGGACCGGAATGTGCTGCGTATGGCGGTGGGCGAGATGATCGCGTTCAAGCAGACTCCGTTTCCGATTGTGATCAACGAGGCGCTGGAGGTTGCGCGAAGGTTTTCCGCGCCGGAATCGATTCAATTTCTGAACGGAATGCTGGACACAATTGCGCGGAGCCTAATCGCGGAATAAGCGGGCGCGTGCAACCGGACGGGCCGGCCGGACGAAATTGGACGAACCGGATTGGTCGAACCAGGCGAGCGGAGATTGCGTAGCTAAAGGTGAGAGCAAAACAGCCCGAAGGCGGGGCCGGTACAACGCGGAAGGAAGAGGGCGCATCGGGAAGAGAAAGCGCTCCTTGGCCAGAATTGAGGCCAGGCAGCGAGGCCTATGCTCAGGCAAAGGGCAGCGCCGCAAGGCCGGGATGCGCTCGACGGTATTGCGGCGTACCATGGTATGTGGAATGATGAGGTTTTCCTGAAGAATAGAGTGAAAGGAGATGAATCCCCATGGCGGACGATAACAAGACTCAGGGTTTGGCGTGGTTTCTGGCCGGATTGGGCGTAGGCGCGCTCGTCGGCATTCTTTATGCTCCGAAGAGCGGACGCGAGATGAGAGAAGACATTGCCCAGGGAGCGCGCGAGGGCACGGAGTATCTGCGCACGCGCTCAAAACAGGCGGCCGAGCAGGTGGGCGAACTGGTGGACAAGGGAAAGCAGCGCGCGGGCGAGTATGTGGATCGCGGGCGCGATGTGGTGGACCGCGGGCGCGCGCAGTGGGGCGAGTTTGTGGAGCGCGGCAAGGGATTGGTGAGCGACCAGTCAAGCCGCGTGGCCGCAGCGGTGGAGGCCGGCAAAGAGGCTTACCGCAGTGCCTCAGCGACGGCAACGGCGACCGAGACGGAATAGCAACTGGACTCTCAAAGCCGGATCTGACCGGGGCTGTAAACGCGAGTGCGGATGCCGCTCCGGAGGGTTTGCGTGCGAGACGCCAAGGTTTGGCTGCCGCGGCGCAACGGCCAGAATGCGGACCGGCGGGCGAGCGGAGGATGTGCAGGGGGAGAAAGATTCCATGTCCAACCTGAACCAGGAAACGCTGTTGCTGATTTTTGTGGGTGCGACGGGCGCCGCGGTGCTGCTGCAGGCATTTGTGCTGCTGGCGTTGTTTCTCTCCGTGCGCAAGAGCGCGAAAGCGATGCAGCAGCAGATTGAAGATTTGCGCGCGACGGTGACGCCGGTGCTTTCGCGGACCAAGGATTTTCTGGACCAGGTGGGACCGAAGCTGGAGTCAGTGGCGACGGACCTGGCGGAGCTGGCGCATGGTCTGCGCGCACAGAGCGCGGAGCTGCAAAGCTCGGCGTCAGAGATTATGGAGCGCGTGCGACGGCAGACGAGCCGGCTGGACACGATGTGTACGGGATTGCTGGATACGGCGGATCGCGCGACACGCGTGGTGAGCGAAGTGATTCACGTGCCGCTGAGGCAGATTTCCGCGCTGGCCGCCTCAGTGAAGGCTGTGCTGAGCGCGCTGCGCGCTCCGACGCGCGAACCGCATGCGGCTGAGACGCATTCGCCGGCGGACAGGGATATGTTTGTGTAGCCTGCTGCGGCTGCGTGACGACTCGTATAGTCTGGCGCCCTGAGGGCATGGACCGATGCGAGCTTCCCGACTTCTGATTCTCCTTGCGTGCAGTTTGAGTTTGATTACGGTTGCGGCGGCGCAGACGACGCCGAAGCAGGCGCTGCTGGTGCTGTCGAAGACCAATCACACGCTGGCGATTGTGAGTCCGGCGACGCTGAAGGTGGTGAAGCGGCTTCCGATTGGGCGCGGCGCGGCGGGTGTGCTGATGGATCCGAATGGGAAGCGCGCGTATGTGTCGTGCGGGCCGGACAACGACGTGGCGATGATTGACCTGAAGACGCTGACGATGGCGGGCCGCGTGGATGCGGGCGGGAATCCGGATGAGCTTGCGTGGACCGTGC
>DASUAU010000012.1:0-147290 GCA_035763705.1 Occallatibacter sp. | reverse complement strand
GGCATCTGGATTCACGATTGGCAACCCGGCGCGGCTCAGCCCCGGCAGCTATCCCAACGAGCATTTGTATGACGCGCGGCAGCAGGCGGCGTGGGTGCGGCGCAAGGCGCTGCTGCGCGCCGGCGTGGAGCTGCGCCACGGCAACGACGCAACGACGCTCTTGAACAACCAGACGGGCACTTACAACTATTCGACGGTGGAGAATTTTGTCTCTGACGCGCTGGCCTTTGCAAAATATGGCCTGGGCGGTCAGTTGAATCCCTATGACCAGCACAACTGCGACCAGACGGGCCGCGTGTGGCGGGACACGGCGGGCGGGTTGCACGGGCTTGGCTACTTGCCCTGCTACACGCATTACACGCAGACGATTGGGCCGGACCACTGGTGGATGAGCACCGATGACTGGGCAGCCTACGGCACGGCGCAGTGGAACATCGCCGGCCGGCTCACCTTTGCGCTGGCGCTGCGCTGGGAGCGGCAGCATCTTCCGCAGCCGGTTGCCGCGCTCGACAATCCGGATTTGCCGCTGACCCGGCGGCTGCCCAGCCTGGGCAACGAATGGGGACCCAGGGTGAGCCTGGCGTGGCAGACGGGCGGCGAGCGATGGCCCGTGGTGCGCGTGGGCTATGGAATGTATTTTGGGCGGACGCGCAACGCGACGCTGCTTGCCGCGCTCACAGAGACGGGCTCCGCAAAAGGCGACCAGCGCTATTTTCTGCGGCCCACTGACAATCTGAACGGCGGAGGCGCGCCGCCGTTTCCTTATGTGCTCAAGGGTCCGCCGGCCGCGGTGGTCAAGCCGCAGGTTGTGGAGTTCGCGCATCGCTTCAGGAATCCTGAGGCGCACCAGGCGGTGGTTTCGCTGGACCAGCGGCTGCCGGGCCATGTGCAGTTGGAGGCGGGCGCGGTGGTGGTGCTGGCGCGGCGGTTGCCGGCGGCGGTGGACGCGAATATCGATCCGGCCGTGAATCCGAAGACGATTACCTACCAGGTGGTGGATGGCAGCGGCGCGGGGCCCATCAAGACTTCGACGATTACCGTGCCGTTTTATGCCGACTGGCCGAGCGCCACCTCGCCCACGGGATTCGCGGGCCGGCTGAATGACAACTATCAGCAGATTGACGAGCTGGAGAGCACGGCGAACTCGACCTATGAGGCGGCGGAGGTGCGGGTGATGCGCCGCGCGCGCAACGGCCTCTCGGTGCATGCGCGTTACCGCTACGCCCACACCACGGACTGGAACCCGAACGAGAGTTTGCAGGCGCTGCGGCCAAGCGTCTTTGATCCGGACAATCCGGCGGAGGAGCATGGGCCCAGCAACCTGGATGTGCGCAACTCGCTCACGCTGGCGCTCATTTGGGAGCCGCGCTGGCACGTGGGCAAAAAGGCCCGGCCGTGGGTGAACGGATGGATGCTGTCAGGCATGGGCTACGCACACAGCGGCCTGCCTTACAGCATGCGTACTGAGGGTTCGCTGGCCGGGGAATTTACGCAAAGCGGCGCGGCGATTGAGGGCCTGGCGACGGGAATGCTGGGCTATGGCGGCGCGAATCTGGTGTATGGCGTGGGCAGAAACACCTTCCGCTATCCGGGCACGTGGAAGGCGGATGCGCGGCTGGGCAAGCGCTTCCGGCTGGGGCGGCAAAAGGAGCTTGAGCTGATGGCGGAGACTTACAACCTGCTGAACCACCAGAACGTGACGCGCATTGAGACCATTGGCTACGCCATGGAGGCCGGCACGCTGAGCGGACAACTGCCGCGGCTCACTTATTTAGCGGGGCTGAAGACCGGGCAGACGGAATTCGGCAAGCCGCTCAGCGTGAATGCGACCAGCTTTTACCGGCAGCGGCAGATCCAGTTCGGCCTGCGCTTTCGCTTTTAGAAAAAGGAGCGTGAGGCGCCGGTGACGCCGCACAGCGGCTGCGCCTGGACGCTGCGGCCGTTCAGCGCGAAGCACGTGGCGCCGTCGATGTCGGTGGAGAAGGTGCGCACGCCGGCGGCTTCAAGCTCGGCCAGAATCTCCGGAGTGGGATGGCCGTAGTGATTGTGGAGTCCGCAGGAGATGACTGCCCAGTGCGGCGCAACGCGCGCCAGGAATGCAGGGCGCGTGGAGGTGTTGCTGCCGTGGTGGCCCACCTTCAGCAGCGTGCTTGCAAGGCCCGTCTCGGCGAGCATGGCGTTTTCCACGGGGGCTTCGGCGTCGCCTTCCAGCAGAACCGAAGTGTCGCGATAAGCAACGTGGAGAACGAGCGAATCGTCATTGGAGGGCTGCGGGCCGGGGCGATAGGACGCGAAGGGCGCAAGGACATGAATCTGCGCGTCGCCAAGGGCGAGCGCATCGCCGGCATGGAAGGAGCGGACGCGGACGTGGAGGGATGCGGCTTCGCGCAGCAGGGCTTCGTAGGCGGGGATGGGCGGATTGTCGCCAACCCACAGCTCGCGCGGGTGAAAGTTACGCAGCACCGCGGGCAGGCCGCCCATGTGGTCAGAGTGCGCGTGGGTCAGCGCCACCACATCCAGCCGGCGAATGCCATGCGCCCAGAGAACCGGCGAGACCACGTCTTCGCCAATGTCAAAATTGCGCGGAGCGTAGCGCACGCCTCCGCCAAATCCGCCGCCATCCACAAGCATGGTTTTGCCGCCGGGAGTGATGAGCAGAATGGAGTCGCCCTGGCCAACGTCGATGGCCTCCACCAGCAGCGCGTTGCGGGGGTGGTCAATGGGCCGGGGCAAAACGACGCTGACCGCGGCCAGAAGCAGCGCGATGCCGGCAGCGCGGCGCGGCCAGCGGCCCCCGTGCGCCAGAAGAAGAGCGGCGGCCACGAGCGCGCAGAAGAGAGCGATTTGCCAGCCCGGCGGCGCGGGGATGCGGAGGTTGCCGAGTGCGAACGAGCCGAAGAGATGAACCAGCCAGACGCTGAAGTGCAGAAACAGCGCAGCCACGGCGGCGGGCACAATGGCGGCCGCGGGCCACAGCGCAAGCGCCAGAAGGGTGAGCAGCGCGGCGGGCATCAGCACGGCCAGCAGCGGCAAAATGAAAATGTTGACCGGCAGCGCGAAGAGCGTGATGCGATGGAAGTAGACGGCCATGGGCAGCGTCATGGCAAGTTCCACAACCAGCGTGACGGCCAGAACTTCGATTGCGCGGAAGACAACGCGCACGGCAAACGGCAGCGCCCAGCCCGCGAATCGTGCCGGCACAATCTGCGCCAGGCGTTCGGCAAGCAGGTGCAGACCGACGCGGAAGTGGGTGAGCCGCGGCGGCAGCTTGGGATCGATGGCGGGGAGGTAGAGCTCGCGCGTGGCGGTGATGTAAGGCTGGACGGTGGCGGCGAGCAGTGGAACAGCAACTCCGGCGATGGAAACAACGGCGAGCAGAGTCATCTGCAGGCTCGCGTCAAACAGGCTGCGCGGGTCAACCACCAGCAGGCAGAGCGCGGCAAAGCCGATGGTGTTCAGCACGCTGTGCTCGCGGTAAACAAGGCGCGCCAGCAGGTAGAGAAGAATCATCCACAGCGAACGCTCGACGGGCGTGGCAAAGCCGGTGAAGACCGCGTACGCGCTGGTGCACAGCATGGTGATGAGCGTGGCGGGAATGCGCGCGAGGCGGATGAGGCGCGCGAGCCAGAAGAAAAAGCCGGCGACGATGGCAAGATGCAGTCCGCTGACCACAAGCATGTGGAAGGAGCCTGTGCGCTCAAAGCCCACGCGGAGATTGGCGGTAAGGTAGGTGCGGTCTCCGGTGCTCATGGCGGCCAGCATGGCGGCATCGTCCGGCGTCAGGCGCAGTGCGGCGGGCAGGCCGCGCATGGCCGCGGGCAATGCCAGCAGGCGTGCGCTGGTGGCGTGTTGCAGCTCGGCGATGCGACAGGCAAGAAAGCGGCCGGGCGCGCGGCCCAGCGTCTGAATGCGATTGATGTGGACGGAAGCCGAGGCAGTGATGCCCCGGTTCAGCAGAGAGTCGCGGCGGCTCCAGACGTTGGGGTCCTGGTAAACCTCCGGCGGAAGAAGCTGTGCAATCACGCGAATCTTTTCGCCGCAATCGAAAGGATGCGCGGCATTGGCTGCCTGGGCGCCCTGAGGCCAGTGTACGGTGAGGCGCACGGCTCCTGAGGCAGGGGATTGAACGTCCTCGGCATCGTTGACCACTTCCATGGATGAGACGCGCAGATTGATGGTCTGCGTGGGGCCTTCCTCAGCGGCCTCGCCTGCGCCTTGCGCGGCTTCGGCGGAGAGTGAGCCGGCGTCGATGACGGTGCCGTCGATGGTGCGCAGCAGGCCGTCTGAGAGCGGGGCGATGGTGGGCGAAGGCGCAGGCTGCGGCTGCATCTCCGCACACCAGGCGCCAAGCAGCAGCCAGAGAAGCGCGACAGGAACCCATAGAATGCGCTGCGCGTGATAGGCCGCCAGTAGCGAGAGGAATGCGATGGGCGCAAGCGCGAAAAGGACGTAGGAGGGCCGCAGAAAGACAATGTGCGCCAGAAGGATTCCGGCGGCGAAGAGCCATGCGGCATGGAAGAGCGGGGCTGCGCCGAGGCGTTGCGGGGCGAAGCGTGCGTGTCCGGGTTCCGTGGTGGCGGAGTCCAAATACATGAGCAGGGGCAGAGCAGCTACGAGGGCAGCCTATCAGGCTCGGCGCAGATGGGCCACCGTTTCCAGATGGTAGGTTTGCGGAAAGAGATCAGCGAGCGTGAGGGACTCGAGCGCATAACCGCCGGTCAGCAGCGCGCGAAGGTCGCGTGCGAGCGTGGCGGGATCGCAGGAGACATAAACGATTTCAGGCGAGGCGATGCCGGCCAGGAGCGATGTGATCTCCGCGCCGAGGCCGGTGCGCGGAGGGTCAAGAACAACGAGATCAGGCCGCGGGGAATTACGGTTGAGGCGAAGAAAGGCAAGCGTGTCTGAAGATTCAGCGGCGGCGGATGTGCCGCGCAGATTATGACCCAGCGCGGCTGTGGCGAAGGATGAAGATTCCACGGCGGCGACGCGCTGAAAGCGGGCAGCGAGCGGTTGCGCGAAGAGACCAACGCCGGCATAGAGGTCCCATGCCAGCCGGCCGGTGCGGTTGCCGCAGACGCATTCGACAAGCGCATCCACCAGCCGGCGATTGACCTGGAAGAATGCGCCGTGGTCCACGCGATAGTCGAAGCCGGCGGTGCGATAGAGAAGCGACTGGCCGCTGGCCGCGGAGAAGCGGCGTGGAGGCTGATTGCGCTGCGTTTCGGCCAGGAGTTCAAGCCCGGCGAGTTGCGGGATTGGTTCGCGGAGCGCGGAGAAAACATCGTCCGCGGAAATGCGTTCCGCGCGCGGAAAAACGATGGAGGTGAGGAGCGCGGACTCGTCGTGGTTGGTGAAGAGCGTGAGCTCTGAGGGCCGCGTGCCGGATGCGAATGCAGGCAGGATTTTCTGGAGGTCGAAGGCGGCGCGAAGCAGGATTGGCGCGGCGATGGGGCACTCGTGCAAGGCAATGACGGTGTGCGATCGGCGTCCGCGGTAGCCGGGATTGCCCTGCGCGTCAAAGGCGAGACGGATGCGGTTGCGATAGTGCCAGGGCTCGGCGGCGAGGACGGCGATTTCCGCGGGTGCGTGGACTGCGGCGCGGCTGAGCGTCTCGCGCAGGATGGTTTGCTTCAGCGCAAGTTGCAGGCCGTAAGGCGCGTGCTGATAGTGGCAGCCGCCGCATGCGCCAAAGTGCGCGCAGGCCGGCTGGATGCGCTCCGGCGCGGCCTGGGCGAGCGATTCAAGTTCGCCGCGGGCAAAGGCGCGTTTGTCTTCCGTGATGCGGATGCGCGCCTGCTCGCCGGGGAGCACGAACGGCACAAAGACGGCCTTGCCATCCACGCGCGCAAGAAAATCGCCGCCGTAGACGGGCTTTTCAATTCGAACGAGCTCGCCGTCGTGCAGGGTCATTGCTGGCTCATGTAAAAGAGGCTGAGGCGCGGCAGCTCATAGCGCGCGAGGAGCTGCTTTTGCACAAACTGGCGCTCAACCTGGCGGAGCTGCACCGCGCCCATGCGGCTGCGATAAGGCGCCAGCTCGCGCGCGGCGTGTTCTTTCAGCGCGACAAGAAGTTCCTCGGGCGCGGCGGCGGTGAGCGCGGCAAAAAGTTTTTCCTCGAGAACGGTGAGGGTGCGCTCAAGGTCTTCGAGATTCGAAACCGCGGTGCGGCTTGCCACGGCGGCGTGGAATTCCCGGGCAAGCTCATCCAGGCGCGCGGCTGTTGCCTTGCAGGCTTCCGGCGCAATGGCTGAAGCGCCGAGCGTGGCGGCGGCGGCGTGGAAGTGCGCGGCGATTCGCTCAGGCTCAAAGCCGGAATCGCGCGCTTCCTGCGTCAGGGACGCAGCGCCGGAGGCTGCTTCATGGAGTTCCTCGGCGGCCTGCATCACTGCCTGGGCGCACCAGGCCAGACCGTTGATGCGGCGCATGCGGGCGCGCTGCTGGCGGGCTTCATATTTGTCGAATGCCGCGTCAATGCCGCGCAGCACGGCCTCCAGCGGAATGCCGGCCTCGCGCCAGGTTTCAATCAGGGCCCAGTCCAGCGTGGAGAGCAGCAGAATGGCTCCGCGGCGCTGCTGGAAGCGCTCCTCGATTTCCGTGAAGTAGTTGAAGTAATTGCGCACGGCAGACGCTCTAATGCGCGCGGCCGCGCGTGCGGGGTGCGCGATTGCGCTCGAAGAGAATGCGCAGGCCCTCAAGCGTGAGCAGGTCGTCAATCTCCTCAATGTAGCGCGAGTCGGCCGCAACCATGCGTGCAAGCCCGCCGGTGGCGATGATGCGCGGCTTCTTCTCAGTGGTTGCCGTCAGCTCACTGAGGATGCGCTCGAGGATGCCGTCCACCAGGCCGATGTAGCCGAAGTAGAGGCCGCTTTGCAGATGCGTCACGGTGTTGGTGCCGATGACTTTTGCGGGGCGCTTGATGTCCACGCGGCTCAGGCGTGCGGTGCGGTTGAAGAGGGCTTCCGCGCTCAGGCCCAGGCCGGGCGCAATGGCGCCGCCCATATATTCGCCGCGCTCTGAGATGACTTCAAACTTGGTGGCGGTGCCGAAATCGACCACGATGCAGGGGCCGCCGTAGCGCTCAAAAGCGGCGATGCAGTCGGCGATGCGGTCCGCGCCAAGCTCCGTGGGGTTGTCGATGAGCATGGGCATGCCCGTCTTGATGCCGGGCTCAACGAACATGGGATCGATGTGGAAGTACTCCTCGCAGACGCTGCGCAGCGTGGAGTCGAGCGGCGGAACCACCGAGGAGATGATGATGTGCGTCACCTGGCCGGGTTTGAGGCCGTGCATTTCAAAGAGATTGACGAATAACACGCCGTACTCGTCCACGGTTTGCGCGCGATGCGTGGTGACGCGCCAGTGGACCGTGAGCGAAGATTTCTCGCCTTCCATCTGGAAGAGGCCAAGGACCGTGTTGGTGTTGCCGACGTCGAGAGCCAGGAGCATGATCGCCCATCCGTTGAATCAGTCTGTTTCCGCCGCGCGAACTCCGCCGGTTTGCACGCAAACAATGCCTTCGGCGGTGCGCACGCGCAGAAACCCGTGTTCGTCGAGCCCGTCAGTGACGCCCGTGCACGTCTGCGGGCCGTGGACGTGTACACGGCGTCCGCAAATCCACGTGGAAGCCTGCCGCAGGCGCTCGGGAATCAGCGTTTCCGCGCCGGGCCCGGCGAGCAAGAGCAGCTCGCGCTCCAGTGATTTTAGCAGGGCGGCCAGAACGGACTGGCGATGGACGACGCGGCCGGCGGCAACGTCAAGCGAGGTGGCCTGCGTGGCCAGCTCAGCCGGAAATTCGCGCTGGTGAACGTTGATGCCCACGCCGGCGACGGCGAAGGCCAGCGCGCCGGATTCAATCCTGGATTCGACAAGAATGCCGCCGGCTTTGCGCGGGCCAAGAAGAACGTCGTTGGGCCAGCGCAGGTCTGCCGTCAGGCCGGAGGCTTCCTGGATGGCCTGCATCGCGGCGAGCCCGGCGGCCAGCGGCAGCAGCGGCAGCCGGGCAAGCGGAAGCACGGGACGAAGCAGCGCGCTCATGTAAAGGCCCTGGCCGGCATTCGACTGCCAGGCGTGGCCGCCGCGGCCGCGGCCCGCGGTCTGCTCGTCGGCAAGATAAACCGAGCCGTGGGGCGCGCCGTTGCGCGCCGCGTGCAGTGCATCCGTATTCGTGGAGCCGGTGGAGGCTGCAAAGTGGATGCGGCCGGCGAAGAGTGTGCCCGCGAGACTCGAGTCGAGCTCGGCCAGGTTGTAGGCCATCAGCTTGGCTCGGCGGTGATGGTCATCGAGATATCCGCGGCGCGCGCGGAGTGGGTGAGCCCGCCCACGCTGATGAAATCCACGCCGGTCTCCGCATACGCGCGAATGTTTTCGAGAACAATGCCGCCGGAGGCTTCGATGGGTATCCAGCGCTTCTCCGTGCGGATGCGGTCAACGGAATCCTTCACCTTCGCAGGCGGCATGTTGTCCAGCAGGATGGCCTCCGCGCCCCCTTCGAGCGCCTCGTCCAGCTCCTCGGCCGTGCGCACTTCAATCTGCACGCGCTGGCCCTTCTGGCGGCGCTCAAGCGCGTGGGCAAGCGCGGCGCGCAGGCCGCCGCCCAGCGCAATGTGGTTGTTCTTGATGAGAATGCCGGAGGCGAGATCGAGCCGGTGGTTGGTGCCGCCGCCGCACAGCACAGCGTACTTTTCAAGCGCGCGCAGGCCGGGAACGGTCTTGCGCGTGTCCAGCACGCGGGCCTTGGTGCCGTGGACGGCATCCACATACTGCCGCGTGAGCGTGGCAATGCCGCTGAGGTGTTGCAGCAGGTTCAGAATTACGCGCTCGCAGCTCAGCAGCACGCGCGCGTTGTGGCGGATGACTGCCAGAACCTGGCCGCCGTGGACGCGCACGCCATCAAAAATCTCCGGGTGGCTGACCACCTCAAACCGATTGTGGGCCTGCGGGCGCGGGTCAAGCCGGGCAAATATCTCCAGCATGCGCGGCACGGCGCCCAGGCCGGCCACCACCATCTCCTGCCGCGCGAGGATGGAGGCCGCGGCGCGCAGGTTGGGGTCGATGGTGACGCTGGTGGTGGCGTCGTTGGCGGCGTGGTCCTCAAGGAGGGCCTGCTCAAGCAATGCGTCGATGCGGCTGCTCTTCCAGTCCATGAATTCTTTCGGCTCCAGCGGGTTGGCTGCGCGCTCAAGCGTGGTCAGCGGGTTTTTACTTGACGAAGAAAGTTATAAACAACTTTCTTCGCGGTGTCATCTGCTTCGGCGGTGAGGGTGCAGAAAGGCGCACCGGTGTGGCGGCGGATGACGAGCGTGGAGGTGCGCTGGAGGTGCGAAAAACGGGCGTGAATCCGCTGGCGGAGCGTGGGTTTGCGGTCCGGCGGCGGCTCGGTCAGCGAGATTTCGCCCAGGTCGACATACCAGAGCAGCGAGACGATGCCCATGCGCTCGCGATAAAAGATGCGGTAGCTGGTCAGCAGCAGGTATTGCGACAGGTCGCCGGGGCGCTTGGGCGTGGTGGAAAGGTCAAGAAAGGCCAGAGCGCGCTCGGTCTCCTGCAGGTGTGCGGCCACAATCTCGCCCACGGCGCGTGGAAAGTTCGGCGCGTCATAGCCGCCGGGCATGCCGCCGAGAAAGATGTGCGGCAGGTCGGGCTGCTTCGGCGCTGTGCCGGCCGGGGGCGCGTCGGGTGGCGCGCCGTGAGTGGGCCGCACGGGTCGCTTCACGTGTTCCCAAAGCTCGCGGTAGGCGGCCTGGATGAGCTTGAAGCGCTCTTCGGCGGCATCCCGCTGCGCCGGGTCGCGCTCAAATCGGTCAGGATGCCACTGCTTGGCCGCGGCCAGAAAGGCCTTGCGCAGCACCGTGCGCGTCAGCATCTGCGGTCCCAGGCCCAGCACCGCAGCGTGCCGCCGGCATTGGTCGCAGGCGCAGGGCATGGCGGCCTACTCGGAAAGCGAGCCCAGGTCGCCGTCCAGTTTGTCCCGCAGGCCCTTCGCCTCTTCGATCTGCTTTTTCAGGCCTTGGGCGATGTGTTCGGGAGCTTTGGCGAGGAAACCGGGATTCGAAAGCTGTCTTTCTGAATTGGCAATGACCTTGTCGAGTTTCTCGATCTCCTTCTTCAGGCGCGTGCGCTCGGCTGCCACATCGATCTGTGGTTTGGGGAGGCCCACCTCGAAAGCAACGTCGTGGTATTTGGCCAGTCCCGCCGAGATCCCGCCGACCTGCTCAGGTTGGGTTACTCGCGCAAGCTTTTGAACAATAGCTTCCGATTCTTTGAACAGGCCTTGATAAGTCACGTCAGTCGCAATCTCAACGGACACAACGGCCTTCTCCTCCAAGCCAATCTCTTTGCGCAAGGCGCGAATCGCGACGATTAGCCGCTGCAAGAGCTCCATCCCGTTGATGGCGTCGTAGTCGATAGCGGCCTTTTCTGCAACAGGGAACCGCGTCAGCGCAATCGACTTCGCCGGCGGCTTGCCATCGTACACAGCGTGCCAAAGCTCTTCGGTAAGGAACGGCATGAAGGGCGAGAGCAGGCGCAGCGCAGCCTCAAACACCTGCACGAGCGTGGTAAGCGCGGCTCGCGTGGCTGCCTTGTCGGCGGCTTCGGTGAAGTCAAGGCGCAGCTTGACGATCTCGAGATACCAGTCGCAGAAGCTGCCCCAGAAGAACTGGTAAATGGTGTTGGCGGCTTCATCAAATCGATACGCTTCCAACGACTGGTTCACTTTGGCCGCAGTTGCATGCAGCTCGGCGACAATCCAGCGGGCTTCCAGCGGCGCATCGTCGGCATCCGTCGGCATGGCTCCGAGCGCGGCACGATCGACGGTGATTCCGATTTCCGCCGCCCGGTCAACGTTCATAAAGATAAACCGCGCGGCGTTCCATATCTTGTTGGCGAAGGCGCGGTAGCCCTCGGTGCGCGCGGGGTTGAAGGCGATGTCAGTGCCGGGCGAGGCCATCGACGCCAGCGTGAACCGCACGGCATCCGTGCCGTACTGCTGGACAATCTCGATGGGGTCAATCACATTGCCCTTGGTCTTTGACATCTTCTCGCGGTTGGCGTCGCGCACCAGCGCGTGGATGTAGACCTCGCGAAACGGAACGGATTCAGCAAGCGAGCGCGGGCTGCCGTCCGGCATCTTGATATCGGCCGCGAACCAGCAGCCGAGCATGATCATCCGCGCCACCCAGAAGAAGAGAATGTCAAAGCTGGTGACCAGCAGGCTGGTGGGATAAAACGCGTCGAAGTCGGCCCGGCTCACGGCTGCATCCGCCCGGCTCACGGCTGCATCCGCACGGCTCTCCGCCGTCAGCTTCGGCCAGCCAAAGACCGAGACCGGCAGCAACCCCGACGAGAACCACGTATCCAGCACGTCGGTCTCCTGCAGGATGTTCGCTGATCCGCAGTGGGCGCAGGCCTTCGGGTCCTCGCGCGCAATCGTCATTTTGCGGCAGGCTGTGCAGTGCCACGCCGGAATGCGATGGCCCCACCAGAGTTGCCGGCTGATGCACCAGTCGTGGATGTTCTCCATCCAGTTCAGGTAGGTCTTCTGGTACATCTCCGGCGTAAACCGGATGTGACCTTCCTTCACGGCGGCGATGGCCTTGTCTGCCAGCGGCTGAATCCTGACGAACCACTGCAGCGAGAGCCGCGGCTCCACAACGGTTTTGCAGCGGTCGCAGTGGCCCACGTTGTGGACGTGGTCCTTCACTCCCGCCAGGAGCTTCCGCTCTTCCAGGTCCCGGACGATCTCTCCGCGAGCCGCAAAGCGGTCCAGCCCGGCATACTTGCCGCCCTCCGCGTTCATGTGCGCCGAGTCGTCCATGATGTTGATGGACGGCAGCCCGTGCCGCTGGCCCAGCGCAAAGTCGTTGGGGTCGTGCGCCGGCGTCACCTTCACCGCGCCGGTGCCAAAGTCGCGGGAGACCCATTCGTCCAGCACGATGGGAATGGTCCGGTTCACCAGCGGCACGCGCAGCGATTTGCCATGCAGATGCCGATAGCGCTCGTCCTCAGGATGGATGGCGACGGCCACGTCGCCCAGCATCGTCTCCGGGCGCGTCGTCGCCACGGTGATAAATTCGCCGGAGTCGTTGCCATCGGCACCGAGCACGGGGTACTTGATCTCCCACAGGTGGCCCTTGTGCTCGTCGTAGACAACCTCCAGGTCGCTGATGGCGGTCTGGCAGCGCGGGCACCAGTTCACAATGTACGCGCCGCGATAGATCAGCTCCTGCTCATAGAGCTTGACGAAGGCCTCGCGCACGGCCACGGAAAGCCGCTCGTCCATGGTGAAGTATTCGCGGTCCCAGTCGACGGACGCGCCCAGGCGCTTCATCTGGTCAAGGATGGCTCCGCCGTAGTGCCGGCGCCACTCCCACACGCGCTCCACAAAAGCCTCGCGGCCCAACTGCTGGCGCGTTTTGCCGTCGGCGGTCAGTTGCCGCTCCACCATCATCTGCGTGGCAATTCCGGCGTGGTCGGTTCCGGGCACCCACAGCGCGGTGCGGCCCCTCATGCGCTGCCAGCGGGTCAGAATGTCCATCTCCGTCTGGTTCAGCATGTGGCCCATGTGCAGGCGGCCCGTCACGTTGGGCGGCGGCAGCAGGATGGTGAAGGGGGACTGGCCGTCCGGGCTTTGGACTTGGCTTTGGCTTTGGACACGCGGTTCCGGCCGCGCGACCGAGAAGAGCTTCTCGCTCACCCAGTAGGCGGCCCAGTGGTCTTCAATCGCGGCCGGGTCGTAGGCTTTGGGCAGATCGTGGGGCATGGGGGTCGTCAGGCGGGTTTCCCGGGCGCGCAGCCGGTTGAAAAGAAGGCTGATTGCAAGGGGACCACCTCTCACTTTAGCAGATGGCGGGGTGGTGGATGGCGGTGCGCCGGCCTCCGCCGATTGGGTTTGCTCTCATTCCGCTTTAGAAATTGCCCCTAGTAATTGCAAGAGACCTGTTCTCATTTCCTCGACGGTGCACATGCGCTCGTGTAGACGAGGCGTATGCTCTTTGTTGATGAAGGACCGGTAGGCCGCCAGATCAGGAAAGTGATGAAAAAAATCCTTCGACAGCAACCTTTCGGCATCTCGAAGCTCTTCCGGGGATCGATTGCTGAGTCTTGACGCTGAACTCCCATAGCCCGCCACAGTGCCGAAATACCAATCCAGCGCTGGAATCAAGTCTGAGTCTGGCCGATGTGCGTTGTCTGCGAGCCAACGGCAATCGTCGTACGGAAACGGCCCTTTGAAGGACGACGCGTGAAGCCTTTCGATTCGTGTTCCCATATCCATCAATCCCTCACCGGCCCCAAAAATTGGGGCATGCTCAACACACTGCCCGTCACGGCTTTTGTTCAGCGCCTTTCCCTATATTCCTGTCGCAGGCGGGCCTTTGCCCAAATGCGCAAAACCCCGCCCGCAAGTGCGACGGTTCCGATCACTAAGGGCTTCCAGTCGAATTCACAAATACCAATAAAGACACAGATTGCGCCGCCAAGAATCGGGATAAATTCAATCCAGCTGGCTGTTTGAAGCAAGATAAGAATTTGACCAGTAGACGAGTCTACCCTGGCAGGCAGAATACGACGGAACATTATTACTAGGATGATGTTCGCCAATATCAACGTCATTACGAGAGCCACCGACAAAACAAAGCCATTGGTTCGAGCAATGACCCACATCGCTGCAACATCGAATGCAAGGAGTCCCAAACCTGCCTTCTTCATGGCGTCACCAGGTCCTTCAAGCTCATGGCTGTGTCGATGAGATGAGTTATTGATTGGGTAAGTTCTCCTTTGTACGGCAAGCTCCCCGGTCAACAGTGATGAAGAACAGCTCATGAGCTTTGAGACGCTGTCCTCTCTACCGCGTTCTTTGCGATGAGCGGGCGGGTAACTCATTCGCGCATCCATTCTACGTCCGCTTTTTTTGTGGACTCCTCATCCTTTCCGCATTTCTTGCCGCTTGAGTGGGCCACCGGCCGAGAGACCGGGTTAAACCACAAAAGGCCGCATCCCGGCGTGGGAGGCGGCCTTTGCGTCTGGGTCTCAAGCCAGAATCAGAAGGGCCAAAATCAGAACGGGTTGAGCTTCTTGAGTCCCTTCTTCTTCTTTTTCTTGCTGGAGGACTCGTTGCCGAGGTCGGCCTTGGGAGCCTTCTGCTTTTTGCCCGCCTGGGCCGTCGTGGCCGGGCCGGTGTTGGTTCCGGGCTTGATGTCGTTAATCTGCGCCGGAGCCTGGGCCGCGGGCTGGGCCGCCGGCAGAGTGGTGTTCTTCGGGCCAACGGCCGGGACCACCGCGTTGGGGTCCGTGGCCGGCGTGCCTGAGGGTGCCGCGACAATGGCGACGCCCATGCCGGTGCCGGAGCCCGAGGGCGCAGCCATCTGCACCGGGGCCTCGGAGGGCTGGTCACTGCGCGGCGGCTCATTGGCCGCGGTGGGCTTGGCCGCGACAGCCTCCGCCGGTTTGCCCTGGCCAAGCGCATCCTTGAAGAGGGCGAGATTCTGCTTGTTAATGTCGGGCGCAATGGTGCGCGTCGGATCGGCCAGCGAAGGCTCGCCCACGTGTACCGCTTCCACCGTGATGGGGCCGCGCTGGATGAGCCCGAGGATGCGATCCGTAAACCGGATCGGCTGCTCGCTGCGTTGCTCGGCGTCGCTTTCCGCAATGGCGGTCTGCGTGGGCTCGGGAATGGGCTTGTTCAGGGCCACCAGGCGGTCGCGCGCGTCTTCCACGTGCGGGGCCATGGGATAGCGCCGGATTACGCGGTCATAGGCCTTGGCCGCCTTGTCAAGATAAAGCGCGCGCAGCCGCTCGCGAACCGCGCCGGAAAGCCGCGGGGCAATCTGCACGGCGTGGGCCTCGCCCTCATAGCAGTCGCCAATGGCCAGCAGAACCTGGTCGCTCCTGGAGTAGAGCGGATAGGTGTCGGCCACGGTCTCAAGCCGCGCAATGGCGGCGGGAAAATTCTCCACGCCCTGGTAGTAAAGGCCAATCTGGGTTTCGCGCTCCGCCAGAACCTCCTGCACGTTGCGCAGCTTCTGCTTGGCGCGCGGAAGCAGGGGTGAGTCGGGGAACTGGTTAATCATGTTGCGATACTCGCGCTCGGCGGCCAGCGCGTTGGTGTAGTCGCGGTCCGGCTTCTCCATCTGCTCGTAGTAGATGTCGCCCACCTTCATCTGGGCCTCGGCGGCCTCCGGCGCGTCCGGAAAGAAGGTGATGAAGTCCTTGTACTCGGCCTCGGCCTGGGCCAGCGCCGCGCTGCCGCCTTCCTTGAACCAGGTGTCGCCCACGGCCAGCTTGGCGCGCATCACGTACTCTGAGTCGGGATAGGTGTTCAGCAGGGTTTGCAGCGTCAGGCGCGCAATGTCATAGCGGCCTTTCTTCATGTCCACCATGGCTTTGTCGAAGAGGATCTTGTCCGGCTGGTCGGAGTGTACGTTGGCCAGCGGATTGGCGCTGAGGTCCTTGTCCTTCTTCTGCCTTTTCCCCCAGGCATGGGCTTGAATGCCTGTGAAAACCAGAGCCGCGAGCGCGGCAACCGCGAAATGTCTGGAGAAACGATTCATTCCATCCTCTTTGCGGGCGACCCGCCCCGGTAAGGCCCTTCGCCCGGTTACAGCACTTGATTAGGAGGCGGCCTCGCCGGCGGCCTTGCGAGCCGCCTGAAGCAGCGCCCGCGCATCGCGCTCGGGCTGGCCGTCGCCAAAGACGGCGTTTCCCGCCACCAGAAGATCCGCTCCTGATTGGACGATGGCTGCAACCGTGTCGTGAGCCACGCCGCCGTCCACTTCGATTCTAAATGCCAGGCCCAGTTCGCGCCGCAATTCGGCAAGATGGCGAATCTTTTCAAGCGAGAAGGGGATAAAGCTCTGGCCGCCAAAGCCGGGATTCACGCTCATCACCAGCACGTGGTGCACCATGGGCAGAATATCCACAAGCAGATTCACGCGCGTGGCCGGATTGATGACCACCGCGGGCTTCATGCCGTGGTGGGCGATGAGCTCAAGCGAGCGGTGCAGATGGCGGCAGGCCTCGTAATGCACGCTCACCCAGTTGGCCCCGGCCTCGGCAAATGCCGGAATGAACTCGTCCGGATTCTCGATCATCAGGTGGCAGTCCAGCGGCAGCCGCGTGGCCTTGCGCAGGCTCTTCACCACCGGCGGACCCAGCGTGATGTTGGGCACAAAATGCCCGTCCATCACGTCCACATGGATAACCGTGCCGCCGCCGCGCTCAGCCGCTTGAACCTGCTCGGCGAGGTGGGAGAAATCGGCGGAAAGAATGGAGGGCAGCAGCTCAACCATGGCTTCTTCGTGCAAGTCTTCTTGTGGGCCAGTGTATCAGCCCGCGAACCCGGATTTCTCGCCCCCTCGCCCGGATTCATATACCCGGATTTGTTCACCCGGACTTGTTTACCCGGATTCGTTTACCCGGCAAAAACCCTCCCCGCGTCGCGAAGGAGCCGCTTGACGGCCTTCCAGACCGCGCCGATGAGCAACACCACCAGAACCACCCCCGCCAGCGCGATGCCCCCGGCCACATAAGGATGGGCCGTCGCCAGCCACGTCAGCCCCACGGCGCCCACGTCCTCCGCGGAGCTCAGGGCAATGTTTGAAACCGGCTCCGGCGAGGGCGTCACAGCGGCCCGGGCAGCCGTTTTGCCTCCGTGCGCCGCCAGCGCGATGGTTGCGCCGAGAGCGGCCGCCGCAGCCTGCTCCAGCGGAGACAACCCCGCGCCGGCCTGGAACGCCAGCAGCGCCGCCACGGGAACGCGGATGAAGGTGTGCAGCGCATTCCACACCAAATCAAAGGCCGGAATCTTGTCCGCGAAAAACTCCACCGCGAACAGCAGCGTCGCTGCGCCAATGATCCACCAGTTGCCCAGCAACGCCAGCGAGCGCGGCAGCGCCAGCCAGTGCGTGTGCGCCAGCAGGCCCAGCGTGGCCACCGTGGCATACACGTTCAGCCCGGCGGCAAAGGATACCGCCACCAGCAGGGCCACCAGCTCCTCAGTCGGAAGGGCATGCAGACTCACGCAGCGAGTATACGCAGGGTTGCGGACAAAGGCCGATCGTTTCTTTTTTCGTATGGATTGGCAGCGGCCCAAACAACATTGAGGAAAATTTTTCTTTACGGCTGCGGAGCCGCTTGCAGGGCTTTTGCGGCCACGCGGCCAATGCCGCGCAGGATGGCCTTCAGCGGCCAGGCATCTTCGCCGTTGGGGAAAAAGATTTCGCCCGCGCGCCGCGTCTCCGGCCGGTAATACCAGCGCTTCAGCAGCGCCAGATGGCCCTGGCGAGCGGTTGCCGTGGGTTCGCCTGCACCGGCAAGAGAGGCAAGCGCTTCTTCCAGCCGCGCTTCCAGCACGCTGCGTGCCGCGCGCACCGCCGGCGGGTTGGGCTCCAAAGGCGGCTGCTCGGGAACCGGCTCAATGGCCATCGGATGTGCAAACAGCGAGCTCGATCCGGATTGCTCGTTCTGGATGCGCATGCCCACGGTGGAAAACGCCGCCGGGCCGGCCAGCCGGTCGCGCTCAAAAAGGAAAACCGCCACCTCCGCCGCGTTGGCCGAGGGTTGCAGCACCACCGCGCGCAGCCGGCTCAGCGGGCGCACCAGCTCGGGCGCCAAGGCGCGGACGGTCTCCGCACTCTGCACCTGCGCGTGCAGGGCGGCGGCGGTTTCAAATTCCAGATTTGCCGAGGCCTTGTCGCGTTCCGCCCGCAGCGTCACCAGCCGGCTCTCGCCGCGCGTCGAAAAAAACTGCTCCACTGCGGCCGACTCCTCGGCGTAGCGCTCATCCGTGCAGCCCTGGTAGCACGGCGCAAGGCACATTTTCATCTCCGAGTACACGCAGCCCGGATGCGCGGGATTGGGCTCAAGCTCTTCCACGCAGCGGCGCAGCAAAAACAGCTTCAGCGCCTCATCCACATAGCGCTCCGCCGCCGCCCGCGAGGCAAACGGCCCATAGGCCCACGCGGCTTCGCGCTGGCTGGGCCTGTGCGTCACCACCACGCGCGGATAGCGATTGCTGCCCAGGAAACGAACAAACGCCGGTGCGCGCAGGTGCATTCGTTCCAATGACTTTTCTCTATAGACCTCATGCAAAAGATTAAACTGCGCCAGTAGCGACTCAAACTCCGAGCCGGTCAGGCGGAAATCAATCCGCCGCACAAGCCCGGCCAGTTGCAGCCGCCGCGGATGCCGTGCCGAGGGCTGCAACAGGCGCGCCAGCCGAGCCCGCAAATTCGGCGTCCGACCGATGTACGGCTCCGCGCGTTCGTTTTCGCCGTAGAGCGCAAAGACCGCTGCCAGCGTGGGCAGTTGCGCCAGCGCTGTCCTTGGGTCGGCGGGGTTGAAGGGGATGGATTGCATCGGGCCTTGCATAGACCTTACGCTCACGCACCCGCGATGGTCATGCCGTCCACGCGCACCGTCGGTGCGGCAATCGAGCCGCGAAAAACCAGGTCGTTGCCAATGGCTGTCACGTTGCGCAGCATCTCGGCAAGGTTGCCGGCAATCGTAATCTCCTCC
Source organism: Occallatibacter sp. (assembly GCA_035763705.1). Classification (GTDB taxonomy): domain Bacteria; phylum Acidobacteriota; class Terriglobia; order Terriglobales; family Acidobacteriaceae; genus Telmatobacter. The sequence continues at coordinate 128,777 of DASUAU010000012.1, read as the reverse complement.
ACCGCGTGCGTCAGCTCGCCCTTCTCAATCCACAGGCCGGTTGCGCCGCGCGAGTAGTCCCCGGTGACCGTGTTCACGCCGAAGCCCATCAGGCTCGTCACATAAAGTCCGGAATCCACACCGCCGAGAATCTCCTCCGGCGTAAGCGAGCCCGGCTCAAGATACAGGTTGCCGCAGCCGATGCCCGGCGCGCCGGCCAGCCCGCGCGAGGCATTGTGCGTGGATTGCAGGCCCAGCTTGCGCGCGGCATAGCTGTTCAGCAGATACGTCTTCAGCACGCCGTTTTCAACGACCACATTGCGGCGCGAAGGCAGCCCTTCGCCATCGAAGGGCGAGGTGCCAAAGCCGCCCACGCCCGTGGGCAGCAGCATCGTGTGGTCGTCGATCAGCGTGAGGTCCGGCGCGGCGATGGTCTCGCCCAGCTTGCCCGCCAGAAACGATGCGTGCCGCCAGATTGCGTCGCCCGAGGCAGCCTCAAACAGCGAGCCAATCAGCGAGCGCGCAACCTCCGGCGCAAATACAATGGGCGCTTGCTGCGTGGCCACGCGCCGCGCGCCCAGGCGGCGAAGCGTGCGCCGTGCTGCTTCTGCCCCGACTGCTTCAGGTGAGTCGAGGTGCGAGAAGCACCGCGCGCTCGACCACCAGTAATCGCGCTGCATGCGGCCGTCGGCATCGGCGGCCAGCGGCACGGCGGAGATGCCGGCGTAGCTGGTGCGATACGTGCCCGCAAAGCCGCGCGAATTCGCCAGAACCATCCGCCCCGTGGCGGCGTCAAAGCTGCCGCCGTCGCTGTTGGTCAGGCGCGCATCGGCCCCCAGCGCGGCGGCCTCCGCGCGGCGCGCCCACTCAATGCGCTCGGCGTTGGGCAGCGAGTAGACATCGTCAAAATAAAGATGAAAATCGCCGGCCAGCGCGCCGAATTCTCCCGGCTCGGGCAGCCCCGCGAATGGGTCCGCCTCCGTCACCTGCGCCAGAGCCGTCGCGCCCTCCACAAGATTACGAATGCCCTCCGCCGTCAGGTCGCTGGTGGAGGACGATGCCGAGCGCTGGCCGAAAAAAACGCGCAGGCCCAGCGCGCGGGAGCCCGATTCCTTCAGGGTCTCCACCTGGCCCATGCGCACGTTCACGCTGAACTCGTCGCCTTCGCGGGCAACGGCTTCAGCATCCGATGCGCCGGCTTTCGTGGCGAGGGCAACAACGTCTGCGGCCAGGGATTCCAGATCAAGTGCGTCGGATTGCAGTGTCGATTCAGTCATGGGGTCCGTGATTGAGGTGGATATGTGGTGCGGCGCGGGCTCACCGTCCCGCCTCGGTCAAGCCGCGGACAGGCGCACGTGAATCTTTGATGCCGTCGCTTTGGCATAGCGCAGGAGCGTCTTCGTGCTGGGCAGCGTCTGTCCGCTCTCCAGCCGCGCGATTGCGGATTGGCTGGTACCCATTCGTGCGGCCAATTCGGCCTGCGAAAGGCCGGCGCGAAGGCGCGCGCGGATTAGCTCCATCGAGATTTCAAACTCCGGTGCAAGCCGGTCGTATTCCGCTTTGACCTCGGGATCGGCAAGCCATTTCTCGGCAATCTTGTCGAATGGGATGGTCACTTAATCTCCTTCGCTCGTTCGAGCGCGAGCTTGATCTCCGCGCCCGGCGTTTTCCGGGTCTTTTTTACGAATGCACGGACAATGACAACCCTCCGGCCCAAAGCTGTAACGTACAAGACGCGCGCAATACCGTCTCTTCCTGTCAGACGCATCTCCCAAAGCTTCCCTTCAAGGTGCTTTACATGAGGTTCTCGAAGGTTCTCAAGGCCCACCTGGGCAATGAGTCCGCAGAGTCGAATCAGCTTCGCTCGAATGTCTTTAGGAAGCGCATCGAGCTCGTCTTGAACGGTTTGGTTCAGGATTTCGACGTGCCAATCCACAACTCATTTTATCTCAAAAATGAGATAAAACCAAATAGGGGGCGTGCGGTTGACCTATCTTCCCGTCCCGCCCACTGTCATCTTGTCCAGCTTGATGGTCGGCATGCCCACGCCCACCGGAACCGACTGCCCATCCTTGCCGCAGGTGCCGATGCCCTCGTCCAGCTTCAGGTCGTTGCCCACCATCGACACATATTTCAGCGCCTCCGGCCCGTTGCCAATCAGCGTCGCGTCGCGCACCGGCGCGGTAATTTTTCCGTCTTCAATCAGATAAGCCTCCGACGCCGAAAAAACAAATTTGCCGTTTGTAATGTCCACCTGGCCGCCGCCAAAGTTCACGGCATAGAGCCCGCGCTTCACTGAGCGCAGAATGTCCTCGGGCGCGTCGTCGCCCGCCAGCATATAGGTGTTCGTCATCCTCGGCATGGGAATGCACTGGTAGCTCTCGCGCCGGCCGGAGCCCGTGTTGGCCGCGCCCGTCAGCCGCGCGCTCAGCTTGTCCGTCAAATAGCCCTTCAGCACGCCGTTCTCAATCAGCACGGTCTCCTGCGTGGCCGAGCCTTCGTCGTCCACGTTCAGTGAGCCGCGCCGTCCCGCCATGGTGCCGTTGTCCACCACAGTCACCTTGGGGCTGGCCACGGGCCGCCCAATCAGTCCCGTAAAAGCCGAGGTGCCTTTGCGGTTGAAGTCGGCCTCCAGGCCGTGGCCCACCGCCTCGTGCAGCAGAATCCCCGGCCATCCGGGGCCGAGGACAACTTCCATTTCGCCGGCCGGCGCGGGCACCGCGCCCAGTTGCAGAATCGCTCCGCGCGCAGCCTCCTGCGCCAGGCCCTCCGGGCTCTTGCTCCCTGTAAATTGTTCCAGTCCCGCCCGCCCGCCGCCGCCGGCCGCGCCCTTGGTGGAAAGCTCCCCCTCGCGCGCGATGACAAACACATTCAGTCTGCAAAGCGGCTGCGTGTCGCTGGCGAACGCGCCGTCTGACCCCGCGATGAGAATCCGCCGCAGCTCCTCCGCATAGCTGGCGCGCACCTGCACAATGCGCGTGTCAAACGCCCGTGCCGTGCGGTCCGCGCGCAGAATCAGTTCCAGCCGTGCGGCCAGGTCCAGGTCAAAGCCGCCCAGCGGCACCGGATAAAGATTGGCCTGCGGCGTCTCGGTGAATCCCTGAATCGGCTGCTTCGCCGGCCCGCTGGCAATCAGCGCTGCCGTGCGCGCGGCGTGCAGCAGCCGGTCGGGATTCAGGTTGTCGGTGTAGGCGTAGCCGGTGCGTTCGCCGCTCAGCACGCGGATGCCGCACCCCGCGCTCGTACCCGTGCTGGCCGACTTCACAATCTGCTCGTCCACGCCCAACGCGGTTGCGGTGACGGATTCAAAGTAGAGATCGGCGTAGTCGCCGCCGGCGGAGAGTGCCTCGCCCAGGCAGCGTTCCAGCAGCCGTTCGGTGATGCCGAACTTCTCAAAAAAGTAGCGCCTGTGGCCGGTATCGGGGGAAGCAGCGGGTTGGCTCATCGTCTCTCCAGTGTACGCCCGGCACTGTACCGCCCCCGTGGCCGCGCCGTGGCCGCGCCGGGGCCGGAAACTGGCTCGGGGCAGGGGCCACCCGAAGGTTACTTTCGCCCGGAGCGACGCCGTGCTAGAGTCCTGCCATGAAGAAGATTGCCCTTGTCGCTCTGGCGATGCTCATCGTTCCCGCAGGCCTGGCCTTTGCTGAAACAAAGCCGAAGGCCACGCATCCGCCCGTGGTCAAGCACCACATCGACAAGAGCAAAATTGGCCGGCACGCCAAGCCGAACCATCCCAAGGCGCTGCATGCCAAAAACAATCATCCCAAAGCCGTGCACCCCGCGAACCAGCACCTCAATGAAGTGCATCCGCGCAAGGCCAGCGACACCACCGCCAGCCACGAGGCAAACAAGACTGCGTTGAAAGCCTCAAAGAAGCACCACAAGTTCCACCTCTTCTAAAGGCTATCTCTACCAGCGTTCGTCCCACCCAAGCGCCCAGAAATCTCCTCGCAGCCCCTGAGGGCTGTGCCCCGTTCATCGCGTCCTTCGCGATGAGCGGGCGATCCACGCCTTTCCGCCGAGGGAGCGAGTTATAAGGCAGGCAAACAATCCTGACTTCGCACCTCCCAGCCGCAAAAAGCGCGCATTGGGTGTGGCGCCCAGAATCATGAGAATATCAAGGGTGCAGAATCTAGCCGGGCTATCTGCCACTTCTTTATGTAAAGGGGGTTCGAATGTCGATCATTCCACAGGCGGCATTGACAACTGTGCAGATTGTGAGTGGGCTTGCTTCATCTGCGAAAAACGCCGTCGATCTGGCAAAGTCAACATCAAACAACGAATTGAAAGGTGCGGTGAGCGAACTTTACGATTCGGTTCTTGACGTGAAGGCCCGCGTGCTCGAGCTTGATGAGGAAGTGCGTACGCTGAAAGCGCAGCTTGCACAGAGGGAAGAAATCGAAGGACCGGATGCCAGGTTCGGATATTTTTCATTCAAAAGCAGGCCAAATGAACCGTTGTGCCCGCGGTGCTATCAATCAGCACAATCTAAACCAACGTTCATGGGGCCGCGGCATCAGCAAGGCAGCTACATTGTGAGATCGTGTCCGGTCTGCAATTTCCTTTGTCACGAAAGCGGCGGGTCAAACTCTTATCAACCACAAGCACGAACCGGTGCCTGGTCGTGATTGCTTTATGTAGCCCGAGAACAAAGGTGCGCGGTCCTTTGGCCGAGAAAGCGCAAGCCGATGATTCGCTTTGATCGCCGCTCATCATCGTTGATTGTCGCAGTCGTAACAATGCTCATTACTCTGTCTTGCGGCTGCAAGAAGGCCGTGGAACCCGAAGGCTATAGGGTAGTGAGCTACGATGCTGCCTCCCACCAATGGACGATTATTCGTACAGGAACCTTTGATGGTCGGTATATGAAGAAGAAACTTGTCGTCGTTTGCATGTTTTACAAGTGGGGCGAACATGACACGGTGGACGGCGTCGACGCATGTCACCTTCAAGTTGGCCGACTGATAGTACCCAGTCTTGAATCCGGTAATACCGACAAGGCAAGTTTCGTTACTGTGTTTGAAATGCCGAATGAAACCCTATCCATCACCGAAGGCAGCGGAGACGATCGCGTCATGCAGCAATTCAAGATTCTGAGCTATAGCGTCTTGAACCAATAGTCTTTTCAGCAACACGCCTGCCTCACTCAAGCGCACTTGGCTTGAGTGAGGTATAGGATGCACTTCGCCCACACCACCGCCACAGTACACTGTCCTTCATGGCCTCCATGCCCACCACGACTTCCTTGACCGATCCCCGTTATCCCATCGGCCCCTTTCAGCGTCCGGCGGAAACTTCGCCCGCCCTCCGGGCCAGCCACATCGCCACGCTGCGCGCGCGGATGGGCTGGTAGGGCCGACCGGGATGACCTCTGCCGCCGCACCCACTGCCGAACAACTGGCTGAGCAAATCGAGCAATATCTCGCCGAGCATCCCGGCGCCGCGCTCATTGAGGATGGGCGCGTGGCTTTTGACATGGCGCGCGCGCGTTACTCCGTCGGCGAGCAGCACGGCCGCTGCCTCTTGCAGGTGTGGAGCGAGGAGCGCAATCTCATCCGCAGCGTGGTGGAAGTGCAGCCCCGGGCCGGATGCCTGCGCCTGATGACGCGCAAAATGGGTGCGCCCCGGCCGCAGGCGCTGGAGCTGGTGCCCACCGGCGACCATCGCACGCCCACTGCCCGCTCCGCCGCGCGCAAAACCTATCTGCGTTTGCTCGAGCGTGTGCTCACGCGCAATTTTCCCGGCGACAAAGTGGACGGAATGCGCTCGGCCATGGACCTCGAGCACAGCTTCGGACCCGCCTACGTCCGCGGCCGCTTGCTGCGCGGCACCGCGGCCCAGGCCGTGATTGGCGTTGGCGAGGCCGAGAGCACCGCGATGGTGGAAGGCATCGTCACGCTCGGCATTCTCTGGCTTGAGTATTGCCGCGAGCACGAGGCGCGCCGCCACTTCGGCGGCCTCAAGCTGGTCGTCCCCGCTGAGCGTGGTCGCGTCGTGGCTGAGCGGCTGGCGTGGCTCAACCATGCGGCGGCAAACTTTGAGCTGTACACGCTCGACGAACGGCGCGAGGAGCTCGAACGCGTGGAAATCGCCGATCAGGGAAATGTGCAGTCGCGGCTGGTCCATGCCTTCCAGCCCGGCCCCGCGCTGGAGCGATGCAGCTCGGGCATTGACCGCGTGATGGAGCTGGTTCCGGCAGCGGCGCGCTCCCGCGTTCAGGTGCGCCCGCACTCGGCCGCGGAGGTGGGTCTGCTGCTGCATGGCCTCGAATTCGCGCGCGTCCGGCACGGCTCCGTGGCACACAGCTTTGCGCATCAGAATGAAATCACCTTCGGCGCGGGAGCAAACGAAACTCCGCTCACTCAGGAAAGCGAGGCGCTCTGCCGAGCGCTGCTCGACCGCCTCTTCCGCAGCCGCCGGCCCGGCGGCCTGGGCACTGAGGCGCTCTATCGCATGCAGCCGGAGCGCTGGCTCGAATCCCGCTTGCGCGAAAACCTGGGCAACCTCATGCCCGGCCTCCGCGCCGACATGTTTTACACCCAGGTGCCCGCCCTCACCACCGGCCAGCGCGGCATGCTTGACCTGCTCACCCTTGACCAGCATGGCCGCCTCACCGTCGTCGAGCTCAAGGCCGAAGAGGACCTGCACCTGCCCATGCAGGCGCTCGACTACTGGATGCGCGTCAAGGCGCTCCATCAGGATCGCGCCGAATCCGGCGGCCGCGTCGTCGGCGCATTCCAGCGCATGGGTTACTTCCCCGGCGAGGACGTTTCGCCCAGCCCGCCGCGCCTGGTGCTCGGCGCGCCTTCGCTCAGAATTCATCCAGCCACTGAAACCGTGCTCAAATATCTTGCGCCGGAGATTGAGTGGGAGCTGGTGGGCTTTGGCGAAAGCTGGCGCGAGGAGATGAAGGTGGTGCTGCGGCGGCGTGGCGGCGGCAAAAATTAAATGAAACCGCCGCCCGCTCTCTCGCGTATCCAGCAATGACCCGGTTTCCCGAGAGAGGCTTGCGGGAGAGATGTGCCGGGAGAAGGGTGTCGGGAGGGGTGCGCATGCGGCACTGGATCATTTTGTTGTATGAGTCTCTGTTTCCGGCCATGTGGATTGCCTTCCTCGTCTACTGGCAGGTGATGGCGCTGAACACCAAGGCAACGCAGCGCATGGAGTCGGCGGCCTTCAAGGCCACGCGCGTGGTGCTCATGCTGGCGTCCATCGCGCTCGTCGTCTTCCCCAGGATTCCCGAGCCCTGGCTCTACAAACGCCTCTACGGCTTTCCCGTTGCCGGCTTCTGGATTGGCGCGGCAATCACTGCCGCCGGGCTGGGCTTCGCCGTCTGGGCGCGCGTGCACATCGGGCGCAACTGGAGCCGCTCGGTCACCATCAAGGAAGGCCACGAGCTGATCCGTACCGGGCCCTACGCCCTCGTGCGCCATCCCATTTATACCGGCATCCTCACCGGCATGGTCGGCTCCGCCATCGCCATTGGTCAGGTCCGCGGCGCTCTGGCCGTCGCGCTCATGCTGGCCTCCTTCTGGATGAAGCTCAGGCTCGAGGAGCGCTGGATGCGCGAGACCTTCGGCGCGAAATACGATGACTACGCGCGCCGCGTCCGCGCCCTGGTCCCGTTTGTGCTGTAAGCCGCCTTCGGTGGCCCGCCGTTCCCGTCAAGCCCTCCTGCGCAGGCTTTTCCCTAAGCGCCTCATTCCACTCGCAAATCTCCGCCGCATCGTTTGCCGATCATTTCCTCGCTTTCCCGCACAATAGAACTGTCGAAGGTACACCCATGCCCTCAACCCGCCACAAACAAGCTACTCCCTACTCCCTGTTCCCTAATCCCTGGCCCGCAGGGCCGCGCAATAGAACTGTCAAAGGAGAAACCTATGCACTCAATCAACCACCAACAAGCTGAAAGCTGACGGCTGAGGGCTGACGGCTGTTGCACCCCCCCTCCCCCCCTCCCTTTTTTATTTTCACTTTTCCACAATTTCCTTGCCGATAATTCCGCACTCCAATCCCGACCAACCCGGTCCGGGTCTTCATCAAGCTCGGCCCATAAACGCCCCGGCCCCGCGAATCGCATTCGCAGGGCCGTTGTCTTTCGTGCAGAGTTATCGATGAGTTAGCGCAAAGTTACCGCGACTTAGCCACTTCCTCCACCGTCACCGGGTCCAGGAAGGGCATCGAGGCGCGGAGCTGTTTGCCCACAATCTCCACGGGGTGCTTGGCTTCGGCTTCGCGGAAGGCCAGAAACTCCTTGCGCCCGGAGTTCTGGTCGGCAAGGAAGCGCTTGGCAAAACTGCCGTCCTGGATTTCGTCGAGGATGGCCTTCATCGCCTTCTTGCTGTGCTCATTGATGACGCGCGGTCCCGAAACGTAGTCGCCCCACTCGGCCGTGTCCGAAATCGAGTAGCGCATATAGGCCAGACCGCCGCGATAGATGAGGTCGACGATAAGTTTCAGCTCGTGCAGCACCTCAAAGTAGGCGGACTCGGGCTGGTAGCCGGCCTCCACCAGAGTCTCGTAGCCCGCCTTGATCAGCGCGCTCACGCCGCCGCACAGCACCGCCTGCTCGCCAAACAGGTCGGTCTCCGTTTCTTCCTTGAAGGTGGTTTCCAGCACGCCGGCGCGCGTGCAGCCAATGCCCTTCAGGTAGCTCAGATTCAGCGCGTGCGCGTCGCCCGTCGCGTCCTGATGGATGGCGATAAGGCCCGGCACGCCGCCGCCTTCCGTAAACACCTCGCGAACGCGGTGGCCCGGCGCCTTGGGCGCTGCCATGCCCACGCTGATGCCCGCAGCCGGCACAATGGTTTTGAAGTGGATGTTGAAGCCGTGAGCAAACAGCAGCAGCGCGCCGGGCCGGATGTTCGGCGCAATCTCTTCGGCATAGAGCCTGGCCGCGGTCTGGTCTGGCACCAGCACCATCACCACGTCGGCCCACTTGGTAACGTCGGCCACGGTGCCCACTTCAAGGCCCGCCTTTTGCGCCTTGGCAATGGATTTGGAGCCGGCGGCCAGGCCGACCCTCACTTCCACGCCGGAATCTTTCAGGTTGAGGGCATGCGCGTGCCCCTGCGAGCCGTAGCCGATGATGGCGACCTTTTTGGCCTGGATGAGCGAAAGGTCGGCGTCGTGATCGTAATGAGTGATTGCCATGGTAGTCTCGTGTTCTTCCTTTGTGCGTTGGATGCGGAGTAAGTGAAAGTGTGTTCGCGCGGTGCGGAGTCACTAAGTCGTGTTAGTGGGATTCCGCGGGCAGGCGAGCTTCGGGTTCAAGTGCGGCGGGGATGGAGCCGGTGGCCGGTTCGTCGGACTTTGCGCCCATGGCCTTCAGCACTCCGGAGGTGTGATGTCCACGGCGCATCGTCATCTTGCCGCTGCGGCACAGCTCCAGAATGGTCAGGTTGGAGTCGCGGAGAATTTCAATCAGGCCCTCAATCTTGCTTTCCACGCCGGTCAGCTCCAGCATCACGGACTCCGCGGTCAGGTCCACAATGCGCGCGCGAAAAACCTTGGCCAGCTCAAAAATCTGCGAGCGCGTGGCAACGCTTGCCGCGATCTTGATGAGCGCCAGCTCGCGCGTCACATTGGCTGCGCCGGCAATGTCGTCCACGTCCACCACATTCTCAAGCTTGTAAAGGCTGGCGCGAATGCGGTCGCCGGCCTGTGTGGAGGACTCGCACACCAGCGTCAGGCGCGAAAGCCCCGGACGCTCCGAGTGGCCCACGGTGAGCGAGTGAATGTTGATGTTGAGCCGGCGGAACAGCGACGCAACGCGGGTAAGCACGCCGGGCAGGTCCTCAACATAGGCGACAAAGGTATGCAACATGACTTGCTCCTGACTGATAACTTCTTGCTTCTAACTGCGTCGTGCAGAGTGTGAGTTACTCGTCCTCGGCGGTTTCCAGCAGCGGGTCCTTGCCCGGCCGGCGAATCATCTCGTGCAGTGCGCTGCCCACCGGAATCATGGGGTAAACGGAGTCTTCCTTTTCAACCAGAAAGTTCAGCAGGAACGGCCCGGCGGTCTTTCGCGCTTCCTCCACGGCGGCCTCAACCTCGGCCCGCGTGCGCACGGCGCGGCCCGGAATGCCGTGGGCCTCGGCCAGCTTGACAAAGTCGGGGCTGATCAGCGGCGTGGACTCGTAGTTGCGGTCGTAGAAAAACTCCTGCCACTGGCGAACCATGCCCAGGTAGCCGTTGTTGATGACCGCAATATTGATGTTCAGCTTCTCCTGCACAATGGTGGAAAGCTCGGCGGCCGTCATCTGGAATCCGCCGTCACCGGCGACCACCCACACTTCTTTTTCAGGGCAGGCGGTTTTCGCGCCAATGGCCGCGGGCAGCGCAAAGCCCATGGTGCCCAGGCCGCCGGAGGTGACAAGCGTACGCGGCGTCTCATGGTGAAAGTATTGCGCCTCCCACATCTGGTGCTGGCCCACGTCGGTCACCACAACGGCGTTGCCGCCGGTGATGCGCCACAGGTCGTGCATCACGTGCGCGGCCCACAGATGGCCTGAGTCCGGCAGGTTTTTGATGTCGCGCACCGCCGCGTCGCCCTTGCTCGCTTCAATGGTCTTGATCCACGGCGAGCCGTCGCGGCCGGAGATGCGCGGCAGCAGTTCTTCCAGCACGTGTCGCAAGTCGCCCACCAGCGCGACATCCACCTTGATGTTCTTGTTGATCTCGGCGGGGTCCACTTCAATGTGAATTTTTTTGGCCTTCAGCGCGTACTGCGAGGTGACGCCGGTGACGCGATCGTCAAAGCGCATGCCGCAGGCAATGAGCAGGTCCGCTTCCTGAATGGCGTGGTTCACCCAGGCCTCGCCGTGCATGCCCATCATGCCCAGGTTCAGCGGATGCGATGCAGGGAATCCACCGAGGCCCAGCAGCGTCAGCGCGACAGGAATCTGCGCGCGCTCCGCCAGCGAGCGAAGCTGCTCCATCGCCTGCGACTCGATGACGCCGTGGCCTGCAAGGATGACGGGCCGCTCGGCTTGCCGAATAAGCTCGGCAGCTTCGGCCAGTGCATTGTCCTCCACGCGAAGCATGGGATGCGGGCGGTAAGGCTTGGGCTTCGCCGCCTCAAAGTCAAAGATGGCCGTGCCCTGCTGCGCATCCTTCGTGATGTCCACCAGCACGGGGCCGGGACGATTGGAGCGCGCAATCTGGAATGCGTGGCGCAGCGCCGGCGCAATCTCCTCCGTTTTGTTCACCAGAAAGTTGTGCTTGGTAATGGGCAGCGTGATGCCGGTGATGTCGACTTCCTGGAAGGCATCAGTGCCCAGCACCTTGCTGGAGACGTTGCCGGTGATGCAGACGACTGGAATCGAGTCCAGCATCGCGGTGGCAATGCCGGTTACAAGATTCGTCGCGCCGGGGCCGCTGGTGGCAATGGCCACGCCCACCTTGCCTGAGGCGCGCGCGTAACCGTCGGCCATGTGCGCAGCGCCCTGCTCATGGCGCACCAGCGTGTGATGAATGGGAAACTTGCGCAGCGCATCGTAAGTGGGCAGGATGGCGCCGCCGGGGTAGCCGAAGACATCCGTTACGCCCTCACCCACAAGCGTGGCCCACACAATCTCCGCGCCAGTCAGGCGGGTGGGCGTGGTCAGGTGGGCGTTGGCGGCGGACGTGTTTGCTTGGGTTCCCATGTCTGTTGCTCCTCGTTGAGGAGCTAGCCTCTAGCTTCCAGCCGCTAGCTACTAGCTTGTTGCGTGTAAATTGACTAACTCATACTTACTTGCCATTAGCTGGTAGCTATCGGCGTTCTTACGTTGTTGCGCCCTTTGAGGCGGAGTTCACCCGGTCCACATACTTGCGGAAGACGCCGTTGGGCCAGCGCAGCGCGGGCGGCGCAAAGCCTTTCAGGCGCGTGGCAATTTCACTGTCGCTCACTTCAAGCGTCAGCTTGCGGTTGGGAATGTCAAAGTGGATCATGTCGCCCTCGCGGATGGCGGCGATGGGTCCGCCGACAAAGGCCTCAGGCGCAATGTGGCCTGCGGTCAGGCCGCGGGTCGCGCCGGAGAAGCGGCCATCGGTCAGCAGGGCCACGGTGTTGCTCAGGTCCGGCATGCCGCTCACGGCCGCGGTCACCTGCAGCATTTCGCGCATGCCCGGGCCGCCCTTGGGCCCTTCATAGCGGATGACGAGCACGTCGTTCGGCTTGATCCGGCCCGATTGCACGGCGGCAAAGCAATCGTCTTCGCACTCAAAAACGCGTGCCGGTCCGCGATGTTCATAGCGGCCCGCCGCGGCCACCTTCATCACGCAACCCTCGGGCGCAAGATTGCCTTTGAGAATCACAAGACCGCCATTGGGCTTGATCGGATTCTCGAAGGTGTGGATGACGTCCTGGCCCGGCGTCTCCTTCGCAAGCGCGGCTTCTTCCGCCAGCGTGCGCCCGCTGATGGTGAGCGTGGAGCCGTCGGCGTGTCCCGCGTGGATGAGCCGTTGCGCCAGCAGGCGCGAGCCGCCGGCGGCCTGGAAGTCCGACGCAACATACTTGCCGGAGGGCGTAAGGTCGCAGATGAAAGGCGTGCGCTTGCTGATGGCGTCAAAGTCGTCGATGGAGAGATCGATCTTCAACTCGTGCGCAATGGCCAGCAGATGCAGCACGGCATTGGTCGATCCGCCGCTGGCCGCCACGCCCGCAATCGCATTTTCAATCGCCTTGCGCGTCAGGATTTGCGAAGGGCGGCGGTTGGCGCGGACCGCGTCCATCAGCATGCGGCCGGCCTCGCGCGTGGCCGCAAGCTTCTCCGGCGCAGTGGCCGGAACGCCGGAGAGTTGGATGGGCGAGATGCCCAGCAACTCGCCGGACATGGCCATGGTGTTGGCCGTGAACTGGCCTCCGCATGCGCCCGCGCCGGGGCAGGCCGCGGCTTCCAGCGCTTCCAGTCCGGCCTCGTCAAGATTGCCTTTTGCGAAGGAGCCGATGCCTTCAAAAACGTTCTGGATGGTGATGTCGACGGTGCTGCCGTTGGGGCCTTTCAGTTTGCCGGGTGCGATGGAGCCGCCGTAGAGCATCATGCCGGGAATGTCGAGCCGGCACAGAGCCATGATGATGCCCGGCATGTTCTTGTCGCAGCCGCCAATGCCCACCAGGCCGTCAAAAAGATTGCCGCGCGCCACCAGCTCGATGCTGTCGGCGATCACCTCGCGCGAAACCAGCGAGGCCTTCATGCCCTGGGTGCCCATGGTGATGCCGTCGGAGATGGTGATGGTGTTGAACTCCATCGGCGTGCCGCCGGCTTCGCGGATGCCCTGCTTCAGGGCTTCGGCAATTTGGCGCAGGTGTACGTTGCAGGTGCCGATTTCCGTCCACGTGTTGGCGATGCCGATGATGGGCTTGTGCAGATCCTCCTTGCTGTAGCCGGAGCCGCGCAGATAGGAACGCGCGGCGGCGCGGTTGGGACCTTCAGTCAGCGGAATGCTTTGGCGTTTTCCTTCGATGGTCATTGGGCTCGCTTCGTTCGCTGTTTGTCAGTTGACAGTGATTAGTTGAGTGCTTCGATGTTATGAGTCACTTAGCCTTGAGCCATGCGGCCGAGTCGTGCGCAGTCTCATACGCGTCGAGCGCGGCGGCGTGGCGGAGGGTCAGGCCGATGTCGTCAAGCCCTTCCAGCAGGCAGAACTTGCGGAAGGAATCGATTTCGAAGGTTGCGCGGAAGCCCCGGCTGTCCGTCACGGTCTGGTCCTCAAGCGAGACGGTGAGCTGATAACCCGGGATGGTTGCCGCGTTTTTCAGCAGTTGCTCAACCTCCGCCTCGCTCAAACGTGCCAGCACGATGCCGTTCTTGCCGGCGTTCGAGAAAAAGATGTCGGCAAACGTTGGCGCGATGACCACGCGGAAGCCAAAGTCGCTCAGTGCCCAGGCGGCGTGCTCGCGGCTGGAGCCGCAGCCAAAGTTTTTGCCGGCCACCAGAATCTGCGCGCCCTTGTAACGAGCATCATTCAGCACAAACGACGCGATGGGCTCGCCCGCCGGCGTCTGCCGCCAGTCGAAGAACAGAAAGTCGCCGTAGCCGGTGCGCTCAATGCGCTTCAGAAACTGCTTGGGGATGATCTGGTCGGTGTCCACGTTGGTGCGGTCCAGCGGCGCGGCCAGCGACGTAAGTGTTTTGAAGGGCTCCATCAGGCGTTTACCTCCTCGAGAACGGTCCAGTTGCGGATGTCGACAAAGTGGCCGGCAATGGCGGCCGCGGCAGCCATCTCCGGGCTCACAAGATGCGTGCGTCCGCCGCGTCCCTGGCGTCCCTCAAAGTTGCGGTTGCTGGTGGAGGCGCAGCGCTCGCCGGGCGAAAGAATGTCGGGGTTCATGCCCAGGCACATGGAGCAGCCGGGCTCGCGCCACTCAAAACCAGCGTCGAGAAAGATGCGGTCAAGGCCTTCCTCTTCGGCCTGCGACTTCACCACCTGCGAGCCGGGCACCACCATCGCATTCACATGCGCGGAGACCTTGCGGCCGGCGACAATGCGCGCGGCGGCGCGCAGGTCCTCAATGCGGCCATTGGTGCAGGAGCCAATAAAGACGCGGTCAATATTGATCTCTTCAAGAGGCGTGCCGGCCTTCAGGTCCATGTATTCGAGTGCGCGCTCAAACGATTTGCGGTCGTGATCATTCGCGGCCGCGGCGGGGTCGGGCACGGCGGCTGTCACGGGAGCAACCATGCCGGGACTTGTGCCCCAGCTCACGTAAGGAACCAGCGTGGCGGCATCAATCACCAGTTCGCGGTCGAACTTCGCGCCGGCATCAGTGGGCAGCTTCCGCCACTCTTCCACGGCCTTGTCCCATGCGGTGCCCTGCGGAGCAAAGCGGCGGCCCTTGAGATATGCGAACGTGGTTTCGTCGGGAGCGATCATGCCGGCGCGCGCGCCTGCCTCAATGCTCATGTTGCAGATGGTCATGCGGCCTTCCATGGAAAGCGAGCGGATGGCCGGGCCCGCATACTCGATCACGCAGCCTGTCGCGCCGTCGGTCCCGATGCGGCCGATGATGGCGAGAATAATGTCCTTCGCGGTCACTCCGGTGGGCAGCTCGCCTTCCACCAGGATGCGGAAGGTCGAGGGCCTGGACTGCGGCAGCGTCTGCGTGGCCAGCACGTGCTCCACCTCGCTGGTGCCAATGCCGAAGGCCAGCGCGCCGAATGCGCCGTGGGTGCTGGTGTGCGAGTCGCCGCAGACAATGGTCATGCCGGGCTTGGTGATGCCCAGCTCCGGGCCGATCACGTGGACGATGCCCTGGTTGCGCGAGTCCACATCGTAAAGCTCGACGCCGAAATCGGCGCAGTTCTGGCGCAGCGTGGAGATCTGCTTTGCCGAGACCTGGTCCACGATGTGCAGGCGGCCTTCTTTGGTGGTGGGCACATTGTGGTCCACGGTGGCAATGGTGCGGTCGGGCCGGCGAACCTTGCGGCCGGCGAGGCGCAGCCCCTCAAAGGCCTGCGGCGAAGTAACTTCGTGGACCAACTGCAAGTCAATGTAAATCAGCGTGGGCTCGCCCTCGGGCGAGACGACGACATGCTGATTCCAGACTTTCTCGAAGAGCGTCTTTGGTTCGGAACTCATGAAACTCCTTGGGTTGGCTGCTAGCTGCTAACTTCTAGCTTGTTCGTCCTTCACGATGATCATTGCGACTTACTTGTGGTTCGAGTTCCTTCCGCTGCTCCATCTCCTACTGCACTTATTGAGCTAGCGGCTGGCAGCCAATAACTGGCTTTTTACCGTTTCACGCACCTTCGCGCCCATCTCTGTCGTGGAAAGCACGGTGAAGCTCTGCTGGTTTTGGCGGGCAAGGTCCGGCGTGCGGAAACCCTGCTCCAGCACCTTGCGGATGGCCGCGCGAATGGCTGCGGCTTCGTCTTCCAGCTTCGCGGTCAGGCGAAGAATCATGGCGCCTGTAAGGATGGCGCCGAGCGGATTGGCCAGGCCTTTGCCGGCGATGTCCGGCGCGGAGCCGTGCACCGGCTCGTAGAGATCCACCTTGCCGCCGATGGTGGCCGAGGGCAGCATGCCCAGTGACCCGGTGATGACTGCGGACTCGTCGGACAAGATGTCACCGAAGAGATTTTCCGTCAGCACCACGTCGTAGTTCTTCGGCTGGTTCATCAGGTGCATCGCCATGGCGTCCACATACTGGTGCTCGAGCGTGACGTCAGGAAATTCTTTGGCAACCTCCGTCACCGTCGCGCGCCACAGCTGCGAGACCTCAAGCACGTTGGCTTTGTCCACGCTGGTCAGCTTTTTGCGGCGGCCCTGCGCCAGCTTGAAGGCGATGCGCGCCACGCGGGCAACCTCATCGCGGGTGTAGCGCATGGTGTTCCACGCTTCGCCCGTCTCGCGATTCCACTCGCGCGGCTTGCCGAAGTAAAGGCCGCCCAGCAGCTCGCGGACGAACATAATGTCGGCGCCGTCGATGATCTCCGCGCGCAAGGGACTGTTGACGGCGAGCTCTTTGAAGGCAAAGGCGGGGCGCAGGTTGGCAAAGCCGCCCAGCGCGGCGCGGAGGCCGAGCAGGCCGGCTTCGGGCCGCTTGTCCGGTGGCAGGGCATTGAACTCGTTGCCGCCCACTGCGCCAAGAAGAACAGCGTCGGAGTCAAGCGCGGCGGCCAGAGTATCAGCGGGCAGCGGCGTTCCGTCCGTGGTGATGGCGATGCCGCCGATGCGCTTCTCCGTGATCTGGAGGGTGTGGCCGCCGAGTTCGATGACCTCGCGCAGAACGGCTACCGCTTCGCGAGTAACTTCAGGGCCGATGCCGTCGCCGGCGGTAACAAGGAGTTTCAGATTCATGTCAATCTCTTCTTTTCTTGAAAATTGTCAAGCACTTCACAAGCAATAGAGCGGCGATCCAAGTAAGCAGAAAGTTCAATAGGCCGACCAGCACCAGATAGGCAAATGCATGGTCACCTTCAGCACCTTGTGGAAAAACAACTGCAGCAGCAAAAAATCCCGGCGCCCAGAACGGTACTCCCAGCCATTCGAATTTTGTTCCTCCTAGAATTGCCGATATGGCGACGACTGCTGCCGAAGCGAATCCAGTAACGCCGAGTACCCGGACAGGGAGTAATCTCATCTTTAATCCAGTTCCGAGACCGGCTCACGGCGGCGTTCGCGAATCTGATCGGGAACGATGCCGATAAGGTCCTGGTCGTAAATGTTCTTCTTGCGGTCGGCGAGGGCCACAAAGCGGTAGTAAGTCTGTTGCAGCTCTTCGCGGGTAAGGGTAAAGCCGAGCTGCTCCAGCCTGTGCCGCAATGCGGCGCGGCCGGAGTGCTTGCCCAGCACCAGATGCGTGCGCCCGACGCCGACCAGCGTGGGCGTCATAATCTCGTAGCAGAGCGGGTTGGCCAGCATGCCGTGCTGGTGGATGCCGGACTCATGCGCAAAGGCGTTGGCGCCCACAATGGCCTTGTTCGGCGACGGCTTGAAGGTGATGATCTGGCCCAGAACCTCGCTGGTGGGGTAAAGGTTGGCGAGCTTGATCTCTGACGTCACGCCGTAGTGGTCGGCGCGGACGTAGAGCGCCGCCGCAAGCTCTTCAAGGGAGGCGTTGCCGGCGCGTTCGCCGATGCCGTTGATGGTGCACTCCACCTGGCGCGCGCCGCCTTCGATTGCGGCCAGCGAGTTGGCCACGGCCAGGCCCAGATCGTCGTGGCAGTGCGAGGAGAGGGTGATGCCCTTCTCGTCCACGGCGGGAATGCGCTCGCGGACCTGGCGGAACATTCGGCCGTATTCCTCCGGGGTGGTGTAGCCCACGGTGTCCGGCATGTTGATGGTGGTGGCGCCGGCCTCGATGGCGATGCGCACCATTTCAATCATGAACTCGCGGTCAGAGCGCGTTGAGTCCTCGGGCGAGAATTCGACGTCGTCGCACAGCGTGCGCGCCAGTCGGACGGATTCGCCGCAGAGGTCGAGAGCCTGCTGGCGGTCGATTTTCAGCTTGTACTCGAGATGCAGGTCGCTGGAGGCCAGAAAGACGTGGATGCGCGCGCGGTCCGCAAACTGCAGCGCGCGGGCGGCCATTTCAATGTCTTCCTTTTTGGCGCGCGCCAGTGACGCGATGCGCGGCTTGCGGATGGCCTGCGTGATGGTGGCAATGGCGGCAAAGTCGCCCTCTGAGGCCATGGCAAAACCGGCCTCGATAATGTCCACGCCCAGCTCTTCCAGGGCATGGGCCATGGTCAGCTTTTCCTGGGTGGTCATGCTGCAGCCGGGGGACTGCTCGCCGTCGCGCAACGTGGTGTCAAAAAAAGCTACGTGATCAGAAATCATCGGTTTGCCTGCCGTTTCGCCTGCAAAAGGGGAAATCCTTTGCTGACAACAGGTATTCTCGCTCATAGGGCCCATATAACGCAAAGTTATTCTATTTTTATGTGCGATTAGTATAGATTATAGAGGTCAGCCGACGAAGAACGGAGTGAGCGCGATGGAACTGGGCCAGTTGGAGACCTTTCTGGCGGTGGCTGAGGAGCGAAGCTTCTCGCGGGCGGCGCTGCGGCTGCACCGGACGCAGCCGGCGGTGAGCCAGGCCATTCGCAAGCTGGAAGAGACGGTGGGCGAAACGCTCTTTGACCGCGCCTCGCGCGACGGAGCGCTCACGGCGCCCGGCGTTCTGCTGCGTGAGTATGCGCTGCGGCTGCTGGCCTTGCGGCGTGAGGCGGCCAGCGCGCTGGACGAGCTGAAAAACCTGGAGCGCGGCCGGCTGCAACTGGCGGCAAACGAGTACACCTGCATGTATCTGCTGCCGGCCATTGACGCCTTCCGCCGGGAGCATCCGCACGTGACCGTGCACGTGCACCGGATGCTGGCAAGCCGGATTCCGGAAGAGCTGGCGCTGCGGAGCTTTGAAATCGGCGTGGTCTCGTTCCGGCCGGACCCCGCGCACTTCCGCACCATCGCCGTCTATGGTGACAGCCTGGCGCTTGTTGTGAGCCCCGGCCACGCGCTGGCGCGGGCGGGCCATGTGTCCATTGCCGAGCTGGGCAGGGAGACCTTCATCGCGCACAACGTCACCTCGCCGCTGCGGCGCAGGGTGATTGAGGCCTTTCAGAAATACAAAACGCCGCTGAACATGGAGATTGACCTGCCGACGATTGAGGCAATCAAGCGGTTTGTGGCCATGGGCAACGGCGTGGCGCTGGTGCCGCACCTGGCCGTGGCCCGTGAGCTCCAGACGGGCGAGCTGGTGCGCGTAAAGGTGGATGAGCTCGAGGTCAAGCGGGTGCTGCGCCTGGTGCATCGCAGGCAGGCAACGCTCTCCCATGCGGCGCGGGCGTTTTTGCGCACGGTGCGGCAGCTTGCGGAGAAATCCGGGCCGCCTTTTTACTATCATGCGGAGCGCGCCGGCTGAAGGCACGTCGCCGGCCGGAAGCGCGGTGGGAAATCCGGTGGCGCGGCGGGGAATGTTGACGGGCGCGATTGCCCTTTGCGCCGTGCGGCGTCTAAGGGAGCAAAGAGCGTATGAGGGGTCCATCACGGGTCCGGGGGTTGCTGCCGGACCGTTTGGGCCATTTACAATTGCAAAGAGCGGGGCCCGGTTCGAACCGGCGCACCGGAATTGACAAGCACGTTGCCAGCCGGACGGTTGCGCAGTGGTGAGGTTCAGGACCGAATGAAGAAGATCGCCTTTGTTATTTTCCTGCTGGCCGCAAGTGTGGCCGCGGGCAGCGCCCAGGAGAGCCGGCAGGACATCAGTTTGAGCGGGAATGCGCTGATTGAGCCGTTTATTGCCTCTTCCACGGATGTGCAGGTGCATTCGACAACGGCCTATGGAGCGCTGTTGAGCTACCGGTTCATGCTGACGCCTTCAAGCGCCCTGGAAGCAAATTACGGGCTCACGTATCAGAACTCGATCACGTTTTACACCAACCCGCTGCACATTCCCGTGCTCACGCGGACGCAGGAAATTTCGGCCGCCTATGTGCGGTATTTCGTCTTCAGGAAGTTCAATCCGTTTGTCGAGGCCGGTCCGGGCGCCATGATCTTTCTGCCCATCCGCAACAGCGGAACAAAGAGCCTGGACGTGAAGCAGGAGTCGTCCGTGGGCGGGCTTTACGGCGCGGGCATCGCGTATGAAATCAGCCCCAGCTTCGACATTCGCGCCGAGTACCGCGGGTTTGTCACGCGCGTGCCGTCCTTCGGCGATAGCTCACTGCACACCAACAAGTGGTACAACATCTTTGAGCCGACGGTGGGCGTGGCTTACCACTTCTAAAGCGTTTTCTGAGTTGCAGTAAACCGAAGCAGGGATATCAAGTCGACGCGACCCCGGGGCCCCAACGACAGGTCTTCGTCATTGGGGTGGGACCAACAGGGAGCGGCGGCCCTGCACGAAGCAAAAAGGGCACGGTAACTCTGAAAATGCCGTAGGCGCGGCGCCTGCGAGGGCGCGCAAACAGGTTGCATCCGGTGGGACGGTCCCGAGTGGGGTCGTCCCCATCGTTTTTTGTGCGAGGAAAAACGGGCGGCGGCTACTGCGCGGCTTCGCGGTAGCGGCCCAGGACCTTGAGCATGGGGCACAGGGGCTCAAGCGCGGCCACGGCGCGCAGCGCCTCCTCGGGCGAGGCAATCTGGCAATCGACGTAAAAAATGTACTCCCAGGGCTTGCCGTGTACCGGGCGCGACTCGATTTTGGAAAGATTGGTGCCGAGCGCGGAGAGCTGGGTGAGCGCGCGAACCAGCGAGCCCGGCCGATTTTCAAGCGAGAAGGCCAGCGAGAGCTTGTTGGCATCCGGGTCCAGTGCGGCATCCGGCGCGCGGCGCACCAGGAAAAAGCGCGTGTAGTTCTGCGGATTGTCCTCGATAAAGGCGTCGAGGATCTGCGCGCCATAAAAGCCGGCGGCGGACCGGCTGGCGATGGCGGCCGCGTGCGCATCGCCCAGCTCGACAAGCTGCTTCACTGAGCCGGCGGTGTCATAAAACGCGAAAGGCTCCATGCGCGGATGGGCGGCCAGGTAGCGCTTGCACTGCGCCAGGGCAACGGGATGCGAGAAGACGCGTTCAACCTGATCGAGCGCGACGCCGGCCAGGGCGATCAGGTTGTGGCGGATGCGCAAAAGGGTTTCGCGCTCGACCAGAACGTCGTGGGAGAGCAGAAGATCAAAGTGTTCAAGGACTGAGCCGGCCAGGGAGTTCTCAATGGGAATGGCGGCGGCATCCACGGCGCCGGAGGCCAGCGCGGCAAAAACCTCTGCGGAGACTGAGCAGGGAACGATGCAGGCGTCAGGCGCCAGCTTGAGCGCCGCCTCGTGGCTGAAGGAGCCGGGCTCGCCCTGGATAGCAATGCGCATGCCGCCGGGGTTGCCGATGACGGCGGAGGCGGCGGGCTTGCGCGCGGCATACCAGCGTGCCGCTTCAGCGTTGGGCGCGGAGGCACTTGCGGATTGCGAAGCGGAGGACACGTGCGCTATCTCCTCAGCCACAAGTCGGTGGCGACAAAGCAAAGAAAGACGAAGGCGATGACGCCGTTCATGGTGAAGAAGGCGGCGTTCAGGCGGCGCAGGTCGCGCGGCGAAACGATGGCGTGCTCGTAGGCCAGCAGCAGCGCGGCGGCGGCAACGCCCAGCCAGCCGGCCAGGCCGAAGTGGAAGAGCACGGCAAACCAGCACAGCAGGGCAAGCATGGCGGCGTGCATCGCGCGCGCGGCCCAGAAGGCTGCGGGAATGCCGATGGATTCGGGCAGGCTGCGCAGGCCGGTGGCACGGTCGTGGTCGTAGTCCTGGCAGGCGTAGAGCACATCAAAGCCGCCCACCCAAAGCGCCACCGCGACGGTGAGGACGACGATGCGCGCATCCAGTGAGCCGCGCACGGCAATCCACGCGGCGGAAGGCGCAATGCCAAGCGCCAGGCCCAGCACAAGGTGCGACCAGCGCGTGAAGCGCTTCATGTAGCTGTAGCCCAGCAGCACGGCCAGCGCCACCGGAGCCAGCTCGAGCGTGAGGCGGTTGAGCTCCGCCGCGGCCAGAAAAAAGCCGAGAGCCATCAGAATGGTGAAGCCGAAAACAAAGCGGCGTGAGAGCAGTCCGGCGGGAATGGCGCGGGAGCGGGTGCGCGGATTGTCGGCGTCAAGCGCGGCGTCGGCCCAGCGGTTGAAGGCCATGGCGCAGGAGCGCGCGGTGACCATGGCCACCAGAATCCAGCCGAGGGTTCCCAGTGTGGGCAGGCCGCCGGCGGCCAGCAGAGCCGCGATAAGCGCGAAGGGGAGCGCAAAGATCGAGTGCTCCCACTTGATCATCTCAAGCGTGGTGCGGGTCTTGGCAAACAAGCCTGTCGGGCCGGATTCCGTGCGAAGTTCCACGCTCCAGTGTACTGGAAAGGGTGGACGCAAAGACGCGCGGGCAGGCAAAACAAAAATACGCCGGCCAGCCTTGGGGGGCTGACCGGCACTGGTTGCGCGGGCCGGAACATGGACCGGAAGGGCCGGAACATGGCCCGGAACGTAGACCGGATGCGGCCCGCGGCGGAAGGTTTACTTTTGCGCCTCAGTGGGCTGGTTGGCCACTTGGAGGTGGTTCTTGACGCTGAAGACGCCTGGGACGCCGTTGGCGCGGAGGAATGCCGCATCCTTGTCGCCCTTCGAGTCCACCACGCCGTAGAGCGAGACGTGGCCATTCTGCACCGAGATGCGAATGGGCTTGGCCGGATCAATGGCGTACTTGTGCAGCAGCGGGTAGCCGTAAATGGCACGCGCCACCTCAAGGCGGATCTGGTCGTCCATGATCGAAACCGGATCCACCTGCACCTCGTTGATCACATCCTTCACGCCGGGCGTGGTATCCACCAGGGCCTGCGCGGAGTTGCTATCGACATAGGTGCGCGCGTGGCCGCCCAGCGTAACCACGCCATTGTTCACCGCAACGCTGATGGCGTTGAAGGCGTTGCCATAGCCCACGCGGTCATAGGTCAGCTGCTCCACAAGCTTGTCCTGCAGTTGCTTGTCAGAGATGCTGGGTCCGCTCACCTGAATCAGGTTGCGCACCGCCTGCACGCCTTTGGCATGGAGTGCGCGCTTGGCGGCGTCCGCCTTGTACTCGTAAAGCTGAACATTGCCGGTGAGCGTGGCAATGCCGTCAGAGACGGTGACCCGGACATTGTCAAACTGCGACTTGTTCAGCCGCGCCTCCGCGTCGCGCTGCGAGGCGTTTTGCCCGCTCGCGGAATCAAGCGCAGGGTTGGGGGAAGTTGCTGCCCGGGAAACCTGGGGCAAAGCAAGGAGCGCTCCGGCCAGCACGGCCAAAGCAAGCGCAGCCGGGGTACGACGAATGGTTACAGTCATGTCCGAATCCTCCTTCGTATCTTGTTTAGTAAATCGCTCAACCCCGCGTCAATACAGGGCTTTTGCGATTCCTGTCTAACTGATTAGACACGCGCGAAGGGGAAAAGTTGCAGGGAATCAGCGATAGCGGCGCGTGGCTTTGATCACCATCGAGAAGACGCCGGACTCATCGCGGGTGACCAGCAGCGACACGTGATGATTGATGGCAATCTCGGCCTGCAGCAGTTGTTGCGCCGTGGTATTCACGTTGGTGGCATAGGTCAGCGTCACATTGCGGCCCACCTGCTCCTCCACGGTGATGCGCGTGGTGGAGTTGCCCAGCGCGCCCAGGTAACTGGGATCGACCTTGACGGAGCCGGAGCCGAAGAGCCGCTGCACGCGGCTGCTTACGGTGGCGTTCAGCGCGCCGCCCAGCAGGGCGTCGGTGGTGTTGGCGGCCACCTGCTCCTGCTGCTGCGTGTAGATGCGCTGCTCGTTCTGCGTGCGGCCCAGCGCCAGCAGCGCGATCACGTCGGACTCAGGCAGCGGAGGATCGCTGTGGTAGGAGATGTTCAGCTTGTTCAGCGAGCCGTGGATGCCGAGCGTGACGTCGTAATCCTGCACGTGCGCGGTGGCGTTCAGGTCAATGGAGGGCTCAATGCGGACGGGGTTGGTGAAGGTGATGTCGCCGCGCTGCAGCTCATAGCGCGTGCCGGCAATGGTGGCGTTGCCCTCCGTGATGGAAACGCGGCCCAGCAGTGACGGCGTGGCCAGCGTGCCGCGCAGGTGCAGATCCACGTCGCCGGCCAGCTTGGCATAGGCATTCTGGAAGTTGAGCTGCGGCGAGGACTGGATGCGCACATCCAGGCGAATGTGGTTGGAGGGCGCGTCCGGCGGCGCAACAGGCTGGATTTTGCCGGCCTGCGCGGCCAGCGCGACAATGTCGAGGTCGGGGCTCACCGTGAAGCGGGTGATGAGAATTTTGCCGCTCAGCAGAAGATTGTTCTGCGAGCCCTGCAGGTGCAGCGTGGCATCGGCCAGCGAGCTCACGCCCTGCGGGTAGCGGATGCGAACGCCTTGGCCGGTGACGGAAAGGTCTGCGAAGATGCCGTGCTGATAAGCCAGATAACCGGCGACAGAAAGCTGACCGCCGCCGGTGGTCGCGGTCAGTGAGCGGATTTCAAGGCGGTTCTGGTTGAACACCAGCGTGCCGTGCAGTTGCGAAAGCGAGTTGGGCAGGTCTTCGAGCGCGAGAGATGCGTTCTGGAAATCGATGCGCCCGCGCAGGTCGGGATTCTGGAAGGTGCCGTGGGCTTCAACCTGGAAGGTGGTGGTGCCGCTGGCGGTCAGGTCGGGGTCGAGCGTTTCGGCCAGCTTCAGGTTGACGGAGCCCGAGGCGGCAAGGTTGAGCTGATGTCCGGATTTGAAATCGACATCGCCCTGGAGATGGATATCGGTTTCTTCGCCGGTGATGTGGATGGGGTCAAGCGAGATGCGCTGGTTGGCGAGCGCGGCATGCACCGGGCCCTGGCTGCGAAGATGAACGCCGACTACGGTGAGCGCCAGGTCCTTGAGGGAGGCCTCGCCGCGGAGCTGGTCGGGCTTGCGCAGTGGTCCGGCCAGCGTAACGGTTCCGGCCAGAGCCGACTTGCCGGTCAGTCCGGGAACGTGGGCGATTTTGAGCGGGATGCCGATGTCGAAGCGTGAAAAGCGAAGCGTGGCCTGAGTGTCCAGATCGCCGCTCAGCGCCGTATGGCCCTCGAGGGCGAGGTCGGCGGATTCAAAGTGCGTGCCGAGTGAATAAATAAGGGTGCGGTTGGCGGTGTGCGCGTCAATGTCCACGCTGCCCAGGGTTTCGCCGGCCAGCGTGGCGCGGGTCACTTGGCCATGCGCGGTCAGTCGCGGATCGGAGAGGGTTCCTGAACCCGAGACGGTGAAGCCGAGCGTTCCGGAAGCGTTGAGCGCGGCGTTCTCGAGGCGCTTGAGCTTGGCAAGCTGGATCGCTGCGCCCTGCGCACGGAGCGTGAATTGGTGCGAGTGGAAGTTGTAGCCGCCTGAGGCGGTGACGGTTCCGGCCGGCGCGGTGAGCGTGAGCGAAGTCAGGTCGAGCTGTGGCGCGGCGAGGGTTCCCTGCGCGCGGATGCGGGTGAGCGGTTCACCGTACAGTGTGGCGTGGTCAAGCTGCGCCCAGCCCGTGGCCTGCAGTGTGTGCAGCCGGCCCTCCGCCTGGAACTGCGTGCTCAGCCGGCCGGCAACCGGGAGCGTGCGGCCGAGAAATGGAATCAGATCGGCGGAGTCCACCTGGCTCGCGGTCACCTGGAGGTGAAGGATGGAATTGCCGTCGAATCCCGGGCGCGCGTGCGCGGCGGCGGCGGGCGCGGCGGCCGCCAGAGTGCCCTCAAGCTCGATGGAGGCCGGGCCATGCTCCAGGCGGGCATGGTCCACGGCAATGCGGTTTGAAGCGTAGCTGCCGGTGGCCTCCAGCGAATCCCAGCGAACGGTTTGGGGCTGGGCTCGGTCGCCTGGAGCGGGAAGATCGACGACAAGGTTGGTGGCGTTCAGGGCTCCGGTAAGATGCGGGTTGATGAGCGAGCCGGTCCACAGGCCGTGGAAGCGTGCTTCGCCGGCCAGCGTGACGGGCAGCGCGGCAACGCCGTCTTTGCCGTCGCGGTGCAGACCCAGGTCGCGCAGAACGCGGTCAAATTCCGTCAGGTCGTGGGAGTCGAGATCGATGTTGAGCTGCGAGGCGCTGCGCAGCGGGTAAGCGCCCAGGTGGCCGCTGGCCTTCAGCGTGCTGGCGGGCATCACAAGCGAAAGCGCGCGAACGTTCACGCCGCCGTCGCGCTGCGTGTAGGTGGCGTCAATCACTCCGGAGGTGGGGACTTCCGGCTGCGAAACCCGCTGCGAGCCCGGCTGCGAAACCCGCTGCGAGCCTGATCGTTGTCCGGCTGCGGCGGATGTGCTCGGCGTCAACGCCAGCTTTGCCGTCACGGCCAGGGTGCGCACGTCGCCCTTTGTCCAGGTGGCCGTGGCGGGGCCCGTGAGCAATGCGCCAATGCCCAGGCGCTGGAAGGGCGGTTGGCTCACGATGTCGAGAACCGTGTCCATTGGAACGCCGTGGAAGTTGGCGATGACCTTGCCGTCCAGATGCGTGGCAACGGATTGCGCGGCTTGCTTTGCGGCGCGTTGAGACTTGCGGCGGCCGAAGCGGAAGAGAGAACGCTTGGCCGGCGGTGTGGGCGCGGTTTCCAGAACGGCCGTGCCGGGCAGCGGACCCAGCCAGTGGTTCAGCGCCACCTCGCCGTCGATCCGGCCGCCCTGCCGAAAGCGGGCAACGGTGTTGGCGATGAGCATCTGCTCAGGGTCGGCGTGGAAGTGCGCGTCGATGGTCACGTTGCGCGCGTTGATGCCGCCTCCAACATACGAGCCGTGGTCCACGTGGATGGGGCCGTCGATATGGAAGACGCCTCCGTGGCCCTCGGCGGCAAGGTCAAGGCGCGCCAGGCCTTCCGGCGAGTTGGGGTAGCCGGTGATGGAGTTCAGCAGGCGCATGTCCAGTTGGCCCTGCGCGCGCGCCTGCCAGCGAGGATGGGCAAAGTCCACCAGCGAGCCGGTGAGCATGAGCGCGTGGTCGCCGGATTGAGAGTCGTGCGTGGTGAGCCGCAGGCTGCGCAGATATGCGCCGGTGCGCGTAAGGTCCAGCGTGGCCTGCGCCAGGCCGGAGACCGGCGGCGCGACGGGATGCGCCGGATTGCCGCGGACCAGTGAGAGGTCGCGCGCACCGCATTCAATGCGATAGGTCTCGGGAGCTTTTCCGCCGGCGGGAACGTAGACGAGTCTGAGGGATGTGTCCGTCGCGGTCAGGTTGAGCGGCAGATTGCGATTCTGGAAGTCGAAACCGGCGGCGCGGTCTTCGTAGTGTACCGTGCCGTCGCGCAGCGCGATGCGGCCGGCGTGGAGATCGAAAAGCGTGTTCAGCGTGAGCTTGCCTTTCGAGGCGGGCTTCGGCGGCTGGGGCTGATTCGTCGAGCCGTCAGGGTAAACAATCAGGTGCACGGCGGGCCGCACAATGTCCAGCGCGCGCAGGCGGATGTGCGGATTCCACAGGCCAAGAACGCTCAGGGCCGCATGAATCTGATCAATGCGCGCGTAGGGTTCCTCGCCGGCGGCTTCGCGGCCGTGCAGCACAATGCCGGAGGCATCCGCCTCAAGCTGCAGCGGACGCCATCTGAAGGAGGCAATCTGGACGCGCCCGCCGGTCGAGTTCTCGAGCGAGGCGATGAGCCGCTCGCGGACCAGATTTTCAAAGGCGGAGGAGCTGAGGAACGCGTAGAGCAATAGCAGCAGGATGGCCAGGCCCGCGGCGCTTCCGGCGGCAATCCAGGCCAGGCGGCGCACACGGTGCGGCTTGCCAACGGGCGCAAATTCCGGCTCGCGTGCGGCGGGATTGTCTCGCGCGCCGGGCGGAGGGTTGTGGAGGTCGCTCATGGCGTGCCTCCGCTGCTGGTGCGGGGTTGCGCGGCGGCTTCCAGCGCGGGAACCAGGACTTCCACTTCGCCCTGGTCGCGCAGATTGTCCAGCCATCCGCTGAAGAGCGCGTTCACCTTTTGCTGAAGAAGAATTTCCGAGATGCGCGGCGCAACCTGCTTCTGCGGAGGCGTGGGCTCGCCCACCAGGTACTGGGGCAGAAGCGTGTCCTGATAGTAGTCCGAGATTTCCCGCTGCGAAATGTGGATGCCCTGCCGGAAGCGAAGCTCAATGAAGTTGAGAATCTCAAGGCGGTTGCGGAGATAATCACGGACGGCCGGTTCCGTCAGGTCGTGGGCCGCGAGAAAGGCCTTCCAGCCGGCATCCGTAACGCAGTTGGCGCGCAGGCAGACGGGCAGTTGCCGGCGAAGCTCGGCGATGCGGTCGTTCACTTCCTTTTCTGCGGGCTCGGCCACCTGCGCGTCTTCCTCGCGAATCTGCTGGCGGATGAGGGCGCGCGAGATGAGCCTTCGCAGGGCGGACTCCGGCGTCTCCGTGCCGCGGACGCGGCCTTGCGGATTTGGCTCCAGAATGGAAAGCCGCAGCTCCTCGTCGAGATCGCTTTCGAGAATCGCCTGGTTGTTGACGACGGCCACCACGCGGTCCAGCACCACAGGCGCCGGGCCTGTTGGAGCTGCCGGAGCGGACGGCTGCGCGCCGGTGGATTGCGCGGCAGTGGATTGCGCCGCAGTGGATTGCGCCGCAGACGGCAGCAGGCAGGCAACGGAGAGCGCCGTCGCCAGGAGGCGCTGCCATGCGACAAGCCGGATTGGAGTACGCGCGCGCATGCTCAAAAGCTTTGCCCCAGGCTGAAGAAGAAGTTGAAGTGCTGTGCTTCGCCCACGTGAGGATTGGAGTAATACGGTTTGATTGAATAGTCGATGTCGATCGGGTAGATGGGCGGATTCAGGTTGTAGCTGAAGTCAAAGCGAATGGGCCCGACCGGCGTATGGTAGCGCAGGCCCAGTCCCGCTGCATGGGAGAAGTAGTTGAAGCTGCACTGGCCCTCAATGCCGGTGGAGGTGCTCGGGCCGGTGGGCGGCGGAGGTGAAGTAGCGTTGGAGGTGAGCACTTTGCATGCGTCCCTGTCCGGCTGGTGAATGCGCAGCACCGAGCTCCAGATGTCGCTGGAGTTGCGAAAGACGTTGCCCATGTCTTCAAAAAGAACGAAGGAGAGCGTGTTGCCGAGCCAGGGCAGCGTGGGCGGCGGCAGGCGCACCTCCGTGCTGTTGATGAAGGCTCCCGCGCCGCCGATAGGAAAGCCGGTTTCCGGATCGCGGGGTCCCGCGGCGTTGATGGAGAAACCGCGATGCGAGGTTGCACCGCCGGAGAAGATGCGCTCCGGCAGCGGAATCAGCTCGTTGGAGCCGCTGCCAAAGGTGCGCTCCTGCGCATAGCGCGTGTTGCGCGCAATCACCAGGCGATTCTTGTCAAAGCCGTAGTAGCTCGAATTGGTCAGATCGATACGATTGAACTCCGCCTCCGAGCCGAAGGCGTGCTGCGAAAGAAATTCCTGAAAGCTGGTGTAGGTTCCGCGATGGGCGTCCAGCGGGTTGTCGCGGGTGTCGCGCACCCAGGTGAAGCCCGGCCCTGCGACGCGCGCAGCCGTCGAGAGCGCGGGAATGGCATCGGGGTAGACCTGCAGGCT
Organism: Occallatibacter sp.; assembly: GCA_035763705.1. GTDB lineage: Bacteria > Acidobacteriota > Terriglobia > Terriglobales > Acidobacteriaceae > Telmatobacter. Next base: position 99,375 of record DASUAU010000012.1, on the reverse strand, counting down.
GCTGGCGGCGACCTTCACGCGGCGAAAATCGTACTCGTAGATGAAGGTGTTGGCCTTGGAGAGATTCAGCACGTTGGAGTTGAACTTTTCTGAGAGCCGGAATCCCGCGTCCAGCTTGGAGGCCACGTACGTGGTCACGTCCTGGCTGTTGGCATAGCCGCCGGAGAAGGTGAGGCCGAAGTTGCGGCGTCCATAAAAGTGCGGATTCTGGTAGAGAAGGTCGATCTTCTGCTCCAGCAGGCCCCAGGTGCCCTGGATGGATGCGGCCTGGTCGCGGCCGAAGAGGTCATTGCGCGTAATGTCCAACAGCACGCGCGGGCTGATGCCGGTTTTGCCGTTGGGATTGCAGGCAACGCCGCTGGCGATGGCGCCGGCGCAGTTGTTCACCGGCTGGCCGGTCTGCGCCTCAAAGCCAAGACCGTAGGTCAGCGTCCAGCGGCGGGCTTCACTGGTTTGCACCAGAACGGTCTTGTGGGTTTCGCCGCCATTCGGATTTTCAACCGAGGCATCCACCTCATTGAAGAGCGCAAAGTCGTAAAGGTTGCGCTGGGTCTCCAGCAGCGCGGTCTGGCTCAGCGGGTCTCCGGGGTGCAGCGTGATTGCGCGGGCCACGGTGCTGGGACGCGTGTAATGCAGGCCCGTGAGCAATACCTTGCGCACAAACAGTTGCTTGCCCTCTGTCACGTGGAAGGTGATGTCCACCAGGTTGGGGTTGGATTTCTCAGGCTGCTGCTCCACCTGCACGTTGGGGTGGTCAAAGCCCATGCTCAGGTATTTGGTGAGAATGGCGTCCTTGTCGCCGGCCAGGTATTGCGGCGAAAGCAACTGGCCTGAAGCGGTGTTCATCAGCGACTGCAATTCCTGGTCGGGAACATGGTCATTGCCGTCGAGCGTGAGCTTGCCCACGCGCTGCTGCACGCCTTCCGTGATTTGATAGTCGACCGCCAGGCCCAGGGATTTGCGGGATGATTTTTTGGCGTTCGCAATTGTCGTCACCTGCGGCGTCACGCTTGCGTGGGAGAAGCCGTTGTTCTGGTAGACGGCCTTGATCGCGGCCACATCGGCGGCCACCAGCGCCTGGCTGTATGTGCCATGGCGGTCCAGCGTATCTGCCGCGTGTACGCTCAGCAGGTCTTTCAGCGTGGCAGTGTCAAAGTAGTGATTGCCGGAGACGGTGATGCGGTCCACGCGCCGGCGAGAGCCCTCGGTGACGGTGAAAACGATGTTTACAAGGTCCGGTCGTGGCGACTCGCGCCGATGGTCCACCTTCACGTCAAAGTAGCCCAGGCGCTGGAAGGAGTCGCGCAGGCTGCGGTTGCCCTCGTTCAGCAGGTCTTCGTCCACCGTCCCTTCCTCGTAGACGGGAACCAGCCGCTCGAGCCGGTCCTTGCTGATGCTGGCTCCCTGCACGCGCACCAGCACCACCGGACCGCGCGTGGCCGTGAACTGGTAATTGATGCGGTTGGTGGCAGGGTCCCAGGTTTGAGAGACGAGCTTGATTTCGGCTTCCAGGCGGTTTTCATGGCGATAGTGCTTAAGAACGCCGGCAAGAGCGCGATTGACGGTGTCGTGGTCCGCGCGCGCGCCGGTGTGCAGATGCGCGTAGCGGCGGAACTGGGATTCGGTCAGGCCCGAGTCTCCGCTCACCCGGACAATGCCCACCCGCGCCTGCGCGCCGGAGATTACCTGGAACGCGATGTCCACAAGCTGCTCGGCAGCGTGCTGGGTCAGCGTGTGGGCAATCGCCGGTTTGTGAAAACCGTTGTCGGCCAGGGCCTGGCGAATCTGGGCATCGGCCAGGGTGAGCTTGGTGGCGGTAAAGCGGGTGCCGGGGTTCAAATCGGCTGCGCGCTGCAACTGGGCGTTGATCGTGGCGCCCTTGGCGCCGCTCACCGTCACCGTGCCGATAAAGATGCGGGGCTTGCCTTCAAACACCAGATCAATGCCGCCCGCGGCCGGCCTCCCGGTCGCTTCCACGGTCTCAAACAGCCCCGTGGCATAAAGCTCGCGAACGCTTTCGGCAAGATTTTCTTGCGTCAGCGGCTTGCCCACCGCCTGGGCCAGATGGCCGGGCAGCGGAGCCAGCCGGTCAAGGGAGACGCCATGGATTTCGATTCCCGTGACGGTGAGCCCCAGGAACGGAGCCGAGGGCTCCAGCGCCGGCGCAGCCGGAACGGGCGCATCGGGAAGGGAAGCGGCCCGGCGCGGAGTGTTTGCCTGCGGCGTGGCCTGCGGCGCCGACGACGGCGTGCCCTGAGCCCGAGACGAAGTGCTTGAAGCCGGGGACGGCGTACTTGGAGCCACCCCCGAAGCGCGCGAAGCCGATGACGAAGTGCTTGAAGCCGGGGCCGAAGTGCTCGGAGCTGCCGGCGGCGGGGACTGAGCCAGCAATGCGGGGACCAAAAGCAGCCAGCCGGTCAACAGCATGGTTCCTGTCCGTCGAACTCCGCGCTGCCCTGACCGCTCTGGGAACAAAACCATCTCTCCGGAAAATGCTAAGGTTCGCGCGCACTCCATTCAAGGAATGCGTGGCCCGGGGATTCCAGGAAGTCAACCTCCAGGGAATCCGGATTCAGTTGCTTCAGGCCGGTCCGCACCGGTTCCGCCATGCGCACGCTCCGCTGTTCACCGCCGCTGCCCTTTATACTAACGAGGAATATGGCCCCACGCAGCACGGTGGGGGCGGAAAGCGACCGATTCCCCAAAGGAAGCCAATGCCCCGAAGCAAAGCTGTGAAGACGGCGCGACCCAACGGCCGGAGTGAAGAGGAGAGCTGCGCGGAATCGGGCGCAGCGAAAAAGACACAGAACGGAGTAACGGCAAGCGCAGAGGCAAGCGTAACGGCGAGTGCCGAGGCGAGCACAACGGCCAGCGCCCGCCCGGCCGCGGACATGGAAGTGGTGGCCCAGGCCCAGGCCGGCGACCATGCGGCCTTTGCGCTGCTCTACGGGCTGCACAAGCGCAGGGTTTACTCGCTCTGCCTGCGCATGGTCAACAGCGTGGCTGAGGCCGAGGATTTAACCCAGGAAGCCTTCCTGCAACTGCACCGCAAGATTGCCACCTTTCGCGGCGATTCGGCCTTTTCCACCTGGCTGCACCGGCTGGCGGTGAACGTGGTTCTCATGCACCTGCGCAAGAAGGGGCTGGCGCTCACCTCGCTGGACGAGGCCATGGAGCCAACCCACGACGATGGGCCGGGGCGGAGTTTTGGCGCGCCGGACCTCACGCTGACCGGATGCATTGACCGCCTGGCGCTGGAACGCGCCGTCTCTGACCTGCCGGCGGGCTACCGTCTGATTTTTGTGCTGCACGATATTGAGGGCTATGAGCACAACGAGATTGCGACCATGCTGGATTGCTCAATCGGCAACAGCAAGTCGCAGTTGCACAAGGCGCGGCTCAGGCTGCGCGAGACGCTGCGCACATCGTTACAGGGGCAGGTGCGGTAATGGGTGAAGAGCGCAATTCGATGGATTCGATGGATTCGATGGATTCGATGGATTGCCGCGAGTTTCAGGCGCATCTTGCTGACCTGATCGGCTCGGGCCAGGATGCCAGGAATCATCCCCACCTCAAGGAATGCCCGCTCTGCCGCGCGCTGCTGGCCGACCTCGAAACGATTGCCGAGGCCGCGCGCCAACTGCTGTCCGCGGAGCAGCCCAAGGAAGACTTGTGGGACAGGATTGAGTCGGCCATCCAGAAAGAGAAGTCCGAAGAGGGCAAAAAGGAGAAGGCCGAAGAGGGCAAATAGTGAGGCCTTGCCGGCCGTCGCGCCAGCGGCCTTGCTGAACCTTGTGGCTCAACCTTGTGGCTCAACCTTGTGGCCCAACCTTGTGGCCCAACCTTGTGGCTCAACCTTGTGCAGGCAGAGCCGATAGAGAGCTTGAGCATCCGGTTTTCCCGGGAACCGTCGCGGGCGAGGAGCGCCCCGCGGCGGTTTTTTTGATTGGGGGAGAAGTTGGCCTTGGTTTTTTTGAACTTCCGGCTGCCGGACGGCCTTTGTTCTCGTCAAGCGGGCCTGCCCGCGGCCGCCTGCCGGGTCGGGCCTGCCGGGGCTAGCCTACCTGGTCCGGTAGGAACCAGACGGCCTGGCTGGACGTAATTCCTGAAGTGGGAAGGCGAGCGCAGGCTGGCCGGGCCAGGGAATGGGAAAGAGGAATCCTGCAACTTTCGCGAGCCTGCGTGGTCTAATATGAAGAAAAGTTGATAAAGGGATACTCAATGTCAAACGAATCGACGAAGAAAGAGCCCGCCAGCGAGTCCGAGCGGGAGGTCCGGGAGATCCGTCGGCTGCCGGTGCTGCCCGTGCGGGACACCGTTTTGTTCCCCCACGCCGTGCTGCCGCTCACGGTGGGGCGCGAAAGTTCGATCCAACTGATTGAATCGCTGGGAGATGAGCGGTCGATTGTGGTGGCGGCACAGCTTGACCCCAGACTCGATGTGCCCGAGCCGCTGGATTTGCACGGCGTGGGCACCCTGGCAACGGTACACAAAGTGGTCCGCATGCCCAACCAGAGCCGCTTTGTCTTCACGGAGGGCGTGCAGCGGGTGCGGCTGGTTCGGTTTGTGCAGAGTGAGCCCTTCATGCTGGCCGAAGTGGAGCTCCTGGAGAACCGGGAGCCGCAGACCAGCCCGGAGCTGGAGGCGCTGGTTCGCAATGTCATCGGGCAATTCGGGCAGATTGTCTCCGAGTCGCCGACCCTGAGCGACGAGTTGCGAACGATTGCGGCCAATATTGAGGACCCGGGCCGGCTGGTGGACTTTGTGGCCTCGTCGCTGCCGTTTTTGACCACCGATGAAAAGCAGTTGCTGCTGGAGACCGGGACGGTGCTGGCGCGGCTGGACCTGATGAACCAGCATCTGGCCAAAGAGCTGGAAGTGCAGCAGCTCAGGACCAAGATTCAGTCTGAAGTGCAGGACCAGGTGCAGCAGACCCAGCGCGACTACTATCTGCGCGAGCAACTGAAGGCCATCCAGAAGGAGCTGGGTGAGCAGGACGAGGGCCAGCGCGAGGCCGAAGACCTGCGCGCCAAAATTGAGGCCGCGGGCATGCCCGACGACGTGAAAAAGGAAGCGCTGAAGGAGCTGACGCGGCTTTCGCGGATGTCGCCGATGGCCGGCGACTACTCCATGACGCGGAATTACATTGAGTGGCTGGCGCTGCTGCCGTGGGCCAAAAGCTCCGGCAAGGAAGTGAACATCGGCGAGGCCCGGGAGATCCTGGACGAGGACCACTATGGCCTGAAGAAGGTGAAGGAACGGATTCTGGATTATCTGAGCGTGCTTGAGCTCAAGCCGGATATGAAGGGGCCAATTCTGTGCTTTGTGGGGCCTCCGGGCGTGGGCAAAACCAGCCTGGGCAAGTCGATTGCGCGGGCGCTGGGGCGCAAGTTCCAGCGGGTGGCGCTGGGCGGCATGCACGACGAGGCGGAGATTCGCGGGCACCGGCGGACCTACATTGGCGCGCTGCCGGGGCAGATAATCCAGAGCATCCGGCGCGCGGAAACCAACGATCCGGTCATCATGCTGGACGAGGTGGATAAGCTCGGGCGGGACTTCCGCGGCGATCCGGCGTCGGCCTTGCTCGAGACGCTGGACCCGGCGCAGAACAACACCTTCCGCGACAACTACCTGGATGTGCCCTTCGATTTGTCGAAGGTGCTGTTCATCTGCACGGCCAACATGCTGGACCCGATTCCCGCGCCGCTGCTGGACAGAATGGAGCTGATTCCGCTGCAGGGCTACAGCGAAGAGGAGAAGGTGCGCATTGCCTACGACTACCTGATTCCGCGGCAGGTCGAGGAGAACGGCATCACCGGGGAGCTGATCGAGTTTTCTGACCAGGCCGTGCGGCACATGCTGCGGCACTACACGCGCGAGGCCGGCGTGCGCAAGCTCGAGCAGGTGATTGGCACGGTCTGCCGCAAGCAGGCGCGCCGCGTGGTGGAGGGCAAAAAGGAAAAGCTGGTCATCACAAAGGAAGTCCTGAAGGAGTTCCTTGGCGGCATCCAGGTGCGCGTGGAGACCGAGGTGGCTGAGCGCGTGAAGCGGCCGGGCGTCGCGGTGGGCCTGGCGTGGACCCCGGCCGGCGGCGACATCCTGTTCATCGAAGCCAACAAGATGAAGGGCAAGGGCGGCTTTACCATGACGGGCCAGATTGGCGAGGTGATGCAGGAGTCCATGCAGGCCGCGCTTACCTGGGCGCGGTCCAATGCGGCCATGCTGGGGCTGGCCGAGGACTTCAACAAGGACCTTGACCTGCACATCCACGTGCCGGCGGGGGCAATTCCCAAGGATGGGCCCTCGGCGGGCGTGACCATGGCCACGGTGCTGGCTTCGCTGCTGACCGATACGCCGGTGCGGCCGCGGACGGCGATGACCGGCGAGATTACGCTCAGCGGCAATGTGCTGCCGGTGGGCGGAATCAAGGAGAAGTTCCTGGCGGCGCGCCGGGCTGGCGTGGAAACCGTGATTCTGCCCGCCGACAACCGGCAGGACGTGGAAGAGGACCTGACGCCGGAGATGACCGAGGGCGTCAGCATCCATTACGCCAAGTGCATTGGCGACGTGCTGGGCATTGCGCTGCCGCTGATGAAGGCGCGGACCGATGCGCCCAAGGCTGCCGAATCCAAAACCATCGAATCCAAGGCCGCCGAACCCAAAACCGCGGAAAAGGAGACGGCCGGCGCGCACGCCTGAAGGCCGCAAACCTGAGCATGAGTGGGCCGGCAAAACTGCCGGCCCTATTTTTGTTTGATGGGCATGCTTCGCGGGAGGTGCAAGGCAGCCGGCGCGCACTGAATGGCCGGCGGCACGTCTAACAGGCAGGCAGTATGCTGGAAACCAGGATGCGTGTGCGAGTACTAGCCTTTGGCATGCTGAAGGATTCCCTTGGCGGTGAGCAGGCGATGGAACTGCCCGAGGGTGCGACGGTTGGTGCGCTGCTGGAGCGTCTGCAGCGGGCCGCGGGCGCGCCGCTGCTGCGCGGAATTGCGGTGAGCGTGAATGCGGAGTTTGCCGCGGCACAGACGCGGCTGAAGGATGGCGACGAGGTGGGCTTGCTGCCGCCGGTCAGCGGGGGCTCGGGCGCGGCCGCGAACCACGAGGCCGGCGATACGCGGCTCATGCGCGACGAAATTGACGCAGAGGCGCTGGTGCGCGCGGCCAAGGCCGGTGCGGATGGCGCGGTGGTGGTTTTTGACGGGATTGTGCGCAACCACTCCCGCGGACGGCAGACCCTCCATCTCGATTACGAGGCGTATGAAGAGATGGCGCTCAAGCAGATGGCGCAGTTGGCCGGGGAGGCGCGCGCAAAGTTCGGCGTGCGGCACGTGACGATTGTGCACCGGCTGGGCCGCCTGCGGATTGGCGAGACGAGCGTGCTGATCGTGGTGGCCAGCGCGCACCGGGCGCAGGCCTATGAGGCCAGCCGGTGGCTGATTGACACGCTGAAGAAAACCGTGCCCATCTGGAAGAAGGAGACCTTTGCCGACGGCGCGGTGTGGGCGGATGGAGAGCCCTTTCCCGCGGCGCTGGGCGTGGAGGCGGGCGATGCCGAGTAAGCGCAGGGGCGCGCGGCGGGCGGCGTGGCTGCTGGGCTTGGGTTTCGCGGCACTGGGCGCGGCGGCGCAGACAACCACGCTGAAGGTGGACGTAAAGCTGGTGAACGTTCTGGTAAACGTGACCGACCGGAACGGAGCGCTGGTGGGCGGGCTGACGAAAAATGATTTTGAAATTGACGAGGATGGAAGGCCGCAGAAAATTGCGGTGTTTGAAAGACAGTCGGGCCTGCCGCTGAACATTACGCTGGCCATTGATACCAGCGGCAGCGTCTTTAAGGATCGTGTGATGGACGAGCAGGCGGCGCACCGGTTTGTTGAGGCCCTCATGCGGCCTGAAGACAAGATGAGCCTGATTGAGTTTGCCACCGACGTGGTGGAGCTGACGCCGTTCACGAATAAAAAGGCGGCGATTGAGCGCGGGCTCAAGCGGCTGCGCGGCGGCGATGCGACCGCACTCTACGACGCGATTTATCTGGCGTCGCAAAAGCTGGGCCCGAAGGACGGGCGGAAGATTCTGGTGCTGGTGTCAGACGGCGGAGACACGGCGGAGAACACCACCTATGCGCAGGCGCTGGAGGCGGCGTTGCGCAGCGAAGTGATGATTTACTCGATTATTGATGTGCCGGTGGAGGCCAGCGCCGGCCGCGACACCGGCGGCGAGCACGCCATGATTACACTGGCCGAGCAGACCGGCGGCAAAAGTTTTTATGTGGACCAGGGTGGGCTGGACAAGGCCTTCGAGCGCGTGAGCGAGGACCTCAGGACGCAGTATCTGCTGGCGTATTATCCGCGCTACCAGGTGCCGGGCGTGGATTTTCATCGCCTGCGGGTCACCATTCCGCGGGCCGCGCCGGGCGAGTTTCATCTCTTCTATCGGACCGGCTACTACGCCGATACGCCGCTGAAGAGCAACTGAGCGAAGGGCCGGCTGCGGATGCTCGCCGGGGATGGCCCTACAATGGGAGCATGACGCCTCCTCTGACCGCGCGACGAAAATCAAAGACTCCACCGCCGGGAGAAACCGGCCAGGAAGCGCTCTATCTGCGCTCGCTCAGTGAGCGGCAGGTGCCGGTGGTTGTGAAGCTGCGCGACGGCGAAACGGTGCGCGGCTGGATCGAGTACTTTGACGATGCCATGCTGCGCCTCACGCGCGAAGGCAAGCCGAACCTGTTCATCTACAAAAACCAGGTACAGACGATTACCGAGGCGGGCCGCAAGCGCGGCGTACGGCCGCGTGCGGGCGACGGCGCGGGTCAGGCGGCGCTGTGAGCGATTTGCACACTGGCTGGCAGTGGGTTCCGGCGGCCGGGCAGATTGCGCGCGAGGCCGGCGCGCGGCTGCGGGAGTTTTTCGCGGCCGGCGTCGAGACCGAGTACAAGGGCGACGTGGACCTGGTGACGGTGGCCGACCGCACCGTGGAGAAGCTCATCAAGACGCGGCTGGGCGAGCGCTTTGCGGAGCACGGCATCTACGGCGAAGAGGGAACGCGCGAGGGATTGGAGCGGGAATATCGCTGGTATGTTGACCCGCTGGACGGCACCACAAATTTTGCGCATGGGTTTCCGCAGTTTTGCGTTTCGATGGGGCTGGAGCACAGGCCTGTGGGGTTGGCCGCGGACGAAGACGGCACAATGGTGGCCGGGGTGATTTACGATCCCATGCGCGATGAGCTCTTCCGTGCCGAGCGTGGACGCGGCGCGGAGGTGAATGGCAAGCCGCTGCGGGTTTCGCGCACCGGGACGCTGGCCGAGAGCCTGCTGGCGACGGGCTTCCCAAGCAGGAAGCGGCATGCGAATCCGAATATTCACTTTTACCAGGAATTCACGCTGCGGTCGCACGGGGTGCGGCGCGCGGGTTCGGCGGCGCTGGACTTGGCGTATGTGGCGGCGGGGCGGCTGGAGGCTTTCTGGGAGTTCAATCTCAACCCGTGGGACACGGCGGCGGGCGTTTTGCTGGTGGAAGAGGCGGGCGGGCGCATCACGGACTTTGCCGGCGGGCCGTTCAGGCTGGACAGCCGCGAGGTGCTGGCCTCGAACGAGCGGATTCATGCCGAGCTGGTGCTGTTGTTTGACGCGATCTTTGCCGGGCGCAACCTTGCGCCGATTCCTTCGGCGCGGGAGTTTGCCCAGCAGCGTGCGGCCAGGGATGCAGCCAGGGATGCGGCCGGACGTGCAGCACGGCCCGCGGCGAAGACGGCCAAGGGGTAGCGGGCGGGTTTCCCGCATCGCAAAACGCATAGGCCTCTAGGTGGAGTCAGGCGCGCGGGTCGTATGCTACTATCAGCGTCGAGACTTTACCTGTTCGGAGATTTCACAGATGGCCTATGTAATCGCAGAACCTTGTATCGGCACCAAAGACAGCGCCTGTGTGGACGCGTGTCCGGTCGACTGCATTCACCCCAAGAAGGACGAGGCCGGTTTCGCGGAGACCGACCAGTTGTTCATTGATCCGGTCGAGTGCATCGACTGCGGCGCGTGCGTGCCGGCGTGCCCGGTTTCGGCGATTTTCGCCGCCGATGACCTGCCGGAGAAGTGGGCGCACTTCGCTGAGAAGAATTCGACGCACTTCGGCCGTTAAGCCGCGCGTGCAGACTTTGAGAACGCGCATCCCGCCTGGGCGGGGTGCGCGTTTTTGCGTAGGAACGTGCATCGAGTGCGATCGGGGCGGTGAAGGACGCGGTGAAGGACGGCGATGAGCGTGCTTACGTCGGAGGCGGTGGTGCTGCGCACGTGGCCGGTGCACGAGGCTGACCTCATCGTGAGCCTGTTCACGCGCGAGTATGGGCGTGTGCGCGGCGTGGCCAGGGCCGCGCTTAAGAGCCGCAGGCGCTTTGGCGGCGCGCTGGAGCCGATGACGATGGCGCGGGCGTGGTTTGCGGAGCGGCCGGGGCAGGAGCTGGTGCGGCTGGACCAACTGGAGATTGTCCGCTCGCCGCTCAGTGCGCCGGTGGATGCGGTGCGCATGGCGGTGCTGAGCCTGTATGCCGAGGTGCTGGATGAGGCGCTGCCCGAGCACGATCCGCAGGAAACCGTGTTTCGGCTCATGGCCGCCGTGCTGGAGCAGACGACGGTCGAGCAGCCGTGGATGCCGCTCACGTATTTTGAGCTGTGGATGACGCGGCTGATGGGCCTGCTGCCGGATGTGGCGCACTGCACGGCCTGCGGCGAACCATTGCATGGGGAAGAGGTCTGGTTTAGCGGGCACGCCGACGGATTATTTTGCGGGTTGCATCGCGGCGGGGATGCCAGCGAGCTGTGCGCGGAGAGCTGGCAGACGGCGCGGCGCATGCTGCGGGAGCCGTTGGCCGCGTTTGCGGGCGAGGCGTGGCCGCGGCGGCGCGGGCAGGACCTGCGGCAGTTTGCACAGCAGGCGATCGAGCGGCACATGGAACGCAAGCTGCGCACGGCGGAGACGCTGGGAAGGCTGTGAGCGATTGAGGACTGAGCGCCGATCCTCTTGATACAGACTATCGGCCGGAACCGAGTGAAGGCTGCTTGCAATTCGCCAGGGCAACAATACAATGCGTACATGGCTGGCTTCGCGGTTTTCATGACCATCGCGACCTTCGGAGTCTTTGGGTTCCTAGCCGCTTCCGCTTTATCGGCCTGCCTTTACTTCCTTGCCAGACGTACGGTTCGAAAAGAGAGCTTGCACGGCCACCGTCTGAAGGCGGTAAGCATAATCGCCCCATTTCTTGGTCTGCTTTGGTTGGTAATCGCGTTCTTGATTCACGTACAGATTTCCAATCGCATCGCTCATCAGGATTGTGGGCTGAGCGGTGATCCATACGTCACCCTGCCCAACGGATACGTCGTAGGCAGCCTCAACACATATGACGGCTATTTGGCCGCCCCAGGCTTCAATACCGGTATGCCGGTAGTGGGGCCTGGCTACGTTCGCTCGATTATCGATTTGCATTATTCGGATCCTTATTTCACGGGCACACTATTTGATTTCAAGGCATCGAGTGTGCGCAGTTTCATTTTTGACACGCGGTCGCGGGCCATTAAGCTATCGGAGCCCATCGGGCAGAACGTCCATTCATTCGGATATGTTAATTCCGCGGGTATGGATGCTTGGTCCGCAGCAAATGACGAAGCTCAAACGGGCGCCAACTCCTACTGGAGAATTTATGCGCGCTATCGCCACCATTGGCCGACCTACGTGCTCGTTTTGATGATTCTTGCCGGTGAAGGCACGATCGCATTCTGGGTTTGGAAGACTTGGAAGAATACCTCTACACGAAGCCCTGCGGACTCGTAGTCGGCTGATAAAATCCAGGGGAGTCCCGCTAAGAGAGATTTTCAGTGCCAACAATCGAATCGACGACTACGCCGGCGACCACTGCGCTTACGTTTCAGGAATTGCTCTTCCGCTTGCAGGCCTTTTGGGCCCAGCGGGGCTGCGTGCTGCAGCAGCCCTATGACGTGGAAGTGGGTGCGGGCACAATGGCGCCGGAGACCTTTCTCCGCGTGCTCGGGCCCAGGCCGTATCGCGTGGGCTATGCGCAGCCCTCGCGGAGGCCGGCGGACGGACGCTATGGCGAAAACCCCAACCGGCTCTTCAAGCACACGCAGTTCCAGTTGATCTTGAAGCCGCCGCCGGTGAACGTGCAGGAGCAGTATCTCGAATCGCTGGAGGCGATGGGGATTGACCTGAAGAAGCACGACCTGAAGTTTGAGGAAGACAACTGGGAGTGGCCGGCGGGCGGCGCGTGGGGCGTGGGCTGGCAGGTAATGCTGGATGGGCTGGAGATTACCCAGTTCACTTACTTTCAGCAGTGCGGCGGGCTGGACCTGGACCCGATGTGCGCCGAGCTGACCTATGGCCTGGAGCGCATTGCGGCGTTTCTGCAGGACGTGGATTCGATTTACGAGATTGTCTGGGCGCGCGATCCGGAAACGGGCGTCGAAGTGACCTACGGCGAGGTGCGGCTGGCCGAGGAGTTGCAGTTTTCGGTTTACAACTTTGAAGTTGCGGATGTGCCCAAGCTCTGGCAGCACTTCAATGAATATGAAGCCGAGGCGAAGGCGCTGCTGGGCAAGGCCGATGCGCTGATGGCCGACGAAAAAGCAAGCGCCGAAGACAAGCGGCGGTTTCCGCTGCTGCCCACCTATGAGCTGGCGCTGAAGTGCTCAAACCTGTTCAACATTCTGGATGCGCGCGGAGCCATCAGCGTAACCGAGCGCGTGGGCGTCATGGGGCGGATTCGCGCGCTGACGGTGGGCGTGGCCAAGGCGTATGCGCAGCAGCAAATGGCGAGTTAGCAAGTCTGCGAGTCGGCAAGTTAGCGAGTGAGCAAGTTAGCGAGTGAGCGAGTGAGTAAGTTGGCCGGTGATGGACGCCGGGAATTGTTGCGATGAATACAGACAATTGAAAGCTGAGTGATGGCTGATTTTTTGTTGGAGATTGGGCTGGAAGAGGTCCCCGCGCGGATGATTGCGGGGGCTGAGGCGGAGCTGGGCCGGCGTGTGCGTGAGCTGCTGGAGCGCGAGCGGCTGCTCACGGACGAGGCGAAGGCGACGGCCTATTCGACGCCGCGTCGGCTGGCTGTGCTTGTGGAAGGCGTGCTTGAGCGGCAGGCGGATGTGGAAGAGACCATGACCGGGCCGTCGTGGAAGGTGGCCTTCAAGGATGGCGCGCCGACCGCTGCCGCGGAGGCCTTTGCCAAGAAGGCGGGCGTGGCGGTTGCGGCTCTCGAAAAGGTGGAGACGGCCAAGGGCGAGTATGTGGGCGCGACGGTGAAGCGCGCGGGCCGGGCGGCGGCCGAGCTGCTGGCGGCCGAGCTGCCCAGGGAAGTGTTGGCAATTTACTGGGCGAAAAACATGCACTGGCGGCCCGGCAAGCCCGAGCGATTTGTGCGGCCGGTGCGCTGGGTGGTGGCGCTGCTGGATGCTGCGGTGGTTCCGGTGGAGATTGCCGGGATTGCGGCGGGCAGGGTGAGCCGCGGGCATCGCGTGCTGCACGGGGAAGCGCCGGTGGAGATTGCGACGGCGAAGGATTATGCCGAGGCGCTGCGCAAAGCATTTGTGATTGTGGACGTGGCCGAGCGTCGGCAGCGGATTCGCAAGGCCCTGGATGCGGCAACGCGGACGGTGGCCGGCGCGCGCTGGCGCGAGGATGAGCCGCTGGTGGAGACTGTGACGCACCTCACGGAGTGGCCGGCGGTGATTCTTGGCGCGTTTGAGGCCGAGTATCTGGCACTGCCGGAAGAGGTGCTGGTGACGGTGATGCGCGACCACCAGAAATACTTTGCCGTGGAGGACGAAAAGGGCAGGCTGGCGGCGTATTTTCTGGCCGTGCTGAACACGGAGGCGGACGAAGAAGGCGCGGCGATCATCCGGCATGGCAACGCGCGGGTGCTGCGGGCGCGGTTCAAGGATGCGCGGTTCTTCTGGGATGTGGACCAGAAGACGCCGCTTGCCGCACGCGTGGAGAGCCTGAAGAATGTGACCTTCCAGAAGGAGCTTGGCAGCTACCACGCTAAGACGGTACGCGTAAAGGTACTCGTAGACGAGCTAGCTGACGAACTGCGGAGACAAAGTATCACATTGGATAGAGATTCGGCCTTTTCCGCAGCACATCTCGCTAAGACGGATCTGACATGCGAGTTGGTAAAGGAGTTTACCGAATTGCAGGGTGTCATTGGTGGACTGTACGCACGGGTACAGGGACTTGGCGAGTCCACGGCAAGTGCAATATATGCTCAATACCTGCCAGCTTCTTCGGAAGGTGCGATACCACTGACGATGGAGGGCCAGATTCTAGCGATCGCAGATAGAGCGGATTCCCTAGCTGGAATGTTCGGTATTGGCCTGAATCCTACCGGATCGAAGGACCCGTTCGCGCTGCGGCGTGCAGCAAATGGAATTGTGAAGATACTGGCTGAGGGAGAACTACAGGTGAATCTAAATACAATTATGAATCTTGCTCTAGATCAATACAGGGCTGACCTATTTCCATCGTGGCACCCCTCACGAAGAGAGTTGATTTCCGGGCTCAACGCTTTCTTTCGCGAGCGTCTGCACTTTTACCTGAAGGATGTGCGCGGCTTTGCCTATGACGTGGTGAATGCGGTGCTGGCTGCGGGCTCGGACGATGTGCGCGACGCGATTGCGCGGGCCGAGGCGTTGACGGCGGTGCGCGGCAGCGAGGATTTCGCGGCAATTTCAGCGGCCTTCAAGCGGATGAAGAATATCTTGAAGCAGGCCGAGGAGAAGAAATTTGCGCTGGGGTCGCCCCAGAGCGTGAAGCTGGCCGAGGAAGCGCGGAAGCTGGCTGAGGCGGCCGGCGCGCTGGCTCCCGAGGTGGCTGCGCTGCGGCAGAAGCGCGCTTATGGCGAGGCGCTGGCGCGGATTGCCGCGCTGCGGCCCGTGGTGGATGGATTCTTTGACAAGGTGATGGTGCTGGACCCGGATGAGGCTGTGCGCGGCGCGAACCTGGGGCTGATTGACCAGGTGCTGCGCGGCTTTGCGGGGATTGCCGAGTTCAGCGAGATCGTCACGCTCTAAGCTCGGACCGGCATCCATGCAGGCGTCCGGCGCTGCCGGCCCCTCTTTTGCTGTTTGCGCCGCAGATGACCGCATCGGGGACGGGGCGAATCGCGTCTACAATCTAAGCAGATGTCTGACGCGCTCTATTTGAGCTTGTGGTTTCCGAACCTGCGGCTGGCCGAGCTGGCGGCAAAGGCGGCCGCGGTGCTGGGTGCCTTTGCCGCGCATGGCGGCCAGGCGCGCGTGTATGCGGCGACGGTTTGGCCGGTCAGCTGGAGCGAATCGCCGGTTTTCCAGCATGTGTATGGACGCGGCGCGCGGGGCGCGGAGCCGGCGCAGGCTGTTGCGGATGCCATGGAGCTGCTGCATGAGGACTACGCCTACGAATTCCAAATCGGATGGAGCCTGTGGGCGCTGGAAACGATGCAGGAAACGGCGCTGGAAATGATGCAGGAGCCCTCACCCAGCGAACCCGGACCTGTTCGCCTTCAGCCCGAAGATGCGGCGGCGCGCTGGGTGCGCGAGGAGCGGCTGGTGCGCGTGACCGCCTTTGGACCGCTGTTTGACGACGGGGCTTACCAGCAGGACGGGCACATTCGCGTGGACTTTGGGAACGATGGGCCGTTGCTGGCCGAAGAGGCTGACCTGGACCAGGCGGGCGCCGAGCACGTGGAAGAGAACGTGCGCCAACTGGTGGAGCTGACGACGGTTGCCGAGAAGCAATCGGGCGCAACGGCGCGGCTGCTGTGGAGCGAGTTGGGAGAAAGCCTGGCGGAACGGCTGGCGGCGCGGCTGAGCAAGGGGAACTGAGGCGTGCGGCTGACCATTGAACGGCTGCGGACGATGGTGCTGGCGGCGGGGATTCTGCTGGTGGGCGCGCTGGTGGTGTTCCTGGCGATAGGGAAGGGTAGAAATCCGCTCAGCACGAAGGACCTGCCGCAAAAATTGGGCGTGAATATCCAGCAGGACTTCAGCGGCGTCACCTACACGCAGGCGCGGGGCGGGCACACGCTGTTCAGGATTCATGCGTCGAAGGTGGTGCAACTGAAGGCGGGCAATGCGCTGCTGCACGATGTGGAGATTGAGCTCTACGGCGAGGACGGCACGCGCGTGGACCGGATTGCGGGCAATGAGTTCGAGTATGACAATCATGCGGGGATTGCCAGGGCCAACGGGCCGGTGGAGATTACGCTGATGCGTCCCGGGATGGCGCCGGCCATTGCACCCAGGGCGAAGACAGGGGCGGCGAAGAGCGCGGATGGCAAAACTGCGACGCTGAGCGCGGCGGCGCAGCGTGCGGCGCAGGAGTCCATCCACGTCGAGACCAGCGGGCTGGTGTTTGACCGCGACAGCGGCGTGGCGCGGACTGACAAGCGGGTGGAGTTCCGGATGGCGCAGGCCAGCGGCAGCGCGGTGGGCGCGGTCTTTGACTCCGACAACGGACAGATGACGCTGGGCGGCGACGTGGTGCTGAACACCGAGCGGGGCGGCACGCCGGTGCGGCTCACGGCGCGGCATGCGGAGTTCGACCGGGACGCAAAAGTCTGCCGGTTGCGCGGGGCGGACGCGCTCTTGAAGGGCGGCGAGATTCGGACGGAAGAGGCGACCATTGATTTTCGCCCGGACGGGTCTGCGGAAAAACTGCGGGCTGCGAACGGAATTGTGCTGACCACGGGAACCGGCGGCAGACTGGCGGCTCCGCGCGGCGTGCTGGATTTCGGCGCGCACAATCAGCCGCGGACGGGGCACCTCGAGGGCGGCGTAACCTTTGCGTCGAACGCGCATGGACGCACGGTGCAGGGCAGCTCGCCGGTGATGAACCTGGGCTTTGGCGCGGATGGCGTGCTGCGCAGCGCGCACATGGAGCAGGGCGTGCGGATTGAAAGCGAGGAGCAGTCGCAGACGCGCAAGGGATGGGTTCGCACCCGGCGGAAGTGGACGTCGCCGGCGGCCGACATTGCGTTTCGCGCGGCGGGCAGCGGCCAGGTGCAGCTTGCGTCGATTCACGGAACCGGCGGCGTGACGATGAAGGGCGAGAGCCGCAGCCAGGCCGGCGCGAGCATGCCCTCCATGATGAAGGCGGATGAGGTGACGGCGAGCTTCGGCAGGGACTCGGCGCTCACCGGCGTGGACGGCATCGGCCATGCGGAAATAGACGAGACCGCGGCGAATGGAACGCTGCAGACGACGCATGGAGACCGGCTGACTGCGGAGTTTGTGACGGCGAAGAACGCCGGCACGCACGCGCGGCGCGGAGGCCCGGCGCAGATTGAAACCGCGACGGTGGTCGGGCATGTGATGCTGGCGGAGCAGCCGGCCGCAAAGCCCGGCGCGACGCGTCAAGCGCCGATGCAGGCCACGGCAGACCGGGCTGTCTATGAGGGCTCGGGCGAGTGGCTGCATCTGTATGGAAAGCCGCGCGTGACCGATGGTGCGCTGCAACTGTCGGCCGCGCGCATGGACGTGTCGCAGACGACCGGCGAGGCGCTGGCCGAAGGCAACGTGAAAGCCACGTGGCTGGGCGGCGCGGGCAACGGGAATGCGGCGGAAGGGCTCAATCTGGGCGGCGAGGGCCCGACGCACGTGGTGGCGACCCAGGCG
This sequence comes from Occallatibacter sp., assembly GCA_035763705.1. Lineage (GTDB taxonomy): Bacteria > Acidobacteriota > Terriglobia > Terriglobales > Acidobacteriaceae > Telmatobacter. Next base: position 81,719 of record DASUAU010000012.1, on the reverse strand, counting down.
GAGCTGAACCACAAGACCGACGAGGCGATTTTTCGCGGCAAGGCGCGGCTGTGGCAGGACGCGAATTCGATTTCAGCTCCGGTGATTGTGCTGGACCGGAAGGGGCAGAGCCTGCGGGCCAGCGGCGTGGGGAAAAAACAGCCGGTGCAGGTGGTGCTGGTGGGCGTGGCGGCCCCGGCAATGCAGCCCGGGGGGCAGGCGAAACAGGCGGCGGCGACGCAGGTGATTCAGATTCGTGGAGGAGAGCTTCAGTATTCGGCGCGAACGCGCAAAGTGGTGATGGTGGGGGGCAAGGCAGGCCCCGTGGTGGCCGAGAGCGCTGAGGGAACAACGAAGGCCGCGAAGGTGGAGCTGGACCTGCTGCCGCCGGGCAAGGGTGCGCGCGCCAGCGGTGTCGCGGCGCAGGTCGAGCGGATGACGGCGATCGGAAATGTGACAATCTCCGCGCAGGGGCGCGAGGGAAAGGGCGGCAAACTGGTGTACACCGGGAGCAGCGGCGAATATGAGCTCACGGGAAACGCCGGCGCGCCGCCGCGGCTGGTGGATCCGGTGCACGGCAGCGTCACGGGCGAGGCTTTGATTTTCAACAGCCGCGATGATAGCGTCAGAATCGAAGGCGGCGGACACAAGACCACGACCAGGACGACGGCGCCTCGGCGACCGGGAAAACGCGGCTGATTTTGCAAGAAGGACGGATGGAGACACTCATCGCCGAAGGAATCGGCAAGAGCTACAAGGGCCGGCAGGTGGTGCGCGGGGTCAGCCTGCGCATCTCCCGCGGAGAAGTGGTGGGCCTGCTCGGGCCGAATGGTGCCGGGAAGACGACCAGCTTCTACATCATCGTGGGCCTGGTGCCGCCGGAGACGGGCCGGGTGCTGGTCGACGAGCAGGAAATTACAACGGTGCCCATGTATCTGCGGGCGCGGAATTTCGGCATCAGCTACCTGCCGCAGGAGCCTTCGGTCTTCCGCCGGCTCACCGTGGAGGAGAACATTCTGGCGGTGCTGGAGGCACAGCCCCTTGAGAATCGCGAGCGGCGGGCGCGCGCCGACCGGTTGATCAATCAACTCAACCTGACGCACATTCGCACCACGCGGGGCTACGCGCTTTCCGGCGGCGAGCGGCGCAGGGTGGAAATTGCACGGTCGCTGTGCATCCAGCCAAAGTTCATTCTGCTGGACGAGCCCTTCAGCGGTATTGATCCCATTGCGGTGTCGGAACTGCAAAAGATTATCTTCGATTTGAAGTCGAGTGGGATCGGGATTTTAATTACCGACCACAATGTGCGCGAGACGCTCAGCGTCACGGATCGAGCCTATATTATCGCGGAAGGAAAGATTTTCAGGACCGGGACCCCGCACGAGCTGGGCAACGATGTGGAGGTGCGGCGCCTCTATCTGGGCGAGGGATTTTCGCTGGGCTAAGAAGGGTTTACGGGCGAAAAGGAACCAGCGACGGCACTTTCATGGGGTCAATCCCTCAAAGGTCGAGGTTGCGCAAGGGCAAACCGGGCCTAGACTGGATAAGCAATCAAAGGTCCGAAGCGGGAATGGACCTGGAGCGCGGCAGGGGAATACTGGAGAAATTTCTTCCGGCGATTAAACTTGAGCTAACACACCAGTGAGGTTAGAAGGCACCGTATGGCGCTGTTGCAGCCCAAATTGAATTTGAAGGTGTCCCAACGCCAGGTCCTTACGCCGGGCCTGATGCAGATGGTGAGCGTGCTTGCGCTCAACAAGCTCGAGCTGAAAGAGATGATCGACGCAGAGATGGTCGAGAATCCGGTGCTGGAGGAGATTGACGAGTCAGTCCCCATGCTGGACGAGGTGGCGGGCCAGCAGGAGCGGCAGGAACGGGAGGAGCGGCTGGAGCACCTCGAGGCCAGCGCGGCGGAACCGGAGCCGGCGCCGCAGGACCCGTTCAACGAGATTGATTTCGGCTCGTATTTTCAGGACTATCTGGACCCCGGCTTCAAGACCCAGCAGGAGTATGAGGACAACGAGCGGCCGTCCTTCGAGAATTTTCTTTCGCAGCCGACGACGCTGGCCGACCACCTGGCGTGGCAGATTGGCGCGCTGAAGCTGGACAGCGAGCTGGCGGCGGCGGCCGAGTTCGTGATTGGCAACCTCGATGAAGACGGGTATTTGACCGCGAGCGAAGAGGAACTGGCGGGAGCTTTCGGGCAGTTTCCGCGAACCCAGGGCAGCGGAGAAGACGCGGCGCGCGAGCTGCTGCGGCAGGCAATCGATCTGGTGCAGCACCTTGACCCGGCCGGCGTGGCGGCGCGCGACCTGCGGGAGTGCCTGCTGAACCAGATTGCGGCGCAGCAGGCGGAGTACGCGCAGGTGTATGCGCGCAAGGAAGCCGACGCCGAAGAGGATTTGCACACGAGCATCCACGCCGCGGCGGAGGTGCAGCTTGAGGAGCGGCGGCGGAGCATGGAAGTGGCGGTGCTGATTGTGGACCGGCATCTGCCGCTGATGCAGAAGCGCGATCTGAAGGATCTGGCCAAGGCCGCGCAGGTGACGGTCGAGGAGGCGCAGGCCGGCGTGGAGTTTATCCGCACGCTGGACCCCCGGCCCGGACGCCTGTACAACCGCGAGCAAACGCGGCTCATTGAGCCGGACGTGGTGTTTACCAAGCGGGGCGGCGAATGGGTGGTGACGATGAACGAGGAAGACCTGCCCAGCCTGCGTCTGAGCCAGCGCTACCGGCGCATGCTGGTGGCCGACGGCACGGACAAGGAAGTAAAGGAATATGTGAAGGAGCGCTTCCGCTCGGCCATGCAGCTGATGCGGAACATTGCGCAGCGGCGGAATACGATTCTGCGCACCTGCGACGTGATTGTGCGGCGGCAGCAGGATTTTCTTGACCAGGGCATCGAGGCGCTGCGGCCGATGATGATCAAGGAAGTGGCCGAAGAGATTGGCGTGCATCCCTCCACGGTGAGCCGCGCGGTGGCCAACAAATATGCGCACACGCCGCAGGGCGTGATTGAGCTGCGCTTCTTTTTCTCTGAGGGCGCAAACGGTCCGGAGGGCGCCGATACGCCGCTGCTGGTGCTCAAGCGCAAGGTGCGCAAGCTCATTGAAGACGAAGATCCCAAGCGGCCGCTCACTGACGACCAGATTGCCGCGCTGCTCCAGTCGCTGGGCATTCAACTCACGCGGCGGACGGTGGCAAAGTATCGCGAAGACATGAACATTCCCTCCACGCATCAGCGTCGCCGGCGCAACGGCTGAGCCTGAAGCAAATCCTTCCAGAATTCCTGTTGGCGTTTTTCAGCAAGCGCGCGGTCAGCGTGCGCCGCGGGCGCGGGCTGCAAAACCAATCGCGCGCGCATGCGTCTAAGCGAGTGGATGCAAATCCCCTGATGCGCGGGGATCGCCGGGGAGATTTCATTCATTCCACCTTAGGAGAAGCTTCGCATGAAATTTGGAGTCCAGGTATTTCTTTCCTGTGCCATGGTTGCCTCCATTGCACTCATCAACCCACAACCTGCGTCCGCATCTGGCGCGCCAACGGACACAAACTCGAGCTTGGCGCAGGATGAGGCCATGCAGATGGTTCCCGTGGAAGCCTCGCTCGAGCAAAGCCTGGATACGCACAAGCTCAAGCCGGGAGCGCAATTCGAGGTGAAATTGCAGAATGCGGCGCACTTGAAGAACGGCCCTGAACTGCCCAAAGGAACCGTGCTGATTGGCGAGGTGACGACGGACCACATCAAGGCCAATGGTGCCTCGCGGCTTGTGCTGCGGTTTTCTGAGGCCAGGCTGAAGGATGGCAAGATGATCCCGATTCAGGCGACGATTATGAATATTTTGCGGCCGGAGAGCAGTTTCGACACCGACGCGAGAACGCAGGCCTCCGACGGTTGGAACGGCAAGACGCTGCTGGTGAACCAGACCAACGCGCTCTCAGGAGTGGACTTGCACAGCAGGATCGGCGAGAAGGATTCCGGCGTGTTTGTCTCCAGGAAAGACAAGATAAAGCTTGCCGCCGGCACGCATCTTACGCTGGCCATTGCGGCAACCAAGGCGGCGTAAAAAGCCGGGCGGAAGCCAAGAACCTGCGCAATCTGGAATCGGCCGGGGGCGGCGATGCACGCCGTCTCCGGCATTCTGGCCCATGGCAAAGACGCGCTGACCGCAGCGGGAGTGGCTGGCTTGAGGGTTCCCTTATCGAAAAAGATCTGCGGGCGTCCACATTGCGCGGAAACGCCGGGTGACTATAATCGTGCGTATGCTCTGCCGTGCACCCCACCAGCGCATACTCCACTCCATGATTCCGACGAAATTCCGTGCATGCGAGCCGCACGAGCCGCACGAATCGCATGACTCGCTCTTCGTCAGCGGCGTGGCCGTTTGCCGTGCCATGCAGCCGGCGAAGACAGCGGGCCGGCGAAGTGGAGTGTGTGGTGCGGCGACGGTTGAGGCAGATTGGATTCGTCATTCGATGTGAAACCACCGTTTTGTCTCCCGCAGCGCGGGCGAAAAGAACGAAGAGCGGAGGCTGATCATGGACGTGGAGTATACCGCCCGGCAAGTAAGCGTCCCCAAGGCGCTGCGTGCGCAGGCTGAAGAGGGCATGGAACGAATCGCCCGGATTTTGGGCAAGACGGCGCGGGCCAGCCTCACCTTTCGCGCGCAGCGCCATTTGCACATTGCGGAACTCACGGTGAAGGCGCGGCTGCAGACGATTGTGGCCGCGGGCAAGGCGGCAACGCTGGAGTCGGCCCTGCGCAAGGCGCTGGCCCATGCGGAGCTGCAGGCGCAGCGCTATCGTGACCGGCACTACCAGCAAAAGCGGCTGCCCAAGGAAGAGAAGGTGATGACGGCGCCCCCCGTCACCCGGCCGAAAACCCGCGCGGCAGAGCCGGAACTGGCGGAGCGCAATGGGAAAGCGGCGCGCGCCAGGGCCACCGCGGCCATTCCCGTGCACTCCTTCCCGGCAAACGCTGCCGTCATGGAGCCGCATGTGCAGAAGAGCGGCGAGGCCGTCAGCATGCGCGCGATGACCATCGAGGAGGCAGTCAAGGAAGCCGAGTTTCGCGACCGGGACCTGCTGATCTTTCGCAATCCGGCGGGTGAGCTCTTTGTCCTGCACAGGCGCAGAGATGGGCTGATGGAGCTGGTGGAGATTCCCTGAGGGCGGGCCGAAGAATCTGCGTCGTCGCCGGCCGGGAAGTGGACCTTGGCGCATGGGGTTTCTGCGCCCGGCGGCGGTGGACCTAGCCGCTCGAAACCGGTGCGCTCGAAACCAAGCCGCTCGAAAACGGTGCACTGGAAACCGGTGCCCTCGAAACGAGTGCCCAGGAAGCCAGTGTAGGATGAGGCCATGACGCCTCGAAAACCGGCGCCCCCGGGGACACCAAGCCGAACGGCCGCCAAAAAAAAACAACCACCGCTGGCTCCGGCCAGGGAGCTGGTCATTGTCACCGGAGTTTCCGGCTCAGGGAAAGCCTCGGCCCTCAAGGCTTTTGAGGACCTTGGCTACCACGCAGTCGATAATCTGCCGCTCGAGCTTCTGCCGGAGTTTGCCGGACTGGTGGGCCGCTCCAAGGAAATTGAGCACGCCGCAATTGTGGTGGACGTGCGCGAGGGGCCCACGCTGGACCGTCTGCCGGAGATTCTCAAGCAGGTGCGCCGGGTGCTGCCCACGCGTGTGGTGTTTCTTGACGCGCAGGACGCCGTGTTGGTGCAGCGCTACTCGGAGACGCGGCGGCCGCATCCGCTGCGCAAGTCGGAGACCGTGGAGCGGTCCATCGTGGAAGAGCGGCAGCTTCTGGATCCGATTCGCAATGTGGCAGACACGCTGGTGGACACATCGAACTTCAATGTTCACGAGCTCCGCGCCCACATCCAGTCGCGCTTTGGAAAGGGTGAAAAGGCGCGGCGGCTGCTGGTCAGTTGCCTCAGCTTTGGATTTAAGAACGGAGTACCGCTGGACGCGGACATGGTCTTCGATGTGCGCTTTCTGCCCAATCCGCATTTTGTGCCGGAGTTTCGCAAAAAGACCGGCAAGGACCCGAAGGTTGCCGCCTATGTGCGCGGCTTTCCGCAGACCGAGGAGTTTCTTGACAAGGTGACGGACTTACTCCTCTACTTACTGCCAAAGTATGTGGAGGAAGGCAAGAGTTACCTGACTGTGGCTTTCGGTTGCACCGGCGGGCAGCACCGCAGCGTCATGATGGTGGAGGAGATGAAGAAGCGGTTGAAACATGCGGGTTACCAGGTGAAGGCGATTCACCGCGATATACCAAGATAGAGATTGGTTGAAGATAAGTTGGATTCGCCGGCGAAGGACTTTCAGCACCGCCCTCCATCACTTAGCTGGCACGCAGGCTGTTTGCGGCTTTGATTCGCGGGGTCGCGGAGCCAGGCGTCGAGGATGCGGACGAAGTCCTTGTCTGCATTTGCGGAAGAGACCATCCAGACAAAGGATTTGGGGCCGGGAATCTGCTGGAATGCGGCTGGGCGGCCGGGCAGTGGGAGTTGACCGGGTCCGAGCGTCGTCTCAAGCCACAATGCCGGCGTTTGCATCTGCGCCGCCACGGCCTTCAGGTCCCAGCGGTCGCTGACCAGCCAGTGCGCGGGAACCATGCGGGCGCGCCGGTCGCTGAAGATGGCGGAAGTGGGATTGGGCACGGGATTTTCAAGGACAACGCCGGCGAGGTTGGGATGGCTGGCCGCGACTTGAACGGCGAGGTCTGCGCCAAGGCCCTGGCCGACCAGCAGGATGGTGTTGGGCGCGGCGTGGCGCGTTCCGGTGAGATATTGGAGGGCCCAGTGGGCGTCCTCAAGGAAGCGGGCCTGGCTGGGGTGGACGAATTCGCTTTGACCGTAGCCGCGGTAATCGATGGCGAGGACGGTGAGGCCGGCGGCGTGCAGGCGCTGGAGATCGTCGACGGTGTTGCTGAGATTGCCGGTTGCGCCGTGGAGATAGAGCGCCGTGATGCGGGCGAAAGGCGAGCCGGGCGCGGCGGGAATCCACCAGCCGGAAAGGCGCGGGACGCCGGCCTCGGTGGTGGCCAGGCCGACGGGCTCAAACGCGAGTCCGGCTGCGGCGGGCGTGCGCGAGAGTTTTGACGTGGGGTGATAAAGTAGCTGCCAACTGCCCTGCCAGAAGAGGAGGCACAGCGCAAGCCAGGCGAGGACCAGGGCGCCGATGGCGCTGGAGCCAAGCATGGTCACGAGCCATGCCAGCGAGACGGTGGGCGGCTGTGCGGGCGGGCCGGACCGTGCTGTGCTTGCCCGGCTGCCTGCCGAGCTGCGTGAGGTGTCGCGTGCCGGGTTGCGTGAGGGGTTGCGTGGAGGTTGCGGTTTGGACATGGCGAATTTTCAGAGGCGGTGCGCGGATCGGATCGCGTACTCTCTTATGCTAATGGCACAAGCTGCGGCGCGGCCATGGGCGCGGCAAAAATGAAAGAGGCGAAGATGAGCGAGTTTGTACGAATTTGCGGGCAGGCGGAGTTGCCCAGGCCGGGCGACGTGAAGGAAGTCATGGCGGCGGGACGCGCGTTTTGCGTGGCCAATGCGGGTGGAGCGATTCACGTGCTGAACGGCGAGTGTCCGCACGAGGGCGGGCCGCTGGGCGAAGGACGCCTTGAGGATGGCCGCGTGGTGTGCCCGTGGCATGAGTATGCGTTTGACGTGACGACCGGCGCGGAGCGGGAGGACACCGAGTTGAAGGCTGAGGTCTTTGAGAGCGTGGTGGAAGGCGGCGAGCTGAAGGCGAAGATTTGATTGCCGCGGACGCCGAGCGGGCCGGAAGCGCGCTTCCGGCCCGGCGTCTTTGCGCCAATGCGCTTAGTAATGGACGATGGCCGAGAAGGAGTCCGGCTTCAGGCTGGCTCCGCCGACCAGCGCGCCGTCGATTTCGCTTTGGCCGCAAAGGGCCGTGGCGTTCTCCGGCTTGACGCTGCCGCCATAAAGAATGCGCAGATTGTTCGCGACCTCAGCGCCCAGGAGCTTGGCGACTTCCGCGCGGATGATCCGGTGGGCTTCGACGGCCATTTCCGGCGTGGCGGTTTTGCCGGTCCCGATGGCCCAGACCGGCTCATAGGCGAGGACGATGGGCGCGGCGGCCTCGGCCGTGATGCCGGCAAATGCGCCGGTCACCTGGGTGCGGAGGACGCCGGCGGTCTGGCCGGCTTCGCGCTCGGCCAGCACTTCTCCGATGCAGACGACGGGAACGATGCGGTGCTTGAGCGCGGTGTGGAGCTTTTTGTTGACGATTTCGTCGGTCTCGGCAAAGTACTGGCGGCGCTCCGAGTGGCCGATGAGGGTGTGCGTGCCGCCGACGGCGATGAGCTGGCCCACGGAGGTCTCGCCGGTGTAAGCGCCCTCCTCGGCAAAGTGGATGTTCTGGCAGCCGACGGCGACGGCGCTTCCGGCGCAGGCGGCGGTGACGGTGGGCAGCAGAACGGGCGACGGAAAAAGAGCGATTTCGTCGCGTGCGTGCCCGGCGGCGAGCGGCAGAAATGCGTCGACGAAGGCCTGGGCCTCAGCGGGCGTTTTGTACATCTTCCAGTTGGCGGCGATGAGCTTCTTGCGAGACATGATGGATGAATTCCTCTGTCTCGATTTTAAGCGACGGCGAACGGCAATCAGCGGGTCTGCGGTGGAGGTGGCACAGGATCACAACCGGAAAGAAGGGTTCTGGGCTGTGCTGCACAGTTTCACAGTTTCACAGCCGCAAAAACGTGTGTCAGGCTGTGCTGCACAGTTTCACAGTTTCACAGCCGCACAAACGAGTATTGGGCTGTGCTGCACAGTTTCACAGTTTCACAGCCGCAAAAATGCGTGTCGGGCTGTGCTGCACAGTTTCACAGCCTCACAGCCGCAAAAACGAGTGTCAGGCTGTGCTGCACAGTTTCACAGCCGCAAAAATGCGTGTCGGGCTGTGCTGCACAGTTTCACAGGGGAGGATTGCCCTCGGTTGAGTGCAAAGGCGGGGCTGCGGGCGGCGCGGATGCGTCAGCAGCGGGGGCCGGCTGCGGGGCCGGAGGTTGGCCGGCGACGCGGTCCTGGCCAGCCCGGTCCTGACCGGCGCGGTCCTGGCCAGCGGGGTGCTGGCCGGCGAGAGGGAAGCGCTGGGCGGCACGGGGCATGGTGGGCACGGTTTCCAGCAGGACACGGACGACGGTGGAGAGGGTTGTGTTGCGCTGCGCGGCCCAGACGCGCGCGCGCTGGTAGAGATCCTCGTCGATGACGATGGTGACATTTCGCTTTTTCATGAGGGCAATCTCGCGGGTGAGGCCGTGGAATGTTTTAGAGAGCCTGGTTCTGAGGCGCTGACTCTATTGTTGCCTTTTCGTGCGAAAGAATCTGCAAAAGCGGGGAAGGTTTTTAGCGAGTGGAATGAGAGGGTTGGAGGCGGGCGCGGGTGATGAGGGGTTGACAGAAAAAGCGAGTCAGCAGGTTGGCGAGTGAGCAAGTCAGCGGAAAGGCAGGCACAAAAGCAAGTCCTTCGACTCCCCGCCCCGTTGACGAAGACCCGTCAACGGGGACCCCATCGTAGATGTACCCTGTCATCGTCGTAAACCCAGGCACCAAGGATACTCCGCTGAGGGTGGGAGAGGCGTACTGCGGCACGAGTGAAGCTGGGCCGAGTTGCAGAACAAATGCAGGTCCTTCGACGCTCTTCGCTGGCGCTTCGGTCGCTCAGGATGACCATTCCAAGTGTGTAGGTATGCGTGCGGGCTGAAGGCCGCACCCTTGCTTTCCTGCTTGTTCCTCCGGGGCTGAAGCCCGAGGGGAATGGCGGCGCTGGTATTCAGGGGCCTGAAGGCCCCTGCTCCCTCCCGTGATTTCACCCATCTCAGAATCGAGATGGGGGGCACCCGTTTTCAGTGGGGGAACTTCGATTGAATGAGCGAGAGCTGGGGCAGCCGCCCATGCCGCCCGCTCATCGCAAAGGACGCGATGAACGGGGCACAGCTTCGTCTCACAGGGCACATGGCCGGCGATGAACGGGGCACACGGCTTCTGTTCCTTACCCAAGCAGAAAAAATGGCTTGAGTGGGCCACCGGCCGATCGGCCGCACTGCAGGCGCCTACTTGTTGGTGAGGGCTTCTACGCCGGGGAGTTTTTTGCCTTCGAGGAATTCGAGGGAGGCTCCGCCGCCGGTGGAGATGTGGGTGATTTGATCGGCGACGCCGGCCTGGTTGATGGCGGAGACGGAGTCGCCGCCGCCGATGATGGAGGTGGCGGCCTTGTTGACAGCGACGGCCTGGGCGATGGCATTGGTGCCGACGGCAAAGCGGGGAAACTCGAAGACGCCGGCGGGGCCGTTCCAGACGATGGTGCGCGCGGTGGAGACGAGGTCCTCGATTTCGTCGATGGTTTTGGGACCGATGTCGAGGCCCTGCCAGTCGGCTGGGAAGTCTTTGCTGGTGTCCCACGCCTGGGTTTTGGCGTCGGGGGCGAAGGCGTCGGCGAGGATGTTGTCGACGGGCAGCAGGAGGCGGACGTGTCTGGCTTTGGCCTTGGCGAGGGCTTCCGCGGCGACGTTGATTTTGTCCTCTTCGACAAGGGACTTGCCGGTGGCGACGCCGAGGGCGCGCTGGAAGGTGTAAGCCATGCCGCCGACGATGACGAGAGTGTCCACCTTGTCGAGGAGGTTGTTGATGACGTCGATTTTGCCGGAGATTTTGGAGCCGCCGATGATGGCGACGAAGGGCTTCTCCGGCGACTCGAGCGCCTTGCCGAGGTAGGTGATTTCCTTTTCCATGAGGAGGCCGGCGACGGCGGGCTTGAGGAAGTGGGTGATGCCCTCGGTTGAGGCGTGGGCGCGATGCGCGGAGCCGAAGGCGTCATTCACGTAGATTTCCGCAAGCGAGGCGAGGGCGCGCGAGAAGGCTGGATCGTTGGCTTCCTCTTCGGCGTGGAAGCGGAGGTTTTCAAGCAGGAGGACCTGGCCGGACTCAAGCTGGCGGGAGAGCTCCTCGGCGATTTCGCCAACGCAGTCGGGCGCGAAGGCGACGTTGACGCTTTCGCCCAGGTGCTTGTCAAGAAGCTGGCGGAGGCGATCGACGACGGGGCGCAGCGAGTATTTGGGATTGGGCTTGCCCTTGGGGCGGCCGAGGTGCGAGGCGAGGATGACCTTGGCGTGATGGCGCAGGGCGTACTCGAGTGTGGGCAGGGTGGCGACGATGCGGGTGTCGTCGGTGATGGTGGAGCCGTCGTCTGTGAGCGGGACGTTGAAATCGACACGGATGAAGACGCGTTTGTTGGCGAGATCGATGTCGCGGATGGAGAGCTTGGACATGGGAGAACCTTTCTGAGGGACTAGCGACTAAGGGGCTTAGGGACCGGGACTACGGCGTCGAATTCCATTTCAACGCGCCAGGCAGGGTTGAGCAACTGGGCAACGACGACCATGGTGGCGGCGGGACGGATTTGGGAAAAGAATTCGCCGTGAACGCGGCCGACGGCCTCCCAATCTTCGACGCGGGTGAGGTAGATGCGGGTGCGGACAACGTCACTGAAGGATGCGCCGGCCGTGGCGAGAGCTTTTTCGACGATGGCGAAGATGCGGCGGGTCTGTCCGGCGGCGTCTTCTGTATCCGCACCGACGGGGCCGGTTCCGGCGACGTGGACGGATCTGCCTGCGCGGACGGCGCGGGAGAAGCCGATGATGGGCTCGAAGGGAGAGTCGCCGCTGATGTTCTGGCGCATGGTGAACACAATTGGCTGGTGGTTCCCACCCTTAATACGGTGAAACTGTGTCAAGAATGGGGCACCGGCAGGGTGCGGAGGATGTGGACTCCCACCCATTCCGCAAAGGACGTGGAATGGATGGGGCACCAACAGGGTTGGTTTGACTAGAGGCCCTTGGAGGCGAGGAAGCCGATGAGGTCGACGACGCGGTTGGAGTAGCCCCACTCGTTGTCGTACCAGGAGAGGACCTTGACGGATTGGCCGACGACCTTGGTGAGGGGCGCGTCGACGATGGAGCTGCGGCGGTCGCCCTTGAAGTCAGAGGAGACGAGCTCATTGGTGTCATAGCCGAGGATGCCCTTGAGTGCGCCTTCAGAGGCGGCCTTGAGTGCGGCGTTGACGGCCTTTGCGTCTGTGGTCTTCTCGCTGATGAAGGTGAGGTCGACGATGGAGACGTTGGGGGTTGGGACGCGGATGGCGAAGCCGTCGAGCTTGCCGGCCACCTCGGGAATGACGAGCTTGAGGGCCTTGGCTGCGCCGGTGGAGCTGGGAATCATGTTGAGCGCGGCGGCGCGGGCGCGGCGGAGGTCCTTGTGGGGAAAGTCGAGGATGACCTGGTCGTTGGTGTAGCTGTGGATGGTGGTCATGATGCCGCTGACGATGCCGAAATTTTCGAGAACGACTTTGACGACGGGCGCGAGGCAGTTGGTGGTGCAACTGGCGTTGGAGATGACGTTGTGCTTGGCGGGGTCGTACTTGTCCTGGTTGACGCCGAGGACGATGGTGAGGTCCTCATTGGTGGCGGGGGCGGAGATGATGACCTTCTTGACGGTGGGGCCGAGGTGGGCCTTGGCAACGGCGGCATCCGTGAATCGGCCGGTGGACTCGACGACAACCTGCGCGCCGACTTCAGCCCAGGGAAGCTTGGCGGGGTCCTTTTCGGCAAAGACGCGAATCTTTTTGCCATCGACGATGATGGAGTCGTCAGTGGCGCTGATCTCGTTTTTCAGGTTGCCGAGGATGGAGTCGTACTTGAGCAGGTGGGCGAGGGTGGCGGGGCTGGTGAGGTCGTTGACGGCGACGAACTCGAGGTCCTTGTTGCCCAGCGCCGCGCGAAAGACGTTGCGGCCGATGCGGCCGAAGCCGTTGATGCCAACCTTAACTGCCATGTGAGTCTTCTCCTTGATGAGGGTGATGATTGAGTGAAAACTGCGTTCAAAAAAATCGGGTTAAGGGGATGGAAGCTGGGTGGTTGAGGAGCGCGCTGCGAGGCGCATCCACCAAACTCTTCATCGTACCATCCCGGCCGCGGGTGGCTGGAGCGGAAAAATGATACGCGCGGAGGCGGCGCGAGGATTTGGGTGCGAGGATTTGGGCGCGGTGATTTGGGATCCAGGATTGGGGATTGAGGATTTGGCGCGAGGGAGGGCCGCATGCATCCATTGATGAGCGGCAGATGGGTGTGGAGCGGCGGGCGGGCGCGGCGATGGGCCACAGTGCGCAGTATGGGCGTGCGGAGGAGCGAGCCCGAGGGCGGGGAATGGAAGATAATGCTGGATTTGCAGCGCGCCGAGGGAGTGTGTTATCCCGTAACGAGATGCAGGTTTGGACGGAAGCATGAGACGACGTTCGAGACGGGGACCGAATACCTCGGAATCCACAGGAAAAATTGGGCAGGAGATTCCGGCGAATCAACCGCGGCCGCTGGTGCCGTCGTATCTGGACGAGCCGGGGGCGAAGGCGCAGACGGAACCCGTGCGGGAAGGCCGCGCACCGCAGATGCACGCGCAGGGAAGCCGGACGCATGAGGGCCGGAGCCGCGAGGAGCGGCCTGAACGGCAGCGAGGCGAGAGCCGTCGCGACTGGAACGAGCCGAAGAACGCAGGACGGCTGGAGATGGAGACGCAGCCGGAGAGTCCGGGCTTGTCGCCGGCCGAGGCGCAGACGGGGCAGCCGGCGCAGACGACGCCGAAGGGCTATGTGGTGCTGGCGATTGGCATGCCGGGGTCAGGCAAGACGACATGGTTCCGGCGGCGGGGCGTGACGCCGCTCTCCAGCGACATGCTGCGCGGGATTTTGTTTGACGACGTGGAGGAGCAGCGCTTCCAGGGGCTGGTGTTCTCGACGCTGCGGTCCCTGCTGCGGGCTCGGCTGATTGCCAAGATGCCGTGGAACTATGTGGACGCGACGAATTTGAGCATCCACGAGCGGCGGCAGTGGATCAAGATGGCGCAGAGCTTTGGCTACGAGGCGCAGGCGGTGTTTTTCGATGTGCCGCTGGAGGTGTGCCTGGAGCGGAACCGGTCGCGCGACCGGATGGTGGCCGAAGAGGTGATGCGGAAGATGGCCGAGAAGCTGAAGCCGCCGGTGTTTGAAGAGGGATTCGCGAAGATCACGGTGGTGCGGGTGAAGACGGCGCAGGGGTAGCGGCGGACAGGCCGGGATTCAGCGCGAAAAAGACAGCTACGGCCTTGACTAAGTTATGTCCATCGGCTAATTCACGGAACGGAAAACTCAATGAGCGGCCGTAACGCTGCCCACGAGTTTTCTTGGGTCGAGTAGGTATTCATCCTCGTATTCCAATAGATTTACTGGAGCGGTCTTACGCGTCGAAATATAATCTGGCACATGCGCCACGATCATGTCGTGCGAAGCGTCAACCTTTACTACTATTCCAGGAGTGTCACGCAACCTTGAGAAGTTTTCAGCCATATCGTATCTCGATGTCCACGCGATGCCGTAGACACCATTCTCGTGTCTAGTTAGGCTCTGGCCTCGATATAGCGTTAATAGATCGCCGATGTATGGTGGAGCAAAATACCGGATGGCATCGGCAAACAGGCACAAATCCTCCTTCAGCGCCCTTGGTACCGACCAAAGGCCACGGTTGTTCCAGAGGTATAGTAAGGTTTCGAGCTTCTTCCGATTCGGTCTCTGACCTTTCAAGCATTTTTTGAGCGCATCGCCCAGACAATCGAGCCGGATCAAGGCATCTGTCGCTGCCTCCAGACCTTCAAGGTCACATCGAGACAAATACCAAAGAAACTTTTTCATGGACTCATCTCTTTTCCATTCTGCGTGATTGAGTTTGCGCGTTCTCTTCGAGATAGGCAGTGAAATCACGAGGGTCTTTGTGACCTTTGCCCTTTCCGAAGCTAATATGCAATGTCGGAATCAGCGGTCGCATTCGTTCCATTGCCTATTTATCTCCGTTCAGTTTTGACTTTTTTCCTTTGTTCCGGAACTCTACTTAGTCAAGCATATAATTACCCGAAAAGGAGGAGAAAACGATGAGTTCTTTGCCGGTATCTGTGCCGCATGTTGAGCCGTGGCTGCGGGGGACGCATGGGGAGGTTCCGGCGGTGGGGCGGGCGGTGCTGCATGCACTGGAACTGGCGGCCGAAGACCTGGCGAAGTGGACCGAGGGGCTGACGGATGCGGAGGCGCATGCGGGGGCGATGGGATTGCCTTCGGTGGCGTTTCATCTGCGGCACATTGCGCGGTCAGTGGACAGGATTTTGACGTACGCCGAGGGCGGGCAGTTGACGGCGGAGCAACTGGCGGTGCTGAAGGCTGAGCAGAACGCTCGGAATGAAACGCTGGCGGAGTTGCTGGCCGAGGTAGAGGCGAGCCTGGCGCGGGCGGCGGAGCGGGTGAAGGCGCTGGCAGGGGCGGAGTTCCAGACCTATCGCGGCGTGGGAAGGAAGCAGTTGCCGACGTCGATTGGCGGGGCGCTGGTGCATGTGGCGGACCACACGCAGCGGCATGTGGGGCAGGTGGTGACGACGGCGAAGGTGCTGAAGGCGCTGCGGGCGTGACATTGCGCGAAGAATCCCTCGGGGGCTGAAGCCGTGCCCTGTTACAGAACAGGTTGAGGGTCGTGGCTTCCCACCCATTCGCCAAAAGCGGGCGAATGGATGGGGCACCCAGGATTTGTGGTTGATTGGGTTCTTTGGGGATTTCGGACGGGTTGGGTTTGGTGGTCTCCCACCCTAACCGCAAAATGCGCGGTTAGGATGGGGCACCCAGAACTCGTGCCCTGTTACAGAGCCCCGTATGCCACGAGTTTTTTCGTAACCCGTCAAGTGGCGCCCTGTTACAAAGCACACGGAACCTGGTGGCGGATGGAAGGTGCGGGGCTTAGGGGAGGGTGTCGAGTTCGCCGGCGCTTTCGAGGATGTGGCCCATTTTTTCCTGCTTGGTGCGGAGGTAGCGCTCGAAGGTCTCCTGGGGCTCGACTTCGGCGGAGACGCGCTCAGTGACGGTGATGCCGGCGGACTGGAGCGCGGCGACTTTCTGAGGATTATTGGTGATGAGGCGGACGCGGGAGACGCCGAGGAGCTTGAGGGCCGCGGCGGGCAGCTCGTAGGCGCGGCAGTCGGCGGCGAAGCCGAGCTCGACGTTGGCTTCAACGGTATCGAGGCCCTGATCCTGAAGCTCGTAGGCGCGGAGCTTGGCCATGAGGCCGATGCCGCGGCCCTCCTGCTGCTCATAGAGGAGCAGGCCTGCGCCTTCGGAGGCGATGCGGGAGAGAGCGAGCTCGAGCTGGAGGCGGCAGTCGCAGCGGAGAGAGCCGAAGACGTCGCCGGTGAGGCACTGGGAGTGGATGCGGACGAGGGGCGGGGTGGAGTGGATGTCGCCCATGACGAGGGCGACGAGGCCTTCAACCTGCGCGGGCGTGGAAGGGTCTGGCGCGCAGCCGGGAAGCGGCTGGGCGGGCTGGCCCTCAAAGCCGAGGATGCGGAAATGGCCCCAGCGGGTGGGGAGGTCAGCCTCGGCGACCTGGGTGACGCTGGCGAATGCCATGAATTTATTGTACGGGGAAGGGGGAGGGTGAGACGGGGAGTTGGGAATAGTAGGGAATAGGGAATCGCACCAAGGATTATGGATTGTGGGTGGTACGGGATAGAGTGAAGGCGTGAGCGACAAGCTGATACTGATTTCGCTGCTGGTGAAGCTGGGGGTGGTGGCCAGCGTGGCGAGCGTTCTGGCGCGGGCATCGACCTTCCGGCGGCTGTTTTTTGCCGAGCGGCGGACGGCGGGGCAGACGGTGGCGGTGCTGGCGTTTCTGCTGGTGCCGCTGACGCTGGGCGTGTGGATCAGGACGCTGGTACCGAATTTTCTGGCGGCGGACATCAGTTTTGACGCGACGATTCTGCTGGGGCTGCTGCTGGGGCCGGGGTGGGCGATGCTGGGCGGGGCAGTGCTGGCGGGCCCGGCGATGCTGCACCACGAGTATCTTTCGCTGCCGTTCAACGTGGCGGTGGGGCTGGGCGCGGGGATTCTGGGGCGGTTTTTGCAGCCGGTAGATATCTGGTCCTTTACGCCGTTTATTGATTTGAGCCTGTACCGCTGGGTCCGACGGAACCTGACCAAGCCGAGGGTGGACCGGCAGTTCCTGCTGCTGGGGCTGATTGTGACGGCGGAGGCGAGCAGGGACTGGGTGAAGGATGAGTTTCCGCACCGGCTGTTTGCGCTGGTGACGCCGACGGTGTGGGTGCAGATGCTGGTGTGGCTATGCGCACCGATTGTGGTGGGCATTGCGCTGAAGGTGTGGAATGCGCTGCGCACGGAGATGGCGCTGGAGGAGCAGAAGCGGCTGCTGCTGGAGGCGCGGCTGGATGCGCTGCAGCGGCAGATCAATCCGCATTTCCTGTTCAACACGCTGAACTCGATTGCGAGCCTGGTGCGGGTGCAGCCGGAGATGGCGCGGGAGATGACGGTGAAGCTGGCGAATATTCTGCGGGCTCTGCTGAAGGACCACGACACCTATGTGCCGCTGAGCGAGGAGCTGAGCTTTACGGACGATTATCTGGCGATTGAGGTGGTGCGGTTTGGGCCGGAAAAGCTGCGCGTGGAGAAGGAGATTGATCCGCGGACGCTGGAAGTGCTGGTGCCGAGCATTCTGCTGCAGCCGCTGATTGAGAACAGCATCAAGCACGGGCTGGAGCCGCGGATCCAGGGGGGAACGGTGACGGTGAGGAGCCGGATGGAAGGCGACCGGGTGCGGATTGAGGTGGCCGATGACGGAGTGGGCATGGTGGCGCGGCCGGCGGGCGAGCTGAAGCGGACGGGCGCGGGCATTGGGATGAAGAACGTGCAGGAGCGGCTGGAGGTACTCTACGGCAACCTGGCGCGGTTTGAGGTGGAGAGCCGGCCGGGGCGCGGGACGCTGGTGACGATTGAGATTCCGGCAAGCTTGAACGGAAAAGCGTGAGAGCGGGCGGGGCTAGAACTCCGGCCGGGATTGACCGCCCTGGCGCTGGACACGTACCGCGAGCCAGAGACGGAATTCATCTTCAATGGAGAAACCGCGCTTGCGGAAGGGGCGTTCCTTCTGGCGAAGATAATGCTTGAAGGCCTCGTGATCCTCGTGCGTGGCGATGTAATCGTCGGGCAGGGCGGGCAGATCGGGCGCGGCGATGGGGTTGGCAACGGCGATGCCCGAGCCGGAGTAAAGGTAGTGCGACTCAATGGGTGCCAGGGCCGGCGCGAAGAAGCTGATGAAGCCGAAGAGCGGCAGATTGCCGGCGTGCAGGTAGGCGATGCCGACCAGAAGCGCGAGAACGGCCAGGTGCAGGACGGCGGCAATGGGAACGGTGATGGACATGCCCTTTTTACGGTCAGCCAGGTAGAGGAGAAAGGCGAGGAAGAGGTGGTAGGCAACGAGGATGGAGACGTAGGCCCCGACTGCACCGTGAAGCAGGACGGCGCCGATAAAGAGCCCGATGATGCTGGAGACCGCGAAGCCAAGAATCTTCATGCGTTCCGATTCCTTTGCGCAATGCTCTGCGCGTACTGGGGGATAAGTGGTGCAGTGTGGAACAAGGCGGAGCGAATGCCGGGCGGCATGGCCGGGGCCGGAAATCCGATTGCGCAACGGTGTACTTCAATCTAACAAGATAAAAGGGTTCCGCTCAATTCCCCTATTGGGTGAATCGGAACTTGAGGAAGTTTTCCTTTTTTGGGAGGCTGATGTGGCGTTGGGCCGCGCTATGCTCAAGAGCATGGTTCGGTTCACGGTGCTCGCGTCGGGTTCAAAGGGAAACAGCGCGGTTGTGACCGGCGGGAAGACGCGGATTCTGGTGGACGCGGGGCTGAGCTGCCGGGAGCTTTTCCGGCGGATGCGGCTGGCGGGCGAGGATCCGGCGACGCTGGACGCGATTGTGATTACGCATGAGCACAGCGACCACGTGAACGGGCTGGCGGTGACGGCGCGGAAGCTGGGGATTCCGGTGTACTTTACCGAGGGCACGCATCGGGCATGGATGCGCTGGCTGACGCCGCGGCGGCAGATGACCTACAAGCAATGGCTGGAGCAGTGCCGCCGGCAGGAAGAGGCCAGGCAGGCGGAGGCGTGCGCGCCGGCGGCGGAAGCTGCCGACGATGCGGCGGAGGACGCGAGCGAGACGCTGAGGCTGGAGGCCGGAGCAGAGGCCGGAGCAGAGACGGGAGCAGAGGCAAGCGCGGAGACGGCGAATGGGAACGGAGCCGGAAAGCATGCGACGGGGAAGGACGCGGCCGGAAAGGATGCGGCCGGTTCCGATCCGACGTGGCTGCCGAAGGTGGAGTTTTTCGAGGCGGGGCAGCCGTTCCAGATCGGAGAGATTGCGGTGAGTCCGTTCACGATTCCGCACGATGCGGTGGACCCGGTGGGGTTTGTGCTGGAGGCCGAGGGGGTGCGGATGGCGGTGGCGACGGACCTGGGATATATGCCGCCGAATGTGAAGGCGCAGCTGAAGGGGCTGGACCTGCTGCTGCTGGAGAGCAACCACGACCTGGAGATGCTGAAGGACGGGCCGTATCCGTGGAGCGTGAAGCAGAGGGTGTTGTCGCGGGTGGGACACTTGTCAAATGCGGCGGCGGGGGAGTTTCTGGAGACGGAGTACGACGGGCAGGCGGCGTATGTGATTCTGGGGCATCTTTCAGAAAGCAATAATCTTCCTGAGCTGGCGCGGGTGACGGCGGAGCGGGCGCTGCGCGGGCGGGCGAGTTTGCTGCGGAATCGGCTGCTGCTGGCGGCGCAAGGCGAGCCGCTGACGCCGATTGCGTTCTGATGCACGCATTTTGAGGCAGTTTCACCTGAAGTCAGTTACAATAGCAGGACAGGCATTACTCTGTACCAGGGAAACGGCAACGGAGCGTCTCAGGACACAGGTCCTTGAGAAAACTGAAACAAGAGGGTGCCGCAAGGCATCCAAGCGGTTAAGGTTTGCAGTTGCCACGAGAGCCACGCTGGAAACCGGCGAGTGAGCACGTCCGAGGGTAAAGAGAGTCTAACCTGATATGGCAAGAACCGCATGTACCGACCGGGTTGTGGGCGCGATTCTGGCAAGCTGGCGCTATGACATTTCGGGAATCTATCCCGAGATGCGGCGGGATTATGAACATCATTTGAACGAGTGCGCGCGGTGCCGCGCGCGGCAGAAATTCCATCGGACGCTGGATGCATCCCTGGCGGTGCTGACGTTTCTGGCAGTGCTTTTCTTCCTGTTCGCGCTGGCGGTGGTGCACCATATTCATCCGCTGGAGCACATGGCGTTCAATGTGCTGGGGTTGGACATTTCCGACATGTATCACATGCTGATGTCGGCCGGCGTGGCGGGGCTGGTGTTCTCGCTGATTGCGCTGGTGCTGGTGATGACGACAACGCCCGCGTCGAAGTATCTGAGCGGAATTGCGGCGGAGCGCGCGAAGCTGCTGGAAGAGCGGCTGCCGGCGGCGATCAAGACATTCAAGTCGCGATAAAAAGAATTCATGCAGAAACAAGATGGCCTTCCCGGAGCGGGAAGGCCGTTTTGCGTGGGTGCGGGTGCGCGCAGAGATGGACCTGCGTTATAATGAATGTAATAACGGGAGGCGGGTGATGCTGGCTTTGAAGCTGACGCAGATTGGGAATTCGGTGGGGTTTGTGCTGCCCAAGGAGGCGGCGGCGCGGCTGAAGGTGGAAAAGGGCGACGTGGTGTTCCTGACGGAGTCGCCGGAGGGCTACAGGCTGAGCCCGTTTGACCCGAAGTTTGCGGCGCAGATGCAGGTGGCCGAGGGCATCATGAAGAAGCGGCGGAACGCGCTGCGGGAACTGGCGAAGTAAGGCTCGATGCGCTGGACCTGGATAGAGGAAGAGGTTGCGCGTGCGATCCACGAGGCGCAACTGGACGAGCACGGCGGAGGGACCGGCGTGCGGGATGAGGGCGCGCTAAGCTCGGCGCTGGCGCGGGCGAAGAATCGCGTGGCGTATGGTGCGACGGCGGATGCGGCTGCTCTGGCCGCGGCGTATGCGTACGGAATTGCACGCAATCATCCGTTTGTGGATGGAAACAAGCGCGCGGCGCTGGTGGTGATGGAGCTTTTTCTTGAGCTGAACGGATGGCTGTTGAGGGCCGGCGATGCGGAGTGTGTGATTGCGATGCAGAGACTGGCGGCGGGAAAGCTGACGGAGGACGCGCTGGCGGAGTGGGTTCGAAGCCGCGCGGAGCGGGCGAAGAAGCCGGTGAAGAAAGCCAGAATGAAGAGAAAGGCGAAGCGTTGAGCGCTTCGCCTTTGTGCGTGGGTCAATCTTTGCCAGCCGTCCCTCAGGGGCTGAAGTCCCGTTCATTTTTGGGTGCATGAAGGCACGGCTGAACAAGCTGCGGAAAAAGGGAGAACGTCGAGCGTATCCCGAATGGCGTGCATTGGCAGGGGCTTAAGTGTCTGCGCTGCTTTTGCGACATTTGCGGCACGAGTAAACTCGTGCCCTGTTACAGTGCCCCGCATGCCACGAGTTTTTCCGCAGCCTGTGAAGCCGTGCCCTTTCAAAGCCTGCAAGCGGCTCAACGCGGGATGGTGAAAAGGATCCTAGCTCTGGATGGGGACGCGGAGGTCGCCGCCGGTCATTTCGCCGGGCAGGCCGAGGTGGAGCAGGTTGAGCAGCGTGGGCGAGATGTCGCGCAGTGCGCCGTCCGAGCGCAGGCGGAAGTGGGGGGCGTCCTCAGCGACGTAAATGAGCGGGACGGGGTTGGTGGTGTGCGCGGTGTGCGGGCCGCCGGTGGCGGGGTCCACCATGAGCTCGGCGTTGCCGTGGTCAGCGGTGATGAGCCATGCGCCGTTGTGCTGTTTGATGGCTTTGTAGATGCGGTCGAGCTGAGCGTCAACGGCTTCGCAGGCCTTGATGGTGGGCTCGAGCCTGCCGGAGTGGCCGACCATGTCCGCATTGGCGAAGTTGGCGACGACGAGGTCGAAGGCCGTGTCTTCAACGGCTTTGACGATGGTGTCGCCGATGGCTTCGGCGCGCATTTCCGGCGCGAGATCGTAAGTGGCGACCTTGAGCGAAGGGACGAGGGTGCGGTCTTCGCCGGGGAAAGGCGTTTCGATGCCGCCGTTGAAGAAGTAAGTGACGTGGGCGAATTTTTCAGTCTCGGCCACGCGCAGATTGCGGAGCTGATGCTGGGTGAGGACGTTGGCGAGGATGTTGTCCATTGACTCAGGCATGATGATGAGCGGCAGCGCGAATTTCTTGTCGTACTGCGTCATGCAGAGGTAGTGGAGGTTTTTGGGAATTTCAGCGCGGGGGATGATTTCGTCGAGGGATTCCCAGCCGTCGAGGTCGCGGCCGCCGTCCTTGTTGAGGCCGGACTCGCGGGCGAGGACGCGGGTAATCTGGCGGGCGCGGTCGGCGCGGAAGTTGAAGTTGATGCAGACATCCTCATCGCGAATGAGGCCGACGGGGCGGTTGCCGGCATCGACGACGACGAAGGGAATGAGGAACTCGTCGGTGGTGCCGGCGTTGTAGCTCTCCTTGATTCGTGCGACGGGGATGCGCGCGACGGGGTCGGTGGAGCCGCCTTCGGCTTTGCCGTGGACCATGGCGTCAAAGGCCTTGCGCTCGCGCTCCCAGCGTTTGTCGCGGTCCATGGCGTAGTAGCGGCCGCTGACGGAGGCGATTTTGCCGACGCCATATTCGCGCATTTTCTGCTCCAGGGCGGCGATGTAACCCGCGCCGGAGGTGGGCAGGGTGTCACGGCCGTCCATGAAGGCGTGGACGAAGACGCGCTCGACGCCGTACTCGCGCGCGGTGCGGAGAAGTGCGTAGAGATGCTTCTGGTGGGAGTGGACGCCGCCGTCAGAGACGAGTCCGAAGAGATGAAGCTGGCGGCCGGCTTCGCGGGCGCGCTGCATGGCCTGGACGATGGCGGGCACCTTGCCGAATTCGTTTTTGGCGATGAGATCGTCGATGCGGGTGATGTCCATTTGCACGATGCGGCCCGCGCCGATGTTGAGGTGGCCGACTTCGCTGTTGCCCATCTGGCCGTCGGGCAGGCCGACGAAGTGCTCGGATGCGCGAATGTGGGTGTTGGGGAATTCGCGGAGGAGCTTGTTGTAAGCGGGCTTGCGGGCGAGCGCGATGGCGTTGTTGGCGGTTTCAGCGCGGTAGCCCCATCCGTCGAGGATGGTGAGGACGAGAGGATGCTTGGTGGGCACGATGCGAGTTCCTTCAAAAAATAAAGCTGGGATGAGTGAGGGGGAATGAACGCGTGAAGGATGAGTGCTGCGGGCGGGATGAAGCCCGCCCGCGGTGATGCGCGCAGCTAGTCGCTGTAGTTGAGGGCTTCAAGGCCGAGGAAGACGGCGCCTGCGCCGAGCTCTTCTTCAATGCGGAGAAGCTGGTTGTACTTGGCGATGCGATCGGTACGGCTGACGGAGCCGGTCTTGATTTGGCCCACGCCGGTGGCGACGGCGAGGTCGGCGATGAAGGTGTCCTCAGTTTCGCCGGAGCGATGGGACATGACCGAGGTGTATCCGTAACGGCGGCCGAGCTCGATGGCGTCAAGGGTCTCAGTGATGGTGCCAATCTGGTTGACCTTGATGAGAATGGAGTTGCCGACGCCCTCCTCAATGCCGCGCTGGAGGCGCTTGACGTTGGTGACGAAGATGTCGTCGCCGACGAGCTGGATGCGGCCGCCGAGCTTGTCTGTGAGGATGCGCCAGCCTTCCCAGTCGTCCTCGGCGAGGCCGTCCTCGAGCGAAACGATGGGGTATTGGCGGGTCCAGTTGTCATAGAAGTGGACCATCTCCTCACTGGAGAGCTCGCGCTTGTCGCTCTTCTTGAAGACGTATTTGTTCTTTTCCTTGTCGTAGAACTCGCTGGAGGCGGGGTCAAGGGCGATGGCGATCTGCTCGCCGGGCTTGTAGCCGGCCTGCTCAATGGCTTCAAGGATGAGCTCGATGGCTTCGCTGTTGGATTTAAGCGAAGGAGCGAAGCCGCCCTCGTCACCGACGGCGGTGTTGTAGCCCTTCTTTTTGAGCACGCTTTTGAGGGTGTGGAAGGTTTCCGCGGCCCAGCGCAGCGCGTCGGAGAATCGCTCAGCGCCGACGGGCATGATCATGAATTCCTGAAAGTCGACGTTGCTGTCAGCATGCGCGCCGCCGTTGAGGACGTTGAGCATGGGGGTGGGCAGGACGCAGGCGTTGATGCCGCCGAGATAGCGGTAGAGGGGAATCTCAAGGGTTTGAGCGACGGCGCGGGTGGCGGCCATGGAGACGGCGAGGATGGCGTTGGCGCCGAGCTTGCTTTTGTTGGCGGTGCCGTCGAGGGCGATCATGGTTTGATCGATGAGGCGCTGGTTGCCGGCGTCCATGCCTTCAAGCTCGGGGGCGATGACGGTCTCAATGTTGGCGACGGCCTGGAGCACGCCCTTGCCCTGGAAGTGGGATTTGTCGCCGTCGCGGAGCTCGACGGCCTCATGCTCGCCGGTGGAAGCGCCGGAGGGAACGATGGCGCGGCCGAGCGCGCCGCTCTCAAGGATAACGTCGGCTTCGACGGTAGGATTCCCGCGCGAATCAAGCACTTCACGGGCGCGGATGGCAATAATTTCAGTCATATCAGTCCTCACAATGCGATGGTGAAGCCGGTCATTCAGTTTGGGACGGCGGTCGACGGCGAGGGCTTCTCCGGCAGCGCTGCGAATGGTTTCCAGAAGCCCGTGCGGGTGGTGCATTCCTAGCTCCGTCCAGCACGCAAAAAACGTGTGGTTCCAATGAGATTCTAACAAACCGGGCGGCGCGGGACGGCGTGCGTGCGGTCACATGGTGAGAGGCGCGGCCGCGGATGCAGAGAGTGCGGAAACGGGGTGAAAGAGTTGATTCTTGGCGGAGAAGGCACAGGCAACACGCGGAGCCGCGCGGGCGTCGAACAGTATGGATAGCATGGAAGAAGGCATGTGCCCGCGGGGGATTCAGGTGCGGGCGCGGAACCTTTGGTTGCGGGCGCTGTCTAAATAGATTGAGTGCGACGGAACCTGACGAGAGTGCCCTGGACAAGAGTGGCCTGGGCAAGAAGGCGCTGGGCCTGCGAGAAGGAGATTTGCGATGAAGCGGAGTTTGTTTTTAACGGCACTTTTGGCGGCAGCCGTGTGCGCGGCGGGCGCGCAGCAACAGGCGAGCCAGTCGAATCCGTATCAGGGCGTGTCCACACCGCCGCCGGATGACACGATTGTGGTGACGACGGACCAGCCAACCCCGGCGAAGCCGCCGGCGGGGCACCTGATGCAGACGCAGACGCCGGCGAAGACGACTGCGGCACCCGCGCAGCAAGCGACGCCGGCGAATCTGCCGCCGCTGCCTGCAGCGACGAGCGAGGCAGGGAGCCAGGCGGCGAATGGAAACAAGTGGCAGCCGGGCGATGGAACGGATGCCGGGATTGTGAAGACGCCAGTGGCGGCGATGCCGGCGAACGAGCCGGCGCTGCAAGAGCGCGATGATGCAAATGATCCGGATGGGGGCATTGTGCACGTTCCGCCGGCGGGGCCGGGGGTGCTGATTGCGGGCACTGCGATTCGCGTGCAGTTGCTGAATGATTTGTCGAGCTCGCTGAGCACGGCTGGCGAGCCGTTCCGAAGCCGCGTGGCTACGGATGTGCTGTCGAACGGTCAGGTGCTGATACCGGCCGGATCGGAGATTGACGGGCAGGTGGCGGAAGCGTCGATGGGCGGATTTGCGGGCCACGGGACGCTGGTGCTGCGGCCGGAGAAGGTGGTGCTGCCGAACGGGCAGAGCTATGCGCTGCACGCGATGGTGGTGGACGCGCCGGACTCGAATACAACGGTTGGCGCGGAGGGCGAGATTCGACCGGGTTCGCGGCTGAAGCGTGACGGGATCGAGTACGGCGGCGCGGTGGGCGCGGGCGCGGTGGCCGGAGCGTATCTGGGCGGGCCGGTGGGTGCGCTGGCGGGCAGCGCGGTGGGCGCGGGCGTGGTGACGACGCACCTGCTGGTGAGCCATCCGCAGACGCACCTGGACACGGGCGCGCACTTGATTCTGACGCTGACGCAGCGGATGCACCTGGAGCCCCAGGCGACGAACGGGGACTGAGGTTTCAGGGACGAGCCGAAAACCATCCCTCGGGGCCTGAAGGCCGACAAATTGTTGGAGCCTGTTTGGCCCGGTTGAAGCCGGGCCCTTTCAAGGCTCATGGATGATGTGGCTTGCGGAGCGGGTGGTGGTCGGTGCCTGCTAGACTCCCACTTGCATGGTGCGCGGGGGTGCGATGAGCGAAAGCACGAAACACGAGATACAGACGATTGGCGTGGTGGGCGCGGGGACAATGGGCTCCGGCATTGCGCACGTGTGCGCACGGGCGGGGCTGCGCGTGCTGCTGTGCGACGTGGAGGAGCGTTTTCTGGAGCGCGGGCTGGGCTTGATTCGCACCAACCTGGGGCGCGAGGCGGCGAAGGGCAAACTGGCGGAGACGGAGATTGAGCCGGTGCTGGGGCGGATTGCGACGACGGTGAAGCGCGAGGACCTGGCCGCGGCGGAGATGGTGATTGAGGCGGCGCCGGAGCGGTTTGCGCTGAAGGCGGAGATATTCAAGGCGCTGGATGGGATTGTGGCGGCAGATGTGATTGTGGCGAGCAATACGAGCTCGATTTCGATTACGCGGCTGGGAGCGCTGACCGGGCGGCCGGAGCGGGTGATTGGGATGCACTTCTTCAACCCTGTGCCGGTGATGGCGCTGGTGGAGGTGGTGCGCGGGCTGGCGACGAGCGATGCGACGAACGATGCGGTACACGCGCTGGCGAAGCGGCTGGGCAAGACGTCGGTGGCGGTGAACGATGCGCCGGGATTTGTGTCGAACCGGGTGCTGATGCCGCTGATTAACGAGGCGGCGTTTGCGGTGATGGAAGGCGTGGCGACGGCCGAGGCCGTGGACGAGGTCTTCAAGCTGGGAATGGCGCACCCGATGGGTCCGCTGACGCTGGCGGACTTTATCGGGCTGGATGTGTGCGTGGACATTCTGCGGGTGCTGCAGGAGGGGTATGGCGACCCAAAGTATCGGCCGTGCCCGCTGCTGGTGAAGATGGTGGACGCGGGTTGGCTGGGGCGCAAATCAGGGCGGGGCTTCTACGTCTATACAAAGTAGGCGCTTTGCGGCGGGGAGTGGCAGGGCTGAGGGAACCGCGGGGGGCGCGGGCGCGTAAGTAGAGAATAGACGCGCCGGGGGCGCGGGATTTGCCATGCAGACATTCAGCGACACGCTCGGGCAGGTACTTCGCGCGATTCTGGCGAACAAGACGCGCAGCTTTCTGACGATGTTCGGGATTGCGTGGGGCGTGGGGTCGCTGCTGGTGCTGGTGGGCCTGGGCGAAGGGTTTCGCAGCGGGCAGCACAGGCAGCTTGCGACGCTGGGCAATGACCTGGTGATGATGTGGAACGGGACGATTCCTGCGGTGGTGAACCAGCATACGGGGATGCGGCCTTACCAGTTGACCATGAGAGACGCGAACCGGATGGCGTCAATGCCGGAGTTTCGCGCGGTGACGGTGGAGCTGAGCCGGTTTGACCTGTACGAAGTGAGCCAGTGGTCGAACACGTCGAACCGCGTGACGGGCGTGACGGCGGATTACGCCGATGTGCGCTATATCCCGATTGCGAGCGGGCGGTTCCTGGACAAGGAAGACATTGCGAACCACCGGCGGGTGGCGGTGCTGGGCTCAAAGACGGCGCGGCTGCTGTTCAACGGGCGGCAGATGCTGGGCGAAACCATCCTGATCAACGGAACGCAGTTCACGATTGTGGGGTCCATGCAAAAGATCAGCCAGCGCAGCAACGAGTACCAGGACGAAGTGGTGTACATCCCGGTGACGACGATGCAGGAGCTGTATCCGCTGAAGGGAGACAACATTGCCCAGGATGCGCTGACGTCGATCCAGTATCAGCCGGCGACGCGCGGCCAGATTGGGCCGGCGGTGCGCGCGGCGCACTGGGTGATTGCGCAGGACCACGGCTTTGACCCGGGCATGAAGGACGCCTTCAACGAGTTCAACACCATCAAGGAAGAAAAGATGGTGGGGGCAATCTTTACGGCGATGGATGTATTCCTGGGCGGGGTGGGACTGGTGACGCTGGGGCTGGGCGCGGTGGGGATTATCAACATCATGCTGGTGAGCGTGACGGAGCGGACAAGCGAGATTGGGTTGCTGAAGGCGCTGGGCGCGACGAAGAAGAGCATTCTGACGCAGTTCTTCTGGGAGGGGTTGCTGCTGACGGGATTGAGCGGCGCGATTGGCATTGGCATTTCCGCGGGGTTTATGGCACTGCTGCAGGCGCTGCTGACGAACAAGATGCCGGGATTCGATCCGCCGCGGCTGGTGCCGTGGTCAGTGGCGGTGGCGCTGAGCTCGCTGATGATCAGCGGGGTGGCGGCGGGACTGTATCCGGCAAGCAAGGCGGCGGCGCTGGATCCGATTGAAGCGCTGCGGCGCGAGTAAGACGAGGAAGAACCGGAGGACGGGCATGTTCAAGGACATCTGGGGGCAGGCCTGGGAGGCGATGGTCTTCCACCGGCGGCGGACGGCAATCACGATGATCGGCATGGCGTGGGGCATTGCCACGGTGGTGCTGCTGCTGGCCTACGGCGCGGGGTTCAGCCGCGCGATTGAGGCGATTTTTGCCGAGTGGGGCACGAATGTGATTGGCGTGTTTCCGGGGCGGACAAGCGAGCAGGCAGGCGGCGCGAAGGCGGGCACGATTGTGCGGTTCACGATGGACGATGTGGACCGGCTGACGGAGAGCGTGCCGGGGATTGAGCACGTTTCGCCGACCGTGGACATGGACGCGACGGTGCAGAACGACCTGCACACCTATTCGTGGCACGTGAACGGGGTGTGGCCGTCGTTCCAGGACATCTGGAAGCTGAATACATCGTCGGGTCGATTCTTCAACGGGCAGGAAGAGGAGCAGCGCGCGCACGTGTGCGTGATCGGGTCCGACTCGAAGACCAAGCTGTTCTCAGGGCAGTGGGCGATTGGGCAGCAGATCCGGCTGAACGGGGTGCTCTACACGATTGTGGGCGTGCTGGCGCCGAAGATGCAGGAAGGCGGCGACCAGAGCGACCGCAACCGGCAGATCTATGTGCCGTTCAGCACGATGAGCGACCTGAAGAGCACGCAATACCTGGATGGGGTCTGGGTGAATTATCGCGGGAACTACGAGATGGTGGAGCAGCAGATGCGTGAGTCGCTGGCGGCGACGCACAACTTTCTGCCGTCGGACCAGAACGCGGTGTACGTGGCAAACATCATGACACAGCTTCACCAGTTCCAGATTCTGTCGATTGCGCTGCAGGTGCTGCTGAGCCTGGTGGGCGCGCTGACGCTGGGGATTGCGGGCATCGGGCTGATGAACATCATGCTGGTGAGCGTGCAGCAGCGGACGCGTGAGATTGGCGTGGAGAAGGCGCTGGGCGCGCAACGGCACCACATTATTCTGCAATTTCTGTCAGAGGCGCTGGTGATTACGGGCGTAGGTGGGCTGAGCGGAATCGGGCTGGCGTATGTGGTGAGCGTGCTGGTGGGGCGGATTCCGTTTTACAGCGAAATTGCCGAGCACGCCAAGGGCGCGGACATCTATTTGCGGATTTCGCCGGTATCGCTGGTGGTGGCGACGGGGATTCTGGCGGTGACGGGGCTGGTGAGCGGCATGATTCCGGCGGTGCGTGCGGCGAACCTGGACCCGATTGAAGCGCTGCGCTACGAGTGAGCGCGGGCTGGGCAGAAGGCCGTGCGCCAGGTTATTCCGGCGATTGCTCGCTGACGACGGGGATGCCGGACGGGGGCGTGAAGCGGAAATCACCGGGCGGCGCGGGCGCGTTGGGGACTTCGCCGGTGAAGGTGAAGCGGGTGACGGAGCCGTCAGTCTGGTCAATCTGAATGCCGGTGATGACGCCCTGTGCGGTGACGGTGAGCGTGAGCAGGCTGATGGAACGCTGCTGGCCTTTGGGCTGGCCGGCAAGC
Source organism: Occallatibacter sp. (assembly GCA_035763705.1). Lineage (GTDB taxonomy): Bacteria > Acidobacteriota > Terriglobia > Terriglobales > Acidobacteriaceae > Telmatobacter. The sequence continues at coordinate 51,789 of DASUAU010000012.1, read as the reverse complement.
GCGTATTCGCCGTTGGCGGCGGGTGCGATGCGGAGATGCTCGATTTCGCGCTCAAGCTGGGTGTGGCCGAGGAGAAAACGGAGCGGGGTGCGGAGATCGCTGAGGTTGCCGACGGGGATGCGGTGGACGGCGGGATCGCCGGGCGTGTAAGACCAGGCGAATTTGCCGTCGAGGAGGAAGAGCTTGCCGGCGGGCGAGGAGTAATCCCAGCGCATGCGGCCGGGTTTGCGGAGCAGAAGGGCGCCGGATTCCGAGCGGCTCATGCCGAGGCCCTGGTAGCTCTGGGTGAAGCCGGCGCGGAGCGAGTGCAGATGGTTGTAATGGTTGTCAACGCGCTGGGCGAGCTGGTGGGCGGTGAGGGCCGAGGGCGCAGCGTGGACGGGCAGAGAAACGCCGAGGAGCGCGGCGGCGATGAGGCCGCGGAGCATGAGAGTGCGGAAGGTCATTGCGCGGTCTGGGCGCAGTTGGTGCTGCCGTTGGGGTCGGCCATGAGCGAGCCGCCGGATTCGAGGCAGAAGCCGCGGTCGCCGGTTTTGCCGGGCGTTTCAGGAACGGCGGTGGCCGTGTAGCTGGTGATGCGCTCAATGTTGTTGGCGTTTACCTTGGTGCAGGCCGTGATGTTGAAGATGTAACCGGATTTGACGCCGGTGGCGAGCTCGCCGCTGATGAGGCCCGCGGCCTCGGGCGTTGAGGGGCCGGCCTTGGGGTCGCCGCCGAGAAGCTGGATGCCGCAGGCGAATCCGCGTGTGGGATAGGTGTCTGCATACATCAGCTCGGCCTGCTGGAGGGTCTGGAGGGACTTGATGGCGGAGACCTCGTTGGCGTGGCGGCGGATTTTGCCGGCGGTGGGAATGGCGACGAGCATGAGGATGAGGATGATGGAGATGACAATGAGCAGCTCCATCAAGGTGAAACCGTTGGCGCGGAGTTCCTGAATGGGCTGGCGCATGCGGCGTGCATTGCGAGTGAGGAAAAGCGTGCGCTTCATGATTCTCCAGTGCATGCAGGAACTGTTGGGCCGGCACAGCAAGGCCTTACGAGGAAAATGCTACACCGGTTAGACGCATAAGGGGAAGGGAACGTTCGCGGACAGCAGACGGCTAACAGCAGACAGCAGACAGCGAACAGTGGCAGGCAACTTCAGCAGACGAGCCGCTTGCGGTTGAGCTTGATGCCGTCGAGACGGCCGAGGAGGGTGACGGCGATGCGCGCGGGATCAAAGAGGCGCTGGGCCATGGACTGCACCTGATCGGCGGTGACGCTCTCGAGGCGGGCGAGGACTTCGTCGACCGGGAAGAACTGCTGGAAGTACATCTCCTGGCGGGCGAGGTTGGCCATGCGCGAGTTGGAGCTTTCCAGGCCCATGAGGATGTTGCCCTTGAGCTGATCCTTGGCGCGGGTGAGCTCCTCATCGCTGAGCGGGGTCTGCTTGAGGCGCGCGAACTCGGCGAGGATGAGGTCAATGGTCTCAAGGGCCTTGCCGGCGGAGGTTCCGGCGTAGACGCAGAGGGTGCCGGTGTCGCGATAGGGGCTCAAGTCAGAGTAGATGGCGTAGGCCATGCCGCGTTCTTCGCGGATGGTCTGGAAGAGGCGCGAGCTCATGCCGCCGCCAAGGACGGTGTTGAGGATGAGCGTGGCGTAGCGGTTGTCGTCCGTGATGGGCGGGGCGGGCACGCCGAGGCAGATCTGGACCTGCTCAAGGGCTTTCTTGTTGCGCAGGACGATGCGCGCACTGGCGAGCGGCGCGTGCTCCTCTTCGAGCGCCTGGCCGGCGGCGAGGGGAGAGAATTTTTCGGCGACCCTCTGGACGAAATCGTCGTGCTGAAGGTTGCCGGCGGCGGAGAAAACGATGTTGCCGCCGAGGAAACGGCCGCCGTGGTAGTCAAAGAGGGTGCTCTGGTTGAGGCGTCCGACGGTGGCTGAGGTGCCGAGGATGGGCTTGCCGAGGGGATGGTCCTTCCAGAAATTCTGGGTGAAGAGCTCGTGGACGAGCACGTCGGGGTTGTCCTCGTCGATTTTGATTTCCTCAAGGATGACGCCGCGCTCGCGCTCGATGTCGAGCGAGGCGAAGGTGGGATTGAGGACCAGGTCGGCGAGCACGTCGAGGGCAATGGGCACGTGGTCCGCCAGGGATTTGACGTTGAAGCAGATGGTCTCCTTGCCGGTGAAGGCGTCAAGGTTGCCGCCGATGGAGTCCATTTCGCGGGCGATGTGCTGGGCGGTGCGGGAGCGGGTGCCCTTGAAGACCATGTGCTCGACGAAGTGGGAGATGCCGTTGATTTCCGCCGGCTCACAGCGGGAGCCGGACTTGACCCAGACGCCCATGGCGACGGAACGCAGATGCTCCATGCGCTCAGTGAGAACGATGAGGCCGTTGGGGAGGACGGTGCGGCGGAGATTGCGCTCTGTGGAGTTCGTTGTCATTTGAAAAGAAGACGACCTCGTCTATTAGATGCGTATGGCACGGGCCCGGCTCACGCGGGAGCCGAGGCTGCCGGGAAAATGGATTCGGAATTGGGCAGGCGGCGAAGCTGCAAGGGACCGGGAAATGCTCTATGCTGGGCCCAGTCGTGACCCAAAGACTCAACCAACTCCTTCGATTAGACACGAACCGGCAGGCGGAGGGAAGCTTGCGGGCGCTGTTCGGGCTGGACGCCGTGGCGCTGGCGGCACGGATGACGGAACTGGGCGAGCCGGGCTGGCGCGGGCGGCAGTTGGCGGAAGCGATTTATAAGCAATGGGTTACGGAGATTGCGGAGATCACGACCCTGCCCCTTGGGCTGCGGCAGCGGCTGGAGGCCGGGGGGTGGGCCGTGGGACGGTCACGGATTGTGCAGGCTTTTGTCTCGCAAGATGGGACGGAGCGCTACCTGGTGGAAGGGCCGGGCGGCAGCGGGCCCGGCCTGACAGGACCGGGCCAGGCGGGAATTGCGGGCCAGGCAGGCACGGTGGAGACCGTGTGGATGCCGGAAGGCGATGGCGGCGAGGCCGGCGACGGCAGCGGCGCGGACGGGAAGGGCGAGGCCGGTGAAAAGGGCTGGAGCCGCGCGACGATTTGCGTGTCGAGCCAGGTGGGCTGCGCGGTGGGCTGCAAGTTTTGCCTGACGGCGAAGCTGGGGTTGCAGCGGAACCTGACGGCGGGGGAGATTGCCGGGCAGGTGGTGACGGTGCTGGACCGGCAGGGCGTGGAGGTGGGCAGGGAGCGCGTGAACCTGGTGTTCATGGGCATGGGCGAGCCGTTTTTGAATTACGAGGCATGGATGGCGGCGGTGCGGCTGCTGGTGGAGGAAGTGGGGCTAAGCCCGCAGCGGATGACGGTTTCAACGTCTGGGATTGTGCCGGGAATCGAGCGGCTGGCGGAGGAGCCGGCGGCAGTGCGGCCGAAGCTGGCCATCAGCCTGAATGCGCCGAACGACGCGGTGCGCGGCGAGGTGATGCCGATCAACCGGAAGTGGCCGATTGATGCGGTTGTGGAGGCAGTGAAGAAGGTGCCGCTGCGGCCGCGGGAGCGGGTGACGTTTGAGTATGTGCTGCTGGGCGGTGTGACGGACAGGCCGGAGCACGCGCGGGAGGTGGCGCGGCTGGTGCGGCGGACGGGACTGCCGGCGAAGGTGAACCTGATTGCTTGGAATCCGGGGCCGGGGATTGGATATGCGATGCCGGAGGCCGGCGCGGTGGAGGGGTTCAGGCGGGCGCTGGCGGCCGAGGGCGTGCCGGTGTATCTGCGGCGGCCGCGGGGGCGGGATATTTATGCGGCGTGCGGGCAGTTGAAGCGGACGGTGGAAGGATGAAGGAAGTTGTAGGGTGCGGCTTTGCTAGGCTGTACTGAATATGGCGAGCAAACGATTTGAAGGAACGGAGCCAATCCTGTGCGCGCACCTGTTGCGCGTGGCGGATGGAAAGCTGCTGGAACTGTTGCGTGCATTGACGGCCGAGGAGTGGGAGCGGCCGACGATAGCGGGGCGATGGAGGGTGCGCGAGGTGGCGGCGCACCTGCTGGACACGGCGCTGCGGAAGCTGAGCCTGGTACGCGACGGATGGGTGACGGAGAAGGCGGAGATCAGGAGCGAAGCGGACCTGGTGTCGCTGGTGAACCGGCTGAATGCCGAGGGCGCTGCGGTCTATGGCCGGTTGAGCCCGGCGGTGCTGACGGGGATGATGGAACGGGCATGCGCGGAGAGCGCGGCCTTTCATGAGGGGCTGGACCCGTTTGCGCGCGCGGTGTTTGCGGTGAGCTGGGCGGGCGAGGCGGAGTCGCTGAACTGGTTTGACACGGCGCGGGAGTTGACGGAGCGCTGGCACCATCAGCAGCAGATTCGTGTGGCGACGGGAAGACTGGGTATGGGAAGGCTGGGGATTGAGACGCGGGAGCTGTATCACCCGGTGATGGATTGCTTTTTGCGCGGGCTGCCGCATGCGTATCGTGCAGTGGAGGCGGGCGCGGGAACGGCGGTGAAGGTGGAAGTGACGGGCGCAATTGGTGGCGTGTGGGCGCTCAGGCGCGGCGCGGAGAAGTGGGGATTTGTGGCGGAGCATGCGGGCGGGTTTGCCTGCGAGGTGAAGATTCCGCAGGAGCTGGCGTGGAGGCTGTTTACGAAGGGCGTGGATCGGGAGACGGCGCGGCGGGAAGTGCGCGTGGAGGGCGAGCGCGGACTGGCCGAGGGGGTTTTTGCGCTGACGGCGATTGTGGGCTAGAAGATTTTCGGTTGTCCTGGAATCCGTCGCGACCGGTATTTGTGCTTCCCCACCCTTTGTGCAAAAGGCGCACAAAGGATGGGGCACCCGGTGATTGTGGGCTAGGGGGTGTGGCAGTTCTGGCCGAGGGCGAGGATGGCGGCGGCGAGGCGCGTGGAGTTGTGGCGGACAACGGAATCTTCACTGGCGAAGTCGCCGGCGATGCACTGGACGCCGAGGGCCTGAATGCGATCGATGTCGGCCACGATGGGCGTGGCCTGTTCGACGGCGTAGCGGGCGAGCGTCTGCGGCGAGAAGGATGAGGCGTGGACGATGGCGTAGTCGAAGATGGGCGCGCGGGTGTGCTCGTAGATGCGCTCGATGTGCTCAGAGGCGGTGAGGCCGAGGCTCTCATTGGCCTGGGTCATGAGGTTGCAGATGAAGACGCGGGTGCCGCGCGCCTGGGCGAGCGCCTGAGGAATGCCTTTGACGAGCAGGTTGGTGATGAGCGAGGTATAAAGCGAGCCGGGGCCGACGGTGATGATGTCAGCGCGCTCGATGGCGTGCAGGGTCTCCGGCAGGGCGGCGGCGTTGGGCGGGTCAAGCTGGAGCTCGGCGATGCGCTGCTGGCTGGCGGTGATGTTGGTTTCGCCGCGGACGATGGAACCGTCGGTCATATGCGCGACGAGGGTGGCGTTGGCGTTGGTGACGGGAAAGATGCGGCCGCGGGTGGCGAGGATTTGCGAGGCGAGCTGGATGGCGTGGGCGAAGTCGCCCGTAACCTCAGTGAGTGCGGCCACGAAGAGATTGCCGAAGCTGTGGCCCTCAAGTGCGTCGCCGGAGCGGAAGCGGTGGGAGAAGAGGCGGACAAGAACATCTTCATCCTCGCTGAGGGCGACCATGCAGTTGCGCAGGTCGCCGGGTGGAAGCATGTTGAAGTCCTTGCGGAGACGGCCGGAGGAGCCTCCATCGTCAGTAACGGTGACGACGGCGGCGAGGTCAGCGATGCGGGATGCCTCCTGCGAGGGGTGGCCGGGGACGCTGACATGGCGGCGGAGGCCGCGCAGGAGGGTGGAGAGGCCGGTGCCTCCGCCGATGGCGACGACGCGCAGGGGATGGAGGGAAGACTGGGGTGCAGCGGAGGCGGCGGCGCTGGAGGGCAAGAGTTCAGGCTCCGCAAACGGGCCGGTAGACGGGCTGGACCTGATACCGGGCCCTGGCCCGGATGAGGGAGAAGAGGTCACGAGATCTATTAAAGCAAAACCAGCCCATCCGTGCCCTTCCCGTCTGGGCCCTTGCCCATCCGTGCCCTTGTCGATCATTGCCGGGCCACCGCTCCCTGAGGGTCCCACCCCGATGACGAAGACCTGTCGTTGGGGCACCGGGTCGCGTCGGCTTGAGAGAATCGGCTTCGGGATACACCGAGGCTGGTGTTGCTTCAGGGTATCTCGGGATAGAGCAGCTCGGTAAAGCGGGGGTCGTCGAGCATGGCCTGGAAGTCATTGTCGGAGCGGGCCTGGAGGCGGTTTTTGGGGTTCATCTCGATGGCGCGGGCGAGGTTGTCAAGGCAGCTCTGGGAGCGCCCTGTGATGGAGTCGAGGATGGCCAGGCCGTAGTAGGCGTAGTCGGCGTTCGGGTGCGCGTCCAGGATGCCGCGGAACTGCTCGGCCGCCTCTTCAAAGTAGCCGGCGTTGAGCTGGGAGACGGCGTAGTCGAAGCGCTCCTCGGGCGTGAGGAAGCTGAGGCCCTGGCGCTCCATCTGGCGGCGGCAGGTGTGGATGTACATGCGGCAGCGCTCGACGATCTCCGGCGGCGCGGTGGGGATGAGCTTGTCAAAGGCCGCGAGCGCCTTTTCGTATTTTCCCTGCTGCACCAGGCTGACGGCTGCCTGGTAATGCTGGAAGGCGGGCCCGGTGGCCGAGACGGCGTGTCCGCCGGGTTTGGCGGCCAAGGTAGGAGTTTTCTTACGGCTAACCACGATGGATTGGGCCTCTTGCGACTAGTGAATTAAACCCAGAGCGCCGCGGGCGGGGCAGGTGCGAGGCAAAAAACAGGCCTAAAGCAACCGTGCGCCGCGCAAAGCGCCGCATGAGCCCCTTTTATACGCAGAACGCCGGGTTGCGTCAATGGCAGGCGAAGGGGCATGCCGGGGCGCATGCGTAGGCGAGGGGCGCGTTTGCGCCGGGGTTCAGCCGGAGGAGCGGTAGATGGCGGGGTTGAGCGCGGGGTCGTTGTACATCTTGAGCTGGCGGTAAAGCTTGAAGCGTCGCAGCCCGGCGAGGGTCTGCTGCCAGAGGTCGTCAAGGCAGTCGGCGAGGTCAGCGCGCTGCTCAAGGAGGATGGCGAGGCGGTCCTGGTTGCGCTGGGCGTGGCCGTCGGGCGCGGCGGTCCGCTCGGCCTCCAGGCGGGTGTGGAAGATTTTGAGGGCAAGGATGGAGAGGCGGTCAATTATGAGGCCGGGGGATTCGGAGTGAAGCGGGGCGGCGGGGCTGGGCAGGGAACGGGCGGTGAGCGCGTCAAGGAGGGCGCGGTCGAGCTGCTCGGCGAGGTCATTGCGGAGCTGGTTGTTGGAGTCAATGCGGCGCTTGACGCCGGCCAGCTCGGCGTCCGATGCGCCGGGCGCGCGGGCTTCGTCCTCGATGTGCCAGAGGTCAAAGTTGGCGCGATGCTGGCGGGCGACGGCCTCGAGAAATGGGTCGTCAGCCGCCGCGGGCGCGCCGGGCTGGGTGTGCCAGAGGGTGGTGAGGCGGTCTTGAAGCTGGGCGATGGCCTGGGCTGAGAGCATAAGTGTGTGCGCGGCTGAGCTGTCCGCCGCGGAACCACGTCTATGGTAGAACTATCCCTACTCCGGGGCCAAGGAGGTTGCGCGATGGCGGACGAGACGCAGCGGGTGCTTTGCCTCTCAAGCTGCGTGAAGGGGCAGGATTTTTTGCGGCAATGCGCGGAGATGGGCGTGCGGCCGACGCTGCTGACGGCGGAGAAGCATCGCCGGGGCGACTGGCCGCAGGATGCGCTGGAAGAGCTTTCGACAATGCCCGAGGGGCTGACCGTGGAGCAGATTCTGAACACGGTGAGCTGGATGATGCGGGGGCGTCGCTATGACCGCGTGGTGGCGCTGGACGAGTGTGACCAGGAGACGGCCGCGGCGATCAGGGAGCATACGCGGATTCCGGGGATGGGCGTGACAACGGCCGGCTACTATCGCGACAAGCTGGCGATGCGCACCAGCGCGCTGGAGGATGGCTTTCTGGTGCCGGAGTTTTGCCGGGTGCTGAACTACGACGACCTGCGCGCGTACATGGCGGCGGTGCGGCCTCCGTGGCTGCTGAAGCCGAGGGCGGAAGCGTCGGCGCTGGGAATAAGAAAGATTGCCGAGCCGGAGGAGTTGTGGCGCGCGTTGGACGAGCTGGGCGACGCGCAGAGCCGCTATGTGCTGGAGCGGTTTGTGCCGGGAGAGATTTTTCACGTGGACGCGATTGTGAATGAGGGGCGGGTGTTCTTCCAGGCGGCACACCAGTACGGCACGCCGCCGATGGCCGTGATGCACGAGTGCGGAGTGTTTACGACGCGGACGGTGGACAGGCAGAGCAGGGAATGGGCGGCGCTGACGGAGCTGAATGCGCGTCTGGCGCCCTCGATGGGATTGCGGCGGGGCGTGGCGCATGCGGAGTATATTCGCGCGCACGAGGATGGACGGTTTTATTTCCTTGAGATTGCGGCGCGGGTGGGCGGCGCGTTTATCGCGGACCTGGTGGAGGCGGCGACGGGCGTGAATCTGTGGCGCGAGTGGGCGAAGGTGGAGGTGGCGAGTCTGCGCGGCGAGGCATACACAGCGCCGCGTGCGCTGGAGATGTATGCTGGCAGCGTGCTGTGCCTGGCGTCGACTGCGGAGCCGGATACAAGTGCGTTCCAGGCGCCGGAGATTGTGATGCGCATGAAAAAGGAACATCACGCGGGACTGATTGTGAGATCGAGCGATGCGGAGCGGGTGCGGGCGCTGCTGGAGGAGTACAGCAGGGCGTTTGCGGAGCGGTTTCTGGCGCGGATGCCGCCGCCAAAGCCGATGGCGTGAAGCGCGCTACATTGACAAAGGAGGGATGGACGAATGGCAGAGGAGAGGACGGCGAGTGCGGGCGTGGGACGCGGGCGGTTGTGGACCGGGCGCGTGCTGTCGATTTTGACGATTCTGTTTTTGCTGTTTGATGCGACTGGCAAGCTGATGAAGCCGGTGCAGGTGACCCAGGGTTTTGCGCTGATGGGCATGCCGATTGGGATGAGCGTGCCGATGGGCGTGATTCTGTTGGCATGCATAGTGCTGTATGCGATTCCGCGGACGGCTGCGGCTGGCGCACTGGTGCTGACGGGCTACCTGGGCGGGGCGGTGGCGCTGCAATGGCGGGTGGCAAACCCGGTGTTTGAGACGATATTTCCGGTGTTGTTTGCCGTGATGATGTGGGCGGGGCTGGTTCTGCGGGACCGGCGGCTGGAGGACATGGTTCTTTTTCGGCGGTAAAGGCTGACAGGTAAAGGGTTTGGGAGATTGCGGCGGCGGGTGGTGTGGTGAGCTCGCTGGGATTCGAACCCAGGACCCACGCCTTAAAAGGGCGTTGCTCTACCAACTGAGCTACGAGCTCGACAAATGCCGCTGGTACCAAGCTAACACAGGGGAGATGAAGGCTGTGGAAGGACCCGTGCGCGGGTCCTTTTTGGCGTTTGGGCGGGGAATTGGACGCTGGAGGCGGGTGGGATGTCGTGGTTCCGTGAGGAGGAGTTCAAGAAAATTAAGATTTTTAATCTTATATCTTGATTTAATCAATAATCAGGAGTATTGTTGGGACTGAAATTAAGGAATGTGGAAGGACAGGGCATGGCGGAACGGTCAAAAACGGCTTCGGAGTGGCAGGAGCTACTGCGGATGGCACAGGGCTCGGCGCTGGTGGTGGAGCGGGTGCGGATTCTTGAGAAGCATGTGGCGATTGAGGGGGAATTCACGCTGCCGCAACTGGCTAGGCTGAGCCTGGAGGACCAGATTTTTGTGACGGCGTTTGTGCGGGCGCATGGGTCGATCAAGGAGATGGAGCAGGTGTTTGGGGTGAGCTATCCGACGATCAAGGCGCGGCTGAACCGGATTGCGGGGCAACTGGAGTTTGTGGAAATGAATCCCGCGCCGGGGCGGGGCGAGGTGCTGGAGCGGCTGAAGAATGGTGAGATTTCGGCGGCGGAGGCGATCAAGGAACTGGAGGCGATGCAATGACACCGAATCTGGCGTATGTGCGGGTGGAGTGGCATGGCGGGCGGCGGATTGGGCTGTGGCTGCCGCTGTTTCTGCTGTGGATTCCGGTGGTGCTGCTGTCGCCGGTGATTGTGCTGGTGGTGGCGGCGGTGAGCGTGGGGTGCAGGGTGAATGCGTGGCGGGCTCTGGCGGCGTTCTGGGGGCTGGTGGTGAGTTTGCCGGGGACGGATGTGCGGGTGGTGGCGGATGGAAACCGCGTGACCGTGAAGATTCTGTGAGGTGGAGGATGCGAGGGGACAGGAGAGCAATTTGGCGGCTGCTGGCGATGGGCCGAATTTCGGCCGCGGAGGCTGAGCGGCTGCTGGCGGTCTGCGGGGAAGGCCGGGAGACGGCGTGGATTGTGGCGGGATTTGTGGCGGTGGCGGCGCTGGTGGAGTTGCACGGCGTTCGGCTGCTGCCGGGGAGCATGGAAACTTTGGCAAGCGCGGCGAAGACGGCGGCGCACTGGATGGGAGGATGGCGATGAGCGAGAATCGGCGGCAGATTTTGGAGATGCTGGCGGCGGGAAAGCTTACGGCGGAGGAAGCGGAGCGGTTGCTGGCGGCACTGGAGCCGGCGGCGGGCGAGAGCACGGCAAACGGCGGACGCGGCAACGGCCCGAAGGCGAAGCCGAAGTATCTGCGGGTGCAGGTGGAGGCCGACGAGCAGATGACGGGGTTGAAGGGCGGGACGACGGTGAACGTGCGGGTGCCGATGCAACTGTTGCGCGCGGGAGTGCGGCTGGCGAGCCTGATTCCGGCACAGGCGCATGGGCAGCTTGACGAGGCCTTCCAGCGGCACGGCGTGCCGGTGACACTTTCGCAGCTTAAGCCGGAGAACCTGGAAGAGCTGGTGGACCACCTGGACGATCTGACGGTGGACGTGGACGGCACCGAGGGCAACAAGACGAAGGTGCGGGTCTTCTGCGAGTGAGTTGCGGGGCGGTCAACGGCGCAGGGGCTTCTGCATGGGGACCACCTGGACGGTGACATCGCGGACATCGCGCAGGAAGCGGTTGAGGACGGAGCCGCGGAAGAGAATGTCGAGCCGTGAGCGGACGGCCTGGCCAAAGACGACGTGAGAGATGTTTTCCTGCTGGGCGAAGCGGACGAGCGCGTCGGAGACGTTCTTGTCATTGAGCGTGACAATGTTGGCGCCGAGGTCGCGGGCCATGCGGAGATAGCCTTCAAGGCGCTGCTGGTCTTCCGGGTCGACCTGGCTGCGGTTCTGCTCGGGCTGGGTGACGTAAACGGCATACCAGTTGGTGGCGAGGCGGCCGGCGATGCGCGCGCCGACACGGAGCAGCCGCTCAGTGCCGGGACGGGTGCTGAGGCAGACCATGACCTTCTCAGGAACGGGCGCCTGCTCAAGGCCCTGGGTGCGGCGGTACTCGGAGGCGCGCTTGGCAACCTGCTCAGCAGTGGTGCGCAGAGAGAGCTCGCGGAGCATGTTCAGGTTGCCCTTGCGGAAGAAATTGGCGAGGGCCTGCTCGACCATTTCCGGCGCGTAGATTTTGCCGGCGCGCAGGCGTGCGCGGAGCTCCTCAATGGTGACGTCGACGTTGACGACCTCATCGGCGCGGCGGATGACGCTGTCGGGCACGGTTTCGCGAATGATGGTGTCCGCGGAGCGGTTGACGGCGTCGTTGAGGGTTTCAAGGTGCTGGATGTTGACGGCCGTCATGACGTTGATGCCGGCGTCGAGCAGCTCGAGGACATCGTCGTAGCGCTTGTGATTCCTGCTGCCGGGGACGTTGGTGTGGGCAAGCTCGTCCACGATGACGGTGTGGGGGCGGCGATGAAGAATGGCATCGACGTCCATCTCCTTGAGGTCGACGCCGCTGTAGGAGATGACGCGCGGGGGAATGATTTCGAGGTCGCCAATCTGGTCGGCGGTTTCCTTGCGGCCGTGGGGCTCGATGAGGCCGATGACGATGTCAACGCCTTCGCCGCGCTTGCGGTGGGCGTCTTCGAGCATCTGATAGGTTTTGCCCACGCCGGGCGCGGCGCCGATGTAGATGCGCAGTTTGGCGGGCTCCGGAATTTGTTCGAGAGGGAGCTCAGCCATGGTCAGCCGACCTCCACGGGATGATGCTTCGCGGCGACGGCGGCCACGGGCAGGGTGAAGCGGAAGGTTGTGCCGTGGCCCAGGCGGCTTTCAACGGCGACCTGGCCGCCGAGGGACTCGACGAGGCGACGCACGAGGGCAAGGCCGAGGCCGGTGCCTGTGTCAGAGAATGCGTTGAAGCGGTCAAAGAGAGTGCCGAGGCGCTCGGCCTCAATGCCGCGGCCAGTGTCGTGTACGGAGAATCGCACGTAGTCCTTGATCTCCTCGGCGGCGAGAAGGATTTCGCCGTCTGGCGGAGTGAAGCGGATGGCGTTGGAAAGGAGATTGTCGAAGATGGAGTGGATGGCGCGCCGGTCAGCCTGCACGGCGGAGAGATCGGCGAAGGCTTTTACGTCGATGCGGATGTGCTTTTCAGCGGCTTCATCGCAGACGCGGTTGCGTGCATCCTCAAGGATGGTGAACGGGCGCAGGCGCTGGATCTGCATCTGGCGCTTGCCGCTGTCGATCTCGGCAACCTCGGTGAGGTCGGCCATGAGGTCGTCGAGCTTTTCAGCCTCAGTGCTGGCTGAGGAGACAAGCTCGGTCTGGAGTGTGCCGAGCTGGCCGCCGAAGCCCTGGCCAAGGGCATAGAGGCCGCGACGAATCTGGAGGAGCGGGTTGCGGAGTTTGCGGCTGGCGACGGAGATGAACTGGGTTTTGAAGCGGTCTGTGTCCTGCAGGGTGGTGACGTCTTCAAGTGTGGTGACGGTGCCGAGGAGGCGGCCCTCGGAGTCGCGCATGGGGGTGGTGCGCAGGCGGTAGCTGCGCTCGAACTTGCCGATGCGGAGCGGCAGCATGGCGGCTTCGCCTTCAGCGGCGATGGGCTTCTGGAGGGCGATGGCGTCACGGATGGCGCTGAGGATTTTGCCGCCGCCGGGTGTGCTGGTGAGCGCCATGCGGTCACCGGCGGCCTCGCCGAGCAGCTCGGACGCGGCCTGGTTGAGCTTGAGTATGTGGCCCTTGGCATCGGTGACGATGATGGGCTCGAAGATGGATTGCAGGACGGCGTCAGAGAGCTGGAACTCCATCTGGCGGCGGCCGGCCTCGGTTTCGTGGAGCTCGCGGAGGCGGACGGTGATGCGGCTGAGCTCGGCAGCGAGCGCGCCGAAGTCGTCGCGGCTGGTCCACTCGACGCGGTGCTCGAGATTGCCCTGGGCAATGAGGCGGGCGTCGCGGGCGAGCCTCTGGATGGGGCGAAGGACGAGGAAGATGGTGGCCAGGCCCAGGAGAACGGCGAGCGCAATAGCCAGGGCGGCGAAGGGCAGCAAATGAGCGGCTGCAAGCGCCTGATGCGCGACCATCACCAGCGCCACCGGAATGACGACCAGCAGGACGCAGCCGAGAATCAAACGCTGACTGAGATTAAGCATGAACCGGACTCCGCGCCGGATGAGATGAAGGCGTTTCTGCCTTTATTCTGCGGGAAGAGGGCGCAAGGCGCAAAGCGTGTGGAAAAACGGGCGCTCCGGGCAGGAGCTGAAATCAGGGGCGGGAGATGGGAAAGAGCCCGGCCAGCCAGGGAAGGCGGACGAAGAGCAGAACGACGAAAACAGCGGTACAAAGGGCGAGGGCGAGCATGAGACGGGGTTCGCGGTAGAGCTTTTCAGGGTTCTGGACGGCGCTTTCATGGCGGAAGGCGAGACCGAAGTAGATGGCCATGAGCCAGGCGACGAAGGGGAAGGCGAGGATGAGTTCCATGCGGTAGCGCATGAGGAATGCGCCGAAGAGGAGCATGGAGGCGGCGGCGTAAAAGATGACGGAGTTGAGCAGCGACTGCTCCGAGTAATGGCAGAAGGATTTGCGGTAGCTGACGGCGAGGGCGTGGTCGGCAATCTGGCGGTACTCGCTGAAGCGCTTGAGGCCCATGAAGTATGCGCCGAGGAGCCAGTAAGAGAGCAGCAGGGAGACCGGAGGCAGCATGGCGGCGGTGACCATGTACCAGCCGAGGCAGAAGCGGAGCGGATTGTTGATGGACTCAGAGAGGACGTCGATGTAGGGGAGGTCTTTGCTGCGGATGGGCGAAATGTTATAGACGCAGCCCATGATCCAGAGGGCGAGGGCGCTCAGAAAGAATCCGCGGGTGAGCATGGCGGCGAGCGCAAGGCCGGCGAGCATCATGAGGATCCACTGCACGTATCCCCAGCCGATGTGAACCAGGCCATTGGCGGCGGGGCGGGTGTGCTTGGTGGGATGCAGGCGGTCAAAGGGCGCGTCGAGGATTTCATTGATGACGTAATTGGAGCAGGCGACGAGCGTGGCGGCGACTAAGCCGAGAGCGATGCGCGCGAACAGAGCGAGGCTGAGATGCTGACGGCCGAGGGCGAGGGCGAGAACGATGCCGGGAAGGATGAAGACCTGCTTGATGGAATGGTCGAAGCGCGCGATCTGGAGATGCGCGGCCAGACGCCGGCGGAGCGGAACGGGCGTGGCCGCGAGCGGCGTGATGGCAGCGGCTTCCTGGTTCATCGACATGCAGGAACATCCTGAGGAATGCGTAAAGTACGCAGTGTCTCTCTTGCATGGTAGCCCGAACCCTGGCAGGAGGAAACGGCGGAGCCGCAGGCGCGAAGCGGGAGAGTCACGAGGGCGGAGGCGGGCTTAAGGGACACGGCAGACGGTGAGCGAGGCATTGTGCCAGAGGCAGTTGAGGCCGGCGGGCGGGTGGGGATAAGAGACCATGACCCAGTTGACGCCGAATTGGGTCTTGAGGCGCTCAAAGTCGGCGAGCTGGAAGTGGTTCCAGCCGTCCTGGGCGCGAACCTGCGTCTCCCAGATGTTGGCGATGGAGGGCATTTTGGTGACGGTTGCGCCGTCCTTGTAGGCATCGGCCAGGACGCTGCGCTCGGCGAGAGCGCGGAAGGAGTGCCAATCCTCTCCGGGGTCGGATTCATAGTGGGGATCGATGGCGAAGTAGGCGTTCTGCGGGGTGTTGTGGCGAATCCAGCGGAAGGCCTGGAGCCAGGGGTTGGCAGTACGCTGGCCGGGGAACTCGACTGCGGGCGAGGCCGCAAAAAGCTGGCGCTGGGCAAAGAACATGCCGCCGTTGGCGACAGCGAGAAGGACGGCCCATCGCCACGCGTGGCGCTTGAGCAGGTGCTTGCCGAGGTAAGCGCCTGCAATGAGGACGAGGAAGATGTAGATGACGTGGAGGTAGCGCATGGGCTCAAGCGTGGTGAGCCCGATGGGTGCCCAGGGACTGAGGATGACGAGCGCGATGCACTGCTGGAACGCGCCGTAGAGGAAAAGCGCCGTGGCGAGCTTGGCGAGGGTGTTTTCTCCGCGGCTGGCAGCGTAGCGGGCCAGCAGCCAGAAGAGAAAGAGCGGCGCGATTGCGCCAAGCCATTCGTACCATTCCCAGTGGTAAAGCCAGAAGAGGTGTCGAGGGCGCATGGAGTCCATCCAGGCCTGCGATGGTGTGCCGAGGACCCAACCAAAGGGGATGAGGGCGGCGGCCGGAAGAGAGGCATGCGGCAGCGGGCGGAGGAGCCAGCCGGAAAGGAATTCATGGACGGGATCGCAGGTGACGACGGCCAGGAAGGCGGCGAAGGAGACGCCGAAGGCGCCCATGAGCGGATGGAGGATGAAGGCGAGGATGAGAAGCGGAAGGGCCTGCCAGCGTCGTCCGGCAAGGATGCGGTCCAGGGCGAAGAGGATGAGCGCGGTGGCAGGATTGCGCGGGTGCAGGTATTGGTCAACCAGGTAGAGGCCGGTGCCGGCGACGGGCAGAGTGAGCATAGCGCCGAGCAGAGCGACAGCGCCCCATCGGGCTGAGGGCTCAGTGAAGAGACGGCAGATGATGGCCCATCCGCCGAGGAGGATGAAGTAGACGGAGAGGAACTGCCAGAGCAGCTCAGACCAGGCGACGGAGATGTGCGTGGCGCGGACGAAGTCTGCCATCCAGTTGTCAAAGACGCTGGTTTTGACCTGGAGCTTGAAGAACTCAGAATCGTGGGGATAGAGGGCGGGATTGAGGTCGGCCTTGACGGCGGTGACGTAAACGGTGTCGTCTTCAGCGCCGGGGTGGTAACCCATGACTGCGAAGGAGAGAACGGAGAGAACAAAGAGAAGAATCAGGTTGCGTTTACCAAAAGTTTCCACGGGTTTCAGTCCTTCAACTCCATTCCAGATTCACGCGCACATTTGGCGCTCCGTGCGGAAACGATGGCTGCCAGGGGGCCGGCGAGACAAACTGCGGCGCGGCGCAGGCTGGGAAATTCGCCCGAGGCACGGCTGGCGCCGGGAGGAGGCTCACGAGTGCGCCCTGGTGCGGAATGGCTCAGTTTTCAGCAGCCTGTGTGGTTGATTGTAGTGGAGACGCATGGATATGTCTCGAATTTCCTGTGCCGGAAGTTATGTGTCTGTGTGCACCGGGGGATGGGCACCGGCTGCCGTGTAGGTTAGACTCGGCCCAAGGCGAACTGGACTACCTAAATGCAATACAAGGGCGAAATGGAATACAAGGGGCGGACGAAATGAAGCTTCGGACGATGCGGGCGGTGGACTACTGGATTGGAATCCCGCTGAGCTTTGTGTGCACGCTGCTGGTGAAGCTGATGGGCGAGCCGAAGGGGCCGGAGAAGCCGAAGCGGATACTGTTCATCGAGCTCTCAGAGATGGGCAGCACGGTGATTGCGAATCCGGCGCTGGAAAAGGCAAAACGGGAGCTGGGCGCGGAGATCTTCTTTTTGATTTTTGAAAGAAATGTGTCCTGCCTGCATCTGCTGCCGACCGTGCCGGAGCAGAACATTGTGACTATTCGCGAGACGGGGCTTTGGACGCTGGCCATGGACACGCTCCGGTTTTTGCGGTGGGTGAGGAAGGCGAAGATTGACACGGTGGTGGACATGGAGCTGTTCTCGCGCTACTCCGGCCTGCTGACGGGGCTGAGCGGGGCGAAGCGGAGGGTGGGCTATCACCGGTTCCACGGGGAGGGACTCTACCGTGGCGAAATGCTGACGCATCGCGTGAGCTACAACGGCCATATCCACATGGCAAAGAACTTTGTGTGCATGGTGAATGCGCTGCTGGCGGAAACGCCGGAGGTGCCCTACTCGAAGACGCACGTGACGGACGAGGAGATTCGGGTGCCGGTGCCGGAGGTGAGCCGGGAGGAAAAGGAGTTTGTACACGGGCTCATCCGGCAGGTGTATCCCGAGTACCAGCCGGAGCGGCAAAGGGTGGTGCTGGTGAACCCGAACAGCAGCGAGCTGCTGCCGCAGCGGCGATGGGCGCGGGACAACTTCAGCCGGCTGGCCCAGATGGTTGTGGAGGAGTGGGACGATGCGCTGGTGCTGATTACAGGTTCGCCGGGCGAGAAGGCCGAGGCGCTGGGGATGCAGGAGAAGATTGGGCATCCGCGCTTCAGGAGTTTTGCGGGCATGCACAAGCTGACGGCGATTACAGCGCTGTACAACGTGGCCACGGTGCTGGTGACGAACGACAGCGGGCCGGCGCACTTTTCGGCGATTACGCCGATCCGGTCGATTGTGCTGTTTGGGCCGGAGACGCCGCGGCTTTATGGCGGGCTGGGGAATTCGGAGTCGATATCGGCCGACCTGGCGTGCAGCCCATGCGTGTCGGCCGCGAACCAGAAGAACTCGGCATGCAACGACGCGGTGTGCATGAAGCTGATTACGCCGGAGCGGGTGATGGAGTCAGTGCGCGCGGCGATGAATGGCGAGTGGACGACGCGGCGGAGCGGCTTGCAGGTTTCCCCGGCGGCGCGGACTTAAAGCGAAGGCGCGAGAGAGCGCAGGATGAGGAATCCGACCACGCCCAGGAAAAAAACCAGCGCCATGCGGATGCCGGGTTCGCGGTTGACCTCGGGCACCAGGTCACTTGCGCCAACGTAAAGAGCGACGCCGGCGGAGATGGGCAGGCCGAAGGGCATCCAGTGGGGAACCAGCTCAATGACGAGGACGCCGGCGAGGGTGGCCGCGGCGAGGGCGACTGCTGAATAAAACGCGACGGCGCGGCTGCGGCCGCTGGCGAGCATGACGGAGGCCATGGTGAAACCTTCCGGCGCCTTGTGCAGAAAGATGGCGAGGAAGATGAGCCAACCGAGCGCACTGGAGACAACGAAGCCGGAGCCGATGGCAACACCGTCGAAAAGCGCGTGGACGCTGAGGCCGCCCAGGACCGAGTAGCCGGTGTGGCGGGAGACGAACTCGTTGTGGTGGGTTTCTTCGCCGTAGTGGAAGTGGGCGACGATGGTGTGCTCAAGCAGGTGGACAACGCAGTAACCGGCCATGATGAGCACGGGGCCGAGGACGGGCGAAATGCGGAGGCTCTCCGGAGTCATTTCCAGCAGGGCAACGGCCATCAGGAAACCAGCGCCGAGGGCGACGAAGTAGCGCAGGTAGCGCTCCACGCCGCGGGCGCGGACCAGGACCAGGCCGCCGGCGACGTCGGCGAGGGCGGCGAGCAGGCCGAGCAGGATGGAGAGTTTGAGCATAGATGATTATCCGCTGTGCCGGATGTGGAGGACGTCGCCATCCTGCACGAGGTACTCCTTGCCTTCCAGGCGGAGGGTTCCCTGGGAGCGGGCAGCGGCCTCACTGCCGGCGGCGAGGAGTTGATCCCAGCGGATGGTTTCCGCACGGATGAAGTGGTGCTCGAGGTCAGAGTGGATGGCTCCGGCGGCCTGGGGCGCTTTGGAACCGGCGGGAACGGTCCAGGCGCGGCACTCGTCTTCACCGGCGGTGAAGAAGCTGATGAGGCCGAGGAGCTCGTAGCTCTTGCGGATGAGGCGGACAAGGCCGGACTCATGGAGGCCGTAGGAAGAGAGGAATTCGGCGGCCTCGGCTTCGTCCATGTCAGCCAGCTCGGCCTCGACTTTTCCACAGATGGCGGTAGCGCCGGCGTTGGGACGGCTGGCGACTTCGTTGAGTTTGTAGCGCGCGACGGCGGCGTCGAGGCCGGCGCCGAGGGCTCCACTTTCGCCAATATTAACTGCATATAAAACAGGCTTTTGCGAGAGGAACATGAAGCCCTTGATGAGCTTCTTTTCCTCGGAAGTCATCTCCAGCTCACGCAGGGGCTGCTCCTTTTCGAGCGCCTCTTTTGAGCGGAGCAGGAGGGCCTGCTCGCGTTCCAGGTCAGCGGAGCGCATTTTCTTGATGTCCTTCTCGACGCGCTCCAGGCGCTTTTCCACCTGGGTGAGGTCGCTGACCATGAGCTCGAACTCGACGGACTTAACGTCGCGGAGGGGATCGATGGGTCCGACGTGGGGGATGGAGTCGTCGTCGAAGGCGCGGAGGACATGGATGAGGGCGTCGACCTGACGGAGGCTGGCAAGAAAGCCGGTTTCCTTGAGGGCCTCCTGGCCGATGGCGGCCACGTCGGCATATTCGACGGTGGCGTAGGTGGTCTTCTTGGGTGAGTAGAGGGCGGAGAGCTTGTCGAGGCGCTCGTCAGGGACGCGGGCGATGCCGAGGTGGGCCTCGCGGGAGTAGCCGCGGTCATCGAGCCTGGCCTTGGTGAGGATTTTGAACAGCGAGGTTTTGCCCACCTGCGGCAGGCCAATGATTCCTGTCTTCATGATTGTCCAAAGGGGTCCTTGAAAAGAATGAACGGCAATGGAAAGGACCTTATCGATTTTACAGGACGGGTGGGGGTGGGCGAATTGCCTCCAATGCGCGTGGCGAACACTGTGGGTGGGTGCATTGGCCAGGATGCACTCACCGAGATTCGCCGATTTCAGATGGCCGTCATGCCGCCGTCGACATTCAACTCCACTCCATTCACAAAGCTCGAATCGTCTGAAGCAAGAAAGAGTGCGACCGATGCGATTTCTTCAGGTTGACCCATCTTTCCCCGGGGAATCAGGGATTCGAACATATCCTTCGCCTCCTTGGTGATCACTTCTTCCTGCATCGGTGTGGCGATGGGTCCTGGGCCAAGCACGTTCACGCGGATATTCCTGCCCTTCAGTTCGTTGAGCCACGTGCGTGCAAAGGAGCGCAACGCCGCCTTGCTTGCCGCATACACGCCGAAACCGGGAAAACCCTTCAGCGAAGCGACGGATCCGGTCATGATGATCGATCCACCATCGTTGAACAGCGGCAACGCCTTCTGAACGGTAAACAGCGTTCCGCGCGCATTCAGGCCGAAGATCGTATCGAAGTGCTGCTCGGTAATCTCGCCCAGTGGTGCGGCTACGCCCCAGCCGGCGCTCGCGTACAGGATGTCGATCTTGCCCTTTTCTTGCTTGACTGTCGCAAACAGGCGGTCGAGGTCATCGAGATTGGCCGCGTCGCCCTTCACGCCGGTCACGTTCCGGCCAATCTTCTTGACGGCCTCATCGAGCTGCTCCTGCCTCCGGCCTGTGATGAAAACGTAAGCGCCCTCGTCAACAAAGCGCTTGGCGCTCGCCAGCGCCATGCCGCTCGATCCACCCGTGATGACTGCAACCTTACCCTCCAGCTTTCCCATAATGACTCCCTTCGGTAGATGTGTAGCATTCACTACAGGTGAATAGATTTCCTTGGCGGTGGACGTGAACTGCTCGCGCGTCCTAATGTTTTGACTATTCGTCCAAACTGGGAGGCTGCATTGGACCCGATAACCGACATCTTCAGAACGATGCACGTAACCGCATTCGGTCAGCACAGGCTCGAAGCTACAGCGCCGTGGGGCTTGATACAGGAGGGGCAGACCGAAGACAAAGTCTCGTCTTCCGGCAAAAAGGCTTCACTCGCTGATTTGGCGCACTTCGCCATGATTTCGCGCGGCAACTGCTGGCTGGGTATGAAAGGGATTCCGGAGCCGATTCCTCTCACCGGGGGTGATTGCTTTTTGCTGGCCCGGGGGACTTCGTTTGTTTTGCGCGACAGCCTGCGAACACGTCCGAAGAAAAGTTTTCGCGAGGTCGCGGCCAGAGACGGCAGCAATGTCGCTCATTATGGAGGCGGCGGCGCGCCGACGACCATCGTCTGTGGGTCCCTGAGTTTCGATCGAGCCAGTCTGAAGCCGATCACTCAGTTATTGCCGGACTTCATTCTGATTAAGGCCGATGAGCCCCACACGCTTGCACTTCACAACACGATGCAGGCGCTGGCGTCAGAAATGGCAGAACAGGCGCCGGGCTCTGAAGTCGTCGCGACTCGGCTGGGCGAAGTTCTGTTTATCCAGGCGCTCCGCGCGCATATCGCGTCGGGAGTGGGATGGCGCAACAAAGGATGGCTTCGTGCGATTTTCGATCCTCAAATGGGCACTGCCCTGAGTGCCATTCACGACAGGGTGAATACGCCCTGGACGGTCGAATCCCTGGCCAAGGCGGCGGGCATGTCTCGCTCCGCATTCGCAGCACGTTTCAAAGGGCTACTCGGACAAACACCGCTGGAATATGTAACCGAGTGGCGGATGCAGAAGGCGATGCAGTTGCTCGAAGAGCGTGACAAAAAGCTTATCGATGTCGCCCGGTGGGTCGGTTACGAGTCCGACGCTGCGTTCAGCAAGGCATTCAAACGAGTTGTCGGGGCCAACCCCGGTGAATACCGCAAACGCGGTTTTGAAGACCAGAGTCATGCCGGAATGGCGGAAGATTTTTGAGAGATTTCCATCCCATAGCCGCCTGGACCGCTGCATTCAGACCAACGCACTCTTCCAGGCCAGCGACTGCTGGAAAGGCGTTGGCGATTTTGCCGTCAACTGAGCTTGGGACGGGTTACTTCCGGATTGCCGACGAACCATGACGCTACTGGCCATTGTGCCAATCGACATATTGCGTGATACGGTTGGCCAATGAAATTCATGCTCGCCTGGCTTGCGCTTGCTCTGCTTGCTGTTGGACCGGTCAAGGAGGCTCCGACCACGCAGGATCGCAATCTCATCGTCGGAGCCTGGAGCCTTAGCTCGTACGAACTCCGACTGAAGCCTTCCGGAACCATCACGACACCGTTTGGACCACACCCAGTCGGCCGAATCCTCTATGAGGCGAACGGCCAAATGTCTGCCCAACTGATGCGTCCCGAGATGACGGCCTTCGCGAGCGATGATCCGCTACGCGCGACCGACAAGGAAGCTGCTTCAGCCTGGAGGAACTACATCGGTTATTGGGGCACCTACACAATGAATGTGAGAGCGGGCACCATCACGCATCACATCGAGGGCGGATGGTTGCCCAACTGGGTAGGGCAGAATCAGGCGCGGGCGTTCCAGCTTTCTGGAGACAGCTTATCGCTTGACGCTGATTCGACTGCTTGGCACGCGCACCTCACGTGGAAACGAATTCGGTGAAAGTAACCTCTCATAGCCATTGTTGCTTTCAAGACTCGGAACACATGACGGACAATCTGGAAGTTTGGATTCAGTTGGCGATATCAGGCCAACGCACTCGATGAGACGGTTCCAGGATAGGGTTGCCAGCGAGGAAACCGCACGGGGCGACTCGTCAGGCGCGGGCGGATTCGGCGCGGGCGATGAGGACGACGGTGGCGAGGCCGAGGAGGACAATGAGCTCTTCGACGTGCTCACTGCGGTTGTGGAGGCGGTTGAAGTCCTGGACGGCGAGGTTGGTGGTGTCCTGAAGATCGATGGAGCCGCCGGCGGCGATGCGGTCGTGCTCCATGGCGGGGATGATGACGAACTGCGAGTAGGCCGTGGCGGCGAGCATGAGGACGAGGAGAATCATGGGCGCGAGGACGGAGCGGGACTTGAAGATGTTCCAGGCGGGCGCGACGGCGAGCAGGGCAAGCAGGACGATTCCCGAGACGAGGCCGATGCCGTGGAGGGTGCGCAGGAGCGAGCCGATGATGGTGCCGGCGGTGTGCGTGTCCGCGCGGAGGACGCTGAACGTGGTGGCTGCGACGACAGGGAAGAAGATTTCAGCGCCCAGCCAGACGATGAGCGCGAGATAGAGCAGGGTGCGGAGAAGGGTCTTCATGTGCGGACTCCGGAAGGTGCGGCGCGCGGGAGTTTGCCCGGAGGAAGGCGAGCGACGCCGCTGACGTTACTAATGCTCTCATATCCGCGTGCCCATCCATTCCGCGAATGACACGGAAAGATGCGGGGAGTGTGCGCGACCCACCCTTGCGCGATGAAGCTGCGCAAGGATGGGGTGCCACATGATTCGCCTGGTGAGCAACGACGGCTCGACTAGCCTTTGCGCATGAGGGCGCGCTGGAGAACGATTTCGAGAGCCGATTTGACTTTGGCGTACTCCTCGGGCGCGAGCGTGCCGGAGAGCTTTTCGCTTTCGAGGTCGAAGAGTTCCTCCTTGAGTGCGTTGAGGAGTGCGGAGTGCTGGGCGACGGGGTTTGGGGAAGGCATGTAGGCCGCGGCTGGCAAGGATGAAGGAACTGCGCCGGGTAAGGGAACCGCTCCGGCCGCGGCAGGCACGCCGGGCTGCTTGCGCAGCAGGAGCGCGGCGGCGATGACGAGCAGAAGGCCGAGACCCGCGAGAATCCACCACTTGTATTTGCTGAGCGGGTCAGGCGTGCCGATGGGCTCGCCGATGCCGCCGCCGGGCTGGCCGTTGTTGGGCGCGGCGGAAGCGCCGCCGTTGCCCTGGTCATTGCGCGGCATGGAGCCGGAGCCGCTGACAGTGAAAGAGAGAACCTGGCCGGGGACCACGTTGCGCGCGACGAGGGTCTGCACGCCGGGGTCCTGCTGCACGGACTGGAAGGTGGAGCCGGAGCCGGCGGAGAAGCTCATGCTTTTGGGCAGCAGGACGCCGATGTTCTGCGCGGGCAGCAGCATTTGCGGATGGAAGGTGAAGGAGCCGCTCGCATAGGGAACGGTGTAAGAGACCTGGAAGAGCGTGTCCTTATCGCCCTGGTCGGGCTCGATGGGGAAGTTGAAGGAGTAGTGGTTGCTTTCTGAGGCGGGCTTGAGGATGAGGCTGGTGGGCAGGCTGTTGGCGCTGGGGCGCTGGCCGGCCGCGCCCTGCACAACCGCGCCGGCGGGCAGGACAATCTCAAAAGATTTGGGACTCCACGCGGTGCGCGGCGGATTGCTGGTGTTGTGGACGAAGTAGCGCTCAGTGACGTTGAGTTGGCCGTTGGCGGCTTCAATTTCGAGAACGTCGGCCTCGATGTAAACGCCGGTGACCTTGGCGGAGACGTCGTAGACGTTGATGTCGGCGGGCGTGTCGCCCTGGGGCGCGGCGGTGAAGTAGTCAGCGCCCTGGTGGGTGACGCGGATGAGCATGGGATTGTTGCCGGGGCGATTGAGGGAGTAGCGGCCGCGGGCGTCGGTGGTGGCGTGGCCAACCTCGGCCATGCCCGCCTGCGGCTCGAGCAGGACGACGGTGTCTCCGGCGTCGGGCTTGCCGGTGGTTTTGTTGGTGACGGTGCCGGTGATGGCCTGGGCGTGCGCAAGGGCGGCCAGGGAAATAAGGGCGAAGATTGAGGCAGGCAGATGAAGGCGGGACAAGCTGAAGAGTCGGGTCGATCGCATGGGTTTGGTGTTGGTCCTTAAAGTTTGGCGTGAGAAGCGGCGGACGCGACTGCTATTGCGCCAGGCCGGCTTGCAGATGTTCGATTTCAGCAAGAATCTGTGCGGTTTCATTTTCAAGCACGGAGCGCTGGGTGGCGAAATCCTCTTCAGGATATTTTCCGGCGCGGAACTCGAAGTTGAGGTCGCGCAGGTTTTCGTAGAGCTGCTCCTTGCGCTCGAAGAGGTAGTCGAGGCGGGTTTTCTGGCGCTGACTGGCGAAGACGTTCTCCGGCCAGAAGACATAAACGGTGAGAGCGAGCGCGAGAAAGATGGCAGCGAAGAGTCCCTGGGTTTCAGTCATGGTTTATAAACCTCCGTCGGTGCCGGAACCGGTTTCGCGGCGGATTTTCTCGCGCAGCTCGTCCATGTGCGGATCAGAGGGCTGCGCGGTGAGCTGGGTTTTGCCCGCCGACCACTGGTGGACGAGCAGGATGGTGCCGAAGAGTGCGGCGGCGAAGACGGCAAACGGTGCGATCCAGGCGATGAGATCGAAGCCGTGGGTGGGCGGCGCGGCGAGGACCGTGAGGCCATATTTCTGCGAGAAGGAGGCCAGGATTTCCTTGTCGGACATGCCCTGGGAGATGTCGGCGCGGAGCTCGGCGTTTTCCTGCGTGGAGGTGGTGCAGCCGACGTGGTTGCACTCGCCGAGCAGCTCATTGCAGCCGCAGATGCACATGAGGCGATGGCTGAGGGTGTAAAAGCGCTGGCTGGCGTTGCTTGCGCCGAGCGCGATGAAGACGGCGAGGGCGAGCAGGAGCAACTGCGCGGGTTTGAGGAAGACGTTGACGCGCGGAGCTGTGGCCATCAGTCGCCTCCCCGGAGCGCAGGCTCATTGGAAGCCGGCTGCTGCGATGAAACTTTCAGCGCGGCTGTGGCCGGCGAGATGCTGGGGACGAGCGCGATGAATGTGCCGATGACGATGAGCAGGACGCCGGCCCAAATCCAACTGACGAGTGGATTGAGGAAGGCCTTGATGATGGGGTTGCCGGTTTCAGGATTGGTGCCTTCAAAGACGACGTAGAGGTCCCAGCCCGGTTCGGAGTGGATGGAGACGCGGGTTTCAGGCTGGCCGTTGACGTGGTAGATGCGTTTCTCCGGCGTCATTTCAAAGAGCTTTTTGCCTTCGCGGTAGACGTCGAGGATGGCGTAATTGGAATCGTAGTTGTCGTTCGAGTCCTGGGTGAAGCCGACACAGCGCAGGTTGTAAGGGCCGACGGCGAGGGTGCCGCCGACGGTAAGCTCGGCCTCATGGTTGCGGTTGAAGGCGGAGCCGGCCAGGCCAATGATGACGATGAGGACGCCGATGTGGACGAAGTAGCCGCCGTAGCGCCGCGTGTTGCGGCGGACGAGCAGGATCATCGACGAGAAGATGTTGCGGCGGGTTTGTTTGGCAATGACGTTAGCGCCGCGGAGGTACTCAGAAAGGATGGCGGTGAGGACGGCGGCCGCGAGCGAGAAGGCGACGAGGGAGTAGAAGACGCCGATGTCGAATTTACCGTTGTGCCAGGGGCGGACGCCGACGATGGGGCAGAGAATGACGGTGCCCCAGAGCGCAATGGCGGGAAGGATGAAGTTGCGGCGGATGGCGCGCATGGAAGTGGAGCGCCAGGGCAGCAGCGGGCCCACGCCGGTGAGGAAGAGCAGGAAGAGACCTATGGGAATGGCGACGCGGTTATAGAACGGCGGGCCGACGGTGACCTTGGAGCCCTGCACGTATTCCGAAATGATGGGGAACAGCGTGCCCCAGAGAATGACGAAGCAGGCGACGAGCAGCACCAGATTGTTGAAGAGGAAGCTGGACTCGCGGCTGACGAGCGACTCAACGTGATGGTCGCTTTTGAGGTGGTCGCGCTGCAGAATGTAAGTGAAGATGCAGACGGCGAGCACGATGAGCAGGAAAGTGACGAACCAGTCGCCGATGGGCGACTTGGCGAAGGCGTGAACGGAGCTGACGAGGCCCGCGCGTGTGAGCAGCGTGCCGAGGATGGAGAGCAGGAATGTGGAGAAGATGAGCCAGACATTCCAACTCTTCATCATGTCCTTGCGCTCCTGCATCATGACGGAGTGGAGAAAGGCTGTGCCGGTGAGCCAGGGCATGAAGCTGGCGTTTTCCACCGGGTCCCATCCCCAGTAACCGCCCCAGCCAAGCACGGCGTAGGCCCAGTGCATGCCCAGGAAGATGCCGCAGGTGAGAAAGAGCCAGGCGACGAGGGTCCAGCCGCGGGTGATTTTGATCCATTTCTCGCCGGGGTAGCGCATCATGAGCGCGCCGAGTGCGAAGGCGAAGGGGATTGAGAAGCCGACATAGCCCAGGTAAAGCATGGGCGGGTGGATGACCATCTCAGGGTATTGCAGGAGCGGATTGAGGCCGTTGCCATCGGCCGGCGTGGGGCCGCCGTAGAGCGAAAAAGGCGTGGCGGCGAAGTTGACGACGGCGAGGAAGAAAAGCTGGATGCCGGCGAGGATGGTGCCGGCGTAGGCGTAGAGCTTTACGTCCTTGTGGTGCGTGAGGCGGAGGACGAAGCCGTAAGTGCCGAGGAGCCATGCCCAAAAAAGCAGCGAGCCTTCCTGGCCGCTCCAGAGGGCGGCGAACTTGTAAGGCGCGGGTAGGGCGCGGTTGGAGTGCTCGAGGATGTAAGTGACGGAAAAGTCGTTGGTGAAGGCCAAGTAGACCAGGGCGAGGGCGGCCGCGGTGACGGCGAAGAAACCGGCGATTCCGGCGCGACGCGCAGTGTCAGCCAGGCGCTCAGGCGAGATGGGGATTGAGTGGCCGGTGGCAATGAGGCGCAAGGCGACGGCGCCGGCGAGAAGATTGTAAGCAGCCAAGACAAGAGCGATAAGAAGGGCAAAACTACCGAATGTTGCCATGAGGACTCCAACACAATTTTCCCACGCAGGCGTGATGCCCCCGGAACAGGGAACCCGACGAAGTCATTGTCGACTAATGATAGACGCTGAGGGTGTGATGTGCCTCACACTTGCGATGGAGGCGAGGGATAAAGCGGGCGGAATCCCGATCGGGCGAAGCCTCGAGCGGCTCCAGAGTTGACATACCCCGAGGCCATTTCTGACAAGGGGCGTTCTCCTTAAGAAAACGCCGCTCTTTAGAAATCTGAATCGGGCACGGGAACTCTGGAACCGCCCTAGACGGTGTGCTGGGCAAGAAGTTGGCTTGCCAGGGCGAGCAAATCCTCTGAAGCGAAGGGGCGGGGGAGGAAGCGCACACTTTCGGCCGAGGAGGGGGACGCGGATGGAGCATCGCCGTTGCCGCCGAGGACGAGGATGGGAACCTGTGGAAAGCGGGCGTGCAGCTCCGCGGCAAAGGTGGGGGCGGACATTCCGGGCATGTGGGGGCCGGCGATGACCAGTCCGAGCTGGCCGGCGAATTGCGGCTGCTCCAGCATGCAGAAGGCCTCGGCAGGATCGGCGACCCGTTGCACATCCTGAAACTTTCCTTCCAGGATGGATTTGCGCACGGACGCCTGAAGAGGATCATTGTCCACCAACAGGATTTTTGCCATTTTCCCTGAATGCACGGAGCCCTTTCCGGCTCTCTCTTGCAGCCCACTTTCGTGACTTAAGAGCTACGATGACGGCGGGTAGCGGGCGGTTGCCTGTGGCGGCCAGATGCAGGTGACTGGAAGGGAACTGCTAGCTGAAAAGGAATTCCTTCTCCCGCAGCTCGCGGATGGTGTCGCGGAGGCGGGCGGCCTTTTCAAACTCGAACCGGCGGGCGGCCTCGCGCATGTCAGTCTCCAGTTTGGCGATGTACGCATCGACCTCGGCCTGGGTGTGGAATTCGGGCAGGGCTGCGGCTTCCTCTTCCAGAACCTCGCCGTATTCGGCGCGGAGAATCTGAGCGAGGCCCATATCCACTTTGGAGAGGATGGATTGGGGCGTGATGCCGTTCTCCTGGTTGTAAGCGCGCTGGATCTCGCGGCGGCGGTCGGTCTCATTCATGGCCTGGCGCATGGAGTCCGTGATGCGGTCCGCGTAAAGAATGGCGCGGCCCTCAAGATGGCGCGCGGCGCGGCCCATGGTTTGGATGAGCGAGCCGGCGGAGCGGAGGAAGCCTTCCTTGTCGGCATCGAGAATGGCGACAAGCGAGACTTCAGGCAGGTCAAGGCCCTCGCGCAGCAGATTGATGCCGATGAGGACGTCGTACTCGCCCTTGCGCAGGCCAGCGAGCAGCTTGACGCGCTCGAGGGTTTCAATTTCCGAGTGCATGTAACGGCAGCGGACGCCGACCTCTGTGTAGTAGCCGGAAAGATCCTCGGCCATGCGCTTGGTGAGGGTGGTAACGAGAACGCGCTCATTGCGCTGGGCACGGTCGCGGATTTCGGCAAGCAGATCGTCAATCTGGCCTTTGACGGGACGGATTTCTACCTGGGGATCGACGAGGCCCGTGGGGCGGATGACCTGCTCGATGACCACGCCGGCCGAGCGGGTGAGCTCGTACGGGCCGGGCGTTGCGGAGACATAAATGGACTGGTGGACGCGGTTTTCAAATTCCTCGAATTTGAGCGGCCGGTTGTCCATGGCCGAGGGCAGGCGGAAGCCGTAGTCGACCAGATTCTGCTTGCGGCTGCGGTCGCCGTGCCACATGCCGTGCACCTGGGGGATGGAGGCGTGGCTCTCGTCGACGAACAGGACGAAATCGCGGGGGAAGTAGTCGAGCAGCGTGGGAGGGGCTTCGCCGGGCAGGCGGCCGCTGAAGTGGCGCGAGTAATTCTCAATGCCATGGCAGTAGCCCATGGACTTGATCATTTCAAGATCAAAGCGGGTGCGCTGATGGACGCGCTGGGCTTCGACCATGCGGCCTTCCGCCTCAAGATGCGCGACCCACTCATTCAACTCGGCGAGGATGGAATCGATGGCCTCGGCCTTTCGCTCCGGCTGCACAACGTAATGGCTCTTGGGGTAGATGGGCAGGCGCGCGAACTTTTGCTTGACGGTTCCGAAGAGGGGATCGATTTGCGAGAGGGAATCAATCTCGTCGCCGAAGAGCTCAATACGGTAGGCGGTTTCGTCGTAAGTGGGGAAGACCTCGATGACGTCGCCACGAACGCGGAAGGTGCCGCGGCGGAAGTCGTTGTCATTGCGCTCGTAAAGGATTTCGACGAGGCGGCGGGTGATGTCCTTGCGGCTGATGCGCTGGCCTTTTTCAAGCAGCAGCAGCATGCCGTAATAAGCCTCAGGCGAGCCGAGGCCGTAAATGCAACTGACGGAGCTGACGATGATGGCGTCGCGGCGCTCGAAGAGAGAACGCGTGGCGGAGAGGCGGAGCTTGTCGAGCTCCTCGTTGATGGTGGCTTCCTTTTCGATGTAAAGATCGCCGGCGGGAATGTAGGCCTCGGGCTGGTAGTAGTCGTAATAGCTGACGAAGTATTCGACGGCGTTGGAGGGGAAGAACTGCTTGAACTCGTGATAGAGCTGGGCGGCGAGGGTTTTGTTGTGGGCCAGGATGAGCGCGGGGCGATTGGTCTGCTCAATGACCTTGGCCATGGTGAAGGTTTTGCCGGAGCCGGTGACGCCGAGCAGGACCTGATGCTTTTCTCCGGCGGCGAGGCCGCTGACGAGCTCGTCGATGGCGCGGGGCTGGTCGCCGCGTGGCTTGTAGCTGGTGACGAGCTGAAAGTCCATGATGGAATCTTAACAGAGAGGCGAAAGTTTAGCGAAAGAAGGTGGGGCGGAAGCCGTTGAGGACTCCCCCAGGGTTGTGGGTTACCAGGGAATCGGCTTGCCCATATGGAAGTAGCCGCCGGTGGGACCGTCTGCTGGGAGGGTGGCGAGAGCGGCGCTGGTTTTGCCGCCTTCGCTCAGCTCCATCGGCGCCTGGTCGCCGCCCATGTCCGTCTTTACCCAGCCGGGATGCGCGGAGTTGACCTTGATGCTGGTGTCACGCAGCTCGTAGGCGAGATGGACGGTGAAGGCGTTGAGGGCGGTTTTGGAGGCGTCATAGGCGAAGGACTTCGCGTGGTAGATGGGAGACTTGGGGTCTGCGTGGAGGGCGAGCGAGCCCAGGATGCTGGAGAGATTGACGATGCGGCCCTCAGGACTCTTTTTGAGCAGCGGCAGAAGTGCGCGCGTGAGGGCGATGGGCGCAAAGAAGTTGGTCTCGAAGACGTTGCGGAGGGTTTCCTCTGGGACTTGAGCCACGGAATGAACGGGGCCGGTGGCGGGGAAGCCTCCGGCGGCGATGGCGGCGTTGTTGATGAGGATGTCGAGGTGGCCGTATCTGGAGTTGAAGTAGTCGAATGCGGCCTTGTGGTCGGCGGGTTTGGTCACGTCAAAGGGGAGCACGTCGGCATCGACGCCGGCAGCGCGGAGCCTGGCGACTGCCTCTTCTCCCTGTTTGGCGTCGCGCGAGCCAATGACGACTTTTGTGCCGGAATCCTTGAGATCAAGTGCGGTCTGGAAGCCGAGGCCGCGGTTTCCGCCGGTGATGAATGCAATTTTCTGAGGCATAAGCGCAGTTTCTCCTGTGCTGCTTTGGATTCAGCAGGACAGGGGAAAGGTGCAAGGGGCTTTGCGTGAGAGTGAACTGCCGCTCACGCGAGGGCGAGCCGCAGGACGCACGAGAGGGCTACTTGAACATGGCGCGCAGATTGGCGCGGATCGTGGGACTTTTGGCGGTGCCGGTGATGGTGAGCGGGATGCCGTGGTTGCCCGTGGCGGCGGGCTTGGACTTGGGATGGAGGAAGCCGCCGACGAGGCTGCTGACGGAGTTGACTGCCTGGTTGGCAACAGCGCCGACGGCATTGTTGGAGCTGAGCGTGGTAACCATTTGGAAGTTGAGGTCGCCGGAGGGCGAAACGGTTCCGCTTCCGGTGGCGGTGCCGAGCTGGGGAAGGTTGCCGTAGATGCCAGAGAACTGAGTGATTTGCGGCGTGGAATTCACGCTGGTCTTGAGGGTTTGAATGTCCGTACCGCCGCCTGTGCCAGTGAGTTTGCTAAGGCCCTGGATGCGGGAGCCGAGGTCAAAGCCGGCGAGTTTGGTGTTGTCGATTTCAATGGGACCGGTGATGGTGGTGGCGGTGGCTGGACCGCTGATGGCCAGGGTGGCGGTGAGGGTGCCGCCCTTGAGCGAGGAGCCGCTGGGCAGGGTGACACCGAAGGCGGGAAGAAGCTCTTCAAGCTGATCGATGGGCAGATTGGGCGCGGCGAGGTGAAGGTTGAGCACGACGGTGTGCGGCTGGAGCTGGAAGCTGCCGTTGACCCGCGCGGAGACACTGCCGGCGTGGATGGCGAGGTTAGAGACTCGGCCGGTGCGCGCCGCAAGGTTGTTAGTGATGGTGAAGTCGATGTGGACAGGCTGCGGCGAGGGCGAGCCGGTGCGCGCGAGCTGCAGGTGGGCCGCCTGCAGGCTGCCGGTGCCGGAGAGTGTGGCGCCGTCAGAGGCGAGGTCGGCGTTGAGATCGACATTCATGGAGATGCCGTCGCCGGCGGGAATGACGCCGGAAGCGACTGGATCAAAGCTCTTGAGGACGAGCGAGGCTTTGAAGGGCGTGTGGGCGGTGTTGGCCTGGTTGAGCGGGCCCGCGGAGCCGGTGAGTGTGAGTGATCCGGAGCCGGGAAGCTTGGCGGAGAGCTCAAACGGGAAGGACGCGAGGAAGGAGAGATGGCGGACGGTGAGGTTGATGCCGTTGTAAACGAAAGGAGTGCCAACGGCGGGCAGGGAAGAGACCGTGGCGCTGCCATCCTTGATTTCGAGCTTGCCGACGGTGAGATCAGGCAGTGTGGATGGCCTTTGCGTGTTGGAGCCGGCGCTTGCAGTGGTGAGCGAGGAGAAGTTCCACAGGCCGTTGTCAGCGTGGATGAGGCGGATGGAGGGCGTGTCCACGGTGAGTCGCGTGATGTGCAGGCTGTGGTGGAAGAGCAGCGGCAGCACTTCCACGCCGATGGAAAAGGATTTGGCTTGAAGGAACGGCGTGTTGCTGTAGGCGGGGTCATCGGCGATGGAGATGTCGTCGGCGAGGAGGCTGCCGCGCAGCAGCGAAAAGCTGAGATGGCCGAGGGAGACCCGGCGGCCGAGCGCCGTGGAGAGCTGGTTGGCGATGGTGGGCCGGAAGGTATCCGCATTGACGAGGAAGGGAGTGACGAGGATGAGGATGAGAATGACGACGGCGGCGGCGACGACGATTTTGACCCAGCGCTTTTTCATGAGCATCTCCTGAGTAAGGGGGTGGATGCGGCATGGTGTGCCGCACGGGCCGGAGAGAGCGCTGCTGGCCGGGCGGCGGAGAATGTAGCAGTGATTGTAATCCCTGGATGAGGCGGCGGGGTTGGAGCAAAATCCGAGAGGGTATGCCGCCTGAGTGCTGTTCCTGGTTGCGGCTCTCTGAGGGTCGCGTACTCCCAGAGGTTGCGGTTCCGGATCGGGCACGGGAGCTCTCAAACCGCTCTATCTGTAGCGCTGGCGCCACTGGCGGACGAGGTCCTGCGCGGCGTGGGGCCAGAAGGGAAATTCAAACAGGAAGCCGGCGGCGAGCAGACGGCCGGGTACAACGCGGCGGCTCTTGAGGACCAGCTCGGTCCCAGTGCGGAGAAAGAGCGCGGCGAGCTCAAGAAGCGGGCGCGGCGCGGGGATTCCGTTGGGAACGTCCCAGGCCTCGCGCAGCGCGGCCATGAAGTCACGATTGGGGAGCGGGTTGGGCGAGGCGAGGTTGACGGGGCCGGTGAAGTCCTGGCGCTGGATGAGGAAGAGAAGGGCGCGGGCGAAATCGGACTCGTGAATCCAGGAGACGTACTGCCGGCCGTTGCCCTGGCTGCCGCCCAGGCTGAGGCGCACGAGGTTGGAGAGGATGGCGAAGGGATTGCCGTGCGCGGGGCTGAAGGTGATGGCCGAGCGCAGAGCAACCTTGCGCGTGCGCGGAGTGGGCGTTTCAAAGAAGGCGGATTCCCAGTCTCTGGCGACGCGGATGGAGAAGTTCCAGGTGGAGGGCGCACCGGGCTCGCTGCCGCCCAGCTCGCCGGTGGTCTCGTCCATCTCGCGGTCAAGGGCGTGGCGATAAATGGTGGCGGTGGAGGCGTTGAGCCAGACGCTGGGCGGATTCTCAAGGCCGGCGATGACGCGGTTGAGCAGCCGCGTGACGCCGATGCGGGAATCGTAAATGGCGCGGCGATTGGCGGGGGTGTAACGGCAGTTGACGCTGCGGCCGGCGAGGTTGATGACCACGTCGGAGGCTTCGAGAGCGTCGACCCAGGGGCCGGGGTTCAGGCCGTCCCAGTGAACGGTGTGCCAGGGCGCAGTGTAAGGGCCGCGGGTGAGGATGGTGACGTGGTGGCCGAGCTGCTGAAAGTGGCGCGCGAGAGCCTGGCCGACCTGACCGCTGCCGCCGGGAAGCACGATGCGAAGAGGAACGGTCGTCAATTCCTCTCCTCTGCATAAACCATTCGCAGCAATTCTCCAGCGGGCTGATAGAGAGGGCGAAGAAAAGGGACGCCGGCGATTTTCAAAGAGAGCATGAGCATTTGCAGAGTTTTCTCAAAGAGCAGTTGAGTGCGCTTCTGGCCGGGCGAGTCATCGTAAACCCAGTAGAGCATTATTCCCATCTGGTAGAGCCATAGAAGTCGCGGCAGGAAAGGGGCGACTGAGGTGGCGATTTTGATTTTCGAGTCGTTGACGGCTCGCGTGAAATAAGCAACGTCGCGGTCGCGGATGTGGGCGGTTTCCCGGCTGAATGGCGAAAGAGGGTGGCGCGGGTCAATGTGCGCTGAAAGTGCCGACATGAGGACTCTGTTGGGGGCAAAGTGGGTGAGTTTGTGCGTGATGAGCCCGCGCAGACGCTCCTCGAGTGTGTGGCTAGAGTCTAGGATTCGCGCATCGTCCAGTGCCATCTCCTGCTGCGCCTGTTCGTAAAACGCCATCACCAGGGCGTCTTTTGAAGCGAAATAGTAGTAGGCAGCGCCGATTGCGACGTTCGCCGAGGCGGCAATTTCGCGCATGGTGGCCTGGTCGAAGCCGCGCTCACGGAAGACTCTGAGAGCGGCCTCGAGGATGCGGGCGCGGGTGACTTCGGATTTTGGAATAGAAAGAGTCTTCATGATTTTAGGAGGCGGTGAGCGGCGGCGTGGCGAAACGACGGCGGAAGAGCGCAAGTAATAGAAGGTTGAAGAGATGGACTACACCAAGGAGCAGGAGAAGCCAGCCGATCTTGCCACTGACATCTTTCGCAACGTCGCTGTAGCTACTAAAGCTGTTGTAGGTATCGAAACTGGCAGCGACATAGCCAAGGCTCATCAGGTAGAAACCAACATTGAGCAGTTTCGATACAGAAGCGACGAGCAACGGGTTGCCGGCAAAGGCATCGCGAAGGAAGTCCAGGCCAGCTCGATGCAGCAGCCGCCCGAGCCAGACGATGATCGTCGCGCAAGCGACCAAATAAGCTGCGTAATAAACCTCAGCGTACATAACGAACCTCCCTTTCAAAGAAATGAACGTGTTCAAAAACAACGTTACAGCTTTTTGAGGGAGATTTCAAGGGAAAAGTGAACACGTTCAATTATTGAAAAAGGGAGCCGCGGATGCGTGCCTTATAGGCAATGTCTCTCGGGGTGGAACCGTTCAGGACTGAACCGGCGGCGATGGCGGCGCGGGCGGCGGCGGAGGCGGCATGGGATAAGGGTATGCGTAGTAGTGGCGTGCGCGGATGTTGCGGATGCAGGCGACGATGCCATAAATGATGCAGCCGAAGATGCAGAGGGGGATGAAGAGGATCCAGATGGGCTGGAAGACGCGGTTGCCGGCGACGGTGGAAGTGCTGGCGGTGTGAACGGAGCCGAACATGACCACCATGTCATTGCCGATAGAGGCGTTTTCGCCCAGGTTCACTCCGCCGAAGAAGCTGACGACGTCATGGGAGATGGTGGCGTTGTTGTCGGCGCGGATATCGCCGAAGAAGTTGACGATGTCGTGCTTGGCCTGGGTGTGGATGTGCACGTCGCCGAAGAAGACGACGATGTCATGCTCGACGGGGCCTTCGGCATCGACGCTGCAGAAGAAGCAGACGGCATCGTGCACGCTGGAGCCGGGGGCGACATGGATGTCGCTGCCGAACTGAACGGCGTCCTTGTCCGCGCGGGCGGGCGTGGCAAAGAGCGCAATGACGGCGAGCAGAAGAGCAGGGAGGAAAATCTTGAGTTTCATGGTCCCTCCTGAGGCGGTACGCGAGGGCTCCGGAAAAAGTTCCCGGGAATGTTTACGGGCCGGATTCGGCGCAGAAATCATTTTACGCCTGATGGCCGCAAACCGGCCGGGAAGAGAGCCCCAGCCTGTGCAGCCCTGCTAAAACTCGAGGCGCATGCCCATCTGGAGGCGGCGGGGGGCGTCCTCGGAGGTGGCCTTGCCGAAGGTGGGCGAGGTCCGGATGGGGTCAATGTAGCCCGCGTTGGGATGGTTGAGGAGGTTGAAGGCTCCGGCGGAGACGCCGACCTGGGGCGACTCGTCGGCCTTGCTGGGGGTGAGGTGGAAATCATGGCCCCAGCGGAGATCGAGATCCACATAGGTGGGGTTGGTCTCCGTGTTGCGCGACACGCCATCCGGGCGCGTGTTGAAGAGGTTGTCGCCATAGGCATCTGTGCCGGTCAGCACGGTCCAGGGGCGGCCGGTGTTGGCGAAGATTCCGGCAGCGATGTTGAAGAGGCTTTCGCGGTTGATCATCGCGTACATGCCGAAGCGCTGGCGCTGGTCCCAGCGCGCGCGGCCCCACTCATCGTTGGGCGCGTACTGGTTCTGCGGGAACCAGCCAATGCCGTTGGTGTTGGAGGAGTAATGGGACCATTTGTAGCGGCCGAAGCCGGTGAAGTATTTATTCACGCGGCCGCGGAAGGAGACCTCAAGGCCGCTGCCATCCCAGAATCCGGCGGACTGCATCTGGCGGACCATGCCGATGGAGGGATTGGAACGGACGGTGTAGCCGGACTCAGGCGTGGGCGCGTTGATGTCGACGGAGCGGAAGGCGTCAATGCCGCGGGCCGAGTAGACGCTGACGACGCCGGTGGCGTGCTCGCCAATTTGCCGCTCGACGGAGAGTCCGTACTGCATCTGATAAGGGATCTTCGCGCCGGGCGCGAGCTGCGTGTAATTGGGCGGCTGCTGGGTGGGCGTGGTGCAGTCTGTGATGGGCACGCAGCCGGTGGCGGGGAGCTGGGATGGATCGAGCGAGACCTGGATGGAGCGCCGGCGGGCATCCTCATAGCGGGCCAGATCGAGCAGCGGCCCGGAGCCGAAGCGGTCATAGTAAATGCCGCCGCCGCCGCGCACCACGGTTTTGGAGGCCTGGTTGAGGATCCACGCGAAGGAGACGCGCGGCGAGAAGCCCAGACGGCGTGTGGCGAGAAAGTTCTGCCAGTCATAGCGCAGGCCGGGCGTTATGGAGAACGAGTCGGTGACCTTCCACTGGTCCTGGATGAAGGCGCCCATCTCCTGCTGGTGATAGATGAAGTGGGTGTCGCCGGTGTTCTGCGAAAAGGCGGAGGGGAGACTGTTGTCGTAGTTCTCGAGCGCGGTTTGTAGGACGTTGCCGCTGGAGTCGAGCGTGGGGGCAAAGGTGTAACTGCCGAGCTCGTTGGTGTGGTCATCAAAAGCGCGGCGGGCGATGTGGGGAATGCCGATGCCGGCTTTGAAGAGATGGCGGTTGTGGGTCCAGGTAACGCGGTCAAAGAGGCGGAAGTTGTATTCGGTGCCGGAGGAGTCAGCCTGCGCGGAGCCGCCTGTGAAGTCGCCGGAAACGTAGACGCGCGGCGCTTCCACGGCGTTGACGTTGCTGTCAGTGGCGCGCTGGGCGACGGCAGAGAACTGGTTGAGAAGAACGGCGGAGAGCGTGGAGTCGAAATGAAGGACAATGTTGTCCTCGTGCCAGTGGCCGTTGTAGCCGGAGTCCTCGAGGGACTGGCCGCCGACGCCCTGATTCTGGCCGGTCCAGTCGTGATAACTGTATTGCGCATAGCCGGAGTTGCTGTCGCCGAACTGATGGGCGACGCGCATGCTGAAGTCGGTGTTGCGGTTCGGCGTGGGCACGTTGGCCAGCAGAATGCCCGAAGGATTGGAGGACGTGGGTTCGACCGTGGCGTCGACGACCGAGTTGAGGTCTTCCTCAGCGCGGTTGAACGAGGTGAGGAAGCTGCTGCCGCGCAGGAAGAAGATGGGGCCGGTGAGATGGCCCTCATAGATGCGTCGCTGCTCGTAAGGCTTGGAGGGAGCGAGCGCATTCTGCGCATTCATTGAGTTGTCGCGAAAGGAGAAATTGAATTCGCCGTGGAAGTGGTCCTCCGCGGATTTGGTGATGATTTCCATTTGGCCGCGGCCGGGCCAGTAGTACTGCGCGGTATAGGGGTCCTGGTTGATGAGGACTTCCTTGACGGCGGAGGCGGAGACGGTGGGGTGGTCCGACTCGACGCCATCGACGATGAGGCCGGAGCCGCCGGTGCCCGCGGCGCTGTCGTCCATGAACGCGCTCATGGCCGAGGCGTAGTCATTGTCGAAGATGGGCAGGGACTTCAGATCCTCGGAGGTGAGCACGGAGGAGTCATGATTGTCGCCGGTGGAGGAGATGTCCTCACTGTCGTCTGCCGAGACGTGGATGCTGGTGGCGACAGCGGCGATGGGCAGGATGATGTGCAGCGGCGCGGAGAGCGCATGTGGCGTGACGGCTTTTACGGAACTGGCCGCGGCCGCAAGAACAACGGAGCGCTGGATGGTTTGAAAGCCGGTTTCCGAGACGACCAGGGTGTACGGTCCGGCGGCGGGAGCGGCGAGATGGAAGCTGCCGTCGCCGGCCGATTGCGCGCTGCCTTCCACGTTGCCGGAGGGGTCAAGAAGCTGAATCTGCGCGCCGGGAACAATGGCGCCGGTGGGGTCAGAGACCACGCCGCTGATGGAAGGAGACGCGGGCTGCGCGGCAGGGGCGGGGTCGCACGCGACGGCCGGAACGGACAAGGATAATAGCAGTGCAAAAACGAGCAAACGCATGAAGCCAATTCTCCAGAACGGTTGAGGGAGGAGGCTGGAAGTTGATTGCTTTCAAATGATGCGGTGCCAGCGCACGGGCCGACACTCCTATTGACGCATGCACGGGTGCGGGGGACGCAAAAAATCAGGAAACGTTTCCAAATGGTAAATGTTTGAGCGCACTCGCACGCGCAAACGCGCTCGCAGACGCAGAGGATTGCGCGAAGCAATCGGGCCCGATACCGGAATGGAAGACGAGAAGCGCGGGAAGATGAGCCAGCGGCGAAGCCCAAGAAAATGAGCCGCGCAGGTTTTGACGGGGCCCATTCTTCCTTCTCCAGCGGTCGCTGCCGGCAGCAGGTGTGCAAGTCTGTTTCTGTGCAACGGGTGAGCAACCCACTGCCTGCGGGACAGAGATAGAGCGAACTAGACTGCGTTGGAGAGCACTTTATTCATGGCATTAAACATGTCGCCGAGTCCAGAGCCCATGCTCTTCAAGGCAACGACGGAACCAAAGGCAACCAGAGCAACGACGAGGCCATATTCCACCAGGTTCTGGCCTTCTTCGCTGGCCAGTAGAGTCTGCATTGTTACAAACAGCTTGAGCATCCTGTTGTTCATCTTTCATTCACCTCCGGGGATTGAATTGTGCAGCCGATTGCCGGCACGTTTGCTCAGAGGCTACCGAAGATTCCGGAAAATCAAAATAGTACGCGGGGTGCGATTGGCCGTACACCGAAGACAGCGGCTGGGAAACCAAAGATTGGGCCGGAAAGAACTAAAGTCGTATGAGGGATCTAAAGTATGCCGGGAAAGGCTGTTGCGTGCTGCCTGCTAGGGCTCGACTGCGATTCTGGCGGGGCTGAGCGCCGCGGTCCACTCGGCGGGTGAGTCGACGAGGACGTCTGGCGGGACGGCGCGGAGGGTTTCCGGGGCCAGCCCGAAGGTGCAGCCGATGGCCCATGCGCCGGCATTGCGGGCGGTCTGGATGTCGACCTGGCTGTCGCCGATCATGACGGTTTGTTGCGGGCTTGCGCCAGCCTTTTGCATGAGCGCAAGGAGTCCTTCCGGATTCGGTTTCTTGGTGGCGAAGCTGTTGCCGCCATAAATATTGAGAAAGAACGGAGCGAGGCCGAGAGCCTGGCAGATGGCCTGTGCGGGACGAACAGGCTTGTTGGTGAGCACGGCCATGGAACGCGGTGCTGCATTGGGCGCGGCCGCGCTGGTTTGCTCGTGGAGATTGCGCAATGCCTGAAGGGCCTCAACGACGCCGTAGTAGGCCGAGGTGTAGTCAAGTTTGTGCTCGCGATAGTATTCGATGAAGAACTGATGGGCGCGGGCGAGGAATGCGTCGTCACAGGGGCCGGGGTGATTGTGAGAGAGGGCGCGATTGACGAGCAGAAGCGCGCCGTTGCCGATGTAGCCGGCGATGATCTCGTCGGGCAGCGCGGGGCGGCCGAAGTGGACGAGCGTGGCATTGACGCTGTTGCAAAGGTCCTGCGCGGAATCGATGAGCGTACCATCGAGGTCGAAGACGAGTAGTTTGAGGGACTCGACGGGCAACGGGCGAAGGACGCGGATCATGGAACTAGTGTAGTGGCGCGGGGTCTTGGGCGGGTGGGGCAATGAAACGGGCGAGCAGACGGCTGCGCTCAGCTTCGGTAAGAAACGCGGCGCGCAGGGCTTCGCGGTTGCAGGCAAGGAAATCAGCATCTGTCCAGGAGAAGTGCTCGCGCAGGCTCGCGTATTCCTGCTCCAGAGTGATGTTGGTGATGGTGCGCGTGTCTGTGCTGATGCCGAGCCCGACACCGGAGCGGTAAAGGCTGTCAATGGGATGGGCCGCATACGTCGCGCAGCAGCGGGTTTGCACATTGCTGGTGGGGCAGACCTCCAGATGAATGCGATGGGTGCGCAGATGCTCAACGAGCGTGGGGTCTTCCGCGCTGCGCACGCCGTGGCCGATGCGCGTGGGCTTGAAGGTGCGGAGAGTTTCCCAAACGCTTTCCGCGCCGTGGGCCTCTCCGGCGTGGGCGGTGCGGTGCAGGCCGTGCTCGACAGCAAACTGGAAAGCTGGGATGTGCGCCTGGATGGAGTGGCCGGCCTCTTCGCCGGCGATGTCCAGCGCGACCACGCGTGACCCGCGAAACTGGTGGACAAGGCGCGCGGTTTGCAGGCTCTGCTGCGGCGTGAAGTGGCGCAGCGTGCAAAGAATGATGCGGGCCTGGATGCCGGTGGCGGCGATGCATCGCTCCGTGGCGCGCTCGACGGCGGCAACGACCTCTTCCGGCGAGAGACCGCGCTCCAGATGGAGCAGCGGGGCGAAGCGGATTTCCGCGTAGAGAACGTTGTCAGCCAGAAGCTGCGCAAAAAGGTCTTCGGTGACGAGCTCGAGCGCCTCGCGGGTTTGCATCAACTGGAAGCCGCGCGGGGCGCGAAGGAGGAAGTCAGCCAGGCTGGAGCACTGCGGCGGGGCAATGAATGCAGCGTCGTATTCGGCGCGGGAGATGGAGGGCGCGAGGTGCGCAACGGCCCGAAAACTCAACGAGCAGTCCAGGTGCAGATGCAGTTCCACTTTGGGGAGGCGCGCCATGGGGACTTGACCAGTATGACGCACAGGCCGGAGCGAGACTGCGGGAGGGCTGGAGAAAAAAGAAGGCGAGGCCTCCCATGGAGCCTTTCCGTACTGGCCTCGCCTAGAGGAACGACCTTGTGTGCGGCGGAACTGCGCGCCGCAGGAATTTAATGAATGCGGATGTCGCCGGAACCGGTTTGAAGCCGCACGGTGGGTCCGCCGCCGCCAATGCGGCCGCGCAGATGGTGATGGCCATAGTCGCCCTGGGTCGTCATCTCCCGGTCAGAGTGGATGGAGCCGGAGCCGGTGGAGGCATCGAGATCGAAACCCGGGC
Source organism: Occallatibacter sp. (assembly GCA_035763705.1). GTDB lineage: Bacteria > Acidobacteriota > Terriglobia > Terriglobales > Acidobacteriaceae > Telmatobacter. The sequence continues at coordinate 10,442 of DASUAU010000012.1, read as the reverse complement.
CCGTGGGCCAGAGCTCGATGGAGCCGGAGCCGGTATGAACGTGCCATGGTGCCGTGGGTGAACCGGCGATCTTGACGTCACCGGAACCGGTTTGAGCATTCAGCGCGCCGTATATGTGGCGAAGATTGATGGAGCCGGAGCCGGTGTGCGCTTGCACGTCGCCCGAGCCGGTTTGCTCGGCAGAGATGTCTCCGGAGCCCGTGCTGAGGTAAAAGCCGCCTTGAAGGCCGGTGGCGCGGATGGAGCCCGAGCCGGTGGTGAGCTTTGCATTGTCCCCGATGCCGTCGTCTACGATGTCGCCGGAGCCGGAGCCGGCGCGGAGGAAGGAATTGGCAGGAGCCTCAATGTCGTATTCGATGCTGATGTTGTGAAGATTGCGGTGCTCCTGTCCAATGCGGATGATGCTGCCGGTCTGCTCAATGGGCGGATGGTCGGCAATCTCGCGGACCATGCTCTCGTCTGCTCCCCACGAGGCGCGCACGCGGCCGAAGATGTGGACCTGATTGTCGGGCCCGCGGGTGAGATGGATGTGGCCGGAGCCGGTGGAGACGGAAAGATCGACGCGCCCGCTGACGTGGAGAGTGCGGTCAAAGGTGGCTTCCGCGGCGAGGGCGGGCAGCGCCGTGCAAACCAGAACCGCTGCTGCGAGGAGAGAAAGACGTTTCATGCAATTCCTCGATTCGTGAAGGCCGGGATTGAGGCGCCAGTGCCGCCCCGATGGACTAGGCACGCGGGCGTCCAAAATAGCGACTGCGATAAGCCCTGCTGATTCCTATGCATAACCGTAATCAGAGCGCAGGTTGCGGTTGCGCGAAGTGTGCGCTAGCGAACAGTGCTGTTCAGCGGCGCACATGCACGGCGGCCGTTTTTTGGGGTCCGGCGCTACTGCTGCAGGACGACGGATTCTCCTTCCTTGAGGCCGCTGTCAATCTCCACCACGGAGCCGTTGGAGAGGCCGACGGCTACAGCAACCTTGCGCACGCCATCCTTGTTCTTCGGGTCGGGCAAGTCCACATAGGCCTGCTTGTTGTTGTCATAGGTGACGGCGTTTTCCGGCACGGTGAGCACGTTCTTGTGCTCGCCGAGAAGGATTTCTGCGTTGGCGGTCATGTTGGCCTTCAGCTCGCCGCCGGGATTGTCGATGGAGACGCGGACCTCAAAAGTGGTTACATTGTCCTTTTGCACGCCCATCGGCGAGATTTTGGTGACCTTGCCGTAGAAAGTGCGGCCGCGGAAGCTCTCCACCTTGATGCGTGCCGGCTGGCTGAGATAGACGTGCGCAATGTCCGCCTCGTCGACTTTGCCCTTGACGTAGACTTTCGAGGTGTCGCCTTCCGTCATCACCAGCGTGGCAGTGGAGCCGAGCACGAGGATGGAGCTCACGGCATCGCCGATTTCCACGTCGCGGGAGAGGATGACGCCGTCCATGGGGGCAACGATGGTGGTGTAAGCGAGCTGCTCCTCAAGCTGCTTGAGGCTGGCCTGGCTCTGCTGCACTTCCGCCAGAGCCTGCTTGAGCTTGGCGCTGTCCACGCCAATTTGCGCCTTGGCCACGTCGCGCTTGTTCAGCGCGGCAAGGTAATCGCGGTTGGCGTTGTCCAGCGCCTGCTGGCTCACGACGCCCTCTTTGGCCATCTGCTGGTTGCGCTGAAGAGTGATCTTGTACATGGGCAGGTCAGGTGCTGCGGCGTTCACGCGGTCCACGGCGATATTGGCTTTGGCTGAGGTGACGTTGGCCTGGGCGGCGGCAAGCTGGGCGCGCTGCGCGGCCACCTGATCGAGAATCTCCTCCTGGTCGAGCTGAGCCAGAGGCTGGCCCTTGTGGACGCGGGAGTTGATATCGACATAGAGCCTTTCCACAATGCCGGAGGCCTTGGATTTGACTTCGACCTTGGTGATGGGCTCGATTTGGCCGGTGGCGACGACAGAGCGCGCAACGTCTCCACGCTTGACCGTGGCGATGCGGTTGGGATCAATGCGCGTGCCCCCGGCCAGGCGCGCAACCGCGGCGCCGGCGACCACGATAAAAAGGACTGCGCCGATGCCCAGCCAGATCCAGATGCGTTTGCGTTTGCGTGTTGCCACAAAATCCTCCTGCGCTGTGCGGCGAGCGCATCCCCGTAGATTGGACGCTCGAAACCTGACCCGGCTGCACGCCGGATGAACCGGAACCTCACCCGGCATCGGGCCGGCGCCGCGTGGACTCCGAAGCCGCATTCGGGGCATTCGCCGGCCACTGCATGACTTTACGCATGAGGGCCGGGGTTGGTTCCACGTGGGAATCGAAAGAGATAAGGGCCGCGCGGCAAGGTGCTATGCTCACAGGCGAGATGCACGGTCTGCCGCTGCTGCAAATTGTCGCCGTAGCCCTGCTGATCCTGGCCAACGCCTTCTTTGTGGCCGCGGAGTTCGCGCTGGTGAGCGTGCGCGATACGCGGATTGAACAGATGATGGCCGCCGGGGTTCCAGGGGCGCGGGCGGTGCGCCGGCTGCAACTGGATTTGGAAGAGTTTTTGCCGGCCGTGCAACTGGGCGTGACCCTGTGCTCACTGGCGCTGGGCTGGATTGGCGAGCCGCTGGCGGCCGGAATCATTCGCGGATGGCTGGGCGCCATTCCCCATGCGGAGATTTATGCGCACGTGTGCGCCGTGGCACTGGGATTCGCGCTGATTACCTATTTAGAGGTTGTGGTGGGCGAGCTGGTGCCCAAGTCTCTGGCGCTGCGGCGGGCAGAGGCTCTGGCGGTGGCGGTGGCCCCGCCGATGCTGCTCTTTATGAAAGCCACGCGGCCGGTGGTGCGGCTGCTGCGAAAGTCGGCGGCGATGGTGTTGCGCGGATTTGACACGCCGATGTCGGACAGGGCCGCGGTGCATTCGCCGGAAGAGCTGAAGCTGATTGCCACATCCGCACGGCGGATGGGCGTGCTGCCAAAGTTCCAGGAGACGCTGGTGCACCGCGCGCTGGAGATGGACGATGTGCCGGTGCGCGAGATTATGACACCGCGGCAGAGGATTTTCTCGCTGCCCTCGAACATGACGATTGAGGAGGCAAGCGCGCGCGTGATTGACCAGCAGCACTCGCGGGTGCCGGTGTTTGACGAGACGCGCGGACCGGAACACATTGTGGGCGTGGCCTATGCAAAGGATCTTGCAAGGCTGATGTATTTTCGAACTTCTGTCCCCGAATCGGTTCCCAGATCGGTTCCCGGAGTGGGCTCTGGACAAGGACCCGGCCACGAGCCGCGCACGGCAGCGGAAAGCGGCACGACGCTGAGAACGGATGCCGAAACAGCCACGGTGCGGCTGCGGCCGCCGCCTTTTGCCGAGCTGCGTCTGAACCAGGTGATGCGGGATGTGCTGGTGGTTCCGGAAACCAAGACAGTGCTGGACCTGGTGCGTGACCTTCAAAAGCGCCGGCGCCAGATTGCCATTGTTGTGGATGAGTACGGCTCAACGGCGGGGCTGGTGACGGCCGAGGATGCCATTGAGCAGTTGACCGGGGAACTGGAGGACGAGTTCGACGACCCGGCGCGGCCGGTGCTGAGCACGGCGGCGGGGGTGCTGATGCTGGACGGAGGCGTGAACCTGCGGGACCTGGAGACGCAGATGCAATGGAGCCTGCCGCGGGAGGGCGGCGTGGAGACGCTGGCGGGCTTTTTGCTGATGCAGATGGGGCATATTCCCAAAAGCGGCGAAAGCGTGATTTACGAGGGCCGGAAGCTGACCGTCATGGAGATGGACGCGCGCAGAATCAGCAAAGTGCGCGTGGAACCGGAGGCGCCGGAGCAGCCGCAGCAGAGCGCGAAAAAGGTAACTTGATTGCGGGCGCGGTTTACTGATCCGCTATAGGTCGTCGAGTCACGGTAACAAAGGGAGTATGCAAATCGCCTGTATTGGCGCAGGGTCGAAGGCATGTCCCTTAAACGGGAATACTGTTCCATTACGCAGTAATGCCCACAAAGTTGTAGAAAGTTTTCGCTTGCAAAATTCTTGATCGTGCTAGACTCCGGCGTGGGAGAGCATGATGAATACTGCCGCTTATCAAAGTGCATTCGAGGAGGCGAACGCAGAACTCAAGGACATCCTTGGGCAGTTTGAACAACTGCGTTCGAGAAAAGAAAAGGTTGAGAAGGCTGTCGAGGTCCTGAAGGGTCTTGTGGGGATCGAAGGACAGGCAACAGAAATGCGCGTGGGCGAAGAGCCCTCTTCGTACTCGTTCGAACAGGTTCCAGCGCCCTTGCCGGAGTTGCCGGAAGGCGAAGCAGATCCGTTCAAGCGCCGCAACAAGAACGGGGTTGCTACCTCGTTCTTCGGCCAGGGCCGCCAGGGCTTTCAGCAGGCGGTTTAGCAGCATCGAGCATCCATCGACATAAGCGGCATGTGCCATTTACCAAAGACCTTCCTTCGGGAGGGTCTTTGTTTTGCCAGAAATTTACCAAAGACCTTCCTTCGGGAGGGTCTTTAGTTTTGCCAGAAGAGGCTTTGCCCTGAAGCACGATGGAGCGGCATGCCGACCTTCGCGCGTGCAGAGCGGCCCGGAAGTGAGGTAATCGGCGCGGAGTCTGAAGTAATCGCAATTGCGAAGGCAAGACCCGAGGGCGCCGGTATAAAAAATTGGCGTAGGCTCAACTTCAGGCTGCACAATGCTCCCAAGAGGCGCGCAATTGCAGAGGCGGGCTAGACGGACGTTTGGGAAGAGATTTGAGGTTTAGCTTCATTACAATCTTAAAATCAATTACTTAACTGTGTAGAATAGGATCGCGCACGGCGAGAAACAGATTGCTTTTCTGGTGCGGCATGAAGCAATTACCTGCGTAATGGAGTGCAATTACTTTCGCTCTTTTCATCTGCCACTTCAGTGCTAGACTGACGGCCTGGAGTGACCTATGAGACAGGAAACTTATCGCTTTGCATTTGATGAGGCAAACGCGGAACTTCGCGCCATCACCGAGCAGTATGAGCAGCTGCGCAGCCGCAAGGAGCAGGTCGAGAAGGTTCTGGCGGCGCTGCAACCGTTCCTTGCGCTGAGTGGAAACGCGGGGGCCGAACCGAGCCTCCCCGAAGAGATGCAATTCTTTCTGGCTGAGGAAGCCACGCTGGCAGATACGGCCAAGCCTGAGATTGCGCCCGAGCTCCAGGAGTTTTTGCGGCAGGAGGGATTTGTGCAGGCGGAAGAGCACGAACCCATCCACCTGTCGATGACCGCTGAGCCGGAGGTTGAGGCGGAGGCGGAGGTGGAAGCGCTGGCCGAGATGGCTGCGGATCCCTTCCAGCGGCGGATTGATGATGTGCTGCGCCACGGAGTAAGCGGCCAGGCGCTGCGGATCCACTCGCGCTCGCTGAACGGGTTGCTTTCGCGGGCGTAATTGGCAAGACGAGTTGACGGGTCCTTTGCCTGCATTGCGGGCCTTGGACCCGGCGAATGTGCCCGCCGAGATGCGAGCATGAGTGAAGCTGGAACGGTTTAACCCTCCCCCGGGCCCTATGGCACGCAAAGCCGCACCCACGTTGAGGTTGAGCAGACGGGCGCGGTTGTGAAGATGACGGATAGTGACGCGATGGTGCGCCGCGTCTGGTTACCAATGCCTAATCGCGCGTCGGAATTCCTCTAATGTAGAATTGGGCTGGTGTTAGACTACGCCCCTGGGGTGAGCATGAGACAGGATGTATATCGCGTTGCATACGATCAGGCCAACGCCGAGTTGGGCGAAATTCTGAGCAAATTTGAGCAGTTGCGTGCCCGCAAGGAACGGATTGAGAAGGTGGTTGACGTTCTGAAGCCGCTGGTGGGCAGCGAGATGCAGTCGGCGCCTGCGGAAACGCTGACCGGATTTGCGCAGCCGGAAGCTCCGATGGCCCCGCCGATGGAACCGCAGCATATGGTTGCCGTGCCCGAGCCGATGTCAGCTCCGACTCCGGCGCCGGCGGCGGCGCCTGCCCCGATGCGCCGCAGCGACAGCGCCTTTGCAGGCAGCACCCCCTCGCGGGACGTTCGTGAGTATAGCCGGCTGTTTACCAACGGCCAGACCCGCTAAGTTTTCCCTTGATTCGGCGGCTCGCCTGCACAGGCGGGCCGCTTTTCATTTGTCACCGCAATTCAACCGTGTATGGTTGGAAGCGGGCCGATGAAACAGATTCTCCTTCGCCTATCGCTGACGCTGCCGGTGGTGTGGCTGGTGGTGTCGCTTGTCTTTTTGCTCATCCACCTTGTTCCGGGCGACCCCATTCTGCAGATGCTGGGCGAGGGTGCGACGCCGGCGGACCTGGCGGCGCTGCGCCATCAATACGGATTGGACCAACCGGTTTGGAAGCAGTATGCGCACTACTGGGCAGGCGTGGTGCATGGCAACCTGGGCGAGTCCATCCGGCTGCATGACTCGGTGACGCACCTGATTCTCGCGCGGTATCCCTACACGATTGCGCTGACGCTGACGGCGCTGGCACTGGCCCTTGCGCTGGCGGTTCCAGCGGGGATTCTGGCCGCGGTGCGGCGGGGCCGATGGGTGGACCAGTCGCTCTCAGTGGTGAGCCTGATGGGGCTGTCTGTACCTGTGATTGCGCTGGGGCCGGTGCTGATTCTGGTCTTCTCCATCCTGCTTGGCTGGACGCCGGTTTCCGGTGCCAGTGCGGGGGGTGCGCATGGAGAGATTGACTGGCGATATCTGGTGCTGCCGTCGGTGGCGATGGGCGCGTCGCTGGCGGCGATTCTGACGCGGATGGTGCGGACGGCCATGCTGGAGGAGCTGGGCCAGGACTACATCCGCACCGCGCGGGCCAAGGGGCTGAGCGAGTGGGCGGTGGTGTGCCGGCATGCGCTGCCGAATGCGCTAGTGCCGATTATCACCGTGGTGGGATTGCAGTTTGGCGCGCTGCTGGCCGGTGCCATTGTGACGGAGAAGATTTTCAGCTGGCCGGGGCTGGGCAGGCTGGTGGTGGACGCAATCTCAAACCGCGATTACGCGCTGGTGCAGGGATGCCTGCTGGCGATTGGGCTGACTTATGTGCTGGTGAACCTGCTGACGGATCTGGTTTACCGCTGGGTGAATCCGCGGATGCGGGTGTGAGCGGTGATCGAGACGGCGGACTGCGGGCGACAGCGGCTCCAGAGTTGACATACCCCTGAAGTCATTTAGGACAAGGGACGTCTTCCTTCAGAAAAATGCCACTCTTTATAAATCCGAATTGAGCACAGGAACTCTGGAACCGCTCTAAACCGGCAAATCGATAATGGACGGCTGGAGCCGGCCTTCGCCGATTTCGAGCAAACCGAGGGTGACGGGGAGCTGGAAGCGGCGCGGACCGCAGGAGCCGGGATTGAAGTAAAGAACGGTCTTGCGGTGGGCGATGTGGGGCTTGTGCGAGTGGCCGTAGAGGACGGCGGCAAATTTGGCTGCCACGGGGTCAAGATGCAGCGTGGTCAGGTCGTGGAGGAGATAAAGGTAGGCCCCTTCGAAGAGCAGAACGTCGGATTCCGGCAGCTCACTGCAGGGTCCGGAGCGGTCCACATTGCCGCGGATGGCATGGACGGGAGCGACTTGCTGAAGGGATTCGAGGATTTGCGGATCGCCGACATCGCCAAGATGGAGGATGCGATCCACGCCGCGGAGTGCGGGCAGAACCTGCGGGCGAAGAAGGCCGTGCGTGTCACTGACGACGCCGAGCTTCATGGAGCGTTGCCAAGGATGGGGTCTTCCAACTGGCGCATGTGGCCGGGGTTGCGCGGGTCCTCAAAGGCGAGACAGTATTCCTGTGACCAGCTGCCGGGCCATTTCCAACCGCTGCGCCGCTGCGGAAGGTTGCCCTGGATGTAGCCGGCGGCGAACTCCGGTGAGAGCGTGGAGTTGCAGTGGAGACAGCGCGGGGAAGCCGCGGCACGGAAGCTGCCGCCGCACTCGCAGTGCTTCAGGAGCGGCTCCCATCGCTTGTCGATGGGGCGATGCAGCTCAGAGGCGCGCGGCAGGCTGGCGAAACCAGCGCCGCTGTAGTGAATGACGGCGAGCATTCCGCAGGAGTCGCAGTAGGCGTAAGAAAAATCGCCGAAGGCGGCATTGGTGAGCTGGTAGTGGAAGTCGTGTCCGCAGTGCTCACAGTCACCTTTGTCCAGACTGTACATGGGCTCATCATAGCCCGATTTCGAGGCGTGTGCGAGGGTCAAGCTGGTCGCGGAGCGCGTCGCCGAGGAAGTTGAAGCCGAGAACGGCGGAGGCGATGGCTACAGTGGGGAAGAGGACGAGGTGGGGCGAATCAAAGAGGTGCAGGCGTGCGTCATTCAGCATGGCGCCCCAGCTTGGCGCGGGCGCGGGGATGCCAAGGCCGAGGAAGGAGAGTGTGGCTTCCGCCAGGATGACGCCGGCCATGCCGATGGTGGCCTGGACGAGGATGGGCTGGAGAATGTTGGGCAGGATATGGCGGAAGAAGATGCGCAGGCCGCCGGCGCCGAGAGAGCGCGCAGCCTCAACGAATTCGCGCTCACGCACGGCGAGCACCTGGGCGCGGACCAGGCGCGCGTAGCCGGCCCAGCCGCCGATGGAGAGAGCAAGAATAAGATTGGTGAATCCCGGCCCGAGAAATGCGGCAAAGGCAATGGCAAGCAGGATTCCGGGCAGGGCGAGGAAGGTGTTCATGGCGAAGGTGGTCAGGGCCAGGTCGACCCATCCGCCGAAGTAGCCGGCAACTCCGCCGATGGCGAGGCCGAGGGCGAGCGAGATGGCGACCACGCTGACGGAGATGGCGAGAGAGACGCGCGCGCCCCAGAGCAGACGGGAGAGGGTGTCGCGGCCAAGCTCGTCTGTGCCGGCGGGGTGCGCGGCGGAAGGGCTCTCCAGGCGGTGAACAAGATCAATGGAGGAGGGGTTGCTGGGCGCGAGCCAGGGCGCGGCGACTCCGCCAATAAAGAAAAGCGCGAGGAGCAGGACGCCGACCACCGCGAGAGGCTGGCGACGGGCGAGCTTGGGCAAGGCGCGAAGGCGGGCTGCGGTTACAAAAGACATGCGCAAGGGAAGGATAACGCGACAGAGTGCGGGGAGTCGGGTCTAAAACGGTATGGTGATGCGAACCGAGGTTCTGATTCTGTGCGCGCTGCTGGCCATGCCGGCCGTGCTGATGGGGCAGCAAAACGGAAACAGGCGCGCGGCGAATGGAACGATTGTCCACAGCGCGTCGGAGCAGTTGTTTGCGCTGGCCAACAAGGCCAGGGCCGAGCAGGGCGCGCCGCGTCTGGAATGGGATTCGTCGCTGGCGGTTGCGGCGCTGCGGCACTGCCAGCGGATGGCGGCCGAGGGACCGATTGCGCATCGTTACAACGGCGAGATGAGCGTGAGCGAGCGTGCGCAGGCCGCCGGAGCGCACTTTAGCCTGGTGGAGGAGAATGTGGCCGTGGGCCAGTATCCGGCGCAGATCCAGGATGCGTGGCTGCACTCGCCCGAGCACCGCGCGAACCTGCTGAACCCGAAGGTGGACCGCGTGGGAATCGGCGTGGTGCAGAGCAACGGCGCGTTATACGCGGTGGAGGATTTCGACCGCGGCGTGGAGGTGCTTGACGCCGCGCAGGTGGAGCGGCATGTGGAAGGGCTGATGCGGGTGAGCGGGATTGCGATTCGCCCAAGCCACGGCGACGCGCGGGCCGCATGCGCGATGAACCAGGGATTGCCCGCGCGGCTGAGCGGAGGAACGCCGCTGTTTGTGATGCGCTGGCAGGGCGCGGACCTGAGCCGGCTGCCCCAGCAACTGGCGGACAGGCTGGCCGGCGGGCATTACCGGTCGGCTGCGGTGGGCGCGTGCCCGGCGGAGACCAGCCAGAAATCGTTCACCATGTATCGCGTGGCCGTGCTGCTGTATTGATGCGCGGCCGGCGCGGCACAGGCCGCGTCAACCAAAGTCGTGATGCTTCTTCCAAACCTCAGGCCAGGAGAGCCGCGGCGGTCCGCACACGAAGATGTCGGGATGAAAGACGCTCTCTTCATTGTGCACGCCCTGGGAGTTGCCGTTGTGCCCGGCAAGTCGGCAGCCGGTGAAGATTTGATTTGCCTGCTGTGAGCCCAGACCGAGAACGATGAGTGTGGTTGGCGGAGGGGTGGGATAACCCCAAAGCCATTCGGAGTTGTTGGTGCCAATGGGTTGCGGAAGGCCATAGGCAGGCCCAAGCACAGCGATGGCGCCGTATTCCCCATAATTGCCGGTGGTGATGCCCAGATGAGCTCTTTGGTCGGGCGGCAGGGAGTCGCGGATTTGCGCCACGGTGCGGACCAACTGATTCCAGCCGAACTCCTCGCGCAGGTCGCCATTGCGCTTCAAGGCGAAGTTGCGCAGCGGGCCGGATGCGACAAGAGGAATGAGGATTGCGCACAGGTAGGCGCTGACCGCGGCGAAGAGTACGAAGAAGACAATCTGAAGCGTGCGGCGCAGCCAGCGGCGCGTGTGGGCTAGCCAGTGTTCTGAGACAGC
>DASUAU010000011.1:0-71256 GCA_035763705.1 Occallatibacter sp. | reverse complement strand
TCAGCCTGAAGACGAAGATGCGGATGGCGCTGGAGCTGCTGCGGCGGCCGCGGGCCAGCGAGAAGGATGAATCGGTGGCGTCGCTGGTGGAGCGGCACTTTGGACAGGAGGCTGTGGACCGGCTGGCGGACCCGCTGCTTTCCGGCATTTTTGGCGGCGACGCAACGCAACTGAGCGCGCGGACGGTGCTGCCGCGGCTGGTGGAGATGGAGGCGGCCTACGGATCACTGACGCGGGGAATGCTGGCGACGCACCGGAAGATGCGGGCGCGGGCCGCGGCTGCCGGCAGAACGGAAGACAGGCGCGCGGCACCGAGGGGAATTTTTACCACGCTGCGAGGGGGGATGCGGCAGCTTGCCGAGGCGCTGGAGGCGAAATTGGATCCGGCTGCGATTCGACGCGGAACGCCGGTGAGCGCCCTGCGGCGCGAGGGCGAAGGCTGGCTGGTGACGAGCGATGAAAAGACGGAGCGATTCGATGCGGTGATTCTGGCCGCGCCGGCGTGGGTGGCGGGCGCGCTGCTGGCGCAGGTGGACGCGGCGCTGGGCGAGGAGCTGGCGGCGATTCCCTACTCGTCGTCCATCACGGTGAACCTTGTTTTCGACGAGCGCGCCATTGGGCCGCTGCCGGAGGGCTTTGGCTTTCTGGTTCCGGCCAGCGAGGGCCGCGCGATGCTGGCGTGCACGTTTGCGCATCGCAAGTTTCTGGGGCGCGCGCCGGCGGGCAAGGCGGTGCTGCGTGCGTTCCTGGGCGGGGCGAGGAATGAGGCCCTGCTGAACGAGACGGACGAGGCGCTGGCAGCCACGGTGCGGCGCGAGCTCGAGGAGATTCTGGGCGCGGGGGTGATGCGCGCGGGCGTGGAGCCGGAAGCGGTTCAGGTTGCCCGCTGGCGGCGCGCGATGGCCCAGTATGCCGTGGGACACCGGGAGCGGATGGAGCGCGTCGACGCGCACGTGGAGATGCTGCCGGGGTTGAAGCTGGCCGGGAATGCCTACGACGGGATTGGGATTTCAGACTGCATCCGGCTGGGACGCGGCGCGGCGCAAGAGCTGGTGGCTGAAGCAGTGAAGGCCTGACGAGCCGCATGTGAAGTACAACGGAATTGGAGCAGCTACATGCCGCCCATGCCGAGCAGGATTCCGATGCCGTAAGTGACTGCGCCCTCGACCGCTCCGACGATGGTCATTTCCAACCCGGAGGCCCACCAGGAGCGTACGGTGATGAGGCTTTTGGCCGCGCCGACGGCGAAGTGGGCGGCGAGCGAGACGATGGCCGCGGCGACGATGGCCGGAACGCCGCTCATGAAGAAGAAGGGGATGATGGGAATGATGGCGCCGACGGCGGTGGAGAGCGCGCCGGAGCTGGCGGAGACGATGGGCTTGGCGAGCGACTGCTCAGAGGAGCCGAGCCGCTCACTGGAAAGGGCGCGGAGCATCTGCTCGGGGTCCTCGGCGATGTGGTCCACGACGTGGTCGGCATCCTCTTCAGGCAATCCCTTCACCTGGTAATAGAGCGAGAGGAGCTCACGGGCTTCAGCACCGTTGAGGGCGATGGCCTCGCGCTCGCGGGCGAGCTCCGCCTCGTAAATCTCGCGCTCGCTTTTGGCGGCGAGGTAAGCGCCGGAGCCCATGGAAAGCGCCGAGGCGATCATGCCGCTGAGTCCGGCGAGGAGAACGTATTTGCTGTTGCCGGCGGTTGCGCCGGAGACGCCGGAGACGATGCCGAAGATTGCGCCAAGGCCGTCGTTGACGCCGTAAATGGCGTCGCCAATCCATGAGCCGGGCTGCCTGCGGCCCTGGTCGCGCTTGGCCAGCAGCTCGTCGAGCACGGCCTTGGGGTCCACGCGGGGCACGCCGGCGGGCGCCAGATAATGACCGCGCAGCAGCGAGCCGAGTTCGCGGTGATGCAGCTTTTCGTCTTCAATGACGTGCTCGAGGATGGCGATGGAGCCCTCGTCGCCGAGTTCCATGAGCTGCGAGCCGTAGCGGGCGATGTCGCGGCTCTCCTCGACCTCAAGTCGGCGGAGGGCCATTTTGGTGCCGCCGGCGCGGTTGGCCAGGGAGTTGGCCTCGCCGCCGGGACCGCCGGAGTAGACGGGTTTGGGCCCGCCAAGCTCCTGAATGCGGCTCTCCCAGAGGGCGGCGTGCTCCAGCTCAGCCTGGGCCAGGTGGCGCAGCACCTGGGCGCGGACAGGGTCGGCGTCACGGTCGGCCAGGGTCTGGTAGGTGTGGCAGCCCTGCATCTCGGCCTGCCAGTTGGCCTCCAGGGCCTCCAGCACCTTCTTCAGCTTTGCGGCGTTCAAGGCTGCAGTGGGCACGGCTGTCTCCTCGCTGGTGCTTTGAGGATAGCGGAAAGCGCTTCCCGGCCGGTACGGCATTTTCAGAGTTACCGTGCCCTTTTTGCTTCGTGCAGGGTCGCGGCTCCCTGTGGGTCCCACCCCAACGACGAAGACCTGTCGTTGGGAGCCCCGGTCTCCCACCCCAACGACGAAGACCTGTCGTTGGGGGCCCCGGTGCGCGTCGACTTGATATCCCAGCTTCGGTTTACAGCAGCTCTGAAAATGCTTAGCCGTCGCGCGCGGGCCGCATACGGCTTCCCAATCCAGCGGGTGTGCGTATAGTGTGGTTGCAGCCAAATGGCCGGCCGCCCTGCACCAAAACGCTGAATCGGAGCGCGCAAGGGAGAGCCCGGCCGGCGCGAACCCTCGCCGAGGCAGGCGGGAATTTTTTTGAGGAAACGGGGAACAACCTCACATGTCCACACGATCCACACCATCGGCGGGGCAAGGCCAGCCGAGCTATACCGGACCGTTCATCATCGTCACGGCGCTGTTCTTCATCTTCGGGTTCATCACCACGCTGAACATGGCACTGGTGCCGCATCTGAAGTCCATCTTCACGCTTGGCTACGGATGGGCCATGCTGGCCGAGTCGGCCTTCTTCCTGGCCTACTTTATCTTCTCCTCGCCCACGGCCAAGCTGATTGAGTGGATCGGCTACAAGCAGACGATGGTGGTTTCGCTGTTCATCCAGGTGGTGGGCTGCCTGCTGTTTGTTCCCGCGGCCAAATATGTGAGCTTCTCGCTGTTCCTGACGGCATCGTTCATTGTGGGCGCGGGCGTGACGGCGCTGCAGACGGCGGCGAATCCCTATGTGGCGATTCTTGGCCCCGAGCACAGCGCGCCGGTGCGGCTGACTTTCGCGCAGGCCCTCAACTCCCTTGGCGCCGCCCTCGCGCCGATTGTCGCCGGCCACTACATCCTGACGGACCCGACCAAACAGTTTTCAAAAGCAGCGATTGCAGACACGGTCAAGGTGCCGTACCTGTTGATCGCCGCCGGGCTGCTGATTCTGGGATTGGCGGTGGCGTTCGTTCACCTGCCCCACATCAAGCAGACGCAGGAATTCCGGCCGGCGAAGGAAGGCGAGCCAATCCTGGAGCAGAGCATCTGGAGCCACAGGCACACGGTGCTGGCCGCGGTAGGCATCTTTCTTTACGTGGGTGTGGAAGTAGGCCTGGCTTCCATTGCGGTGAATTTCTTTCTCGCGCAAGGCGTCCACCCGGCGAAGGTTGCGGACTTCTTTGGAAATCTTGGATGGCTCGGCAGAGTCATCACCACGCTGCTGGGCCCCTGGACAGATGTCCTGATCGCGGGGCTGCTGTTGTCGCTTTATTGGTTCGGCGCGCTGGTGGGCCGCCTGCTGGGCTCATGGATGCTGACCAAAATCAAGGCGGGCAAACTGGTGGGCATCTTCGCCACCTCAGGCGCGATTCTGCTGCTGGTTTCGATGATGACGCACGGCACAGTGGCTATCTGGGCGCTGGTTCTTTGCGGATTCTTCAACTCGATTCAGTTCCCCAACGTCTTTGCGCTGGGCATCAAGGGACTGGGACCGATGACAAGCAAGGGCTCGGGGCTGATTATGACGGCCGTGGTGGGCGGTGCGGTGATTCCATTCCTGCTGGGCAAGCTGGCGGACCACGTAGGCATCCAGATGGCCTTTCTGCTGCCGCTGTGCTGCTATCTCTACATCGCCTTCTACGGGCTGTGGGGATCGAAGCCCCGGCACTCGCTGCCCGAGCCAAAGCTGGTGGAGTAGGCTGGCCGGTTGCAGTGTTCCTCCTCAGGCCCTTCGGCAATGCGCCGGAGGGCCTTCAAGAAGTTCCAGAGTAGGCGTGCCCTATTGACGCCGTTGACAGGCGGCATTTTCCTGATGAAAATGCCGCGATGCATTCCGGTTTCCGGGAATGGCAACTCTGGAACCGCTGCAGCTTTAGGCAGATAATTTTCCACAACAGGGAGGGAGCGGCGCCCGAGGAGGCGGCGGCAAGAGGCTGTGCCGCCGGGACTTGCGGGGATAAACCGATTTTTCTTGACATCCATTGCAAATTGCAATACTGTTATTGCGAATTGCAATAGACGTTGCAGAAGTCGGGAGCGCCGGAGGCAATCCACAAAGAGATGAAGCTGGGCGAGAAAATCCGCTATTTGCGCGAGGTGGAGGGCAGCCTGCGGGGGCTGGGACGCGGCATGAACCAGCCGGAGCTGGTGCGCGCCATCGAGGCCGAGACCGGCCGCTCGCTGAGCCAGAGCTATCTATCGCAATTGGAGAGCGGGGCGCGGCCGCACCTGACGAATACGACGCGGCAAACGCTGGCCAGCTTCTTCAAGGTGCATCCGGGCTACCTGGTGGATGATCCGGCGGGCTACTCGCCGGAGCTGCAGAGCGAGGTGCGGCACATGGAGGACAAGCTGGACCTTTGGCTGGTGGGCGGGGCGGAGCGCTTTCGGCGTGATCCGGAGCTGAAGCAGGCGCTGCTGGTGCTGGCGCGGCATGAGCGCTCGCGGGAGTGCCTGCTGCTGCTGGAGGCGGTGATAGAGACGCCGGGCCTGCTGCCGCGGTTGATGGAGGTTCTGGGGCCCGGACGCGAGGCAGCCGCCGCGACGGCGCAGGGCAGCGGCGCGAAGAAGGGCGCGGTGAAGAAAGAGACGAGGAAGAGCGCGCGAAAGGGGGCGGCGCGATGACCGGATTGATGGGCTGGGAGACTTTTTATCTAGTGTGCTTTCTGGCGGGGCTGTTCTTCAGCGCGTTTTCGCTGCTGGGCGGGATGGGGCACTTTGGCGGGCATGTACACCTGCCGCACGGCGCGCACATTCCGCATCTGTTGCACGTGGGCCACGCGGCGACGCCGAGGCTTGCCGGTCCGAAGGTGGCCGGAGCCAGAGTGGCCGGAGCGCGCGCGGGGACGACGGTGCCCTGGCGGAATCTCTTTTCCGCGATGATTTTTCTGTGCTGGTTTGGCGCGGGGGGCTATCTGCTGACCGAGCACAGTGGGTTTGCGGCGGCGGTGGTGCTGGCGCTGGCGGCGGTGTGCGGCGTGGCGGGCGGGGCGATTCTCTTCGCCTTTCTGACGAAGGTGATGATGCCGCACGACCGCGAGCTGACGGCGGATGAGACGGAAGTGGTGGGCGTGGTGGGCCGGGTTTCGTCGGCCATCCGCGCGGGACGCGTGGGCGAGATTGCGTATGAGCAGCTGGGGGCCAAGCGATCGGCCCCGGCGCGAGCCGAGGACGGCGGCGCGGTTGCGAAGGACGAGGAGATTTTCGTGATGCGCTACGAGAGAGGGATCGCGTATGTGAGGCGCTGGGAGGAAGTGGAGGACGGCGAACTGCTGCCGGCGGGCGGCGGAGACGGACCTTCCATCGACGCGGGCACTCGGCCCGCGCCGGACAACAGCCCGCGCGCAACCCAACACACAGAGGAGCAGGAAAGGCGATGACGCAGACGGCCGTGCTGATTACGGACATGTCGGTTCTGGCGACGATCTTTTTGCTGGGCGTGCTGGCAAAGGTCTTCCCCAGGAAGGGCCGCAAGGCCAGTGAAAAGCAGTAAGCAAAAGGAGACAACTCATCCTCCATTGAGGATGGGCTCCCGGAGGAAAGGACCGGGAACGCAATGACGAATGAACTGATTCTTTTTGTGGGGCTGGGCGTACTGGCAGTGATCATACTGATGGGCATTCTTGCCCGGATGTACCGGAAAGCGGGCCCGAACGAGGCGCTGATTGTGTTTGGATTCCGCGGCCCGCGGGTGATCAAGGGACATGGGACGGTGATCTTCCCGATGGTGGAGAGCTGCCGCGAGCTGAGCCTGGAGCTGATGAGCTTCGACGTGGCGCCGCAGCAGGACCTTTACACCAAGCAGGGCGTGGCGGTGACGGTGGAGGCGGTGGCGCAGATCAAGGTGCGCAGCGACCAGCCGTCGATTCTGACGGCGGCCGAGCAGTTCCTGACCAAGCCGGCGCAACTGCGCGAAGGGCTAATCCGGCTGGTGATGGAGGGCCATCTGCGCGGCATTATCGGGCAGTTGACGGTGGAGCAGATTGTGAAGGAGCCGGAGATGGTGGGCGAGCGGATGCGCGCCACCTGCGCCGAGGACATGAGCAAGATGGGGCTGGAGGTGATTTCGTTCACCATCAAGGAAGTGCGCGACAAGAACGAGTACATCTCCAACATGGGGCGGCCGGACGTGGCGCGGATCAAGCGCGACGCAGACGTGGCGACGGTGGAGGCCGAGCGGGATACGGCGATTCGGCAGGCGAATGCGCGGCGTGAAGCGGCCGTGGCCCAGGCGCTGGCCGACCAGGAACGCGTGATTGCCGAGACGGCATCGGCCACGCGCCAGGCTGAGGCGCAGCGGGACCTGGACATTGCGACGGCGGAATATGCCGAGCAGAGCCGGCGGCAGCAGGCGCAGGCCGACAAGGCCTATGAGCTGCAGACCAACGTGATGCAGCAGCAGGTGACGGCCGAGCAGGTGAAGGTGCAGCAGGTGGAGAAGGAAGGCCAGATCAAGGTGCAGGAAGCCGAGATCCAGCGGCACGAGAAGGAGCTGATTGCGACGGTGCTGAAGTCCGCGGAGATTGAGCGGCAGCGGATTGAGACGCTGGCCGGCGCGCAGCGCACCAAGCTGACGACGGAAGCCGACGGTCAGGCTTCAGCCATTCGCGCACAGGGCGAGGCGGAAGCTGCTGTGATCTTCCAGAAGGGCGAGGCCGAGGCGAAGGCCATGCAGGTGAAAGCCGAGGCCTACCAGGAGTGGAACCAGGCCGCGGTGGTGGATCGCCTGCTGACCAATATGGCGGACGTGGTGCGCGCCATGGCCGAACCACTGGCCAAAGTGGATAGAATCACTGTGATCTCCACGGGAAGCGATGGCGCCGCCGGGGTGAACAAAATCACCGGCGACATGACCAAGATTGCCGCGCAGGTTCCGGCCTTGCTTGAGGCGCTGACCGGCATGGACATGAAGCAGCTGATCTCCAACGTGAAGGAGATGAAGCCGAGGGCGCAGAATGGCGAAGCGGTGGTGAAGTAATTCCGCGCGACACAATGGCCGTGCCGCATGCACCGGCGGCGCGGCACGAACCGAAAGCCGAGGAAGGTATGAAGAAAGCAATTTGGACGATTGCCGTGGCAGCTTTGGCGCTGGCACCCTGCGCAGCAATTGGGCAGACACCGGCGGCGCAGCCGGCGGCAGTCCAACCGCAGGAGGCAGCGGCGATTCCCGCCGACCAGCAGGCCACGCAGGAGCAGATGACGAAGCTCTTTGAGGTGATGCGCCTGCGCGAACAGATGAACCGCATGATGGCCGTGCTGCCTGCAATCATGAAGCAGCAAGTGCACGCGCAAGAGCAAGCAATGCTTTCCAAGTTTCCGGAAGCGAAGCAGTTGACTCCCGAGCAGCAGGCAGCGCTGGACAAGCTGATGGACAAGTATATGCAGCAGGCGATGCAAGTTTACCCGACCGATGAGATGTTGAGCGATGCGACGAGCATTTATCGCCGTCACATGACACGCGCGGATGCGGACGCGTACATCGCGTTCTACAGCTCGCCGCCGGGGCAGCACCTGCTGGATGCGCAGCCACAGATCATGAAGGAATACATGGCGGTTGTGATGCAGAAGATGCAGGAGCGCAGCAAGAATCTCTATGGAGGATTGAGCGAGGACCTGAAGGAGTTCATCGCAGCACAAGCGCCGAAGAGCACGGCTCCCGCGGCGAAGACAAATTAGGACGGGAACGGCAGGGGGAGACCGGCGGGCTGGCCGGGCTCTTGCGAAGGGATGCACGCAACCCAGTAAGACGCCGCCGCACCGGACTGAGTGGAGCGGCAAGGCGGAGCTTTTGCAAAGAAGGAGGATGTTATGGCATTGCTGGATCGAGTGAGCCTGTTGTTGCGGGCGAATCTGAATGACCTGGTGGAGAAGGCCGAGGATCCGGAGCGGATGTTGAAGCAGATTGTGCTGGACATGGAGAACCAGTTGCTGCAGGTGAAGACACAGGTGGCGATTGCGATTGCCGACCAGCACCTGCTGGAAAAGAAGAAGATCGAGCAGGAGGAGCAGGCCGCCGAGTGGCGGAGGAAGGCGGAACTGGCCGTGGACAAGGGACGCGACGAGATGGCGCGGGCCGCGCTGGAGCGCCAACTGAGCCACAACCAGCTTGCCCAGGGCTTTACCGCGCAGGCCGAAGACCAGAAGCACGAGGCCGACAATCTGCGCCAGGCGCTGCGGAAGCTGGAGCAGAAACTGAGCGAGACGCGGGCGCACTGCGAGATGCTGGTGGCCGAGCATCGGCGGGCCAGGGTTGTGGGCCGCGCCAACAAGGCTCGCCAGGAGGTGGGCGTGGGCCAGGAGAACACCCTGGGCCGGATGAGGAACAAGGTGCGCGTGAAGGCTGCCGAGAATGCGGCGACCGGCGAGCTGCTGGCTCCGGAGTCACTGGAAGACAAGTTCCGGGCGCTGGAGAGCGAGGACAAGGTGGAGCAACTGCTGAGTGAAATCAAGAGCCGCAAGGCGGGGTAGCGAGTACTGTTACCAGGGCAAAAATTCCCTGGGTCGTCAGGGCGATTTTGGCGTCTAATCATGGCAAGGGATATTTAAGAAGACCGCCACCCCCGCCGGCTCGATGGAAAGATTCGACGGGGGTATTTTGCCCCCTCCAAGGTTGCTCCCCCTGACACGCATGGGCACACAAGGGAGAACTGTCGAGATGGGCGCCTGCCCTGAAACGACTGGTGATGGATGCGCTCACGCTTTTTGCACTTTTTGAAGGCACTTTTTTCAGTGCTGATCTTTCTTTGCTGGATGCCGCTGTGCGCGCAGGCGCCTCTGTCGGCTTTGGCGAAGGCTCCCGCGACGCCGCCTGAAGCCGTGCCCGCAGGCACGACGACCGCGACGGCGAATCCGCAGCCGCAGGTGGCGCATGGCGCGCGCATGGGCGGCACGGTGACGGACGAAAACGGCGACCTGGTGCCGGGCGCGACGGTGACGCTGGACGACGGCAACCCGGCGGACCGGCGCACCTCCACGACCACTGACAACGCCGAGTTCGAATTCACGAATCTGAAACCCGGCGTGGCGTATCACATCTCAGTGCATGCTCAGGGCTTCAAGGATTGGAGCTCGCCCGCGGTGACGCTGGACCTGGACCAGTATTTCTTCGTGAAGGATATCCAGTTGCGCGCGGTGACCGGAGACACCACGGTGACGGTGACGGCCTCACCGGTAGAGATTGCCACCGAGCAGGTCCACCTGGAAGAGCAGCAGCGCGTGATGGGCTTTATCCCGAATTTTTATGTGGTCTATGACGGCCAGGATTCTGCGCCGATGACGACCAAGCTGAAGTTCCAGATGGCCTTCCGCGCGATGACGGATCCGATCACCTTTCTGGGCACCGGCGCGATGGCGGGAATCTATCAGGCGTCGGACACGCCAGACTACGTGCAGGGCGCGAAGGGGTATGGGCAGCGGCTGGGCATGGTTTACACCGACGGCCTTACCGATCTCATCTTTGGCGGCGCGATTCTGCCCTCGCTGCTGCACCAGGACCCGCGCTACTACTACCAGGGAACGGGGACCAAGAAGTCGCGCCTGGCGCACGCGCTGGCAAGTCCATTTGTGTGCAAGGGCGACAACGGAAAGTGGCAGCCGAACTATTCAAGCATGGGCGGCGACCTGATCTCGAGTGCGCTTTCGAACCTCTATTATCCGCAATCGGATCGTGGAGCGAGCCTGGTTTTTCAGGGCTTCCTGATCAGCACGGCCGAACGCGAAGTGAGCACGGTTGTGCAAGAGTTTGTGCTGCGCAAGCTGACGCCGAGCGCGAAGAAGAGTCGGCAGTAGAGGCGGAGTCGCTTGCCACGGCGCGGCCCGCCGCGCGATACTGCTCGGCAAGAAGTAAATCGCTTCACCTGAGATCCACACGGGGAGCACGGGCGAGGGACACCATGAACAAGCTGAGAAGGCGCGGCGCGGCCGCGATGGCGGCGTTGCTGCTGGCGGCGGCGCTGCCCGCATTGGTTGCCGGCCAGGCGCTGGACAATGGCGATGGCGCGGGCGCGTTTGCGACGGGCAAGTATCCAAATCTATTTGTGCAGGATGGCCACTCGAAGAAAGCCGTCGACGCGAAGATTGAAGCCACCTATCAGCAGCTCTTCCACGGCGACCCGGAGACGCAGGCGATTTATTTCGCTGCCGGAAAGAATGCGAACGGTCCACTGGGGTACGTGACGGACTGGGCCAACCACGACGTGCGGACCGAAGGCATGTCCTACGGCATGATCATCTCAGTGGAGCTGAACAAGAAGGCCGAGTTCGACGCCATCTGGAACTGGGCGAAGACTTACATGTACATGGGTAACCCGAAGGCGCCGGGCTATGAGTTCTTTGCGTGGAGCTGCAAGCGGGATGGCACGCACAACTCGGAAGGCGCTGCGCCGGATGGCGAGTCGTACTTTGCGATGGCGCTCTTGTTTGCGTCAAACCGCTGGGGCGATGGCCAGGGCATCTACGACTATCACGCCGAGGCGGAGAAGCTGCTGCATGCGATGGTTCATCGGCAGTTGATTACCGCGCAGAGCAAATGGGGACCGCACACGGTGGGCCCGATGATGCACCCGGATCCGCCGATGATTCTGTTTGTGCCGGACGTGATGCCGCATCCGTTCACCGACCCGTCGTATCATTTGCCGGCGTTTTATGAGTTGTGGGCGCGTTGGGGGCCGAAGGAGGATCGCGCCTTCTGGGAGAAAGCAGCGGAGACGAGCCGCGCGTTTTTCGTGAAGGCGGCGAATCCGGCGACGGGCCTGGCGCCGAGCTATGCGAACTTTGACGGCACGCCGCACAAGACATTTTTTCCGCAGTCGGGCGAGTTCGGCTATGACGCGTGGCGCGTGGCGAGCAACTGGAGCGTGGACTGGGCATGGTGGCACAAGGCGCCGGCAGAGCAGGAGCTGAGCAACCACATTCAGAAGTTTTTCGCCGCGCAGGGCATCGACAAATATGGGCCGGTTTACACGCTGGATGGAAAGCCGCTGGGCGCAACGCCGGGACTGACGCCCGAGGGTCATCCGGCGGGACTGGCGGGCACAAACGCCGTGGCGGGACTGGCGGCGACGGACCGCAAGCGTGCGCGCGAATTTACCGAGGCCCTGTGGAAGACGCCGATTCCGAGCGGGCAAAGCCGCTACTACGACGGCATGCTTTACCTGATGAGCCTGATGCACGCGGGCGGCGAATTCCGCATTATTCTGCCGAAGAAGTAAACGAGATTCAACGAACGAAGCAGCGGCCGGACGCGCGATTTGCGCGCGTGACAGAAAAGCCGCGTGCGCGTGCGAGAGGTTCTTTGCCCGCGCACGGCCCGAGCATGTAGAGTGCTTGCAGCCTTCCAGAGGAGTTGCCGATGCCCCTTGGCGCGAACCCGCAAACACAGGAACAGAGTGAAGACGCGCCACTGATTCCGCACAAGAGCCTGCTGGCTTTTGCGCTGGTGACGGGGTTGTTCCTGCTGTGGGGCATACCCAACAACCTGAACGACGTGCTGATCCGGCAATTCACCAAGTCGTTTGACATTCCGCGGCTGCAGGCGGGGCTGGTGCAGTCCGCGTTTTACATCGGCTACTTCACGGTCAGCGTGCCGGCGGCGCTGGTGATGCGGCGGCGCGGCTACAAATTCGGGCTGGTGACGGGCCTGGTGCTTTACGGCGCAGGAGCATTCCTCTTCTGGCCGGCGGCGGAGGCGCAGAGCTACGCGCTGTTTCTCTTTGCGCTGTTTGTGATTGCCAGCGGCCTGGGATTTCTGGAGACGGGCGCGAACCCGCTTGTGGCGGTGCTGGGCGACCCGCACAGCGCGGTGCGCCGGCTGAATTTCTCGCAGGCCTTCAATCCGATTGGTTCGATCTTCGGCGTGCTCATCGGGACGGTGTTCATTTTTTCCGGCGTGGAGCTGACGCCTGCGCAGATTGCGAAGATGCAGCACGTGGGCTCATACACGGCCTACATGCACCAGGAGACGCTGCGCGTGGTGACGCCCTACCTTCTGCTGGGAGCGGTGGTGCTGCTGTGGGCATTTTTGATTCTGCGCACGCCGTTTCCGGCGATTGCGAACCGTTCGACGGACCAGAGCGAGCCCGAGGGCAGCTATCGCGCGCTGCTGAGCTATCCGCATTTTCTGTTTTCAGTGCTGGCGCAGTTCTGCTATGTGGGCGCGCAGGTGGGCACGTGGAGCTGGTTCATCCAGTATGTGCAGGACTACACGCACATGCCGGAGAAGATTGCCGGCTATCTGCTGACGGGCACGCTGGTGGGCTTTGGCGTGGGACGCTTTGCCGCCAGCCACTGGATGCGGAAGATGCCGGCGAGCACGCTGATGGGAGTGTTTTCAATCATCAACATTGCGCTGCTGGCGGCGGCGGTGCTGCATCCGGGCTGGATGGGGATGTGGGCCGTCTTCCTTACCAGCTTCTTCATGTCGCTGATGTATCCGACGATTTTTGCACTGGGAATTCGCGGGCTGGGACCGCACACCAAGGCGGGCGCGTCACTGATTGTGATGTCGATTGTGGGCGGCGCGCTGGTGCCGCTGCTGATGGCCTTTGCCTATGAAAGGACGCACAGCATGGCGCTGGCGATGCTGGTGCCGCTGGTGTGCTATGTGTGCGTGGCGTGGTACTCCTTCTGGGGCTGCCACGTGCGACCGTCGGCCGCGCTTGAAGGCGCGGTTGAAGGCGCGGCGACGCACTGACAGGCCAGGAGCAATCAGGCCTGGCTGAGCGCAGCCACGCTGGCTTCGCGGCAGTCGTCCATCACGAGGAATGAATCAGTCTTGGTGAGCTTGAAGACTGAAGCGACGCGCTCGCTGACGCCGCAGAGACGCAGGGTTCCGCTTTTCTCATTCAGTGCGCCATAGATGTAGACCAGCATGCCAAGGCCGGCGCTGTCGAGGAAGTCCACGCCGGACATGTCAACGACCAGGCGGGTGACGCCTTCGTGAATCGCGGACTGCAATTGCGAGTCCGCAACCTTGAGAGAAGTTCCGAGGGTGAGCGAGCCCTGGAACGTGACGACAGCAGTCTCCGGAGAAAGACGGTCAATTTCCGCAGTGAGTAGCATGGGCGGATTGTACGCCGCGGAGGCGGATTTGCAACACTATTTGCGCGGATAACCCTGCCAGAGATATTCGAGCGCCTCGGGCAGGGTCTGCCTTTTTACGGCGGAGTCGACGTGGCCGGCGTTTCGCGCAAAGACGAATTGGTAGTGGTAATGCTTGCGCGCAAGCACGCGCGCCATACGCTCATTGGCCACCACCCAGTCGTGCATTCCGTCGCGCATGTCGTTGGGATTGTAGAGATCGCGGTCACCCACCTCCATCCAGATGCGGATGGGCCTCTGCGGCGCGTTGGGCACCAGCGTTTCATGGAACTCCCACGCGCCGTGGGGCGTTTGCGGGTTGTAAGGCCATTGCTGATTGACGAGCGTGCCGGAGTACATGAGCACGCGGTGATAGAGCTCAGGGTGGTACCAGGCCATGATGAGGGCGCAGGAGCCGCCGGAGCTTCCGCCCATGGTGGCGCGGCCGTCAGGGTTATGGGTGAGGCGGACGTGGAACCTGCTCTCGACGAGCGGAAGCACTTCAGTCTCGACGAACCGGGCGTAGCGGCCGGACATGGTGTCATACTCGAGGCCGCGCTCGCTGCCCTGCGCGTCGCCGCCGCCGTTGCTGATGGAGATGGCGATCATGACCGGCACCTTACGCTCGGCGATGAGGTTGTCAAGAACGGTGAAGAGGAGAGGATCGGGCCCGTCAGCGCCCACGATGAATGGCGCGGCGACGCCGGGCACATATTGCTTGGGCACGTAGACGGAGACGCGGCGTGTGTAAGGCGCGGGATGGCTGGTGGTGACGATGAGCTTTGCCGGATTGGCGGGGTCAGGCGTGCCGAAGGTGTGGGGCTCGCGCGCGATGCCGGGATAGAGCCTGCTATCGGCCGAGCTCATGGTGAAGGTGTAGACGGTTCCGCGGGGAACGCCGGGCTGCGGCGTGGACTGGGGCGCGGGCGTGTGCGTGGGACCGAGGATGAAGTTGCCGTCCTTGCCGGCTGGGGCGTTTGCGCCGTCAGGAAGTTGGGCGGCATGCACATAGCCCGGCGTGTGCGGATTGCGCGTGGGCACCTGGGCAAGGGCGAACGGCGCAAGGCACAGAAGAGACGCGGCAAGAAGGGAGACTGCGGAATGTGGTGTCAGGGCGTGGGTACGCCGGTTCTTATGCATTTCAATCGACACGCGCTCTCCTTGAACGGAACGCACCGATTGTAATTGCTGCGCCGGCGAGACTGCTGCGTGAAAGCGCGGGCACGCGAGGCGGCCAATCCTGCTTAATGCGCGGCGGAGGCCGACGAGGCAACCACCTTGAAGTGCGCGGCCTGATTGGCGAGCGAGCTATCGCCAATCCAGACGGTGTAATCGGTGGGCTCCATGGTCTGCTTCGCGTTCACGTTGTAAAAGGAGAGCTGACCAAAGCCCAGCGTGAAGCGGACCTGCCTGGATTCGCCGGGATTGAGCGTAATGCGCTGAAAGCCTTCGAGGCTGCGCACGGGCTGCTCCACGCTGGCGCCGCGATTGCGCACGTAGCACTGCACCACATCGGTGGCCTTGCGGGCGCCGGTGTTGGTGATGGTGGCAGTGGCGGTGAGAAGCGGATGATTACGATGCGAGAGCGCGAGGGCAAGCGGAATTTCATCGACGGAAACCTTGACGCTGGTGAAGGTGAAGGTCGAGTAAGTGAGTCCCCAGCCGAAGGGAAAGAGCGCGCTGTTGGGCACGTCAATGTAGCGCGAGAAGAAGCGCGTGTCGAAGGTTGGCGGCTTGGAGAGGTCAATGCCGCGTGGCGGGCGGCCGGTGGGAAATTGATTGTAGTAGAGCGGCTCCTGGCCCACGGCGCGTGGGAAGCTCATGGGCAGCTTGCCACTGGGCGAAACGTCGCCGTAAAGCAGGCTGGCGATGGCGTGGCCGGCTTCGGTTCCGGGGAACCAGGCCTCGAGAATGGCGGGGACATGGGCGGCGGCCCAGCCAAGCACAAGCGGGCGGCCGGAAAAGACCAGAAGCACAATGGGCTTGCCGGTGGCAGCGACGGCCTGGAGCAGTTGCTCCTGATTGCCGGGCAGGTTGAGGTGCGCGCGCGAGCCGCCCTCGCCGCTCATCCACGCGGCCTCACCCAGCGCCAGGACGACCGCGTCGGAGGAGCGCGCCGCGTCCACGGCCTGGGCAAAGCCCGCGGTGGAGTCGCCGGAAATTTGCGTGCCCTCGGCATAGACGAGCGTGCCGCCGATGGCTTTGGCGCGCTCTTCAAGGGCCTGACGCACGGTGATGGTATCCGTCCGGTTGCCGGCGCCGCTGCCGTCCACCATGTCCGCGGGGTCGTCAGCCAGCGGGCCGATGAGCGCGATGCGCTTGATGGACGAAGAGAACGGCAGCAGCGGACTGCCGCTGGAGAGGTTCCTGTTTTGCAGAAGAACGATGGATTCCTCGGCTGCGCGACGCACCAGCGGACGGTGCGCGGCGACGGCGTGCGTGACCTCAGGGCCGGTGGTATAGGGATGGTCAAAGAGGCCCATTGCGAACTTGACTCGCAGCACGCGACGCACAGCCTCATTGACAACCGACAGGGGAACCTTGCCGGAGCGGATGAGCGCGGGAAGCTGCGAATCGTAGAAGTGCGACATCATGTCCACGTCAACGCCGGCGGTGATGGCCTTCCGAGCCGCCTGAGCCGGAGTGAGCGCGATGTCGTGGTTGAGCAACTCCATGATGGCGGTATAGTCGCTGATGACGAAGCCGTTGAAGCCCCATTCCCCGCGCAGCACCTGATGCAGCAGGAAGGGATTGGCCGTGGAAGGCACGCCGTTGAGCGCGTTGAAGGCGCTCATCACAGTGACGGCGCCGGCCTGGACGGCGGCCTTGTACGGCGGCAGATAGACCTGGCGCAGGCGAATCTGCGACATGTCGGTGGTGTTGTATTCGCGACCGGCCTCGGCGGCGCCATAAGCCGCAAAGTGCTTGACGCAGGCGGCGACGCGACCCGGCTGCGCGATGTCATCGCCCTGATAACCGCGAATGTAAGCCCGCGCCATGGCCGCGCCGAGCACGGGGTCTTCCCCTGCGCCTTCAATGGTGCGTCCCCAGCGCGGATCGCGGCTGATGTCGACCATGGGCGAGTAAAACCAGTCGATGCCGGCGGTGCGCGCCTCCTCGGCAGACATATGGGCGAGCTCGGTGACGAGATCGGGGTCGAACGTGGCTGCGAGCGCGAGAGGCACGGGATAAATGGTGCGGAAGCCGTGGATTACGTCCGCGCCGAACATGAGGGGAATGTGCAGGCGGCTTTTTTCGACGGCAAGATGCTGATATTGGTTGGTGCGGGCCTGACCGACGAGGTTGAGCAGCGAGCCAAGGCGGCCGGTGGCGGCCAGCTGCATGGCGTCAATGTGGTTGGCGGTGGCGGGATTGATGGCGAGAACGATTTTCGAGGAGTCGTCCTGCGAGGGTTTGGCCGTGCCGTTTGCGGGCTCGTTGCCGGTGTCACTGTATTGCACAAGCTGGCCGATCTTTTCCGCGAGGGTCATGCGGCTGAGCAGCCGGTCGACCTTTTTTTCGATTTCAGGATTGGCAAGCTGCGCATTGGAGGGCGGAACGGCGGCTGTTGCACGCGCGGAGGCAGGCGGCGCGGCTACGGCCGATTGCGCCCTGGCGAAAGACGCTGGAAGCAGAGACAAGAGACAGAAAGCGGTTGAAATGCCCAGACCGGCCGCCCTGAAAATGAGACCCCGCCGGCGGGGAGGGCTGCTGGATTGCCCGGCCGGGGTGCAATTCGATCCGTTTGCATGCGTCACTTCTTGACTCCGTACCCCATTGATGCGGCTTACAGGACTCCTGGTGGACACCCCTGAGCCTACCTGCTGGAAGCGGCGCGATGCGGTCAGTAAAAGTGGACCTGGGCGCGAGTTCCGGCCGCGTTCTTCGGTATGGATGCTACACTGGCTGCCGTGAGCGCAATCGTTTGCGCTCTGGCAAACTGTATACCCGAAGACGCCGTCCGTCAAATCCGGAATGCACTGCCGCCGGCAACCGGGGATTCCTGCTTCGCCTGCCGCCGGCTGCCCCATTGGAGCCCGAGGAGCGATCCGCCATGCCTACTTCCCTTCCCCAGCCTGCCGCCGCGCGCCGCTGCGAGCTGCTTTGCCTTGCCTTGCTGGCCGGTGTGCCGTTGCTGGCGCAAACGCCAACGAAGTACTACCGTCATGTGATCTTTGACGACAGCCTGACCGCGGACCGGTACTTCTACAGTCACGCGATGACCAGCGGCCAGAGCACTCTGGCGGCAGAGGACGGGAGGCTGCCGGTTGAAGCCCACATCTTTCATACGCCGCCGAACGCGATTCGGATTGCGTGGAACTCCGCGCCCGCCGGCGGGTGGGCGGCCGAGATTGCGCTGGACGATTTCCGCAACCGGCTGCCGGAGCTGGACGGAAGCAATCTCTACTTCTGGCTTTATGCGCCGAAGGCGATTGCCGCTGCCGAGATGCCGCAACTGGTGCTCTCCACCTCGACGCACGGGATGCAGGTGGCGGAGTTTCCGGCGAGCTTTACCGCGCCGATTGATTTGGGCAGGTACACGGGCGACATGCCGGCCAGGCGCTGGGTGCGCGTGCGCATTCCGCTGGCCGCGTGCAAGACGGCTTCGATTTATCCTTTTCGGCCGCAACTTTTGCAGAGCCTGACCTTTCACCAGGGCGCGGCGGACAGCCAGCCGCACACGCTGCTTGTGGATGACGTGTATGTGGGCGACGACGCCATGGACGCGACGACGCCGGCCGCGCCAACGCATCTGACAGCGACGGGCCAGGACCGCCATATTGAACTGGCGTGGGACGCCAGGGATACGCCGGACGTGGCGCGCTACGTGATCTATCGATCAATGAACGGCGGGAATGGCGGGAACGGCGACGCGTTTGAGCCGATTGGGATGGAGTGGCCGGGCGTGCATCGCTATGAGGATTTTCTGGGCAAGTCCGGCGTGAAGGCCGAGTACAAAGTTGTCGCGGCGGGCTGGGACGGCAGGCAATCGGCCTTTTCAAACCCGGCCGGGGCCGCCACGCACGCAATGACGGACGACCAACTGTTGACGATGATGCAGCGCGCAAACTTTGAGTACTACTGGGAAGGCGCGGACCCGCACTCGGGCATGGCGCGTGAGAACATTCCCGGCGACGACCGCATTGTGGCCACGGGCGCAAGCGGCTTTGGCGTGATGGCGCTGATTGTGGGCGTGGATCGCGGCTTTATCACGCGCAGGCAGGGGCTGGACCGGCTGACGAAGATTGTGGATTTTCTCACCCATGCCGAGCGCTACCACGGCGCGTGGTCGCACTACACGAACGGCGCTACGGGCAAGACCATGCCGGTCTTTGGAATGTTCGACAATGGCGGAGACCTGGTGGAGACCTCGTTCATGATGGAGGGATTGCTGGCGGCGCGGCAGTATTTCCGGGGTACAAGCGCGGAGGAGCAGGCGCTTTACGCAAAGATCACGCACCTGTGGGACACGGTGGACTATGCGTGGTACAGGCAGACGCCGGAGAGCAATTTTCTTTACTGGCACTGGTCGCCGGAGTGGCAGTTCCAGATTCATCATCCGCTGATCGGCTTCAACGAGGTGATGATTGCGTACCTGCTGGCGATGGCCTCACCCACGCACGCGGTGCCGGTGAGCATGTACTACATAGGCTGGGCAGGGCAGAGCAGGCGTGCGATTGAGTATCGTGAAGGGTGGTCCGGCAGCAAGGAAGGCGACCACTACCGCAACGGCAACACCTACTTTGGGATTCACCTGGACGTGGGCGTGCATCGCGGCGGGCCGTTGTTCTTTACGCATTACTCGTTCATGGGCTTTGATCCGCATGCACTGCACGACAGGTACACGTCGTCCTATTTCGACAACAATCGCAACATCGCGCGCATTAATCTTGCGTATTCGATTGCAGACCCGCAGCACTGGAAGGGCTACGGATCCGACGCGTGGGGACTGACGGCGAGCGATGGGCCCCTCGGCTACGCAGCGCAGGCGCCGGACAAGGCCGACGACCACGGCACCATTACGCCAACGGGCGCGCTGGCCTCATTTCCGTATACGCCGCAGGCCTCAATGGCCGCGCTCAAGCACTACTATCGCGACCTGGGCGGCGAGTTGTGGGGCGTGTATGGATTGCGCGACGCCTACAATCCGACGGACGACTGGGTTTCGCCCATCTTTATGGGGCTGAACCAGGCGCCGATTGTGGTGATGATTGAGAACCACCGCACGGGGCTGGTGTGGAAGGAATTCATGGCCAACCCAGAGATTGGCGCAATGCTGAAGAAGCTGAACGCGGAGACGGCGCGCTAAAGCCATCTTTCACCGGAGCACAGGCCGCCGGTCATTGACAGAATTGCTTCGGGTAGATGAGGGCCACGCCGTGAACGTCCTCATCGGGAGCCCGGAATGACATCTGCCCGGCCATGATGAGTGATTTGCCCTGTCGGCATCGATTGAGGAACCGTTGCATTTAGAGAAAGCCGATGGCTCCTCCAGCAACCTCACCCCAGCCAGAGGCTCACCGAAATTGCCGCTACGCTTCCCGGCCGGACGGTGAGTGCATAGTGCCGGCTTGAATGAGTGCGCGCCGGCGTTGAATCCCTGAATTTGCGATCTTCTCTCTTGCCATCTAACCAGTTAGATGGTATAACCGACGAATCATGACGAAATTGATCAGCCCCGGGGCGGCAACGCGCACTGTCAAACGCTCTCCTCTTCGAGGTAGTGCCAAGAATTTCATCCCTCGTAAGTTGATTGCCCATCAGGTTGCAGGACATCTGGCGCTCGATTTCTGCAATACCGCGGGAGAACACCGCGCCGAGCGTCCCGACGAATTGTGGCGCGATTGGGAATCGTTTTTGCGATGGGCGGCTCAGGCCGGCGTGATCGGGCCTGAATCTTATTTCGAGTTGCTCCGCTATCCGGAGCCTCTCGCCGAAATCATCCGGTTTCGCGAGACGATCTATCGCGTCGGGCTGGCGATCGCGGACGCTCGTCCAATATCCGCGCACGATATTGAGTTCATTCGTGAGCGCGTCAATGCTCCCCGCCCCGCAATCGAGTTCCGTAATCATGCAATCCGATGGCACCCTGCCCGACTGCATGCGTCAGCGCAGTTGTGCGCGGTCTTCACCGGCGAAGCGCTCTCACTGTTTTGCTCGCCAATGGCCGAGCGGATCGGGGCCTGCGAAGGCGGCAACTGCGGCTGGCTGTTCCTTGACCAGAGCCGGGGCAAACGGCGGCGCTGGTGCGATATGAACGACTGCGGCAACAGGGAAAAGGCGCGCCGGTATTACGAGAAACAGAAAGGGCTGTGATTGTCGAGACCGGTGGCCTGCCCCGGAGTCGAGTGTCTCCAAAGCGCCTCACGATCTGGAGTGGGCAGGGAGCAGCCAATTCCTGCCCGGGGTTTGCAATTCAATAAGAGGAGGATGGTCCGATGAGAAGTGAAACAAAAGGTACGTTGGCGGTTATGTTTTTGCTGCTCTGTTGCTCAACGTGTCTGGCGCAGAGCAAAACGATTGATTCCGGCGCGCGACGGCAGATCGACGCAGGAAACCAGCAGTGGGTTGATGCCATGAAACAAGGCAATGTCGCGCTGCTTGCGGATGGGTATACAGAGGACGCCGTCGATTGCAGCCCTGTGGGCGATTGCATTCGGGGTCGTTCTGCCCTGGAGGAACACATGAAGGAAGAGATGGCAAAGCTCGGTAAGGCCGACTCAGCTTCTGTGGCGAGTATGGGTTCGGTTCAGAAGGGGCGCTATGTTTATGAATGGGGTCAGGCTAAGGCCCACTTCCCAAATGGGAAGAGCATTGTTGACCGGTATCTAACTGTTTGGCAACGGCAACCGGATGGCACCTGGAAGGTTTTTCGTAATCTGGTGATTCCCAGCAAGTGATCCTCGATTTGCGGAAGGGTGGATATCCGCCGGGCGGAGCCGGGGGCTTTCACTGCGATTGCAGACCCCCCAAAAAGGGCTTGCTACACCGCTGTGAGGGCTCCTATGCTGCGCTCATCGCACGGTTTTGCCAGATGCGGTCTTTCCAGGCTGCAATGTCCCTCAGCGAGTGCATCATCGCCAAGTCGTAAATTGATCCGCGCCTCGTGTGCGCGGCCGCTCGATGAGTGCCTCGGCCTGAAGGCGCCAAATGACCGCTGACATCGCGATGCGGGCGTCTGCTAGACTGTTGATAAATTTTGCCAGTGAGGTGATCTATGCGTCTCCGCTATGTTTTCGCCACTTTGATTCTGGGAGGCTGTGCGCTGGCGGGCTCTGCGCAAACGGGCTCAACCAGCGTGAAGGTGGCCACAGGCACCCAAATGTCGCCAGTGCAGGCGCAGGAGGAGTTGCTCAACCTCTTTGAGCATGAGTTTATGGGAGTCGCGCAGGCAATGCCTGCGGACAAATACAGCTTTGCGCCCACTACTGCAACCTTTGCACCCTCGCAGGGCGAGAAGTATCACGGGGTTCGTACGTTCGCGCAGGAAATATCGCATGTCACCACAGCGAACTACTACTTTGCTTCGAAGATTCTCGGGGAGAAGATGCCGGTTGACCCGAAAAGCATCGATAGTCTGACGACGAAAGAGGAACTCCTCAAGGCCGCTGCGGCTTCTTTCGCCTATGCGCACAAGGCGCTCGCGACGATTACAGCCGAGAATGCCTACACCACTATCGGCGGTGTCGACGGTCTGCACACGCGGTCGGTCATCGCATCTTTCATTTCTGCTCACGGATTCGACCACTACGGGCAGATGGTCGAGTATCTGCGCATGAACGGCATTGTGCCTCCGGGCTCGAAGTGAGCCCATCCTGAATCTCTGCTGATGTGCGCGTAATCGCCAAGTCACTCACCGAGCCGGGTTGGTGCGATGCTGAAGAAGCTGAATGCGGAGACGGCGCGCGAGGAAGCGCGCTGAGGCGGGCGGCATCGACATCCGTACCGGCGCGAGGCACAATCAGGCTCCGTACTGCGCGTCGCTCACGTGCTCCAGCCATTCAACGACCTTGCCGTCGAGCTTTTCCTGGATGGCAATGTGCGTCATGGCCGTGGCGGGCGCGGCGCCGTGCCAGTGCTTTTCGCCGGGCGCAAACCAGATGACGTCGCCGGGGCGAATCTCTTCAATAGGCCCTCCCCAGCGTTGCACGCGACCGCAGCCGGCGGTGACGACGAGCGTTTGGCCGAGCGGATGCGTGTGCCAGGCTGTGCGCGCTCCGGGCTCAAAAGTGACGCCGGCACTGGCGACGCGCGCGGGCTCCGGCGCTTCAAAGAGCCGATCCACGCGCACCGCGCCGGTGAAGTAGTCTGCCGGGCCTTTGCCCGAGGGTTGCGAGCCGGCTTTGCGAATTTCCATGGTGCGTTGCCTCCTGCGGATGGGATGTGTTTGTGACGGAACGCCTTAAAGACCTGTCATCTTTTCCAGATGCTCCGGATAGCGGTTGCCTTCGATGTGAATTTTCGAGGCGGCTTCATCGATTTCGCGCAGGTCAACGGCGCTGAGTTCAATCGAAAGAGCTCCGAGATTTTCGTCGAGCCGCGAGAGTTTTGTGGTTCCGGGAATGGGCGCTATCCACGGCTTTTGGGCCAGAAGCCAGGTGAGCGCAATCTGGGCGGGCGTGGCGTTCTTTTGTCTGCCGATACGCGCGAGCAGATCGACGACGGCCTGGTTGGCTATTCGCGCTTCAGGCGAAAAGCGCGGCAACGTGCTGCGGAAATCGTTGCTGGCCAGCTCGGTGGCAGCGTCCATTTTGCCCGTGAGAAAGCCTTTGCCAAGCGGGCTGTAAGGCACCATGCCGATGCCCAGCTCCTCAAGCGCGGGAATCACCTCCGCTTCCGGCTTGCGCCACCAGAGCGAGTACTCATTCTGCAGCGCCGTGACGGGCTGGACTGCGTGGGCGCGGCGAATGGTGCCCACGCCAGCCTCGGACAATCCGAAATGACGAACCTTGCCCTGCTGAATGAGGTCCTTCACCGCGCCGGCCACGTCTTCAATGGGCACATTCGGATCTACGCGATGCTGATAGAAGAGATCAATCACGTCTGTGCGGAGGCGCTTGAGCGAGGCTTCAGCCACTTCCTTGATGTGCTCCGGGCGGCTGTTGAGGCCATGCGTGCCGGGGCGCCCGTCAGCATTCATTGCAAAGCCGAATTTGGTGGCGATCACGACCTTGTCGCGCACCGGAGCGAGCCCCTCGCCGAGGATATCCTCATTGGTGAAGGGGCCGTAGACTTCGGCAGTGTCAAAGAACGTGACCCCGCGGTCAACGGCCGCGCGCAGCAGAGTAATCATCTCCTGCTTGTCCTTGGGCGCGCCGTAAGAAAAGCTCATGCCCATGCAGCCGAGGCCGAGGGCCGAGACCTGAAGATTGCTTTTTCCGAGTTTGCGAAACTGCATTGCGACTCCTTTGCGGTTTGGGTTCGTGCGCCCGGAACCGTTCCACCTAAGAGTACGGAATCGGGTCCGGAGGGCGGTATCCCGATTCTGCCGATTTCTTGCCTGATTCTCTCGCTACATAGATTTTTGTGCATACCGGTGAACCGATTCGCGCTAGGCTGAAAGACGAGGAGAATGGCGCACATGGCAGTAGTGAAACCCTCGGGCACGAAACGGTCCTCGCCCCTGGCCGAGTTGAGAAGGCAGCTCGCGCAAGCAATTGGAACGCAGGCACGAACTGAAGGCTACACGGCAACCGATATCGCGGGGCTGCGCCTTTTCCGCCGTAGCGAACACACGGCGTGCGCTTCGGCCGCCTATGAGCCCACCCTCGTCCTCTTTGCGCAGGGCAGGAAGCGCATCAACCTGGGCAAAGCCGCTTATGTGTGCGACAGCTCGCGTTTCCTACTGACGTCGGTTGATCTGCCGGTGGTGAGCCAGGTGATTGAGGCGACGCGCGAGACTCCGTTGCTGGGCATTGTTCTGCAGCTGGATATGACGGAGGTGCGAAGCATTCTCGGCGAGGAGGAGTTCGCGTCCGCGACGGAGTCTTCCGGGCCGCGAGGCATGGCGATTGGGCTGAGTTCAGCTGAGCTGCTGGATGCCTGCCTGCGGTTGGTCAATCTGCTGAAGGCGCCGCGGGACATTCCGTTTCTGGCGCGGATGATTGAGCGGGAGATTTTCTACCGCCTGCTGCGAAGCCCGCAAGGGGCGCACCTGCGCGCCATCGCCACTCTGGGCGAGCAGAGCCATCGCACAGCCAAAGCCGTATCGTGGCTGCGCATGAACTATGCCAGACCGCTGCGCGTGGAGGAACTGGCGGAGATGGCGCGGATGGGCGTCTCCACTCTGCACCATCACTTTCGCGCGTTGACGGCAATGAGCCCACTGCAGTACCAGAAGCAATTGCGGCTGCACGTGGCGCGCGAACGCATGCTGAACGATGGAATGGATGCGGCCAGCGCGGCCTTTGAGGTAGGTTATGAAAGCGCCAGCCAGTTCAATCGCGAGTACCGCCGGTTCTTCGGCCAGCCGCCGATGCGCGATGTGAAGGTGCGCCGGATGGCGCTGGCCACAACCGAGCAAGGCTGAACGCAGCGCAGAGTGATGCACGCGTGCGCCGTCGCATCTGTCTGTTCAAGTTATTGATTTGGCTTGGTGCCGGGAGGGGGGGTCGAACCCCCATGACCGCAAGGGTCGGCGGATTTTGAGTCCGCTGCGTCTGCCAGTTCCGCCATCCCGGCCGGGGGTGGGTGGGCACTTGTGAGTATCGCACAGGCTTTGCGCGCCGCGCCAGAGACGCGCGAGTGGTCCTTGTCCGGTGCATCCGCATCAAAAGAAACAGCCCGTTGCGCACGGAGGGTGCGAGGTTTGCCCCGTGGGCGGGCCCGCGATGCAGGCCGGAAGCGCACTGGGCACGGTGCATGCGATGCGTGCGCGATACCGCCTGGGTTTTCCGCACAAATCCGTCTGCGGATTGGCACGGCCGCCATGCGACAATGGAGACACCGCGATGACTCCCGTTTTCCCGTCAGTGGTCCCCGAGCCGGTCGCCATCACTCCGCAGTTGCTGGCGCAGCACAGCATTACCGCGGAGGAGTATGAGCGCATTCAGGCAGCGCTGGGCCGCGTGCCCTCGCTGACCGAGCTGGGCATTTACAGCGTGATGTGGAGCGAGCACTGCTCCTACAAATCCAGCCGCGTACACCTGAAACGCCTGCCTACCAGGAGCGAACGCGTGGTGCAGGGGCCGGGCGAAAACGCAGGCATCATTGACGTGGGCGACGGCTGGGCCTGCGCCTTCAAGATCGAGAGCCATAACCATCCCAGCTATATTGAGCCGTTGCAGGGCGCGGCCACGGGCGTGGGCGGCATTCTGCGCGACATCTTTACGATGGGCGCGCGGCCGCTGGCGGTGATGGATTCCCTGCGCTTTGGCCCGATTGCCGAGGAGGCCGCAGCCGACGCCGAAGAACGCAAACTTGTCGCCAGGAACCACGCAATTGTGGAAGGCGTGGTGAGCGGCATCGCAGGCTACGGCAACTGCTTTGGCGTGCCCAACCTGGGCGGCGAAACCAAGTTTGAAGCCTGCTACAGCGGCAATCCGCTGGTGAACGCCTTTGCGCTGGGCCTGGTGCGCAAGGACGAGATTTTCTATGCCAAGGCCACGGGCACGGGCAATCCGGTGATTTATGTGGGCGCGAAGACCGGACGCGACGGCATCCATGGCGCAACGATGGCCAGCGAAGAGTTCAAGGAAGGCTCCGAGCAGAAGCGGCCCAACGTGCAGGTGGGCGACCCCTTTATGGAGAAGCTGCTGCTGGAGGCATGCCTGGAGGCGATGCAGACGGGCGCGATTGTGGGCATCCAGGACATGGGCGCGGCGGGGCTGACCTGCTCCACCTGCGAGATGGGCGCGCGCGGCGGCGTGGGCCTGGACGTGGAACTGGATTGCGTGCCGCAGCGCGAAACCGGCATGACGGCCTACGAGATCATGCTGTCAGAAAGCCAGGAGCGGATGCTGCTGGTGGCCGACAAGGGCCGCGAGGGCGAGGTGCTGAAGGTCTTTGCCAAGTGGGGGCTGGACGCGGTGATTGTGGGCACGGTGATTCCCGAGCCGCGGCTGCGCATCCGTCACCACGGCGTGCTGGTGGCCGACATTCCGAATCAATCGCTCACGGACGATGCACCGCTCTATCACCGGCCTGTGGGCACATGGAAGGCTCCTGTTCCGCCGGACCCGCCGGAAGAGGCACTGGCTGAGCTGAACCGCGACCGGGACTACACTGCCGACCTGAAAAAGCTGCTGGCGTCGTCGAATGTGTGCAGCAAGCGCTGGGTGCATGAGCAGTATGACAGCATGGTGCAGACCAACACCGTGCAGGGACCGGGCGGCGAAGCCGGCGTGATGCGCATCAAGGGAACGGGCAAGGGAACGGGCAAGCTGGGACACGAGCGCGGATTGGCGATGGCGCTCGACGGCAACGGACGCTGGTGCTATCTGGACCCAAAGCTGGGCGCAATGCATGCCGTGGCCGAGGCCGCGCGCAAGGTGGCCTGCACCGGCGCAACCCCCGTGGCCGCGACGAACTGCCTGAACTTCGGCAATCCTGAGAAGCCGGAGATTATGGCGCAGCTTTCGGCGGCGATTGACGGCATTGCCGAGGCTTGCACGGCTCTGGGTACGCCCATTACCGGCGGAAACGTATCCTTATATAACGAAACCAGGGGCGAGGGCATTTATCCCACGCCGGTGCTGGGCATTGTGGGCATTCTGGACGACGTGACGAAGGCCGTACCGGCGCATTTCCAGAAGGCGGGTGAGGCGATTCTGCTGCTGTGGCCCCAGCCGTGCGCGCAAAAGCCCGATCCGAATTTGAAGGTGCCCGTGGTGCCGCCGCCCATCAGCGAGTTTCCGATGCCGGTGTATGAAGGCGAGCCGATTGTGAAGGAAGAGCCGGACGCGACCGATGCGGAAGTGAGCGCGGAGACGGCGGACTTTGGCTCGTCGGAGTTTGCGCGCGTGGTGCTGGGCGGCTATTGGGGCACGCCGCCTCCGATTGACCTGGCAGCCGAGGCGCGGCTGCACAAGCTGCTGGTAGAGCTGGCCTGGCGTAAGCTCGTCCATTCAGCGCGCGATGTTTCCGACGGCGGCATTGCCGCGGCGCTGGCGCAGTCGGCCTTTCCGCTCGGGTTGGGCGCCACGGTGGAGCAGCATCGGTCGCTGATGACGCATCCGCTCTTCGGATTCTTTGCCGAGCCGGCTACAAGGGTGCTGGTGACCTGCGCGCCGGACAACGCGGATGAGATTGAAAAGCTGGCTGACACGTGCGGCTTTTTTGCGGCGCGCATCGGCACCACCGGCGGAACCCGCCTGGAAATCACGGTCGATCGTCAGCCGTTTGTTTCGGCAAAGGTTACGGACCTGCGCGAGCCGTGGGCCGGGGCGCTTGAAAGCATTCTTCATGGTGAGGTCACCGCATGAGCCGGCTGCTCTTTCAAGGTGTTCCCGGCGTCGAGGATGCCTCCGCACGGCTCAAGTCCGAGTCCTTTTCCCTGCTGCCTGATTCACACTCCCCGCTGTTTGCCGCCGAAGACGACAAATTGCGCGAGGAGTGCGGCGTGACGGCCATCCACGGCCATCCTGAGGCGGCGCGGCAGGCCTATCTTGCACTCTATGCCTTGCAGCATCGCGGGCAGGAGTCGGCGGGCATTGCGACGGCCGACGGCCGGCACCTGGCCAACATCAAGGGCATGGGCCTGGTGAGCGAAATCTTTACCGAGGACGTGCTGGAAAAGCTGCCGGGGCAGATGGCCATCGGCCACACGCGCTACTCGACCACCGGCGACTCAGCCCTGTTGAACGCGCAGCCGATTCGCGTGGATTCCACCAAGGGCCTGATCGCGATTGCGCACAACGGCAACCTGGTGAACCTGGGCAACCTGCGCGCCAAGCTCGAACGCGCGGGCGTCTACTTTCAGACCACGTCGGATTCTGAAATCATCGTGCAACTGATTGCGCACTCCCACGCGGGCACGCTGGTGGATGCGATTGCCGACTCGCTTTCGCAGGTGGAGGGCGCGTTTTCCATTGTGATGATGACGCGCGACCGCATCTTTGCGGCCCGCGATCCGCGCGGCTTCAGGCCGCTTTCGATGGGGCGCATCAGGAATGCCGAGGGACCGGACACCACGGTCTTCGCCAGCGAGAGCTGCGCCTTCGATCTTCTCCACGCCGAGTTTATTCGCGATGTGCAGCCGGGCGAGCTGGTGATGGTGACGGAGGACGGCGTAACCAGCCGCCAGTTTTCAAGCGGCGTGGAGCGAGCAAGCTGCATTTTTGAGCACGTGTATTTCGCGCGGCCCGACAGCCGCATCTTTGGCCGCTGGGTGCAGGAGAGCCGCGACCGGATGGGCCGCCAGCTTGCGCGCGAGTCCGGCGTGCCCGCCGACATCATCGTCCCGGTGCCCGACTCCGGCGTGACAGCGGCGCTGGGCTATGCCGACCAGAGCGGCATCCCGTTCCGCTTCGGCCTCATCCGCAACCATTACGTGGGCCGCACCTTTATTGAGCCCGAGCAGCGCGTGCGCGACTTTGGCGTGCGGCTCAAGCTGAACCCAGTGCGCAATCTGCTGGAAGGCAAGCGCGTGGTGCTGATAGACGACTCGATTATCCGCGGGACAACGAGCCGGAAGATTGTGCGCATGGTGCGCGGCGCGGGCGCCAGGGAAGTGCATCTGCGCATCAGTTGCCCGCCCACAGTTTCACCGTGCTTTTACGGCGTGGACACGCCGAGCAAGCGAGACCTGATCGCAGCCAACCGGTCCATTGACGAGATTCGCCGCTTTATCGAGGCGGATTCGCTGGCCTATCTCTCGCTGGAAGGCCTGCTGGAGAGCTGCGGCAGCAGCGAGAAGAACAGTTACTGCACGGCCTGCTACACCGGCAACTATCCCACGCAGTGGGTGGACGTGGACGAGATTCTTCCGGCGACCGCCAGCCTCTGATTGCGATTCCCAAATTCCGGCGTCACGCGGGTTCGTCGGCCAGCTCTGCCGCGGGCTGCGGAAGCCGGCGCCGCGCAAGGCTGCGGGTGAGCGCAAACATGAAGCCCGCCGCCGCCACTGCGGGAACAGCCAACCCGCCCAGGCCAAGCCAGTAGGTGCCGGTCAGGTCCTTCATGCGGCCCATCCAATAGGGGCCCACGAACCCGCTGAACATGGTGATGGTGTTCATGGCGGCAATGCCCGCCGCGCAGGCCGGCCCGGCGAGGAACTCAGTGGGCAGCGCGAGCGCGGGCGACTGCAGCGCCATCATCGACAACCACATCAGCCCCAGTGAGCCCACCACCAGCCAGCCCGGATGGGCAAGACTGGCAAGCAAAAAGCAGACGGCCATGATGCAGCACGGAACAATGCAGTGCAGCCTGCGCTCGCCGGTGCGGTCAGAGCTGATGCCGCCCAGCAGCATGGCCGGCACGCCCAACAGGCCGATGACCGTGATAAGAAAGCCCACGCGCGTCACGCTCCAACCCGTTGCCGCAATATAAATGGCCGGCGCGGAGAAGGTGTAGCCGTAAGCACAGGTGAGCACGCAGAAAAAGAACATGCCAATCATCCACACCTTGGGCGAAAGCAGCGCCTTCATCACGCCGGCTTCGTGCCCGATGTGCGCATGCGCGGCTTCCTCAGCAAGCCGACGCTCAAGCCAGTCCTTTTCCTCCGCGGTGAGCCAATGGGCGCGCGCCGGCCTATCCGGCAGCAGCAGGAAGACGACCAGGCTGAACAGCACCGTGGGCAGCCCCTCGGCCAGGAAAAGCCACTGCCAGCCGGACAAGCCCCAATGGCCACCCAGACCTAGCAGAAAGCCGGCCAGGGCGCCCGATACGGCGGAGCTGATGGGGAGTGAGATATAAAATCGGCTGATGGCGCGCGCGCGAACCGGCGCGGGAAACCAGAGCGTGAGGTAATAGATGACGCCGGGAAAGAATCCGGCCTCGCTGATGCCGAGCAGCAGGCGCGCGGAGTAGAACTCCCACGGCGTGCGAACGAACATCATGCAGGTGGCCAGCAATCCCCAGGTGAACATGATGCGCGTGAGCCACTTGCGCGCGCCAAAACGCAGCATGAGCAGGTTTGAGGGCACCTCGCACAGCGCGTAGCCGATGAAGAAGATGCCCGCGCCGATGCCGTAAACCGTTGCGCTGAAATGCAGATCGTCATTCATGCGCAGCGAGGCAAAGCTGATGTTGATGCGGTCGATGAAGGCCATGCCGTAGCCGATGGCGAGGATGGGAATCAGATGCCACGCCGCCTTGCGCTGGGCGCGTGCGCCAATCGCGGCTTCGCGCGCGGGGTCTGCCGGGGACGGAAGCGCCGTCGAGCCGCCGGGCAATTGCATCGGTGTTCACCTCATGGCCAGCCGAAGTTCTATGGGGGAAGGCCCGCAAAAGCCGGAAAAAGCTGGGTTACAGGGACTCTACCACAGCGCCCGCGCGGCCTTGGCGGCGGGTGCGGCGACGATGGGAATTTCGCCGCCCGGTGCGTACTGTCACAGGACGTTTGCGCTCCGCGTGTGATAGCATCCCTTTCTTGACGCAAGACGCCGGGCTCAGGTCTTCTCTCCCGCGCGCGGCGCCTGCCGGAGACTCTCCCCATGGACGAGGAAGACGGCAGACTGGGCCCTCAGGCCCGAGAATCCGGACCCGCTGACGTCCCGTTGGATGCCTTGGCGATGTCCCTGCACCGTCGCTCTGCTCATCCCAGCCAACCCAGGTTTCGCCGGCGCCCGCCCGCGTGCCGTGGCCCGCGCATCCATTCGCACCTTCAAGGAGAATTACCATGAAAATCTACCAGGGAAGTGAGATCCGCAACGTAGCTGTAGCAGGGCATGCGCAAAGCGGCAAGACGACACTGATTGCCGCGATGCTGCATGCCGCCAGGATGACGCCCGTGCAGGGCCGCGTTGCCGATGGCTCGGCCGTGACCGCATACGACGAAGAAGAAGTGGCACGCGGCCTGACGATGCAGAACGCCGTGGCCTTTGCCGAGTGGCAGGGAGTGAAGATCAATCTTGTGGATACGCCGGGCTTTCACATGTTCAGCCATGAGGCGCGCGCCGCGCTGCTGCCCGTGGAGACGGCCATCATTGTGGTGAATGCGCAGAACGGCGTGGAGCCGGTGACCGAGCGCGTGTGGCGATGGGCCGAGGAAGCCAACGTGCCGCGCGTGGTGGCGGTGAACCAGATGGACCACCCCAAGGCCGGCGGGGCCAACGGCCTGAATGCGCTTATTGAGGATTTGCGCGCGCGCTGGGGCCGGCAGTGTGTGCCGGTGCAGATGCCCATTTCCGACGCGGACGGTTTCCATGGCGTGGTGGACCTGGTGACAATGGAGGCCTTCCATTACACGCCCGGCGGCGACGGCCACGGCAGAATCACGGCGGAGATTCCCGCCGCCATTGCGCCCGCCGCCAAGGCCGCGCATGAGGCGCTGGTGGAGCTGGTGGCTGAAGGCAAGGACGAGCTGATGGAGGAGTTCTTTGCCGTCGGCACCATTCCCGAGCAGCACCTCATCTCCGCGCTGCATGAGGCAATTCGCGAGGATCGGATTTTCCCGGTGCTGTTTACCAGCGGCCTGGGCAACATGGCAACGGATCATCTTCTCGATTTTCTCAAGGTCT
Organism: Occallatibacter sp.; assembly: GCA_035763705.1. Classification (GTDB taxonomy): domain Bacteria; phylum Acidobacteriota; class Terriglobia; order Terriglobales; family Acidobacteriaceae; genus Telmatobacter. Next base: position 39,159 of record DASUAU010000011.1, on the reverse strand, counting down.
ACTCGCCTGCGCCGGTGGAGCGCGCACCCATCCCCGTGCAGCAACTCGCGCTGCAGGCCGCCGGCAGTGGAAACGGGCACGATGCCGGAGATGCGGGCGGAGACGGCGTGAGCTTTCGCAAGGTGAGCGACGAGGAGCCCGCAGCCGTGGTTATCTACAAGACGATGACCGATCCCTTCGCCGGGCGCATCAGCTTCTTCAAAGTCATCAGCGGCGTGGTGAAAAACGATGCGACGCTGGAAAACTACACGCGTCGCGGGCAGGAAAGGCTGAGCCACCTGAGCATCATGCAGGGGCGCAAGGCCATCGAAGTGGCGGAGCTGCACGCCGGCGACCTGGGCGCAGTGGCCAAGCTGCGCGACACGCTGACAGGCGACACGCTGGGCCAGAAGGGCTTTGATGTGCAGGTGCAATTGACCGTGCTGCCCGAGCCGGCGATGACTTATGCCATTGAGCCCAAGAGCCGCGCCGATGAGGACAAGCTTGCGCCGGCCATCCACAAGCTGATGGAAGAAGATCTGCTCATCCGCTTCTATCGCGATCCGATGACCAACGAATTCCTGATTGCGGGCGCGGGCCAGCAGCACATAGAGGCGATTGTCTCGCGGCTGAAAAAGCGCTACCACGCCGAGGTGACGCTGAAGGCGCCCAAGGTTCCCTATCGCGAAACCATCCGCGGACATGCGGATGCGCAGGGCCGCCACAAAAAGCAGACCGGCGGCCACGGCCAGTTCGGCGACTGCAAGATCCGCATGGAGCCGCTGGCACGGGGCAGCGGATTCGAGTTTGCCAACGAGATCTTCGGCGGCTCCATTCCGCGGCAGTTTGTGCCCGCCGTGGAAAAGGGCATTCAGGAGTCGGCGGCGCGCGGCTATCTGGCCGGGTTCCCGGTGGTGGACTTCAAGGTGACGGTTTATGACGGCAGTTATCACGACGTGGACTCGAATGAAATGTCGTTCAAGATGGCCGGCCGCATCGCCTTCCGCAAATGCATGGAGCAGGCCAAGCCCTGCCTGCTGGAGCCGATTATGAAAGTGGAAATTGAAGCGCCGGACGACTTTGCCGGAACGCTGATGGGCGACCTGAACAGTCGCCGCGGCCGCGTGCATGGCATGGAGACCAAGGGCCGCACCACGGTGATCTCCGCCGAGGTGCCCATGGCCGAAATGCTGACTTACGGCACGCAGCTCACCTCCATGACGCAGGGCAAGGGCAGCTACCACATGGAGGTGAACCACTATGACGTGGTGCCGCAGGCCGTGGCCGAGAAAATTCTGGCCAACGCCAAGCGGCCCGTGGAGGAGGACGAGGAATAATCTGCCGCCCAACCTGCCGCCCCGGTCCCGTGGGTTCTTTCGACCTTCGCGGCCCGGGGCGCTGCATTTGGGGGCCATTTTGTGCATTTTCCCGCGCGTTTTCCTCGCGTTCCACGGAATCCTCCCGCCGGCTCGATCATCTGAAAGAATGATGGATGTGAAGCCTGAGCAAAATCCTGCGCCGTGCCCGGCGCAATGGGCCCGGCGGCCCCTGCTGGCACTGGCCGTTGCGGCGCTCGCCGTCGGCCCGGCCGCGTTGCATGCGCAGACGCAATTTCCCAATCCAAGCTCGGCGCAGAGCCCCTTTTATGGCAGCGTGACCGTGCAGATGGCCGGCGGCGACGCCCTTCATCTCTCGCTCGACCAGGCCGTCCAGATGGGCCTGAAGAACAATCTGGGCCTGAAGGAAGCGGAGAACAGCGAGAAGCTTCTGAAGGGCGAAAAGAACGAGGCACGGCAGGAGTTCCTGCCCAACATCGCGCTCAACGGCGGCACCGGCGTTTACCAGCACAACCTTGCCGCGCAGGGCTTTAACTCAAGCGTGGTGGCCGGCTTTGGTTCGCACTTTCCCGGCGGACAGCTTCCCATGGGCGTCTCCTTCATCACCAAAGACGACCTGACGCAGGGGATGCTCACCTTCAAGCAGACGCTTTTTTCCGGCCCGGTGATCGCCGGATGGAAGGCCGCCGGAGCCGCCGAGCGCGTGGCCTATTACGCCAAAGAATCAGCCCGCGGCGAAGTGGTGCAGCAGGTGGCCTCGGCCTATCTGCATGCCGTGGCTGCGGCCAGCGAGGTGGACAATGCCACGGCGCAGCTTGCCGCCGACAAGGTTGCCTTGCAGCACGCGCATGATGCGCACATGGCCGGGACGGCGTCGAATCTGGACGAACTGCGTGCCCGCGTGCAGTTCCAGGCGCAGCAGCAGGCGCTGATTGCCGTGCAAAACGCGCATGAGAAGGACCTGATCCTGCTGAAGCGCGAGATTGGCATCGACCCTGGCCGCGACATTGTGCTGACAGACGCCACGCCCTACAGCGACCTGACCGAGCAGACGCCGGCCGAAGTGCGCGCCCTGGCATACCGCTACCGGCAGGACTATCAGAATCTGCAAAATCAGGTGGTCGAGTTGCGCGCCGCGCACTCCGCCTACCGCGCACAGCGGTTGCCAACGCTCAAATTCAGCGGCTACTGGGGCGTGGACACGGTGAACGGCGCAGGCACGCACGGCAACTTTGCCGCCGTGGGCACGCTCAGCATTCCCGTCTTCCGCGAGGCCAGACTGCGCGGCAATGAGGACGCCTCGAAGGCCCAACTTGAATCGGCCGAGGCCCAGCTTGACGACCTGCGCAACCACATCGACGAGCAGGTGCGCGACGCGCTGCTGGATGTGTCCGCTAATCAGAAGCTGGTGGCAGTCGCCCGCTCCAACGTGGACCTGGCCACGCAGGCCCTGAGCGACGAGACCGACCGCGTGAACGCAGGAGTGGACGACAACCTGCCGCTGGTGACTGCGCAGGCGCGCCTGGCCGCCGCGGAAAACAACATGGTGGAGAGTCTCTACCGGTGCAATCTTTCCAAGCTCGCCCTGGCCCGCGCCGCCGGAGTGCTGGAGACCCATTACCGCGACTACATCGGCCGTTGACTTTGCCGCGCACGCAAGCACGGCGCATTTCCGCATCACCCATTTTTCCCATTTAACGTTGAAAGCAGAGGTGGATTTCCCCATGCCCAAGCTCCGCATTGACTATCACGTTGTGGCCGACGCCGCCGCGCTGGCCGAGGCCGCGGCTGAGCACTTTACGCAGGTCACCGCGCAGGCCGCCGCCGCACGCGGCCGCGCACGCATCGCCATCAGCGGCGGCTCAACGCCCAAAGCCGCCTTTCAACTGCTGGCCGACCCCGCAAGGCCCTGGCGCGCGCGCATGCCGTGGGACAAGCTCGACCTCTACTGGGTGGACGAGCGCTGCGTGCCGCCCGACCACGCCGACAGCAACTATCGCATGACGCGCGAGGCCATGCTGGACCATGTGCCGCTGGCGCCCGAGCGCATCCACCGCATGGAAGGCGAGCTGGAGCCGGACGCCGGCGCCGCGCGCTATGAGAGCGAGTTGCGCAACAGCTTTCGCCTGGAAGGCGCAGAGACGCCGCGCTTTGACCTTATCGCGCTGGGCATGGGCCCCGACGGCCACACCGCCTCGCTCTTTCCGCACACTGATGCCATCCACGAGATGGGCCGCCTGGTGACCGCCAACCACGTGCAAAATAAAGACGCCTGGCGCATCACGCTTACCTGGCCGGTCATCAACCAGGGCGCCTCAGTCTTCTTCCTCATTGGCGGCGCGGACAAGGCCGCGGTTCTGAGCGAAGTCTTCACCGGCGCGCGCGATCCTGAGCGGCTGCCCAGTCAACTCATCTGGCCCTCAGGCGGTATACTCACTCTGGTTCTGGATAAGGCCGCTGCTGCTCTTCTGCCCGCAACCGATGGGGAAGGCCGCGGGATATTGGAGAGGGAACGATGATTCTGGCAGGCGATGTAGGCGGCACCAAGGTTCACCTGGCGCTGTATGACTTTGACAATGGCAAGCTGGGGCATGCGCGCGAGGAGCGCTTCCCGGCCAAGGAATACACGGGCCTGGAAGCCATTGTGAAGGAGTTTCTGGGCTCGGACAGGGTTTCCTCGGCGTGCTTTGGCGTGCCCGGCCCGGTGCGCGACGGCCGCCTGCGCCTGACCAACCTGCCCTGGACGCTGGACAGCCGCGAGCTCTCCGCCGACCTTGGCATTCAGCACGTCTTCCTCATCAACGATCTTGAGGCCAACGGCTACGGCATTGCCGAGCTCTCCGGCGACCAGATTTACACCCTGAGCGAAGGCGACCCCAGCCAGATTGGCAACCGCGCGCTCATTGCCGCGGGCACCGGCCTGGGCGAGTGCTTCCTGCCCTGGAACGGCCGCCTGCACACGCCTTTCCCCTCCGAGGGCGGCCACTGCGACTTTGCCCCGCGCAACGAGGATGAGATTGACCTGCTGCGCTTCCTGAAGCAGAAGTACAACGGCCGCATCAGCTATGAGCGCGTGATCAGCGGCATGGGCCTGACCAACGTCTACGAGTTTTTGCGCGAGGTGCGCGGGCTGGAGGAGTCCGCTTCACTGGCGAAGCGCATGGCCGATGAGGATCCCAACGCCGTAATCACTGAGCTGGCCATGGCCGCGAAGAGCGAAATCTGCGAGAAGGCGCTCGACATGTTCGTCTCCTCCTATGGCGCGGAATCCGGCAACCTGACGCTCAAGATTCTCGCCGTCGGCGGGCTCTATATCGGCGGCGGCATCGCGCCGCGCATTCTGGAAAAGCTGAAGGACGGCACCTTCATGAAGGCATTCACGGACAAGGGCCGCCTGAGCCAGTTGCTCATTAACACGCCGGTCCGCGTGATTCTGGAAAGCCGCGCCGCCGTGCTGGGCGCAGCTGCTTACGCTGAAGCCCGCGCCGCGGAGCTCAGCGGCATCTCACCGCGCGCCGCGTCAAAGAAGGGCTAGATCATCGGCTCAACGTAAAAATCACATTGATCGTTGTCTTCACCTGCACGGGTTTTCCGTTCAGAAGATATGGTCTGTAGGTCCACTGCGAAACAGCGAACATAGCCGACTCCAGCAGAAGCACCGAAGGCGTTGAAACCGTGCGAAGGTCGTGCACCGCACCATCTTTGCCGATGGTCGCGTCCAGCACCACCGTGCCCTGCACGTTAGCCCTTCTTGCATCTGGAGGATATACGGGTATGACCTGGTGAACCAGCATTCCCGCTGCGACCCCCGCTCCCAGAGATACAGAACGGCCTGATTTCGGAAGTTCCCTCGATGACTTCCCTAAGTTCTCGGCCGGCACAACCAACCGCGCATCCGCTGGCGGTGTGAACGCCGCATCGGATGCCGAGACCGCGTCAACCTGCACAACGGCGGCGGTTAGCACCATTCTTCCGCGCTCCGTCAGCTCAATCTGCTTGGCAAGATAGAGCCCTTGTGTCCTGACCACTTGCGGAAAATTGACCGTGAGCCCTCCCGCCGAGTAACTCGCCAGCAACAGATCCAAACGCGGCTCTAGGCAATACGTTGGAAACAGGCCCATCGAAATGGGAATGAGAAAGTCGTATCCCACCTTCCTTGGCACTACCATCACGCACTCAATGTCAGCGTTGTTTTTTTTCAAATGCTGCGTCTTCAGTCCAGCATTGGCAATCGCATACTCGTTCGCGTTCGGAAGCGGCGCAAGCAGTTCGCGCGCCAGCGCATGTTCGTAATAGTCCGCGCCATCGCCCGTCTCGATCTCCGTGAAGACTCCCTTGTCTGTAGTCCAGTCGCTCTCGCTCGCGTCCTTCCGCTTCCACGTCGCGTGATTGACCGTCGGCGAAGCCCACCAGTACTCAAACGTTCCCTGCTCAGTCGGCTTTCCGCTCTCATCGAAGAGTTGATAGGTCGCTTTCAGATGCCATGGCTTCAGCTCTGGCGAGGAAAAGTCGTAATACGGTGCGGCCGCGGCCAGCAGTGCCCGCGGGTCTTTCGGCAGATCGTTCTGCGATTTGTCGCTTGACTTCGCACCGGCGGGCAGCGCGGCCATCAGAGCGAAAAGGATATAGAAAACCGTGCGCATGCAGGCCAGACTAACGCCCAGCCATCGCATTTGCAACTGTGATCGCTCTACAGCGCTTCCATCCCAATCGCGCGCATCTTTGCTCCCTGTGCCAGCCGGTCCAGCGTCTTCAATGGCAGCTCCAGGAACGGCACCACGCCCGCCGCATCTGCCTGAGCGTGTGCGCAAAGGCCACGCGCAGACTTATCCCAGCTTTTGCTGCGCAGGTTCTCCGTTGGATAACCAAGCGCCTTCCCTTGCTCAATTGCGAACGGATTCACACGGCCCGTGGGATGGCTGGCCGCGCGGAAGGCCCGGAATCGCCCCGCACCCAGAGGGCTGAAGAGTGCCTCGCCCAGAATGCTGTGCGCTGAGTTTCCGTTGCACAGCACCAGCAGGTTCTAAGACTTTTGCGTCGCAGCCTCCGACTTAATTGCCGCAGCAGCCGGGCGCGCAACAGGCGGCAGCCGGCTTGGTCGCGCGCACAAATGCGCTCATCAGCGAGCCCGCAGCTTGCGCGGCAATTGCGTCCACGTCCACGCCCGCGTCTTGAAGAAATTTCCGCGCGTCCTTCACTTCATACACCCGCGTCGGCTCAATCGAAATCCCGTCGAATCCCGCCGCAGTCAGCATGGCGCGATACTCATTCTCCTCGAGCGCGCCTGCGATGCAGCCTACCCACAAGGCCATGCTCCTGCGCACGGGTTCCGGCACGTCGCCGCGCGCCACCACATCAGAAACAGCGAAGCGCCCGCCGGGCCTGAGCACGCGAAAAGCTTCGCACAACACACGGCCCTTGTCAGTGGAAAGATTGATGACGCAGTTGGAAATCACCACGTCCACGCTCCCGTCCTGCAGCGGAATGTTCTCCATCTCGCCTTTCAGGAACTCCACGTTTTCCACGCCGGCCTGCCGCTGGTTCTGGCGCGCCAGCGACAGCATCTCGTCGGTCATGTCCAGCCCATAGGCCTTGCCCGAGGGGCCCACGCGCCGCGCGGAAAGCAGCACATCGATGCCGCCACCCGAGCCCAGGTCCAGCACGGTCTCGCCGTGCCGCAGTTCAATCAACGCCGTCGGGTTGCCGCACCCAAGCGAGGCACGCAGGGCGTTTTCCGGCAGTCCGCTCTTCTCCGCAGCGCTATACAGGTTGCTGGTCACCGGATCGCAGCAGGTAAAGTCCGGCGTGCAGCAGGCCGTGACGCCCGCTTCCCTCACCTGCTTTGCCGCGTTGCCATATTTCTCTCGAACCATTTCCTTCGTATCCATTGCGTATCCCTTTCATATATGCATAAACAAATCTATTCCCTCTTGTACATATCTGTCAACCCGCATATAATGAAAACGTGCCCCGCCCGGGAAAACCCGTTGCCTTGGCTGCGCTGTTCGCCGCGCTGGCTGACCCCACCCGCCTGCGCCTGCTGAACCTGATGGCCGGCCGTGAGGTCTGCGTCTGCTATTTTGTGGAGATTCTGCGCCAGAGCCAGCCCAAGATCTCACGCCACCTTGCCTATCTGCGCCGCGCGGGCATTGTCCGCGCCCGCCGTGAGGGCAAATGGATGCACTATCGCATTGCCAGACCGGCTGACTCCGGTGCCGCAGCCATTCTTGACGCCGCGCTGCGTTCGCTCCGCGACGACCGACCCATGCAGGCAGACCTTGCCCGCCTTCAACGGGCATGCTGTGCCCCGCAAAAGCTGGTTCCCATTCCAGGTGCGCCGCAACCTGTTCGCATCACCACTTAGCACGGGCCGTAGACATTGGCCGACGCTGCCCGCTCTCCAAAGCCTTTACTGAAGCCGAACTGGGCTATTTTTGATCCTTCAGGCCCTGTTCCAGCACATCCCTGTAGACCCCGCACTGCGCCTTGCGCAACCCCGCAGATTCCTTCACCTGCCCGTCCTCGGTGAACATGATAAAGCGACCCGTCCTGCCGAACTTGCGCCACACAGGCAAGTTATGCGAATTTGGATTTCCGGTTTTTGCGAAGTTGGTCCAGTAAGTCTCCACTAAGTCGGCTATCTTGATGTCTGTCTTTCCAAAGTTACCGGCAATGTTACCCGTCAGCGGGAAATAACCGAAGACATAGGGTAAGTCAGAAGAGTGAACAGCATTCGCCTGTCCAGGAATGGCATGGTTGAACTCGTATTCATAAGTCGGGTGCCGCGCCGCGGTGTGCCACGCCCCCTCCGCCGTTGCCGGGCAGCGAAAAACCATATCTGCAACCCACTGGTCGGCCGCCGTTCCGTATTTTGCATCGTCGGTGCCGTTGCCTCCGTTCACAAGGCCATACGCCTCAAGCGCCTTCTCTGCATACTTCCCAGTGGCGCGCTCAATCGCCTTCGTCAGCACGTCATGGGACATTGTGCTTCCGAACTCCCGCGTGGTGGTTCCGAAGAGGAAAGGAACCGCCGACTCATCTCCCCCAGCAAAGACCTCAGCCGGGGAGCTGCGAATCACCCAGCCGTCAATATCCGGGCCGATTTGCGGACGATCTTTGCGATCAAGTTTTCCCATAGCCGTCAACAGTTGTTCCGCCGGGATGCGCCGCAAATACTCGATTGCATTGCCACCCTTTGGAGCTGCCAATTCGTCCGCCAGTTTTACTCCTTGCTCTTCGGCTTCAGCCAGGGGTACAAGCGGCGGGCTGAACGGCGTTCCGCTCTCGGCAATGGCCTTCTGGAACAGGTTCCGGGCGCTGGAAGTCATCAGCATGCCGATATCCATCGCTCCGGCCGACTGACCGAAAAGCGTGATGTTATGCGGATCTCCGCCAAAGCTGGCAATGTTGGCACGCACCCACTGCAAAGCTAATATCTGATCCATAAGCCCGTAATTTCCTGACTCACCGTGCGCGGACTCACGAGTTAGCTCCGGATGGGCAAGAAATCCAAAGACACCCAGCCTGTAGTTGATGGTTATCAGCAACACCCCGTGGTCAACCAGCGTTCCATCCTTATACAGCGCGCTTGAGGCAGAGCCCCCTTCGTTCGCGCCGCCGTGTATCCAGAACATGACGGGCAGCGGCTTCTTCACCGGCCACTCCGGCACAATCACGTTGAGAAACAGGCAGTCTTCCCTGCTGTTCTGAGCGTCGTGCCGGTTCCAGTCACCCAGCACGGGTTGTGCGCACGGGGCGCCGAAGTTGCCGGCGTCGCGCACTCCGCTCCACGGCGTGGCGGGCAATGGTTCGTGCCAGCGCAGGTTGCCCACCGGCGGCTGCGCATAGGGGATCCCCAGAAATTGCGCGCCGCCACCGGGCCTGGCGATTCCCCGCACTTGCCCGTCCGTAGTCCGCACAACAAATGCAGCCTCCGCCGCATTGCCCTCAACAGCCACTGCATGCGGGGTGACCAGAGCGGCAAGCGCTACGGCTGTGACCGCTCCGCTCAACAGGCCAACTTTGAACGTGCTCTTTGGCATTGGGCCTCCATTGAACCAACCGACAAACGGGAATTCTATCAACCTTGAGCCGGACAGGGTTACTGCCGTCCTCCGCAGCCCTGCTCCACTTTTACTGCTATCTATGCGCGCATCCTGTTTGCGTCTATTCTGAAAAGGGAATCGCAACTGCCAAATGACCTTTGCCCACACCATCGGCGGCACGCACACCATCTTCGCCACCCTGCGCGAGCTGCCGGCCCGCGCCACGGCCGCGCCGCCGCAACTCGCCGAGGACTCCCTCGCATGATTCTCCGCTGGCTCCGCCGCATTGGCCTCGCCCTTATTGCGCTCTTTCTCACGCTCTACTTCGGCGATTGGGCGGTCTACCGCATGCGCGGCTCGCCGACGCAAAGCGTGAAAGTGAATCAATTCGTAGACATTCCGCTCAAGGGCAAAAAGACCGAGTACGACTACCTGGGCAACGCCAATCTTCGCTGCGCTCTTGCACTTTTCCCGCAGGATGGCCGCGATCCCTGCTGGCAGGTGCGCCGCAGCGCCAAACAATTTCCAAGCCCATGAGGCCCAGGGCGGGAAACGCGCCCGCAACGGGACCGTGCGCACCTTCTGCTGCGCATGCGCGCGCCGCAAACTGCCTGCGCGGCCTACGATGGACCCCATGGACGCATCGATTCCGGCATCTTCCCTCTTTCACCGCAGGCAAAATGGCGACGGCAGCCACACCTCGCGCTGCCTTCACTGCTTCCTGGTAATCGCGCAGAATGCGGAGTCGCCGGAGGCGCTGGACCGGCTTGAACGCCGACACATTTGCCCGGAAAAGGCACTGGCGCAACTGCGCGCTGGCGGGCTGATTCCTTTATCCGGCGAGAGATCCGGCAAAGCGTCCGCCTGAACCTTCCACGAAGAAAAAACGCTTTCGGCAATTCCTGAGTGGATGTGGGCTCTGCGACTGAGTGAGAGGCCGCCGCTCCCTGATGGTCACGTCGACTGGAACGCCACGGCTCCGGATACCGGGACGCAGGAATTGCTTTAGCCCATCCGGGCCACGTCGCGCAGATCGCGCGCCACAGCTTCCAGAAACGTCTCCGTGCTGATGTCCGCCGGGAGCTCCAGGCCGGACTTGGCACGGATGGCCTCGGCAATGCGGCTGCCCAGCAACCGCCGCGTCTCCTCCGGCAGGTCAAGCCGCCGTGCAAAGAAACCCTCCAGCACTTCAAGGTCCGCCGCGCTCAGCCGGGCGACGGCCGTGGCGGGCAGCGTCACTGCATGGTGCGGCTCGGGAATCAGCGTGCTCTGCGGCATCGCCATGGCGGTGAAGGTGCGCGCGCCGCTCTCGCCCCACAGCGGAGACTCCTGCACGCGGTCGCGCACCACCAGGGTGCCTGCCGCCAGGTCGCCCAGCCGCTGGTGCTGCCTGGTGGAGAACATGGCGATAACCCCCACGGCATAGCAGAAGGGAATCTGATCGATGTAGCGGATGAAATTCCGCGCCATCGACTCGAAGAGCCCAATCGCCCGCCCCGTCCGCTGGATGACGCGAATGTGCGCCACGCGCTTGCCCGGCGTTTGCCCATTCCAAAAAGCCTCAAAAAGCGTGAAATAGCCCCAGTTGAGCAGGAAGGTGAGCAGCGTGACCAGGGCGACCGACCACTCATAAGAGAGCTTTGAGAACCGCAGGATGGCCGGACCGACGGCCCAGAACAGCAGACTGAGGACGAAAAAGCCCGCAAACCAGATGAGCGTGTCAATCAGCAGTGCAATAAAGCGGCTGCCCAGCCCGGCAAGCGGCATTTCTATGGCCACCAGTTCGGGAGTATCGATGCTAAGCTGGTCTGAACGCTGGTCAGAATCCAATTCCATGCCGCCCGTCCTCTCCAATCTGTGGCTGCGCAAGCGCCGTCCCCACTGGGAACGGCTTGCGGCCCTGCTGGCGCAAGCCGACCAGATCGGGCTTGGCCAGCTCTCCCGCGCCGAGCTACAGGAGATGGCTCTGCTCTATCGCCAGGTGGCCGCCGACATCTCCGTCCTGCGCCAGGACCCGACTGCGCGCACCTACGCCGAACATGTGAATCACCTGCTGGCTCGCGCCCACCATATCATGTATTCGCGCCGCAAGACGAGCCTTGCCACGCTCTTCCGATTCCTGCGGGACGACTACCCGGCAATCTTTCAACAGCAATTTTCTTTCGTCTTCGCGGCGCTTGTCGTCACCGTGGCCTTTGGAGCGCTGGGCGCCGTCGTCACGCTGAGTCATCCGGCCTTCATGTTCCATTTCATCCCGCCCGGCATGATTGCCACCATGGAGCGCCACAAGATGTGGACTGAGTCGGTTGTCGGCGTTGCGCCGATGGCCTCCAGCTTCATCATGACCAACAACTTGACCGTGAGCTTTGTCACCTTCGCCGGCGGCATTCTGTTCGGCCTGGGGACCTTCTGGCTGCTCTACTTCAACGGCATGATGCTGGGCGTCATCGGCGCGGCCTGCCATTACTACGGCATGTCCATGCAGCTTTGGAGCTTTGTTGCGCCGCACGGATCGCTGGAGCTGCCGTCCATCCTGATCGCCGGCGGCGCGGGCTTCCGCCTTGGCTACGCGATGCTCTTCCCCGGCAACCTGCGCTGGAAAGATTCCGTGGCCGAGGGTGGGCTGGAGGCCACGCGCCTGGTTTCCGGCATCATTCCGCTGCTGGTTATCGCGGGCACGCTGGAGGGCTTTTTCTCGCCCTCGCATGCGCACGAGTGGCTCAAGTTCACGGTCGGCGGGGTGCTCTTTACCCTGCTCAACCTCTGGCTTTTCCACCCGGTCAAGCCCAGGCACGAAGCCTGATTGTCCCGCGCCGGCGCTCTCCTTACACCTTCAGGAAAATCTTCCTCCGGTACATGATCCACACGGGAATGAAGCAGAGCGCGGTAAAGATGACCGAATAGGCAAAGGCCGCCCAGTGCGGGTTGGGAATGCGCGCGAAGGTGTGCTGAAAGAAGCCCGGCTCCCACGCCACCAGGCGGTCGTTCGGGCTGATTGTGATGCCGCCCGTTGTCGTCCGCTTCACGCTCCACAGCAAATCCGCGCCCAGCTCGCTAATCATGTACGCCGTAATCGCGTTGGAGCCGAAGACCAGCCAGATATAGCTCCATCCCTTGCGCCAGTCCATCACCTCCGCGGCCCAGTAGCAGAGCGTGAACAGCAGCAGCGAGTAGCCCGCGGCCACCAGCACATAGGAGCTGGTCCACATGTTCTTGTTCAGCGGGAACTCAAGCGACCACAGATAACCCAGCACCGGGCTGGCCACCGCCGCGGCCAGCATGCCCAGAGCCTTCTGCCTGGTGGCGCGCGCGGTGCGCAGCCAAAGCCCCGTGAGCACGCCCACCAGCGCCGTGCCAATTGCGGGAATGTCGCTCAGCAGCCCTTCAGGATCACGCGTGTTGTGCAGCGGCCAGTTGAGATAGAGGTGATAAGGGAACAAGTGCCGATCCACCCAGCTCACAATGTTCTGCGTCATGTCCATAAAGGGCACGTCGCGCCCCGGCATGCCCACGCCCGGAATCGGCGCCCAGCGCACCAGCGCCCAGTAGCCCACCAGCGCCACCACCAGCGCCGCCACCTTTGTCCACGCGCGGTTGTCCCACAGGTAAAACAGCCCAACCACCAGGTAGCAGATGCCGATCCTCTGCAGCACGCCGTAAAAGCGCATGTGCTGCCACTGAAAAAACGGAAAGTTGTTGACCACAATGCCGAAGAGGATGAGAATCACCGCGCGCTGCACGGTGTGGCGTGCCAGGCTGGCCTTTGTGGCTCCCCTGGCCAGCCGCGACTCAAACGCAAAGACCACGGAGACGCCCACCACAAAAATAAAGGTGGGGAAGACAAGGTCCGTCGGTGTCAGCCCGTTCCACACCGCATGGTTCATAAAGTGCCACGAGCCCTCGCCGCCGTTGTTGTTCACCATAATCATGAAAGCGATGGTGATGCCGCGCGCCGCGTCCAGCGAAAGCAGACGCTTGAGGGGCGTCTTCGTCAATGCAGGGTTGTCCATGTGTTCTGGGGTCTCCGTGGGTCCGGATTGCAAATGTTGCCAACCACCCTACGCGCCCACACCCTGCTTCGCCAAGCACGAAACTTGCGCGCAAAAAATGAAAGCCCGGACCGCTGCGGCCCGGGCCTTCCATTTTCCGCCTTGCGGCAGGCTACGGCAATTCCTGAGTGGATGTGACCTCTATGAGCAAGTGAAAGGTCGCCGCTCCCTGATGGTCGCGTCGACTTGAACGCCCCGGCTTCGGATACAGTGACTCAGGAATTGCTTTAGTGTTTCGTTGCGGCAGTAACCACCTGCACCGAGACAGTGGCCGTATGCGTCTGCCCGCCTCCAGTTGCGGTGATGGTCAGCGGGAAGGTTCCTGTCAAAGCCTTTTTGCTGGCCTTCACGCTCAGCGTCACCGAGCCGCTACCACCGGAAATCGTGGAGGAGCTCAAGCTGGCCGAGGCGCCGCGCGCCGAGAAGGAGATGGACAGGCTCACGCTGGAGTTGAACCCGTTGCTAGGAGTTATGGTTACGGCTTCGCTGTTCGACGAATTCTGGGCCACAGACAGTGCAGCGCCCGCGGCCAGGCTAAAGTCGCCGCTTGCTTGCGGATTCACCGTCAGCGTAAAGCTCGCCGTCTCCTCAGTTCCGCCCGAGTCGCCGGTCACCGTAATCAGATAGTTGCCCGTTGGCGTGCTGCCGGTCGTGCTGATGGCGAGCGTCGACGACGAATTGCCTGATGCGGGCAGCGTCGCAGGGTTGAACTGATAGGTTGCCCCGCTGGGCAATCCGGCAACGGTGAACGACACTGTCGAGCCCAGCGTTCCGGTCACCGTGTCGCTGATCGTCTCGTTCACGTTGCTGCCGGCCGTCACAGAGACATTCCCTGAGGCCGACAGTGTAAAGCTGCCATTCGACGTGGTGCCGCCGGCAAGGGCGTTGATCAGCGCCGCGCCGTTCGGGCTACCCCAGCCGGTGGCCAGGTCATAGCCGGTAATGGCGGAGTAGCCGTTGCTGCCGCTGGTGATGTCGTGGAAGTCGGTGTCGAAACTTGATCCGTTTCCGACGGTGTAAAGCGCGCTGTTGATGAAGCCCAGAACGCCGCGCCCGCCTGCCACCGACTGCTGGTTTGCCAGAGCCAGGTAGCCGGCCCACATGGGCGCCGCAAAGCTGGTGCCTCCGTAAAGGTTCGCGGTGCATGCCTTCTGGTCCGCGCACACATAGAATGTGTAGTTCGCATTCGCCGAAACATCCGGCGCATTGCGATAGCTCTTGGAGCAGCTCGAGCATGAATTGGCTGTTGAAACCTGCCATGAAGGAATGGCAATGCGGTCCGGCGAAATGCCGCCGCCGCCCGAGGACCATGCCGATTCAGCCGACCAAGGTCCGGCCGCGGAGGACGTGCTCAGGTCCGTGCCGCCCACCGCCGTCACATTGGCATCCTCGGCGGGATAGTAGAACGGGCTGCGCCGCGTAGGCCACTTGCCAGAGTCGCCCGCGGCCACAAAGAAGTTCTGCCCCTGCGCCGCCATCTCCGTGAAATACGGATCGTCGGTGCTTGGGTCTGCCGGCTGCCATGCCCACGAGCAGCCAAACTGCGCATCCAGCTTGCCGGTGTGCGGGCTCTTCCGCGTCGCCATCTCATTCAGAATTGCCGCGTCCGTGGCGCCGATATAGACCGTAAGCTCCGAAAGGCCCGGCGCCATGCCCAGCGCCTGGGTAATGTCCAGAGACTGCTCCGTGTCGTCGCAGCCTTTCGCATTCAGGCAACTCGTGCTGGTTCCGTCCACTGAGTCCAGCGTGATGGGCACATTGTTCGTCTGGCCCGCGTTCGTGAAATACGTTGTTACGTCGGCAAGGTCAGTACCTTCAAACTCGAACAGGCCCACCGTCTGCCCTGCGCCCGTCAGCGAGCCTGAGCCGTAATAGGCAGCGCGCATGTCGCTGCCCAGGAATGACGCCGAAGGCCCGGAGCCCACGGTCGCGTTCGGCACGGAGCCGCTCGGCCGCTTGTCCAGGCCTGCCGGCTTCGGAATCGAATAGTTGTCCATGCCGGAAACGTGCCACAAAGCAAAAGGTAGGTCAGTGGTCGGCTCACGATCCGGCGCATAGAAGTTCCGGCCTTCGGTCGGATGCTTGTAGAAATTCATCTGCACGTGGAAGGCCGCGTCAATCTGCGCCACCGTGCCACGCACGCTCACGTTGAGCCGGTTCGGAGATGTGCCCGTCACTGTCAGCCCATTCGTCTTCGCAAAGTCCAGCACTGCGCTGTAGTCATCCTGCGTGGGCCCGAACTGCTGGGTGAACTGCTCCACGGTTAAAAAGTGCCGGTAATTCTGGCTATCAGGGCTGTAGACATCGGCCAGGAACCGGTTCAGCTCATCCTGGTTTCGCAAGGGCAGCGTGATGACCAGATTCATCACCTGGCTCGACTGCATGTGACCCACCATGGGCGCCTCGCCGTTCTTTTCCACCTGGCGCACATGGTGCGTCTTGAACGTCTGCGCGTGGCCCGCTGTCACCCCAAGCGCCCCAAGCGCAACAATCGCCACTGCCTGCAATGCAATGCTTCCCAGCCTTGTTCGCACGTTGTCTCCTCGTTGGACGGAACCCTGGAATGGAGGGAAAGACCTGGACTGCACAGCAGTCGGGTTCCAGCCTGCCCGATTGTCCGGTGCCGGTGGATTCCGTGTCCACAAAAATCCTTCTGTGCGCCGCTTCCGGGTCCATTACCAACGGCCCATACCGATTGCGCTTCGGCGCAGCCCTGCCGGTTACCTCCGGCTGCCCCCGCGGCCGCACCGGTCTTCCCGGCCGCGCATGCATGCTTGGTGCGGCCCACCCTCCCCCTGCTACACTCGCCCTTTCAGGGAATTGCCCGCACTCCGCCTTTGCCATGGAGGCCATGGATGCCCGACTCTCAGCCCCTCCACTTTCAGCCCTTTGTCCCGCCCGGCCAAAAGCCCCCTGAGTTCACCCTGCGCGCCATTCTGCTGGGCTGCTTTTTCGGGCTCATCTTCGGCGCGGTCACGGTCTATGTGGGCCTGCGCGCCGGGCTCACCGTGGCCGCCTCCATCCCCATCGCGGTGCTCTCCATCAGCATTCTGCGCTGGGTTTCCGCAGCCTGCCGCAGCCGCTTTGTGCAGGCGCTGCCGCTGCCCCGCTCCTTCAAGCAGTGGCTGGGAGCTGAGGCCTCCATCCTCGAAAACAACATTGTCCAGACCACCGGCAATGCCGGCCAGTCCATCGCCTCCGGCGTCATCTTTACTCTGCCCGCGCTCATCTTTCTCGGCTTCGATCTCGAGTATTCGCGCATCTTCATGCTCGCGCTCATCGGCGGCTGGCTCGGCGTCCTGTTCATGATTCCCCTGCGCCGCCAGCTCATTGTGCAGGAGCACGGGGTGCTGCCCTACCCCGAAGGCACGGCCTGCGCAGACGTGCTGATCGCCGGCGAAAAAGGCGGCTCGCTGGCCAGCCGCGTCTTTCTCGGCCTCGGCCTCGGCGGCCTTTACACCTTCTTCCAGAATGACAATCTCTTCAGCGCCTGGCCCAACAGCCCCACGTACAACCCTGACCTCGGCCCCCAGCACGTGCTGAAAGGCGCGGGAATCAACGGCGACCTCACCAGCGAATACCTGGGCGTGGGCTACATCATCGGCGCGCGCGTGGCCGGCATCCTCTTCGCCGGCGGCGTGCTCTCATGGCTGGTCATCATGCCGCTCATTTACTTCTTCGGCAAGGAGCTGAACCACCCTGTCTACCCCGGCGAAGTGCCCATTGCGCAGATGGGCCCCAGCGACCTATGGGCCGCCTACATCAAGCCCATGGGCGCGGGCGCGGTGGCCGCCTCCGGCCTCATCACGCTGCTGAAAACCGTGCCCACCATCTTCGGCGCGCTCACCGCCGGCATCAAAACCATGCGCCCCGCCGCAGCGGACGCCGCCAGACCCGTGCGCACGGAAAACGACCTTTCCATGGGCGTGGTGCTCGCCGGCTCGCTGGCCATCGTCGTGCTCATGTTTCTCTTCCTCGAATTCCGGCCAGTCCCAGGCGCGTTCGTCGGCTGGGGCGCAAACCTGGCCGCCTCGCTGCTTGTCGTCGTCTTCGGATTTCTCTTCGTCACGGTCAGCTCGCGCATCGTCGGCATTGTGGGTTCCTCGGCCAGCCCCGTCTCCGGCATGACCATCGCCACCCTCATGGCCACCGCCGCTATCTTCCTGGTTGAGGGCTGGACCGCGCCGGCCTTCGGCGCGCTCGCCATCACCATCGGCGGCGTGGTCTGCATTGCCGCCTCCAACTCCGGTGACACCTCGCAGGACCTGAAGACCGGCTTCATCGTGGGCTCCACGCCGCGTCTGCAGCAAATCGCCCTCATCATCGGCGTCGTGGTTTCCACCGTCGTCATCGGCTTCACGCTCAACCTGATGAACACCGGTCTTGAGGAGTTCCAGGCCGCGCCCCACGCGTGGAACCTGGACGCGCCGCACCCCGGCGTGGCCATCCAGAAGAATGCGCAGTTCCTGCCCGGCGAAATCCGCGTCACCGGCCCCGGCAACACCGTGACAACCCACTCCAAATCCGATTACATCGTCCTCAACGCCATCGGCTCCACAGAGTTGTCGGACGGCAAGTACCTCTACGCGCCCGCCACCCATCAAATTGAAGTCCACTGGATCCAGGGCATCGGCAGCGCCAGCGCGCCCGCCCCCCAGGCTCGGCTGATGGCCACCGTCATTAACGGCATCCTCAGCCGCAAGCTGCCCTGGGGACTGGTGCTGCTGGGCGTCTCCATCGTCATCGCCGTGGAGTTGCTCGGCATCCGCTCGCTGCCCTTCGCCGTCGGCGCTTACCTGCCCATCGGCACCACCCTGCCCATCTTCTGCGGCGGCGTGGTCCGCTGGTTTGTGGACATGGCCGGCAAACGCGCCCACGGCGACGCAGCCGACACCGAAAGCGAGATCTCCTCCGGCTCGCTCTACGCCTCAGGCCTCATCGCCGCCGGCGGCATCGTGGGCCTGTGCGGCGTAGCCCTCAAGGCCTACGAAACCTCCTTCGACAAGAGCAACTTCCTGCTCTTCCCGCACACCATTCTGGACAACAACTGGGTAGCCGTCGTGGCCTTTGCTCTGCTCTGCTACTCGCTCTACTACTTTGCCCGCAAGCCGCTCAAAAAATAAGCGGGCAGCCGTTTCCGGCTGCCCGCTGAGTACTGTCTGCTGTTCGCTGCCGGCAGTCTTTACTTCTTGCCCCAGAAGTCCGGCGAGTCCGTCAGCCACTTGTCCGGCACGTAGCTGATCCTGGCGCCGAAGGCGAACAGGTCCGTCTCCGGCGACGCGATGATGGTGGGCCCGGCTTCGTGCAGCATTGCCATCAGGTCCGGCCCCGTCTTCTCCATAAAGGTCTTGTCGCCTGCCTCCATCGCATCCACGTCTCCAAGCGATTTCATCGGCGTCACCAGCAAGTAAGTGGTCCCGCTGTCTTCGCCGAATTCCTTTTCAAACATCGCCCAGTGCGCTGCGGGCACCGCAGCTTGATAGGCCTTCGCATACTCCTTTACCAGATGTTCAAACGCCTCGTGCTTTCCACTCTTCACATGGAACAGAGTGATCTGCACAAACCGCATCTGCTCCAGGCTCAGCGGCGAACTCAGGCTCAGGTCCTTCCGGTACTCGTAAATGCTGCCGTGCCGGTTCGCTACCAGCAGTCCTTCCGCGGCATTGTTCTTCTTCAGCACCGCGGCCACCGCGGCATTGCCCATAATCGCCTCATGCATCTTTTGGAAATCCGCATACGAGTCAGCCCCGTTGAGGAAGAGTACTCGGCTCGTGTTGCCGGTGATGGACCACATGCCGAAGTAGATGTCTGGCAACTTCGCCGCACGCAGCGCATCAATTTCTTCGCTCTCCAGCTTGGCAAATGCGGCGCTGCTTCCCGGCTTCAGCTCCACATTGCTGAGGTAAATGTACTTCGGTGGTCCCTGCATATCGTCAGGGCTATGCTGGGCGCGCGCTGCCGGGGTGCAACACAGAACCAAGGCAACCAGGGCAACAGGAATGGACGCAAACAGGCCCGTGCGAATCATTTTCATAGAGACTCTCCTGAATCGGTTTCAAACTTCAATTTGGACTGTGGGGGAAGCCAACCAAGCTTACCACCGCTTCGAGTTCACACTGCGCAAAAAACCTGGGATAAGTTGTCATCCTGTCGAAAACCACTCGCCCGCAAAAATCTCCGCAGCCTTGGGCAGACATTCCGCGGATTCTTTCGCCTTGTCTTCGCCTTCGCGCGCTTGGGGTACACGCCGCTACCCTGCTGATTACGGATGGTCTGCTGTTTCCGGCCATCCACTCAAGTTCCCCGCAGGCCCCGCCGATAACTCCTATGAACTTGATCCGAAAGGTCTTTACAGAATGTCCTGGCTCCTGAATCTCTCGGTCTCGCGTAAATTCCTTTACGCCTTCGGCTCCCTCTGCGGGCTCTGCGTCCTGCTTGGCGTCTTCACCCTGCTCACCTTCCACTCCATCACCGGGGTCAGCCACAAGGTGAGCGCCCGCTCCATGCCCGGCGTGGTCCACATGGCTGAGGCGCGCGCGGCGTTGAATGACCTGCGCCTGGAGGACCTGCAGCTCATGCTCTGCCAGACTCCGCAATGCACTGCTGAGCGCCAGGCGGACCGCCAGCAGGCCATTGACGACTTTCAAACCGCCGTCAAGGACTATCAGGACACCATTGAGTCCGCTGCCGAGCGCACCGCTCTTGAAAAGGTCAACGACGCGTCCGGCAAATATCTCCAGGTAAGCAATGTCGGCGTGGCCCTGCTTGCCAAGGGCGACTCCGGCGGAGCCCTGGATACGCTGGGCGGCAACTCCGCCATCACCATCTTCAACACCGCCATCAACTCCATCAATCAGGTCTTCAAGGCGGACGCAACAGCCGGCACAGACAGCGCCCTCACCTCATTCAACGCAAGCCGGCGCGCAACATGGATCAGTACCGCGGCCAACATCTTTCTCATCCTGCTGTGCGCCGGCATCGGCATCCTGCTCACCAGGCTCATCGCGCCGCCGATCAAAGCCGCAGCCGCCGCGCTGGAGAGAGTCGCCGAAAAAGATCTCACCGTCTCTGTTGACGCCGACCGTACGGACGAAATCGGCCGTCTGGCCACTGCTCTCAACACCTGCGTCGGCTCCATGCGCGACGTCATCAGCTCGGTCGCCCAGGGCGCGCAAATGCTCTCCTCGGCCACGGCGGAAATCAGCTCACGCTCCGTCCAGTCCGCGGGCAACGCCAACACGCAATCCAGCAAGACCAACCATATTGCCGCCGCCGCGCAGGAGATGACCGCCACCATCGGTGAGATCAGCCACAACGCTGAGAGCGCCGCAAAATCCAGCCGCGTCTCCGCTGAAACTGCGGAACAGGGCGGCTCCGTCATGCAGGCCGCTGCCACCACCATGGAGAAGATCTCCAACGCCACCGGCACGGTCTCTGAAAAAATGAAATCTCTCGCCCAGCGCTCTGAGGAGATTGGCAAGGTCGTCAGCGTGATTCAGGAAATCAGCGAGCAGACCAATCTGCTGGCCCTGAACGCCGCCATTGAGGCAGCCCGCGCCGGCGAGCACGGCCGCGGCTTCGCCGTCGTCGCTGGAGAAGTCCGCCGCCTGGCCGAGCGCACCAAGGGCGCCACGGAAGAAATCGCGGGAACCATCCGCAGCATTCAGGAGGAAACCCGCAGCACCCTTGAAGTGATGGAGGAAAGCCACACCGCCGTCCAGAGCGGCATGGATGAAACCAGCCGCGCCCGCAAGAGCCTGGAGGCCATCATCGAGTCCTCCCGCCATGTCGAGCACCAGATTCGCCTCATCGCCACCGCGGCAACGCAGCAAACCGCGGCCTCCGGCGAAATCTCCGAGTCGGCCGCGCAAATCTCCCAGCTTGCCCTTGAAAACTCGCAGGGCGCCGAGGAAGCCGTCGAGTCCCTCAAGAACCTTGCAGCCCTTGCCGGCGAACTCGACGGGTTAATCCGCCAGTTCTCTCTGGACAACACGCCGCAGCCGCGCGCCGGCGCGTTTGCGGGCCCCAACCGCACGGCCCAGCGTTATACCCACGGCGTTGCCCACGCTTGAGCGGCTTTCGCTCTTCACAGTCCTCCTTGCACCGGCGGCGCATCCCGCGCCGCCGCATTTTTGCACCGTGCTCTCCTCTTCCGCTCCTCGCAACCTTCAGCCATGCCGCGCGTCTCATGCTGCATGCTCTCTCCTCGCTGCCGTGTGTTAGCCTCGCGGTAGGGTCGGGGCCGTTTTCTCGCCCGCTCCTTTGCGGCCACAACCCTCACATGCCACGGGAGAGCCGCACATGAGCGCCGTCGAATACGACCTCACCATCATCGGTTCCGGACCCTCCGGGCAGCGCGCCGCCGTGGCCGCTTCAAAAGCAAAAAAACGTGTCGCCGTGGTCGAGTCGCGCTCCGTTGTGGGCGGCGTTTGCATCAACACGGGCACTATTCCTTCCAAGACGATGCGCGAAGCCGTGCTGCATCTCTCCGGCTACAACTACCGCTCAGTCTATGGCATGAATTACCGGGTGAAGGAAAAGATCACCATGGCCGACCTGGCCTTCCGCGTCCAGGCCGTCATCAAGACCGAGGTGGACGTCACCGAGGCGCAGCTCTCCCGCAATGGCATTGATGTGATCTACGGCGTTGCCCACTTTGAGGACGCCAATCACATCCGCGTGGAAGGCCCACAGGCCGACATGACGCTGCAATCGGACCGCATCATCATCGCCGTCGGCACGCGTCCAGCCTCATCGCCCAAAGTGCCCATCAACGGCACAACCATCGTGAACAGCGACCAGGTGCTCGACCTGCCCAAACTGCCGCGCACGCTCATCGTCGTGGGCGGCGGCGTCGTGGGCGTTGAGTACGCCTGCATGTTCGCCATCCTTGGCGTCCGGGTCACGCTGATTGAAAAACGCGCCCGGCTGCTCGAATTTGCCGACCAGGAAATTGTTGAGGCGCTCAGCTACCATCTCCGCGACAGCCGCGTCACCCTCCGCCTGGGCGAGGAAGTGGATTCCGTTGAGGAGCTGCCCGACGCAACCGTGCTTGCCAACCTGCAAAGCAAAAAGCGCGTCTCCGGCGATGCGCTGCTTTACGCCGTCGGCCGCCAGGGCAACATTGACGACCTCAACCTGTCCGCCGCGGGCCTTGAAGCCGACTCCCGCGGACGCATTCCCGTGGACGAGCATTACCAGACCAAGGTTCCCCACATCTTCGCCGTTGGCGATGTCGTCGGCTTCCCCTCGCTCGCTTCGGTCTCGATGGAGCAGGGCC
Source organism: Occallatibacter sp. (assembly GCA_035763705.1). GTDB lineage: Bacteria > Acidobacteriota > Terriglobia > Terriglobales > Acidobacteriaceae > Telmatobacter. Next base: position 16,469 of record DASUAU010000011.1, on the reverse strand, counting down.
GCATTGCCGCCGCGCGCGCCTTTGACGACCATGCCACCGCCTCCAATCCCAGCTTTTATCCCTACGGCATTTACACCATTCCCGAAATCAGCTTTATTGGCAAAACCGAAGAGCAGCTCACCGACGAAGATGTGCCCTATGAAGTGGGCATGGCCTACTACCGCGAAACCGCCCGCGGACAGATTCGCGGCGACACCACAGGACGCCTCAAGCTCATCTTCCATCGCGACACGCGCAAGGTTCTGGGCATCCACATTATTGGCGAGGGCGCCAGCGAGCTTGTCCACATCGGCCAGGCCGTGATGACTCTGGGCGGAACCGTGGACTACTTCATCGATACCGTCTTCAATTACCCCACGCTCGCCGAGTGCTACAAGGTCGCGGCCTTCAACGGACTCGGCCGCCTCCACCGCTATCAATCGGAGTAGCCGCATGAGATTCGCAGCCGCGCCGCGCATCCAAGCTCACAGGGCTTCGGCCTGCATTGGGCTCAGGGGAGGGTCTCAATGACCACGGCCATCGGCGTCGTCATCACGGAACACATTGTCAGCGGCTCGCTCGTGGACTTGCGCCTCACCGGCAAGCCTGTCCGCTTCCCTGCCGACAGCAGCGAAGTTGATGCGCTCGTCGCCCTGCCCGGCGGAGAGATTATTGACATTGTGGCCGCGCGGATTGCCCAGCTCGCCACCAGCCCCGTGGATGCCATCGGCGTCGCCGTTCCCGGCGTGGTGGGCCACGGCGTGGTGGAGGACTCACCCAACCTGGCCCAGCTCAAGGGCATGCGCATGGCCGATGAGCTTAGCCGTGTCCTGGCCGAAAAAGGCATCACAGCCCCGGTTCATATCTCGAACGACGCGGACGCAATCGCCGCCGGCGTGGCCGCCATCCACGGCCAGCTCAGCAAGCTCACCCGCGTGTGGACCATCGGCAACGGCATTGGCTATGGCCGCTGGCCTTATGTGGAAGGCGTTTGGGAAGGCGGCCACATCACTGTCACGCTTGATCCCAGGGAGCGCTACTGCGGCTGCGGCGGCATTGGCCACCTGGAAGGCATCATGGGGTATCGCGCCATGCGCATGCGCTTCCTTGACCTCGAACCCGAGGAGGTCTTCGCCCTGGCGAAAAAAGGCGACCAGCGCTGCCGCGAGTTTGTCGACCTGTGGCATCGCGCCCTGGCCGCCGCCACCTCCTCATTCATCCATCTCGCCGGCCCCGGCCGCTTTTACTTCACCGGCCACAACGTCGGCTTTCTTGACCTTCCCGTCCTGCGCGGCCATCTTGAATCCATGATCAAGATGAGCCCGCTGCTCAGCTACTCGCTTGAAATCCTCGAGCCCAATGACGAAACCGCGTTGCTGGGTGCGGGCGTGAGCGCCATCCGTGCCCTGGCGCGCTAGGCAGCCATTTGCACCTGGCAACAAATTGGGCTGCCTTTTCAGGCAGCCCATTCCATTTCCCCTGTGAAACCTGAAGCGTGCTCAGCGCGCCTGCAAGTAGGTGCGCGAGAGCCGGTCATGCCAGCTCAGCCCTTCATCGTCAAACAGCGCCCACACCATGCCCAGCCCCACCGGCAGCATGGAAACAGCCATGGCCAGCAGCCGCCCGCGCATCTGCTCGCGGCTTGGCCGCTCGTTGTCAAAGTCGCGCAACCGCAGCCCCGCATACCATATGCCCGGTGTGCAGCCGGCCAGCAGCAGGAACAGCGCGTAGTAGGCCGCGCCCAGGCCTGCCATCAGTCCCAGCGCGCTCATCTCCGCCGCGCGCATGGTGGGCATGGCATGCAAATGCCCCGCCGCCCAATACGCCGCGCCGCAGGCCACCGCAGCCACCAGCCCCGCATCCACCAGTGCCGCCAGCAACCGCTGATGCACTGGCGCAAGCTCCAGCGCCGGCTCGGCCAAAACGCCAGACTGCTCCTCCATCGGCGCATAGTCCGGCTGCGCGTCCAGTTGGATCTGCGCCCACTCCGGCCCGTTCCATTCCGCGGCCGGTGCAATTTCTTCCGCCGCGGGCATGGCAGCCCACTGGGTCTCCGCCGGCGCCGCCTCGGTTGAAATTGACGTCGGATCAACCTCAAAAATGCTCAGTTGCCCAAACAGTTCTCCGGTCGCGTTCGGATCCGCTCCCGAAATCCGAGGCCGCATCCGCCGCGTGGCCACCAGCTCGCGCGGAAACTCGATCAGATTCACGGAAATCGCCTGCGGCGGCTCCACCGGCTGCAGCGCCTGCTCCATCTCAAACGCATTGCTCGACCACAGCACCGGCTTGGCTTCCTGGCGCCGCGCATACGCTGCCGCCGGAGCAACCGGAGGCGGAGGCATATCGGGCTCCCAGCGGATCTCCAACCCTTCCCTTGGAGCCCGCGCAATGGGAACCTCCACCGCCTCTTCGCGCGGTTCCACGTGCCTCTCGTTGGCCGCAATTTCAGTTTCCTGCCGGGCCTGCTCGGCCTCGTCAGCCGCCGCAGCCTCCCACTGGAACAGCGCTTCCTGCGCGGCGGCCTGGGCCTCCAGCGCCTTGCGGGTTGCAACCTCGGCGGCGCGCATGGCCGCCCGCGCCTCGGCCGCCTGCATCTCGCTAAAGCTCGGCGCCTTGGCATAGCGCTCCGCCACGCGCGCCGCGGCCTGCGCGGCCCTGCTGTTCTTTTCAAGATGCGGATGGGATACTTCGGGCTTCCCGGTCTCCGGCTGCCCCTTGCGGCTCTTGTGCGCCGCCAGTCGCCGGTTCACTTCTTCCTTCCACTGGGGCAACGGTGCGGGCTGGCTCAACAGTGTGCTCAAATGTTCAACTTCCCTTCTAATGTCCTCCGCCGGGTTCGCACGCCGCCAGGCCGCTCAGTCTGCATCCCACCTTGCAGGCCGCATTTGCTATGCTTGCCTTGGATTCGGGATGCACCCTCGCAATTTCGTGTTTATCACGCTGCTGGTTCTCTGTCACCCGCAACTTCGCGGGCAGGTATTGACCAATGCGTTACCCTCGGCCGGCGCTCCGCAAACAGTCTCAGCGCAATCCGATTCGTCCGCCTCGACTCCCGCTTCCGCATCCGCTCCGTCCGCGCAACTGCCCGACGACCCCGGCGAGGAACTTCTTCCCGCCGCCCGGCCTGAGCCGCAGCCGGAGACCGGCGTGCCGGTGGTGCTGCATGCAGACACGCAAACCCTGGCCGGCCACGTGGCCACACTCACCGGCAATGTGGAAATTCACTACGGCGACTACACCCTCCGCGCCGACAAGGTCGTCTACAACCAGCGCACCACGGATCTTGAGGCCGACGGCCACATCCTCGTCACCGGCGGTGAGGAAGACGCCTTCATCCGCGCCGACCACGGCGAGATGCGCCTGAACGAGCACACCGGCCGCTTCTTCCACGTCACCGGCTCGCTCGGCGTCCGCCGCTCCGGCCGCACCACGGTTTACTCCACGCCCAATCCATTTCTTTTTTCCGGCCGCGTGCTTCTCGAAACCGGCAAGGGCCAGTACCGCATCCTCGACGGCGCCATGACCAACTGCCGCCTGCCGCATCCTGACTGGCAGCTCATCGCCCGCTCCATCCGCATTGACAACGGCGAAGCCTCCACCGCCAACACCTTCTTCAAGGTCCACGGCGTGCCCGCCTTTTATCTGCCTTATCTGCGCCATCCCGTAAATGAGAATGGCCGCGAAAGCGGATTCCTTATTCCCGTCATCAGCTACTCCTCCATCAAGGGCCTCGTCCTCGGTGAGCAGGTGTACATCGCCCTCAGCCGCAGCACCGACGTGGTACTCGGCGCCGAGTACTACTCCAAACGCGGCTTTGCGCCCAACGGCGACTTCCGCTTCAAGGGCGCCGGCCTCAACTTCCTCAACGTCCGCTGGAATGCCCTGCTGGACCGCGGCGGTCCCGCCACGCCGCCCGCCACCGGCCTCGTGGATCAGGGAGGACTGGATGTGGTGGCCCTGGGCCGCGAAGACATCACGCCGCACACGCGCCTGGCCGGCGACATCGAATACCTCTCCAGTTACGTCTACAAGCTCGTCTTCAATGACAATTACAACCAGGCCGTCACCTCTGAGGTCCACAGCGTCCTCTCGCTCACCGATGAGCGCCACGGCTACGTTCCTTCGGCCTATCTCGCCCGCTTGCAGACTTTCGCCAGTTCCATGCCCGGCAACGAAGCCCGCATCCTGCATCTGCCCACCCTCCGCTTCGACGTGCTGGACCGACCGCTGGGCGCCAGCCCACTCTACTGGAGCTTTGGTTCCTCGCTCAGCTACCTCAGCCGCTCTGAGTCCGGCTTTCACGCCCGCAACGTGGGCCGTATTGACATCTACCCGCGGCTTTCGCTGCCCTTCCACGCAGGCGGATGGGACTTGGTTCCCTCGATCGCCTTGCGCGACACCTCTTACTCCGGCAGCCAGCGGCCCGACCTGACGGGCACAAACGGCGGAACGCCCACCATCAGCCACGAGCCGCTCAACCGGTCCGACATGGAGGCCTCCCTTGACCTGCGCGGCCCGGCCCTGGAGCGCGACTTCTTTCTCGCCCGCTGGAATCGCACCCTCCGCCACGTCATCGAGCCCGAGTTCTACTATCACTTTGTCGGCGGCATTGGCCCCACCGCGCGCAACGTCCTCATGGTCGACACCACGGACATCGCCACGGACACCAATGAAGCCGGCTTCAACCTGACCCAGCGCTTTTACCTGCGCTCGAACAAACCCGTTCCCTGCCGCGATGCGGCCGGACAGCCTGCAAAAACTCCGTGTCCCGCGCCGCCCCGCGAGTGGGCAAGCTGGCAGATTGGCCAGAAATTCTTTCTCAACGCCGATTTCGGCGGCGCACTCATTCCCGGCCGCCGCAACGTCTTTGACTCCACTCTGGACCTCACCGGCGTCGCCTTCCTCACCACGCCGCGCAACATTGCGCCCCTCATCTCGCGCCTGCGTTTTGAGGCCATTCGCAATCTTCGCATCGAGTGGGACATGGACTACGACCCTCGCGCCGGACGCATCGGGGCCGACAACCTCTACGCCGGCTACAGCTGGGGCCGCACCACCGTCGGCGTGCGCCATGCGCTGCTGAACGCCGTCGATGAGAAGGGCACCGCGGCATCCATCATCCAGAGCCAGCAGCTCCAGCCCTTTCTGCAAATCGGCAAGACCAACCAGGTGGGCCTGAACCTCTCGGCCAACGCCGGTTATGACTTTGTCAACGGCGCGCTCCAGTACGCCGGCGTCCAGGCTGTTTACAACTGGAATTGCTGCGGCATCAGCCTCGGTTACCGCCGTTTCGCCCTCGGCTCGCCCCGCGACGAGACTCAGTATCTCTACAGCTTCACGCTCGCCAATTTCGGCTCCGTGGGCGACATCCGCCGCAACAACACCATCTTCCGCGACCCCTCGCAGCCGCCCGCATATTGAGCCCTTGCGCACAGGCTCTGCTTGCCTTTTCGCATCTGCCGCGTCCACTTATCCAGGGCATGCAGCGCGCCCGGCCAACGGGCCGGAGGGGGCTCCGCTGCGGTATCCTTAAAGCCAAGAGGATCCTTCATTGTTACGTCTTCGCGTTCTTGCCGGATTGCTGATGCTCGTCGTCGCCACCGGCTGCAAAGCCCAGTCGTCTCCCGCCGCGCCCACTGACTCTTCCTTCAACCGCCGCGTGGAGCTGATGGTCCGCTCGCAGTACAACGTTCCCCAGGACTACACCGTCACCATCGGCACGCCTTCGCCCAGCCAGATCTCCGGCTATGACACCCTTCCCGTCACCGTCGGCCACGGCGCCCACACCAGCCTAGTCAACTTCCTCATTTCCAAGGACCACAAGACCCTGGCGCGCCTTGAGACCTACAGTCTCGACAACAATCCCGCGCTCCACATTCCCATTGCCGGCCGTCCCATCCGCGGCAATCCCAATGCCAAGGTCACCGTCATCAATTTTGACGATCTTGAGTGCCCCTATTGCGCGCGCATGCACGAGACGCTCTTCCCAGCCACGCTCGACCATTACAAGGGCCTGGTTCGCTTCGTTTACAAGGATTTTCCGCTCATCCAGATTCATCCCTGGGCCATGCACGCCGCCGTGGACGCCAACTGCCTTGCCGCGCAAAACGGCGCTGCTTACTGGGACTACGTGGACCACCTGCACGCCCACGGCGACGAAATCACCGGCACGGATCGCAATCTTACGCGGAGCTTTGCGGCACTGGACCGCATCGCCCGCCAGCAGGCCGCCTCCGGCAAGCTTGACGCGGCCAAACTCGATGCCTGTCTGGCCAAACAGGACGAAAGCAACATCCAAACCGAAACCAGCCAGGGTGACGCGCTGGGCGTCGACGGCACTCCTGCACTCTTCGTCAACGGAGAGCGCATCAGCGGCGTCGTTCCCCAGGCACAGCTCTGGATGGTGATTGACCGCGCCCTGCGCGCCGCCGGTGAGGAGCCGCCCGCTGACATGCCGGCGCAGCCCCCGGCGCCAACGCAGGGCCAGGCCGGCGCCGGCAGGTAGCGCTCCTCAGGCCGGTGCGGATTTGGCACTTTGCCCGCGGCCGGAGAGCATCCTGCGCGGGATGTATCCTGTAAGACCGGAGGCCTTTTCGGCTTCCAGGAGTGTTCAGCTTGTCCGTTGAAGTCCGTTCGTTTTCCCGTCGCGGCTTTGCCGTTCTCGTGGTTTCCAGTGGCCTGGTTCTCAGCAGTGTCGCCCTCGGCGGCATCGCCGGCTGCCGCCACTCACCTTCGTCTGACGTGATGGCCACCGTGAACGGCAAGGAAATCACCAAGGCGGAGCTTGACCGCGCCTACAAGAATTACATAATGAGCATGGGCCAGACCTCCCAGCAGTCGACTCCCGAGGAGACCGACATCCTTCGCCTCCGGATCCTCCACCAGATGATTGAAGATGAGGTGCTGCAGCAGCGAGCCGCGAAGCTCAACCTGGCCGCCACGGACGAGGACGTGAATGCCCGCCTTACCGAGATGAAGGCGCCTTACACCGAAGAGGAATTCGCCCGGCAGCTGAAAGCGCGCGACCTCACCCTCGACGACCTCAAGACGCAGATTCGCCGCTCGCTTACCCAGGACAAGCTTGAGAACAAGGAAATCTACTCCAAAATCAACATCACGGACGCCGACATCAGCAATTACTACAAGGCGCATAAAGCTGAATTCAGCCTCATCGAGCCCCAGTACAACCTTGCGCAGGTCGTCGCCAGCACCATTCCGCCCAGCAAAAGCGACAACAGCATGGCCAGCGACCGTGTTTACAACGACGCCACCGCACACAAGCGCATCCAGACCGTGCTGAACCGCCTTGACAGCGGAGAGGACTTTGGGACCGTCGCCATGACCTCCTCTGACAATTCCGCCAACGCCTCCAATGGCGGCAACATGGGCTTCATTGGCGAGTCCGCCCTCAAGACCGACCCCGAGGCCTACGACGCCATCAGCAAGCTCAAGCCCGGCCAGATTACAGGCGTTCTGCCCATGTATGATGGCGCGGGCCCCGGCCGTCACGTCATCGCCTATGCCGTCTTCAAGCTGCTCTCAAAGGAGCCCGCCGGCCAGCGCGAGTTGAACGACCCCAACGTCCAGCAGGTCATCCGCCAGTCGCTGCGCGAGGCTCGTGCCCAGCTCCTCAAGAACGCCTACTTTGAGGTTCTCCACGACCAGGCCAAGATTCGCAACTACTACGCCGAGCGGATTCTCAAAAACGGCGCGTAGTAGCCGGCGGCGTTGACGCACGCGAAACGCAATCCGCGCACCCTTCGCCATTCCCTGCCGCCATTCCCTGCCGCCCTTCCCTGACGCGCCTATCCCTGCCGGAAATCGCGTTCCCGCAGCGCGCTCAGCCGTCCACGCGCGCAAAAAATGCGGCCTCCGCTTCAGAACGGAGGCCGCTTCTCACTCATTCGCTACGCTGTGGGCCTGTTCGCCTAGAGCAAAACCAGCCATTCTCTGCCCCTTTGAGAACCTTGCCGAGTCGCCGCTTCCTGAGGGTCGCGTCGACTTGAGAGGATCGGCTCCGGGATACACCGAGGCTGGTTTTGCTTTAGTTGCTCGAGGAGGGAACGGTGATGCCGCCAGCGGCGCTCTTCGCCTTCTTTTCCTCGTTCTCCTTGCGGGCTCCCATGGCCTTGGTGCGCCAGTCTTCCGCCTGCGCCAGGTCAGCCTTCACGTCGGCGGGACTCGCATAGTCCACGTCAGCCTTGCGGCGGTAGACAAGGTTCAAATACGCCATCGCATCGTCATAATTCGGACGATTGTCGATCGCCTGATTCAGATATTTGAGCGCTTCCTCCACCATGGGCGTGTTTTCCTCTTTGATGGTGGCCATAACCTTCTTCGGCGCCTTGGTATTGCCCTCGCCATCGTCGTTCAGCCCCACCGACTGCAGTTCCTTCAGCACGTTCTCGTGCGCCTCGGTCCAGTCGATCACTCCAATGGTATAGGCCGCCTCAGGATCCTTCGGATCAGCAGCCAGCACTTTTTTCTGCCACTCCTTGGCGTCGTCCAGCTTCTTCACGCTGAAGTAGATGCCCGCAATCTGCTTCATGCTGTTGATGTCATTCGGTTCCCTGGCCAGAACCTCCTGAAAGATGCCGATTGCCTGCTGCGCGGTCTTCAGGTTCGCCGGTGTGTCCAGCCCAGGCACCACGTTCTGTGAGAGGGCAGTGGCCAGATAGCTCTTGGCCATGGGCAGTGTCGGATCCAGTTCCGTTGCCTTCTGGAAATGCCCGATTGCCTCTTCATACTTGCCGGCTTTGTAGGATTCCACACCCTTGTTCAGTTGGTCCCGGGCCGCCAGCTTGTTGCACCCGCTCATGGGAAAAACCAGTCCGGCAAGCACCACCGCAAGCGCCGTAATACGTGCGGGTCGATTCATTGTCGTTTCTTCTCCTTCAGGACGTGCCCTTCTCTCGCGCGCCTGGAATTGCTACAACCGCCGCCGGTCCGCCCTGGTCCTGGCCTGTCCCGGATTTCCGCCTTCCCGCCTGCTCATCCGGTCCGGTGGTCAAAGACTTTCTGCGATCGGCCTCATTCCAAAAGCACTGACTGAGGCATCTCTACTGTGTTGTTTCCGCAAGACCCGCGAGCTCCTGTTCGCCGGTCCTGCGCACCCTTGCGCTGCTTGCTGGCAGCGGTTTGGGCCAGGGCCCGCTTCCGTCTGCCCGCGGCAATTCGGCCGCCTACTGCCCGGCCATAATCTTCGGCGTCATCAATCCAACGTGATCCACGTTCGCCGACTTTGCAATGTCCATCACGTCCGCCACATAGCGGAATTCCAGATCGTCGTCGCCCTTGATAAACATCACGCGCTCGGCCCGGTTGGCATAGATTGAGGTCAGCTTGGATTGCAGGTCCGCGTGGGCCACGTCCATGTCGTTGATCTTGTAAGTCGGCGCAGCGCCCGCGCGGTATGCAATCTGCACCACGATTGTCCGGTCGTTCGGCTGCTGCTGCGTCTTGTGCTTGGGCGGCTGCGGAACCGCGGCATTCAGACCGTCCGGCACCTGCGGCACAATCACCATAAAGATGATCAGCAGCACCAGCAGGATGTCGATCATCGGCGTTACGTTGATGTCGGCCGAGTAACCACCTCCGCCTCCAGTTGTCATTGCCATGGCGTCAAACTCCTATTGCTTCCTCAATCTCGTGAATCGGTTCGCCGGTTTTAGCGGCTATTCGCCACCCGCCAGATTGTTGCCCTTGCGCTGGGTCAGCATGCCAATCTCATCCACGCCGGCCGTACGCACGGCGTCAATCGCATCTTCCACGGCGCGATACTGCGCGCGCGCATCGGCGCGAACATAGATCGTTTTTCCCGGCGAGCTCGCCAGGCGGTCACTGACTTTTGAGCCAAGCTCGCTCAGCGCCACCTTGTTCTGCCCCAGGAAGATTCCGCTATCGCGGGTAATCGCCACCACAATCGCATCGTCCTTGTTGGCGTCCGGCATCGGAACCGCGTTCTGCACCTGGACCATGTCAATGGACACCTTGTTGGTGAGCATCGGCGTGATGACCATGAAAATAATCAGCAGCACCAGCATCACGTCCACCATCGGCGTCACATTGATGTTGGAGTTGACCTTGCTGCCTTCGTTGCGGACTGCAATCGACATAATTCAGGCTCCATGCCTTTCGTTTTCACGCCGGTCGGCTACCGGCCCTCTTCCTCATTTCACCCGGTCCTGCCGCGGATTCAGCAGGCAGAAGAGCGTTGCGCGCCCTTCTGCCCTCTTGATCTCTCGCGTCAGCCGGGTACGGCAGCATTTACCGGTTGCTGCTCTGCTTGATGAAGTAGTCGATCAACTCGCTCGAGGAGTTGTCCATCTCCACGTCGAATGCCTCGACACGCCCGGTGAAGTAGTTGAACGCCATCACGGCGGGGATGGCCACCAGCAGTCCGAACGCGGTGGTCACCAGAGCCTCGGAAATACCACCGGCCACTGCGCCGATGCCCGAAGTCTTCTGCGTGGCGATCTGCTGGAAGGCGTTCAGAATGCCGACGACGGTTCCGAACAGTCCCACGAACGGCGCGGTTGCGCCAATCGTCGCCAGCACGCTCAGGCCGCGCTTGAGCTTGGCATGCACAATCGCCTCAGCCCTTTCCAGCGCGCGCTGCGAGCTCTCAATCGTGCTCTCCGTTGCCGCGCCGGACGATGCGCGGAACTCCTGCAGACCGGCCGTTACCACTTCGGCCAGGTGCGACTTCTTGCTGCGGTCGGCGATCTTGATCGCCTCTTCCAGCTTTCTGTCCTTCAGCGCGCCGGCAACTTTCGGCGCGAATTCGCGCGACTGTTTCCGAGCGGCGGAGAAGTAAAGGTAGCGGTCAATCATCACGGCCAGTGACCAGATGGATTCAAGGAACAGCAAGACGGCCACGGCCTTGGCCAGGATGCCCATGTTGTGCCACAGGCCCGTGACGGTGAAGCTGACCGTCGGCTCGTCCTGGAACAGCGCCAGGCTGTGGACGGTGTGCGATGCGTAATGTGCGAGCTGAGCGAGAATCACTGAATCGTTCCTCCTGCGGAGTTTCTTTTGATTGTTAGCCTCGTCCCGCCTTCGCGGGTGGCTGCTGGGAATGCGGCTCGTGCAAGGATGCGCATTCGGTACTGATGTCAAGGCCCTCACCCCGAAGCCGGGGAGAGGGCCGGATTCAATCTCAGCCGCCCAGGCTGAAGATCACGTTAATTGTCGTTTCCACTTCCACCGGCTCGTTGTTCAGCTCGTACGGCCGGTAGCGCCAGGTCTGCACGGCCTGCATTGCCGCACGCTGCAGCATCGTCGGCCCGCTCACCACGCGCAGGTCCTTGATTGTGCCCTGCTTGGAAATTGTCGCCTGCAGCACCACGGTGCCCTGCATGTGCGCCGCCTTGGCAATCGGCGGATACACCGGCTGGGTTTCCCGGATTATCATGCCCTGCGCAACACCGGCCGAAATGTTCACCTTCTTCGGCGGCGCAACCTTCACCTGCGGAGCCGCATTGCCGAAGACGCCACCAATCACGCCGCCGGCGCTGCCGCCCAGGCCTTCCATGCCGGCCACGCCAAAGCTCGATGGAGGCGCTTCCTTCTCCGAGACATTCTTGATGGTCTTGGGAATCTTGGTGGGGGCAATCAGCTGGTTGTTCATCATCTCTGACTGCACATGCACCACTTTCACCTCAGGCGGCGGAGGAGGAGGAGGAGGCGGCGGCGGCGGCGGCGGAGCGGTCAGCACGGTCAACATCGCAGCCTTGGGTAAAGCCTCAGGGTAGAGCAGGGGAATCAGGATCAGGAGAAAGACAATCGAGCCATTGAAGATTAGCGTTACTAACATCCAATACTTGCTCTTGCTCTTGATCTTTCCTCCGGATTCAAATGTGGAATCTTCAAACATGGCCAGCCTCGAATCGGGTGTTGGTTACCTCTATTTAGACACCGGCGGAATTGCAATGGTTCCCAGGCATCCAAACGTTACTTCACGGATGTGCTCCACCTATATCAGAACTGCCCAACACTTGCAAAACGTGCTCCAAAAACAGTGCAATTGCTGCTCGCGAAGGCGCCTAGTTTGAACGCCGCGCAGCAGGCAAAACCGCTGCTTTGCCGCTTCTGGCGCGATATTCCTGCCACACCACCAGCATCGGCGAGGCAACCGCAATCGACGAATAGGTGCCAATCAGAATGCCGATCACCAGCGCAAAGGAAAATCCATTCAGCACCTGCCCGCCGAAGATAAACAGCGAGAGCACCGTCAGGAACGTCAGGCCCGAAGTCAGCACCGTCCGGCTCAGCGTCTGGTTGATGCTGCGATTCACCAGGTCGGCCAGCGGCTCGCGCCGGCTCAGCCGCAGGTTCTCGCGAATACGGTCAAACACGACGATGGTGTCGTTCATTGAGTAGCCCACCAGCGTCAGGATTGCCGCAATCACCGTCAGGCTCAGTTCGCGCTCAGCCAGCGCAAAGGCGCCAACTGTAATCAGCGTGTCATGGAAGCAGGCCACCACCGCCGCCACGCCATAGATCAACTGAAACCGGAACCAGAGATAAATCAGCATTCCCAGCAGAGAGTAGAGCGTGGCCAATGCCGCCTGCTTCTCCAGTTGCCGGCCCACCGTGGGGCCCACCACCTGCACGTTGCGAACGGAGAATTTGCCCTCGTACTGCTGGTTCAGCGCCGCATCAATCCTCTGCCGGCCCGCGTCCAGCGAATTCTCATTCTTGGTTTCCGGCAGGCTGATCAGCACCTCGTCGTTCACGGCTTCGCCAAACTGCACAATGCGCGAATCGTGCACGCCGGCCGCATCCATCGCCTCGCGAATCTGGCTGATGACCGGATGCTGGTTGAACTTCACCTGCACCTGCGTGCCGCCCTTGAAGTCCACGCCCAGCGGCACGGGGCTGCCGATGTGCGCCCAGTGCCACCCCATCGAAATCACGCCTGCAGTGCTGAAAATCAACGAAAAGGCCAGGAAATACCACTTCTTGCCCAGCCAGTCCACTTTTGGGTTGTGAAAAAATTCCACGGTTCCTCTGCCTTCCTCGTGCCGGCGTTTTCCCTGCCGGTCTCAAATCGTTAGTCCCGCCGCCGGCCGCTCCTGCGCCGGCTTGCGCCGTTCTAAATCGAAACCATCTCGCCCGGCTTCAGCTTGTTCAGGTGAGAATCGAATATCACGCGCGAAACGAACACCGCCGTGAACAGGTTTGCGCACAAGCCAACCACCAGCGTTGTGGCAAAGCCCCTCACCGGCCCGGTGCCGAACACAAACAGAATCGCCGCCGACACAATGGTCGTCACGTGCGTGTCGAAAATTGTCGTCCAGGCATGCGCAAAGCCCTGGTCCACGGCTGCCGCGGCGGCCTTGCCCGCGCGAATCTCCTCGCGTATGCGCTCAAAGACCAGCACGTTCGAGTCCACGCCCATGCCAATGGTCAAAATGACGCCGGCAATGCCCGGCAGGGTGAGCGTCGCGGTTGAGTATCCCATGAATCCCAGCAGAATCACCAGGTTCAAAATCAGCGCCAGGTCCGCGTTGATGCCCGCGCCTTTGTAGTAGATGAGCATGAAGATCAGCACCACCACAAGGCCCACAATCGCCGCCGTCACGCCTTCGCGAATCGAGTCGGCGCCGAGCGATGCGCCCACCGTGCGCTGCTCCAGATACGTGAGCGAAGCCGGCAAAGCGCCGGAGCTCAACAGCTTGGACAGGTTCTGCACTTCCTCACGGCTGAAGCTGCCCTCAATCTCGCCGCGGTCGCGGATGGGCTCGTGGATGCTCGCCACCTCGCGCACGCTGCCGCCGAGCACCACCGCCATGTAGCGCCCCACGTTGGCCCGCGTGTACTGGTAGAAGCGGTCTCCGGCCTGGTTGGTCAGCGTGAACTGCACGTTTAGCTGGCCCGTGTTGGGGTTCGTGCCCGGATCCGCTGAGCGGAAGTCGTTGCCCTTTACAATCGCCATGCGCTGCAGGATGTACACCTGGTCGGCTTCATTGCCGCTCACACCGGAGAAGTGCACCAGCTCTTCGTCGGCCGGCAGCGCACCGCCCACGCTGGACAGCGCCGTCGGCTCATCCTGGAAAGGGCCGGCAACCACCGCATGAATCTCAAGCCGCGCCGTGGATTGGATGATGGACTTCACCCGGTCAAGATCGGAGATGCCCGGCAGCTCCACTAGAATCTGGTTGTCGCCCAGCCCGTACTGCTGAATGTCCGGCTCGCTCACGCCCAGCGCGTCCACGCGGTCGCGGATGGTTTCGATCGTCTGCTGTACCGCCCGCTTTTCCAGGTCCGACTCCACCATCGGCTTCATCGTCACCGTAAAGCTGTTGTCGGCGTTGCCTGCAATGTCGTACTCGGTTCCGTACTTTGAGTCCAGCCGGTTGCGCACCGCGCCCTCCTGGTCCGCCGTCACGCCTTCAACGCGGATGGTCTGCGGCTGCCCCGTTCCGTCGACCTTCAGCGGACTCGGCTTGTAGACCTGCGAAAACGTCAGATGCGCCTGCTTCAGGTCATCCTGGATGCGCGCCGCCGTGTTATCCGTCTCGTCGTTCACAGCCTCCAGCACCTTCACCTGCAAAATCAGGTGCGCGCCGCCCTTCAGGTCAAGTCCCAGGTGAATGCGCTGCGTCAGCGTCGCCATCAGCGCCTGGCCGGAGAACCCCGACGGAATCCCGAAGATTCCGTAGATAAAAACCAGCAGGACTCCAATAATCAGCAGTACTTTGTTTCTCAGATTCTTCTTCATCGTCTCATTTCCCGGGCCGGTCAAGCCTGCTGCGCCGGCCTCTGCCCCGCTCAGGAGGCTGAAGATTCTTCCTGCGTGGTCACAGACGCAATCGCGTTCTTGGCCACTTCCACCTTCAGGTTATCCGGCGCAATCCGCAGAATCACCGCATCGTCCTTGATCGATAGAATCGTGCCGCGCAGTCCGCCAGCCGTTGTCACCCGGTCGCCGGTCTTGATGTTGCCCAGCATCTCCTGCCACTGCTTCTGCCGCTTCTGCTGCGGCCGGATCATTACAAAATAAAGCAGTGGAATCAGCAGCAGCGGCAGCAACATCATCAGCCCGCTTCCGTTCGCGGTCGGCTCTGCTGCCCACAGCAACAAACTTGTCGTCACGCTCGTCCTTTACTCGCCCTGCCGCAAACTCCGGCTCTCTCAGGGGCACAGGCTCACCCGGAGCTTCGCCGGATGCCTCGTTGGAAATGGGTCTACGGGAATGCTCCTGGCCCACGCATCGGTCCGGCTCAGGCTCTGGAAGATGGGCCATGCAACCACTCGCCCGGGAACCGGAACTTTCATTCCCTGCTTGCCTTTGCCTGGGACCCCGCTACCGTCGGCTTCCTGTTCGACACAACCTGCTCGCCGGCCCGCTGCAACCCCCTGCGCACATTGTGCGAAGTGCAAAGCTCAGCCGGAACCGGAAAGAAGGCCTAGCAAGATAAGAAATGTGCAAGCGGGCCGGTGTCAAGATGCGCGTTGCCCGCGCTCTGCTTCCCGGACC
Organism: Occallatibacter sp.; assembly: GCA_035763705.1. Lineage (GTDB taxonomy): Bacteria > Acidobacteriota > Terriglobia > Terriglobales > Acidobacteriaceae > Telmatobacter. Next base: position 1,006 of record DASUAU010000011.1, on the reverse strand, counting down.
GGCGGCTGCCCGTCAGGCCCGCCAGTATCGCTCCTCCGGCCGAGCGCAACTCAGGCACAGCCTCTCGCCCTTCACCTCTTCAAACCGGCCAAAGTTCACGCCTTCGCCGCAGCGGACGCAGGTCACGCGCTCGCCTCGCCTGCCCGGTAGCTCCGTTTCGCCCACGGCCACGCGCACCTGCCGCACCGCAAGCAACTCCTCATCCCGCAGCGCGAGATACGCCATCATCTGCTGCTTGCTCTTCGTTTCCGCCTCGGGAAACATCTGCTGCGCCCGCTCCCGCGAGCTCTCCAGAGCCGTCACCCGTACCGCTTTTCCCGTCTCCAGGTCCACGAAGGTCGCCGCCATCTTGCCCCAGTCGCGAAACTTCAGCGTCCGCTTGCCCAGCCGGCAACCGGTCACCATCCCAATCGCATCCGTCGCACACCGATCAATCTCGATGTACGTCACCAGCCGCTTGCGATCCGCGCCCAGCGGATCCTCAATCCCCAGCTCTTTCAGCCCCGCCAGCGCCATGCGCACACCCAGAATCTGCCCCGGACACATGTGTCCATGCGCTGCTTCAGCCTTCTTCAGCAACTCGTCCAGTGTCTCCATCGCGCTGCCTCCCTCGCTATTGCGGTTTCTGCGCCGGCGTCGGCGTTGCGGTCTCGTCGCTGTCGCTTTCCACCAGCACCGCCGAACCGGCCACAATGTCAAAGCTCACCGCATCCTTGCCCGCCGGATGAAACGTCACCCGCATCGGATCCCGCTGCCACTCCGCCGGACCGCACGCAGGCTCCGACGAATCCGCCGCCTCAAACGCCGCAAGCCGCTTGCGCAGCACCGCCTTCCGCACCGTCAGTTGCGCCACCATCGCGTAGAGCGTCTTCTCGCTCGGCGTCACGCCGCAATACGCCCCATAGTCGCGATACCAAACCACGCGGCTCACCGCCGGGTTGTAGTCCGGCAGCTTCAGCGCCGTCACGTGTCCCGTCGCGCGATCCACCAGCAGCCACGGCCCCCG
>DASUAU010000010.1:0-52913 GCA_035763705.1 Occallatibacter sp. | reverse complement strand
CGTCCTTGCCACAGTGCGGACTCGCCGGTTTCACTGCTCGTCCTTGCCACAGTGCGGACTCGCCGGTTTCACTGCTCGTCCTTTCCACAGTGCGGACTCGCCGGCTGCACTGCTCGTCCTTGCCACAGTGCGGACTCGCCGGCTGCACTGCTCGTCCTTGCCTCAGTGCGGACTCGCCGGTTTCACTGCTCGTCCTTGCCACAGTGCGGACTCGCCGGTTTCACTGCTCGTCCTTGCCTCAGTGCGGACTCGCCGGTTTCACTGCTCGTCCTTGCCCGGCCGCAGCATCAGCTCGCGGATTGCCTCGCGCGGATCCTTGCCCGCATCGAGAATCTGCTCCATCTGCTCGGCAATCGGCATCTCGATGCCGTGCTTGCGCGCCAGTCCCAGGGCCGCGCGCGTGGTGCGCACGCCTTCGGCCACCTTGCCGCCCAGCCCGGCCAGAATCTCCGGCAGCTTGCGCCCCTTGCCCAGCGCCTCGCCCACGGTGCGGTTCCGGCTGAGCGAGCCCGTGCAGGTGAGCACCAGGTCGCCCACGCCGCTGAGCCCCGCCAGCGTCTCGCGCCGCCCGCCGCAGGCCACCGCCAGCCGCGTAATCTCCGCAATGCCGCGCGTCATGAGCCCGGCGGCCGAGTTGTAACCCAGGCCCACGCCCGCGGCCACGCCCGCCGCAATCGCAATCACGTTCTTGAGCGCGCCGCCCAGCTCGACGCCAATCACATCGGTGGACGTATACAGGCGCAGGCTCTCTGAGGAAAACTCCTGGCGCACGCGCGACGCAACCTCCGCATCGGCAAAGGCCACGGTCACTGCCGTCGGCTGGCCCTGCGCCACTTCCAGCGCAAAGCTCGGCCCGCTCATCGCGCCAATGGGCAGCGTAAATCCGGCCGGCTCCAGCGCCTGCGCCAGCACCTCCGTCATGCGCAGAAACGTGTGGTCCTCGACGCCCTTGGTCGCGCTGAGCACAATCTGCTCCGCACGCAGGTGCGGCGCAAGCCGCTTGATCGTAGGCCGCAGAAACTCCGACGGCACCACGCTGACCACAATCTCCGCCTCGCGCACTGCCGCATCCTCGGGCGTGACTTCAAGCCCGGCGGGCAGCGCGAATCCCGGCAGAAACAGCGTGTTCTCCCGCGCCTCGCGAATGGTGCGCGCCTCATGCACGTCATGCGACCAGAGCGTGACCGCGTGGCCCCGCCGCTGGAAGCTCATGGCCAGCGCCGTGCCCCACGCGCCGGCTCCCAGCACGGCCACTTTGCTCATGCCGGCTTCCCCGCGCCAAACCTGTGTTCGGTTCCCGTCATCAGTCTCCGGATATTCTGGTGGTGTTTCACAATAATCAGCATGGCCACCATTGCCTGCACGGCCAGGAAAAACGCGGACCGCGGGCCGTGAACCATGAGCCACGCAAACACCGGAAAGCAGCCCGCCGCAAGGATGGACGCGAGCGAAACGATCCGGCTCATGACAAAAATGAGCGCAAAGACCGCCAGCGCGGCCAGCGCGGCCAGCGGCGCGGCCACCACAAAGACGCCAAAGCCGGTGGCCACGCCCTTGCCTCCGCGAAACCTGAGCCACACGGGAAACATGTGTCCCAGCACGGCGCACAGCGCCGCCAGCGCTTCCACATTGCGCACCGGCACGCCCGGCATCCACAGCCGCGCCGCCAGCATGCCCAGGCCAACCGCCGCGCTGCCCTTCAGCATGTCCAGCAGAAACGTGGCCGCGCCCAGGCCTTTGCCGCCTGAGCGCAGCACATTCGTGGCGCCAATGTTGCCGCTGCCCACCGTGCGAATATCCTGCTTGCGCACCAGCCGGACCAGCAAATATCCGGTCGGAATCGATCCAAGTAGATACGCAGCCAGAGCAGTCAGCAGGCTTGCCGGAGACATAACGAAACCGAGTGTAGCAGGTCGGGCCCCGGTTCGCGGGTTCCGCCGCGTACGCGCCCGGCCACGCATGATTTTTCCCGCGCGGCGCATCCGCGCCCGGTGTATAGTGGGTGCCTCCCCGCTGCACCCCGGCTGACATCCTTCGAAAGGCGACTTCCCATGCCCAGTTATCTTGTGCAGACCTCGTACACGCCCGATGCCCTGACGGCGCTCATCCGCAATCCCCAGAACCGCAGCGACGTGATGCGCAAATCCGTTGAAAAGCTCGGCGGCTCGCTCACCGGCCTGTGGCTCTCGTTCGGTGACCAGGACGTCGTCTGCATTGTGGAAATGCCCAACAACATCAGCGCCGCGGCACTGTCGCTGGCCGTTGCCAGCGGCGGCTCGGTGCGCAGCACCAAAACCACTCCGCTGCTGAGCGTGGAGGAGGGCCTGGCGGCGCTGAAGAAAGCCGGCGGCACCGGCTACAAGGCCGTCACCGCCACAAAATAAGCGCGAGCCGCGTGGCTGGCGCAGCGCCGCGGCTTACTATTTTTCTCAGGCAAATCCCCGGCGGAGATTTCCGCCTCAATCCACCATCACGTCGCCCGGCAAAATCGGCCGCGTGCGATAGAGCTTGCCCCTGGCCGCAAGCATGCCCATCAACGCCAGCACGCAGACATAAATCGCCAGCTTTGCCACGTCGGCCCAGTGCGCCCGCGGCAGCGTCTTCCACAGCACCAGCAGCACGGTTTGCGCCGCCGTGACCGCCCACACCGTGCCGTAGAAATACCGCCGCTCCGCACCTTCGCCCCTGGTGCGCGGGCCCACGCGCGGCAGCTTGCCCAGTGCGCCCAGCAGGAGGATAAGCAGGCAAAGCGGCAGGTAGACATACTGATAAAGCTGCTTCATCGTCCACGCGCCGGTCGCCACGGCAATCACCAGCCCGGCCAGGTTCAGCAGCGCAAAGTTCAGCGCCGCATTCCACGCAAAGGTGTAGCAGACGCGCCGGTAGAGCGGATTCGGCTTGTCCTCGTCAAAGCGCAGAATGTAGGGCTTGTGCTCCACGCCCGGCAGTTGCGCCTTCCATCCGGCAATGCCCGTGCCCACCAGCACCGCTGCCAGCCACGCCGAATTCGCCCAACTGAACCCGTGCGCGAAAAGTGAAAACGTCAGCGGTCCCGGCGCCAGAAAAAAGACCCATATCCAGATGGGCCAATGCGCCAGGCGATAATACGGTTTGTTGCGTTCGCGCATCTTGCGCTCGCGCGCATACTCCACCTTCCCGCTGTAGGCCATGAATGGAGTTTTGCAAAGCGCCCGCGCACGCGTCAATCCACGTGCCGGCCCGCGCCCGGCCGCGCCTGCAAACGGCCTGCAAACGAGTGGCAAACGAGTGGCAAACGACTGGCAAATGACTGGCAAACGGCTTGCAAACGACCTGCAAACAACCGGGAAACAACAAGCAAGCAACCCGTGGGCGATAAACTGGTTCGAATTGCCTGCGGGGCCTGCCGGCTTTCTCTTCCTCTTCGCGGGCACTTTTTGTGAAGGAGATGTCCACTGTGAAACATTCCCCCATTCTGATCCTTCTCGCTGATCTTTCTCGCGCGGCACTTTCTCTTGCGGCACTTTCTCTTGCGGCACTTTCACTCGCCGTCTTGCCCCTCGCGGCCCAGCCCGCAGCCCAGCCTCTCGCGGCCCAGCCCGTCGCGGTTTCGCCCACCGCCGCGGTGCCGACGCCGCTACCGCCCTCCGCGCAGCTTCGCCCTTCGCTCAGCACTGTCGAGGCCACGCTCAGCGGCCTGCGTGTGGACAAGTGGAAGCGCGGTTCGGTGCGCGATGAGGCCGCCGACGACATCCAGGCCATCCAGCATGAGATTCGCGTCAACATGCCGCCGCTCATCACCGCCTCTGACGCCGCGCCCCGGTCCGTGAGCAAAGCGCTGCCCGTGGCCAAGCACGCCGGCGCTTTGTACGACGTTCTGCTGCGTGTTTACGACGCCTCCCGCATCGTCGCGCCGGCACAGCAGGTGGGCGAGTTGCAGTCAGCCCTGCACAGCCTGGAGCGTGCGCGGCTCGGCCTGGACAGCCGGTTGCAAACCATCGCCAGCGCGCAGGAAGAGCAGATGAGCGCGCTGCGCGTCACGGTGCAAAAGCAGGCCGCCTTCAAGTGCCCCGCGCCGCCCCCCGCCAAGCCGTGCCCCAAGCCGCGCGTCCACCACTACAGACGTCACCACAGCACAAAGACTGAGGAAAAGAAGAAGACGGAATCCACCGCCAAGCCGCAGACGCAGCCCAAGCAGTAAACAGAACAAAGCCCTTGACGCGCGCCTCGCGTCCGGCAAAGGCCGCCTCCGCCTGCGCCGGGCCTTACATCAGCCGGCGACGGGCCTTACATCAGCCGGCGGCGAACGAGGTCCAGCGCCTGCTGCGTGGCCCACTGGCGCACGCGGTCGCGGTTGCCGCGAAAGGTCTTCTGGCAGGTTTCGGTGGCCTGCGCGTCGCTGACGGCAAAGTACACCAGGCCCACCGGCTTCTCGTCTGAGCCGCCCGTTGGCCCGGCAATGCCCGTGACGCCCAGGCCCAGCGTGGCTCCGGTGCGCTTGCGAATGCCCTCTGCCATGGCCACGGCCACCTCGGTGGAGACCGCGCCGTGCTTGGCAATCAGCTCCGGCGCAACGTTGGCAAAGCTCGTCTTCAGCGGATCGGAATACACCACCGCGCCGCCCAGAAACGACCGCGAGCTGCCCGGCACGCCCGTGATGCGCTCCGCCACCATGCCGCCCGTGCAGCTCTCCGCCACCGCCAGCGTGGCCTGCCGCAGCCCCAGGTAGTAGAGAACAATCTGCTCCAGCGACTCACCCTGCGAGGAGTAGAGCCAGAGATCCAGCGCCTCTTCCAGCCTGCCCGCCAGCTCATCCACGCGCTCTTCAGCCTCCGCCGCGTCGGCCTTGGCGCACAGCAGCGTCAGTTGGATGTCGCCCGCGTGCGCCAGAATCGTCGTCTCCACGTCGCCGTATCCGGAATAAATGGGCGCCAGCAGCTTGTCGGCCTGCGACTCCGGAATCATGGCCGCCTTGAGCGTCCGCTTGGCAATGTGCCGCTGGGGCACAATCTTTTTCAGGCGCGGCAGGCATTCGTCGTCGAACATCGGCCGGCACTCGTTGGGCGGTCCCGGCACCAGCATCAGCAGCTTGCGATAGCCCTCGAAGGTCGCATCCAGCCATTGCCCCGGCGCGCTTCCGTTTGGATTCTCAATGACCGTGGCGCCTTCAATCACGTCCGCCTGCTTGAGATTGTTCTCCGGCATGGGCATGCGCCAGGCCGCGGCCCGCGCGTGCAGCGCCGCCACCAGGTTGTAATCCCGCCGGAGCGCCACGCCCAGCGCCTCGGCCGCCGCCTCGCGCGTGAGGTCGTCCTCGGTGGGGCCCAGGCCGCCCATCAGCACCACAATGTCGGCCCGCTTGAGCGCCGTGTGGATGGCGCCCACGAGGTCCTTGCGCCGGTCGCCCACAATGGTCTTGAAGGCCACCGTCACGCCGATCTCGTTGAGCCGTTCCGTCACGTAAAGCGAGTTGGTGTCCTGCCGGAAAGGCGTCAGCATCTCGGAACCAACGGCAAGAATTTCTGATTTCATAGAGAGATTGATGTGCGACCCTGCTCTGCGCGATTGCGGTCTGCGCGGTTGCGGGCTGCGCCGTCCTTCCGCTTGCAAAGGCTTGCGCGGTGCTTAAAACAGGCTCAGCCCTTCCACGCCCAAGTCCACATCATAAACGGCTTCGCTGGTGGTCAGTATGGTGGTGCCCAGCGGGGAAAAGGCCAGGCCCACCAGCCCGTTGCCGCTGAGCACCAGGCTCGCCTCGCCCTCCGGCGTAATGCGCACCAGCCCGTGCCGTCCGCGGAAGCAGGACGCCACATACACGTTGCAATCGCGGTCCAGCGCCAAGCCCTGCGGCCGGCCCAGCCCCCGGAACCACGCGCGCGGCTCGCCCTGCGTATTGATGGCCCACACCGCGTCATTCGAGCACAGCGTCGGTCCCGTCACATAGAGCGTGCCCGCGGCGTCGACCGCCAGGTGATAGGCCGATACGCTCGGCTCCAGCGTTGCGTACACAAAAATCCGGCCCTGCGGATCGATTTTGAAAATGGTGCCGCTGCGGTCGCCCACAAAAAGATTGCCATCGCGGTCAAAGGCCGCGCCCGTGGCCACGCCCATGCCCTCGGCAAACAGCGTCGCCTCGCCCGCGCCGTCCACGCGGTACACGTTGCCCTCCGCGCGCGAGGTTACGTAGAGGTCGCCCTCGGGGCTGAAGGCCAGCCCGGTCGCGTTCAGAACGCCGGTGACAAACGGCGTTCCGCGCCCATCGGGACTCACGCGCACCACTGAAACCGGCGTCTGCTTGCCGCGCGGGCCGGAGATGGTGGCATAAACCATTCCCGAGCGGCTGACCGCCGGACTCGTGACCGGATGCAGCCCGCGGGTGAGCTCCCGCGCCACGCGCAAGGGCGCCATGTTGCTGAGGCCCGCCGGCGAGCGCACCTCAATACTGCCCGTGGATGCTTCCTCGGGAACGCGAAAGGCCAGCCGTCCCGGCCGGCTCATGAGCACATGCGCCGCGTGCGTACCCACCATCACCGCGGGCAGGGCCGAGTGCTGCGGTCCCAGATGCGCTCCGGCCAGCTCCACGTCGCCCAGCGGCAGCGCCACGGGCGGAACAATGTCGTCGATGCGCGGCTCCAGCAGCGCCTCATCCGGCTCGGATTGTGCACGGGATCGCGGCATCTCTCAAATCCAAAGGCGTAGCAAGGATGCTACACCCAAAGCATACAGCCCAGCGGCTACGTCGTCGAAGACGATGCCCCAGCCTGCCGGCAGTTTCTCGAGCTTGCGCACCGGGAAGGGCTTGGTGATGTCGAAGAGCCGAAACAGGATAAGCCCGATGAGTGCGTGCTTCCAATCCGCCGGCGAGCCCAGGAGCGTAATCCACTGCCCGGCCACCTCGTCGATGACCACAAAGCCCGGATCGTGCCGCCCGCTCTCCCGCTCGGCAATCGTGGCCGCGGGCACGCCCAGCGCAACGGAGAGCACAATGCCCACCGCCAGAAACGCCAGCAGCCCGTGCGCCGAAGCATGCGCGCCCCACGCAAACGCCGCCCACAGCAGCAGCGCTCCCACTGAGCCCCAGGTGCCCGGCGCAGGCTTCAACAGCCCCGCGCCAAAGAAGGTGGCCACGGCCCACGCCCACAGCGTTCTGCGCGGCTTGATCGCCGTCTCACTTTGCAATCCGGGCCTCACTCATCGTCACTCGTCGTCGCCGCCTTTGCCGTGTCCGCCCGTCAATCCGCCCAGGTCCTCCAGCACCTCGGGGTCCAGCACCGGCGAGCTGATCTTGTAGACGCCGCTGGCCCACTTGCCCAGGTCAATCTTGCGGCAGCGGTCGCTGCAAAAGGGAAAATCCTCATCCCCGGCCTGCACCAGCATGCCGCACGTGGGGCAGCGCAGCACCTTCGCCTGTTTCTTTTTTCCAGCCATGATTCGTCCCCGCGGCAACGCTTCAGTCTACAGCGGACCGCCAACAACCCGCGCCACCACGTCGTACTCGTGCGCCTCGGTAATCTCCGCGCGATAGAAGCGCCCGGCCTCCAGCGCGGCAATACCCGTCTCAGGCGCGCCAAAGTCGTTGATGTAGACTTTGCCGTCAATCTCCGGCGCGTGGTACTGCGTACGGCCCTCCCACAGCAGCGGCGTTTCCTCGCTTTCGCCCTCGGCCAGCAGCACCAGCTCGCGGCCCACCCATTGCTGCTTGGCCCGCCTGCTAATCTTCTGCTGCATCTTCATCAGCCGCCGCTTGCGCGCTTCAATGGTGCGCTTGGCCACCTTGCTCTCCAGCCCGAATGCGCCTGAGCCTTCCTCGTCGGAATAGCTGAAGACGCCCAGCCAGTCGAAACGGGCCTCGCCAACAAACTCCTCCAAAAGTTCAAAGTCGCGGAGCGACTCGCCGGGGAAGCCGACGATGAACGATGTGCGCAGGGCGATGCCCGGCACGGCGGCGCGCACCTTTTCCAGAGTCCGGAGAAAAATTTCTGCGCCCGCGCCGCGCTTCATCGTCTTCAGCACCGCCGGCGACGCGTGCTGCAGCGGCACGTCAAGATACTTGCAGATGTTGTCGTGCTTCGCGATTGTCTCCAGCAGCCTGCCCGTGATGCGATTCGGATACGCGTAGAGGAACCGCAGCCAGCGCAGCCCTTCAATGCCCGCCAGCGCATCCAGCAGCGTGGCCAGCCCGTCCTTGATGCCAAGGTCTTCGCCGTAGCAGGTCGTGTCCTGGCCGATGAGCGTAATCTCGCGCACGCCCTGCGCCACCAGCCGCTGCGCCTCGGCCACCACGCTCTCAAACCGCCGCGAGCGGAACTTGCCGCGCAGGTTGGGAATGACGCAAAAGCTGCACGGATGGTCGCAGCCCTCGGCAATCTTGATGTAGGCCGAAGCCTTCGGCGTCGCCAGCAGCCGCGGCGTGGTTTCGTCGTAGAGATAAGTCGGCAGCATGTGCGCCGCGCCCTGCCACTGGTCGCGGCTGAAGCGCCCCTGCTCCTCGCGCAGATTGCCCTCGGCGCGAAAGCCGCGCGGGCCATTCTCCTCAGCGTGTCCGTGGCCAGCCTTGTGCGTGCCGGCATCGGTCTCGCGTCCGCTGCGCACCACGGCATCGGCAGAAAGAATCGTGAAGGGCGAAGGCGCGGCCAGAGCCGGAGTCCCACTCGCCGTGCTCAGGCCCGCCGCCTCCAGAATCGACTCCAGCTCGCCCGTGCCCACCACGGCATCCACTTCCGGAATGTTCTTGCGAATCTCGTCGCGATAGCGCTCCACCAGGCAGCCGGCCACGATGAGCTTTGTCGCGCGGCCCCCGGTCTTGTGCCGCGCCATCTCCAGAATCGTGTCCACGCTTTCCTGTTTGGCCGTGTCAATAAAACTGCACGTGTTCACGACCAGGATTTCGGCCTCAGCCGGATTGGCCGTCAGCCGCGCGCCGGCGCGGTCCAGCAGGCCCATCATCACCTCGCTGTCGACGAGGTTTTTGGGGCAGCCTAACGAAACGAAGCCCACGACAGGCGCCGTGGGTTGGGAAGCTTTGCTCACATCCTTATTCTACCGGGTAATGTGATTTTCGCCGAATGGCTGCAAGGTTTTCCGGCGCTCCACCAGCCGCCGGAGCCCATCGCCGCAAGGTGCTAAAATCCATAGGTGCCGGGTCCTACGCGACGTAATCCCGCCAACCCCGCCAGGTCCGGAAGGAAGCAACGGTAACGGGCTAGTACGGGCGCAGTGGGCAACCCGGCACTTTTTTCGCTGCCTGCGGGCGCGCCGGACGGCCAGGGGCCGCAGCCGGTTTCCGCCGGCGGATTTTGACCCCGGACTGCAAGCCAGGCCGGATATGGTTTTGACGAGCGCGGCCAACCAGGGGAAGCGAGAATGAGTCCGCGCCGCAAGGAGAAGCAAATTGAGCCTCAGCGTGCGTCCTGTTGTGGGCCGGCGCGCCAAAATCACGGCGCTGGGAACCTATGTTCCCCCCGATGTTCTCACCAATCAAGATCTGGAAAGAATGGTGGACACCAACGACCAGTGGATCGTGGAGCGCACCGGCATTCGTGAGCGCCACGTGCTGGCCAGGGGCAAGGGCGTAAGCGACATCTGCACCGAGGCCGCGAAAAAGTGCCTGGCAGCGCGCGGCATCGCGCCCAGCGAAGTGGAAGTGATCCTCGTGGGCACCGTCACGCCGGACATGATGTTCCCCTCCACGGCCTGCCTGGTGCAGGACAAGATTGGCGCAACCGGCGCATGGGGCTTTGACGTTTCCGCCGGATGCTCGGGCTTCGTCTTCGCGCTGCAGGCCGGCGTCAAGCTGGTGGAAAGCGGCGCGCACTCGAAGGTGCTGGTCTGCGGCGCGGACGCGAACACCCGCATGACCGACTACACCGACCGCGCCACCTGCGTGCTGTTTGGCGACGGCGGCGGAGCGGTGCTGATCGAGCCCTGCGCAGAAGGCGAGATCGGTTTTATCGATTTCATCAATGAGATTGACGGCTCCGGCGGCGCATCACTGAACCTGAAAGGCGGCGGCAGCCTGAACCCGTCAAGCCACGAAACCATCGACAAGAAGATGCACTACATCTACCAGGACGGCCAGGCGGTTTATCGATTCGCCGTGCGCAAAATGGCCGAGGCCACCACGAAGGTGCTGGAGCGCAATGGCGTTACCGGCGCGGAGCTCGACTGCTTCATCCCGCACCAGGCCAACAAACGCATCATCACCTCCACGGCCGACCGCCTGGGCATGGACCCCGAGCGCGTCATCATCAACATTGAAAAGTACGGCAACACGTCGTCCGGCACCATTCCGCTGGCCATGGAATCGGCCATTGAGCAGGGCAGGCTGAAGAAGGGAAATCTCGTGCTGCTGGCCGCCGTGGGCGCGGGCTTTACCGTGGGCGCCACGCTGCTGCGCTGGGAGATTTAACGCGACGGCAGCGAAAGGCTCGGCGGAATGGCCCGCTCAAAGTCGTATGCGGGCAGCGCGCCGCACTCGGCAGCCTTGCGGAAGAATCCGCGCATGCCCGCCAGGCAATCCTCGTCCAGCACGTAATGAATATTGCGGGTCAGGTAGGCGCGGATGGCGTACTCGGAGAGCGGAATCCGGCGCGTCCACTCGGCCACAATCTGCTCGATGTTTGCCAGGCCGCGGTCACGCGACTGCGCAAAATCCTCCACCACCTGCGCCGTGAGAAAATCCGGCCCGTTTTTTGGCGCAGGCGCCGCGCCCCACACAGCCGAGACAAAAGGCAGGCCGGCCAGCGCCTGCCACTCCGCGGCCAGGTCGTGATAGACCAGCACCTCGCCGGTGCGCTCTTCGCGGTTGGCCCGCTCCTCCAGCGCCAGCAGCGCCGGATCGCCGATAAGAATCGCGGCGTCGGCGTGGTCGAGCATCGAATCCAGCTCCGCACGCATGGGCAGAAAGGGCACTTCAGCGTTGCCCCACGCGTGGAAGAGCAGGCGCGCGTAAATCACCGTGGTGCGGCTGGCCGTGTCCGCGGCCACGCTGCGCACCTGGGACAAGGGCTGGCTTGCCCGCCGCACCAGCAGCAGCGAGCGGACCTCTTTTTTTGAGGCGATGGTGCAGCCGGGCAGAATCCGCAGCGCCGGATTCCGCGCCAGCGTAGCGATGGGAACAAGGCCGATTTCAGCGCTTCCGTCCGCCAGCCGGTCCGCGCACTCCGCGGGAAGCATGTAGGAAACCTCATAGCGCGCGGCCAGCTCTTGGCCGCGGGGCGGATGCTCAAAGTCCCACATCAGCGGTGCGGGATTCAAAAACCCGATGGCTGCCACACGAATGCGCGCTGGTTTCAGAAGCGTCACTTGCCTTTAGTTTAGCAATCGGGCGCATTGTGCCGCGAATCCGGCACTGCGCACAGCGGGCAGCTTGACTTCGATTCCAAGGAACGATAAGTTGGGCCCAATTACCCACGCGCGTTTTGCGCGGTTACCAGATTTGCAACTTTCTCATCCACTCGCACTCGTATCGGCCCTTTTGAATGACAAGCCTGCCCAACGAACTCTCTCCCGCATCGCCCGCCCGGCTGGACGAAAACCGGCTTGCCTGGCTGGCCATGACGCTTGCGCCGGGCCTGGGACCCAAGCGGATTGTGGACGCGATGAAGATGCTCCGCTCGCCCGCGCAGCTTTTTCAGCTCTCGCTGACTGAGCTGGAGGGCCTGCGCCTGCCGGTGGAGTCCGCGCAGTTTCTTTTTGACGGCAAGGCGCGCGAGGCGGCCGAAAACGAGTGGGCGCGCGTGGTGGAGCAGTGCGCGACGCTGGTGACCTGGAGCTGCCGCGAATACCCGGACCGCCTGCGCGAAATCTACGATCCGCCGCCGGTGCTGTGGATTCGCGGAGCGGTGAACCTGCTGACGCGGCCGGCCATCGCCATCGTCGGGACGCGCCATCCCTCGCCGTATGGATCGGGCGTGGCGGAGATGCTGGCGCGGGACCTGAGTGCGCGGCGCATGCTGGTGGTCAGCGGCATGGCCCGCGGCATTGACACCTGCGCGCACAAGGGGGCGCTGGCCGCGCGCATGCCCACCGTGGCCGTGTGGGGAACCGGCGTGGACGTGATTTATCCCAAGGAGAACAAAAAGCTGGCCGAGGAGATTCTGGCCACAGGCGGCACAATCCTAAGCGAGCTGCCGCTGGGCACCTTTCCCGCGCCGCAGAATTTTCCGCGCCGCAACCGCATCTTGAGCGGCCTGAGCGTGGGCGTGCTGGTGGTGGAGGCCGGCGAGAACTCCGGCACGCGCGTGACCGCCCGTTGCGCGAGCGAGCAGAATCGCGACCTGTTTGCCGTGCCCGGCAACGTGACCAACAAGAACTCCTGGACGCCCAACACGCTGATTAAACAGGGCGCAAAGCTGGTGGCCACGTGGGAGGACGTGTGGGAGGAGCTGCCCTCGGACGTGCGGCTGCAACTGGAGGCCGAGGCCGGCGTTGCATCCAAACCCGAGGCTCCCGCATCCTTATTGCCGGAGCAGGCTCTGCGGCCGCAGGAGACCATGGTGCTCGCGGCGCTGCGCTGCGACGAGTCCGTGCACATTGACGAGTTGCTGGAGATGCTGGAAACGCAGCTGACCTCCTCCGAAGTGTTTACGGCTCTGTTCGAGCTTGAGATTGCCGGCCGCATCCGGCAGTTGCCGGGAAAGAATTACGTGCGAACCCTGTGAGCGCCCGGCGAAAGGCTTTTGCGGAAGAAGATTTCCAATTTGCTGGAAACCCCGTGACAAGTGACGGATACGCGTTCAGTTGCAGGCGCATCGCGGCTGAATTGCGCGGTTGCGAGTGGAAACGAGTCGGCATTCCGTGTTAGCTTGCAGTGTTTGTAGTTGCATGGACGGCCTGAAAGCGCGCAGGACGGCTTGGGGCGGCAGAGGCAGCGACTGAGGCGGGTAACCGAATCGAGTTTCCGCGAGTCCAATCGCCCGAATGCCCGACTGAAAAAAGCAACATCTAATAAGGATGGCAATGAGCAAATCACTGGTGATCGTCGAGTCGCCGGCCAAGGCCAAGACGATCGAAAAATATCTGGGCAAGGGTTTTGAGGTCCGCGCCTCGGTGGGCCACATCATGGACCTGCCCAAGAACGACATCGGCGTCGAGCTGAAGAAGCGCACGTTTGTGCCGGAGCTGATTGTTTCGCCCGGCAAGGAAAAGGTTGTGGAGCAGTTGAAGAAGGCCGGGGCCAAGGCCGACCAGATCTTCCTGGCGCCTGACCCGGATCGCGAAGGCGAGGCGATTGCCTATCATCTTGCCCTGCAGTTGGGCACCACCGCCGCGGAGCGGAAGAAGATTCGCCGCGTCACCTTTAATGAGATCACCAAAAAGGCCGTGCAGGACGCCTTCAAGCATGCGCGCGACGTGGACCAGAACCTGGTGTATGCGCAGCAGACGCGGCGCGTGCTGGACCGCCTGGTGGGCTACCAGATTTCGCCGCTCTTGTGGGACAAGGTGCGCCGCGGACTCTCCGCCGGACGCGTGCAGACGGTGGCGCTGCGCCTGGTGGTGGAGCGCGAGCGCGAGATTCGCGGATTTGCTCCGGTGGAATACTGGACGCTGGACGCGCTGCTGCACCCCGAACGCCAGGCGGAGAAGAGTTTCACCGCGCGCTTTGTGGGCATTGACGGGGAGCCGGTGCGCGTGCCCAACGGCCAGGACAAGGACGGCAAGCCGCAGTTCCTGAACAACGCGCTGCCGGACAAGCCCGCCATGGATGCCGTGATGAAGGCGCTTGAAGGGGCCGCGTGGTCGCTGGTCTCGGTGCAGTCGCGCGAGCAGCAGCGGCGGCCGCTTTCGCCGTTCATCACCAGCCAGTTGCAGCGCGATGCGGCCAACAAGCTGGGCTTTAACGTGCGGCGCACCATGGGCGTGGCGCAGCGGCTTTATGAAGGCGTGGACATTGGCGAGGAAGGCGCCGTGGGCCTCATCACCTATATGCGTACCGATTCGCCCCGCGTGGCGCCGGAAGCGAAGGTAAGCGCGCGCGAGTGGATCAAGAAGAACCTGGGCGCGCAGTATCTGCCGCAGACGCCCAATGAATTCAAGGGCAAAAAGGCCGCGCAGGATGCGCACGAGGCCATCCGGCCCACGGACGCCGAGCGCACGCCGGAGAAGGTGGCGCGCTACCTCAGCGACGAGCAGCTCAAGCTCTACACGCTCATCTGGCGGCGCTTTGTGGCCTCGCAGATGAACCCGGCCATCTATGACGTGACCACGGCGAAGATTGCCGCCGTCTCCACGGCCGCCGGCAAGACCTATGACTTCCGCGTGAGCGGATCGGTGCTGCGCTTTGACGGCTTTCTCAAGGTTTACGAGTCGTCCACGGAAAAGAAGGATGAGGATGAGGACGGCATGGGCAACAAGCTGCCCAGCCTGGACAACGTGAAGACGCTGGAGCTGGACAAGCTGGACCCCGAGCAGCACTCCACTGAGCCGCCTCCGCGCTACAACGAAGCCTCGCTGGTGAAGGAGCTGGAGGAGCGCGGCATCGGGCGGCCGTCCACCTACGCGTCGATCATCAACACCATCCAGGACCGCGAGTACGTGGTGAAGCACGGCGGCTCGCGCGGGCGCTTTTATCCCACTGAAATCGGCGTGGTGGTCTGCGACCTGCTGGTGAAGAACTTCCCTTACATCTTCGACTCCAAGTACACGGCGCGCCTGGAAGAGGAGCTGGACGACATTGAGGAAGGCAAGGAGAAGTGGACCGATCTGCTGAACGGCTTCTACGACTACTTTGAGGAGGAGCTGAAGGACGCCGGCAAGAACATGGAAGACATCAAGCGGATGGAGCAGGTGACCGGCGAGAAGTGCGAGGTGTGCGGCTCACCGCTGGTGCTGAAGTGGGGCAAGTTCGGCAGCTTCTTCTCCTGCTCGGCTTACAACAAGAAGGACCCCGCAAGCTGCACCTTTACCAAGGAGAACCTTGCCGCCAAGCCGGACATGAACACGCCGGAAGCGCAGGAGGCCGGCGACACCGAGGAGTACTGCGAGAACTGCGGGCGCGTGATGGTGCTGCGGCGGGGGCCGTGGGGACCGTTCATGAGCTGCCCCGGATACAGCGAAGATCCGCCCTGCAAGACCATTCGCAAGCTCAGCCAGAAGCAGCAGCAGAAGCCGCCCGAGCCCACCGGCGAAGACTGTCCGGTGTGCGGCAAGCCGCTGGTGCTGCGCCAGGGAGCGTATGGCGAGTTTGTTTCCTGCTCCGGCTATCCCAAGTGCAAATATGTGAAGCAGAACCTGATTGAAGGCATGAAGTGCCCCAAGTGCGGCGTGGGCGACATTGCCGAGCGCAAGGCGCGGCGCGGAAACATCTTCTGGGGCTGCACAAATTATCCCAAGTGCGACTTCACTTCGAACGCGAAGCCGGTGGCCACGAAGTGTCCGCAGTGCGGCAGCCCGTATCTGGTGGAGAAAACGCTGCGCAGCGGCATTTTTCTGGAGTGCCCGAACAAGAAAAAAGGCGCGGAGGAAGAGGCCGCGCCGAAGAAGCGGGGCAAGGCCCGAGCCGCGCAGCCGGAGCAGGCCGCGGTGGTCTGCAGCTACTCCAAGCGCATTGGTGACGCGCCGCCGCCGCCCACGGCGGAAACGCACGGGCCGGTGGCGGAGAAGCAGGCGAAGAACAGCGAGCTGCAGCCGGCCTGAGCCGGATCGGGCGCGTCCTGCATTCAGCAAAACTGCATTCAGCAAAACTGCACGCAGCGGGACGGCACTCAGCAGGAGTGCGTAGAAGAAACCCCGTGCGCCGCTGGAGCGCGTTAGTATTTGCAACAGGAGCCTTTTTTTATGGAGCGAATGCTGGCGAGCTCCGCGGATGCGGAGATCATTCTCAAGCTGTATGAACTGCGTACCGAGGCCGTGATGCGCGCGGCGCGCGCCTGGGTTCTGGGCGAGTTCTGGCCCAACACCGCCGAGGAGTTTTTTGCCGTGGCCGCCAATCCCGGCGAGCCGCACAATGCGTGGTACCGGCAGGTGGCCACCTACTGGGAGATGGCCGCGGCGCTGGTGCTGCACGGTGCGCTTTCCGCGGACTTGTTTGTCGACTCGAACGGAGAGGGCTTTTTCCTGCTGGCCAAGTTCTCGCACATTCTCGCCGCCATCCGTGAGCGCACGCCGGGATTCCTGGCCAAGACCTCGGAAATGGTGACCCGATTCCCCAGTGCGGCCGCGCGCTTTGAGACGGCGCTCAAGGCCGTGGAAGGCCGCCGCCGCTCCATACAATCCGGCCAGACCCAGGGCCGCTGAAGGTTGGTCCTGCCAGAGTGCGCTATCTGCCTGCCTTGTGTTTTGCCTGACCGGAGGCGCAGAATAGACTCATCTGCAAAAGCAGAATAGGCTTAAGTGCAAAGTCGAACAATTCCGGAGGTTCCTGTGAAACGTTTTGTCGCCCTTCTCATCCTCACGCTCGCATCCGGCGCCATGGTTGCCAGCGCAGCCGACTCAGCGCAGCTCAACGGCTGGATTTCCGACTCCATGTGCGGCGCCAAGCACGCCGGCTCCGGCACCGAGTGCGTGAAGAGCTGCATCAAGGAAGGCATGAAGCCGGTTTTCGTGGACCAGACAAAGAAGGATGTGTGGACCATTGACAATCCGGCGGCCGTGAAGCCGCTGTTTTATGGAGCGCATGTGACGATCACCGCATCCGTAAATAAAGCGGACAAGAGCGTCCACATCGACTCAATCGCCGCGGCCAAGTAAGGGACCGGGACTGGAAGCTGCTGAAGGGGACTCGCCGAACCGGGCGAACTCTGGTAGTGTCATATCGCGAGTCCCGCAAGCCCGCGGCAGCGTTGCGAGGGGCGGGATGGCAACTTCCAGCAGACCGGTAAACCCAATGGCACGAGCAATTTGGAACGGCAAAGTGATTGCCGAAAGTGATGTGACAGAGACGGTTGAGGGGAACGTGTATTTCCCTGAGGCCAGCCTGAACCGCGAATATTTTCGCCCCAGTTCCACAACCTCCACCTGCCCTTGGAAGGGACAGGCCCGGTATATGAGCCTGCTGATTGACGGGCAGGACAACCCGGATGCCGCCTGGTACTATCCTGACCCGAAGCCGGCCGCCCGCAAGATCAAGGGCTTTGTGGCCTTCTGGCGCGGCGTGGAAGTGGAAAAATAGGCTCAGAGACCTTTTCCCTCTGGAGAACGGATTGAGGAGCAGCGTTCGTCTGCTTGCCCTGCTGGTGGTGGCGCCGCTGGCCGGTTGCGTACACACGCAGCATGCAGGCGTGCCTGCGCAGGCCGTGGCCGCCACCGACAGCGGCGACCTGGCGCATCCGGGCCGGACCAGCGGATGGGTGGATACAAAGCTCTACTTCGGGCTTGGACCGGCGGACCATCCGGAGACAGGCATCAGCGAGAGGGATTGGCGCGCGTTCCTTGACAGCGAGGTGACGCCGCGCTTCCCGTCCGGGCTGAGCGTCGAGGATGTTTACGGCCAATGGCGGGGAAAGAACGAGAAATCGCCCGAGCGCCTGCGCTCGAAGATGCTGATTATTGATTACCCGGATACGGCGGAGAATCGCGCGAAGGTTGATGCGATTCGCGCGGCGTGGAAGCGGAAGACCGGCGACCGGAGCGTGCTGCGCGTGACCGAGCCGGTGGACGTTTCGTTCTAAGCTGAAAAAATTTGCTGCACGGGCCGCGCGCTGACGCACGGAGAGCATGGGCGCAAGAGTGGTTTTGCACGGCGACGTGCCGGATGCATTCGACATGGCGGCACGGACTCCTTGCAATGCGCCGGAGTGGCGGAGGATCAGTAGGCCTGGAGCTGGTCAAGCGGCAGGCGCACGCGGAAGCAGGTGGAGCCGGGCTCGGACTTCACGCTCAGGTGGCCGCGATGCTTGCGGACGATGCGCATGGCGTTGTCCAGGCCCAGCCCGAGGCCCTGGCCGGGCGCCTTGGTGGTGAAGAAGGGCTCGAAGATGCGGTCTTTCAGCTCGGCGGGAATGCCGGGGCCCGTGTCCCAGATTTCGACCAGGAGCATCTCGCCTTCAAGCCGGCAGGTGAGGCGCAGCGTGCCGTGGTTGCCCAGCGCGTCGAGCGCATTTTCAATGAGCGCGGTCCACACCTGGTTCAGCTCGCTGCCGTAGGCGCTGATGCGCGGCAGGTCGGGCTGGTAGTCGCGCTCCACGGTTACGTGGCTCATGCGCGATTGCAGCATCTGCACGGTGGCGTCCAGGCCGGCGGGCACATCGAGCTCCAGAATCGGCGCGCGATCCATATAAGAGTAAGCCTTCACGGCGCTGATGAGGTCAAAGATGCGATCCGTGGCGTTGAGCAACGTTTCAATGGAGCGCGTGGCGCGCAGGTAGCGCGCAAAGTACTCCAGCGCGACGCTGGACTGGCGCGGCGCGAGGATGGTGGTGAGTTGCTCGACCTCGGCCACGGCCACGCCCTGCTCGGCAAGCTGGGCGGCCACGTCCCACGGGTTTTCGCAGGGCAGCTCGGTGAGCCACTGGCGCAGCGCCTCCTCCCGCGCAATCAGGTCGCCGGCCTGCTCGGGCGCGTTTTGCACGGCGCGGCTCATCACGCGCTGCTCCCAGTCCTGCAGGGCGCGAATCTGCTCGTCACTGAGGTTGAGATTGAAGAGCTTGAAGCGGCTCTTGCGATTGGCGCGCAGCTCCATCACCAGGCTGGAGGCGGCGCGCTTGGCGGCGGAGGCCGGATTGTTGAGCTCGTGGGCCAGGTTGCCGGAGAGCTTGCCGAGCGCGGAGAGCTTTTCCGCCTGCTGCTCAATGCGCGTAACCTCGCGCACGCGATCGAGCAGCGTGGAGACGACCCGCTGGGTCATGGACGGAATGACCGCGAGCATCTCCGGGAAGAGCTCCTTGTGAATAAGGATGGCCCACACGGGCGTGACGGCGAAGCCCTGGCCGCCGTAGCTCTTCATGCGCGAGAAAGGCAGCAGGCCGGTCATTTGTCCGGCGCGGCCGATGAACAGCTCCATGGGTCCGCCGTGCTGGCGGCGCACGTGAATCTCTCCTTTGAGGATGAGCATCATGCGGTCGGCGGCAGAGCCTTCCTCAAAAAGGATGGTGCCGGCCTCGGCCACCACTTCTTCGCCATGTCCGGCGAGCCACAGGCGGTCCTCAAGCGGCAGGCCCTGGAGCGGAACAATGCGCTCAATGGCCGCGGCGATTTCAAGCGCGGGCGTTGGAGACGACGGCGGGGCAACCGTGGGGGCAAGCATCCGGAACCTCCGTGCAGCGCATATTCGGGCAGCGCCTACAGGATAGCCGATTCCGGTGTGGAAACCCGCATGAGCGCACCGGTGTGTGGGATTCCGCGGCGTGAAGTGGATGCACCACGGGCTGCGCATGGGAGCGGAGTTTCGCGGCGATTTTCAGGCGGCGGCGTTCCGGCTGGACAAGCAGTGAGCACGGCGGGCGATGCGCCCTAGGAGGCGACGGCGAGCGAGGCGGGCTGGGCGAGGCGGTGCATGCCCTTGCGCGGGCCGCGCTTGCGGGCGCTCATGATTTTGATGCGTTCGAGCAGTTCGTGCGGAGAGATGGATTTCTTGGCGAAGACGGCGTCGGCGGCGTGGACGTGGGCGCTGAGCTTTTGCGGATCGCCGAGCAGCGCCATGGGCACGTGCGAAGCGGACTGCTTGAGTCGGGCGACGAGCTGCAGGCCTTCAAGGTGCGTGGAGGAGCAGTCGGCGAGGACGAGATCGACGGTGTTTTCGGCAAAGAGCTCGAGGGCCTGGGCGTGCGCGGTGGCGGCCAGCACGCGATAGCCGTTGGTGGAGAGCATGAAGCTGAGGACGGAGAGGTCCTGCTCATGGTGGTCGACGCAAAGGATGACTTTCTTGGGCCTCATAACCGGGTGGGATGCTCCTTGAATGAATTTTTTCTGCCGCTGCCGGGGCGTGCGGGGCCGGGGCCCGCTGGGAAGGCGGGCCAAAGCGGCGCGTGTCCGGTACACATCAGAGGACGGCGGCCGCAGCGTGGCGTTTCTCTTTTCAGGTAGACTCCGGCCGGCGGAAGTGAGGCGGGTTTCCGCGCGCGGCCACGGCGGGCCGGCGGCGAAGACCGGTTCAAATCCTGCGGTCAATCCACGTGAGGTGAGCTTTCCCCTGCGGTCAGATTGTGCCTGATGCTTGCGGAGCAAGTCCGGCGTCTCTGCCGGTTGTTTTGCTTCGATGCTTGGCAAGAGTAAGAGCTTTCGAGGCGCGCGAAAAGAGGGAAAGGGAGGCGAAGATGAGAGTGAAAACGCACCTGTAACAAGTGGAAATCGCGCAGGGCGAAGACAGCAACGGAGTTGTGCTGATGAAAGCTTGTTGAAAGGGTGTGCATTACGGCAGGAAAAGCTGTCCGGATGCCACGAGAACAGTGCTGCCCGCAACGCGAACCTGCGCAACCTGGGGTGAATCGTTTTTGGAGGCGCGCTCGGCGGAGAGGAAAAGGTCACTGGGGCGATGGACTTCAACGCCCTGCCGGAGGTGAATGCGCTGGGCGGAGGGCACAAGGCCGCGAGCGACGAGATAGCTGATGGCGCATCCGGCGGCGGAGCCGGTGGCGGGGTCTTCGCCGCCGTAGAACTGCATGCGTGCGCGGAAGCGGGGCGCGGACGAGCCGGTGGGCGCAAGGACGTAAAAGAATGTGCCGGCGCAGAAGCGGTTGAGCCAGGGCACGGCCGCATCGAGGTTGACGCGGAAGCGCGCCAGCGCAGGGAGCGAGCGCAGCAGGACCACGGCGAAGGGAATGCCGGTGGAGACAATTTGCGGCGGGTGGGCGGGGTCGAGATCGGCGAGGTCAAGGCCGATGAGCGGCGCAACCTGTGCGGGGTCGAGCGACGAGCCGAACTGGGGAGCACGCTGGGTCATTTCGCCGAAGGAGTCGGATTCAAAGTGGACGGGGATGGGGCCGGCGTTGAGGGCGAGGGTGAGGGTGTCGTCGCGGACCAGCTCCGGGGCGATGCGGCGCAGAAGCGCGGCGGTGCCCAGGGTGGGATGGCCGGCGAAGGGCAGCTCCTCCTGCGTGGTGAAGATGCGGACGCGCGCGCCTTCAGTGGCTTCCAGCGCCGGGGGGCGGCGGAGGACGAAGGTGGTCTCAGAGAGGTTGAACTCGCGGGCGATGGACTGCATTTGTTCGGCGGAGAGCGCGTAAGCCAGCTCGGACGGAACGAGGACGACGGCGAGAGGATTGCCGGCCAAGGGCGCGGAGGCAAAGACGTCGAGAACGTGGTAGTCGAGCAAGGGCATGGTTGACAGGGCTCCGGTGACCTTCCTAGTCTACGAGTACCCTGCGCTGGGGGATGATGGGAATCGCGCGGGCGCGACGGGCACCGGTGGCGAAGTGGCTAACGCGCAGGTCTGCAAAACCTGTATACGTCGGTTCAATCCCGACCCGGTGCTCCAGAGATTGAAAAGGGAATGAGGCCGCAGTCCGAGAGGGACGCGGCCTTTTCTGCGCGCGGAGCCGGTTGGTGCGGGGCCGCTTGTGCGTGCGGTGCGAGCCGGTGCGAAGGGCCGAGTGCAGCCTAGAAGGCGATGATGGAGCGCGGGACGCGGACGCCGCTGCGCTCAAGAAAGAGGCGCATGCGGAGAGCCTCGGCGCGCTCGACGGCGACCAGGCGCATCTGGCGGCGGATGTGGTCCGAGTTGGTGAGCAGGGCGACCTGGGCTTCGTCGGCATCGGCATCCTGTTCGAGCCGCTGGATGCGGTCGAGGATGGATTGGCGGAAGCGAGGGCTGATTTCGATGCTGTCCGGCACGGCGCGATCGTCAGGCATGGGGTAAACCTCAAAGAAAGGAGGATGGATGCGGGCGAAATTCCTGTGGATTCCGCCTCAAGTTCTGGAGCGTTGTGCCGATGGTATCGATAAGGGTTTAGTGCGGCCAGATTACGGGGAGGAGAGACTTTGGTGTGAAAGTAACCGTGGCGCGGGGGGAGTGTTGCGAAACGGGCCAATCTGGACAGGATAGGCGGACACGGAAGCGGGCGCGGAAGGCCGGCGGTGGAAAACCCGGCGGGAATTTCGAAGCAGGCGCGCAAAGAGAAAAGAGAAGCCGCCGCTCCCGCAGGCCCGGATGGGGACCGGCGCGGAAAGCGGCGGGGTCGCGGGCGTAGGCGCGGGGAGGGTCAGATCAAAACCAGCCTTTCCGTGTCCCTTTGTGAACCTCTCAGGGTCGCCGCTTCTAGGGGTTGCGTCGACTTGAGAGGATCGGCTCCGGGATACACCGGGGCTGGTTTTGCTCTAGCGCCCGGTTGCCTCAGCGACGCCTAGGACCATCTGGGTGCCGGAATCGAGATGGACATTGCGGCCGGAGGCGGAGAGCACGCCGGAGGTTGCGCCGGAGGCCGTGGAGCGCAGCATGACGCCGGGAATGGCTGTGGCGTGGGTGCCGAGCGAGGCGGCCGCGCCGGCGGTTTGAGAGGCTGCTCCGTTCAAGCTGCCGGCAGTGTTGGCGGCGAGGTTTCCGGTGGAATGAAGCGCGCCGTTGGCCGAGTTGTTCAGGCTGGAGACGTTGCCGGCCAGATTCCCGGTGGCCGAGGTTGCGGAGTTGACCGCGCCGCCGGCCAGTCCGCCGCTGCCGCGGGCCATTGTGCCGCCGCGCGAGCCCATGGCAGGGCCGCCGCCGATGGGCGCCATGGCGTCCATGGATTCCTGGTGGTCAGCGTTGGCAAGCGCGAGGGCGCTGGCCGAGGGCGAGACGGACTCAATCATGGAGTGGATGGGGAGGCTTTGGCCGCCCTTGAGCCGGGCATGATCAAAAACGATGCCCAGCGAGGAGGCGGAGTGGCCGTGGCCGTGGGCCTGCACCTGCGTGACATGGCCGATGAGCTGCGAGCCCTTGGGAATCTGTGTGCCGTCAGCGGTGAGGAAGCTCTGCGTGGTCTTGGCGGTGACGGCTTGACCCACATGTGCGGATTTGGAGTCGATGCCGCGCATCAGCTCGGCGTGAACCGGACGCATGGAAGCCGCGGCGGTGGCTGAGGAATTTGCGTCGGCCGTGGCGGAGGCCTGCGGCGTGGCGGCCGAGGCGCCGGCAGTGCCCTGCGCGGAGGCTGAGGCTGGGGATTGCGCGCCGGTGGCCGTTTGATGGGCCAGCAGGGGAACGCTGGAAATGATGACCGCGGCAACGGCGAGCAAGAGTGCGGATTTCATCGGGGAGCCCTCCAGAAATAAGTTTCGCGGCGTACCGGGCGAATGGAGCGGCGTGCGTCGAGCTCCACAGCGGGATCGCGTTTACAAGATAGGGAAGAAGCACATGGCGCTCCAGAATGAAGCGCCGGAGAAGATTTTGTTGAAACTGATTGAAAGGAAATATTTTATTTAAGGGGAGGGCCGGAACTGGGAGCTCGAAGGCTCGTGGGGCAGGCGGGTAAAGGCTGCCGGAGATATGTAAAATTTGCACGTTTTGGGTGGGGGCCGAAGGCCGGCCTGCGCCGAATACTGGCAGGATGCTGGCCGGACGCGGGCAGGGTTTGCTTCGGCCCCTGGGAATTGGGTCTTAGCGGTGCTGGAGCTGCGGGCCGTTCTCCGGTGTGTTGGCCACCTTGCCGGAGGGCAGGATGGTGAGGGTGATGGGGACCTGGTCCTGTAGGTGGAAATCAAGGAGGGTCTCCGGGGGGAGCTGGATCTGCTGGCCGCGCGTGACGGCGTTGATGCCGGCTCCCGCGCCGCCGCCGGCCAGGGCTCCGATGGCCGCGCCTTTGCCGCCGCCGGCAATTGCGCCCACGATGGCTCCAAAGAGCGCGCCGCCGCCGGTTTTCTCGGCGGTGTTTTTGCCGCGGGCCTTGCCCTCGCGGCTGAAGGTGTCGGTGTCGATGTCCAACTGCTGACCATGGGCGCGAATTTCGGTCAGTTGGAGGGAAAGGAGGGCTTTGCCCTTGAAGTGCGTGGCCTCATGCACGTCCACCACGCGGCCAAGGACGGTTGCGCCGCGGGGAATGGCGACGAGGCCGTGGACAACGACGTCCTGGGCGATGGAGGCGTGGAAGACATCGTTGGGCTGCGCGGTCTTGGTGTCGAGGGTGTCCGTAAGACGAATGGGAATTTCAGTTCCGGCGGGCAGGACGACCTGACGCGCAACGGGCTGCTCGACGGACGGCGGCGCGGGATGAGGCATGGCTGCCTGCTGCACGGGCGCGGCCTGGGCGGCATTTTCGGCGTCGGCGGGCGGAAGATTTGCGCCGTTGTCGTCCGGGCCGTTGTTGGACGCCTTCTGGCCGGCGTAGCGGCTGCGGTCCCGGTCACGAGTGCGATCGTTGTGATTACGGGAAGGCGCAGGCGCAGCAGCAGGCTGGGTAGCGGCGGCTGCGGCGGCCTGCTGCGCGGGCTGGACGGTGAGGTTGTTGACGACGGTGCGAACGCCGGAGACGGAGCCTGCGTCATTGCCGGCCAGAGCGCGCGAGGCATCGTCGGAGACGGCGCCTGAGAGCGTGGCCACGCCGCCGGCGACGCTGACCTGGATGTTCTGGCCGGAGAGCGCGGACTCACCCTGGAGCCTGGACTGGACCGAGGCGGTGAGCTGCTGGTCAGTTTGCTGGGCGGGCGCGGCGGCGTGTTTGCAGCCCGCGGCAAGGGTGACGGCGAGGGCCAGAATGGCAAGTGAGGAGGCCAGTGCTGCGAGTGGAGTGCGATGCCTGCGCGTGATTTCAGTCGTTCTCATCGGGAACTTCTCCGGTTGGGGGTTTCCCCTGGGGGGATGGGTTTGGGGTGAGGCCGGAGGGCCGTAATCGCGGAAATCCTGTTCCGCTGAGATTTTCGACGCACGGGGCGGCGAAAAGGCTCTTGTGGGCTTGGATGCGAAAGGTCGCTGGAGGGTTGGGGCGGGCGGTTGGAGACAAGCGCAACTACGGAATCACAGGGGGCACTGTTCGATGTTCAAAGTCGCGTGGTCTTTTGACCGTTTCAGCACTCCGTCAATCAGGCGTATTTTCTGGTGTGGGGGAACGCCGAATTTGCGCTTCAGGGGACTATATTCCGACGTGTCCGATTTCAGCGGGGTTTCTTCCTTTCTGGCGGATGATGTTGTGTCCAACGGTGTAGCAATAGAGGCTTGCAGGCATGAATCTCAATTGGATTCCTTTCACTTCTCGATCCACAGTCAAGGATTTTGAGGTCACCAGCGGGTCGCTCAAGCTATTTTCCAAACAGAAGTCGATCAAGCTTTTCAGTTCACCCGGATCAGAGCAATATCTGTCAGACCACTTGACTTCTACCGCCCAGGCCGCCGTCTGATTCGTTTTATCGAGACATACAATATCCACTTCACCGCCCTTCCACCGTGCGTAGTAGAGCGGAGTGCCTTCGGCATGAAACCATTGTGAATAGATGGCAGTTTCGGCCAGAAGCGGAAGAGCGGGATCGTTCTCGGTGATCGGCGAGAACACTGCGGCGCGCATGGAAGGATTTGTGAGATATACCTTGAAGTGAGTGGCTCTCGTAAATCTTTTCGCACTTCGGTCTATGCGGTGGACGGTCCTGATTAAAAACGCCGCCTCGAGATATTCGATGTAGCGCTTGATCGTATTCTTTGCGACTCCCGAATGTTTTGAGAGTCCCTCCAGGGATATTTCATCCGCTGTATTAAATGCCAAAGTGGTGAAAAGGTAGTTCAGCTCTTGAATATCGTTAATTCCATAAAGACTGGGTAAATCCCTGAGCAGAACCTTGTCGATGATATCGCTCTTGATGAATCGGGCGGGGTCGGATTGGATGTCTTTCGAGAAGATAACTTCCGGGTACCCTCCATAATTGAGGTAGTTCAGGAATTGCTGATTCAGAAGGGATATATCATCGGTGCTGAAAAAATGGCTCCGATTTTGAGGACCGATTTCGGGCGGGGCGGTTACAAGGTCGCTCTGGCCGAGAAGGTCCAAATACTCATAAAACGTTAAAGGAGGGAGAAGAAAGTCCGTGAACCTTCCAGCCCCTGATTCCTGGCTTCTCAAGCGCAGCGCCGCGGCCGCAGACCCCGATACGACTACCTTGACATTTGAAAAGGTGTCTACAAATGATTTGAGATCGGTCTCCCAATTTTTAAGGTATTGAATCTCGTCGAAAAATATATAGGACACTTCTGATTTGAGATCGAAGTCCGCTGCAGTTGCATAGAAAGAAACAAACTGCTCCAATCGCAGCATGTTGTAGATGGGATTGTCCACAGAGAAGTAGCAAATCGCACGAGGTGGAACCCCTTCGTTGAGTAGACGCTGGATGGCATGGTGAATCATCACCGTTTTCCCAACCCGGCGTGGTCCCATCAAGACAACCGCCCTTCGAACCGCAGTTTCCTTAACGAGGGGAAAAAATAATTTCAAGTACGGTCGGGCTTTCCAGTTTCGGTGAACTTCACTGGTCTGGTGTTCTCCGTTCCACCATGGGTTCTCGAGCCGAATGCGCTTGAGGATGTCTTCGTCCGAGATGCTTTGCATCGTCAGAGTATAGGCAGTTTTGCAGCTAGAGTCAACGTACTGATTCTAGTTGACGCGCTCAATATAAATCATTTTATTTCATACACTTATATCTATAAAATAGTGCAATGTGATGCTGGATTTCAGATTTGCGCGAAAGGAACATGGGCCTGCGCGGGTGCTGCGCCGGAGCGGCGGTTAGCTGCCGGGCAGGGGTGCGTAGTAGCCCTTGCGGGCATGGATGCGGTAGCCGTCTCCGTTGCACTGCACGGTGATTCGGCGGAAGGCTCCGTCCATTCTGGCGTTGGTGGAGGTGTAGGTGGCGATGTACTGGGAGCGGAGCTCGTCGGCAATCTGCTGGAAGGCGGCGGTGAGCTTTTTGCCGTTGAAGCCAACGTTGATGACGCGGCCGCCGGTTTCAGTGGCGATTTTTTTGGAGGCGGAGTAGCCGTAGTAGCCCATGCCGAAGCTGCCGTAGGCGCTGGGGTCGGCAAGCAGAATGACGTAAATGATGGTGTTGGAGCGCTGCGCGGCGGCGATGGCTTCCTTGAGGGTGGTCTTGCTGCCTTGGTCCTGCCCGTCGGTGAGGATGATGAGCGCCTTGCGGCCGGATTGGTCGGCGAGCTTTTGCGAGGCGGCGAGGTAGATGGCGTCGTAGAGCAGCGTGCCCTTGGGCGTGCCCTGCACCGGGACCGGGCCGGTGCCGAGGCCGGGGATGCCAGCAGCGCCGTTGCCGCCGGCGGTGTTGATCTGGGCCTTGTCCATGGCGCGGGCCAGTTGCGAGGCGCTGTTGGTGTAGTCCTGCAGGAGATCGACATTGACGTCAAAGGAGAGCAGGAAGGCCTCGTCTTTGGGGCGGAGGATGTCGCGCAGGAACTGGTCGCCGGCCTGCTGCTCAAGGGGCAGAACGCGGTCCTGGCTGCCGGAGGTGTCCAGCATCAGGCCGATGGTGAGCGGCAAGTTGATTTCCGCGGTGAAGCTCTTGATGGTCTGGGGAACGTTGTCCTCGGAGATGGAGCAGTCGTGTCGGTTGAGATGGGGAATGAGGGCGCCGTGCTTGTCGGTCACGGTGAAGAAGAGGTCAACCAGGTTGACGTTGATCTTGAAGTTGGCGGCGGGCTGGGTGTCCACCGGCTGGGCCGGGGCATTGGAGACCGGGGCCGCGTCTGGCGAGGGCGCAAGCTGGCCCCATGCGGTCCCGGATGCGATCAGGCATTCGGTCCCACATACGATCAGGCATAAAGCCGGACCGAGGAGCAGCGCGGCAAGGCGTGGGCGGCGAACGCGGCAAAGACGGAGAAACATGCTGTTTAGATAGACGAAAAACGGTGGA
This sequence comes from Occallatibacter sp., assembly GCA_035763705.1. Lineage (GTDB taxonomy): Bacteria > Acidobacteriota > Terriglobia > Terriglobales > Acidobacteriaceae > Telmatobacter. The sequence goes on along the minus strand of DASUAU010000010.1, from coordinate 25,244 downwards.
CGAAGAGAGCATATCTCAAATGCCGGAAGGCCGCCTGGCGACAAGCGCGGCGGCGGCGCGTCTGATACTCTGTCGGAGGTGGTTTTGCGGCCAATTGAGGGCCCTTGGCAGGGCTGGAAACGGGTCGTAACCGGGCCGTAACTGGGCCGGACGCAGCCCAGCCGGACGCGACCCAACCGGAACGGCTGCACCGCGGCGGGTGCAAGGGGCCGGCGCAAGAGTTGCAGGCGCGGGAGTTGCCGACGCGGGAGTTCGAAGGAGGACAGGATTCGAGTGAAGGCAGGTTGGACGGCATTGGCGCTGGCCGCGCTTGTGAGCACGGCATGGGTGGGGCAGCAGACGGCTGCGGCACAGCAGCAGACGACTGTTCCGGATGCGCCGAAGCCGCAGACCGCGGATTCACTGAAGTCGCTGGCCGGGGGAACCATTACGCCGGGGCTGGGCGCGGGCGTGGAGAAGCCGGCAGGCGCAGGCTCGGCCAGCACGAATGTGCAGCCGACGCCGCCACCGGCGCCGCCGAAGGACAACTTCCAGACCAAGCCGCCGGAAGAGCCGATGCCCGGCGAAAACGTGAAGAAGCTGGGCTTCATCATCCGCCGGTACACGAATTTTGTGCAGGTGCCGGTGACGGTGAAGGACTCGAAAGGCCGCCTGGTGGCCGGGCTCACGTGGCGGGATTTTCAGGTATATGAGGATGGCGCGCGCGTGCCGCTGAGCTTTTTTACGGTGAGCCCTTATCCGCTGTCAGTGGCGTTTGTGATTGACCGCAGCCTGCCGGTCAACGTGATGACCAGGGTGAATGACTCGCTGGCGGCCATCTCCGGCGCGCTGACGCCCTATGACGAGGCGGCGGTGTTTACCTATGGCCATGGGGCCCAGGAGCAGTCCGGCTTTACGGGCGGGCAAAGCGCGCGGCTACCGGCGGTGCTGGCCATGACCAAGGCCACCGGGACCGAGCAGCTTGTGCCGATCAACAGCGGCCCGATGTCGGGCTGCGCGGTGTACTCGAACGGCAACTGCGTTGACCCGAATGTGCAGCCGGGCCTGTCGGCGGGCGATTCGGCGTACATGAGCATCCCCAAGGAGATTCACACGCTGAACGACGCAATTCTGGCGGCGGCCAAGGAGTTGTCAAGCAGGCCGAAGGAACGGCGGCGGATTATCTACGTCATCTCCGACGGCAAGGAGTACGGCAGCAAGGCGAAGTACAAGGACGTGATTCGCTATCTGCAGACCAACCAGATTGGGGTGTATGGCACGCTGGTGGGCGACTCAGCCATGTGGGGCGAGGGCTTTGTGAGCCGGCTGCACCTGCCGTTCACGATGTACGACAACATTCTGGCCAAATACACCTTTGCCACCGGCGGCTCGCTGGATGCGCAGCGCGGCGTGAACGGAATCGAGCTGAGCTACCAGAAGATTACCGAGGAGGCGCGGACGCAATACACGCTGGGCTACCTGAGCCATCAGCCGATTCTGGTGGACAAGTTCCACACCATCGACGTGCGCGTGGACCGTCCGAGTCTGGATGTCCATGCCAAGCGCGGGTATTATCCGACGGCGGAAGACCTGCACTAGAGCGGGTCGCACTAAAGAAGACCTGCACTAGAAAAGCCACACGCGAGATGGGAAGATGAAAAAGGCCCGCGCCGGTTGGCATGGGCCTTTTTGATTTTGCATTCGCGGCAAAGATGGCCTGCGGCAATTTGCGGCGGGGATTGGGTGCGGGGATTTCCTGGAAGGGGAAGAGCGCCGGGCGGCCGCCGGGACAGCGATCAAACGTTGCGGGGAGCGTTGCCGCTACTTCTTCTCCTCAGGCGTGGAGGCCGGAGGGTTGGCAGGCGGCGCAGCGGAGCTTTGCTGCGTGGTCTGCGCGGGCGGATTGGAAGGCGGCGGATCGGTCACGCCCTTAATCCCCTCGCGAAATCCCTTGAGCCCCTCGCCCAGTCCTTTGCCGAGTTCAGGCAGCCGCTTGGCCCCAAAGAGCAGGAAGGCCACGATGGCCAGAACAACGATATGCCAAGGCTGTAGAAAATCCATGTTGTTTCCTCCGCGCGCCGAACGGGCACAACGCGCATCTACCAAGGACCATTGTCGCACAAAGCGGGCAGAGCCGGCAGGCGCGGCGGAGAAGCGCTTTGATATCAGTTAACCCGGGAGGGCTCGCCAAGCCGTGCTGTAACCAGCGCATAGAAGCTGCGCATGTCCTCTTCTTCGCCGATGGTGAGGCGGCGATAGACCTTCATGATGGGAAAGAGGCGGGAGCCGCGGACGTCGATGGCAGGGATGGAGGCCACACCGCCGGGGTAGGGCGTCATCTCCCACGCGCCGGCGTAGCGGCGGCGCAGAACCTCGCCGAGATAGCCGCCCCACAGACGGGACTCGAAGTCGAGGTCGATGTCGGGGGTGTCGGCGAGCAGGACGAGGATTTCGTCGAGAGCGTCAATGGAGTCCGGGGTGAAGTCGAGCGGTCGATGGAAGCTGGCGCGGGCAAGATCAACGGCGGCGCGGGCATAGCCGTCCATCATGGCGTCCAGCGAGGGGAAGGTTCGGGCCTCAAGTTTTTCGCGCAGCGCGTTCTTCACGCTTTTGAGTATAGGACGGCGGCGGGGAGGCGGAGCGCCGCGCGGCAGGGGGCGCAGGTGACGAGAGTGATGTGCGCGGGCGCGGATGTGTAAGACTGATGGGTATGCAAGGAGGCTTCCCCATGAAAGCGGTGACAAGGAAGAAGGCATCGAGATGGCTGGGCGTGGCGGCAGGAGTGCTTCTGGCGGCCGGCGCGGCGTATCCGGCGGGGCGGACGATTTATCCGGACCCCGGGCAGGCGAAGACGGACCTGGCGGCGGCGCTGCAGAAGGCGGCGGCAACGCACCGGCGCGTGATTGTGGACTTTGGCGGCAACTGGTGCGGCGACTGCCAGGTGCTGAACATCTACTTCCACAACGCGGAGAACCAACCGCTGCTTGAAAAGAATTACGTGCTGGTGGATATCAACATCGGGCACTTTGACCAGAATCTGGATCTGGCCGAGCGGTACGGGATTCCGCTGCACAAGGGCGTGCCGGCGCTGGCGGTGCTTTCGTCGCGCGGCAAGCTGATTTACAGCCAGTCGAACGGGGAGTTCGAGGCGATGCGGAGCATGGACCCGAAGACGGTGACGGAGTTTCTGGAGCAGTGGCGTCCAAAACGCTGAGCTGTGGCCGCAGCCCTGCCCCGGTCGGCTCTAGCTTAGCGGCGCCAGGTGCTTGGTGTTCTGGTAGGTGTACTGGATGCGGTGAATCACGGTGATGGTGGAGAGCACGGCGAGCACCCAGAGCACGGGCGCCATGATGTTGAAGAGCGCGCCCAGGATGACGAGGACGATGCGCTCCGGCCGTTCCATGAAGCCCACCTTGCAACTGCCGATGAGCGCCTCAGCGCGTGCGCGTGTGTACGACACCATGAGCGAGGTGACCATGACGAAGGCCACCAGCACCACATAGCGGAAGCGGTTGACGCGGCCGTAGTAGACCAGCAGGCCGAAGAAGAGGACGACGTCGGAGTAGCGGTCGATGACGGAGTCAAAGAACGAGCCGAAGACGGTGACCTGGTTGGTGCTGCGCGCCACGCGTCCGTCCACCATGTCAAAGATTCCGGCGCCGATGATGACCAGGCCGGCATAAAGGAACATGCGGTGGGGGCTGGCGGCGCTGGCGTGGCCAAAGAAGAAGGCCGCGACAATGTTGATGACCAGTCCGATGAAGGTGAGAACGTTGGGCGAGATGCGGGTGAGCGCCAATCCGCGAACGATGCGGTCCAAAAGCCAGCCGCAGGCGCGGCCAAATGCGCTGGTCCAGGTCATGCGATTCTTCCTAACTTACTTTTGATCTTCAGCGTCATCCTCATCGCCGCCGGCTTCATCGTGGATGGTGGTGAGTTTGAGCACTTCGAGCTCGCGCTTGCCGTTGGGCGTGTGGATGGTGGCCACGTCGCCCACCTGCTTGCCCACCAGGCCGCGGCCAATGGGCGAGGTGGTGGAGATGAGCCCCTTGGTGACGTCCGACTCCTCGCTGGTGACGAGCCGATACTCGATTTCCTCTTCCTTGGTGGCGTCATAAACCACGACTGTGGAACCGAAACCGGCCTTGTCGTGGGGAATGTTGGCCAGATTGACGAGCGAGAGCTCGGCCATGCGGCGCTTGAGCTGGCCCAGGCGCGCGTTGACAAAGTCCTGCCGCTGCTTGGCCATGTGGTACTCGGCGTTCTCTGACAGGTCGCCCATGGCCACGGCCTTTTTTATCTCAGCCGGCAGCTCATGCGCGAGCTCGTGCTCGAGAGCATGAATCTCCTTGAGGAGCTGCTTTTTGATGTGGTCGGGCATCCGTAATCCGTGGCGGAGAGCGCGCTGGCTCAGACCGCAAGAGAGGTAAAAACTTGAAATTCCATTATACGCGGGCGGATGTGGCGGGCGGTCCCGAGTGGGCCTGCTCGTCGAGGAAGGACTGAAGAATGAGCGTGGCGGCAACCTGATCGACGACGGGGCGATGCGCCTGGCGGGGGTGGCCGGCCTGGTAAAGAATCTGGTGGGCATCGCGCGTGGTCAGGCGCTCATCCCACATGTGAATGGGCAGGCCGGTGAGCGCGCCCAGTTCCTGCGCGAAGGCTTGGGTTTTTGCGGAACGGGGGCTGGCCTGGCCGGAGAGATGAAGCGGGTTGCCGACGACGATGGCGGCCACGGCATGGCGGCGGGCAAGCCGGGCGATGGAGCGAAGGTCCTCGCGGGGGTTGCGGCGGCGCAGCAGGGTGAGGACGGGTTGCGCGGTGAGGCCCAGCTCGTCAGAGACGGCAATGCCGATGCGTCGGGCGCCGACGTCGAGGGCGAGAAAGCGCGGCGGGAACTGGGCTGGAGAGCCGGAGGTCATAACCACCTATGAACCAGCATAGCGGTTTGGCGGCTGCCGGGGGCGGCGCGCGGGGAACAACCCGATAAAATGAGGGTGAAGGTCGAGAATCCGCGGGGGTGGCCGCCGCGTCTTAATTCCAGAGAAGGAAATCCAGCAGAGCATGGCGCGCCAAAGAGGGAAAAGCAACAAAGCAAGGGGCTTGGGCGCCACGGGAACCCGTCTGGTGGTGCTTCTCGTATTGCTGAGTGCGGCTGCGGCGGCGGTATGGCTGGTGGCGATCCCGTTTGGGCCCGATGCAGAGACCTTTGTGGAGATTGCGCCCGGAGAGTCCTCGGCGCGGATTGCCGGGCAACTGGAAGAGGCCGGGATTATCCGCAGCCGGTATGCCTTTGACCTGTTGCGCTGGGTAAAGCGGGGACGGCTGGAGGCCGGGGAATACCGGTTTGACCATCAGGCGCCGGTCACCGAGGTGTATGCGCGGATTGCGCGCGGGGATGTGTACACGCGGACGGTGGTGATTCCGGAGGGAGCAGACATTTTTGAGATTGGAGAACGGCTGGAAGAGGCGGGCCTGGGCACCGAAGACGAGTTTCTAGCCGCGCAGGCCCAGAACGTGGACCTGATTCAAGACATGGATCCCGAGGCGAAGAGCCTGGAGGGATATCTGTTTCCCGACACCTACCGGTTTACGCGGCAGGAAACGATGAAGCAGATTTTGACGAAGATGGTGGGGCAATTTCGCAAGGAGGCAACTGCGCTGGGTTTGACTGGGAACGTGCACAACGTGGTGACGATGGCATCGCTGGTGGAACGGGAGACGGCGGTGAACGGCGAACGGCCGATAGTGGCCAGCGTCTTTGAAAACCGGCTGAAGAAGAGGATGCCTCTGGCGACGGACCCGTCGGTGATTTACGGGCTGGAGCTCGAAGGCGAGTGGAGCGGAACGATTTACGCGAGCGACCTGAAGCGGAACACGCCCTACAACACCTATCTGCACACGGGGCTGCCGCCGGGGCCGATTGCGAATCCGGGGGCGAAGGCGCTGGCGGCGGCGATGCATCCGGCGGAGACCGACTATCTCTACTTTGTGGCGGCGGGGGCCAATCCGCAGGGCAAGTCGCTGTTTGCGGCCACGCTGGCCCAGCATGCGCGCAACGTGGCCGGCTACCGGAAAGCGGTGAAGAAGGAGAGTGCGCAGTGAGCCGCGGGTGGAAGCTGACGGCGGCGCTGGCTGCGGCGTGCGCGCTGGCGGGAATGTCGGGCTGCAGCCTGTGGCCCACCACGCGCCATTTGCCCAAGCCGCGGATTCCGCTGGTGACGCGGACGGTGACCCCGGCCGAGCTGGTAGAGCAGATGAACGTGCGCTGGGCCGCGCTGGACGGGCTGACGGCGACCGTGGAGATGCAGGCGACGGAGATGAAGACGAAGGAAGGCATTGCCAAGGATTTTCCGTCGGGCAAGGGCTACATTGTGATGGCCAAGCCGGAGCTGCTGCGCGTGGTGGGCACCTACTTTGGCGTGCGCATTTTTGACATGGCGAGCAACGGCAGAACCTTCAAGCTGTATATCCCGTCAAAGAGCCTGGCCTTTGAGGGATCGAATGCCGCGACGGAGAAGTCAAAGAATCCGCTCTACAATCTGCGGCCCGGATTCTTTTTTGACGCGATGGTGGTGCGCGGGCTGGACCCGGACGATCTCTACTCCGTGACGGCGGATACGGAGACGATTGAGGACGTGAAGAAGAAGCATCTGCTGCTGGTGCCGGAGTACATTTTGAACGTGATGCGGAAGCGGCCGGGCACGCAGGAGCTGGCGCCCATCCGCGTGGTGACCTTCCATCGCGATGACCTGCTGCCCTATGAGCAGGATTTGTACGACGAGAAGGGCAACCTGGTGACGCAGGTGAATTACGCGAACTACAACGACTTTGGCTCGGGGCTGTTTCCGGCGCGGGTGGTCATCAAGCGGCCGGAGGAAGGCATCGCGATTACGCTGGATGTGCTGCGGGTGACGAAGAACCCGAAGTTTCCGCCGGATGAGTTTCAGGTGAAGATTCCCGGCGGAACGAAGATTGAGACGCTGAAGTAGCGGGATTGAAATCCGCGCTAGGGCGTGGTGGGTGGATTGGGGCTGGTGGCGGGCAGGCTTCCGGTGCGGTTGAGCTCGCGATAGAAGCCGAGGTCGGCGTTGGTGAGCATTTTTGTGATGTAGGCGATTTGGCCGTAGTGCAGGCCGAAGTGCTCGACGACCTGATAGACAGCGCCGAGGCCGGTGATGGCATTGCCCTGGATGGTCATGCCGGCGAGCAACTGCTCGGCGGTGAGGCCGAGGAGGGTTTGCTCGGCGCGGGCGAGCGTGGCGTTGAGCCGGTCCATGATTACAGTTTTTGCGGGCTGGTCCTTCTCGTGGAATTCCGCGGGGCGGTCGCGCTCATCGGGCAGGCCGTTGAAGGACGCGACAATCCACTGGCCGACATTTCCATTCAAATGAAGCAGCAGATTGCCGACGGAGTTGGAGGCGGGGTTGGCGCGCCACCAGATCTGCTCGTCGGTGAGCGAGCTGACGCAGGTGCGCAGGCGCGGCGCGTACTGGCCGAAGAGTTTTTGATGCGAGAAGTCGAGGAAGAGGCGGATGGGATCGGCGGCGCTCATGATTGAGAGCCATTGTAGTGCGAAGGATGGTCCGGATGCGAAGGGCTGGGCCTGCGCATCCGGCATGTGCATGGCAGCGCTCGAACGGCTCCAGAGTTGACATACCCCGAAGCCATTTCTGACAAGTGGCGTTTTCCTTAAGAAAACGCCACTCTTTACAGATATGAATGGGGCACGGGAACTCTGGAACCGTTCTAGATGGATGCGCCGCGGATGCTCTGCACCGCGATGGTGTTGGTGCTGGAGTCCAGCGTGCCAATCACGGTGACGGACTTGCCCACGAAGCTCTTGGCGTTGTCAGCGCCGCTGAGCTTGTAGGTTGAGCCCGAGGCTTCGAGGACAAAGTCACTGCCCTGCTGGGAGATGGTGCCGGTGAAGGTTTGCGTCTTCGCGGCGGGCTCGGCCTGCGTTTGCTGGTCGGGCATTTGCGGCTGCGGAGTCTGGATGAGCGGCATGGGCGTGCCTATGCTTGCCACAGGAGCGGCCATGACCGGCGTGGCGAGAAGCGTAAGCATGCAGGCAGACAGCGCCAGGACGTAAGGATTTTTCAGCGATTTCATCAATGCACCTCCGGGGGATTTTTTGCCGGATTGGCAGCCGCGCGGGGCGATGAGGCCGGGCGCAGCGGGAGGGCCAGAGCGGCATGGTCGTGCATCCCGAACAAGTGCAAGCGGTGTGCCACAGTGATCCGGAACCATGCGGACTGAATGCAGATGAGTTGCGCGCGCAGGCACGTTTGCGCGGCGTGTAAGAAGTACCGGGCGTGCAAAAAATCGGCGGGGAGAAAAGTGCAGCGTGCAAAATCTTCCCGCCGGCGCGTGTGGGCCGCGCGCCTTTCGCGTAGGGACTGTTTCTCTAGTGCGCCGGAGCTACCTGGCCCCTGCGCCGTGCATCAGGATCTGATAGCGGCGCGCGTACTCGGCCTTGTAAGCATCCACGGTTTGCCGATAGCTCATGTGCGGCGTGTTGGGTTTCACGCTCCAGCGGAGACGGATCTCCTTCGCGGTGGCGGGGACGATGAGCGCGCCGTCGCGGGCTTCGAGAGTGTGGCCGTCCACCGTGGCTGCATGTACGTCCACGAACCAGGGCAGGTGGACGACGATGTTTTTCGGCGCGGTGGTGAAGTGGGTGTCGAGCGTGAGAATGGCTTCGCTGTCAGAGGGCTGCGTGAGCTCGAAGGCGACCTCGCCAAAATAAGTGGGCGCCTGGCGCACGGCGATGACCTTGCCTTTGCCAATCCATTCCGGCGAGACGACGCTGAGCAGGTGGAGCTGGCGGCCGGCTTCGCGGACGAGCATGGTGCGCAGCAGGGTGCGGTACTCGGCGGCGAACCAGCCGTGCGGCGCAAGATTGTCCTGGAAGTTGCGGTCGCCCCAGGGAAGGATGGCGAACTCAAAGCCGGCCTGCGTGGAGCTGGTGTGCATCAGCAGCGCGTAGAGCTCCTTGGTGGCCTGCTGCTGGTCGCCGCGGATGGCCTCGGTCATGGTGTTTTTGATGGTGAGGTAGTGGTGCAGGAACTCGCCGTCGGCGTAGGTCATGATGCCCTCTTTGTATTTGGCCTGCGTGGCCTTGAGGGTTGCGCTCACGCGCGGGTCGTGCGGGTCGAGCGTGGGCTCGGGAACAACGGAGAGCAGGTTGCCCCAGTCGTAGCCGCCCTTCTGTCCGTCGAGTGCGGGCGGAATGTAACCGTTGTGCGCGGCGCACTGCGCGTCAAGTACCTTGAAGAAGGCCGCATGGTAGTCGTCGTACTCGGCCTGCCAGTTTTGCGCAAGGTCCGCGTGGCCGGTTTCGCGCGCCATCTGGATGGCAAGGCGCAGGCCGTCGAGCGCAAGGAAGTTGTAGCCGGTGATGTGGCCGGGGACGAACTCGTTGTCGAGCACGTTGCTGGCGGGCATAATGTGCAGCGGGTCAGCGGCGCGGGCCTGCCTCAGCCAGTCAACGGCGCGCGCGATCTGCGGCAGGGCCCACTCGGCGAAGGCCGTGTCATGCGTGATGCGGTAGTGCTGCGAGTAGCCCCAGACGGCCTCGCCCCAGCCATCGTATTGCTGCGCCTGCGAGAGGAAGTTGCCGTCGGGTTTTTGCGAGAGGGCGAAGAAGTCCAGCACTGCCTTGGCGATGCCGGGATAGCCGGTGACGTCGTAGCTGTGTACGATGTCCGCGCCGTCGCGGAGATAGAAGGAATGGTAGTGGAGCTTGTTGACGGTCTGGATGTAGTTGGGCCCGATGTGGTCGATGGCGATGAGGTCGTAAACAAGGTTGGCGTAGAAAGTGTCAGTGGCTTTGCGCTCCGGCAGCGTCACCTGCATGCCGCGCGCGAGGATGCGATTCCAGAAGGCGACGGTCTGGGAGTGGAATGCGTCAAAGCCGGCGGAGCGGATGGATTGAATGGCGGCGGCATCGGCGGTGGGCTCGACCGGCATTTTGAAATCGAGGGTGTAGGTCTCGCCGGGCTTGAGGAGCTTGGAATAGGTGACGATTCCGACGGCGACGGTGGGATCGACCATGAGCCTCCGCGGCTTGCTCACGTCCTGCGGATAGTTGTAGCGGCCGTAGAGGGTCCAGCCGCGATTCACATAGCCGGCGGGGAAGGTGTAAAGCAGGCGGCCATCGCGGAGGAAGCTGCCGGGCATGAAGGAGTAGACCCAGTCGTGGCTGAAGAGGACGCCGACCTGGCGATAGTCGCCGGGGAACTTGCCCTCGAAGGGGCGGGCAAAGCGATTGCTGCCATGGCGGGGCGCGCCGGTGTTGTTGGGCGCGTCATAACGCATGCCGGTGAGCAGGATGGCGCGGTTGGGCTCCGTGCCGGGGTTGTGCATGGCGATGCGGATGAAGTTGACCAGGCGGCCTTCCGGGCGGCCGTCGAGCGTGGCGGCGAACAGGGTGAAGTCGTAAGCGACGCCGTCGCGCGTGAAGTGGTAAAGGACGACGGGCAGGTGGCCGTCCTCAAGCGTGCGGATGCGGACGCTGGTGGGCGTGTATTCAGGACCGGCGAAGAACATCAGCTCGCCGTAGCCGGTGCGCAGATAGCCCTCGGGCGTGATTTCAGTCGCGGCCTCGGCGTACATCATGCCGATTTCGTCGGTGGGCGCGGAGAAGTAAGAGAAGGGCTCGCCGGGCGTGTCAATGGATGGCGAAACCATTTGGGCGTCGATGCGGAAGGACGGCAGAGCCGCAAGCAGAATTGCGGCCGTAAGCAAGGCAGAGGCGCGAAGGATTTTCATGGCAAGAGAAGGCTACAGCATTTTGCGCGGGAGGGGCAGGCGAAGAGCACGAGCGGTCGCATCGCCGCGCAAAAACTTTGAGATGGCAGGCTGCGGGCCGCGGGTGTGGTTGTCTAGCAGGAGAAGGCGACGGCGCGGGCGGGAAGTTTGAGCCGGGACCGGGGAGTGCCGGTGGGATTCAACCGGCCGCGGAACTGCTCAATCTGCTGGAGACGCCGGCGGCCTTCGGCGAGCCATTGCGGATCCTTTTCGGTCTTGAGGTAGCGGTTCCAGACATCGACGGCGCTCGAGGTGAGGCCGCGATCCTCAAGGACAATTGCCTCATTAAAGAGGACGACGGAATTGTTGGGCGCCATTGCGTCGGCGCGGCGAAGGTTTTCAAGAGCGGTGGCGCGGTCATTCCGGCTGCCGGTGACCAGGCCGCGCTGGAAGTAGGCGGAGGCATCGTCGGTGAGCAGGCTGGCGGTGACGGGACCCTGCGCAAGAAGCCGGTCGAGCGTGCCGATAGCGGCGTCATACCGGCCGGCGAGCAGATCGCTGCGCGCTTCAAGATGCAGCAGATGGGGATCAGTGGGGTTCTTCAGGAGCCTGCGCGCAAGCATGGCGCGGGCAGAGCGAAGGGGCGCGGACTGGCCGGCGGCGGCCTCGCTGCCCAGCGGCGAGGGCGCAACGATGGGCGCATAGTGTGCGCCGTCGATGCGGAGATCGAAGGTGCGGGCCTGGGTGTAAGCGCGGGCCAGCAGACGCTCCGGCGTGTCGCGCCGTGCATACCAGGAGTTGAAGGCGAAGGCCACCAGCAGCGTGGCGGCCAGGCCGGCGGCAAGTCCCCACACGATGGCGGGAACTTTGAGCGCGGCGCTTTTGCGGGGCGTGTCCGCCAGGCGGGCGGCAAATTTGCGCTGCCAGTTGGGCGAGGAGGATTCAAAGTCCTTGGGATCGACGGAGTCTTCGGCGGAGGCCTCGGCGGAGATCATCTCACGGCTCTGGCGAAGCCGCTGGAGGCAGTTGGCGCACATGGCGGCGTGGGCGAGGAGCTTTTCCGATTCGTCCTCGGGCAGGTCCTTGACGGCCAGGCGCAGCCAGGAGCCGGGGTCGGGGCAACTGTCGGGCCCCACCATGGTCACGCGGCCCGCGGGCTCGCCGGGCTCGGCAAAACCGCCGGGACGCAGGGAGTCAGAGAGGTCGTCGAGGGTTCGGCGCAGCCAGTCGCCGGAGTTGGAGAGGGCGGCTGGGGTGTTCTGTCCCGGTTTCTGCTCTTCAGCCATAGTTGCAGAGTTTAACGAGAACCGAAGGGAATTTCCTTTTAACGCAGGGGGCCCGTTTCCGCGGCGTGCCGGGCCGGCGGGTTGCTGGTGAGCGGCATCATCTCCGCGCGAAGCCAGAGGGTGAGGCGGCGGAGGGCGCTTTCAACGCCCTTCGCGGTGAGTCCGATGGCCGGCAGAGCGGCAATTTCCTCGGCCGTGAGGCCCTGCAGGTAGTACATCCAGAAGATGGCGCGGTCGCGCTCGGAGACCATTTGCGGGGTGGAGCGCAGCTTGCGGTCAATTTCGCCAAAAAGGACGATTTTGTTCAGGCTCAGACCGCTGTCGGTCGCGGCCACGCGGGAGGCGCTGTCCTCAAGCGCGACGGTTACCACTTTGCCACCCCGCTTGGCGGAGTGCTGGCGGCGGAAAAAATCATTGGCCACGGAGAGGGAAACGACGCGAAGCAGGCCAAGGAACGAGTCCTCCGATTGGGGGCGGAAATCACGCAGGATACGGCGCTCGCCCTCGCAGAGTTTGAGAAAGACCTCCTGCACAATGTCGTCCACGATGGAGGGGACGACGTTGCCCATCCACATGCGCGAGGCACGCGCGGCCACCATGGAAGCAATGGGCCACGAACGGCGCAAAAGCTCCTCCCACTCCTCGGCCTGGGAAGACTCGGCGCAGGCCTTCGCGAGATCGTTGACCGGTGTGTGCAGGTGGTCCATTGCGCGGGAGTCCAGTGTAGCGCAGAAGAGGGCAGGGGTTTATTTGTTTGTCAATGAATACGCTGGGGAAAACCCAGGGGAAACCGCGGGCGAATCCCAGGGCAAGCTGGCGGCAAGCTGGCGGAGCTTTGGCCAGCCCCCTGGTGCCTACCGTTACCCGGCTACAATCGCTTGCAGAGCCATCCGCCCGGTTTTTGCTGTAGTATCCCGGCAAGCAGTTCCACTCGCAAAGTTAAGGAATCAGCATGGAGACCCACCTGCGTCCCCTGACGCTTGGCGAAATTCTGGATCGCACGGCGCAGCTTTACCGGGAGAATTTTCTTCTGTTTACGGGCATCGCGGCGGTGTACTCGGGCGTGCTGCTGGTGCTGGGCCTGGTGCAGATCGGGGCGCAGCAGATTCTGCGCGTGGAGCATGTGGAGATCTCCATGCGCTGGGTCATCTGGGCGCTGGCCTGCATCACCGGGGTGCTGGCCTTCATTTTTGCCGGGGCAACGGTGGCGGCCAACAACCGCGCCGTGGGCTGGCTGCACCTGGGGCAGCCGGCCACCATTCGCGGCGCCTATGCCAGCATTCTGTCGCAACTGGGGCGCTACCTGTGGCTGATGACGATTACGGCGTTCATGGTGTATCTGCCCATAGGGCTTCTCTACGGCTCTTACCTTGGCGTCATCGTGCTCTATGCGCGCCCCAAGGGGTTGATTGGACAGCCGGGCATGGCGGCCGCCTCCATGGACGGCCACGCTCTGGCAATCCTCGGGATTGTCTCCGCCGCGTTTTTTCTGCTGCTGATTCCGGTGGGCGTCTATACGGTCATCATGGCGCTGCGCTACGCGCTGGCGGTGCCGGCCTGCGTGGTGGAAGACACGAAGGCGCGCAAGTCCATCCGGCGGAGCATTGAGCTGAGCAAGGGCGCGCGGGGAAGAATCTTTCTGCTCTTTCTGCTGGTGGTGGCCGTGGACATGGGGCTGGTGATGATTACGCAGCTCTTTTTTATCGTCTCCGTCATCAAGCACCACAACGTGCTGCCGGTGTGGGAGAGAGTGGCGCAGCAGGTGGTGGGCTTCTTTACCAACACCTTTGTGCAGCCCATTCTGGCCACGGGCCTGACGCTGTTCTACTATGACCAGCGGGTGCGCAAGGAAGGCTTTGACATTGAATGGATGATGCGCGCGGCGGGGCTGGACGCCGTGCCGGCAGCAGCCCTGTCGGCGAGCCCGGAAGACGAAGCGGCGAGCCCGGAAGCAAGACCGGCCGCAAGTCCGGCCACAAGTCCGGCGGCGCATTCTGAGCAGACCCCTGGGAGCGTGCATGAATGAGCGGCTCCATCCTCTGACCCTCGGCCCGCTCACCCTGGGCGAGATTCTGGACCGTACCGCGCAGATGTATCGCACGCGCTTTCTGCGCTACGTGGGCATTGCGGCGCTGCCGACGGTGGTGATGCTGGCCGTCCTTGCGGCGGCGGTGGGCTTTGCGGCCGCCATCCGCTTTCTGGGCGGGTCAGGCCGGGTCACGGGCGGCGAAGAAGCTGCGCTCGTGGTGCTCATTGTGGTGCTGGGGCTGGTGGCGCTGCCGGTGATGCTGGGAGCGATGGCGCTGAGCTGGGGGGCGCTGACCGACGCGGCGGCCAGGACGTTTCTGGGCGGTACGTTCACGATTCGCGAAGCCTATGCGAGCGTGTGGAAGCGGCGCTGGCGCTTGCTGTGGCTGATGACGATGGAAGTGCTCTTTGTGGGCGTGCTTCCCGGCTTGCTGGGCGTTGTGGCGCTGGTGCTGAACGCGGCTTTGGCCGGCAAGGGCGCGACGGCTGCGCTGGGCATTCTGGCGGCGACGGCCACCTTTGTGCTGATGGCCGTGATGGCGGGCGCAATGCTGTGGCTGCTGCTGCGCCTGTGCCTGGGCTTTGCGGCGTGCGTGGTGGAGCAGGTGAGCGCGTGGCAGGCGCTGAAGCGGAGCAGCGTGCTGGGCAAGGCGACGCGCGGCCGGATGTTTGTGCTCTTCCTGCTGGGCTATGCGCTGGATGCCGGGCTGTCAATTGCCATCTTCCTTCTGCTGGTGATTGCGATGGCGTTTGTGCCGGGGCTGCGCGGCGCAAGGAATGCGGACCTGGAGTCCACGGTGGTGATCTTCGGGTTTTACGGGCTGTCGTTCGCGGTACACATGCTGGTGCGGCCGGTGTATGGAATCGGGCTGACGCTGTTCTACTTTGACCAGCGAATTCGCAAAGAGGGATTTGATATTGAATGGATGATGCGGGACGCGGGCATGGTAAACGCCGCGGCGGTGGAGACGCCGGCAATGCAGGCGGAGGCGTCACCCTGGCTGACGCTGCCGGAAGAGCCAGCGGAAGGGACCGAATCGTGAGGATGCGGCCTAGAGCGGCACGGGCGATGCGGCGGCTGGCGTGGGCTGCGGGCGTGGCCTTTGCGCTTGTCGCAATGCACGCCTGGGCCGCGCCGGTGGCCCTGCCCAAGGTTCCTGCGCCCAAGAATGATGGCTGGCGCGCCTCCACAATGGAGGAGTACCGGCAGCACCTGGCCAAACTGGGCACGCTGGTGGAGGCCTGCGCCAAGGCGCGCAACAAGACGGTGTGCGATCCCAAGGCGGTGGGGCCCGATGATCGCGTGCCGTGGATGGCGAATGGACACGCGGAGCAGCGGATGATTCGCTTTGCGTGGCTGCGCAATTTGCTGCTGAGCGCGCAGACGCCGGACAAGTCAGACGCTGAATTTGAAGCGAGAAAAAAAGAGGCCGAGAAGAAGGATGAAGGCTTTACGTTGGCGTCCACCGGCGACTTGCTGAAGGATGCGGCAGACCGGCTGAAGGACGATGCGAACGAGAGCGCGGGCGGCGCGGAAAAGCCGGTGGACTGGGCGGCGGAGCGGGCGACTCTGGGGCGTGTGCTGGCGGGCAAGGAGTTTCGCAACCTGAAGGGCGAAACGGCGACGGACAAATTTTCTGAGTGGTTGAGCCGCTGGCTGAACAACCTGTTCTCCGGCGTGGCGAAGATGCGCATCTCAGCGCCGTGGCTGGGCGAAGCGATTGTGGTGCTGTTTGTGGTGCTGGTGTGCGTGGGGCTGGTGTGGGGGCTGCTGCAGTTTGAGCGGCGATGGCGGGTGCGTCTGGTTCCCGAGGGCGATGCGGCGGCCGGTGCGCCTTCCGCGCGGGACTGGCAAAAGTGGCTGGAGGATGCGCGGCGCGCGGCGGTGCAGGGCAGGTGGCGCGAGGCCATTCATTTTGTCTACTGGGCGGCGATTGCGCGGCTGGAGCAGAAGCGGCTGTGGCCGGCGGACAAGGCGCGGACGCCGCGGGAATATCTGGCGCTGGTGGCCGAGGAGGATGCGCGCAAGCCGGGACTGGCGCAGTTGACGCGCAGCTTTGAGCGCACGTGGTATGGCGGGCGCGCGGCCGGCCAGGGCGAGTATGAGCACGCCGAGGCGCTGGCTACGGGGCTGATTGCGCAATCCGGCATGCAATCGGGCGTGCAATCGGGCGTAATGACCGGCGGCGCAGTCAGCGGGGCAGGCAACGGCACTGGCAGAACGGGAGGCGCGCGATGAAGCTCTTCGCGAGCCTGGACCCCAAGGACCGCAGGCTGATGCTGGGTTTCCTCGGCGGCGCGCTGGCTCTGGCCGTGCTCATCGGCGTGCTGATGCCGAACGGCAATGAGAACGACAATCCCGTGCCCTCGACTTACTTGAACGGGCAGCACGGCGGGCGCGCGGCGTATGACACGCTGTTGCGATCGGGGTATCAAATTCAGCGGTGGGAGCGGCCGCTCAGCGAGCTGGCGGCAAAGGCGGGGCCGGGAACCGTGGTGATTGTCGCCGATCCGCACCAGCCGGATTACAACGAGATGCAGGCGATGAAAAAGATTGTGATGAAGGGCGCGCGCGTGCTGGCCACCGGAGCGATGGGCGGCTACCTTGTGCCCGGCGGCAATGTGACCAGGCCGCAGGCCTTCCACTTTGCGGCGTGCGAGCTGGAGCCGAATGGCCTGGATGCGCTGGCCGACACCGGGCAGGTGTGGATGGTGCTGAACTCGACCTGGCAGGTGGGCAATCCCTCGGTTCGCGTGCAGTACACCTGCGCGGGTGAACCGGCGGTGGTGGAGTACGGCTACGGCAAGGGGCGCGTAGTGTGGTGGGCCGGCTCCACACCGCTGGAAAACGCGTCGCTCGAGCGCGGGCAGGATTTGAACCTGCTGTTGAACTCGCTGGGGCCTGCGGCGGGGCATCATTTTTACTGGGACGAGTCACTGCACGGCGATGTGCGGTCCAACTGGAGTTATGCGGCGGGCCCGGCGCTGACGCTGCTGCGCGTGGGGCTGGTGGTGGTGGGGTTGCTGATAGTGTTCAGCTTTAGCCGGCGCAGCGGGCCGGTGCGGGAGATGGCCGCGCCCTCGCGCGCCTCGCCCACGGAGTTTGTGGAGGCGCTGGGCTCG
Source organism: Occallatibacter sp. (assembly GCA_035763705.1). Classification (GTDB taxonomy): domain Bacteria; phylum Acidobacteriota; class Terriglobia; order Terriglobales; family Acidobacteriaceae; genus Telmatobacter. Next base: position 8,073 of record DASUAU010000010.1, on the reverse strand, counting down.
CTTTACCGGAACGCAAAGGCGGCGGGAACGGCGGTGGGCGTGGCTCTGGAGCGCTTCAGGCGGCAGAGTCTGCGCATGTGCGGAATGCGGCCGGCGGCGATGAGCGCCGATGTGCTGGCAGCCACGCTGCGCAGACGATTCCCGGGGCTGGATGCGAAGCTGGAAGAAGATTTGCGCACCTGCGAGGAAGCGGCCGTGAGCGAAGGCCTGGAACCGAAGCAGGCGCTGAAGCTGGTGCAGGCGCTGGATGCGCACGGTCGCGCGCTGCAAGGTGCTACGCAGGCAGGCCCGCAGGCTGGCACGCAGGCAGGCACGCTGGATGGCGTGCAGCAGAATTCAGAAACGAAGCAATTGGAAGGGGTGCGATGAGCGAAGAGGGGCAGATGGAGCCAAACCCGGAACAAAATCAGGAGCCGAATCAGGAGACACAAGCACAGGCAGCGCCGGCCACAGCGCAGGCGGCGGAGGCATTGCCGGCGACGGGCAGGTTGATTGACCACGCGCGCCGGGAGATGGGCCGCGTCATCTCCGGGCAGAACGGCGCCATCGAGGAGATTCTGATTGCCGTACTGTGCCAGGGCCACGCGCTGCTGGAAGGCGTGCCGGGCATTGCCAAGACGCTGATGGTGAAGACGCTGGGCCGGCTGCTGGGGCTGGGCTTCCAGCGCGTGCAGGCCACGCCGGACCTGATGCCGGCCGACATTCTGGGAACCACGATTCTGCGCCCCGGCACCGACCAGTTCACCTTTCACACGGGGCCGGTGTTTACTGATCTTTTGCTGGTGGACGAGATTAACCGCATGCCTCCGCGCACGCAGGCGGCGCTGCTGGAGTGCATGGAAGAGCGGCAGGTGACCACGGATGGCACGCGGCGGCCGCTGCCGGAGTGGTTCACGGTGTTTGCCACGCAGAACCCGGTGGACTTTGAGGGGACTTATCCCCTGCCGGAGGCGCAACTGGATCGCTTTCTGATGAAGATTCGCGTGGCTTATCCCACGGAGGCCGAGGAGCTGAAGATTCTTGAGCGGCACCATGCAGTCACCGGCGCGGGATTGCTTGAGGACGCTCGGATTGCGGCGATTCCCTCGGAGCTGCTGGCGGCGGCGCGCGCTGAGGTGCGCGGCATTCGCGTGGAGCCGGAGCTTTTGGGCTACATGGTTACGCTGGCGCGGCGCACGCGCGAGTGGCCCACGCTGCTGCTGGGCGCAAGCCCGCGCGCGGCGCTGAGCGTGATGCTGGTGGCGCAGGCGGCGGCGGCATTCGACGGGCGCGATTTCGTGGTTCCCGACGACGTGAAGCGTGCGGTTGCGCCGGTGCTGCGGCATCGCGTGATGCTGAAGCCGGAGGCGGAGCTGGAGGGATTTGACGCCGATCGCGTGCTGGCCGATGTGGTGGCGGCGGTTCCGGTGCCGAGGCAGTGATGCAGACTTCGTTGCATCCGGCCCAGGTGCGCGCGGACTGCGTGCCGCGGCGGCACTTGGCCTTCGGGCTCACGCGGCGGTCCATTGTGCTGCTGCTGGCGGGCTTTGTGTGGCTTGCGCCGGGCTTCTGGATGCCGCGCATGAGCTACGCGATGGCCGCCTGGGACGCGCTGGTGCTGCTGGCGGCGCTGCTGGACGGGCTGCGGCTGCCGAAGGCGAAACAGCTCACCGTGAGCCGGAGCTGGGTGAACGCGCCGTCACTGGACAGCGCGGCGGAGATTGAGCTGACGGTTGAGAACGGCGGCAGGATGATTGTGGAGTGCCGGCTGGTGGACGATTTGCCGGCGGCGCTGGGCGCGGAGCCGCCCACGGCGCGGGTGCGGGCCTTTCCCGGCGTGCCGGCCGCGGTGCGCTATCGCGTGGAGCCGCGGGAGCGCGGCGATTATGAGACAGGCTGGACCTATGTGCGCTATGGCTCGCCGCTGGGGCTGGCGGAGCGCTGGGCCAGGGCTCCGCTGGCGCAGACGGTGCGCGTGTATCCGGCGCTGCGCATGGGCGAGGAGCAGCAGATTTTTCTGGCGCGGAGCCGGCAAATTGATTTGCAGTTGCGCCAGGCGCGGCAGCGCGGACTGGGCCGGGATTTCGAGAGCCTCCGCGAGTATCGCGAGGGCGACGACCTGCGCGACGTGTGCTGGACGGCGACGGCGCGGCGGGGAAGCCTGATTACGCGGCAGTACCAGACCGAGCGCAGCCAGCCGGTGTGGATTGTGCTGGACTGCGGGCGGCTGATGCGGTCGCGCGTGGCGGCGGATCCGGGAAAATCAGCGCTGGCCGTGGCGGGCGACGCGGCGCGCGTGCACTCCAAGCTGGACCACGCATGCACCACGGCGGTTTCGCTGGCGCAACTGGCGCTGTTCTCCGGCGATCGCGTGGGGCTGCTGGCCTATGGGCATGGGATTCAGCAGAGGATTTTGCCGGGGCGCGGCGCGGGCCACATGCGGCAGTTGATTGATGCGTTTTCGCAGGTGCGCGCGGAGACCGGCGAGGGGGACCACCTGCGCGCCACGGCAGTGCTGAACCGCCTGCAGCCGCGGCGCTCGCTGATTTTGTGGATTACGGACCTGGCGGAGTCGGCCATGCGCCCCGAGGTGATTGACGGCGCCATGCAACTGGTGCGGCGGCACGTGCTGCTGTTTGTGGCCATGGCGCAGCCGGAGGTGGAGCGGATTGCCGAGCGGCGGCCGAGGACGGTGGAGCAGATGTTTCGCGCCACCGCGGCGCAGGAGATGGCCGGGCGGCGCGAGCTGCTGCTGGCGCGGCTGCATGAGCACGGCGCGCTGACGCTCGACCTGAACCCCGACGCGCTCACCTCGCAGGTGCTCAACCAGTACCTGTCGGTGAAGGAGCGGGCGATGGTGTAAGAGGTGACAAAAGGTGTTACCCGGTGCTACACTATGTATGCCGCTATATGAGTGAGGCTCCCGCCATGCCCATCCAGACAACAACCAGCGTAAAACTGGACCCAGCCCTGAAACAGCGGGTGCAAAAACTCGCTTCGTCGCGAAGGCGTTCAGCCCACTGGATTTTGCGTGAGGCTGTTGAACAGTACGTGACCCGCGAGGAAGCGCGCGAGCGGCTGAAGCGGGACGCGCTTGCGGCGTGGGCGCATTACCAGGCGACCGGTTTGCACGCCACGGCGAAAGAGGCCGATGCCTGGCTCGCGAAGCTGGAAGCGGGCAGGCGCGCCAAGGCTCCGCAATGCCGCGATTGAAGTGGTCTGCCGCCGCGCTGCGCGACGTGGGGCGGCTGCATGCATTTCTTGCATCAAAGAGCCGGGAATCTTCCCGGAGGGCCATCCAGACAATTCGCGAGGGCGTTCAAATTCTTGCCACTCATCCAGAAGCCGGCCGGCCATTCGACGATTTGCCGCCTGAATTTCGCGAGTGGGTGATCGAGTTTGGCCGCGGCGCCTACGTGGTGCTGTACCACTTCGATGGGAAGGAAGTGGTGTTGCTGGCGGTGCGGCATGGCCAGGAAGCGGGATACTGAGGCGGCGTGGAACAGCATGGTCCCACTGCCATTTTTTCTATTCGATCGTGTTGAACCAGTTTCGGACGATGAAGGAACGCGCGACCGAGTAGACACGTTTTGCGCGCGAATAAAGCAATTCAGTTTTCGCACCGGCCTTTGCATCAGATACAAATAATGTATGTCGAAGATGAGAGTGTCGCGATGGTTGGGATGGGCGGCGATGCCGGCGCTTGCATTGGGAATGCAGGTTGCGGCTCACGGTCAGGGACAGAGGCAGTCACCGCGCGTGATTGTGGCCGATGTGCACGACACATCCGGGCCTGTGAACCGCTTTTTTGATCTTTCCGTGGGCTCAGATTATCCGGGCACGCTGATTCGCCCGGACAGCCAGCAGCAACTGCAGATGGTGACCGACGAGCTCGGCTTCCGCTACATCCGCTTTCACGCAATCTTCCACGACGTGCTGGGAACGGTGCGCGAAGAGAACGGGAAGATTGTTTACAACTGGACGAAGATTGACCAGCTCTATGACGATCTGCTGGCGCGGCACATCAAGCCGTTTGTCGAGCTGGGCTTTACGCCGCAGGCGTTGAAGACCTCAGACAACAGCATTTTTTATTGGCATGGCAACACCTCGCATCCCAAGCCTGAGCAGTGGAGCGCGCTGGTGGCGGCCTTTGCGCGGCACATTGAGCAGCGCTACGGCCGGGCGGAGGTGCGCACCTGGTACTTCGAAGTTTGGAATGAGCCCAACCTTTCAGGATTCTGGGAGGGCGGCGACCAGGAGGCGTATTTCGCGCTCTATGACCGCACGGCGCGGACGCTGAAATCTGTCGACCCGAAACTGCGCGTGGGCGGGCCTGCGACGGCGGGCGCGGCCTGGATTCCGGAGTTTCTGGCGCACGTGAAGAAGAGCGGCGCGCCCATTGATTTTGTCTCCACGCACACCTACGGCGTGACCGGCGGCTTTTTGGACGAGCATGGCAAGAGCGATGTGAAGCTGGATCCCTCGCCGGATGCGATTGTGGGCGACGTACGCAAGGCGCGCGCCCAGATTGCGGCGTCCGCGTTTCCGCATCTGCCGCTCTACTTTACGGAGTGGAGCACGAGCTACACGCCGGCCGATCCCGTGCATGACTCGTACATCAGCGCGGCCTACATTTTGAGCAAGCTGAAGGCCTGCGAAGGGCTGGTGCAGGGCATGAGCTACTGGACGTACTCGGATCTGTTTGAGGAGCCGGGGCCGCCCTCCGCGGCGTTTTATGGCGGATTTGGACTGGTGACGCGCGACGGGATTCGCAAGCCGGCATTTTTCGCTTACAAGTATCTGCACGCCTTAGAGGGCGCAACCATTCGCGATGCCGATACGCAATCGATGCTGGCGACCGATGGCGAAAATGTGGAGGCGGTGCTGTGGGACTTTGAGCAGCCGGTGCAGACGCTGAGCAACCGTCCGTTTTACACGCGGCTGGAGCCGGACCACGCGGCCGCTCCCGTTGATCTGGAGGTAAAGCATCTTGCGCCGGGCGCGGCATATCGGCTGGCAGTGCATCGCACCGGATACAAGGCGAACGATGCCGACTCGGCGTACATCGAGCTGGGCGCGCCGAAGGACCTGACGCCCGCGCAGATTGCGCATCTGGATTATCTGGCGCGCGATGCGCCGGAGCGCGAGGAGACGGTGACGGCGGGCACGGATGGCGCGGTGCGCGTGCGCGTGGCCATGCGCAGCAATGACGTTGTGCTGGTGACGCTGCGGCGGGAAGGGTCGCAGCCTTCCGGCGGCTCCAGAGTTGACATACCCCGAAACCATTTCTGACATGGGACGTTTTTCTTAAGAAAGGCCGCTCTTTGCAAATCTGAACAGGGCACGGGAACTCTGGAACCGCTCTAGTCCGCGGCCGGCGCTTCGTCCGCGAGCCGCAGTCGCTTCGCCAGCGCCCACTTCAGCGCGTCAATGCCTTCGCCGGTGACGGCGGAGATGGCGTGGAACTCGAGCTTGCGGCGCCTGGCGTGCGCGGCGAGCTTCTTCAGCTTGTCAGGATTGGCGGCGTCAATTTTGGTGGCGACGACGATCATGGGCTTCTCGGCCAAAGGCTGCTCACCCTCGCCGTTGCCAAAGCTGGCGAGCTCGTGGTTGATGACCTTGAAATCCTCCACGGGGTCGGGCCGGCCGGAGGCGTCAGAGACATCCACCAGATGGAGCAGCAGGCGCGTGCGCTCAATGTGGCGCAGGAACTGCGTGCCCAGGCCGTGGCCCAGATGCGCGCCTTCAATCAGGCCGGGAACGTCGGCCACGACGAAGGATTCCTCGAAGGGCATTTCGCCCACGGTCACAACGCCCAGGTTGGGCTCGAGCGTGGTGAAGGGGTAGTCGGCAATCTTTGGCCGCGCGGCGGAGATGCGCGAGATCAGCGTGGATTTGCCGGCGTTCGGGTAGCCGACCAGTCCCACGTCGGCCAGCAGCTTCAGCTCCAGGCGATACTGGCGCTCTTCGCCAGGACGGCCCAGCTCGTGCTCGCGCGGCGCCTGGTGGGTGCTGGTGGCAAAGTGCTGGTTGCCGCGTCCGCCGCGTCCGCCTTTGGCGATGACGATGCGTTCGTCGGCGAGCTGGAAATCATGGACGAGGTCGCCGGTCTCCTGGTCATACACCGCGGTTCCCACGGGCACCTGGAGAACGATGTCGTGACCGTCCTGGCCGGTGCAGTTGGAGCCCATGCCGTGCTCGCCGCGCTGGGCCTTGTGCTCGGGGTTATAGCGGAAATGGATGAGCGTGTTGTGGCGCTGCGAGGCTTCCATCACCACGTCGCCGCCGCGTCCGCCATCGCCGCCGGAGGGCCCCCCGCGGGGAACGAATTTCTCACGGCGAAAGGCCATGCAGCCGTTGCCGCCGTCGCCGGCTTTTACGCGAATTTTAGCTTCATCGATGAACATGCGATCTCGAGGGCTCAGCCAGCTTTGAACCCGTCCTTCCAGTGTATCGAACGGGCCACTGTATCGACGGGGAGGGGCGATGCCCGGAATGGGACACAGGGTGGCAAGGTACCCGTGAAATGAGTTACCTTTGCAGCAACTCTGGTACTCAGATTCTCCTAAGTTTTTCCTGGGATGACCTGGATGCGCGGTTCACTTCAACATCTGGGCAAACGGCGCGGCAACAATTGGGGGCGGATTGCCGCGCGCACGCGGTTTGCTGCCGATGGAACGGGTTCCGCGGGCAGAGCGGACCGCGGCATAGGCATGGAACCCCCGAGAAATCTGCTGCGGGCAAATCGGTTGATGGCTGGGTGGAGCGCTTGGAAGCGGCTTGCAGGGGCGGCGTTGCTGATGGGGGTCAGCGCGCAATGGGCGGCTTATGCCCAGAATGCCAGGCCTGTGGACGGTGTGCCGCAGACAACGTCGCAGCGCGCGGCGCAAAAAAAAGCGGACAAGGCCGAGCAGGAGATGGAGCGGCGCGCCTTGAAGGCCCGCTTCCAGGCGAGCGGGCTGAAAGCGCCGGCTCCGAAGACGATTCCCCTGGGCACGACGGCGACCATTTCAGCCGAGGAGCTGGAGAGCCTTCCGCTGGGCGCGGAGAGCTGGCAGAGCCTTGTGCTGGCCGCGCCGGAGGATGAGGGGCAATCCGGCAGAGAAGATCAGCCGGAAGCGCGCAGCGGCCGGGGCCGGACGCGGGTGACGGTGGACGGTGTGAGCCTGCGGATGACCTTTGGGCAGGCGGGCGTGGGGCGATGGAACGGGCGCGGCGATTTGCTGATGGGTCCGCGGTCAAGCGCGGCGGCGGTGCGCGAGGTGGGGCGCACGGGAGACGGGCTTGGCGCGGCCGAAATTGGCGCAGGCGGGTATGCCGCGGGGCGGGTGAGCCTGTCAATGCGCAGCGGCGGAGAGCGGCTGCATGGGGCGTGGTCGCTCTTCAGCCGGCAGAATTTTCTGGGCGCGCAGAATCCGCTCACGGACTGGGTGAAGCTGACAACGCCGGGGACGGGAACGGCGGTTCCGGGATACACGGCGATTCCTTACACGGCCGGCAATCGCGAGATGCTTTGGGCCGCGCGGATGGGTGGCCGCGCGGGGCACAGGGAGTTGCACTGGTTCGCGTCGCTGAACGGCTATCGCAGAGACAATCCGGGAGCGGCAACGGTGCGGCACCCTGAGAATTTCTTCGCGCAGCCCAGCAATGACCAGATGCAGGTGCTGGCGGCGCGGCTGGGGCTGAGCAGCGCGAACCCGGTGGGCGAGGGCGTGCAGGCCTATTCCGGAATGCTGGAGACGCTGGCGGGGCTGCTGGGTCCGGCCGCGCGCAGCACCACGCGATGGGCGGGACTGGGGCGGCTGGACTGGAGCCTTGGCCGCGAAAATCGTTTTGTGGTGGAAGCGACAGGCGTCAATCGCAGCGGGCCGGGCAGCGGATTGTCGCGGGCCAGCGAGTTCTATGGCAGCCACAGCTTTGGCCGGCGGCAAACGAGTGAGCAGTGGGTGCTGGGCCGCTGGGAGCGCGTGGCCACGCCGAATCTGCTGCTGGTGACGACGGGCTCCTATGCGCATCACGTTTTGAGCGCGGGGCCTGAGACGCCTTCAGCCTATGAGCAGACGCTGAACGTGAGCAGTTGGGGCCGCCTGCCGC
>DASUAU010000009.1:0-63014 GCA_035763705.1 Occallatibacter sp. | reverse complement strand
CGCCATCGAAAGCGTACGCGTCGCGCGCACCGTTCTCGACAAGGGCCTGCACATCACCACGTTTGTTGAGGGCACGCGTTCGCCTGACGGCCGGCTCCTCCCATTCAAGAAAGGCCCCTTCTATCTCGCCATGGAGGCGGGCGCTCCCTGCATCCCCATCACCATCCGCGGCACCGGATCCATGATGCCCAAAGGCAGCGTGCGCATCCGCGGCGGCACGGCGTACATCACCTTCCACCCGCCCATTCAGCCATCTGATTTTGCTTCGCGGGACGATCTCATGCTCGCCGTCCGCCAGTCCATCGCATCCGGCTTGCCCCAGAGCATGCGCAACTGACTTGCGCCTTCGTTTACGGCACTACCACCGCGTTATACCCGTCGCCCAGCAGCTTCTCACACATCGCGTTGGCTTCCTTCACCGTCGGAAATGGCCCAATCTGCACGTGGATTAGGCTGTCTGCGGCCTCGTGCCTGGCCGTCACCGCGTAGCCCCGCTTGCGTAGCGCATTCATCAGCACATTCGCATCCTCGCCGTGCGACACCGCCGCAATCTGCACCATCAATCCCGCTGAAGGCTGCAACGCCGGCTGCACCTGCAGCCCACCCCGTTGCGTCGCACCGCTCTGCGCCTCCTGCAGCGCCGGTTTCACCAGGGAGGGCTGCCCCACACCGGCTCCCGTTCCGGTTGCTCCGTTCGCCGTTCCCGCCGGTGCATAGGAGGTCAGCGGATTCGCTCCGCCATTGCCCGTCTGCGACTGCGGCATATCCTCCACCACCGCAGGCGGCACCACCGGAGGAACCACTCCCGCCGCCATCGGCTTTTGCAGCGCATTCGTCTGCGGTTGCGCCGCCGTTCCCGCCTGTGTTGCCGGAGCCGCGGGCACCGGCGCGCGCCGCCCTGCCGCATAGCCCAGCCCGAAGCACAGACAGCACAGCAGGGCCAGCGCGGAAAGCAGCGCCATCAGCGCCACCGGTCCCAGCGTCAGCTCGCGTGCCGCCGGTTCTTCGCCCGGCTCCGGTTCCTCTCCGCCAAAACCTCTTCGCATGCCCATTCTCAACGCGCGCCCTCGCTTCGACGTCCGCGGCTCACCGCAACTTCGCCTTCGCTTCGTCGCCCAGTCCCAGCTTGTTCAAAATTGTCAGCAGTTCCATCGGCAGCGGGAACACAATCGTCGTATTCTTCTCCACGCCAATGTCGGCCAGCGTCTGCAGATAGCGCAATTGCAGCGTCATCGGCTGCGTCGCCATCAGTTCCGCCGCATCCACCAGCTTTTGCGCCGCGCTAAATTCGCCTTCCGCGTGAATAATCTTCGACCGCTTTTCGCGTTCCGCTTCGGCCTGCTTGGCCATCGCACGCAGCATCTGCTCCGGCAGGTCCACCTGTTTCACCTCGACCGAGATCACCTTCACGCCGAACGGCTCCGTCCGCTGGTCGATGATGGTCTGGATGCGCAGGTTCAGCTTGTCCCTGTGGCTCAGCAGCTCGTCCAGCTCCACCTCGCCCAGCACGCTGCGCAGCGTCGTCTGCGCAAACTGAGATGTCTGATAGACGTAGTTCTCCACTTTGATGGCAGCATCATTCGGGCTTACCACATACAGCGTCACCACCGCGTTCACCTTGATGGTCACGTTGTCCCGCGTAATCACATCCTGCGGCGGCACTTCCAACACCTGCTGCCGCAGCGTGATCCGGATGATCTGGTCAATTGGACGGAAGACCAGAATCAGTCCCGGCCCCTTCGGCGCAGCCAGCGCGCGGCCCAGCCGGAAAATCACCCCCCGCTCATATTCACGCAGAATCTTGATTGAATTGATCAGGTACAACGCCACAATGCCCAGGACGATGAGTGTAGGAACCGGCAAATCAGTTATGGACATAAAATCTTACCCCCGTTCAGCACGGATTGTACTCCCTCGGGCTCTCACGCTTCCCTTGCCGTTGCTGTCGCATCCGGCTTCACGCGCAGCAAAAATCCCTCATGCCCCACCACCCGCAACCGAGCCCCTTTCGCTGCGGGCTCGTTCGCCACCGCGCGCCAAATCTCGCCCTCCACCAGCACGTGTCCCTCGGGTTGCAGTGCTTCTATCGCCTCGGCCTCGCATCCCACCATCGCGTCCACTCCCAGCATCACCTTTCGCTTGCGCGCGCGCACCACCAGTCGCAGCAGAAACACCGTGATCCCGCCAAACCCCAGGGCAACTCCAATCGCCACCCACGGGCTCACGCCCATCTGCGGCACCGGCGCGGCCACCAGCGTCAGCATGCCGAACATCAGGCATGCGATTCCCGCTGTCGCCAGCGCTCCGTGCCCGCCGAACTTTGCCTCAAGCACCAGCAGCACCATTCCCGCCACCAGCAGCAGCACCGCCGTATAGCGAATCGGCAGCATGTTCAGCCCGAAAATCGCCAGCAGCACCAGCACCGTTCCCAGCGTCCCCGGCACAATCGTTCCCGGCGTGTTGAATTCCAGATAAATCAGCAGCGCCCCGGCCACCAGCATCAGCAGCGCGATATTTGGATCCACCAGCCAGCCCAGCAGCCCCTCGCGCAAACTTTCCTTCAGCGTCACCACGCGTGCGCCCGCCAGGTTCAGCGTCTGCTTCGCCCCGTCCATTCGCGTGATCTCGCGCCCCTGGCACTCGGCCAGCAGTTGCGTCTCGTTCGGCGCAATCACGTCAATCAAATGCCGGTCCAGCGCTTCCTCGGCTGTGTAGGAGTGCGACGACTGCACCGCCGCCTGCGCCGCCTCCGCGTTTCGCCCGCGCCGCGTCACATACGAGCGCAGAAATGCCTCCGCGTCGTTCACCACTTTTTCGTTCTCGGTCGAGTCCATCTTGCCGAACTCCAGCACAGGATGCGACGCGCCCGCATTCGTCCCCGGCGCCATCGCCGCCACATCCGCCGCCTCCAGCAGAAAGAACCCCGCCGAACCCGCCCGCGCGCCGGCCGGCGCCACATACACAATCACCGGCACGTGCGAGCTAAGCATCGCGCCCGCCATCTCGCGCGTTGAATCCAGCATGCCTCCCGGCGTATTCAGCTCCACCAGCAGCGCAGCCGAGCCATCTGCATTCGCGGTCTTCAGCGCGCGCTCCAGCATCCCGGCGCTCACCGGCTGAATCGTGTCGTCCAGCACAAGCTTGTCCACTCTTGGCTGCCCGGCCTGCCCGCTCGCCGCCCATCCCAGCAGCAGCAACGTCAGCATTACCGTTGCAAGCAATCGAAATCTTCGCGCCTGTTTCTGCATCGCCAGCCCTCACCGGCCCTTGGTTGGGCCGCTACCGCCGCGCGGCACGCTTCGCCGCAATCTGCCGGCTTAAATCCTGCGCCGCCTGGCTTCCGGGGTCAAGCCGCAGCGCTTCCTTCGCCTCCGCGTCGGCCTCGTCCAGCCTGCCCTCGCCCAGGTCCAGCCTTCCCAGCACCTCGTGCGCCTCGGCCGTCGGCGCCAGCGCCAGCGCCGCTTCGGCGTCCTTGCGGGCCGCCGCTTTGTCTCCGGCCCGCTCTCTCACGTCCGCCAGCCCCGCTCGTGCCGGCGCCAGTTGCGGGTCCGCCGCCACCGCGGACTGATACATCCTCTCGGCCTCCAGCAGCAGCCCACGGTTCAAATAGGTCTTTGCCTGCGCATCCAGCTTCGCCGCGCGTTCCTCCGGGTTCAGCGCCGCCAGCCGCGCCGTCTCCATCTGGTCCATCATCACCGCCGCCTGCTTAAAGGCCAGCGCATCAAAGCTCCGCACAATCCGCTCCAGCGGATCCACCTTCGCTTCTTCATCCGCCTTGGTCGTCTGCGCCACCGCCGGCGTCTTCCATCCCTTCAGCACGCTCTCGGCCTCGCTGTCGCCCGGCCGCAGCTTCAGGCACTCGGCCATCTCCTTCATCGCGTCCGCGTTCTCGCCGTGCTGCTTCAGGCTCACCGCAAGGTTAAAGTGGTAGTCCGCCACGTTGGGGTCCGCAGCCACAGCCCGCCGGAACAGCGCGCTCCCATCGTGGCCCTGCCGGCTCATCGCCACCGCTTGGTTGTTCAGCACCTCCGCCAGCGGCAAAATCCGCGCCACGCCCGCAAAGGCCTCTTCCGCCTTCGCATACTGGCCGGAGAAGAGCAGCGAAAGCCCGCGATAAAATCCGGCCTCCAGCGCATCCGGCGAACTCCGCTCCACATGCGCAAAAGCCTCTGCCGCCTCTTCATACTGCTGTTCGCTGTACTCCTCGCGCCCCAGCGCCATCCACGCCGGCCCAAACCCGGGGCTCAGCTTCACCGCCACGTTCAAATGCTTCAGCCGCTCCGTCTGGTCCGGCTCCGTAATTCCGCGAATATACTGCTCAAAGGCGTCCACGCGCATGCCCTTGCCCGCGGCCACAAACGTCTCCTCTGACCCGTCAAACTCCGGCTTCATCACCCGCGTCACCTTCCACGCCAGCCGGTCAAAAACGTCAATCATCGTCGCCAGCGGACCCCGCGCCGTCACCGCCGCGCTCATCTTCAGGTGCGGCACATCCACCACCCGCGCCTCCGCCTCAATGCTGTCGCCCTCGGTCTTAAAGCTCCCCACCACAATCGAATCCGCGTCCAGCGTCTGCGCCAGCTTCAGCGCGCTCGCGCGCGAAGGCTGAAAGGCCTCCGGCAATCCCAGGTGGTCCAGCGCATACAGCCGGTCCTCGCGGCTCAACGGCGAAAATCCAGCCGAGTTCAGCCGGCTCGTCAGCAGTTCCGCCGCCGCCTCGCGCACCCACCCCAGGCTCGGCTGCCCGCTGCGGTTGTCAAACGGCAGCACCAGCACAATCCGCCCGTGCGCCAGCTCCGCGCCGTCCGCTCCCGGCTCCTGCGCCCTGGCCGTGCGCCTGCTCGCCGCGGCTGCGGGCAGCAGCAACGCCACCAGCAGCAACGCCCATCCGCTCAGCCGCTTCGCTTCTCTCTCAATCATTCGATGTGTAGGAAAAGAATGCACAACTAGGCTGATTATAGGGGCTCGCACCTCATCGTCCCGCCGCCAGCCGCGCCCCCTGGCGGCCAGATTCTCCAGAGCGCTCGCCTCCACCCGCTCCGGCCTCGTACTGCCGCTCAAAACGAATGAGCGCAATCCACATTCCGTCCCTCCGCTGCTCCCACACCAGCTTGCCCCCCAGCCGCTCGGCAATCGTCCCCGGCGGCAGGTCGTGATGCAGGTCGAAGTACCGCTCATCCAGCCGCTCTTCCTTCGCGCCCAGCCGCCACGGCAGCCACGGCGGATCATACTTCGTTGAGAACACCAGCGCCGCCGAATACTTCCCAGGCTCGCCCGCCGCCTTGGCCACCTCCGCGGCCGTGAAGTCGTCTATCGCCTCCACATCCCACGGCTTCTTCACATAGCCGAGCTCCGGCTTCGTCAGCTCATCCGTCACCGGCCACGCCGTCAGCACAGTCGCGTCCGGATACCGCGTCTTCAGCTCCGCAATCCCCGCCTGGTCCATACGCACCACCCGCGCATATTCCAGGTTGTCCTCCGGAGCAAACCGGTAAGACGGATTCACAAACAGGCCCAGCACAAACGCGCACCCGCAAAATGCCGTCAGCGCCGGCCACAACGGCACTCGCCTGTAAAACGTCGCCACCGCCAGCAGCAACACCAGCGGATACATCGGCAGCAGATATCTCGTCAACAGCGCGCCGCCCAGCACGCTGAACAGCACCGCGTTCATCGCCAGCAGCAGCAGAATCTGCCCGCGCGCCATCCTGCAAATCCTCTCGCGCTCCCGTCCGTTCTTCGTCTTCCGCGGCTCCAGCAGCAGCGCCGCCAGCATCATCAGCACCGGCACAAAAAGATTCATGTGCGCCGTCAGGTGCAGCACCCTGTAGCCCAGCGCCGCCAGAATCCTCACCGGCTCCAGCGTCGCCTGCGCGTTGTAGCGCACAAACTGCGGATTCCCGAACCACCATCCCGTCTTCGCGTGATACCACGCATACCAGCCCGCCAGCGGCAGCGCCGGTGACGTCAGCCACAGCGCATCCCGCCACGGCGTCCAGTGCCGCGCGCGCATCCCATTCCATGCGCTCACCGCCGCCAGTGTCAGCGGAATCGCCACCGCCGTCTCCTTACACAGTGCGGCCGCCGTGAACCATGCCGCCGCCGCCCACGCCTTCGGCACGCCCCCGCCATCCCGCGCCGGCAGCGCATACACCAGCCCCCACAGCGCGCACGCCGCCGCAAAAATATCCGCCTGCGCCAGCGTGCTCTGCGCAAACCACACTGGATAAAGACCCGTCAGCACCACCGTCCAGAAGGCCACGCCCGCCACGCCCGTCAGCCGCATCGCCAGCCGCCACACCGCCAGCAGACCCAGCGCCGCCACCAGCAGCACCGCCTCCCGCGTCACCGCCGGCGAAAACCCTGAAAGCTTCCACCACAGCGCTAGGTACACGCTCGGCAAAGGAGGATGCGCATTGCTCAACGTTGTCGTCGGAATCAGCGAGCCGGTGCGAAAAAAATCCCACGCCGCCGGTATGTAATACCCGGCCTCATCCCAGTAGTAGGGCAGCCGCAGCAGCGTGGAATGGCTCGCAAACAGCGCCGCAAAAATCACCGAAAAAATCATCCATAGCGGAAACGGCCTGTCCATGCGCGGCGCAACCAGCTCCCGCACGCGCCTCCACCGCTGCATCTCGCGAATCGTCCGCGCCACCCGCTAATTCACCGGTCCCTGCGGAAAATTCTGCCCCTGTGGCTCCAGGTTCAGCGTTCCAAAGGCCTGCTCATACTGGGCAATGTTCTGCCCCAGCACATTCCACAAAGCCTTCGCCTGCTGCGGGCTCAGAAACACCGCGTTGTGATTCCGGATCGTCACCGTCTCCGGGCTTTCGCTCGTCGCCTGCCCAAAAACCAGTTGAAAATCCCACACGCTCACGCGCACCTGCACGCTGTTCGCATAGGACTCACGGTAGTCATCTGTCTGGACCAGGTTCACATGGGGTGCTACGGGTGTCGGACTCATGATTTCCCTAGCTTACTCCGCCCCGCCCTCGTGTGACGTTCAAGCGCCCGCGGCCTCTCCAGCCGCCGCTTGCCTCAGGCGCGCTTCCTGCGCCGGAATCCCCAAAGGCCCCGGTCGCGCCCCTTCTCTTCCGCTGCGCCCTCTTCGGCTGCCTCGCGTGTCGAATCCTCTTCTGTCACCGGCTCCGCAAGGGAGTCGTCACTCAGTCCCAGCATCGACCCGCCCCGTTTCGGCAGTTCCCGCACCTCGGCCATCTTTGGCCCAGGTTCACTTTCGCTCGCAGCTTCCGGCCTCTCGGCAACGGCCTCTTCCACCGCTGCAACCTCGGCCAGCTTTGCCTCAACCGCCTCGCTCTCTTCCAGCCCAGCTTCCGGCGTCGCCTCGGCTCCGGCGTCGGGTCCTGGGTCAGATGCAGCGTCAGGTCCAGCCTCCGCGGTTTCCACCTGCGCACCTGCTGCAATTCCTGTCGTTGCATCTGCCGTTGCCGTAGCCTCAGCCACCGGCGCTTCCTCAGCCCGCGCCGTCTCCGCCGCGGCCAACTTCCCAGTCACCGCCTGCGCCGGTTCCTCCACCGGAGCCTCCACGTGGTTCAGCCAGAAGTGGACCTCCCGGTAATTCGCCGGCAGGCCTCCGCCCTTTCTTGTCAGCAGCGCCATTCCCTCGCCTCAACGCCAACTCAGGCAACCACTTAGCCCTCCGCCAGCCTACTGCCGACCATAGCCCCTCCAACCCCCAGGGTCAACGGTACTTCTGCGCGCCCAAGGCGCTGACTTTCGTCAGTCGCACACCGCCCGCCACTCCTCAAACCCCGCCAACTTCCTGGTGCGAAAGGAGAGACTCGAACTCTCATGGGTTGCCCCGCCAGATCCTAAGTCTGGTGCGTCTGCCAATTCCGCCACTTTCGCACTTCCCTCAATCTACCATCGCTTTCCATCGCCCGCACCACGCCTCATGCCTCGGCATCCAGCCCATAAAACCGCGTGCAATTGCCGCCCAGCACCGCCGCCTGCTCCGTCTCCGTCAGCCGCTCCACATAGCGCCTCACCACGCCCACCGTTTCGCCATACGTTCCGCTAAGCGTACACACCGGCCAGTCGGACCCCATCATCACCCGCCCCGCCCCAAATGCCTCCATCGCCACGTCCAGGTACGGCCAAAAATCCTCCTCGCGCCACGCCTTCCACCGCGTCTCCGTCACCATGCCGCTCAGCTTGCACATCGTGTTTCCGCTCCGCGCCAGCTCCCGAATATCGGTGGCCCACGGCTCCATCGCGCCTGCGCCAATCGCCGGCTTGGCAATGTGGTCCAGCACAAATGCCTGCCCGTCAAACGCGCGCACCAGCTTCGCCGCCGCCTTCAGTTGCCGCGGATACACCAGCACGTCATAGGTCAGCCCAAACTCCCTCAGCCTCCCAATCCCGCGCTTGAAATCCTCCCGCAGCACAAACGCATCATCCGGCTCATCCTGCACAATGTGCCGAACGCCCACCAGCTTCGGCTCCGCCGCCAACCCCTCCAGCGCCTCCGGCAAATCCTCGCTGCGCAAATCCACCCAGCCCACCACGCCCTTCACAAACGCGTTCTCCGCCGCCACCTCCATCAGCCATCGCGTCTCCTCCCGGCTCTGCCGCGCCTGCACCGCCACGCACCCGTCCAATCCGTTCGCATCCAACAGCGGCTTCAGGTCCGCAGGCAGAAAATCCCTCTTCAGCGCCGCCAGCGCATCCGTAATCCACCCATATTCCGCCGGGTCGTATTTCCAAAAGTGCTGGTGCGCATCCACTCGCATCGTCATGCCCACCGATTCTCCCATCCCGCGCCGCCAGCCGCAATCCTCAGCCCCGCTCGCCGCACCAACTTCGCAGTGCAGCCGCCACACTCACGGATGCGTCGGATGCTCCCCGTAGTACTTCCACTGCGATTTGTAATCCGGCGTCAGCGGCAAATCCTCAAGGTCCGTGCGCAGCAGCTCAATCGGCATCGGGCCCTCGTGCAGCACCGCGTCGGCAAACTGCTTTTCCGTCATCTTGCCACTGCCCACCAGCTCCTTGTGCAGCGCGCGGAATTGCAGCGCCCCCATCAGGTACGCGCACTGGTAAAGCGGCCCCACGGACCCGTTAAAACTGCGCCGCACCTCCGCCGTCGCGTTGTCCACATCCCAGCCCACGTTGTCCATCAGATACTTCACGCACTGCTGCGGCGTCCACTTGCCCAGGTGGAAGTTCATCGTGAAAATCACGCGCGCCGAGCGATGCATCCGCCACATCAGCGCGCCCACCCGCTCGGCCGGCGTCGCGTCAAAGCCCTTCTGGTAATACAACATCTCCCACCAGAAGGCATTCCCCTCCACCCAGAACGGCGTCATAAACACGCGGCGATACGGCCGGTGGCGGGCCATCATGTAAAACTGCAAAAAATGCCCCGGAATCATCTCGTGGAACGCCGTCGCATGCGACAGCGGAATGCTGTTGCCGCGCATGCTCATCTCCCGCTGGTCATAGGTCATTGTGTTCGTCGGATACGACACGCTGATCTCGTTGCCCCCGGTAAAGAACGGATTCACCAGTTGCCGCTGCGGCGTCATCATCATCATGCGCCACGTCTCCTCTGCCATCGGAGGAATCGTCACCAGGTTGTTCGTCTTCGCAAAATCAATCCCCTCCAGCACCAGCTTGCGAATCGCCTCCGGCTGCTCGCCCGGCGCAACGTGCATCTCCTTCACCTTCTCCACCGCCGCGTGCCAGTTGTCCCCGTAGCCCATCTCGCGCGAGGCTTCAATCATCTGCTTCAGGCACCAGTCATACTCGGTCTGGGCAATCGCAATCAGCTCCTCCGGCGTATAGGGCAACATGTTGTCCGCCAGGTCGGCCATCAGCGCATCCCGCCCCACCGGATCTCCAATAATGGTCGTCTTGTCGTCCGCCTTGATGCCAATCACCTTTTCCTTCAAAAACGCCGCATATCCCGTCAGCGCCTTGTCCGCGCTCTTGTAGGGCATCTCCACCCACCACGTAAACGCCGGATCGTAGCCGCTGTACTCGCCATACCAGTCGCTCAGGTTCCGTTGCAGCGCTTCCGTCGCCAGCACCGCGCGGTGCGCCGCCATCCTGTCAAATTTGCGCGCGGGCTTCTCATCGCCGGGGCCGTGCCGCTCGGGGTCCAGTTCCTTCTCGGCAGCCGCAATCTGCTTCACCATCGCGGCCAGCATGCCCGCGCTCTTCTCCGCGTCCGGCCGCTGCATCAGCCGCTTTTGGTTCATCAACTCTTCAATCGCCGGCGCAAACGGCAGCAATGGCTTCATCTCCGCAATCTGCTTCTTCTTGAGCGCCAGCTCGTGCAGTTGCCCGTTGCACTGCATCTTCAGCAGCAGATAATCCACCTGGTCTTCGTGGGACAGCGAATCGAAGTTCATCTCCGAGAGCTGCGCCAGCTCTCCCTCGTAAAACTTCTCCATCCGCGCCATCCGCACCGGAGAAATCCGCACCGTATACGTCCGCAGCAGGCTCATGCGGTTGGCCGAATACTGCTCAATCACCGGCGGCATCTTCGCCGCCTGCGTCTCCGCGGCCGTAACCTCCGCGCCATGCGCCATCCCCATCCCAACCAAAAAGCCGCTCATCAACACAACACTCCGCATCCGCATGCTTCCATCCCTCCCGGCAGGCTCTCGCTTGAAAACAACAGTGTAATGAATCTCGCCTGAGAATCGTATACAAAATTAAATAATAAGTTGTATTCAATTGTGTCCGCCGCTCCACACCCACCCCTGCTCAGCCATCGCATTTATAGTTCTCCTATGTCCACCCGTACCCTTTGGCCGCTCCTGGCTCTACCCTTCTGCCTTACCCCGCTCGCCGCCGCCGCCCAGTCCGCCAGGCCCGCCATCACGCCCACGATAACGCTTGACGAGTACATGAACACCACCGACATCACCTCCGCGCGCCTCTCGCCCGACGGAGCTTCCGCCGTCATCGCCACCGAATCGCCCGACTGGGCCAACAACGACTTCCGCGACGACCTCTGGCTCTGGACGGCGGACTCCGGCCTCCGCCCGCTCACGCACTCCGGCAGCGAGCAGAGCCCCCGCTGGAGCCCCGACGGCAAATCCATCGCCTTCATCTCCGATCGCGCTCTGCCCGGCGAGCCCGCCGCCGCCGATGGCAGCCCGGCAAGCGACTCTGACCGCGCCGCGCGCATCTGGGTCATCTCCCTGGCCGGCGGTGAAGCTCTCCCGCTCTACAATGAAAAGCTCGCTGTCCACGCCTTCGCCTGGTCGCCTGACAGCAAATACCTCTACCTCTCCGTCACCCAGCCACTCACCCCCGCCGAATCTGCCGCGGAAAAAGCTCAGTGGAAAGACGTCATCCGCTGGCGCGCCCAATATCGCGGCGACGTTCTGCTGCGCATCGCCGTCGAGCCCGCACTCGAGCGTGACATCGCCAATCCGCTTCCCAAAGCCGCACCCGCCGGCAAGCCCGCTGCGAATCCAACCAACTCAAATTCTGAAGACACCGCGCCCGCGCAAATTCCCGCACACGCCCAATCGCTCACTACCAGCCCGCTCGCCATCACCCAAATCGCGCCTTCGCCCAACGGCAAAACCATCGCCTTCCTCACCGGCCCGCCCAGCAAGCGTCTTCAGGACCCCGCCAACTACGAAATCTACTTCGTCTCACCCTCCGGCGGCGCAGCCCGTCGCATCACCCACAATCAGGGCATTGAATCCAATCTCGCCTGGACCCGCGACAGCCGCTGGCTCTACTTCCAGGTCCCGCCCGGCTCCGGCTGCATCGACGGTCTATATAAGGATGTCCAGGGCCGCCTCTACCGCATGAATCCCGCCACCGCCGCCATTCAGCGCCTCGGCTCCGATTTCACCGGTTCCCTTGACCATTTCACCCTACTGCCCGACGGCCGCCTGCTCGCCCTCGGCATGCTTGGCGTCCAAACCCAGCCCTACCTCGTCAACGGCGTCACCGCCACACCGCTCCCAGGCCTCGCCGGAACCTACTCGGACGTCAACTCCTCCGGCGGCTCCAGCGAACTCCTTCTCAGCTACTCCACCATCAACACGCCCACCCAGGTCTACCTCGCCGTCAACCCGCTCCACCCTGACCATCTCAAGGCCCTCACCGCCTTCAACCCCGTCTTCGCCCAGCGCGCCCAGCCCGAGTGGCAAACCTTCTACTGGAAATCCGGCGACGGCCGCACCCTCCAGGGCGTGCTCATCTTCCCGCCCGGCAAAAAGAACGCCCGCCATCTCCGCATGTTCACTCTCATTCACGGCGGACCCGAGGATGCCGACGGCGATCGCTTCGGCGCGAACTGGTATGACTGGGCCACCTACGCCGCGGACAACGGCTGGCTCGTCTTCCGGCCCAATTACACCGGCTCCACAGGTTATGGCGACCAGTTCATGCTCGACATAGTGCCGCACATCGTCTCCAAACCCGGCCGCGACATCCTCGCCGGTGTCGATGCGCTCGTCAAAGCCGGCTACGCGGATCCCAATCGCCTCACCATCGGCGGTTACAGCTACGGCGGCTACATGACCAACTGGCTCATCACCCAGACCACCCGCTTCAAAGCCGCCGTCACCGGCGCGGGCGCAGTCGAGCACGCCGCCAACTGGGGCAATGACGATCTCACCTACGACGATGCCTGGTATCTCGGCGGACGTCCCTGGCAGAACCCCTCCATTTATCAAAGTGAGGCCGCGCTCTTCCGGTTCAACAAGGTCAAAACCCCCGTCCACCTCGTCCAGGGCGGCGCGGATGTCCGCGTCAGCTTTCTTGAGGGCGTGCTCATGGAGCGCGCGCTCCAGTCGCTCAACATCCCTCACCAGTTCCTCGTCTTCCCCGGAGAAGGCCACCCTCTCGACAAGAATCCCTGGCACGGCTACATCAAAGTGCGCGAGGAGCTCAAATGGCTCGACAAATATGTCCCTGAATAGACTCCGCCCAAATCCTCCGGTGCCTTTTCCGCGCCGCCGGCGTCCCATTCCTTATGGAACCCTGCGCCCCCTCTCGCGCATCTCTTTGTTAGCTCACTGCTAGAAGGACAAGCCCACCTGCCCATGAATCCCGTCGAACAGGCCCGCCACAGATCCTTCCAGGAAACGCTCCAGAGCGCCCGCCGCACCATGCTGCTGCGCGAAATCCTCAAGCTTGCCATCGACAGCTTCCGCGCCTCCAAGCTCCGCTTCGCGCTCACCGCTCTCGGCATGGTCATCGGCACCATGTCCGTCATCCTCGTCGTCACCATCGGCCTCACCGGCAAGCAATACGTCCTCCAGCTCATCCAGAAGTTCGGCACCAACTCCGTCGAAGTCGAGTACGCAGGCGGCGGCGCAATCGGCGGCGACCGCGTCCTCTACAACGACTACCTCACCCGCGACGACGAGGACGCCGTCCTTCGCCAGGTCCCGGGCATCATGTACTCCTCGCCGGTCCTCGAGATGCGCGCACCCATCAACTTCGGCGGCGGCGTCACCCGCGACACCCTTGTTCTCGGCGTCAGCCCCCAATATCGATTCATCCACTCGCTCCTCGTGCCCAATGGCCGCTTCTTTGACGACACCGATGACGCAGCCCACATCAAGTGCGCCGTCGTCAGTGAAAAGTTCGCGCATGACCGCTTCGGCAGCCCCGACGCCGCCATCGGCCAGACCTTTGAGATTCGCGGCCTGCCTTTCTCCATCATCGGTGTCTTCCGCATGTCGGTCGACGACTTCGGCCAGTCTGAAATTGCCGACCAGACCATCCTTGTTCCCTTCTCCGTCGCCCGCTACTTCACAGGAACCGAGAACGTCAAGCAGATTTACTTCTCCTTGCGCAGCATGAGCGAAGTCCCTGACGCCGCCAAGGAGATTGTCCGCATCATCTCCTCGCGCCACCGCCCCGGCTCCATTTACAAGGCGCAAACGCTCAAGGAGCTCATGAACACCGCCTCTGAAAGCGCCAACGCCCTCACCGCCGTCCTCGTTCTCGTCGCCGCCGTCACCCTCGCCGTCGGCGGCATCGGCATCATGAACATCATGCTCGCCAACGTCCGCTCCCGCATCCGCGAAATCGGCATCCGCAAGGCCCTCGGCGCCACCTATCGCGAAATCAAGCTCCAGTTCCTTGCGGAAGCCGTCATCATCTCCCTCACCGGAGGCATCGTCGGCACCGTCATCGGTCTCGCCATCCCGCTCTCCATCAGCGTCTTCACCGATTACGCGCTGCCCATCTCCCCGCTCTCGGTCATCATCGCCCTCGCCACAGCCACCGTCGTCGGCGTCGTCTTCGGAACCGTCCCCGCCACCCGCGCCGCCCAGCTCGACCCCGTCGACGCCCTCAAGTACGAGTAATTCCCTCGGCAGGTGACCCGGCAACCATCCCCGAAGAGAAACCACTGAACCCACAAAACTGCGCCCCGTTCATCGCGTCGTGTCCATGGAGGGAGCAGGGGCCTTCAGGCCCGTGAAGCCAGTCACCATCTCCCTCGGGCTTCAGCCCCGGAAAGAATGCAGAAAAAATGAACGGTGCGGGCTTCAGTCCGCACCTTCAGCCACAACCGGCTGTCATCTTGCCGGGTGTCCCAGGCCCAGCTTTTGAGCGCAGCGAGAAATGGGGACCTGGGATACAACCAACCTTACCCCGACCTCTTCGACAATCTCGCCGCCAAGGTGCGATCCTAATTCCAATGACTGACCCGCGCCGCGAACCCGACATCCTTCCGCCCCAATCCGCCCAATCCTCCGCACCAGAACCCGAACCCGGCGATCCGCCCTCCCAGGGCCCATCCCTCGTCGTGCTTTATTCAATCCTCGGCCTTGTCCTTCTCGTCTCCATGTTCATCGCCGCCCTCATCATCCGCCCCTTTGCCTTGCGCCGCTAGACCCGTCGCCCCACCCGCACAAACAAAAAAAGCAGAGGCCGCCGCCCCTGCTTTTTCTAGTCGATACTCCCTATCCCCTGCTCCCTATTCTCTGCCTTCCCCTCGCTCCACAATCAGCACCGGAATTCCATCCACCACCGGATACGCGCGCCCGCAAGTCGCGCACTCCACCTGCATCTCCACGCGCCGCAACGCGCCCCTGCACGCCGGACACGCCAGCGCCTCGGCCCACGCCGCCCAGTCATTCCTCTTGTCGTTGATTTCGGCCATTCCCGTCAGCCGCTATTGAATCGTCGCGTCCGGCCCGTCCACCTGCCCGTGCCCGCGCGGCGGCCGCTTGGCAAACTCCGCTTCAATCCGCTCGTTTGTCCCCGCCTTTGCAAACTCATAGGCCACGCGAATCCCGTTGTAAATCGCGTTGTCATTCGACGACCCATGCCCGATGATGCACACCCCGCGCACGCCCAGCAACTGCGCCCCGCCGTATTCGGTGTAGTCCAGCCGGCGCCGGAATTCGTTGAAGGCCTTGCGCGAAAGCATCGCGCCCACCTGCGCCGTCACCGTCCGCGTCAGGCTCTCGCGCAGCGCATCGCGCACAAACCGCCCAATCCCTTCGCTCGTCTTCAGCGCCACGTTGCCCACAAAGCCGTCGCACACAATCACGTCCGCCTGCCCGTTAAAAATGTCCCGCCCCTCCACGTTGCCGATAAAGTGGATGGGCAGCGCCTTCAGCAGCGGCAGCGCCTCGCGCGTCAGCTCATTGCCCTTCGTCTCTTCCTCGCCGATGGAGAGCAGTCCCACCCGCGGCTTGTGAATCTTCAGCACGCTCCGGGCATACATCTCGCCCATCACCGCAAACTGCTCCAGGTTGTGCCCCTTGCAGTCCACGTTCGCGCCCACGTCCAGCAGCACGCACGGATTGCCCGTCGAGGTCGGCATCGGCGTCGCCAGCGCCGGCCGGTCCACGCCTGGCAGCGCGCCCAGCACCATCTTCGCCGTCGCCATCGCCGCGCCCGTGTTCCCCGCCGTCACAAAGCCCGCGGCCTTGTGCTCCCGCACCAGCTTCAGCCCCACGCGCATCGAGCTGTCTTTTTTCGTCCGCACGGCGTGCGCCGCCTTTTCGTCCATCCCAATCCGCTCCGTGGCGTTGTGGATGACGATCGGCAGGTCTTCGTATTCCAGGTGCTCATCCAGCAGGTCGCGCAACTCCGGCTCCGGTCCCACCAAGTGCATGCGCACCGGCAGCGCCCGGCATGCCAGAATCGCTCCCCGTATCTCCGGCTCGGGAGCCTTGTCGCTCCCCACCGCATCCAGCGCGATATCGATGAGCATGGCCGCTCCCGCGCTTACTTGGCTTCCTTCACTTCCACTGTCGCGCGGCCCTTGTACACGCCGCACTTCGGGCACACGCGATGGGGCAGCTTCTTCTCGTGGCAGTTCGGGCACTCGCTCAGGCCCGTCGCGGTCAAAAAGTCATGCGCCCGGCGGTTTGCAGTTCGGCGCGTTGAGTGGCGCCTCTTCGGATTCGGCATTGCTCAATTTCCTTTCGTATCCCCTGGGCTTTCGTGCTTCAGGACCGCTTTCTGGTCCCCTCCGCTTCCGGCTCTCCCGCAGCGCATTCTCCCGCTGCTCTGCCGTCCGGCCCGGCCCACGGGTCACTCCCAGCTTCCCTGGGATTCCTCGTTTTACTCGGACTTTACCCGGCTCCGCAACCCCTGCAGAGCCTCCCAGCGCGGGTCCCGAGGACCCTCTTCGCAGGCACAAGCCTCCAGGTTTCGGTTCTTGCCGCAGCGCGGGCAAAGTCCTTTGCAGTCAGGCTTGCACAGCGTCCGCGCCGGCAGGGACAAAAGCACCTGCTCCCGCAGCACATCCTCAAGCAAAAGACTGTCTCCCTGATAATAACCGATTTCCGTTTCCCCTGCGCTGATGGCCCGCTCCGGCGCGCCCGCGTCCGCCCCCAGGGGCCTGAAGAGCAGGTCAAACTCCGCTCCTAGAGGCACTTCCACCGGCTCCACGCAGCGCGCGCATGGCACTTCAAACCGCCCCGCAAAATGCCCCTTCAGCCGGATATCGGCCACAATCTCCTTCGGCCCGCGATGCTCGTGGATGACCTCCGCTCGGCCCTCGGTCCGCAGCGGTCCCGCCTGCTCTGCCTCGGGGCCAAAATCCACCAGCCCCGGCCCCAGTTCCACATCAAACTCCGCCGGCTCCTGCTCCAGTGCGCTCACCTTGAATTCCATATCTACGAGCCTACCGCAATTCCACCCCTCCCCGCGCCTTTCCCCCGCGCCACTCACCATCTCTGTCATCTTGAAGCAGGTGGCTGTTCAAAATCCATAAAGGCCTGCGCTCAGCCAAACGAAGCTGTGCCCCATTCATGCGCGTGTCGGGGTCCCCGGCGACAGGTCCTCGTCGCCGGGGTGACGAGGCGCATGAGTGGGAGACGGGGGCGAGCGGCCCACACCTCAGGATTCTCGATTCACCACAAAAATTGGGTGCCCCATCCTTGCGGCGTACTTTGCCGCAAGGGTGGGTAAGCACAAATCCCCGCGCGGCTCTTCTCCCAATGATCGGCAACCACCACAAATGGGCGCCCCCGGAGCCTGCTGAAAGACTCGCGCATACTCACTAGGCAGTCGTAAACTGGCTGGACGATGGGCATCTCTCGCCGAGTCTCTGTGATTGCGGGTATTGTTCTCCCCTTGGTTGCTCTATCCGCGCACGCAAAACGGATTCCTCCAAAGCCGGTCGCCCCCGTCACGAACGGCGGAATCATCTACTCGGCCAGCGGCGACGGGGTAGACCAGTTCGTCGTTGCAAAGGAGATCTCAAGTGGTAAGGAGCTGTGGAAGGTGAAAGTGTTCCATAATCACATCAGGTTCTGGATGGAGCCTGATGTCCAATTCGTTTACATCACTCACCTGAAACTCATAGACAACTCCCTCTTTGTTCTCGATGAAAGATCTCGATGTTACTCAATAGATCTTGTTAAGAAGCGTGTAAAGAGACGAAAATGCGGCGGTCTCTTCTCGAAGTAAGGCAGGTGTCCCACTCATCCACCCCGAAGTTAGACCACTAAACCAAAAAACTGTGCCCCGTTCATCGCGCTTTTTGCGATGAGCGGGCGGCATGGGCGGCTGGCCCCGATCCCAATGACCCTTCCGAAACCTACTGAGGGTGCCGCCTGCCAGGTGCATTGACGATTACGCATAAACCGAGCCGAAGGCTGGCTCACTTCCTGTTGCCCGGCCCACCAGGCGTGATGGCTGGATGAGGCTGGCTGTCAGGGTATGATCACCAATCGACGGCCTGGCCGGTCGCGTTGCCAGGCGTTCTCGATATCCGTGAGCGGGACCCTTTCCGTGTCTATCTGAAGCTCCCCTTTTGCGGCGTATGCCATCACTTGCTGAAAGGCGTCAACCAGAACGTCGCGGGCTGGAATCCCCGCAGTACCCAGAATTGTGAGTGCCGCACTGCGCAGCACGGCTGCTGGAAGCGTGATGGTCGGCGCAGCGCTCTCCCCAACCTGAACAAAGCGGGTCTCGGATTGGATAACCGCAAATTCTCTTCGTGTGATCGCCGCCAGAAACGCCTCCGCAGGATGGCCCCACACATAATCGATCACAACCTGGAATCCAGACTGGCCCGCTTCCCGCGCAAAAGCCTCGCTCAGTTCAGTCGCAGGCAGAGCGAGGGAAATGGTCGCGTCGGCGCCCAGATCGCGGAGCGTGCCCAGTGCCTGTTGATTGCGACCGGCAGCAACGACCCGGGCAGCCCCAAGAAGCTTCGCGATCTTTACCGCCAACCTGCCGGTCACGCCCGTCGCGCCAAGGATGAGGACGTTTTCACCGCGCACCAACTTTGCACGGTGGGCCAGTGAAAGCCAGGCTGAGACACCTGGATTAGGCAAGGCGCAGGCAGTTTCGTCATTTACATTTTCCGGGATTGGAAAAGTGAATGCGCGCTGCACAACCGTACGCTGTGCCATCGCACCATGGGGTGGTCGAGGGCCGCCGAAGAAGACCCGTCGTCCGTCGTCCAGATGCCCGACCCCATCCGTGCCGCAGACGCGTGGTAATTCACCGTGGCTTGCATAATGCGATCCGCTGGCCAGTTGCTTGTCAACCGGCTTCAGCGATGCGGCGTGAACATGCACAATCACTTCACCGTCGTTGTCACCAATCACCGGCTCTGGGAATTCTTCGTATCGAGGCACGTTTCCAATTCTGTGCAGCACGGCTGCATGCATGCGAGTTCCTCCTTCGACATTCTCATTCCACAAATTCTACGGCCAGAGATACCGATTTGTTACTTGTCGGTCGCGCCGGATACTCGCTAGTATTGGTGGTTCCCAGAGAGGGTTTCGGGGCCGGGCAGGAGATCCGCAGTGGCCTTCTCGATCACAAACAATTGAAGATGCTTTGACAACCGCAAAGGAAAACATCCATGTCGAAATCGAGAACCGGGAATCACCCTGTGTTGACTCGCCGCGATGCACTGAAGCTCTCGGCGGGGGCCGGAATTGCCGCTGCGATCGGGGGTACGGCGCACGCCTCCGACAGCACCAAGACCGGAGTCCACCAGCAGCAGCCGCCGTTCTGCTCTACGCCTCCGTCGGCCGTGGCCTCTACGAAATACGGCAAAGTGCGCGGCTTCGTCTCCGGCAATGTCTTCACCTTCAAGGGTGTTCCCTACGGCCAGGACACCGGAGGGGAAAATCGCTGGCTGCCTGCCAAGCCGCCGGTTCCCTGGGAAGGGGAGTACCCCGCGCTCATCTACGGAGCCAATTGTCCGCAGCGCCTGCACGACTGGCATAGCCAGGAGCAGGTGTTTCTTCAGGACTGGGACGATGGCTGGCAGAGCGAGGACATGCTGAAGCTGAATATCTGGACGCCGTCGCTCACGGGCAGCCGTCCCGTCATGTTCTACATGCACGGCGGAGGCTTTGAATTCGGGTCCGCCTACGAGCTGCCGTCGCACGAAGGCGCGAACATGGCCCGCTACCACGATGTCGTTCAGGTCTCCATCAACCATCGGCTGAACGCATTGGGCTTCCTCGATGTATCGGAGGTTGGAGGCGCCGGATACGAAAATTCTTCCAACGTGGGCATGACGGATCTGGTTGCCGCTTTGCAATGGGTGCGGGAAAACATTGCCAACTTTGGCGGTGATCCCAATCGCGTGATGATTTACGGTCAGTCCGGCGGCGGAGGCAAGGTGGCCACGCTCATGGGCATGCCCTCGGCGCAGGGACTCTACCACCGTGCGGCCATCCAGTCGGGCGGCGCCTTTTTTGGGTCAGCGGCCGAAGCGAAGGAACTCACGCGGCAAATGATGAAGGATCTCGGCCTGGCTCCGAACGACATTGGAGCACTGCAGAAGATGCACTGGAAGGATTTGATGGCGGCCGCGGATGCGGCGCAGGGAAAGCTGCCGGCAAATCCGCACATGCCGTTCCATATGCCTGGACCGTCGCGGCGCTTCTGGGTGCCGATTCTCGATGGCCACGTTATTCCAACGAGGTCTTTTCAGGATGCCGCGCCCGGGATATCAAAGAACATTCCCTTGATGGTGGGCTCGGTCAGCGAAGAAGGAAACTCCATGGCGTCGCGTCCCACAGAAGCAGAATGGCGCGCCAACCTCATCAAGGCCTATGGCGAGGAAAAGGGCAAAGCTCTGGCCGACGGCATGAGGAAGGCGTATCCGCAAAAGGCTGTGCGCACGCTGTCCTACATGTGTGGAGGCCGAGGCTTCCTGAATGCGTTATCGATGCGCAACGGCGTGGTCCGCATGGCGAAGTTGAAGTACGATTTGCACGCGGCTCCGGTCTACACCTACTACTTCACCTGGCAGACCAAAATGCTCGACGGGATCCCCGGGGCGTGGCACACGTCCGACCTGCAATTCTGTTTCGACAATACTCTTCGCTGTGAGCAGGGCACCGGGAACACGCCTGAAGCGCAGGCGCTGGCGAAAAAGATGGCCACTGCGTGGGCAAATTTTGCTCGTACCGGCAATCCGAGCCAGGCGGGCATCGCCTGGGAATCGACCGATCCGGTCACGAACAAGACGATGGTCTGGGATAACGAACCGCGCATGGTCGACGATCCCGACGGCGCACTGCGGAAGATCATACTGTGAGGCGGCCTGCCTGCAATTTGTATTGCAGGCAAGCCTCTGATGTTTCCCGGAATTCCAGACCCCCGAGCAGCGGTACAAGTGCTGGAGGGAGTGTGGGTTAGCACCGGCCTGGACAATTGCTGTCTGCTTTCAATTCGACTCCCCTGGGGAAAGGCTTCATCGGGCATCTGGGGTCGAAATACTGGCAGGTGGCCCACATCGCGGGGTCGCCGTTCTGCAACGATAAGCGGGTGCCCCGCATCTCGCGCTGTAGGAGATGGGGGAAACCAAGAACCTAACTCCGCCGCTCCCTCGTCAACCCCACAATCTTCCAACCACCCGCAACCCCCTCATTCCACTCACCCAATTCCGGTAATAATTGCGTTGACTAACCCAAGGAGTTGCGCTATTCTCTAGTTGGGTTAGTGAAGGTATCGATTATGATGCACATGCCAAAGACGTTAAAAGAAGCCATTGAGTTCTACTCGAACGAGCAGACGTGTATCGACACGGTTGCGATGCTGCGTTGGCCGGAAGGAAAACCAGTATGCCCGAAGTGCGGAGCGGTTGAGCAAGAGCGCAAACACTACTGGTTGGATAGCCAGAAGCGGTGGAAGTGCTATGCGTGCCGGAAGCAATTCAGTGTGAAGGTCAATTCCGTGTTTGAAGATTCCCCGTTGCCGTTGAGCAAGTGGCTTATGTCCATGTGGATGCTGGTCAACTGCAAGAATGGCGTGAGCAGTCACGAAATCGCACGCGCAATCGGAATCAGTCAGAAAGCCGCATGGCATTTGCTGCACCGTATCCGTCACGTATTGGGAACCACGCCAGAGACGATGATGGGCGGTCCCGGTTGTGTGGTTTCCTGCGATGAGACCTATGTGGGCGGCCTCGTCAAGTTCATGCATCGCTCCGCTGTGCGAAAGAGATTCCTTGGAATGCCTACCTCTGGCAACTCGCCGATACACAAGACGCCAGTATTCGGAATGCATGACCGCGAAACGCGGCAGGTGCGCGCCACGGTCGTACCGAATGTGAATCGAGAGACCTTGCAGAACGCAATCCTTGAGAACGTCCACAAGAAGACAACGGTCCACACAGACCAATGGAGAGGCTACGAAACACTTGCTGCAAAAGACTTCATCCATGAAACGGTGAACCACATGCAAGAGTTCGTGCGCGGTCAGGTCCACACGCAAGCGATGGAAAATTTCTGGTCGCTATTGAAGCGCGGATTGAAGGGCACGTATGTCGCGGTTGAGCCCTATCACCTTGACAGGTATGTGCAGGAGCAGGTCTTCCGATTCAACAATCGCGCAACGAAGGAAAATCCTCTCACCGATGCAGACCGTTTCACACTAGCTTTATCGCAGGTCGCGGGAAAGCGGTTGCAGTTCAAGGAGCTCACCGGCAAGGTGTCGGGGTCATGCTAGGGCTTCGGCGCGGGCACTCCGGGGACGATCTTGTATCGCGTATGACGAGAAGCTGACTCTTTTGGAGCGGACTTTATTCGCCTCTCAACTTCGGCGCGCGGGACCGAGAGCAACTTCTCTAAAGCCTTAGAAAACAAATCCTCTTTGGCTCGTTCTGATTCATCGGGGCCGACCGGGATATGCCTCATGTAACCACCATACCACTTGATGGGCGTTAATATAACGCTATAATAGCGGCAGGATGCACCGTGACGGTGCACCGTTGGGAATACCAACGGTACCCGTCACAATGGTTGGGCTGGAGTGACCGCTCCAGTCGGTACAGCAAGGACGAGGGAGCATGAGCAGCATGCGCACCTCGTTGTCGGCCTTACTGCTAGCCGTGCTCTCAACACTGCCAGGTCAGGTTTGCCGAACTTCTGCCGCCGGAGGAACTGGGTTTTGGAAGCCCAGACCCTCCGGTTTCCTACTTGGTGCAAGGCTTGGAGGTCTCACACCAAGCTGAATATCAAAGTCCCCGAAGTGCGACCCTTTCGGTCTCCTTTTTCTTAAAATAGGCTTCTGGAACCTGTACCTCCACGAAGTATTCGCGGTTGGAATTGATTTCGATGGTGAACGATCTCCGCGTAGTGAAGTCTATCCCCACAAAGTCTAGAAACGTCTTCGCCGAGAAGCTAGCTCCGTTGCCGTTTGGGTTGAACCGAATCGTGTATGCTCTGGTGTCCTTCTTGTTCGAGGTGACCTTCATTGCCACAGTTCGCGTGGAATCGTCCCACAGTAGAAGAATTGTCTCAATCGTTTCCTTCTGGAGAATCTTCGCCGCGGGCTGGTTGAATACTACTTGTCCCAGCTTCGAGAAGGACATGGTTGGTGTTCCCAGCCGACCCCCGGAGCGCTCAAATACCTCATACGCCATTTGTTCTCCTCCTCTAGAGCAACTATAGACCTTTTCTCCGCTTGAGTGCAAGTAGCCAGAAACTTGGTCCAAGGCGTGTGGTGTGAAAGTCCCGAACTTCTGAGCGAATCGACGATTGAAATCGACCCCGAAGCCAGTGTATAATGAGCGCACGCCGGGGAACGGAACCATGATGAGATGGCTGAAGGACCGAGAGAGACGCAAGCAAATAGAATCGCTCGCCGCTGAGTGGCAGGCGCAGGAAGACATTCGCAGGCTTATGGAAGTGGGAGATGAAGAAGGATATGTGGCGCTTGTGAAGGCCCTGAAGCCGGAGATTACGCCCGATGAGCTCGTAAACCTGATTGAGAAGTTTCGGCTGTATCGCCGGAGCGTTGCACTCGGCGAGACGATTCCTTCATGATCTTCGCAGATGACTTCTTGAACCGCTTCAACTGGCGAGGGTTCATCTTCTTGATGCTATCGCTCACAAATGCATCAACTTCGGCGAGAATCTCCTCTCGCTCAGATTTTTCGTGTACTAGATTCGACATCCGTCCACTCCCGCCAATCACTGAGTTGTCAGCATAACGCATCTTACCGTTCTGTCCCCATTCTTTCACAACTATTTTGATGCCCAAAATACCCTTTTGGAAGCAGCCTCGTAACCTCGTCAATGGGTTAGCCAACTCAATTGGTGCCCCAATTCCCCGCTGCATTTTGCCGATTCTTTCCCTCATCCGGCGCACAATAGAGATGTCAGAAGGAAATCCCTCGACCTCACCCCGCCACACGCAAGCTGACGGCTGACGGCTGATAGCTGCACCTACGGTGCATTTCCGGCTGTGAAACTGTGCAGCACAGCCTGGCACGCGTTTTTGCGGCTGTGAAACTGTGAAACTGTGCAGCACAGCCCGACACGCATTTTTGCGGCTGTGAGACTGTGAAACTGTGCAGCACAGCCTGACACGCGTTTTTGCGGCTGTGAAACTGTGAAACTGTGCAGCACAGCCTGACGCCAGCAAAGCAGGCGGCCGTGCCAGGGCACGATTCGTTGCGCAGTTTGGATTCTGCGAAACCTGCTCCCTTCGCACTCCGCCTACTTCGCCGCTCCCGGATTCCTCGTCAGGATCTTCGTCGTCGTCGCGAACCTGCGATACTGCCGGAAGCGAATCACGTTCACAAACGTCTCCACATCCACATCTGTGGGCTTCGGTCCCCATCGTTTCGGCACCTTTGACACTGCCAGGCCCTCCACCGGGCAAACGAACCATTTTCCGCCAATCTCCACCGGCCCATATCGCACGGCCATGCCCGTAAACTGCACCGGCGCGCTCTTGGCCAGCTCTGACTGGAGCGTCAGCCCTGCAATCACGCCCGTCGCGGGGTTTACGGCAAGTTCGCCCTGGTAGCCGGGCGTGCGAGAAAACGGAACCATCAGGCTCTCAAACGGCGGAATCGCGTAGCAGCAAAGGTCCACCTCGTAAGTGGATGCGGACCTGGGAACAGCAAAATGAAAGACCGCCAGCAGATGCCCCTTCGCATCGCGCTGCCAGCGGCTCCACGTCACCGTGCCGTGCGCCGCGTCGTGGAAGACGACATCCAGAATCGGACCAAATTCCCCCCACGTCGTCAGGCTGTCTCCATTCGGCCCGTCTCCCGCAACGCTTTTTTGCCCCGCCGCATCGTCCACTTCTCTCCCGTCGCGGTAGGCAATCTCTTTGTTGCTCTTGACGAGGAAATGCAGAGGCACCTCGTGTCTGGAGTGCTTCCTTTCGGCCTTGGCCGGGGCATTGGAAAAGCTCACCGTCTGGCGCACCGCCAGAAAATCCGGCAGCCTGCGCAGAGTCCCTTTCGCAAACGCGGCCGCGGCCTCAATGATTTGCTTTTGCCTGGCTGCATCGGGCGGAGCAACCGCAGGAATCTCCTCCGCCGGAGGCGCATGGAAAACCGATTCCTCGGCGAGCAGATCCAGTTGCTCGACGGCCTTTGGCCCCAGCCGGTTTGCCGCTTCCAGCCTCGCCAGCGCGGTCTGCGTGAGTTGCTCGGTGAGCACCATGGCGCCCAGCCGCTTCGCAACCTCATCGTCCGTGGCTTTTTTCGCCGCCTTCGATTCCAGGAAATGCTCGAGCTCAGCCACCGTGACAGGCGAAGCAGCGGCAAACGGAGCCACGAATCCCAGCAGGCAAAGCAGGGTGACGATGCGGCGCACGCGACCTCCCGATCCCCATGCGCAAATAAGTTTAGCCGCTGCACCGACCCTTGACGAAGCACTCGCCCAGCCACCGCGGCAGCCTTCCCCGAAACTCCGGCTCCTGATAGACTAAGCTCATTCAGCGTGTAGGCGCGTAGCTCAGTTGGTTAGAGCGCTTCCTTGACACGGAAGAGGTCGCTGGTTCGAATCCAGTCGTGCCTACCAGGTCCTTATTCCCCCCGGATTGAAGGACATCCCGGAGAAGGAACGCAGTCGAGTCATTCAATCTCGATTGCCGTGCCAGCCGCGGCGTCCGGGACCGTGACAGCCACAAACGCCTGCCCGTGCTGAATGCTGGCCGACACCTTGCGTCCATCTTCGAGCACGACATTGCGCGACGGCTTCCATCCATAAACTTCCAGGCGAAGCTCCTTCCACCACGGTACAAAGCTGCCCTCGTGTTTCGAGATTGCAATGCGGATGCCCTTCGCCGTGACCGTGCAACCGAAGTGGATGCGCAGAAAGACGCCGCGTTCATAGGCGAAGCTCCTGCCATCGTCGGTGTAGAGCGAGCCGCCGCAGTGGCTGCCTGCATAGACGCGCAGGGTGAGCGGGCCGCGCGGCGTTTCTCCAGTGCTCTGCACCAGCGGCTGCATGGGCAGGATTGTGCCGGCGCGGACATACACCGGAAGCGCATTGAGCGTGGGATGAATCCGGGCCGTAAGCGGCACGAGATTCGCGGCCGAGGGCGGCGCATTGGGCGGCGAAGGCGGCGGCAGCTCCCGCTGGATCGTGATTCCGCAGCAGCGCGAAACCCATTTGAGAGCGCAGGCACGGAGGCTGCGGTTCGACATCGAGCAGAGACTTCAAGAGCGTGGCAGCTTCATCAAAGCGCGCCTGCCTTACCAGCGATTCCGCAAAGAGCGCTCCGGCGTAGGGCGATTTCCTCCCTTCCTGGGACATGGTGCGGGCGTCCACTTCCACCTGGTCAAGACGGGCGATGCCCAAGGCAAACCAGGCAGGGCCAAGGCTCGGTCTGAGAACCGTGGCACGGCTCAGCTCCCGCGTGGCCGGCGTGCTGCAGTCCTCCGGCAAGCACTACGCGCTGCGCGGGGAGAACGCAACCACGCTGATGGACCTGCGCAATGGGCCTTCGGTCATCATCGGCGCGTATGACAATGCCTGGACCCTGCGGTTCCTGCACCGGCTCCGTTATCATTTTGCGAATAATGCGGAGATGACAGTCTTCAGCATCGTGGACGCCGCGCAGCACGACAAGGCACGCTGGGTTTTGGACCGCAGCCAGCAGGTGGCCACCAACAACTATCAGGATTACGCCATCGTCGCCCGCTTTACCGACGAAGTGACCGGAAAGCCGACCCTGATTGCCGCCGGCATCGCGCGCGGCGGAACCATTGCGGCCGGTGAATTCCTTACCAGCCCTTCCATGCTGAAGGCGGTGCTGAGCAAACGCCCCTCCGCGCACGCGCAAAACGTTGAAGTGGTGCTGAGCACGCAGATTATCAACGGCGAGCCGGGCACGCCGAAGATCGAAGCGGTTTACTACTGGTAATGATTTGCGTCGCGGCCGGATTGCCGCCGGCTCATCCGAAGTGCCGCGCCCACGCCTGCACCCAGCCCAGGGTGACGGCCTGCCACGGCGTCCAGAAGAAGAGCGTCGCGGCCGCGGCTTCGGCCGCCAGCAGTGCTGCCGCGCCGACCACAAACTGCCGCATGAGCCGCCCGCGCCACAAGTCCCACCCGGCCATGAGCGCCACCAGCAGCACATTGCCGTAGAAGACGCGGAAGAAGAATTCCAGCGGCGTAACGGCACGTGGGTTGAGCGTGTTGGAGGCCAGCCGCGCAAACCCCGGGTCAGCCAGCGAGACCGTGGCCAGAATCATCATCCGCTTGTGCGCCGCCGGATTCTTCCTGAGCATGAATCCCCACGCCAGCAGAAGCAGAAAGCCGCCAATGTCCACAATGTTGACCGCGAGGAACTGCGGCGGAAGAATGAATTTTTGAACGTGCGCCGCCAGCCAGGCAATCGCCGCCCACGGCCCCAGGACCGCCATGAGGCAGGCCCAGCCCAGCGCAAACCAGCCCATCGTCATGTGCCAGCGCACGCGGTTGTTCATCACCAGCGTGACCTGCGCGGTGAGAATGAGCATCCACACCGTGAAGACCGCCGCGTGTACGTCCACCACCAGCGGGGCCTGCGGGCTCTGGGCCAGATACTTGGAGAAATCCAGGCCGAAGCCGGCAATCATGCCCACCCACAGTACGCCCAGCCAGACCGCGAAGGCGGTGCGGTCCTCTTTTGCGCTCCACGCGCCGCGCGTGTGCAGCACAGTCCGCCGTTGCTGAACCGCGGATGCAGTCCCCATACCCAACCCCCATTTGCCCGTGCCGGTTGCCGGCCGGGCCTGTTGTGCCTGGAATCTCTATTCTGGAATGCCTATGCTGGAATGCCTATTTTCGCTTGAATGGAATGAACTGTGGCAGGTGGCGCAGCCAATGTCAACCGGAATCGCGCGCGCACGGCATGGCTTGTGCGTCCGCAGCAATCCGGCCAACTGCCGGCTATTTGCTATTTGCTGTTCGCCGTTTGCTGTTCGCTGTTTGCCGCCGTTAGAACTGCGCCTCGAAAACCTGGAAACGCCGCTCGAGTTCCCATTGTTCGGCGGCCTTCCGGCTGCCGGCAAGAAAGGCCGCACAAGCTTTGCCGGGATTCGCACTGCCGAGCGCAGTGCCCCGGCAGGCGGCGGCAGGCTGGGTGAAGAGATCCTGGTGCGCCCAGAGGCTGACGCCGGGCAGAAAGCTGTGCTCGAGTCCCGTTCGGGCAAGCATCTTCAACTGCGCATAGCCAAGGTGGTAGGTGAGCGCGGCGCGCACGTACTCATGCGTGAGGTCGATGCGGCTGACGCCTTCATCGTCGGTGGACAAGGCCACCGGCACGTGATGCGCCAGATAAACCGGAAAGGGATGCCGGTCGCCCGTGATGCCGAGGATGCCGGCGTTGGAGGTGAGATTGATTTCGACCATCACATGTTTTTCGGCCATCTCGCGCAGCAACTGGTTGGCATTTGTTTCGTACATCACGTCCACGCCGTGGCCGATGCGCTGAGCATGGGCAATCTCCACCGCCTGCCGGATGTGGAAGCGCAGCCCCTCCGGCGGCACCATGCCGGGCGCCAGCTCACCGGCGTGCAGGCTGATGTGGACCATGGGATAGAGCCCGTGCAGAAAGCCCACCATGCGCATTTGCAGCGTGTAATCGCGCATGGTGACGACGCCGTCCTCGGGCATGACAAAGTTGATGCCGACCCAGGTGTGGTTGTGCGCCTTCATGGCCGCCTGCACGGTTTCAAAACCGAGCAGGGCCTGCGCAAAAACCTGCTGCGGCGGGAATCCGCGCAACACCTGATAGAGATAGCGCACGGTCACCTTGCAGGCGGGCAAGGCCTGCGCCGTGCCGCAATGCTCCAGCCGCATGCGCTGTGCCCGCACTAGAAGCGCCGCGTCCAGGTCAGTCTCCACTTCGTCGCGCAATCCGTGCGCCAGCAGATCGCGGCGCATTGCGGCAAAGTCAGGATTCCATCTGATCTGGTCTGCAATCGTTTTTGCATGACTGAAGGCCGGCGTAGACATCAGCTCGAGGTACTGCTGGTTCTGGTCCGCAGCGCGCCCGACCACCTCGTCCACCCACTCGCCCTGGTGGCGTTCGCTCAGGCCGCCAAAGCGGTCAAAGGTGGAGAAGAACTGGTCATGCCCGCTGAAGCCCGGCGTGGGCACAAAGCTGCGCATGGAAAAGGCATCGATGAGCCGGTCATAGAGGTCCTGGTCGGCCGGAGTGGCCGGCGGTTCCAACTCTCTTGCCGGCTCCAGCGGAGCCTTGCAGGGCGGCTTTACAAGGCTGAGCGTGTGCAGATTTACGCAGTCGCCGTCCTCGGCGGCGTCTTTCAGGAATGTCTCGGCATACACCGCGCCGGAAAGATGCACATGCAGATCAGCGCCCTTGGGAAACTGATCAAGAAACGCACGCAACGTGAGCGGGCCGCCCTTGACCGCAGCGGCATAGGCACGCGCGGCGCGGGCCTGGGCACTGGCAGGCACGCTGGAAGGCTGGGCACGCAGCAGCGGCGCGGCCAACGCGAAAACGCATAGCAAAGAAAGGATTCTCCGTCTCATGATTGCTCTCCAGTGTAGTCCAGAGGGCAGACCCGGCAGGGCGCGGCAGGGCTGGTTTCAGCAGCCGTCACGGGTTTGGCGCGAGGCAGCGGAATTGCTATACTACACAGGTTGTTGCAGAAGACTGTTCGTGGAATCACCCCTCCAGGTTTCCGGCGCTCGCCGGAGCCCCGCACAGGCAATTGCAACTGAAGTTCCTCGCTGAGGCCAGGTAGCTCAGTGGTAGAGCGCGGCCCTGAAAAGGCCGGCGTCGGCGGTTCAATCCCGTCCCTGGCCACCACTTTTTCCCTGTCAAAATTTTCTTTTCTGCCGCGCGAAGGGCTTTGTGCGCGGACAAGCACTGCGATCTCGCGCTACCGGCTGAGCCAGCCGCCGTCGACCACCAGCACGTGGCCGTGGATGTAATCGCTGGCCGCGGAGGCGAGAAAGACGGCTGCGCCGGCAAGATCCTCGGGCGTTCCCCAGCGGCCGGCGGGGATGCGTTCGAGAATCTGGCGCGAGCGCTCGGGATTGGCGCGCAGAGCCTCAGTGTTGTCCGTCTCCATGTAACCGGGCGCGATGGCATTCACGTTGACGCCTTTCGCGGCCCACTCATTTGCAAAGGCTTTGGTCAACTGGCCCACGCCGCCCTTGGCCGCCGCATACGAAGGCACGGTGATGCCGCCCTGAAAGGTGAGCAGCGAGGCGATGTTGATGATTTTGCCGCGGCCGCGCGGAACCATGTGACGGCCGGCGGCTTGGCTGAGGTGAAAGACGCTGGAGAGATTTGTGGAGAGGACCGTTTGCCAGTCGTCGAGGGAGTGCTGAAGCGCGGGCGCGCGGCGAATGGTGCCGGCGTTGTTGACGAGGATGTCGATTGCGCCGAAATGGCGGACCACCTGCTCGACGAGCGAGGCGCAGACGTCGTGCTTGCTGACATCGCCGGCGAGGCCGAGCGACTGCACACCGATTGCCTCGATGCGTTTGACCACCTGGGCGGGCGCAGAGCGCGAGCCATGCACGGCGACGTTTGCGCCGGCCTGGGCTAGGGCGCGCGCAATGCCCTCACCCAGGCCGCGCGAGGAGCCGGTGACCAGCGCTGCTTTTCCCTTGAGGCTGAATTTTTCGAGAATCATGCGCCTTCCGTTTCTTGGCGATTGACGACAACTATTTCGCCACTTGCACGTGCTTTGCCCGGTCCATCTCCACAATCTCGGAGCCAGCCATGAGGAACGCGCCGGTACCGTAGACGTAGCCGGCGCCGGGGCCGTATTTACCGGGCGCGGAGCCAATGGGCTGCATGGAGCCAAGGCGGCCATCCTGGTAAATGTGCGCCACCAGGCCGCGCCATCCATGCGCAACGACGGGCCGATACTGGTTTGCGTCGAGAATGCCGTTGCGCACTCCCCAGGCCATTGCATAGACAAAAAACGCCGAGCCCGAATTCTCAGGATATGGATAATCCGCCGCATCGAGCAGGCCCGGCCGCCACAGCCCATCGCTGCCCTGGAGGCTCTTGAGCTTTGCAGCCATCTGGCGGAATTTTTCGACGTAAAACGGCCGCCGCGGGTCGTTTGCGGGCAGGAAGGCGAGCACGCGCGCAATTCCGGCGATGACCCATCCGTTGCCGCGCGACCAGAAGACCTTCTGCCCGTTCTTCTCGCGCTGGCTGAAGAAGGTTGCGTCGCGGAAGAAGAGATGCTCCTGCTTGTCCCACAGCAGATTCGAGGTGATGCGCCATTCACGATCCATGTAGTCGGTGTAGGTGTTGTCATGAGTGACGGCGGCGAGCTCAGTCCACGTGGGCGGAGCCATGAAGAGCGCATCGCACCACCACCAGACGGGCTTGTCGGGGTCGTCGGGGATTTTGCTCACATCGTCAAACTGCGCGCGCATTTGCGCAATCTGCCTGGGGTCGTGGTCGCGGCGGTAAAACCAGAGATAGGACTGGCCGATAATCTGATCGTCGGCATGAATTTTGCGCGGGCCGAGCGTCCAGTTGTAGTGCTGGTCCTCGCGGCGGACAAAGTCGCTGTAGCGCTGGTCGTGCAGGGTTTGTGAGGCGGAAAGCATGCCGATGTAAAGCGTGGCGTAGGTCCAGCCCTGACTCCACTGGTTCTGGACGCGCGCTAGCTGCCAGTCCGCCACTTTGCGCATGGCCGTGCGCACGGCTTGGGGCCGCAGGCTGGGGGAAAGATGGGCCAGCGGGCCGGGATTCGCCGGATCGTCGCCGGACATGCGGCGTTCCAGATTGCCGCCGGGCTGCGCCACGGCGCATGCGGTCCAGCCGATAGAAAGCAGCACGAAGATGGCTGCTCCCACGCGGCGATGCTTGCCGCCGGCGCGCGACCGAAGACCGGTGTTGCCTTGATTGCCGATGTGCATCGTCATGCTGTCTGCTCCGTGAAAGGTTCATCATGCCTCTTGCCGCGCAACTTCATCAAGGCAGGCGTACCCGCCTGAGAGACGCGGCGCGCGGAAGCGCTTTTGGGGCCGGTGTGCGCGGACACGCAAAGGCGGTGGCTGGAGTCCAGGGCGGGCACGGGTACTCTCTTGGTCTTGGGGCTGCTTGGCCTTGGGGGCGTTTCACGGTATACTGGAGACCGGGCAAGCCGAGGGGCGGGGTGTTCGCCAAGAGGCCCGCAAGCCGTTTCCCTGCTTATGTTTCCAGCCGCAGCAACCTGCGGGGAACAGCAGGCGCGGAAGAGCCGGGGGCACTGGGCGCCTGGCGCAGGCGGCAGCGGCAGTCCGAAGAGACCAGGAAGTCTGGAGTTCAAGCGATGGCACAGATATGCGACATTTGCGGCAAAAAGCCGCAGTTCGGCAATAACATTTCTCACGCGCACAACGTGACCCGTCGGCGCTGGAACGTGAACCTGCAGGCGGTGAAGGCGCTGGTGAACGGCGCGCCCAAGCGGATTCGCGTGTGTGCAAGCTGCATCAAGAGCGGCAAGATCGCCAAGGCGTAAGCCCGGAACCGCAATTGTTTACAGGCCGGAAGAGGCCCCAAAGCCCCGTCGGAAGCGGACGGGGTTTTGTTGTGCCCGCAAACGGTTTTGCGGGCCTGGCCGCGGGCGCGATTAAGGCGCGGCTTTGGCTGGAGCCAAGGGATTCTGCCAGGGAAATGCGCCGGCATCGAGGCCGCCCGGCGACCAGCGATTGACGATGGCCTGCGCGAGACGGCCGAGGGTTTTTTCAGCCTCGTTGTCGCCGGTCCAGCGCTGGTCCTGGTTATCAAAAGTGAAGGCGGCGATGACGACGGGGCCGGATTTGGTGGAGATCAAAGCGACATCGTTGCGCACGCGGTCCAGCGCGCCGGTCTTGTTGGCGATGGCCGAGCCGTGCTCACTGGTGTCAAGCGATTCGATGTAGCGAGGCAGGCTGTCGCGGTCCTGCTGGCTGCGCAGCATGTGCAGAATGCGGCCGCAGAGAGGCCCGTCACCGGGCAGCGGCGCGGAGTGGCCCAGCGCGAGGTTGCAGCGGGCGAAGCGCGACATGATGGAGGCCATCTGGCGCGGAGTGGTTTTTCCCAGTCCAAATTTTGGCTGGTCAGCGGGCATGGGTCCCGATGGCGGCA
The DNA here is from genome assembly GCA_035763705.1 of Occallatibacter sp. Taxonomy (GTDB): domain Bacteria; phylum Acidobacteriota; class Terriglobia; order Terriglobales; family Acidobacteriaceae; genus Telmatobacter. The sequence goes on along the minus strand of DASUAU010000009.1, from coordinate 29,780 downwards.
GATAGACCTTCTTGTAAAGGACGGTCTGGCGGAGGCCGGCGGCGCGCAGGGTGGCGTTGATGTGCGCGAGGCCGAGGCGGTCAATGGCCATGTTGGTGGCCGTGTTGTCACTGAGGACCACCATGAGCATGAGCGTGTCTCGCAGGGTGAGGGCGATGGGCGGGGTGAGGACGCCGAGAACGCCGGAGCCGGGGACCTGATTGGCTTTGGTGAGCACGAGCCGCTCGTCGAGCGTGGCCTTGGCGGCGCGAAGCTGCTCTGCGGCGTCAAGCAGGATGCCCATCTTGATGACTGAAGCGGTTTGCACGGGCAGGTCGGGCGAGAGCGATGCGGTCTGGCCGGTACGGAGATTCTGAGCGAACAAGGCGACGCGGCCCTGGTGCGCGGCGGCGATGGCGGCAAGCTGCCGGTCGAGAACCGTGTCTTCGTGAGCCGTGTCTTGGCGTGCCGTGTCTTCGTGAGCCGTGTCTTGGCGTGCCGCGTCTTGGCGTGCCGTGTCTTGGCGCGTGGCGGGCGATTGCGCGGCGAGGGTTGCGGCAAACGACACCAGAAGAACAGGAATGGCCAGCGAGAGAAGCGCGGTGCGGCGCAGGCGCGGATGGATGACCGAGGAATCAGCATTCGAGGCCCGGTTCATGCAGAGAGCTCCTACCCGGCGCGCTCAAAGATGAGCGAGGCGGAGTTGATGCAGTAGCGCAGGCCGGTGGGGCGCGGTCCGTCAGGAAAGACGTGGCCCAGGTGGCCGCCGCAGCGTGCGCAGGTGACCTCAATGCGGCGCATTCCGAAGCTGGAATCCTCATGCTCCGCCACGGATTTCGAATCCGCAGGCAGCATGAAGCTGGGCCAGCCGCAGGGCGAGTCAAACTTGGCGCCGGAGAGGAAGAGCAGCGCGCCGCAGCCGGCGCAGTGGTAATTGCCGGTCTCGTGATTCTCAGTGAGCACGCCGGTGAAAGGGCGCTCAGTTCCCTTCTCGCGGAGGACGCGGTACTGCTCCTGGGTGAGCATGGAACGCCATTCGGCATCGGAGCGGACGATTTTTTCAGTGGGCTCGCTCATGGATAGGGACCTCCTGCGTGGGCGGATGCGGGACACGGACGGCGGACGGCACGGCTCAGGCCTCCGCCACGAAATCGATTTCCACCAGCACGTCCCTGGGCAGGCGCGCCACCTCAACGGTGGTGCGCGCCGGGGGAATCATCTCGTCGGAGGCCATGTAGCCGTCGTAAACGGCGTTCATGGCAGCAAAGTCGCCCATGTCCTTGAGATAGACGGTGGCCTTGACCACGTTTGCCAGGCTGCTTCCGGCGGACTCGAGGATGGCTTTGAGATTTTCAAGGACGCGCGTGGTCTGCTCGGAGATTCCGCCGGAGACCACCTTGCCGCTGGCAGGATCGAGAGGAATCTGGCCGGCGGTGAAAACGAGGTTTGCGGCGCGAATGGCCTGCGAGTAAGGGCCGATGGCGGCGGGCGCGCCTTCCGTGAAGACAACGGATTTGCTCATGGCTAGATTGTAGTGCGCCGGGCCGGGACCGGGGATTCGTGCGCGGCGGCTGCCGAGCGCCGGACGGCAAGAACCGCGCCGGCGACGACGAGGCCCACCCGCCAGCAACTCTTGTGGATGAGAGAGAGGCCGAAGGGCGGCGCGGCGTTATTTCGTGGTTCCGGAGCCCGGCTTGGCCCCCGTGATGATGACGCCGGAGGGCTTGGCAAAGAGCGAGGCATTAAAGGGAATCTGCGTGTAAGCGGAGTACCAGAAGGCCTCGTGCGTTTTGCCCCGCCTCCACACCACGGCGAGCGGGATGGGCGGCGTGTCGACGGTGAAGAGCGCGAGGCTGGATGCGCCGAATTGCAGCTGATAGAGCATGGTCTGTTTGCCTTGCAGCACGGGGCCAGGCTTTCCGGTGGCGCCACGGTCAGTGAAGAACACGAACTCGCGGCCGAATTCGAGATCGCCGACCTTCTTTTGCTCATCGACGGGCATGTCGCGCAGGCGGTCAGCAAAGATGGGCATGCGGCAACGGTAGGCGGGGCCGGGATTGACGATGTGGAGAGCGGTTTTGTTGGCCAGGTTCACCATCCACGCATCCGGCTCGTGGATGATCATGAGGCCGTGGGTGCCCTGCGCGGGGTCAGCCTGCTCCTCGATGCGGCAATCGAGGTCTCCGGCGCGATAAAGAACCTTGGATTGGACGCCGGCGCTGGAGGAGGGAAGGTCGGGACTCTGGATGAGCACCTCCATCTTGGTCATGGTGGCCGGAGGCTGCTGGGCCGGTGCCATTCCGCCGCACAGACCGATGGCCAGAGAAAAGAAAATTGCCGCACGCTTCATCCCGCTCACTCCGTTTCACGCGCGCCGTCTCGCGCTCGCCATCTCACGTACGCCGTCTCACGCGCCTGGCCAAGCCTTGCCGGCGCACCAGAAAAATTATCCCACGCAAGGCGGAGTGCGGAGGGGTGGCGAAGGCTCCGGCGAACCAGCGTAGAGAACGAAAAAAGCCGGCCCCGCGGAGGGACCGGCCTGGATTGAGCGGGGATTGTAAAGGGATTGAGTAGAGATTGAGCAGGGATTTTGCAGGACGCGAAGTGAGACTACCCCCGGCAGAGCCGGGGGAACTCCCGTTGGATTAACGCTATCAGGAAGCCCTGGGAACCATTATTACCCCCTTATCGAACCCACGTCCTCTGTCGATTCGACCTCTGCCCTACTTCAATTTTGCTGGGGTTTTTCACGAATTTCGCGTCCGACCTCTACCGCGGCAAGGCAGAGATCGTGGGTTTGAAAAACTCTCCCCTCTCGTCCTCCTTTGCAGAAATGACCAAAGCAACGGCACCTATTCTTTTGACAGAGGACGTGGGTTCGATTTGGGTGCAGCCTTTGACCTGCTTTTCGGAAGGTCACTTTTCACAAAATGCCCGCCCTCACTCCCACAGACGGATTGATGAGCACATCGACGATCAGCCGCCCAACTGTCAGATACAGCAACTCGTGCCCTGCGCTCCAAAATTACTTATATTCAAATACTCGCCGCACACGAGCGTAAGCGGCATCCGAAATTATGCAGGATAAAAGAACCTCCACGAACATCCACACCTGGGCTTCGTGTGGTGCACCGAGCGCAATGCCAACAAGGCTGAGAACCGTGGCTAGCGGGATGAGTATTAAAAGGGCCTTCAGCGTCGCAGCTAAATTCTTCCTTGTAACACGTCCGAGAATTGATACTTTAGCAGCGAGCCAGATATAGACGTTTGCGCCTACCGTGCCTAACAGGAAAGCAAAGAAGATCGTTTCAAACACACGTTTAAGACCAGAAAATGTTGAATCCCGCAGCAGAAGAATAAGCAAGATCAGCCCTGCAGATAGGGCTGATGCGAAAATCGCAGTCTTGAGCTGTCTGATCGTTCCTTGGGTAGATGTTGGCACAGTCGTCGCCTGAATCATATCCTATGCTTGAAAAATGTTTGCTACCCAAATCTGGGTGGACAGTCGAAGACTGGACTTGCCTGGTTCATCCAGTTGCAACCTCACCTCTCAACTGATCCCACAGCGCGTATTTTCGCTGGTAGGGATCACTTGCCACTGTCCGTTCCTCCGCCGTCAGATCTGCAAGAAATCGAAATCCGTGGACGCATGCCTGGGTGATGCGAGCTTGATCGATCTCAATGCCGCGACGCAAAAGCTGTCGAAGATCATTCCAATCGAAATCGCGCCCGTCCTCAAACTTCTGCATCAGCCGTTCCGGCACGAAAGAATCGCGTGCCTGCCACAGCTTCAGAACCACCAACCTTCGGAGTGAGACTACCCCCGGCAGAGCCGGGGGAACTCCCGTTGGATTAGACGAGCCGGGCGTCGAGCGAAATCTCAGTGTTGTTGGCGAAGAGCTTGGAGATGGGGCAGCCGGCCTTGGCATCGGCGGCAGCCTTGTCAAAGGCTTCCTTGCCGGCGCCGGGGACCTTGGCCGTGGCAGTGAGGGCGATTTTGGTGACGGCAAAGCCCGCGTCGGTCTTGGCCAGGGTGACGGCTGCGTGGGTCTCAATGGACTCCGGCGTGAGGCCCGCGCCGCCGAGCTGCGCGCCGAGCGCCATGGAGAAGCAGCTTGCGTGCGCCGCGGCGATGAGCTCCTCGGGCGTGGTGCCGGAGTCTGCGCCCTCAAAACGCGTGGCGAACGAATAGTTGGCGTTCTTGAGCACGCCGGTGGCCGTGGAGATGGTGCCCTTGCCTTCCTTGAGTGATCCTGTCCAAACCGCACTTGCCTTGCTTGCCATATACCCTCCTTGGGGCTCCGGAGTCCGGAGAAATCTTGTGGGAGTTGCGCGCCGCCGCAGGGGAAGCAAGGGCGGCGCATGCAAAATGTTGATGAACCTTGATGCCGGGGCGCCTGCCGGGATGCTGCCGGGCAGGCTGCCCTTCTCACTATGCTAATCTCTGACCCATGCTGCCACAGCGACCGAGCGCCTTTGACCCGGATTTCCGGGTGGATTTTCGCATGGAAATCCCACAACGTGGTGCGGAGGGTGTTTCCGGCGGAGAATCCGGCGCGGAGGCTGGTGCTGAGGCTGCGGTGGACCACCACTGCCAGATTTGCCCGACGTGCGGCCACCGGCTGACCGGGCACCATTGCAAGCTGGTGTGCACGCAATGCGGCTACTACCTGAGCTGCGCGGACTACTACTGACGGGGCCGCGCGTTTGCACGATTGCGCGAAGCCTCAGCATCCTTTGGCAAAAGTCGGAGTCCCTGCAAAATCATCCCTCGGCGGCTAAAGCCGCGCTCGTTTCGCGGCGTTTATGGCACGACTGAAGTCGTGCCCTTTCAAAGCCTCGCCTTCGGCGGCAGTGGCTAAAGCCCCCTTGTTATCGGCATCGTTTTCGGCACGACTGAAGTCGTGCCCTGTTACAAGGCCCGCTTTCAATGGCTGCGCGGGCGTCGGCATAGAGGGATCGCTGGTTTGTTGGCTTTCGGCACGGCTGAAGTCGTGCCCTTTCAAAGCTGGATTTTCGTCTACGGTTGCTAGCTGACTTTGAGCTCGGTGTGCTGGCGGGCGATGACCTGGAGGTGCACGGTGGGCAGCAGGTGGGCGCGGGTGAGCACCTTGCGCGCGAGGCCGGTGAGCGCCATGTCCGCGGCCTGGGCCAGCGAGACCCAGCAGCGTTTGCCGCCTGCCAGGGTGAGCGCGTCCACATCCTCCTCCGCAACGTTGCGCACGCGAACGTAGTAATTGGTCTGCATGATGGCGTGGCGGACAGTCATGCGCAGGTGAGCGTCGGGAACGTCCACCTCGCCGAGCACGGGCAGCTCCCACAGGCCGGGCATGACGGTCTGCTCAGCCGAGCGCTGCTCAAGCAGGACTTCCCGCGCGGCGAGTGCGGAGGGATGGCCGGCGCGGAGGACGAGGGCGCAGGAGACCTGCTGGCTGAGCATGCGGGGACGCGGGCCGGTGCGATGCTCGCCGCGGGTGGCGCACTCAGCGGCGAGCGGGCAGGCCAGGCAGTGGGGATTGCGCGGCGTGCAGACGGTTGCGCCGAGCTCCATGATGGCCTGGTTGAAGTCGCCGGGGCGGCGGGGATCGACGAGCTTGTCGGCCTCAGCCTGGATGCGGCGGCGCAGGAGCGAAGAGCCGGCGCGCGCGGGCGCCTCCCATCCATAAAGCCGGCAAAGGACGCGCTCGACGTTGCCATCGACGACGGCGACACGCTCACTGTGCGCGATGCTGGCGATGGCTGCGGCGGTGTAAATGCCGATGCCGGGAAGGAGGCGCAGCTCGGCCGCGGTTGCGGGCAGGCGGCCGGCGTGATTTTCAACGACGAACTGCGCGGCCCTGTGGAGCATGCGGGCGCGGCGATAGTAGCCGAGGCCGCTCCAGAGGGCGAGCACATCCTGCTCCGGCGCTGCGGCCAGCGACTGGAGGGTGGGAAAGCGCGAGAGAAAAGCTGCGTAGCGCTCGACGACGACGGCGACGCGGGTTTGCTGGAGCATGATCTCGGAGACCCAGATGGCGTAAGGGTCCGCGCTGCCGCGCCAGGGCAGATTGCGCTGGTTGTCGCCATACCAGTCAAGCAGACGCCAGCGCATGGCCTCAATCATCTCGCGCTCTTTGTCGAGCCAGCCCATGGGGCAAGATTAAGGCATTTGTGCGAATCGCGGCAGCCGCGGGGAACCAACAATGGCACCGGCGCAGAGGGGAGGAGCGGCGAAAACCTTGCTCTCGCGCGAGACAAACGACACTGGCGCGTTAGCCGAGCAGATCGGCGGCGATGCCGGGGACGGCGGCGAGAGCGGCGTCAATCTGCGACTGATCCTTGCCGCCGGCTTCGGCGATTTCCGGCTTGCCGCCGCCGGAGCCGCCGACGAGTTTGGCGACCGCGCCGACGAGCTTGCCGGCCTGTATGCGTTTGGTGAGCGAGGGCGTGACGCCGGCGATGAGGCCGACCTTGCCCTCAGGCTGCGCGGAGGCGAGCACGACGACGCCTTCACCGAGTTTCTGCTTGAGGTTGTCAACGAGTGTGCGGAGCTGGCCGCGCTCGAGCGCGTCCGCCCGGTGCGTGACGAGGCGAATGCCCTTGACTTCGACGGCGCGGGCGATGGCTTCGTCGAGCACGCCGGCGGCGGACTTCATGCGCATCTCCTCGAGCTGGCGGCGGAGATGCTTGAGCTCGTCCTCATGGGCCTGAACGCGGGCGCGCAGGGCGGCGGAGAGATCGCCGTCGGCGCTGGGGGCGATTTGCGCGGCGAGCTGGGCGAGGGCGAAATCGCGGCGGAAGGTGGAGAGCGAGCCGAGGCCGCTGATGGCCTCCACGCGGCGCACACCCGAGGAGACGGCGGCTTCGCCGGTGAGCTTGAGCAGGCCGATTTCGCCGGTGGCGGAGGTGTGAGTGCCGCCGCAGAGCTCGGTGGAGAAACCGTCAGAGAGTTTGACGACGCGGACCTTGTCGCCGTATTTTTCGCCGAAGAGGGCCATGGCGTGGTACTCGTTGACGGCGACATCGATGGGCACGTCTTCGAGGGTTTCGACGCGGGCGTTGGCCAGGACTTCGCGGTTGACGATGTCCTCAATTTCCTGGAGCTCCTCGTCGGCGACCTGCGCGAAGTGAGAGAAGTCGAAGCGGAGACGGTCTGGCGCGACGAGCGAGCCGGCCTGCTTGACGTGGGTGCCGAGGACCTGGCGCAGTGCGGCGTGGAGCAGGTGCGTGCCGGTGTGGTTGCGGCGGATGGCGTCGCGTCTCGGTCCGTCCACAACTGTATTCAGGTGGTCGCCAACCGCAAGGTTCTGCTTGAGGAGTGCCTTGTGGGCGCGGACGCCCTGCACGGGCAGGACGCAGCCGGTGATTTCGGCGACGGTGGTGTTGCCGTCAGGCGAGGTGAAGAGGCCGGTGTCGCCGATTTGGCCGCCGGAGTCGCCGTAGAAGCTGGTGTGGTCGAGCACGACTTCGACTTGATCGCCGGGCGCAGCAACGGGAACGCCGAGGCCGTCTTTGACGATGGCGAGGACCTGCGAGTTGGTGGAGGTGAGCTGCTTGTAGCCTTCGAAGAGGGTCTTGGGCAGCTCGCGGAAGGCGGGGCTGGCGGTTTTCTGCGAGCCGCCTTTCCAGGAGGCGCGGGCGCGGGATTGCTCTTCGGCGCGGGCGGCCTCGAAGCCGGCATGATCGAACTGAACGCCGGCATCGCGGGCGGCATCGACCATGAAGTCGAGCGGGAGGCCGAAGGTTTCGTAGAGGTGGAAAGCTATTCGCCCACTGAGTTCAGGGTTTGACGGCGGAGGCCCCGAACGCACGCTGTCGGGATCGTATCCAGCTTCCTTGTAGATTTCCTTGAGCTTTTCCGGGTTCGTGTTGATTTCAAACTCAGAAGTTGCCGCAGCAAATGAGGCGTTGAGCTTCGACAGCCCAACAGTGAGCACGCGGTCGAATTGCTTTTCTTCGGCTTCGACGATTTTAGAGACGCGGTCGGCGGAGTCGGCGAGCTCAGGGTATGCGCCCTGCATGAGGTCGCGGACGGCGTAGACCATCTGGCACATGAAGGGCTTTTCCTGGCCGAGCAGGCGGCCGTGGCGGATGCCGCGGCGGAGGATTTTGCGAAGGACGTAGCCGCGGCCTTCGTTGGAAGGCAGGACGCCGTCAGAGATGAGGAAGGTGGCGGCGCGGGCGTGGTCGGCGATGATGCGGAGCGAGGCGTTGCCGACCAGCGCGCCGAGTGCCTCAGGGGCTAAAGCCCCTTCGTGTTGAGGGGCGTTTTCGGCACGACTGAAGTCGTGCCCTGTTACAAGGCTCTCCTTCGATGGCTGCGCGGGCGCTGGCAGGGAGGGATCGCTGGTTTGGCGGCTTTCGGCACGACTGAAGTCGTGCCCTGTTACAAGACTCCCTTCGGTTGACTTGTTGGCGGCAAGACCGGTGAGCTCGGCGGCGCGGGCGATGAGCGGCGTGAAGAGGTCGGTTTCGAAGTTGGAGACTTTGCCCTGGAGGACGGCGGCGACGCGCTCGAGGCCCATGCCGGTGTCAATGGACGGGCGGGGCAGCGGCGTGAGTTTGTAGGAGGTCTGCTTGGTTGCGGGATCGATGACGGCGGAGCGGTCGAACTGCATGAAGACGAGGTTCCAGATTTCGACGTAGCGGGCTTCGTCCTGGCCGAAGGGCAAATCGATGCCTCGCCCATCTGGTCCGGTTGTTTCGGCGGCTTCGAGGCCCATGTCATAGAAGATTTCAGAGCAGGGGCCGCAGGGGCCGGTTTCGCCCATCTGCCAGAAGTTGTCTTTGAGGCCGTACTGGAAGATGCGCTCTTTGGGCACGCCGGCCTCGATCCAGAACTGCTCGGCCTCGTTGTCGCGGGGGACGCCGTTACACCCCGCAGACGAAGACCCGTCTGCGGGGGCCCCGCCATTCGCTGGGTCGCCTTCAAAGATGGTGACGTAGAGGCGGTCTTTCGGGATGCCGAACCAGTCGGGGCTGGTGATGAGTTCCCAGGCGAAGTTGATGGCGTCCTTTTTGAAGTAGTCGCCGAAGGAGAAGTTGCCGAGCATCTCAAAGAATGTGTGGTGGCGGCGTGTGAAGCCGACGTTCTCGAGGTCGTTGTGCTTGCCGCCGGCGCGGACGCACTTTTGCGAGGTGGTGGCGCGGAGGTAGTCGCGCTTTTCTGCGCCGAGGAAGAGGTCTTTGAATTGGTTCATGCCGGCGTTGGCGAAGAGCAGCGTGGGATCGTTGGCCGGGACGAGCGAGGAGGAGTGGACGCGGCGGTGGCCCTTGGACTGAAAGAAGCGCAGGAAGGTTTCGCGGATGTCGTTGCCGGAGCGGGCTTGCATGGTTTTTTTAGTGTATCGAAGCGGCGGCGGTGTTTGGGGACGGAGTGGCGGGTGGAGCGGATGGATTCACCATCTGTGGGCCTGAACTGGAAAGCTTTGAGCCTGAGATGGAATGCTGTAGGCCTGAGCTGGAAAGCTGTAGGCACCAGGCGCGAGAATGGACGGGTCCCGGTGAGAGGCTGGCGCACCGCCGCGGCGGCAAGACGGCACGAGGGCTGGACGAATCCGACGAGTACGACGAATCCGGCGACGCTGGGGAGGAGAACCAGATGGCTGCGCGAGTGGGACGACCGATTCATAGACTGATACGGCTGGCACTGGTTCCGGCGCTGGTGGCCGCGCCGAATGCGGGTGTGGGACAGCCGTGGGTGGCGCGCGCGGGGATAGCCGAGACGCGGCAGTTGAAGATTGGCGGGGCGACCGTGCAGGTGGACTTTGAGCGCGGAGCGATGGACCTGTCGACGGATGCGCTGATGCGGCACATTCGCGCGGCGGCGGCGGCGGTGACGGCGTATTACGGCAGGTTTCCGGCGGCGCGGGCGCGGATTCTGGTGACGCCGGAAGAGGGCGGCCGGCACGAGGGATTTGGCGGGATGACGTGGGGCGCGATGGACGGCTACGAGGGCTTTACGCGGCTGCGCGTGGGCGAGCACGCGACGGAGGCCGACCTGCGCAAGGACTGGGTGGCGACGCATGAGATGGTGCATCTGGCGTTCCCCTCGATGCCGGAGGACCAGCACTGGATTGAGGAAGGACAGGCCACCTATATTGAGCCGATTGCACGGGTGATGACGGGCGAGCTGAGCGCGCAGCAGGTTTGGGGCGAGATGGTGCGCGGGATGCCGAAGGGCGAGCCGCAGCCGGGCGACGAAGGGCTGGACAGGACGCATGCGTGGGCGCGGACCTATTGGGGCGGCGCACTGTTTTGCCTGGTGGCGGATGTGGAGATTCGCGAGGCGACGCACAACAGGATGGGATTGCGGGACGCGCTGCGGGCGGTGGTGCAGGCTGGCGGCACGATTGACCAGGAGTGGCCTTTGGAAAAGGCGCTGAAGATTGGCGACAAGGCGACGGGCACGAAGGTGCTGATGCGGCTTTACGGCGCGTGGCGGGAGAAGCCGGTGGAGGTGAATCTGCCGGAGCTGTGGGCGAGGCTTGGCGTGAAGATGGATGCCGATGGGAAGGTGACGTTCAACGCGAAGGCTCCGCTGGCCAAGGTGCGCGAGGCGATTGCGGGCAAGGTGACTGCGCCGGTGCGGCTGCGGTTTGTGGCGGCGAAGTGAAGGCGGGCAGAGGATGAACGCTTTTATGAGTCGCGCGAGGTGGAGTCGCCGGTGAGATTGTCGGCGAGGTTTTCGGCGAGATTCTCCAGGGCTGCGAGGGATTCGTCGGGGACGTCCCACTGGCGGAGGATTTTGTAAATGACGGTGGTGGAGAAGCCGGCGGCGACAAGGCGGCGCATGATGCGGGCGGTTTCTTTTTCGTTGGCGGGTTGGCGGAGGCGCTTGCGGTCAAGGAACTGGCGGGCAAGGGCTTCTTCGCTCGTGTTGGCGTAGCGGGCGTCGAGGGTTTCGTCGATGAGGCGCGTGGAGAGGCCTTTCTGCTTGAGGTCCTGCTGGACGCGGCGGCGGCCGAATTTCTCGTTTTCCTGGCGGAGGCGCGCGTAGGTTTCGGCGTAGGACCGGTCGTTGAGGTAGCCGTTCTGCTTGAGGCGGACGAGGACGGCGTTGATGGCGGCCTGGCCGTCGGGCGAGGGCTCGGCGCGCGGGGCGAGGAGGCGGCGGAGCTCAGACTCAGTGCGCATGCGGCGGCCGAGGGCCTTGACGGCGTGCTCGTACAGCGCTGATTCAGAAAGAAATGAACGCGGGCGAGCGGGCTTGCGGCCGAATTGGGAGGAGAAGGTCACGGCGAAACGAGACAGCATACTCCTTTTGGCGAAAGAGTCGGCAAGGACTGGCCGTCGAGGCGGCGATTGGCGACATTCAGTCCCAGACGAAGACTGATGACTGATTCCAGTGTGACAGGTTGGGCGAATTCATCGGCAAAGGTGGGGGAATTATTTTTGGGTGGAGGCTGAAGGCCGAGCCCTTCGGATGTGGATGTTGCGGCCTGGGGAGTTTTGCAGAGGCTAAAGCCTGCTCACCCTTTGTACGCGATTTTCGGCACGACTGAAGTCGTGCCCTGTTACAAAGCCCCGCATGTCACGAGTTGTTTCGCAGCCTGTGGAGTTGTGCGCTGTTGCAGGGCGAAAGACGAATACCCGGGGCTGAAGCCCGAGGTTGTCTCGGCTCGCATTCAGGGGCCTGAAGGCCCCTGCTCCCTCCTTGGATTCCCACCCATTCGGCCAAAAACGGGCGAATGGATGGGGCACACGGGAGTTGATTGACGGGTTGGGTTTGGTGGTATCCCACTCATGCGGCCAAGGACGCCGCATGAATGGGGCACAGGGCGAGAGTATCGCTTGCCCACCCTTTCCGCCGAGAACGCGGAAAGGATGGGGCACCCGGATTGGTGGATGGATTGGCACCCGGATTGGTGGTTAATGTGCGGGTGTGGGTTTGGGCTGGGTCCACTGGTCAACCCAGTCGTTGACGGTCTTCCACCAGAGCTGGGAGTTGCGGGGCTTGAGGACCCAGTGGCCTTCGTCGGGGAAGTAGAGCATTTTGCTGGGGACGCCGAGGCGCTGGAGAGTGGTGAAGAGCTGGAAGCCCTCGGAGACGTCGAGGCGGTAGTCGAGCTGCGAGTGGACGACGAGAGTGGGTGTGTGGAAGTTTTTGGCGGAGAGGGCGGGCGACCAGCGGCGATAGGGGTTTTCCGAGTCGGGTTTGCCGTAGTAGTCCCAGGGCTTGCCGCGGAACTCCCACTGATTGAACCAGAGCTCGTCGGTGGAGCCGTAGGCGGACTCGGGGTTGAACATGCCGTCGTGGGTGACGATGCAGCGGAAGCGCTGGGTGTGGCCAAGGATCCAGTTGGCCATGTAGCCGCCGTAACTGGCGCCGAGGGCGCACTCGCGGGACTTGTCGATGAACGGGAAGTGCTGCTCGGCGTAGTCGAGGCCGGTCATGAGATCGGTAAAAGGCTTGCCACCCCAGTCGCCGTTTACGCCGTCGATGATGGCCTGGCCGTAGCCTGTGGAGCCGCGCGGGTTGATCATGACGACGACGTAACCCGAGGCGGCGAAGAGCTCGGGGTTCCAGCGGTAGGACCAGGACTGGTCCCATGCGCCCTGCGGGCCGCCGTGAATGAGAAACTTGACGGGATATTTTTTGGCGGGGTCGAAGTGTGGCGGCTTGACGATAAAGCCTTCGAGCATTGTCTTGTCTTGTGCGAGAAAGAGGAATGGCTCCAACTCGGGCATCTCCAGCTTCGCAAGGATGCTGTCGTTAAGATGAGTCAACTGCGACTTCTTACTCAACAGGAGGGGGAAGAACCCTTTCCGTATTCCTTCAGCCGTTACAGTGTTTCGGTTAATAAAGTCCGCTTGATCATTTTCAAACTTGATCACTTCAGGTGGGCTCTGAACGGTCATTCCCGAGGCGAGGATTGTTTTTGCATCCGACAAGACATGTAAGTCGCCAAAGTCCTGGTCATCCGAGAGATTCAATACTGCTACGGATTGGCCATTTTGCGAGACCTGAAAAATCGGCTCGGCTCCTTGTCTGCCGGACACAAAGTAGATTGACTTTGAGTCTGGCGCCCAGGCAAACTCATCGACCCAGTTGTCGAACGTCGGCATGAGGTCTTTGATCGTCTTTGTGGCGCGGTCGTAGAGGACGAGGCGGAATTTGTCGCTTTCGTAGCCGGAGCGGGCCTGGGAGCGCCAGGCGAGGTATTTGCCGTCGGGCGAGTAGGCCGGGGAAAAGTCGCCGCCGGGCGAGGTGCTGACTTTGACGGGCGCGGGCAGCGGGGCCGGGTTGAGGGTGGGGGTGAGGGCGCGGGAGATGTCGAGGGTGAAGATGTCAGCATTGGTGGAGATGGCGGGGACGGGGACGTCCTTGAGGGTGTAGGCAATTTCTCTGGAGTCGGGCGAGAAGGCGCAGCCGCATCCGCCGCCCTCGAGCGAGAAGGGCGGAACGTCATTGACGGCGTGGGGGGTGAGGTCGCGGACGTCGTGGGCAGCGACGGAGACGAGGAAGAGGTGCGAGCGCTTGGGGCCTGTCCAGTGGTCCCAGTGGCGGAAGAAGAGGTGGGTGAAGATTTGGGCCTTGACGGGATCCTGGGCGCGGGCGGTGTCCTTCTGGTAATTGCAGTTGGCGGGGACGCCGTTGTCACCGGGGGCGAGGGGCGGGCAGTCGGGGTAGACGAAGGAGGTGAAGGCGATGGAGGCCGAGTCGGGCGACCAGATGGCGTTGTCGACGCCGGTGTCGAGGTTGGTGATTTTGCGCGGGTGGGAGAGCTGGCCGGTGGCGGTGTCGAAGTCGGCGATCCAGGCCTGCTGGGAGCCGGTGCGGGCGCTGAGGAAGAGGATGTGATGGCCGTCGGGGGCGAACTGGGGATCGGAGTCGCCGGGCTGCGTGAAGGTGAGCGCCGTGGGCGGTTTTGCGTCTCCACTGCCGATTGGCTGGATGTAAATTTGCGCGGTTTTGGTGTTCTGGTCGAGATTGACGGTGGTGACGGAGTAGGCGAGCCAGCGGCCGTCGGGCGAGACGGCGGTGGAGCCGAGGCGCTTCATGGCCATCATGTCGTTGAAGGTCATGGGGCGACCACCCCCGCGACGAAGACCTGTCGCGGGGGACTGAGTCATCGCGGGCTGGGCAACAAGAGCGGTGGAGGCGAGGGCGAGGGCGAGGACGAAGGCGAGAGCGAAGGCGGGCTTGCGCATGAGGACACCTGTGGTCGCGCGGGTTGGAGTTCGTGCTTTCCCACTCATGCGCGATGAGGCTGCGCATGAATGAGGCACACGTCCTTCATTTTGATTCTGACTCCGGGGCTGAAGCCCGACGGTAATGACGGCTGGAATTCAGGGGCCTGAAGGCCCCTGCTCCCTCCGTGGTTGCACAAGTCACAGAAGCGAGATGTGGGGAACCCACTTCCCACTGATGCGACAAAGAGCGCCGCATGAATGGGGCACACGGCGAGTGTATCGCTTACCCACCCTTTCCGCAGAGAACGCGGAAAGGATGGGGCACCCACGGTGGTGTTGGGGTGAGGTTTGTGCTTGCCCACTCATGCGCGATGAGACTGCGCATGAATGGGGCACAGGGCGCAAGGAGGGTCGTGCGGAGGGTTATGGAAAAGGGAGGCGGGGCTCAGGCGGCCTGGAGCTCGAGGATGATGGCTGCGCCGCGGGGTTCCTGGTTGACGGCGGAGATGCGGCCGTTGTTTTCGCGCAGGATGGTGGCGCAGAGGCTGAGGCCGAGTCCGGCGGTTTCTCCGGCGGCCTGCATGGGGACGAAGGGATCGAAGGCGCGGGTGGGGTGGAGGAAGCCGGGGCCGCTGTGGGCGATGAGGATGCGGACGTGGTCTGTCTCGATGGTGGCGTCAATGCGGACGGATTTTTCGGCGGAGGAGGCGAGGTTATCGACAGCCTCGATGGCGAACTGGAGGCAATAGAGGACAGCCTGGCGGACCTGCTGGGCGTTGCCGAGGGCGCGGGGCAGGGTGGGGTCGGCGTGGAGGCGGAAGTCGATGCCGCGGTGGACGAACTCAGAGCGGTGGAGCTGCTCGATGTCGCCGAGAAGCTCAGTGACGGAGATGGCGGTGAAGTTTTCACCCTGGGAGTGGGACATGCGGGAGAGGCTCTCAAGAGTGGAGCGCATGTTGCGCGCCTCGGCAAGGATGGCATCGACGCCGCGGTGCTCCTGTGCGCTGAGGGTGGCGCTGCCCTCGAGCAGGGAGGCGTACCCAAGGATGACGGTGAGGGGGTTGTTGAGCTGGCGGGCTACGGAGCCGGCGAGCTGGCCAAGGCCGGCGTACTTTTCGGCATCGACGAGCTTCTCAAGCATCTGGGTCTGGCTGCGGGAGGCCTGGACGCGCGCGGCGAAGACCTCAATGGGAATGAGGTCGCTGGGGCGAACGGGCTCCTCGGAGTCGCGCATGTCCATGAGCAGGAAGAGGCCTTCGAGGGTGGACTCACCGCGCAGGGGCGTGGCGAGAATGCGGGTGAGGCCGATGCGCTCGAGGTCGTCACCGGGCAGCAGCCATGGCTCGAGGTTGAGCCGGATGGAGAGGCCGCCCTCGGCGATGGGCTCGGCGTTGTCCCTGGGCGGGAATCCGGCGGTGGGCAGGCGGCCGGCGAGGGCCTCAAGAGCGTTGCGGGCGGGCTCGGCAAGGCCGGCTGATCCGGCAAGGCGGAAGGGCCCGGCGATGGGACGCAGCAGCAGGGCGACCTGGGCGAAGCGGCTGTTGTCAACAACGGTTTGGCAGATGAGCGGGGCCTGACGGTCAAAATCCTCAAGCCGGCGGCGGGAAAGGGTCATGCGGGTATAGGCTTCCAGCTCAGTGCGGGCGCGGTGCTCGCGATGGCTTGCGGCGCGCATTTTGGCCACTTCGTCCTCGAGGGCGAGAACGAAGAGACCGACGGCGGCGAGAATGGGGCCGAGGGAGGCGATGGAAAGTATGCCGGGTAGCGGGGGATGGCTGGAGGTGACCAGGGAGAGCAAGAGCCAGAGGGCGAAGGACCAGACGAAGAAGCCGAGGGCGCTGAGGATGGTTCCGGGGGTGAAGCGGCGGAAGATGTAAATGATGAGCAGGCCGGCGGTGAGGTGGAGCGCGCTCTCCGCAAAGACCAGGGGCCAGGGGCCGCCGACGGTGACGCAGATGCGGAAGCCGGCGCCGCCGAGGAAGATGAACAGCGTGAGGGTGAGCCAGATGGGCAATCCGCGACGGGAGTAAGCCCAGAAGTAGCCGATGAGGAGCGAAACCGCGCCGAGCGAGGGAAAGAGGAGGAGCCAAATCTGGGCCGGAACCTGGCCGTGATAAACGCCGTCATAAAGGATGGCGTAGGCGACCAGCGGGATGGCGAAGGGGATTGCGTAAAGAATGCGATGGCCGCGGAAGGTGAAGCCGGCGGGCGAGAGCGAGGCGAGGATGAGAACTGCGCTGATGAGCGCGCAGGAGAGCCCGGCGGCCGCGGCCCAGGGATGGAGCTGAGGATTGGAGAGGTCCCAGAGGCCCAGGCGGTAAGCCTGGAGCATGTGGAGGACAGCAAAGATGAAGGCCAGCAGCCAGAGGAGGGTGCGGGTGTCCCGCTGGCGGCGATAGAGCTGCGCGAAGGCCGGCAGCATGAGCGCCGTGAGCAAAAACGCCGGGACATGGAAGGACTCAGACATGAAAACCGGGGATCTCCTGCTGCTGGGCCTTGCTGCAGGGATTGGACGGACGCCGGAGAGAAGCGCACGGCCGCAGCCAGGTTTGCCAACGGACCGAAAGTGAAGAGCCTAGACTCATTGTGACGCTCGGGGAGACCAAGTCAAGCGGTTTGTTGTGGTTGTGGCAGGGTGCAGGCATCCGGCCAGTACCCTTGCCGCGGCGGACACACCGGGACGACCGCATTCGCAGCCCTCATTCTGCGGGGCAGCCGGCGCAGGAGTCCATGCGTCTAATGTGGTAGACAGGGAAGCGGGTGGGCCTGGGAGCTGGTAAACCAGGAAACGGCGGAAGGTGTGCGGCGACGAAGGGGGCCGGAGTGAACGTGCATAGCAGAGGAGCAAGGGCGGCCATGGCGGCTGCGCTGGTGGCGGCGATGCTGACGCCGGCGATGCGCGCACACGCGCGGGGGGAGAACTCCGACCAGGACACGTTTACGCCGATGCCGCTGGACGCGGGATTCGGGCGGATGGACCTGTCGACGCCGAAGATTCCGCCGGCCGAGATCATCAAGGAGTTTTCTGCCAAGGAGACGCAGTTTCGCGACGCGCTGAACAACTACACCTATCGCCGGATGGCGAAGGTGGAGACGCTGAACGACGACAACAAGGTGGACGGCGAGTGGTACGAGGTGGACGACGTGATCTTTGACCTCTCGGGCAAGCGTGTGGAGAAGGCGGTGTATGCGCCGGAGAGCACGCTGACGCGGATGCAGATGACGGAGTCGGACTTTCAGGACATCGAGCACGGATACCCGTTTGTGCTGACCGACGACAAGGTGCCGGAGTACAACATCAACTATGTGGGCAAGCAGCGCGTGGATGCAGTGGACTGCTATGTGTTTGATGTGTCGCCGAAGGTGCTTGCCAAGGGCGAGCGGTATCTGGACGGGCGCATCTGGGTGGATGCGACGGACCTGCAGATTGTGGTGACGGACGGGCGGATGGTTCCGGACGACATGCGCAAGGGCCACGAAGACCTGCATCCGCCGTTTATGACGTGGCGGCAGCAGATCGACGGCAAGTACTGGTTCCCGGTGTATACGCGGGCCGAGGGGATATTGCACTTCAGCGGCGGCTATGGATACATGGGCCAGGACATACACGTCCGCGACATCATCAAGTACACGGATTACAAGCAGTACGGGTCGACGTCGCGGATTCTGTTTGCGGGCAAGGATATTACTCCGCCGAAGGGGACGGTGCAGGGGCAGACGCCGGCGAATGGGCAGGGACCCGCGGCGACGCCGCAGCCGAAGCAGTGATGAAGTGCAAGGGAGTAGGGAACAGGGAGTAGGGAACAGGGATTAGGGAACAGGGATTAGGGAACAGGGATTAGGGAATAGGGATTAGGGAAGGCGATTGTTTCCTGTGCGGAGTTTCCGCACTCGTTACTCTTCTTCGGACTTTCGAATGAACTTTGCGCTGATTCCGCCCTTCAGCGCAGCCACAGCATTGAACAATAAGGCGAAAACTGCGCCGGTTATCCACCCCGAGATTGTGTAAGCAATGACCACGACGATGCCGGAGGTGAGTGTGGGCCCAAGGCTTGTGGATTGCTGAAAGTGAATGTTGACCGTGAGATAGACGAAAGTGAAAAGGATGCCGAAGGGTGCAAGTATCTCGGGCGGGTGTTGGAACAGGGCAACGATATAGAAGGTGACGCCCGCCAGGCAATAGATCACGCTAAAGACGGCTGCGATCGACTGCCATCGAACGGCAATGATTAATGCACGCATCGTGCAAAGGATTGTAACTCAGTAACGCGCATTGATCCCCCGGGGCGGAAACCCAGGGCGCGTGTTATGGGCTGCATGGGGGCTGTTTCCACCCTATGCTCCACTCCATGGTCCATCAATAGAAGAGGTATTTGCGCCAGCGGTCGTCGCCGCGGCCGAGCATGCGCATAATCTGGCGGCTGGTGTGGAGCGAGAAGGGGCGGGGCTCGCGGAGGAGGATCATGTCGTCGAGCTCGGCGAGGAGGCGGTTGCCCTTGCGGCGGTTGCAGGCATGGCAGCAGGCGACGAGATTCTCCCAGGTGGAGCTGCCGCCGCGGGAGCGGGGCACGACGTGATCGAGGGTGAGCTCGCCGGGGGGCAGCGCGGCGCCGCAGTACTGGCAGGTGTTGCGGTCGCGGAGGAGGATGTTTTTGCGCGAGAGGGCGCGGGTCTGGTGGGGGATGCGGCGGTACTCGAGCAGGCGGATGACGGAGGGCATGGGGACGTGGCAGCGCTGGGCGTGGAGGGTGAGGCCGTGCTCCTCCTCAGTGCGCGCGATGCCTTTGAGGACGAGGACGAGCGCGCGGCGTGCGCCGCAGATGTTGATGGGCTCGTAAGACGCGTTGAGGACGAGCACGGGCATCTGCAGGACGTGGGTGGCGTGGGCGACGACGGTGTGCTCAACGGCATAGACGGCGGCGGCGCGGGCGGCGGCTTTCTGCTTGCGTGCGTGAATCATGGCTTTTCCCAGCGACATCGTTTTCCCTCTCGTTGGTGCACGACGGTTAGCAGCCTGTTGCAAAATCGAAATCCCTGATAATCATCCCTCAGCGGCTAAAGCCGCGCTCATTCCGCGGCGTTTACGGCACGACTGAAGTCGTGCCCTTTCAAAAATCCAGACTTGCATCAAAACGTGCCCTTTCAAAACTCGACTTACGCCACGGGCTGTCAGGTGAACGACGGGTACGGGCCTCACTACAAGCGAATGGGTAACAAGTTTGGCTTGCCGGGCGGAGCATCCGGCGGATAGGGGTGAAGGTTGAGGAGTTCGGCGTTGGCGACGAAATCCGGTGCGAAGCGGCCGGCGCGAGCAAGAGCCGCGACGAAGACGGAGCTTGCGCCGGCGTTGAGCAGGGCGCGGGCGGCTGAGCGGGCGGTTGCGCCGGTGGTGACGATGTCGTCGACGAGCAGGATGGCCCGGTCTTTTACAACGCTGGGTACGATGCTGGGGCGCGCAACGGTGAAGGCGTCGAGGACATTCGTGCGGCGCTGATGCCAGGAGAGTCCAGCCTGGCTGAGGGTGGCGCGGCGGCGCTGGAGCAGGCCGGGGGCGAGGGTGAGCCGCCATGCGGGATGGGTGCGGCGGAGGCGGCGGAGGGCCTGCGCGGCGAGAAGCTGCGACTGGTTGAAGCCGCGGCGGCGGAATTTGGAGCGGTGGAGCGGGATGGGCACGACGAGCATTTCCGCCGGCGCGTTGGGTGCGAGCGTGGCGATGGCCTGGGCGAGGCGGTTGCCGAGGCCGGTGGCGGCGGGGCGCAGGCCCTGATATTTGAAGGCGAAGATGATGCCGCGCATGCGGCCGACGTAAGGTCCGAAGGCGACGGCGCGCTGGAAGGGCGGAGGCGCGAGGCGGCAGTAGCGGCAGAGAGCGGGCTGAGCGACAGACGGAGCGGCGGGCGGAGCAGCGGGCGGAGAGATGGATGCGTCGAGGTCGTCTGCACAGCGGGCGCAATGAGTGCCGGACTGGGCCTGGACTTCCTGCCAGCAGGCGGAACAGATTGGCGCGGAGGAAAGGTGCGGCTGAGGGGCGCCGCAGACGGAGCAGGAGATGGGAAGGAGGGTGGAGGCGAGGGCGTCAACGATTCCGCTGAAGGGACTTCGAAGCACGCGGGCTACGGCACGCCAGCGAGAGACTTCCGATGGCGGAACGTCGAGCGCTCGTGAACCGTGGTCCTGGCTGAAGACGCACCTCACTTCGCGGCGGGCGGTGAAGCACCCGCCTTGCCGGCAAGTATACGCGTATTTCACGGGGAAAATCCATTGGGCGGGTGAAAGGGGCTGAAGGCGCGGGCGGGCGAGGGGGCCGGCACGGAGGGCGAGCCAACCCTGCGGCGGGGGCGCGAGGTGCGCGGTTTGCGATACACTCGAAGCCTTGGAGGAGTCTTGGTTTTCGAGCGTTTTCGATTCAAGTCTTGCCGTTACTGGATGATCCAAGGTGGTGTTTTCCTGAGGAAAATGCCACTCAATTTTCAGGTTTCCATAAAGAGGAGAATCGAAAGCGCTGTGAGGAGCCTGAGCCGGGCGCGCGGGGTGCTGCCGGCTGTATTGGCTGTGAGCGTGGCCGTCGCGGGGGCATGGGCGCAGGGGCAGAGCGGACCGGGGGATGGAATGGCCACCGGGGTGCAGGCCAAGGCGCAGTTTGACGCGCAGCACCGGCCGATTACGGCAGGCGGCTTCGTGAAGACGGGGCCGATTGTGTTTATGGACGTGGCCAAGGCCGCGGGGCTGACGACGTGGCACCACAAGGCGGGCACACCGGAGAAAAAGCTGATTCTTGAGGCAAAGGGGCCGGGCGTGTGCCTGATTGACTACGACCACGACGGCTGGCTGGATATCTATCTGGTGAACGGGTCCACTTATGAAGCGCTGGACGGGAAGGCCGCCGCGCCGCATGCAGCGCTGTTCCGCAACAACCACGATGGGACGTTTACGAATGTGACGGAGCAGGCGGGCGTGGCCAATGAGCGCTGGGGCTACGGCTGCACGGTGGGCGACTTTGATAACGACGGCTGGCCGGATTTGTACGTGACGAATTACGGCGAGAACCGGCTGTATCGCAACAACCACGACGGGACGTTTACGGACGTGGCGGCGAAGGCGGGCGTGACGGTGGGCGGATGGTCAGCCGGCGCGACCTTTGGCGACTACGACGGCGACGGGCGGCTGGATTTGTTTGTGGACGGGTATGTTCACCTGGACCTGAAGAGTCCGCCGGTGGCGGGCACCAAGGCGGTGAACTACGAGGCGTGCGAGTATCGCGGCGCGGCGGTGATGTGCGGACCGCGGGGACTGAAGGGCGAGCACGATCATCTCTTCCACAACAACGGCGACGGGACCTTTACCGACGTGAGCAAGAAGCTGGGCGTGGACGACCCGAATGGCTACTACGGGCTGGGCGCGCTGTTTGCCGACGTGAACAACGACGGCAAGCCGGACCTGCTGGTGGCGAATGATTCGACGCCGAATTATCTCTACATCAACAAGGGCAATGGCACGTTTGAAGACGATAGCTACGTGAGCGGCTACGCGCTGAACGAGATGGGGCGCGAGGTGGCGAACATGGGGATTGCGGCCGGCGACTACATGAATAACGGCCACCTGGACGTGATGAATACGACGTTTGCCGACGACTACAACGTGCTGTTTGAGAACGACGGGACGGGCGCGTTTACCGACGTGAGCTACCAGGCGGGCGTGGCCACGGCGTCGATTCCGTTTGTGGGTTTTGGCGATGGCTTTCTGGACTATGACAACGACGGCTGGAAGGACCTGATGGTGATCAACGGGCACGTGTATCCGCAGGTGGACCAGCATCCGGGATGGGGATCGAGCTATGCGCAACGGCCGCTGCTGTTCCGCAACCTGAAGGACGGAAAGTTTGCCGTTGTGCCGGCGGTGGAAGGGACGGGGCTGGCGGTGGTGAGCGTGGGACGCGGCGCGGCGTTTGGCGACCTGTTCAACGACGGAAAGATCGATGTGGTGATCAACAACATGGATGGCGTGCCGGTGCTCTTGAAGAATGTGAATCCGGACCATCACCACTGGGTAGAGATGCTGCTGATTGGCGGGGGCAAGACTGCAACCAGCAAGGGAAGCCCGCGCGATGCCGTGGGGACGACGGTGTATCTGAATGCCGACGGGATGCGGCAGCGGGAAGATGTGCTGAGCGGGGGAAGCTATTTGTCGTCGAATGATTTTCGTCCGCATTTTGGATTGGGCGATGCGACGGACGCGGGCACGGCGGAGATTCACTGGCCGGACGGCGTGAAGGAGACGGTGAAGCTGCCGGCGGTGGACCGGATTTATACGATTGAAGAGGGCAGGGGCATTACCGGCGCCAAGTGCGATGGAAAGCCATGCGCGGGTGCGGCCTTGACCGCCGCGCCGGCGGCGAAGTGAAGGGGCCATGGTGGAACAGGATTCACGGATGAAGATGAGGATGCGCGGGGCGGCGCTGGCCGCAGCAGTTTTGATGCTGGGCGTGCTGGTGGCGAGCGGGACGGCGACAGGCGCACAGGCGCAGCAGGCTGGAACGCAGGGCGGGATGGCGAACGAGGGGCCCCAGCCGGCGCAGTTTGACGCGCAGCACCGGCCGATTACGGCAGGCGGCTTTGTGAAGACGGGGCCGATTGTGTTTATGGACACGGCCAAGGCCGCGGGGCTGACGACGTGGCGCCACAAGGCAGGCACGCCGGACAAGCCGTACATTCTTGAGGCGAAGGGGCCGGGCGTGTGCCTGATCGACTACGACCACGACGGCTGGCTGGATATTTATCTGGTGAACGGGTCGACGTTTGCAGCGCTGGAGGGCAAGGAGGCTGCGCCGCACGCAGCGCTGTTCCGCAACAACCATGACGGGACGTTTACGAATGTGACGGCGCAGGCGGGCGTGGCCAACGACCGCTGGGGCTTTGGCTGCGCGGTGGGCGACTTTGACAATGACGGCTGGCCGGACCTGTATGTGACGAACTACGGCGAGAACCGGCTGTATCGCAACAACCATGACGGGACGTTTACGGATGTGGCGGCGAAGGCGGGCGTGACGGTGGGTGGATGGTCAACGGGCGCGACCTTTGGCGACTATGACGGGGACGGGCGGCTGGATTTGTTCACCGACGGCTATGTGCATTTTGACTGGAAGAATCCGCCGAAGGCGGGAACGACGGTGGTGGGCGTGGACATTTGCACGTACCACGGCGTGCCGGTGATGTGCGGACCGGGCGGGCTGAAGGGCGAGCCGGATCATCTGTTCCACAACAACGGCAACGGAACGTTTACCGACGTGAGCAAGAAGCTGGGCGTGGACGACGCAAACGGCTACTACGGGCTGGGCGCGCTGTTTGCCGACGTGAACAATGACGGCAAGCCTGACCTGCTGGTGGCCAACGACACGACGCCGAATTATCTCTACATGAACACGGGCCACGGAACGTTTGTGGACAAGAGCCTGGACAGCTTTTATGCGCTGAACGGAGCGGGACACGAGATTGCCAACATGGGGATTGCGGCGGGCGACTACCAGAACAACGGGCACCTGTCGATTGTGAACACGGATTTTGCCGACGACTACGACGTGCTCTACCAGAACGACGGGACGGGGACGTTTACCGACGTGAGCTACCAGGCGGGCTTGATGAAGCCGACGATTCCGTTTGTGGGCTTCGCGGATGGCTTTCTGGACTATGACAACGACGGCTGGAAGGATTTGCTGATTGTGAACGGGCACGTGTACCCGCAGGTGGACCAGCATCCGGAGTGGGGATCGAGCTACGCGCAACGGCCGCTGCTGTTCCGCAATCTGAAGAATGGGAAGTTTGCCGTTGTGCCGGCGGTGGAAGGCACGGGGCTGGCGGTGGTGAGCGTGGGACGCGGCGCGGCGTTTGGCGACCTGTTCAATGACGGAAAAATCGATGTGGTCATCAACAACATGGATGGCGTGCCGGTGCTGTTGAAGAATGTGAATCCTGACCATCACCACTGGGTGGAGATGCTGCTGATTGGCGGGGCGAAAAGCCCGCGCGATGCCGTGGGGACGACGGTGTATTTGAATGCCGATGGGATGCGGCAGCGGGAAGATGTACTGAGCGGGGGAAGCTATTTGTCGTCGAATGATTTTCGTCCGCATTTTGGATTGGGCGATGCGACGGATGCGGGGACGGCGGAGATTCACTGGCCGGACGGCGTGAAGGAGACGGTGAAGCTGCCGGCGGTGGACCGGATTTATACGATTGAAGAAGGCAAGGGCATTACCGGCGCCAAGTGCGATGGAAAGCCATGCGCGGGTGCGGCCTTGACCGCCGCGCCGGCGAAGTGAGCGGCGACGAAGACGGCGATGATGACGAAGCCCTGAAGGAGTGCGCGTTGCTGAGCGGCCAGTTCCCTTCCCGAATGCGGCGCGCACGGATGGCGGCATGCGCGGCGATGCTGGCCGTGGCGAGCATGACGCAGGCGCAGGGGATGGCCGGTGCGCAGCAGAAGCAACCCGCGCAGAAAAAACCTTTACAAAGCACGGCACAGGCCGCGCCCGCGGGCCGGCAGGGCGGGATTTCGTCGGCTGGAACGTTTGCGCCGGTCTTCGATGCGCACAAGCGGCCGATTACGGCGGGCGGATTTGTGGAGAAGGGGCGGGTGGTTTTCGAGGATGTGTCGAAGCAGTCGGGGCTGGCCGCGTGGCAGCACGTGATGGGCACGAAGGCGAAGAAGTACATTCTTGAAACCGACGGCTCGGGCGTGGGACTGATCGACTACGACAATGATGGATGGCTGGACATCTATCTGGTGAACGGGTCGACCTATGACGCGGAGACGGGCAAGACCACGCCGCCGCATGCAGCGCTGTTCCACAACAATCACGATGGAACTTTTACGGACGTGAGCAGGCAGGCGGGCGTCGAGAACGACCGCTGGGGCTTTGGCGTGGCGATTGGCGACTTTGACAACGACGGCTGGCCGGATATTTTTGTGGCGAACTTTGGCAAGAACCGGCTTTACCGCAACAACCGCGACGGCACGTTTACGGATGTGGCAGAGAAGGCGGGAGTGACGCTGGGCAACTGGAGCGACGGCGCGACGTGGGGCGACTACGACGGCGACGGGCGGCTGGATTTGTTCGTTTCCGGCTATGTGCACTATGACCTGGCGCACCAGCCGGACCCGGACGAGGGGGAGATTCCGCTGGCCTACTGCTCACTGCACGGCTTTCGCGTGATGTGCGGGCCGCGCGGGTTGCCGGGCGAGCCGGATCACCTGTTCCACAACAACGGGGACGGAACGTTTACGGATGTGAGCCGGAGCGCGGGCGTGAGCGATGCGAACGACTACTACGGGTTTACGGCGACGTTTGTGGACGTGAACGACGACGGCAAGCTGGACCTGCTGGTGGCCAACGATTCTGTACCGAATTATCTCTACCTGAACAAGGGCGACGGCACGTTTGAGGACGACAGCTATGTGAGCGGCTTTGCGCTGAACAACGACGGGCGCGAGATTGCGTCAATGGGCCTGGCGGTGGGCGACTACATGAACAACGGGCGCGTGGATTTGCTGGTGACCGACTTTGGCGACGACTACAAGGCGCTTTATCGCAACGACGGCGACGCGAATTTTACCGAGGTGGGCCAGCAGTCGGGGATTACGGAGATGTCACTGCCGTTTGTGGGCTGGGGCGACGGGCTGGTGGACGTGGACAACGATGGCTGGAAGGACATTGTGATGGTGAACGGGCACGTGTATCCGCAGGTGGACGAGCACCCGTGGGGAACGACCTTCAAGGAGCGGCCGCTGCTGTTCCTGAACCAGCGTAATGGCAAGTTTGCCTATGTGCCGCCGGTGAAGGGCTCAGGACTGGCGACGCTGACCTCGGGGCGCGGCGCGGCGTTTGGCGACCTGTTCAACAACGGGAAGATTGATGTGGTTATCAATCCGATTGACGGTCCGGCGGTGCTCCTGAAGAACGTGGACCCGGACCACCACCACTGGGTGGAGATGAAGCTGATTGGCGGGGGCAAAACCGCAACAAGCAAGGGAAGCCCGCGCGACGCAGTGGGCGCGACGGTGTATTTGACGGCGAATGGGATGCGGCAGCGCGAGGACGTGATGAGCGGCGGGAGCTTTATCTCATCGAACGACCAGCGGCCGCATTTTGGGCTGGGCGATGCGACGGACGCGGGGACGGCGGAGATCCACTGGCCGGACGGCGTGAAGGAGACGGTGAAGCTGCCGGCGGTGGACCGGATTTATACGATTGAAGAAGGCAGGGGCATTACCGGCGCGCTGTGCGATGGAAAGCCGTGTGCAGCGACAAAGATGCAGCGGTGAAAGTGTGAGCTGGGATTGGGCAAGGACGTCCGTTTTGCGGTGCGGATGCAGTCGGGGCCTGTTAGAAAGCGGAATGATGGGCGAGTTGAGGTTGGTGGCTTCCCAGGTCTTAGAATCGAGACCTGGGAAGCCCATTTTCGTTGGCGTGTGAAGAGTAGAAAGGCAACCGCAGATCTTTCGACTCGCGTCCTCTTCGCGCTGCTCAGAGTCTGCTTGCTCAAGATGACAAAGTTTTGTTGCGGGGCGGGATGCAGGGGCTGAAGCCCCGAGGTTGTTTGGGGCGGGATTCAGTGGCCTGAAGGCCACTGCTCCCTCCGTGGCCTCCCACCCATTCGCCAAAAGCGGCGAATGGATGGGGCACCCGGCAACGAGCCAAACCGATGCCTCAGTGCGATTGTGCTTCGGGATCGACCTTGCCCTTGAAGTGCGAGTAGACGAAGACGATGTAGGCGATGGCGAAAGCCATGCCGAAGGTCCACCAGACGAGGCCGACGCGGAGGGTGTGCGGGCCGGAGATGGCGCGCTGGAGGGTGATGTCATTCTGTGCGCCGGTGGTGGCGGGCAGCAGGACGGGATAGACGCCCCAGCACGCGCCGGCGAGCATGGAGAAGAGATAGACGCAGGAGGAGAGGAATGCCTGGAGCGGCCGGGCGACGCGATTGAAGAACCAGATGCAGATGAGCGCGGCGAGCACGGCGGCGGGAACGATGAAGGTGACCGGATATTTGTAGTAGTTGTCGAGCGACTGGGGCCGCACGGCGATGGTGGCGATGAGGCTGACGAGGGTGAGCAGGAGAAGAACGCCGAGCAGCGGCGTGACGACGGCGCGGGCGCGACGGCCGAGGTCGCCGGCGGTTTTGAGCGCGAGCCAGAGCGCGCCGTGGAGGGTGAGCGCGACGAGGGCGACGAGTCCGCCGATGACGGTGTACCAATCGAGGATGCCGGGCTGGATGCCGGGCTGCCAGTTGGTCCAGAGGGGCAGGAAGAAGTAGCCGTTGGGCGCGAGGGGCACGCCGCGCAGCACGTTGGCGAGAGCGGCGCCATAAAAGACGGTGAGCAGGACGCTGGCCAGGCCGAAGATGCCGTCGAGCAGGCCGGTCCATACGCCCATGTCGAGGTGGTTGCGCAGCTCCACGCTGACGCCGCGCAGGATGAGCAGCCAGAGAACGATCATGAGCGGCAGATAGAAGCCGGAGAAGGCCGAGGCGTAAAGCAGCGGGAAGGCGAAGTACAGCGTTCCGCCGCAGGCCAGGAGCCAGACCTCATTGCCGTCCCACACGGGGCCGATGGAGCGGAGGGTGGTGGTGCGCTCCGGGGGAGTGCGCGCGAGAAAAAGATGGAGCACGCCGACGCCGAGATCAAAGCCGTCAAGGACGACATAGCCAACGATCATGACGGCGACCAGCCAGAACCAGATGAAACCCAGCATTGCAGAAATCCCTTCCCTCCCCGTGCGCCGGGCGCGGAGAGTGTTTCATCAAGCGACGTGCGCCGGCGCGGCGGACGCCGCTTCAGGTCCGCGGCTGATTTCGCGGTAGACGAGGACGGTGAAGAGCAGGCCGAGGACGGTGTAAAGCCCCATGAAGCCAAGCAGGGTAAAGAGGCCGTTGCCGGCCGAGACGTTGGCGGAGTAGCCCTGGCTGGTGCGCATGATGCCGTAGATGAGCCATGGCTGGCGGCCGATTTCGGCGGTCATCCAGCCGGCGGTGTTGGCGATGTAAGGCAGCGGAAAGCTGATGAGCAGCATCCAAAGCAGCCAGCGGGTTTGAAAGAGCCGCCTGCGCCAGAGGAAGAATGCGGCGACGGCCATGAGCAGGACGAAGTAGGTTCCGAGGCCGGCCATGATGTGGTAGGCGTAGTAGAGCAAGGGCAGCGTGGTGGGCCAGTCTTCGCGCGGGAACTGGTCAAGGCCTTTTACCTCAGCCTTGGTGGTGCCGTAGATGAGGAAGCTGAGGACATTGTTGACGACGATGGGATTGTCGATTTGCTGGGTCTGCTCATTGGGCTGGCCCATGAGCACGATGCCCGCGCCGGTTTCGGTGTGGAAGAGGCCCTCCATGGCGGCGATGGCGGCGGGCTGATGGCGCGCGACGTATTTGCCGTGCAGGTCGCCGGTGGGAAAGATGATGACGATGGTGGAGATGAGGCCGGCAAGGACGCCGACCTTGACGAAGATGCGGCCGTAAGGGCTGGTGCGGCGCTCCAGCAGATAAAATGCGCCGGTGGCGGCCATGACAAAGCTGGCGGTGATGACCGCGCCGGTCATGTTGTGCGCGTATTGCAACAGGCCCCAGGGATTGAGCAGCAACTGCCAGAAGCTGGTGACGCCGAATGCGCCGTTGGGCAGGCGGTCAAAAGCGACGGGATGCTGCATCCACGCGTCCGTGACGATGATGAAGAAGCCGGAGATCCAGGAGCCGAGGAAGACCATGACGGCGGAGAACCAGTGGAGTTTTTTGGAGAGGCGGCTGCCGCCATAGAGGAAGAGGCCGAGGAATGCCGACTCAAGAAAGAAACTGAAGACGCCTTCCATGGCGAGGGGCTGGCCGATGACGCCGCCGGAGAGCTGCGAGAATCGCGCCCAGTTGGTGCCGAACTCGAACTCCATGGGAATGCCGGTGACGACGCCGAAGACGAAGTTGATGCCGAAGATTTTTCCCCAGAAGCGCGCGGCCTGGTCCCAGTGAGCGTCGCCGGTGCGCAGGGCCGCGGTTTTGAGCACCACGATGAGCAGCGCCAGGCCCATGGTGAGCTGGGGAAAGAGATAATGGAATGTGATGGTGAAGGCGAAGTGAATACGATGGATCAGCTCGGCATTCAATGAGGGTCCCCCGGATGCGCGACCAGCCGCCGGGGCGCACAGCTCCCCCGTTGCGACTGCACATCCAGTATCCACCTGCGGGACTGGGCGTGCCTGTGATATGAATCACACTCGACGCCGGGAAGCGTGAACGATTCTAATAAAAGAAGGGATTTCCAAGAGGAACGCTGGATGCGAACGGCAATCATCGGCGGCGGCATTGCGGGACTGGCGGCGGCTTACGAGCTGGAGAAGGCGCGCGCGGCCGGCGAGGATGCCGCGTACACGCTGTTTGAGGCACGGGAGCGGCTGGGCGGGGTGCTGGCCTCAGAGGTTGTGAACGGCGCGGTGCTGGAGTGCGGACCGGACTCGTTCCTGACGGAGAAGCCGGCGGCCGCGGAGCTTTGCCGCGAGCTGGGGCTGGGCGCGGCGCTGACGCCGAGCAACGATGCCGCACGGAAGACGTGGATTGTGGTGCGCAACCGGCTGGTGCCGCTGCCGGACGGGCTGATGTTTCTGATTCCCACGCGTCTGACGCCGACGGCGCTGACCCGGCTGTTCAGCCTGA
>DASUAU010000008.1:0-23986 GCA_035763705.1 Occallatibacter sp. | reverse complement strand
GGCCGGCGCGGGCTACGAGTTTGTGAACGACATCAAGGGCGGCTCGGTGCCCAAGGAGTACATCAAGCCCATTGACCAGGGCATTCGGGGCGCGATGGAGCTGGGCATTCTGGCCGGCTACCCAATGGTGGACGTGAAGGTAATCCTGTTCGACGGCAGCTATCACGAGGTGGACTCGAACGAAATGGCCTTCAAGTTCGCCGGCTCGATTGCGTTCAAGGAAGCGGCAAGGAAAGCCTCGCCGGTGCTGCTGGAGCCGGTGATGGCCGTCGAAGTGACCGTCCCCGAGGAGTGCGCTGCATCCTTTCGCCGTGAAATTCGCGCGCACCGTGGCCGCGTCAAAAGCGAATCAACGTTCAGCGGCCTGACAGAGATCCGCGCTCTCATTCCTCTTGCTGAATTGCTCCACACAAACTCATCAACGCTTCGTCAGTCGCCCGCAGCATTTTCAGGCTACGAGCAGAGACCCGGCGACGAAGCAGACGGACCCGGCATCACCGCAAACACACCGCACCGTCCCCGGAGCAGACAAGGCTACGAAAGAATCAAGCCGGAAGATGTAGACCCGTATTAGCTCTTTGCGCAGCACCGCGTCGCCCGCCCGTTCAATCTCGCCGTCATGCCCCTCAACACTTCACGTCCGCGCGTTTTTTTTTAATCTGCTTCTTTTAATTGACCGGCAGGAAAGCCACCCGAATCATGGTCTCCACTTCCACAGGCTGGTTGTCCAGCGTGTACGGCCGGTAGCGCCAGTGTTTCACCGCGTCCATGGCCGCCGGACCCAGAATCCTCGGCCCGCTCACTATCTCCACATCTTCAAGCGTGCCCGCCTTGGTGATCTTCGCCTTCAGAACAACCATCCCGCTCATGTGGTTGTCCCTGGCAAATTTCGGATAGATCGGGTTCACCTTGTGAATCAGCATGCCTTCCGCCACGCCTGCTGAAATCGCCAACACCCCTGGCGCAACCTTCACATGGCTTCCGCTCACCGGAACCACGGCAGGCAGCCCGGAGCCCGCAAAGGCTCCCAGCGATGGCCCCACAGGCGGCGTCGATGCCGGCCCGGGCGTCGAGTGGATGTCCTTCGCAATCCTCGAAGGCGCTGTAAGCTGCGCATCCATCATCTCTGACGATGCCGGCGTCTGAGCCGCCCCCGCGCCGGGTCCCGCCGTGCCGGTACTCGCCGTGCCAGGCCCCGCCGCGCCGGTACTCGCCGCATCCCCGTTCGCGCTGGACCGGGTCCGCATGGCCATCGGGCTCGCCGGTTGTGCGTCTGCTGCTGTGGCGTCCGGTTCCGCCGCCGTCTGCACCTGCGTCGCCGCCGGAGCAATCTGCTGGGCCGGCCGCATCAGCACAACGTAAAGCAAGCCGGCCACCACCACTGGCCCTGCCACCAGAACCATCCACTTCTTTGATTTTCTGCTGCTGTCGCTGCTGCTTTCGGGGCCGCGCTTGCTCTCCTCTTCCGCTCTCCACGCAGTGCTATCGAACAGCGGCGCCGCCACCTCCGCCTCAACCGCGGCGGATCGCACCGGGCGCGGCATCGCCGCCGCGGCGTTAAACAGCTCCGCTGGCGTCTGCTTTGTCTTCGCCGGCACGTCCATCGCACGATGCATCCGCGTATTCGCGTCCACCAGTTCCGGCTTCGCCGGCTGTGCCAACTCGTTCGCCGGCTTCTTTGCTTCGTCCCTCGCCGGCTTCTTCGCCTCGTCCCTCGCCGGCTTCTTCGCCTCGTCCTTCGACTGACTTTTCCCCTGGCTCTTCCCAGCGCCCTTTGCCGGAAACTCCACCGGCGCCGGCGCCGCGCTCAGCAGCGGACGAAGATTCGCCTTGTCCCATTCGCTAAAGTCCGGCGCAGTCGGGTTCGGCTGAATGGCTTCTTGCTTTGGCTTGATCGCTTCTTTCTGCCCAGCCGCCTCTGCTGCGCTCGCAGCCTGGGGCCTCGCGGCAAACTCTTCCATGCCCGCCAGCGGAACGCGTCGCGGAACCGCCGCCATCGGAGCTGCCACAGCCGCCGGACTCTGCGTCTCGGCAATCGGCCCTGCCTCCTGCCCGCCCGAGATCGAGTTCCGCTTCGCCTCCTCCACCTCTTGCGCCGGAATCGGCAAAAGGTCCCGTGCTCCCGCCCGCATCGACTTCACCACCAGATCCGGGTCGGTCCGGGTTGAGAAGACAATCACCGTCGTCTCGCTCATCGCCGCAATCGTCTGCACAACTTCCAGCGCGAACGCCTCATCGCTGTCCAGGTCGATCATCACCACGTCGCACGGCCCCGCCAGCACGCGCTCCAGGTCCTCAATCGAGGCCGGATAGCCTGCAAATTCCCGCACCGTGCGGTCTTCTTGTTTGGCCAGCGCTCTGGCCACAACCCGCCGCCGCCCTGCGTCAGGGCCAATCAGCGCAATCGACATCCGTGTCGAGCGTACGGGTTCGGAATCAGTACCTTGAAGAGCGGTCGCCATTTCTCTCACGCAATCCATTCACAAGTTGCATCGTTCTGGCCAGCCGGATTTTGCGGAAAGTAACCCATTCTCCGCGGAACCCGGCCATCCAATCCGCCGCAGAGAAAATCTATTTGCAATCAATCAAATGCGAATGTCCCCTGCCAGCCTGATGCGGAACTGGCCGCCCTCGGCATCAGTTCCCTCCAAGCGAATGGTACTCGCACTTGGGCGTTTCATGGAATACTTCGGTTATCGCTGGATATGCCTTTAGTCATGAGCCCGGGCCTCGCTCACCACGGCTCCCTGCAGAGCCACTGCCTTTTCTTGACCAGCATCGGCCCGCTTCCGCCTGGCCCCCATCGTCGCTCCTTGCCGCCCCGCCCCTTCCGCCCTGCAATCGTCTCCACCCGCCCCGCAATAGGCAGCCCAGCCCGTCAACCCCCAACCCTCCGCACTCTCCCGCAACCTGCTCATTCCATGCGCAATTTTCCGCCTCGGTTTTTGCCGATCATTTCTCCCTCCCGGCGCACAATGGAACTGTCGAAGGAAAACCCATGCGCCCAATCCACCACAAGCCCGCTACCCCCCCCTCCCCCCCCCCTGTATTTTTATTTGCACTTTTCCACATTTTCTTTGCCGATTTTTTCGCGGCCCGCTTCGCTTCATCTTCGCTTTTGGCAATCAAACCGGCCGCAAGCCCGCTCGCAAACCTGCGCCTCCGGCCCGCGTCTAAGATTGGGGAACCATGAAGCTTCAGCAACTTGCGATCTGCTTGCCCGCGCTGGCATTGCTTGCCGTCAGCGCTCCGGCAGCGCACGCCCAGGCCGCTCCCAGCGAGGGGCCGGATGCCGGCCAGACCACGAGCTCCGATTCCGGCCAGAAGCCCGTCTATCTTCCCGTTCCGCCTCCGGCCCAGCCCGCGCAAACCAAGCACGGCCAGCCGCTGCCGGTCAGTCCCGGCCTGCCCAACACCGGCTCCAACCATCGCCTCATCCTCAAGGACGGCACCTTCCAGATGTGCCGCAAATATGAGCTCGTCGGCGACCGCGTCCGTTTTCTCTCCCAGGAGCGCGGTGACTGGGAGGAGATTCCCGCCAACCTCGTCGACTGGGACGCCACCCGCAAGTGGCAGCAGAACCACGCCGGACCTTACCAGCCCGACTTGCCCGCCATGAAGGAGGCTGCCGAAATCGACAAGCAGGAAGCCGCCGAGCGCGCCGACGACCTGGCCCGCATGCCCATCGTGGCCAAAGGCCTTGAGCTGCCTGACCAGGATGGCGTCTTCATCCTTGACACCTTCCGCGGCACGCCCGAGCTCGTTCCCGTTCCCGCCAGTGACCTGAACATGCGCGGCCGCTCCCATCGCGGCCTCACCATGCTCAATCCCCTGGCCGGCGCGCGGGCTGACCTTGAGCTCGACGGCGAGCACGCCCACGTCCAGCTCCACGTCAACGATCCCGTGCTTTACATCTCGCTCGACAGCGGCGAAGTCATGGAGCCCGCCGGTGCTTACGCGCTCACCGTAAAAGCCGGCAGAAACGCCGTCGCCAACGGCACACCCGGCGCGCACTCCGCATCCTCCGGCTTTGCCATCGTCCGTGTGGACCAGCGGCGCGCGCTTCGCCTTGTCGGCGCCATCCACGTCAGCCCGCTCGGCAAAGTCACGCAAAGCGAAAATGTGATTCCCGCCACGGTGGAGCGCATGCCCGGCGGCCACTGGCTCAAAATCACGCCCCGGCAAAAGCTGCTCATCGGCGAATACGCGCTGGTCGAAATCCTCTCGCCCACGCAGATGGATCAAACCGTATGGGATTTCGGCGTCGATCCCACGCGCGGCGACAATCCCGGCTCGCTCGCGCCCATCCAGTAATGCGCGCGCTCAATTTGAACCGGCATCCTGGCCCGGTCTTCCGCGACGCGCCAGCTCCCGCCGCCGCTTCTCCCACTCGTCGCTTGAGAAAATCCTCGGGCCTACATCAATCAGCCGCGGCATCATGTTGAAGACCGCCACGCGCGTCCACGAATGCCCCGCGCGCGTGCGCAATCCCTTCTCGTTCAGGTCGCTCACAATGCTCGCATAGGAAAAATCCTGCGCCAGCATATCCATCATCCGCAGCAGAATCTCATTCTCATAGGGGTCAATCTCCAGCCGCATGCAGTCGGCTGAAATTCGCAGACCGTACGGAATGTCTTCCGGCAGCGCGTCCGCGCCCGGCGCTTCAGTGTCCGGCAGCTCCCGCTGCCACTCGATCGAAACCATCTTCCAGCCCGCCGCCGTGCGCCGCCGCATCATCTCCGTGCTGTAGGGCTCGCTCACCGCATCGCGAATCCGCTCGAAGGTTGCCATTGCCCGCCTCCTCGCTCCACCTCTGCCGTCCCATGGCAGGCAATTGCGCGGCCAAATCGCAAAATGGCCCGCGCAGTCATAACTCATTCTCTTGCCGCATTTTTTCGCACTCCCGCCACGCCCGCCGTTGCGGCCGGCTGCCCGTTTCCGCAAAACCCTGTCCGCCTGCGAACACCCCTGTCGCGCTCTCGCCTGCCTACTCCCGCACCGCGATGCCCAGCGTCTTCATCTTGCGGTAAAGGTGGCTGCGCTCCAGCCCCAGCAGCTCCGCCGCACGGCTGATGTTGTTCCGCGCCTCTTCAATCTTCTTCAGGATGTACTCGCGCTCATAGGCGTCGCGGGCCTGCTGCAGCGTGCTGAAGTCCTCTGCGCCGCCCTTGCCCGCCTTGTGCGTCAGCGGCGGCAGGTGCTTGCGCTCAATGCGCAGCGGCCGCGGATTCAGAATCAGCACCCGCTCAATCACGTTCTTCAGCTCGCGCACATTGCCCGGCCAGTGGTACTGCTCCAGCACTTCAAGCGCATCCTCGCCAATCTCCATCCGCGGCCTGCCATACTGCCGTCCGAACTCGGCCAGAAACTCCCGCGCCAGCGGCGGAATGTCCTGCCTGCGCTCGCGCAGCGGCGGCACAAAAAACGGAACCACATTCAGCCGGTAAAACAAATCCTCGCGAAAATTTCCCTTCGCAATCTCCTCTTCCAGATCCTTGTTCGTGGACGCAATCAGCCGCACATCCACGCGCAGCGGCTGCGCGCCGCCCACCGGCGTAAACATCTGGTCGTCCAGCGCGGAAAGCATCTTGGCCTGCGTCTTCAGGCTCATGTCGCCCACTTCGTCCAGAAACAATGACCCGCCGTCGGCTCGTTCCAGCGTTCCGCGCTGCTCCGGCGGCCCTCCCGGCCGCGCCCCGTGCCGGTAGCCGAACAGTTCCGACTCAATGTGCGCCTCGGGAATCGCCGCGCAATTCAGCTCCACAAACACCCGGTCGCGCCGCTGGCTCTCTGCGTGAATCGCGCGCGCAATCAGCTCCTTGCCCGTGCCCGACTCGCCATAAATCAGCACCCGCCCATTCGTGGGCGCCATCAGCCGTATCTGCTGCCGCAGCGCCTTCACCGGAACGCTCTCGCCCGTCAGCACCGAATTCGCGCTGAATTGCCGCTTGAATTCCAGATTCTCCGTACGCAGCCGCCGACCTTCCACGGCATTCTTCAGCACAATCAGCGTGCGCTCAAGGGAAAGCGGCTTCTCAAGAAAATCGAACGCGCCCAGCTTGGTCGCCTTCACCGCAGTCTCAATCTTGCCGTGACCGCTGATAATCACCACCTCGGGCCGCGAGGCCAGCGCCATTCCATGGATATCCTTCAGCACTTCCAGCCCGTCGCGGTCCGGCAGCCAAATGTCCAGCAGCACCACGTCGTAGGGTGCGTCCTCCACCAGCACCAGCGCCTCGGCCGCCGTCGCCGCCGTCGCCACGCCGTAGCCCTCTTCGCGCAGAATCTCCTCAAGCGACGTGCGAATCTCCGTCTCGTCGTCCACCACCAGAATGTGATTCATGGCCGCGCCTCTGAAACCGGCGTCTGCGCGCCATCCTCCGCCGGGCTCGCCGCATGCTCCATCAGCGGCAGTCGCACCACAAACCGCGCACCCTTCGGCAGATTGCTCTCCGCGCGAATCAGCCCGCCGTGCTCCTGCACAATCTTGGCCGCAATCGAAAGTCCCAGCCCCGTGCCTCTGCGCTTTGTGGAGTAGAACGGCAGAAACAGCCGCTCGCGAATCTCATCCGTCAAACCATGTCCCGTATCGGCCACCACCACTTCCACCGCTCCACCATCCTCGCTCAATCCGCTCCTCACGC
This sequence comes from Occallatibacter sp., assembly GCA_035763705.1. Lineage (GTDB taxonomy): Bacteria > Acidobacteriota > Terriglobia > Terriglobales > Acidobacteriaceae > Telmatobacter. The sequence goes on along the minus strand of DASUAU010000008.1, from coordinate 17,342 downwards.
TCAGCACGCGCAGCAGGCTGCCCTGCATCGCCTCCGCCGCGTTGTCAATCAGGTTCGCCAGCGCCCGCCGCATCGCCTCAGGATCCGCCAGCACCTGCGGCAGCCCGGCATCCAGCGCGCGCCGCACCGTAATCCCCTCAAGCCGCCCCGCAAAAAGCGCCAGCGCCTCATCCGTCACCTTGTTCATGTCGCAGGCGCGCGGCTGCGGCGCGGGAAACTGCGCCAGCGCGGAGAACTGGTCCACCAGCGTGCGCAGCGTGGCCACGCAGCCCAGAATCACCTCGCTGCACTTGCGGATGATCGACATCGATTCCCGCTGCCGGCGGTCCTGTTCCCGGTCATGCTCCCTGTCCTGTTCCCGGTCAAGGTGCCGTCCAATCCGCTCGGCGGAAAGCGCAATCGGCGTCAGCGGATTCTTGATCTCGTGCGCCACGCGCTGCGCCACCTCCTTCCACGCCATCTGCCGCTGCGCGCGCAGCAGCTCTGTCGTGTCTTCCACCACCAGCACCGTCCCCGCCAGCCCGTCGCCCAGCTCCAGCCGTGCGCTGGTCACCGCCAGGTGCATGGTGCGCCCGCCCGTATGCACCTCCATCTCCGTGGAGGCCGCGCCCATGCGCCTTCCGCGCCGAATCACGCCCGCAAAATCCTCCACGCACTCCGGCGGCAGCAGCGCATCCAGCTTTTTTCCGCGCAGGCCATCCGTCTGCCCGCCGCCCAGCAGCACCGCAAACGCCCGATTCGCCTCCAGCACCGTGCCCGCACCGTCCAGCGTCACCACGCCGCTCGGAATCGTCTCCACAATGGTTTCCAGCTCGCGCCGCCGCGCCTCCACTGCCTGGTTGGCCTCGGTCAGTTGGGCAGACGAGCGCTCCGCAATCTGCCGGCTTGCTTCCAGGTCGCCGGCCATGTGGTTGAATGACTCGATCAGCTCGCCCATCTCGCCGCTGCTCATCAGTTGCACGCGATGGTCATACTTTCCCGCCGCAATCTCGTCCATCGCGTTGGCCAGCGCCTCCACCGGCCGCGTAATCTGCTTTGACAGAAACAGCGCCAGCCACACGCTGGAGAAAAACACCACCACCGTAATCAGCAGCAGCATCAGGATGAACGTGTCGCGCACCTGGCGTCGCGAACGGAAGAGCTTCCAGTACTCATCCGCGCCGGAGCGAATCCGCGCCGTCGTTTGGCTCAGCCCCTGCGGCATGGGCAGCGCCACCAGCACGGTCAGCCTGTCGCCCGCCGCCGTCGCCATTCCCACCGCATACTCCTGCTTGCCCACGCGCAGCACTGGCTGGCCGGTGTGCTGCGCGGTGGACAGCATCACTTTTGACAGCGGCCCGCCCAGCGGAACCGCGGTGTCCTGCTCTTCGCCATTCAGCCAGGAAAGCAGCTCTGCCGAGCTCGACTCCGGCGGCGCCTGGTAACTGGCAATCACCCGGTGCTTCCTGTCGAACACCATCACAAAGCCGCCCGCCAGCGTAACCCGGTGCGCGCTCAGCAGCCGGTTCATCGCCGCCGCGTCCGGGCTGGCCATGTTCGACGCCGCAATCGACTCGGCCTCCACTCGCGCATTGTTCGTCACATATTGCGCCAGCTCCAGCACCACCTGCGTCGAGTCCTCGTGCAGCTCCGTCGTGTTCGGTGAAAACCATCGGTCCAGCGACCGGTTCATCAGTTGAAAGCTGAACAGGAACATGAACACCGCGGGCGACAGCGCAATAATCACCGCGCCCAGCACCATCCGCGTCCGCAGCCGTGCCCCCAGCGCGCTACTGCTCTGGCCGGCATAAACTTTCAGAATGTTCCTCAGCAGCAGGAGCAACAGCACCAGCAGCAGCAGGAACACCACCACCGTGAGACCGGTAAACGCCAGCGTTTCGCCCGCCGTCCCAGGATTCAGAAAGCTCACATTGGAGGTGTTGAAGGCCTGCAGCGCGCCCAGCAGCGCATAAAACAAAAGCGCGCCTGCACCCAGCCACAGGACAGTGCCCCGCCGTGATTTCCCGCCGCCCGGCATGCCGCGATTATAGGCGCAGCGCGCACGCGCCGCGAACCAAATCCCCGCTCAAATCCCCCGCTCAAATCCCCGGCTCAATCCCGCCTCAATCCCCGACTCAATCCCGGCTCAATCCAGGCTCAATCCCTGCTCAATCCCTGCTCAGACCCGGCCCGATTCCAGCCGGGTCCCGGACAGGTCCAGCACTTCGGCCGCCGCCGTCCACGCCCGCTGCTGGCTGTCGGCCACGCCGCGGTGGGTCAGCGTGCCCATCCACGTATTCAGCCCCTCGGCCAGTCCCGCGTCCTTCTTCAGCGCCGCGCGCGCGCCCAGGTTCGCCAGCCGCATCAGGTAGGGGAAGGTCGAGTTCGTCAGCGCCAGCGTGGACGTGTGCGGCACCGCGCCCGGCATATTCGTCACGCAGTAGTGCACCACGCCGTCCACCACATAGCTCGGATTCGAGTGCGACGTGGGCCGCGCCGTCTCCACGCAGCCGCCCTGGTCAATCGCCACATCCACAATCACCGCGCCCTTCTTCATCTGCGCCACCATCTCGCGCGTCACCAGCTTTGGCGCCGTCGCCCCCGGAATCAGCACGCCGCCAATCACCAGGTCCGCCTCACGCGTCGCATTGGCCAGGTTGTAGCTGTTCGAGGCCAGCGTGTAAAGCCGCCCGCCGAAAATATCCTCCAGCTCGCGCAGCCGGTTCAGGTTCACGTCAATCAGTGTTGTCTTGGCGCCAAAGCCCAGCGCAATCCGCGCCGCGTTGGTGCCCACAATTCCGCCGCCGATAATCGTCACGTGCGCCGGCGGCACGCCCGGCACGCCGCCCAGCAGAATCCCCCGCCCGCCGCGCTCGCGCTCCAGATACGTCGCGCCTACCTGCACGCTCATGCGCCCCGCCACTTCGCTCATCGGCATCAGCAACGGCAGCCCGCCGCGCGCGTCGCGCACCGTCTCATACGCAATTCCAACCACCTTCGCTTGCAGCAGACGGTCGGTCAGCACCGGCAGCGGCGCAAGGTGCAGATAGGTGAACAGCACCAGACCCTCGCGAAAAAAGACATACTCCTTCTCGATGGGCTCCTTCACCTTCACCACCATCTCCGCCTTGCCCCACACATATCCGGCCTCGCCCACCATCTCCGCGCCGGCGTCCTGGTATTCCGCGTCCTCAAAGCCCGATTGCTCACCGGCCCGCGTCTCCACCAGCACCGTGTGCCCGGCCTCGGTCAGCGCCTTCACGCCCGCCGGCGTCACGCCCACCCGCGCCTCGTTGTCCTTGATCTCTTTGGGAACGCCGATAATCATCCTTCAGCTCCTCCGCGGGCAGATTGGATGCGGAACCCGGTCCGTCCGCCCAGCGCCCCCGCGGCTTGCGGCAGGGGCTGCCCGTTATCCTACCGCCCACGCCCTTTCCGGCGCGCGCAATCTTCCTTATCCCGCTCAACCCTGCCTTTGCCCGCCCGCGTGCGTTACCCTGTTATCCACGAACCACCGCTCGTAATACCGGCAGCGGCCCGCAGCGGCCCGGAAATGCCCGAACTCCCTCAATCGCGCCTGCTGCCTGCCTGCATTCCCTGGCTGTGATTGCATGTCTCTATTTAAGGAGAGCCGATGTCCCTGTCCAAGCCTTCCCTTTGCCTTTCTCTCGTCTTCGTCCTTGCCTCCGCCTTCGCCGCCGCGCAACCCTCCGCCGCGCCCGCCGCCGCGCAAACATCCGCAACCTCTCAAATTCCTACGCCCATCTCCGTCCTCGGCCACAATCCCGGTGACGATTTCTATCTTGCCGACTACGAGGACACCCTCCGCTACTTCCACGCCCTGGCTGCCGCGTCCGACCGCATCAAGATGTTCACCGTGGGCACGTCCACTGAGGGACGGCCCATTGAGATCGCCGTCATCTCCTCGCCGCAGAACCTCGCCCGGCTCGACGAGTACAAGCAGATTGCCGGCCGCCTGGCCCACGCCACCAACCTTGACGATGCACAGGCCCTCACCCTCGCGCGCTCCTCCAAAGTCATCATCCACATTGACGGCGGCCTGCATGCGTCTGAGGTTGCCGGCCCGCAGCACACCATGGTCATCGCTTACAAGCTGCTCTCCGCGCAAAATGACCCTGAAGTCGATGCCATCCTCAACAACGTCATCCTCGTCCTGTGGCCCACGCTCAATCCTGATGGGCAGGACATGGTCGTCCATTGGTACCGCCGCAACCTCGGCACCAAATATGAAGTGAGCCCCATGCCCTGGCTCTACCAGAAATACGTGGGCCACGACAACAACCGCGACGGCTTCATGCTCAACATGAAGGAGGAGCAGGTCGTCGCCAAAGAGCAGCTCGACTTCAGCCCCGAGATCTTCTACTGCCAGCACCAGACCGCGCCCTTCCCCGCGCGCATCTGGATTCCCCCGTTCTCTGATCCCATCTCCACCAACATCAATCCCATCGTGCGCAGTTGGCTCAACCTCATCGGCACCAACATGACGGCTTACCTCGACGAGCACCACATGCCCGGCGCCATCTCCGAATCTGAATTCGACAACTGGTACGCCGGATTCATGGACTGGGCCAGCGTCTTCCGCAATGAGATGTCCTTCTTCACGGAGACCGCGCTCTACCGCTACGCCACGCCGCACTTTTACACCGTCAACGACTTTCCCAAGCCCTTCCGCGACCTCCGCGCCCTCAGCATGTACTCCACGCCCTGGCAGGGCGGCTGGTGGCGTCTGAAGGACGCCGTCGATTACATGGTGGCCGCCGACATGTCCGTTCTCGACCTCGCCGCCAAAAACCGCCAGACCCTCCTCTACAACCGCTATCAGGCCGCGCGCGACAACATCGCCCTCTATTCCAAGGAGCCGCCCTACGCCTACGTCATCAGCAGCAAACAGACCGATACGCCGGAGGCCGCGCACCTTGCCGGCCTGATGATTGAGAATGGCCTCGACGTCTACACCGCGAAGAATGGCTTTGATGCCAATGGCGTTCACTATCCCGACGGCTCCTGGGTCATCCCCATGAACCAGCCCTTCGCGCCCATGGCCAAGGAGCTCTTCGAGCGCCAGCGCTACCCCACTGAAATCGAAGAAGGCACCTCCAAAGCCGTCGATTTGCCTTACGACGTTACCGGCTGGACCCTCCCGCTGCAATTCGGCGTCAACGTGGACGCCGTCACCGATCCGCTCACCGCCGCGCAGCGCGCTGCGCTCGCGCAAATCGACAAAGTCACGCTGCCCGCCACCAGCGTTGAAGGTGCGGGCCCGGTCTTCGCCGTCACCCATCGCGCCAATGCGTCGTTCGAGCTGGTAAACGCCGCGCTCCAGGCCGGCGCGCATATCGCGCTCGCCCAGCAGCCCGTGAAAACCGCGGAAGGTGAGGAGACCGGCGCATTCCTCGTCAGCGGCATCGGCCGCGCCTCGCTTGACGCGCTGGTCAAGCAGTACGGCGTCAACGCCGTGGCCGTCAGCAACCCCGCCCACACGCTGCCCATCCAGAAGGCCCGCGTCGGCCTCTATCGGCCGTGGCAGCCATCCATCGACGAAGGCTGGACCCGCTGGATTCTCCGCACCTACGGCTTTGCACCCACCAGCATTTACAACGCCGACATGCGCGCCGACGACCTCCGCAGCCGTTTTGACGTCATCATCCTCCCCAATCTTTCCTCGCGCCAGATGATGGATGGCTTTGGCATCGGCGTCGTTCCCGGCCAGTACGCCGGCGGCATTGGCCGCCAGGGCCTCGACAACCTGCGCCAGTTCGTCCGCGCAGGCGGCACGCTGGTGGCCTTCAATAACTCCGCCAAAGCGCTCATCCCCCTGCTCTCGCTCCCGGTCAAGGATGTGCTGAAAGGCCTGGGCCCCGATAAATTCTTCTGTTCCGGCGCGCTTCTCCGCGTCAACACCCAGAACGCCGGCCTGCCTGACAACTTCGGCGCGCCCGGCTCACCCGTGGTCGTCTTCCAGGACGGACCCGCATTCGTGCCCCAGCCCGGCTTCCGCGGCGCAATCCTCGCCAGCTATCCCGCCCAGACCAACCCGCTGGAAAGCGGCCTGCTGCTGCACCCCGGCGCTATCGAGGGCAAGGCCGCCAGCCTGGAACTCGAGTACGGCGCGGGCCGCATCCTCCTCTTTGGCTATCGCCCCCAGTTCCGTGGCCAATCCCACGCTACCTATAAGTACCTCTTCAACGAGCTCTACCTCTTCGCCCATCCGCCGCTGCCTCTGCTGCAACCTGCTGCGCCGGCAAAGACTGAAACCGCCCAGGCGGCCCCTCCCGGATCAGGAAAATAGACAGGGAGCGGCTCCGGCCCATCACTCCCGTAACCCATTGCGCGGCTCCAATCACCGAATCTAGCTAGTCAAGGGCCGCGCATACCCGTTAGGGTTCTATTGGAGATAGATTAGTACTGTTCGAGGGACCGCATCGGCGATGCTGAATCGTTCCCCCGCCCTTTGGAATTTCCCGTTGCGGGTTGCGTGAGGTATTGCTGATGACGGACTACGAGGACGACGAACCAGACCAGTCCTTCCCGCCGGAAAAGCCCGAGCGCTTCATCGCCAATCCCTACGAGAGCCTTGAGCCGCTCGAAAGCAGCCCCATCAGGAAGGCGCCGGAACGCGGCTCGGAATACACGATGCTGCTCATCGGCCTCGCCGTGCTCGTCGTGGTCGCCATTGGCATCTATTTCCTCAAGCAGCCCAAGGCGCCGCCGCCCAGCGCCGACCTCGGACAGGCGGTCTTCAACGCCGGCGGAATCCGCGGCCATCTGGTCACGCGCTGGCAGGGCAAGGCCATCTACAAAATTGAACTTGAGCCCCTCGACCCCACGTATGCAGCCGGCTTTGCCTACGCGGCGGCTCATCCTCCCGGTCCCATCCAGTTCAACCTGCGCATCCTTGACGCCTCAGGCTTCGCGCTGTGCAGCAAGCAGGTCGTGCTGCCCTTTGATCCCTCCACCGTGCCTGCTGACGTCTCCAACCTGCCCACCGGCCGCGGCCCAAAAGCCCACCAGGAGCGCGCCGCCGCTGAGCAGGCAGATCTCCAGGCACGGCAGGCCCAGGAAACACAGCGCGAGAGCGCCCACGACGTCCTGCAGGCAAAGCTGGCCAACGACGGCACTGTCGCCTCTCTTTTCGCCCAGGGCACGCTGCCCTGCACCTCGGATCAGTACGGGCACTTCGACTACTGGGACTTCTCCACCGACTTCCCCACCGTCAAGGAGCAGCACGATCTGATGAGCCACAAGACGCAGCGCGAAGCCGCACTCGCCCGCGCCCAAAACGAGGCCGCACGCCGCAAGGCGCAGCGCCTCCTTCAGTCCACCTTCTATGTCCAGGGCGATGTACGCGTAAACACCTGGGATCCATCCGCAGGCATGCTCGGCTCAGGCGTGGGAAAAAGCTTCTATGTCGCCAAGGCCAGTGACCGCCCCATCGCCGCGGGCTGGGCCTCCAGCAGCACCCTCATCCATTACAAGTGCGACCAGCACGGCATCTGCATCCTCACCCAGTCTGGCACTGGCACCGTCATCCTCGGCTCCATGAATCAGTAGCCCGGAACGAATCCGCAACCCGGAACTGTCTGGATGCGCGTTCAAGCTGGGCCCCCCGCGGCTTCTCGCGGGCTTGCACGTCTGCCGCGCCTTCACTCCGCATTGTCAATCTGCGCGCGCTGCAAGGTGTCGGAGTAGTCCACATACACGGCCTTCCACGTGGTGAAAAAGTCGATCGCGCCCAGCCCCTCGCGGTGCCCGTTACCCGTCTGCTTCACCCCGCCGAATGGCAGGTGCACCTCGGCGCCAATCGTCGGCGCGTTGATGTAGGTAATCCCGGCCTCCAGGTCGCGCATCGCCGCAAACGCCCGGTTCACGTCCTTTGTGTAGAGCGCTGTTGACAAGCCGTAGTCGATCGAGTTGGCAATCTCCACCGCTTCGTCAAAGCTCTCGAACTCAATCAGCGAAACCACCGGCCCAAACACCTCTTCGCGCGCAACCCGCATCTCCGGTTTCACCCCGGCAAAGATCGTCGGCTCAAAGAAGGTGCCCTTCGCATACGCGCCTCCACTCAGCACATGCCCCCCCAGCAGCAGCTTTGCGCCTTCGCCGCCGGCAATCTCAACATATTTTGCCGAGGTGGCAATCTGGCTCGCATTCACCTGCGGACCCACCTGCACCGTCTCATCCAGCCCGTTGCCTACCTTCAGCTTCTTCGCCCGCGCCACAAGCTCGGCCGTAAACCTCTCCGCAATCCCCTTTTGCAGCAGGATGCGGCTGGTGGCCGTGCAGCGCTGCCCCGTAGTGCCGAATGCCCCCCACAGCGCGCCGTCCAGCGCCAGCTCCAGGTTGGCGTCGTCCAGCACAATCTGCGCGTTTTTACCACCCATCTCCAGGGAAACCGCCTTGAACGTCGCCGCCGCCCGCTGGCCCACCAGCGACCCCACGGCGCTCGACCCCGTAAAGCTGATCGCGCGTACGTCCATGTGCTCCACCAGCGCCGAACCCGCGCCCGAGCCCCCGCCGGAGACAAGGTTCACTACGCCCGCCGGCAGCCCCGCGTCCACCAGCGTCTGCACCAGGTTGTACACCGAAAGCGGCGTATCCGTGGCCGGCTTGATGACGCACGTGTTGCCCGCCACCAGCGCCGGAAACAGCTTCCAGCTTGGAATCGCCATCGGAAAATTCCACGGCGTAATCATGCCCACCACGCCCACCGGCATCCGCACGCTCATGGCGAACTTGTTCCTGAGCTCGCTCGGCGTCGTCACGCCAAACAGCCTGCGCCCCTCGCCGGCCACATAAAACGCCTCGTCAATCGCCTCCTGCACGTCGCCCCGCGTCTCGGCCAGCACCTTGCCCATCTCGCGGGTCATGTCGCGGGCAAACTGCTCCTTGCGCTCACGCAGCAGCATCCCCGTCCGCATCAGAATCTCCGCCCGCTTGGGCGCCGGAACCAGCCGCCATGTGGCATAGGCCTTCTTTGCCGCCGCCACCGCCAGCTCCACATCTTCGGCATCCGACAGCGGAAACGCCCCAATCACGTCCTCGTGGTCCGCAGGGTTCACGTTCAGCGTCGTCTTGCCGTTTTTGGCCGGCATCCACGAGCCGCCAATCAGATTCTGGTACATCGGATAGGTCATAACATTGCCTCGGATGGAACTCAGATTTTCAGTCCGGGACCCCGCCTCAGAATCCGGCCGACCGGTCCCGCAAACACATGAGTGTACCGCAACGGGCGGGGACGTGACCTTCAGCGCACCTTTCCCACCGCACTCTGCGCGGCCAACCCCCGCTGGCCGTACAATACTGCTTGAGGTTGATCCAGCTTTCCATGTCATCGAACGGTTATCCTTCGCGCGCTTCGCGATCGCACGGCCTGCGCTCACTCTTCAGCATGTTTTCGAGCGATCTGGCCATCGATCTTGGCACCGCCAACACCCTCGTCTTCGCTGCCGGCAAAGGCATCGTCGTCAATGAGCCTTCCATCGTCGCCATCAACAAGAACACCGGCGAGGTGGAGGCCGTGGGCAAGGAGGCCAAGGAGATGCTGGGTCGCACCCCCGGCAACATCGTGGCCATCAAGCCCATGAAGGACGGCGTCATTGCCGACTTCAAAGTGACTGAGAAGATGCTGAACTACTTCATCCAGAAGGCGCACAACCGAAAGATGCTCGTCCATCCCCGCATCGTTATCGGCGTGCCGTCTGAGATTACCCAGGTGGAAAAGCGCGCCGTCGAGGACTCCGCCTATCGCGCCAAGGCCAGCGAGGTCTACCTCGTCGAGCAGGCCATGGTCGCCGCCATCGGCGCGGGCCTGCCCATCACCGAGCCCTCCGGCAACATGGTTGTCGACATCGGCGGCGGCACCACCGACATCGCCGTCATCTCGCTCTCCGGCATCGTCTACTCGCGCTCGGTCCGCATGGCCGGCAACCAGATGGACGAGGCCATCACCAACTACCTCAAGCGCAAATACAACCTGCTCATCGGCGAGCGCACCGCCGAGCAGATCAAAATCGAAATCGGCTCGGCCTATCCACTCGATAAACCTCTCACCATGGAGATCAAAGGCCGCAACCTCATCGAGGGCGTGCCCAAAACCATCTCCATTGACGACAGCGAAATCCGCGAGGCCCTAGGCGAGTGCATTGCCGTCATCATGAATGCCATTCGCGTCGCGCTCGAGCGCACCCCGCCCGAGCTTTCCGCCGACATCAGTGACCGCGGCATCGTGCTCACCGGCGGCGGCGCGCTCATCAAGAACCTTGACCAGCGCATCCGCGAGGAAACCGGCTTGCCTGTCTCCGTCGCGGACGATCCGTTGGCTTCGGTGGTGCTCGGCACCGGAAAAATGCTCTCCGATTTCCGGCTGCTGCGCAAAATCAAGATTGATTAGGGCGCTCGAGAGCCGCTTTCCGTTCCCGCCGGCGCGGAAGGCCTCCGCAACCCGGGCGTGCCACCGCGGGCTCGGACCTCAGCTTTCCGGGCTTGCGTCCTGAGAGTTGTCATGGAATCGTTCATCGTCCGCTACCGGAACCTGCTCGTGCTGCTCGTGCTGCTGGCCGTGCAAATTGTCGGCCTGGCCGTGCAGGTGCACCGTTCCGGCTCCGGACAAATGAGCCTTGACCCGCGCGACAGCGGCGGCGTGCGCCTCATCCGCCTGTGGGCCAACGCCCTCGTCTCGCCGCCTGAGCAGCTCATCCACTCATCCCGCAACGGCATCGTCGGCGTGTGGCAGAACTACATTGACCTGCGCCACGTCCGCCGGCAGAACAAGGACCTCACGCAGACCATCGATCGCCTGCGCCTGGAACAAGCCGCACTGCTTGAAGACGCGCGGCAGGGCGAGCGCCTGCAGGCTCTCCTGCACTTCCAGGAAAAGTACATCTACAAAACTCTAGCCGCTGAAGTCATCGGCTCCAGCGGCAGCCAGCAGTCTCATGTTGTTTACATTGACAAGGGCGAGGATGACGGCCTCCATCGCGACATGGCCGTCATCACCCCCGACGGCATCGTGGGCAAAATCCGCGAGGTTTACCCGCACACCGCGCAGGTGCTCATGATCAACGACCAGACCAGCGGCGCAGGCGTCATTCTCGAGACCACGCGCATCCGCGGCATCCTGCGCGGCAACGCCAACGGCCAGCCGGAGGTTGTCGGCATCCTCTCGGACAATCGCATCCAGCCCGGCGAGCACGTCCTCACCGCCGGCGGAGACCTCATCTTTCCCCGCGGCCTGCCAGTCGGCACCGTCGAAAAGGTGGTGCAGGACCCTGACCGCGACGCATTCATTGACATCATCCTCAAGCCCGCCGCCCGCCTCAACAGCCTTGACGAGGTGCTCGTCATCACCTCCACCGAGCCCCATTTCCCGCCCGACGAGAAACAGGACATGGCGGAAAGCCGGGCCGTGGATGGCGCCGTCGTGGCCGCTGCACAGGCCGAGAAAAAAGCCTCCGAGGTGCAGGAAGAGCGTCTGCCCAGCCTGATGGTGCCCAATCTCCCGCCTGACCAGCAGCCGCTCAACGACAGCACGCCGCCCAACCCCATCGCCAAGCAGCCGCCGCAGCCTCTGCACCCTGACCAGTTCTCGCCCAGCACCTTCACCGGCTCTGAGCCTGCCGCCCCGCAGACCGCCCCGCAGACCGCAGCCCCGCAGCCAAAGGCGAAAAAGCCCAAGCCAAAAACCGGCCCATCCGCAGCAAGCACCGCCAATCCTCCGCGGAGGAATCCATAATCATGTCCGTTCTCACGGCCAACACCCGCCGCGATCTTGAAATCCAGCGCTTCCCTCTGCTTCTTTATGCGCTGGTTCCGCTTGTCTCGCTGGTGTTGCAGGCCTGGCTGCCGCGCGTTCTGGGCCGTTACGCCTTCTTTGATCTTCCGCTCATCGTCACTGTTTACTTCGCGCTCGGCCGCCGCAGCCCCATCCAGGGAACGGTCATGGGCGTTGTTCTCGGAATCTTTGAGGATGCACTCACCCATCACGCCATTGGCATCAACGGCATCGCCAAAACCGTCGTGGGCTTTCTGGCCGCTTCCACCGGCGTGCGCATCGATGTCGAAAATCGCGCCATCCGCATCCTGCTCATCTTTCTGCTCTCGCTCGTCTCCAGTGCGGTCTACATCTTCGTCTACCGCGTTCTGCTCGGCCTCAACCTTGATACAAACTGGCTCGCCGAGCTCTACAAAGCTCTCGGCAACTCCGCCATTGCCGCCGTCTTCTTTCCCCTGCTCGACCGCTTTCAGGTCCGCGATTGAGCCCGAATCCGCACCGCTGCATGCAAAATCGCAACGCGCTATGCTAGGAAATGTAGTCCGATGGCTTTTGACAAACCCACTCGAGGCGAAAAACTCTCCGGCATCAAGCTCTCCGCCGTGCAGTACGGCATCCTGCTCATGATGCTCGCGCTCACCGCGGGTCTCTGGCGTCTCCAGGTCATCGGCGCGCAGAATTACCGCGTCCTCGCCCAGCAGAATCGCATCCGCAAGGTTCCCATCCTGGCCCCGCGCGGCAAGCTCTTTGACCGTAACGGCCACCTCATCGTCGACAACTACCCCTCCGTCTCCTGCTTCCTGCTGCGCGAGCAGGCCAACAACCTCAACACTGACCTTCCTGTCATCGCCAAGGGCCTCCATCTCGATCTCGACCAGCTCCGCGCCACCATCCGCCACTATCGCCGCTCGCCTCTTTACCAGCCCATCCCCATCAAGCAGGACATCACGCCCGATGAGCAGGCCTTCATCGCCGCGCACCGCAATGAGCTGCCCGAGCTGGAAACCATCGACGAAGAGCGCCGCCTTTATCCAGCCAACGGCTTCGCCGCCCATCTCATCGGCTACGTCGGCGAGGTCAGCGAGGAAATGCTCAACGATCCGCGCTACGCCGCCTACGAGCCCGGCGACGTCGTCGGCAAGGACGGCGTGGAGGAGGTCTACGATTCCCTGCTCCGCGGCCAGGACGGCTCCCGCGACGTCATCGTCGACAGTCACGGCCGCGAGGTCGGCGTCCTGGGCACCCAGCACGCCAAGCCCGGCATGGACCTACGCCTCACCATCGACGTTGATCTGCAACGCGCCGCTGAGCTCGCCCTTGGCGACCGCGAAGGCGCCATCGTCGCCATGGACCCGCGCAACGGCGAAATCCTGGCCCTCGTCTCCCACCCCAGTTTTGACCCCAACAAATTTGCCGTCCGCATTGACCGCACTGACTGGAACAACCTCATCACCGATCCCAACCATCCATTGCTCGACAAGGTCATTCAGGCGCAGCTCGCCCCCGGCTCCACCTTCAAGATCCTCATGTCTGTCGCCGGCCTCAAGGAGGGCATCGCGCAGAATCTCCACGTGTACTGCAATGGCGGCGCCACATTCTACGGCCACTACTACCACTGCGACCGCCACCACGGCGCCGTCGACATCCACAACGCCATCCCCGACTCCTGCGACACGTTCTTTTACACTCTTGCCGACAAGCTCGGCATTGACCGCATTGATAAATACGCTGGGGAATTCGGCATCGGCCAGAAGACCGGCATCGACCTGCCCAATGAGCAGCCCGGCCTCATGCCCTCCGCCGAGTGGGTCATGCGCTACTACCACCGCAAGTGGTACGCCGGCGAAACCATCTCCGTCGGCATCGGCCAGGGCGCAATTGAGGCCACGCCCATCCAGCTCGCGCGTTACATCGGCGGCGTCGCCTCGGACGGCCACATGGTCCGGCCCCACGTCGTCTTCTCTGACCAGCTTCCGCCCTACTTCCGCCAGTGGCTCAAGGAAAACTATCCCGGCTCCGGCAATGCCTACGTCCCCATCGACGAGCAGAACTGGATGACCATCACCGACGGCATGGCCCAGGTCACTGAGCCCGGCGAGTTCCACACCGCCAGCTCCGCACACCTCAACGGCATCGATCTCGCCGGCAAAACCGGCACTGCCGAAACCGTCAGCGATGCCACCATCAAGCGCCTCGGTCTGAAAGGCAAGGCCTACGTGCCCAATGTCTGGTTCGTCGGCGTGGTGCCCCGCCGCAATCCGCATCTGGTGGTGGCCGTCCTCTGGATGCACGGCGACTTCAGCTTCTACGCCGGGCGCATCGCCTCCCGCGTCGTCGCCGCCTACGTGGACAAGCAGCGCCGCTTGGCCCACAACCTGCCCAACACCCCCGCCGCCAACACCCCGGTCGACGTGGGCGCTGTCTGGTCCGTCCCCAATCCCGCGCGACCCGGCCATCCCCGGTCACAGGTCTCGCGTATCCACGCCGGTCACTTCTTCGTGGATCCCCGCCACAATGCGAACCCGCAGATGGCTTCCGCCGAGCCCTCCATCCTAGCCGCGCCGCCCGCCGGCATCGCACGGCCCGCGCCCAGTTCGCCCGCGCGTCCAATCCCCGCGCCCGCGCAGCTCGCCGCGGCACTGCCTCAGATTCCCTGGAGGCGCCGATGAGCCCCGTCCGCCGCTTCCTCAGCTTTCGTGACTTTGACTGGGCACTGCTCGGCATGGTGCTGCTGCTGTGCACCATCTCCGTCTTTGAGATTTACTCGGCCACCCTCCACACCCGCTATCTCGGCTTCCACATCAAACAGATGTACTGGATTGCCGGCGGTTTGGTGGCCATGTTCATCTTCGCCCGCATTGACTACCACCGCCTGCTGGACTTTACGCCTTGGTTCTACGGTTTCTGTCTCGTCTCGCTTGCCGCCGTACTCGTCCCCGGCATTGGCCACAAAGCCCTCGGCGCACGCCGCTGGATCAGGCTCGGCCCCATCCTTTTCCAGCCCTCTGAGTGGGTAAAGGTTGTGCTCATCCTCGCCGTCGCCCGTTACTTCGCCAACCTGGGCGCGCGCAGCCTCACCTGGCGCGACATCTTCAAGGCCTTCCTGCTCGTAGGCCTGCCCATGCTTCTTGTCATCAGGCAGCCTGACCTCGGCACCACGCTCACTTACACGCCCATCCTTATCGCCGGCCTCTTCCTTGGCGGAATCAATCTCCGCCAGTCCCTCTTCCTCATCGCCGGCTCGCTGGTGCTCATCGTCGGCGTGTGGACCAGCGGAAAATTCCTCAAGACCTACCAGAAGGCCCGCCTCACCAGCTTCATCAACCCCAATGACGATCCCCGCGGCACCGGCTACCAGATTCGCCAATCCCTCATCGCCGTCGGCTCCGGCGGCATCTGGGGCAAGGGCGCGGAAAAAGGCACGCAGACCCAGGGAGACTTTCTGCCCATCCCTCACGCCGACTTCATCTTCGCCGCCTTCAGTGAGGAGCATGGCTTTGTAGGCGCGGTTTTCGTCTTGCTGCTATACTTCTCCATATTGATGCGTTTGATTCAAAACGCTCAAACAGCTGCCGACATGCCCGGCTCCCTGATTATCATGGGCGTCGTGGCTGTGTTGACCTTTCAGATTGCGGTCAACGTGGGCATGGTCATCGGGTTTATGCCCGTCACCGGAATCCCTTTACCGTTAATGAGTTACGGAGGATCTTCGGTGCTGTTTACCTTCCTCGCGCTGGGCATTGTCATGAACGTCCGCATGCGCCGGTTCGTAAACTAAAGGCTTCTCCGCCCGCAAAGGCAGGGAAGCCGGTTCGCAAGGTTCCTTTCTTGCCGGTCCGGGACCCAGTCCCTACCCGCAAGAGACGATTTTTCAGACGATTACGCCGGCCAGACCGCGATTTGGTCCAGATGCCCGGCAGGATTGGGTTCATGAGCACGCAGAGACGGGAAGCCCGTTGGCAGCCAGCCGGTTGCGCGCGGTCCGCGAGAAAGCCGGGGTGGAGTCTGTTCTCCCTCGGTTCGTGGTTCGCGCTGGTGGTTGTTCGCGGGTTAACGGCCCGGCCGGAGTTTACGGCCATCGTGGCCACAAACTCTCTGCAAACGGATTACCCTCACATGCAGCTCGTTCGGCAGCAACTGCGCCGTCGCGGTGCGCCTCCCGGCTGGGACGGCTCCCGCCCGGCGCCCCGCACACCGGCAGCTCGCAGGTCATCCCTCTCGCGCTTCCCCGCCCCTTCCCGCCTCGCATCGCACCTTTCCCGCTGGCCGCAGGACCCGGCAATCCCCATTCGCCGGGCAGAAAGGTACGATGGCAAAGGAAATTTGCATTTCATCCACGCCGCATGAAACGCGGCTCGCGATTCTGGAAGATGACCAGCTCGCGGAAATCTACTACGAGCGCGAAAACGAGTACACGCTCGCCGGCTCCATTTACAACGGCCGCGTCACCCGCGTCCTTCCCGGTATGCAGTCGGCATTTGTCGACGTCGGCCTCGAGCGCGACGCATTCCTCTATGTAACCGACTTCCTCGAGCTTGAGGACCAGGAAGACTCCGAGGAACTCGAAAAGGCCACCGTCTCCGGCGGCGTGCAGCCCCCGCACGAGGTGCGGCACAGCGACCGCGGTGACCGCCCCCAGCGCGGAGATCGCCCTGACCGTGGCTCTGAGCGCAGCTCCGACCGCCGCCCGCGTGAGGAAGCTCCCCAGGCTGAAGCCGCCAGCGCCGACCTCACGGACTCCCACTTTGCGCACAGCCCCGAATCGAACGGCGAAGCGACCGATTCAACCTCCGACGAAGCCGGCGCCAAGCGCTGGCGCGGACGCCGCCGCCGTCGCGGAGGCCGCGGCCAATCCGCCGATGCCCAGCCTGAAGTCTCCGCTGCCAGCACTGGGGAAGAATCCGCACCTGAGGAAGCGCCGCGCCGCCGTGAGCCTGAGTCTTCACACGACATTCGCGCTCAGGCCGCTTCCGGCCGTTCGGAGCGCACACCCTCCTTCGTCCTGCCCGGCGAATCGCTCTCAAAGTACGGACAAACCTCCGCCGACGAAGCGTCCAAAGCCACTCCCCAGGCTCCCGCACCTGCCCCCCGCACGCGCAGCAACACCTCGCGGCCTTCCACGCTGATTGAGGCACCGCTCCAGTGGGACGGCTCCGGCCTTCTGCCCGGTGAATCGCTCTCGCGCCATCGCAATCGCGCGCCCGAGTCGGAACCGGAAGCCGCCGTTGCCGAGGAGCCTGTGACGGTTGAAGAGGAAACCTTCGAACCCCAAGCCGAGCTCGAATCCGCTTCCTTCCACGCCAGCGCAGAACATGTTAAAGAACTCGCCGAAGAACCGGAGTTTGACGATGAGGACGAAATCGTCGAGGAGGAGCTGAGCGCCGAAGAAGTTTCTGAGGAATCAGAAGCCGCTGAGGCCGAGCCTGACGCTGAAGCCTCGCACCGCGTCGATCCCAACCCTCCCTCCGGCTTCCGTCTCTTTGGCATCGGCGGCAAAAAGAAATCTGGCGACGGGCCCGAGGAGCCGGCAGGCAGGCAGCCCTCGCAACCCTCTTCGGTCTCCACCGTCTCC
>DASUAU010000007.1:0-16659 GCA_035763705.1 Occallatibacter sp. | reverse complement strand
CAGACTTCCATTTCGCCAAAGCGCTGGCCGCCGAACTGCGCCTTGCCGCCCAGCGGCTGCTGGGTGATGAGCGAGTACGGCCCGATGGAACGCGCGTGAATCTTGTCGTCCACCAGGTGCGAGAGCTTGAGCATGTAGATGAAGCCGACGGTGACGGGCTGCTCAAACTGCTCGCCGGTCATGCCGTCGTAGAGCGCCGTCTTGCCGGAGGAAGGCAGGCCGGCAGCAGCCAGCAGCGCCTTGATCTCCTCTTCCTTGGCGCCGTCAAACACCGCGGTGCCGAACCAGATGCCGCGCTCCATGCCGGCGGCGACACGCAGCAGCGTCTCGTCGTCGAGCTCGAGCAACTGGCCGAGCGTGGCCGTGCCAGCAAACTCCTTCCTGACCACCTTGCGCACGTACTCGGCATCACTGCTGCCGCGCACCAGGTCGGCAATCTTTTTGCCGAGATCGGCCGCCGCCCAGCCCAGGTGGGTTTCGAGAATCTGGCCCACGTTCATACGCGAAGGCACGCCCAGCGGGTTGAGCACAATCTCAACCGGCGTTCCGTCGGGCAGGTAGGGCATGTCCTCCTCGGGCAGGATGCGCGCGATGACGCCCTTGTTGCCGTGGCGGCCGGCCATCTTGTCGCCCACGGAGAGCTTGCGCTTCATGGCGACATAAACCTTCACCAGCTTTATGACGCCCGGAGGCAGCTCGTCGCCCTTCTGCAGCTTGGCCACCTTCTCATTGGTGATCTTGCGCAGGACTTCAATCTGCCGCGAAGTCATCTCCTCAATCTCGTCGATCTGCTCGTTGACGCGGGGGTCCTTGTCGTTGTAGCGGATGCGCTTGAGGTTCTTGGTGGAGATGCGCTCGATGGTGTCGCGGTCCAGGATGGCGCCCTTGGTGAGCAGGCGCTTGTTGGTGCGCTCGTCATGCAGGTCGGCCAGCACTTCCTGGCGGCCCAGAATGCCTTCAAGGCGTTTCAGGCGCTCGTCGGTGAGAATGCGGATTTCGTCGCCGAGGTTCTTTTCAAGCTTGGCCACGTACTCGGCCTCAATCTGCTTGGCGCGCTCGTCCTTCTCCTGGCCTTTGCGGCTGAAGATGCGCACATCCACCACCGTGCCCTCGATGCCCGGAGGGCAGGTAAGCGAGGCGTCGCGCACGTCGCCGGCCTTTTCGCCAAAGATGGCGCGTAGCAGCTTCTCTTCCGGCGTAAGCTGGGTTTCGCCCTTGGGCGTCACCTTGCCCACGAGGATGTCGCCGTGGCCAATCTGGGCGCCGATGCGGATGACGCCGCTCTCGTCCAGGTCGCGCAGGGCATGCTCGCTGACGTTGGGGATGTCGCGCGTGATTTCCTCGGGGCCGAGCTTGGTGTCGCGGGCCTCGATTTCAAACTCCTCGATGTGCACGGAGGTGTAATAGTCCTCGCGCACCAGCTTTTCGCTGATGAGGATGGCGTCCTCAAAGTTGTAGCCGCGCCAGGGCATGAAGGCCACCAGCACGTTGCGGCCCAGCGCCAGCTCGCCATGCTCGGTGCAGGGTCCGTCGGCGATGACCTGGCCCTTGACGACGCGCTCGCCCTCGCGGACCACCGGCTTCTGGTTGATGCAGGTGTTCTGATTGGAGCGCTTGAATTTGATGAGCGTGTAAATGTCGGAGCCGACCTCGCGCGAGAGCTGCGTGGGGTGGTGCTCGCCCTCCACGCGCACGATGATGCGCTCGGAGTCCACCGAATCCACGATGCCGTTGCGCTTGGCCAGGATGACGGCGCCGGAGTCGCGCGCGGTGACGCCCTCCATGCCGGTGCCCACTAGCGGCGCCTCGGCCACCAGCAGCGGCACGGACTGGCGCTGCATGTTGGCGCCCATCAGCGCGCGGTTGGCGTCGTCGTGCTCAAGGAACGGCACCAGCGATGCGGCCACCGAGACAAGCTGCTTGGGGCTGACGTCGATGTAGTCCACCTCAGCCCGGCTGACCAGCACAAAGTTGCCCTGTTTGCGCGCATTCACCAGGTCTTCGGTAATCTGGCCTTCTTTGTTGAACTCGATGTTGGCCTGCGCGATGGTGTGCTTGTCCTCCTCCCACGCCGAGAGGTAGAAGCTGTAGGGAATGTGCTCGAGCGTGCGCTTGCCGGCCTTCTTGAGCTGGGCATTCAGCTTGATGGCCTCTTCCTTCTCGATGTGGTCGCCCACGCGCAGGCCGCTTTCGCCGGCGTTGGTGATTTCCACGTAGTCGAGAATGCGCGCGTCCTTCACCTTGCGGTAAGGCGACTCGATAAAGCCGTACTCGTTGATGCGCGCAAAGCAACTGAGCGAGCTGATGAGGCCGATGTTCGGGCCTTCCGGCGTCTCAATGGGGCAGATGCGGCCGTAGTGCGTGGGGTGCACGTCACGGACCTCAAAACCGGCGCGCTCACGCGACAGACCGCCCGGCCCAAGAGCCGACAGGCGGCGCTTGTGCGTAATCTCCGACAGCGGATTGGTCTGGTCCATGAACTGCGAAAGCTGCGAGGAACCGAAGAACTCGCGGATGGCCGCCATGACCGGCTTGGCGTTGATGAGGTCGTGGGGCATGGCCGTGGTCAGCTCCTGATAGACGCTCATCTTTTCCTTGATGGCGCGCTCCATGCGCACCAGGCCGATGCGGAACTGATTCTCCATCAGCTCGCCCACGGCGCGCACGCGGCGGTTGCCAAGGTGGTCGATGTCGTCCACCATGCCGATGTTCTTGCGCAGCTTGAGCAGGTAGCGGATGGTGGCGTAGAAGTCCTCGGGCGTCAGCGTGCGGTGATCCAACTGCGTGGCGTCCTGGTTCTCGTAAAGCTTGATGTTGAACTTGAGGCGGCCCACGCGCGAGAAATCGTACTTGCGCGCGTCAAAGAACATGCCCTCAAACAGGGCCGTGGCCGTGTCCAGCGTGGGCGGGTCGCCGGGACGCAGCTTGCTGTAGATTTCGATCAGCGCCTCTTCCGGCTTGCGCACGGAGTCGCGCTTGAGCGTGTTGGTGATGATGTTGCCCACGTCGTCGCGCTCCGGGAAGAAGAGCTCGACGGCGGTTGCGCCGCTGGCCATCACCTTGTGCAGGCGGTCGGCGGTCAGCTCCACGTTGGCCTCGACGATCACCTCGCCGGTGGCCGTGTCCACCACGTCGGCAGCGGTCAGCGCGCCGTCCAGCTCCGCGGCTTCGATTTCAATCTTCTCGATGCCGGCGGCGCGGATGGCCTTGAGCGAGTGCGCGGTAATCTTGCGGCCGGAGTGCGCCACCTCCTCGCCCTTGTGGGTGACGGCGTGGGCCGGCTTTGCGCCCTGCAGATGCGTGTGCCTGCGGACATCCTGCGGCACGGTCCAGTAGAGCTTGCCGTCGGTGAGCTGGATGCGGTCGACCGTGTAGAAGGTCTTGAGAATCTCCTCGTCAGAACGCAGGCCGAGCGCGCGCAGGAAGATGGTGCCCAGGAACTTGCGCTTGCGGTCGATGCGCACGTAGAGGGTGTTCTTCTGGTCGTACTCAAACTCCACCCAGGAGCCGCGATAGGGGATGATTTTGCCCAGGAAGTAGGTGCGGTTGTTCGCCGTCTCAAAAAAGACGCCGGGCGAGCGGTGGAGCTGCGAGACGATAACGCGCTCAGTGCCGTTGACGATGAAGGTGCCGTTGGCCGTCATCAGCGGAATGTCGCCGAAGAAGACCTCCTGCTCCTTGATGTCGCGGATGGTCTTGTTGCCGGTCTCGGGGTCCTTGTCGTAAATGGTGAGGCGGACGGTGACCTTGAGCGGGGCCGAGAAGGTCATGCCGCGCTCTTCGCACTCCTGCTGGTCATACTTCAGCTGCAGGCCCACCGGGTCGCCGCACTTGTTGCAGAAGTCGGGCGTGTTCTTGTTGTAGGTTCCGCACTTGTGGCAGAGCACGTCGCCGGGATGGAAGGGATCGGTGATGACCATGGCGCCGCACTGCACGCAGGCGGTGCGCAGGTGGTGCAGGCCTTTCAGGTGGCCGCACTTGCACTCCCAGTTGCCGATGGAGTAATCGACGAAATCCAGCTGCGAGATGCCCCGGAAATCGGTGATGGGAAAAACGGAGACGAAGACCGACTGCAGGCCCGAGTCGTCGCGCTCGTTGGGCAGCTTGTCCATCTGCAGAAAGCGCTCATAGGAGCGGCGCTGCACTTCGATGAGGTTCGGAATCTGGGTTGCGGTGGGAATCTTGGAAAAATCGAGCCTGCTGCGAATCGCGCGCTTCTCGTTGGACATGCTTCACTCCTGAGGCTTTTGACTGCGGCGTGCCCTGGGTCTTGCGAGTCCCGGGGCCTTGCCGCACCGGCGCGCGAGCCTCTCACGCGGCGGCAGATTACGTGTTCTCTTCCCGTCCTGCGGGCCGGAGGATTCGATCCCGGCCACGCCCGGCGTTTCCATCGCGGCCGAAGTAAAGGCCGGAAGAGCGCCGGAGATTGCCTTGCCAAGCGAATTGCCCTTTCGCGTCAGGCCGGGAGACGAAGGGGGCATTGCCCTGAACGCCTGGTTGCGCTAGACTGCGCACAATCGGAGGAGCCTGAGCGCCCAGGAGCTGACCAGCCCCGTGCCGCGCACAAACCGGAGACTTCACCCAAAAGAAGGCCCTAGAAAGGGAAGCCGGGAGACACGAAAGGCCCGCAGGGACGCAATGCCCCACGAGCGCGGCTCATAGCCTGTGCTCCCAACCGAATTCTTCCGCCTGCTCTCGCCGATCCCAAAGCTCGCTTCTGCCGCTCGCCCGCCAGCCACTCGCCATTCGTCAGGGAAAACCCGCCTATCTCCCTGACCCTAAGGCACTTGAACCTCGCCGCTTATCCGCCTTCGGAGTGCTTGGCACTTCTCCGAAACCGGCTGCCTGCGTGCCCTGCCCGCATGCTCAAGACGCGCCACCCATTGCCCGGCCATCCCCTG
Source organism: Occallatibacter sp. (assembly GCA_035763705.1). GTDB lineage: Bacteria > Acidobacteriota > Terriglobia > Terriglobales > Acidobacteriaceae > Telmatobacter. The sequence goes on along the minus strand of DASUAU010000007.1, from coordinate 11,758 downwards.
GGAATACCGGATGGGCCGAAAAGACGCGCAACGGATATCGTAACGCGTCCCGGTCCGCCTTGCAAGTCCGTCCCGCAACTGCCGGAATTACTTGACCTCGATGGTGGCCACGCCTTCAAACTTCTTCTTGATGGCCTCGGCCTCGTCCTTGGTCGCGCTTTCCTTCAGCGCCTTGGGAGCGCCATCGACCAGATCCTTGGCTTCCTTCAGGCCGAGCGAGGTGACTTCCCGCACTGCCTTGATGGTGTTGATCTTGTTGGCGCCGGCATCCTTCAGGATGACCTGGAACTCGGTCTTTTCCTCCACTGCCGCCGGAGCCGCAGCGCCTGCACCGCCAGCCACGGCCACCGGGGCCGCCGCCGCGGCCGAAACGCCGAGCCGCTCTTCGAGCTTCTTCACCAGAGCCGCTGCTTCCAGCAGGCTGAGGCTCACAATCTGTTCTTCCAACTGCGCGATGTCCGCCATGTTTGTTCTCCAATCCCAACCGTTTGATTTCTCTACTGCCGGCCGCCTGCCAACCCGGAAGTTTCCGATGCGCCAGACCCGCGCACTTCCCAATCTGCGTTTGCGACCCTAACCCGTGAAACCCGCCGCATCCATCCGGATGCGTCCGAAGCAGCCCTTAAGCGGCTCCGGCAAACTTTTCCTTCTCGACGCCCTGGCCCAGAACCACCGCCATGTCGCGTCCCGTGGCATTGAGCACCGTGGCCAGCCGCTGCGCAGGCGCGTTGATGAGGAAGAGAAGCTTTGCGAAAAGCTCTTCCCTGCCCGGCATGGTGGCCAGCGACTTGATGTCGTCAACGGTCAGCAGCTTTCCATCGACAATGCCCAGCTTGAACTGAAACTCGGCATTGTCGCCCACCCACTTGGCAAAGCTCTTGGCCAGCGCCACCGGATCGCTGGAGGTGAAGGCCACGGCGCTGACGCCCTTCAACCCCTTCAGGGCCGGCTCAAGCTCAGTGCCCTTGCTGGCAATTCCCGCCAGCTTGTTTTTCACCACGCGATATTTGCCACCCGCCTCGCGAACGACCTTGCGCAGCTCAAAATCCTGCGCCACGGTGAGCTTGCTGAAGGTGCCGATGATTGCGGTGGTCGAGGTTCCAAGCTGTTGCGACAGCCACTGAACCCTCTCCGCTTTTTTTGCCCTTGAAATCGCCATCTTTCCTGCTCCCCTCTGGGGGTCGGCGTCCAATCACGCCCGGTTAAACCCAATCTGCTTTCGTTGCGCCCTCGGCTGCTTCAGGAGCCGCGCGAGCCATCCGCCACAGCGCCCCGGCCTGCGCCCCGACTAGTGCTTGCCCGCCGCGTCGGCCACGGCCGAATCCAGCGGAACGCCGGGACCCATGGTCGAGCTGAGCGTGATGCTCTTGATGTACTTGCCCTTGGCCGCCGAAGGCTTGGCGCGCACAATCGACGTGATGACCGTGGTCGCATTGTCCACCAGCTTGTCCGGCGTAAAGCTGAGCTTGCCCACGGGCACATGCACCAGGCTGGTCTTGTCGGCGCGGAACTCCACCTTGCCGGCCTTGATTTCTTTCACTGCCGCGGCCACGTCCAGCGTGACCGTGCCGGTTTTGGGATTCGGCATCAGCCCCTTGGGACCGAGAACCTTGCCCAGACGGCCCACCACCTTCATCATGTCCGGCGTGGCAATCAGAGCATCGAAGCCCGTCCAGCTTTCCTTCTGGATCTTCTCCACCATCTCCTCGCCGCCCACGAAATCCGCGCCGGCTTCCTGCGCTTCCTTCTGGCGGTCGCCGGTGGCGATGACAGCCACGGTCTTGGTCTTGCCCAGCCCGTGCGGCAGAACCACCGTGCCGCGGACCATCTGGTCAGCGTGGCGCGTGTCCACGCCCAGCCGCATGGTGAGGTCGACGGTTTCGTCAAACTTGGCGTACTTGACCTGCTGGAGCAGATCAACGGCATCGGGCAGCGCGTAAGCCGGCTTGGTGACAGCCGCGCGCGCCTTCACAATATTCTTGCTGGCATTTCTGGCCATGCATTCCTCGTCTCCCACCGCCTTTGCCAGCCCTGCTTGGCAGGGAACCCGGAGCGCCCTGGCGGCGGAGTTGTTACCCCTGCTCCGCACCAGTGCCGGCCTCGAACAGGCTCAAAAGCCGTGGTGTTAAAGCATTTTTGGAAATACTGTGTAATCTTTTTGGAGTCGCAATCCGCCGCCGCTCCCTGATGGTCGCGGCTGGAAGCGTTGTTCCTTCGGCCTACACCATTTCCCAAAATGCTATAGTGACTGCCCGCAAAGACACACGGGCACATCTGTTGATGATACCCAAAGACCAGGCCGAATGCAAGGCTCAATGCTGCCGATGGGGGACTCTGCCGGCCGGTTTTACGGGCGGCGCGGGCTGGGGTTTGGATTGGGGTCCGTCCAAGGGGTCGCCGCGCTGGATGCCGCGGCCGTGGGTGCCCACGTAGACCCGGCCAAAGACGCGCGGATCGCCGGTGATTTGCAGAATCAGCCCCCACTGGTGGCGGTCGTCGTTGATGCGGACCCAGGTGTGGGCCTTATCGACCGAGCGGAAGACGCCGGGCTGGCCGTCGACAGTTCCGGCCATGTAAAGCGTGGGGTATTTCGTCCCCGGCACCGCTTTGCCGAAACCGAAGGCCTGCATCTGCTGGACGCCGGGCATGCGGAGGAATGCAGGCGCGGGGCCGCTGGATGAAACAGGGGCGGCGGCGTGGTAAAGGCCGTCAAAGGCGGCCAGCCACAGGTCGCCGGAGCGGCCGGGCGCGGCGTAAAGCTGGTCCTGGCCGCCGCGATTGTCGCCGCGCTGGCGGGGGTTGACGCCGTAGGGGGCGCCGTCAAGAGTGAGAGGCGAAGACGAGAAATGCGCACCGGCATCAGTGCTGCGGAAGAGCGTGCGGCTGGCGAGATCCATCGCATAAAAAACCTGCGGGTTCACCGGGTCGGCAAAGACGCGGGTGTTGGCGACGAGGCCGGCAACCGGGGTCCAGTTTGCGCCGCGGTCGCGCGTGAGGAAGGGCTGCTCGAACAGAGGCGTCCAGATCCAGGCCGCGCCATCGGCGGAGACGGCGACGGAGCCGGAGATGCTGCGCGGGGTGGGCGCGGAGGCCGTGCCCTGCCAGGTGCGGCCGCCGTCCAGGGTGTAACTGATGTTCTGGCCGGGACGGTGACGGGCGCTGATGCCGACGCGCACCACTTCCAGCGGGTTGAGCGCGGCGAGGGCAAGGCCCGTGGTGTTGCCGAAGCGCGGCGGCGAGGAGGAGCCGGCGAGCGCGGGGCGGTCGAGGTTCCAGTGGACGAAGCCGCCGTAGTCGCCGATGCCGGAGATGAGATGCGCGCCCTGCGGGGGGCTGAGCAGAGCCAGGGCGACGGTTTCTTCAATGCCGCGGGCAAGGATGCTCCAATGGGTGGGCTGGCCGCGGTCGGCGGCAGCCAAGTCAAAGGTCTCCCAGCCGCCGTAGCCGGTGGTGAAGACGGCGTGGTTGGAGTTGGCGGGGTCGATTTCGATGTCGAAGAGCCAGTGGATGGGCGTCTTTTGGACATAGGGCGCGAGGCTGTAATCGTAGACGTCGGGGTGCGCGCCGGTGAAGATGGGCCGCCAGCTTGCGCCCTGGTCAGTGGAGCGGAAGATGTCGTCGCCACCGGGGCGGCCAAAGGTGCTGACGATGAGCGTGCGCGGATGATGCGCGTCGACCGAAACGGCGGCGTAGCCGAATGCGCGCCTGCCGGGGCCTGATGTGCCAGGGCTGGATGTGCCGGGACCTGATGCGTTGGGCCCTGATCCGTCCAGTGTGGGGCGGTCGGGCGTGATGTCCGCCCATTGGCCGGTGTGCGTGTTGAGACGCCAGACTGCGCCATCGGTCATGCGCGAGGGGCCGGGCGCGGTGCCATAGGTGACGTAGAGCATGCCGTCCGGGGCCAACGCGGCGCGCGTGGGGCGGTATTGCCGGGGCTCGCCGGGAATCGCGCTCCAGGTTGCGCCGCCGTTGTGCGAGACAAAGAGATTGGGCCGGTGCATGAGCGATGCGCCGGCGTAGAGAGTCTGCGTGGGCCGGTGCGCGCGGCGATGCGCGGACGAGGTCCCATGCCGGGGCTGGAATTTGATGAAGACGATGCCATCACTGCGCGGGGGCATGCGCATCCAGCGCTGCCCGGGTTTTTCGCCGGGGATGGGTTTGGGCATCGGCGGCGGGGGCTCGGTGACGTCGGGAAATCCGGTGACGCGCGACCAGGTTTTGCCGCGGTCGGTCGAGTGCCAAAGGCCGTCGTGGCGCGTGCCGAGAAAGAGAATGCGGCCGTCGCCGGGGTCGACGACCAGGCGCTCGCCGTTGCCGCGGCCATCCTCGTTGGCGCCGAATTTGAAGGGAACACTGGTGCGCTGGAAGGTGCGGCCGCGATCGTCGGAACGCAGAATGGCTCCATTGGGCGCGCGGGGATTGGTGTAGGTGCCGCAAGCGAGATAGACGCGGTTGGGGTCAGCGGGATCGACGGCGATGGAAGCGACGCCCATCAGGTTCAGGTCCTTGAGCGGAACCCAGTCGAGAAGGGGCTGCCAGCGGTGCGCGGCGGGGCTCCAGCGATAGGCGCCGCCCATGTCCGTCCGCGCGTACGCCACGCCGGGCGCGGTGGGGTGGAAGATGACGCCGTCAACAAAACCGCCGCCGACGATGGGCACGCTCTTCCAGTGGTAGTGAATCAAGTGCGGCACAGATTGCGGCTGCTGGGCGGCGAGAGTGAGCGCGGCGAAGAGCAACGGGAGTGCGAAAACGCCGACTTGAACTCGGACCTGAACGCGTGCATGGACTCGGATGCGGGACATGGATTTGGATTCCCCCGGATTTGAACGGAAATAGAGGTGAGCGAAATGGAGATGAGCGGAAACCGGGGCCGGATGCAACGTTCAGCGACTGCCCCGGCATGCGCCTTCCGCACCTGCATTGTGCATGGCGGGGCGAATGAAGGGCAAACCGCAGAAAAAATTCATTTAAAGAACACGGCTGGGGAGAGTTTCCGTGGCCCACCGCAACAAAATGGGGGGTAATCCCATCTAAAGGGATGAGAGGAGTTGTGCAATGAGAAAACCGGGATTGACGTTGAGCCTGATTGCGGCGCTCGCCCTGGCGGTTCCGGCCATTGCCGAAGCGCCGGCAGCGGGTGGGCAGGGCCGTGCGGTGGTGACCATTCTTCCCAAGAAGAGCCATGAGCAGCCGGTGCGCATTGAGGCGCGGGATTTGCAGGTAAAGCTGAATGGCGGACTTTCCGACGTGACCGGCTGGACGCGGCTGCGCGGAGCCAACAGCGACCTGGAAGTGGTGGTGCTGATTGACGGCAGCGCGAGCACGAGCTTTGGCAACCAGCTCGGCGATATTCGCGAGTTTTTGAAGGGACTGCCGCCGGAAACCAAAGCCGCAGTGGCTTACATGCAGAACGGGCGCGCGCTGATGGCCGGCCCGATGACCACCGACCACAACGCCGTGGCAGGCGAGCTGCGCTTGCCCAGCGGCAGTCCGGGCTCGAACGCCAGCCCGTATTTCTGCGTGTCTGACCTGGCGCGGCACTGGCCCTCGACCGACATGATGGCGCGTCGCGAGGTGGTGATGATCACCGACGGCGTGGACGAGTATGGCGAGCCGGGCGACATGCAGGATCCATATGTGCAGGCCTCGATCCACGACGCGGTCAAGTCCGGCCTGGTGGTGTATTCGATTTATTGGTCGGATCGCGGGCGCTATGGCGGCAACATGAGCTCAGTGTTTGGGCAGAGCCTGATGGCGCAGGTGACCGAGGCCACGGGCGGCGCAGCCTACTACACCGGACTGATGAATCCGGCTTCGATCCAGCCGTACATGAAGGACATTGCCTGGCGGATGGATAACCAGTACCGGCTGAACTTTGCGGCCAGCCTGAAGGGCAAGCCCGAGGTGCAGCGCATGAGCTTTCATGCGGGCGGACCGGCGGCCAAGGTGGTGGCTCCGCAGCAGGTGTATGTGAGCCGGAACAGCGGCGAGTAAGGCCGCGCAATCCGTGGGCACGCCGGCGCGGGCGGACCGGCGGCCTCCGAGTGCATTGTTCTTTTCGGGTGCATTGTTCTTTTCGAGTTCCTGCCCCTGGAACACCTGTCGGCGCCGGCCTTGAGCTTCAAGGCTGGCGCTGCCGCAGGGTGAAGCGCGCGCTTATCCGCGAGCAAAGCGTCTGTCCGTTTTCGCCTCCCACAAAAGCCGCGCACCATCCGGGCAACTGCTCCCGCATCGCGCGCCTTGAAGAACCGGCGGGTGGCCATATAGCTTGTTGACACCGGTCTGGAGTCTTCCAAGACGCTCGATCCCGCCGCGATTCCGTGATGGATACGATGAAAAGAGGACTATGAGACGCCCCTTGCAGGCAGTTCTGTTTTTCTTTGCCGCCCTGAGTTTTGCCTTGACGCCCCTTGCGGCACAGCAGCTTGACGCGCGTTATGCCCGGGACCCCAACCAGCCCATCGACCAGGCGTACACCGAACACATTCAGAAGTACACAACCAACAAGGCGTTCCTTTCGCCGCTGGTGGACTACCTGCCCGCCTCAAAAACCGTGCCCACGCCGGAAAAGGTGCTGGGCGATGTCTCCGGCGCGCCGGACATGCTGCCTTATGCCGAGGATGTGTATAAGTATTTCCGCATGCTGCAGGCGGCCACGCCGCGGGTGAGGGTTTTCACCATCGGGCACACCGAGGAAGGCCGAGAGATGATTGCCGTGGCCATCGCCGACAAGGACGTTCTGGACCAGGCCAGGGAGAATGACGTGCGGCTGGCCAAGCTGGGCGACCCGCGCAAGATTGGCATGGACGACGCGAAGGCCAAGGAGCTGATCGCGAAGTCCTACCCGGTGTACTACATCACGGGAACCATCCACTCCACTGAAACCGGCGCTCCCACGGCGCTGATGGAGATGGCTTACCGGCTGGCGGTGGACAATTCGCCGTACATCCAGTACATCCGCTCGCACATGATTGTGCTGATTACGCCGGTGGTGGAGGTGGATGGGCGCGACCGCATGGTGGACCTTTACAAATGGCACCGCGCGCATCCGGACGAGAAGTGGCCGCGGCTGATGTACTGGGGCCACTATGTGGCGCACGACAACAATCGCGACGCCATGGGCATGACGCTGGACCTGACGCGCAACGTGCTGAACACCTATCTGCAGTGGCATGCGCAGGTGCTGCATGATCTGCATGAGTCGGTGCCGTTCCTTTACGACAACACGGTGGGCGACGGCCCCTACAACGCGTGGGTTGACCCCGCGCTGGCCGACGAGTGGGCCGAGCTGGGCTGGAACAACGTGGCGCAGATGCAGAGCCTGGGCATGCCCGGCGTTTTTACGCACGGCGACTTTGACACCTGGAGCCCCGGCTACCTGATGTTTCTTGCGGCCATGCACAACGGCATCAGCCGGCTTTATGAGACTTTTGGCAACGGCGGCGCGGATACGGAAAAGCGCATTCTTGACCCGGAAGAATATTCGCGCACCTGGTACCGGCAGAATCCGCCGTATCCGCAGGTGCTTTGGTCGCAGCGCGACAACAACAACTACGAGGAGACGGCGCTGCTGACGACCATCTCCTACTTCTCGCACCACACCGGGCATTTCCTTGATAACTACTACATCAAGAGCAAGCGCTCCGTGGAGAAACCGGAGCTGGCCGGGCCCGCGGCCTATCTGATTCCGCCCACCGCGGCCGACAACAACCGCGTGGTGGAGCTGATGAAGGTGATGCGGCGCCAGCACGTGGAAGTGCAGACGCTGACCAAGGCGGCCACCTGCCAGGTTCCGGCGGAAAAGCGCGGCGAGAAGCCCAAGGACCAGACCTTTCCGGCGGGCACACTGGTGGTGCGCATGGATCAGCCCTACTCGCGCGCGGCCGATGCGCTGCTGGACCGGCAGTTCTGGGCGCCGGACGATCCGCAGAAGCATCCTTACGACGACACGGGATGGTCTTTCCACGACCTGTTCAACGTGAACGTGGTGCGCGTGACCGACACGTCGATCCTGAAGGCCGGGATGACGCCGTTCACTGATCCGCTTTCGCTGGCGGGCAAGCTGGAGGGCTCGGGCTCCGTGGTTGCCGTGCCCAATGAGGGCCAGGTCTCGCTCATCTCGCTTGTGTACGCGCTGAAGGGCGCGAAGATTGAGGCCGTGGACAAGCCCTTTGACGCGGGCCAGAAGCACTTTGACAAGGGTTCGCTGCTCATCTCTGGCGTGGGCGACGCGGAGCTGACCGCGGCGCTGCACAAATATGCACTGGACGGCACGCGGCTGAGCGTGGACCCGATGGTGCCCACACACACGGTGACCCCGCCGCGCGTGGCCATTATGCACACCTGGCTGAGCACGCAGACCGAGGGCTGGTGGCGCTACGCCTTTGACACCGAGAGCGTGCCCTATGCCTACATCAGCACGCAGACGGCGGCAAAGGAGGCGGACCTGCGCGCGAAGTATGACGTGATTATCTTCGCGCCCGTGGGCTACTCCACACCGCAGCTCATCATTGACGGACTGCCACGCTGGAACAACCCCATGCCGTGGGAGAAGACCGCGCTGACGCCGAACCTGGGACGCGTGGACTCGACGCCGGACATCCGGCCCGGCCTGGGCTTTGACGGCCTGGCGCACCTGCAGAAGTTCGTGGAGGATGGCGGGCTGCTGATTACGTGCGAGGATACGGCGCAGTTTGCCATTGACATGGGGCTGGCGCCGGGCGTGAGCGTGGCGCCGCGGGCAGACGCGCGCGTGGTGGGAACGGTGCTGAACACGGTCTTTGTGGATCCGCAAAGCCCGGTGGCCAACGGTTACGGCAAAGGCGTTCCCGTCATCAGCAGCAATGGGCTGGCCTTTGATGTAAGCAACACGGAGGGCGGCGGGCACGGTCGCATCCTGATGGACCCCTACGCCGAGCGGCCCACGGGACGCGGCGGCCTGGAGGATAACGACGAGCCGGAAGGACGCAAGCCCGTGGCGGCCGCGCCGCTCATCAAGCAGGAGCCCTGGCAGCCGCGGACACTGAACGAGGACCAGATGCGCAACAACTCGATGCTGATTCCCGCGGCGCTGCGCCCGGACGTGATTCTGCGCTTTGCCGACGCCAAAGCCATGCTGTTGGACGGGCTGCTGAGCAAACCGGGCCCGATTGCCGAGCACGCCATTGTGGTGGATGCGCACCTGGGCAAGGGCAATGTGCTGCTGTTCGGCAACAATCCCGTCTACCGCGGTGAAACCATTGGCACCTATGGGCTGGTCTTCAATGCGATTCTCAACCACGACCGGCTGGAGGGCCAGCCGGCGGTGAAGCAGTGAGCAGCGACAAAGCCCGGCGGGCGGAGGTTTACGTCGCCGGGCTGTTTCGCTGAGCCGGAATTTGTGTAATCCTGAGCAGCATGGGAAACAAAGATAAAGGCCGCAAGGAAACCAAGAAGGCTCCGAAGCCGAAACCCAAACCCGAACCGGGCAGGAAGCACGAGCTCTTTACTCCGGCTCCGCCCAAGTAGGGCAGATTCCTGTCTTCCGGCTTTCACTGGAAGCGCGACGCCTATGGCGGCTGCGCCTAACAGGACGGCAATCCGCAACAAAAAGGCCCTCCCGCAGGAGGGCCTTGGCTTTTTGAGCCGAGACTTGTTCCAGCCGAGGCTGGCCTAGCCCACCACTTCAATGCCCATGGAGCGGGCGGTGCCCTTGATGCTCTTGATGGCGGCTTCAACGGAGGCCGCGTTCAGGTCGGGCATCTTTTCAGTGGCGATCTCGCGCACCTGCTTCTCGGTCACCTTGCCCACCTTGTCCTTGTTGGGCGTGCCGGAGCCTTTGGCCAGGCCGGCAGCCTTCTTCAGCAGGACTGAAGCGGGCGGCGTCTTGGTGATAAAGGTGAAGCTGCGGTCGGCGTAGACGGTGATGACGACCGGGATGATGAGTCCGGCCATCTCCTTGTTCTGCGTGCGGGCGTTGAACTGCTTGCAGAACTCCATGATGTTGACCTGTGCCTGGCCCAGCGCGGGGCCAACGGGCGGCGCGGGCGTGGCCTTGCCGGCCTCAATCTGCAGCTTGACGTAAGTGGAAACTTTCTTCGGAGGTGCCATAGATTCCTTCGGAACCAGCCACCAGCTCCTGGCTTCTAGCTGTTAGCCGGTCATTCGTTATTCCAAATTTTGGTGCTGCCGCTCTCGCGTTCGCCTCCAAACTCAGGGCCGCCAGGTGTGCCTTGAGCTAGAAGCTGGAAGCTAGTGGCTGAAAGCTGCAGCTACTCAATCTTTTCAACCTTGCCGAACTCGAGCTCGACCGGAGTGGAGCGGCCGAAGATGGTGACCATCACCTTCAGCGTCTCGCGGTCTTCGTTGATTTCATCCACCACGCCGTTGAAGTTGGCAAAGGGCCCGTCGGTGATGCGGACGGACTCGTTCTTTTCAAACTTGATTTTGAGCCGCGGCTTGTCCTTCGCGGTCTCGCTGCGGAAGAGGATGCCGCTGACTTCCTCTTCGCTGAGGGCCACGGGCTTGTCGCCGGTGCCCAGAAAGCCCGTAACCTTGGGCGTTTCCTTCAGCACGTGCCACAGGTTGTTGTCCAGATCCATTTCCACCAGCACATAGCCGGGAAGAAAAACCCGCTCGACGGTGCGCTTTTTGCCGTTGATGATCTCGGTGACCGGCTCGGTGGGAATCATAACCCTGCCCACCTTCTCCTGCAGGCCAAAAGCCGCAATGCGGCTCTGGATCGACTCGCGCACCTTGCGCTCGAAGCCCGAGTAGGCGTGCAGAATGTACCACCTGAAGCGCTCATTGCGCTGCGGCTGCGGCTCCGGCTGTTGCTCCGGTTGCGGCTGCCCGGCGGGTTGTTCCATTTCTTCGGTCATGCGTCTCTCGATTCGTGTCCGGACGGCCTATTGCCCGCCGGTAAACTTCTGAATGACCACCTGCAAGGCGTGGTTGAAGATCAGGTCGACGAGCCAGAAAAACGCGCCGAAGAGGAAGACGGTGATAATAACCACGACCGTGGTCGTCTCCACTTCCTTGCGGTTGGGCGCCACCACCTTGCGCATCTCCGCGCGCACGTCGCTCAGGAAGCGGGTCATGTTGTTCCACATGCCAGCAATGCCACCCGACATGTTCGACAGCCCGCCTGGTTCCTGCTTTTCCATTGCTGCCCTGCTTCCCATACTTCCAATCCTTCGCGGCCGGTGTCTGCGCCGGCAGCATTGCTGTTCAATCTGGCAGGGGCGGAGGGATTCGAACCCCCAAGTTCGGTTTTGGAGACCGACAGTTTAACCGTTGAGCTTACGCCCCTAACGACAGCTCACAGCCCACAGCAGACAGCCAACAGTTTTGAAACCGTGCTTGCTTCAGTTTCCCTGATTCTCAACCGTTCGCCGTCAGCCGTTTGCCGACTGCTGCGCTTACTTCGATTCCTTGTGCGGCTGGTGCTTGCGGCAGCGGTTACAGAACTTCGAGAACTCAAGCCGGCCCGTGGTCGTCTTCTTGTTCTTCGTCGTGGCGTAATTGCGCTCCTTGCACACCGTGCACTGCATCGTAACGATTTCCCGCATTTCTTTGTTCCTGACTGGTCCGGCGCAGAATGTTGCAGAGCGCCGGAGCCTGAAAAATTCCCGTACCGCCTACTTGATAATCTCCGAGATGGTGCCCGCGCCGACGGTGCGTCCGCCTTCGCGGATGGCGAAGCGCAAGCCCTTCTCCATGGCCACCGGCGTAATCAGCTCCACCACCAACTGCACGTTGTCGCCCGGCATCACCATCT
>DASUAU010000006.1:0-24290 GCA_035763705.1 Occallatibacter sp. | reverse complement strand
TCACCGGCGGTCGCTGCCCGTGCGCGGACAGCGTACGCACACCAACGCCCGCACCCGGAAGGGTCCGCGCAAGGGCACCATTGCGGGCAAGAAGAAAGCGACGGCGAAGACCTAAATGGCGAAGGCACAGGGCGGAGCCGGGAAGACCGGCAAGAACAAGAAGTTCAAGAAGCGCGAGCGCAAGAATGTGCCCTATGGCATTGCGCACATTCAGGCCTCGTTCAACAACACGATTGTGACAATCACCGACCAGGTGGGCAACACGCTGAGCTGGAAGAGCTCGGGCTCACTGGGCTTCCGCGGCTCGCGCAAGGGCACGCCGTTCGCGGCGCAGCAGGCAGCATCGAACGCGGCGAGCATGGCGCGGGACCACGGTCTGCGTTCCGTGGACGTGCGCGTGGCCGGGCCGGGCTCGGGCCGCGAGTCTGCCATTCGCGCACTGGCCGCGGCGGGAATCGAAGTACGCTCCATCCGTGACGTGACGCCGGTGCCGCACAACGGCTGCCGGCCGCCGAAGCGGCGGAGAGTGTAAGAAGCAGCCACTAGCTGCCATCTTCCAGCCGCTGGCTTTTCCTGGAGACGCGAATCATTGCGGCGCAGGCAGAAGTCAGCTGGGAGCCAGAGGCTAGTTGCCAGAAGCTAAAACCGGGCCGGGAGGAAGCGCACCGCGCGTAAACCGGCCGACATCCGAAGTCAGGAGAAGAGATGGCACGTTATACGGGAGCAGTTTGCCGGCTGTGTCGGCGCGAAGGCACCAAGCTGTTTTTGAAGGGCACCAAATGCACCTCAGAGCGCTGCCCGCTGGAGAAGCGGAATTTTCCGCCGGGGCAGCACGGCAAGGATCGCAAGGCCAAGATTGTGGGCTATGGCCTGCAACTGCATGAGAAGCAGAAGGCCAAGCGCATCTACTTCACGCTCGAAGGACAGTTCCGCGAATACTACGAAAAGGCCAACCGCGCGACGGGCGTGACGGGCGAGCTGCTGATTCAGCAACTGGAGCGGCGGCTGGACAACGTTGCTTACCGGCTGGGCTTTGCGCTTTCAAGGCGCCAGGCGCGGCAGGTGGTGCGGCACGGCCACGTGACGGTGAACGGGCGCAAGGTGAACATTCCCAGCTATCAGGTGAACGTGGGTGACGAAATCGCGATTCGCGAGAGCGCGAAGAAATTCGTGATTGTGGAGCAGGCTGCACAGTACGCGGCGCAAAACCCGGTTCCGGCGTGGCTGGAAGTGAATTTTGAGAATCTGTCGGGGCGGATTTTGAGCCTGCCGACGCGCAAGGACGTGAATCTGCCGGTGAACGAGCAGCTGATCGTCGAGTTGTACAGCAAGTAAGAACAGCGAACAGCAAACAGCTGACAGCTGCAATCCTAACCGAAGGAGAACTTGCGCGGCCGCCGCAAAATGCATCGCGACGCACACGCTGCGCGGGAAACGAGAGAGAGCTATGTTGTGGAGAGGATTTCAAAAACCGAAGCGGTTGGCGGTGGACGCGGAGTCGCTGACCGAGACCTATGGAAAGTTCAGCGCGCAGCCCTTTGAGCGGGGATTTGGTACGACGATCGGCAATGCGCTGCGGCGCACACTGCTGAGCTCGATTGAGGGCGCGGCGGTGACCGCGATTCGCATCGAGGGCGTGCTGCACGAGTTCCAGTCGATTGCCGGCGTGGTGGAAGACGCGACCGACATCATCCTGAACCTGAAGCAGGTTCCCTTCAAGCTGAACGGCGAGGGCCCCAAGGCGCTTTATCTGCGCGCGGACCAGCCGGGCATTGTGACCTCCGGCATGATTGAGGCCGACGGCGACGTGGAGATTCTGGACAAGGACGTGTACATCGCCACGGTGTCAGAAGGCGGACGGCTGGACATGGAGATGCGGTTGAAGCGGGGACGCGGGTATGTTTCCGCCGACAAGAATTTCGACGCCGACCTTGGGCTGGGCTTTATCCCGGTGGACTCAGTGCACTCGCCGGTGCGGCGCGTGAACTACCTGGTGGAAGCGGCGCGACTGGGCCAGATTACCGACTACGACAAGCTGACGATGGAAGTGTGGACGAACGGCGCGGTGCTGCCTGCCGATGCAGTGGGCCTGGCGGCCAAGCTGCTGAAGGACCACATGAACATCTTCATCAACTTTGAAGAAGAGATTGAGGCGGAGACGCGCGGGGAAGAGAGCCGCGTGATGCTGCGCAACGACAACCTGAACCGGAGCGTGGAAGAGCTGGAGCTTTCAGTCCGCAGCTACAACTGCCTGAAGAACGCGAATATCCAGTCGATTGGCGAGCTGGTGCAGAAGACCGAAGCCGAGATGCTGAAGACGAAGAACTTCGGACGCAAGAGCCTGAATGAGATCAAGGAGATTCTTGCGCAGATGGGGCTTTCGCTGGGCATGAAGATCGACGAGAGCGGCAACGCGGTTCCGGGGCCGACCAGCATTCCTCCGGCGACGGCGCTGGCAGCCTCTTACGGCCGTTTTGACGAAGAGGACGAGCCGCTGGACTCGGTGGAGCTGCAACTGCCGACGGAGACGGAGAACTTCTAAGCTCGCCCACTGGGCGGCACGGTAAGAAAGATGCGGGAGCTCCGCGGCTTTGCTAGCAATAGCCAGGCTCCCGCAAAAGAATATTCTGGGAAAGAGAGTTGCATCATGCGCCATCGCAATGCAGGATTCAAACTGGGACGCAACACCAGCCACCGCCGCGCGCTGCTGCGGAATCTGGTGACATCGGTTCTTGTGGAAGACCGTGTGGAGACGACCGTGGCCAAGGCCAAGGCGGTGCGTCCGCATATCGAAAAGATGATTACGCTGGGCAAGAAGGGCGATCTGCACTCCCGCCGCCAGGCGCTGAGTTTTTTGCAGACGGACAAGGCCGTGACGCGGCTGTTTGAGACGGTTGCGCCGCGGTATGGCGACCGGCAGGGCGGCTATCTGCGCATTGTCCGCACCGGATTTCAGAAGGGGGATGGCGCCGAGAAGGCGTTCATCGAGCTGCTGGATGCCGAGGCGACGCTCGAAGTGAAGCGGCAGAAGCGCGCAGACATCAAGGCCAAGAAGCGTGCCGAGTTGGAGAAGCAACTGGAAGAGGCCAAGAAGGAACAGAGCGAAGGCGGCGAAGAAGCCGCTTAACCGACCCTGAAACTTGAAGGCCGGAATGAGATTCCGGCCAGGCAGCGGGCATATCCTCTCCGGAGGGTGTGTCCGCATTTTTTTTGCGATAGCGGCAGAGCGGTCAGCCTGCACGATCCAACTGCTTTGGCCGAAAGATGCGCAGATAAATGTAGACGATGAGCTGCACGGTGAGCGCGCCGCTGCAGTCGAGGAGGACGTCCCAGGGAGAGCCGGTGCGGCTGGGGAGGAAGTGCTGGTGGAACTCGTCACCGCTGGCGACGATGCCGGCGCCAAGGACGGCGAGCGCAGCGTCCTGCAGGAAGCGGGTGCGGGGCAGCGAGAGCCACCAGCCGCGCAGCCATAAGAGCCCGAAGGCGGCGTAGCCGAAAAAATGGCAGCACTTGCGGAGGAGGAAGTGGATGCGACCCCAGTGGTCGTTGCTGACCCGGCCGAAGATGTGCTCGTAAACCCAGCGGAAGGGGCCGCTGGTGTCCTGGGCGCTGAAGTAGCTTGAGGACGACACGGCGATGAGCGCGGTGCCGAGGAGAACGGGAAGCCAGGCGTAGAGCCAGGAGTGCTGTTTGGGCTGACGCGGTGTTTCAGCAACCATCCGTTGTGATCCTTCGCCGGACGTGCGCAGGTGACGGTTATTCGACGTGGTAATTGGGCGCCTCGCGAGTGATGATGACGTCGTGGACATGGCTTTCGCGGAGGCCCGCGCCGGAGATGCGAACAAAGCGGGCGTTTTGCTGGAGGCCAAGAATGGTGGCGCAACCGAGGTAGCCCATGCCTGAGCGGAGCCCGCCCACGAGCTGGTAAATCATGGACTCCAGCGGCCCGCGATAGGGAACACGGCCCTCAATGCCCTCGGGTACAAACTTAGCGAGGCGGTTCTGGCTGTTGCGCTCGCGCTGGACGACGCCCTCGCCGGAACTCTCGGCGGCGGGCTGCTCGTTGCTGCTCTGGAAGTAGCGCTCGCCGGAGCCCAGACTCATGGCGGTGAGCGAGCCCATGCCGCGATAGGTTTTGAAGCTGCGGCCCTGGTAGAGCACGATTTCGCCGGGGCTCTCATCGACGCCGGCAAAGAGCGAGCCGATCATGACTGTGCTGGCGCCCGCTGCAATGGCCTTGGTGACTTCACCGGAATACTTGATGCCGCCGTCGGCAATAACGGGTATCTGGTGTTCCGCTGCGGCACGATAGGCCTCGGCAATGGCCGTGACCTGCGGCATGCCCGCACCGGTGACAACGCGCGTGGTGCAGATGGAGCCGGGGCCAAAGCCCACCTTTACGGCATCCGCGCCGGCGTCAATCAGCGCCTTTGCCCCGTCGTACGTGGCTACGTTGCCGGCAAGCAGCCCAATTCCAGGGAAGCGCTTCTTCACTTCGCGCACAGCGTCAAGCACGCGCGAGGAGTGTCCGTGGGCCGAATCGATGGCCAGCACATCAGCCCGTGCGTTCACCATTTCAGCAGCGCGCTCCAGGTAGTCGCCGGTTGCTCCAATCGCACCGCCCACGCGCAGCCGGCCCTTCTCGTCCTTGCTCGCGTTCGGATATTTCAGCTTCTTCTGAATGTCCTTGACGGTGATGAGCCCTTTGAGCTCGTACTGTTCGTTGACCACAAGCAGCTTTTCCACGCGATGCTTGTGGAGAATCTGCTCGGCTTCATCCAGCGTGGTGCCGACGGGAACAGTGATGAGGTTTTCCCGGGTCATCACGTCGCCCACGGGAATGTCGGTGCGGGTTTCAAAGCGGAGGTCGCGGTTGGTGAGAATGCCGACGAGCTTCTTGTCGCGCGTGACGGGGACGCCGGAGATCTTGTAGCGGCGCATCACATCGAGAGCGCTGGCGATGAGCTCATCGGGCCCGATGGTGACGGGATCGACAATCATGCCGCTTTCGGACCGCTTGACCTTGTCGATTTCGCCTGCCTGCTCCGCGATGGAAAGATTGCGATGAATGATACCGATGCCGCCGAGCTGGGCCATGGCAATGGCCATGCGCGATTCGGTGACGGTGTCCATGGCGGAGGAGATGAGCGGCGTGTTGAGCTTTATGTCGCGGGTGAGCTGGGTCTGCGTGCTGACCTGCGTGGGCACCACCTCACTGAATGCGGGGATGAGGAGGACGTCGTCGACTGTGAGCGCTTCAGGCAGTGAGTTCAAGAGCAGGATGCTTGGATGCGCCTGGCAAGCGAGGGATTCGAGAGCAAAACCCGGGATGCGGTCCTCATTAGGCTTTGTCTCAGTTTGCCGCTCCCTGATGGTCGCGTCAACTTTGAGGTGGTGGCTCCGGGTATGCCTTCCCGGGTTTTGCTCTGGTCCCAGCTCGGCAGGCGCTTTTGTCTATTGTAGCGGAGGCGGCGGGGGCGGGCCGAAGAACAGGGCGGCGGAGGGTGGAGGGCCGTCCTGGATGCCCAGGCGGGCGGCCAGGCGCTGGGTGATACGGAGGGGGATTTGTTCCTCGTTGCCGAGGGTTAGCACGGCGTAATTCATGAAGAAGCGGCGGGTTTGGGAGAACCGGATTTCGTTCCATGGGATGCGCAGCCGGGGATGGCCGGGACGAAAGAGGAAGAAAACGGATAGGTAGAGGCCGTCGGCGGCGGTGATGAGGCGAACGACGCCACTGTAGTGGGTCCAGTAACGGAAATAGACGGTGGAAAAGAAGGGTGAGGCGGTGCGGGTTTCGCCGGAGGGGTCAAGATTGCTGCGGAAGTGGTTGGCGAGCGTGAACCAGCCGCTGAGGACCGACGAGAAGGTGAGGGCGAGAACCCAGACGGCGACGAAAAAGAGCGGCAGGATGATGTAAAGCAGCGTTGGGAAGGTGCCGGGGCTTGCCTGCATCGGGTTCTCGCTTTGCGACGCGGGGTTGGTTAGGGTGGAGCTGGGCGCGAGGCCGAACGGGCCTTATACACCAACCGGGAAGGGTTTGGGGCTGGACTCCTCCGAGCTGGCTTTGCCGGTACGCCAGCGCTCAAAGCGGCCCTGGAGGAGGCTCATGAGGCCGGTATACCAGTAGCCGACGACGAAGAGGATGAGGAAGGGCGCGGTGAAGTAATTCTGGTTGGCGAAGGTGTAAAGGATGGCGACGAAGAACCAGCCGCCGAGGAGCAGCTCAATCCAGGGGGTGAGCTTGAGGCGCTTGCGATATTTGGCGGCCTGGGACTTCTGGCCTTTTTCCGCGACGCGGTATTTTGGCGTGCGGACGAATGCGCTCTTGATGCCGAAGATGGCCTCCATGACGGCTTTGGTGTTGGTGACGGTGAGGCCGATGCCAAGCGCCATAAGGACGGGCAGATAGAGGAAGGTCTTCTTCCAGGCTTTGGGATAGAGGACGCGCTGGCTTTCGATGTAAAAGACGGCGATGGAGAACGAGGATGCCGCGAAGATGGGGAAGTCAATGAGCAGCATCTGGAACCAGCCCTGATAAAAGCGGACGATCATGGCGGGGATGAGCAGAGCGGTCATGACGACCATGAGCGGGTAACTGAGATTCGCGGTGAGGTGATAGACGGCTTCCTTCTTGATGCGGAAGGGGACTTTGGACTTGAAAATGACGGGAAGGATTTTGATGCTGGTCTGGATGAGGCCCTTGGCCCAGCGCGCCTGCTGGGTCTTGAAGGCGGTCATCTCAATGGGCAGCTCGGAGGGGCACTCGACGTGGGGCAGGTATTTGAACTTCCAGCCGGCGAGCTGGGAGCGGTAACTGAGGTCGGTGTCCTCAGTGAGCGTGTCATGCTGCCAGCCGCCGCCGTCGTGGATGGCCTGGATGCGCCACATGCCGGCGGTGCCGTTGAAGTTGAAGAAATCGTCGGTGCGGACGCGTGCGCCGTGCTCGAGAACGAAGTGCCCGTCGAGCAGGATGGCCTCAATTTGCGTGAGTATGCTGTAGTCGCGGTTGAGGTAGGTCCAGCGGGTCTGGACCATCCCGATGTTGGGTTCGGCGAAGTGATGGACGACGCGCATGAGCCAGTCGGGCGGAGGAACGAAGTCCGCGTCGAAGATGGCGACGTACTCACCTTTGGCGACCTTGAGGCCCGCGTCGAGTGCGCCGGCCTTGAAGCCGTGGCGGTTGGTGCGGTGTATGTACTCGATGGGATGGCCCATGGCGGCGTAGCGCGCGACAATGCCGGCGGCAACCTCCTGGGTCTCGTCCGTGGAGTCGTCGAGGACCTGAATGTCGAGCCGGTCGCGGGGGTACTCTATGGCGCAGACGGCCTCAATGAGACGGTCAATAACGAACTGCTCGTTGAAGATGGGGAGTTGGATGGTGACGCGGGGAAGCTGGGCAAAGTGCCGCGGCGGCTCGGGCTTGTACTTGTCCTTGTGCTTGTAATAGAGGTAGACAAGGGTGTAGCGGTGTACGCCGTAGATGGAAAGGGCGATCATGACGGCGAAGTAGGGAAAGAGGATGGCTGCGTCAAACCAGTTCCAGTGGTAGAGGCCTTTGAAGGTCTGGTCAGTGAATTGGGATTGCAGGTAATGACGGAAGCCGCTTTGGGGCTCAAAAGAAAAAAGCGCGGCAAGACTCGGCACAAGCCCGCCTAGCAGGTTGTGGGAGCGATTCAGGCAGGCGGCAATCGAGTCGAACAGGGCGGAGCCTCCACGACAGGAATAGAGAAATTGTACGCGATTGGGCATGGCGCGGCGAAGGATGGGTGGTTTGCGGGAGCGGCTGGATTTGCCCCGCGTGGCGCGTATGGGATAGGTTGGCTTGAGCCGGAGAGTGCTGGATGACGGACGAAAAACGAGCTTCCATTGTGGCCGCGGCGGGCGGCAGCTTTCTGCTTGAAGCCCGCGCGCCCGCCGAGGTGTTTACGCCTGAGGATGCGAGCGAGGAGCAGCGGCAGTTTGCCGAGACGGCGGCGGCCTTTGCGCGCGAGGAGATTGTGCCGCGGGCGGCGGAGATTGAGGCCAAGAAGCCGGGCGCGATGGAGGCGCTGCTACGCAAGGCGGCAGAGCTGGGGCTGACAGCGATGGAGATTCCCGAAGAGTACGGCGGGATGGGCCTGGACAAGGTGAGCGCGACGATGATTACCGATCACCTGTCCGTGCTGGCGAGCTTTTCAACGGCCTTTGGTGCGCACGTGGGGATAGGAACGCTGCCGCTGATCTGGTATGGAACCGAGGAGCAGAAGCGGCGCTGCCTGCCGAAGCTGTCGACGGCGGAGTGGATTGGCGCATACGGGCTCTCTGAAGCCAGCTCGGGCTCAGACGCGATGAATATCCGTGCGCGGGCCGCGCTTTCCGCCGATGGGACAGAATATGTGCTGAACGGCGAGAAGATGTGGATTACCAACTGCGGAATCGCAGGGCTCTACACGGTCTTTGCAAAGATTGACGGCGAGAAGTTTTCAGCATTTCTGATTGAGCGCGACCGGCCGGGTGTGAAGCCGGGCGCGGAAGAGCACAAGATGGGGATTCGCGGCTCGTCCACGTGCCCGCTGGTGCTGGAGGATTGCCGGATTCCGGCGGAGAACCTGCTGGGCGAAGCGGGCAGGGGACATCACATTGCATTCAACGTGCTGAACATGGGACGCCTGAAGCTGGGCGTGGCGTGCGTGGGCGGGGCGCGCAATGCGTTGGGCGAGATGATTCGCTATGCAAAGGAGCGGAAGGCATTTGGAAAGCCGATAGCGGAGTTCGGGCTCATTCAACGGAAGATTGCGACAGCGGCGGCGCGGCTGTTCGCGGCCGAGAGCATGGCCTATCGCACGGCGGGGCTGATGGACGCGGCGATGGATACGCTGGAGCCCGCGGCCCGGCATCAGCCGAAGGAGATACAGCGTCGGATTGAAGAGTATGCGGTGGAGTGCTCCATTCTGAAGGTGTATGGATCAGAGATGCTGGCCGTGGTGGCTGATGAACTGGTGGCCACGATGGGCGGCTACGGATATGTGGAGGAGTATCCGGCGGAGCGCACCTATCGCGATGCGCGGATTAACCGCATTTTCGAAGGGACGAATGAGATCAACCGGCTGATTATCACCGGCTGGCTGATGAAGCGCGCCATCAAGGGACAACTGGCGCTGCTGCCGGCCATCAAGCGCCTGATGGACGAGGTAATGCAGCCGCCGGCGAGCGGCGATTTGGAGGAAGGCGCGGAGCTGGCGCGCGAAACGGCAGCGCTGGAGGCGGTGAAGAAGACGGCGCTGTTTGCTGCGGGCGTGGCCAGCCAGCGGTTTATGACGGCGCTGGAGGACGAGCAGGAAGTGATGGCCGACCTGGCGGACATGATTGCGCAGGTGTATGCGCTGGAGTCGGCGGTGGTGCGGGCAAAGAAGATGGGATTGGCGGGCAAGGGCGCGGCGGCCGCGGCAATGTGCGGGCTGCTGGCGGAGGAGAGCCTGGCCTTGGCGGAACATGCGGCGCGGCGGGTGCTGGCAGCCTGTGCGGAGGGGGACGAGTTGCGCACGCAGTTGGCGATTCTGCGAAAGCTGACACGCGCGACGCCGGCCAACGTCGTGGCGCTGAGCCGAGCTGTGGCGCGGCGCTGCCTGGAGATGGAGAAGTATCCGTATTGATGCGGGTTCGAGGGCAGGCGGAAGGAAGACCGGCGCAGCGTTTCAATAGAGAAAAGGAATGAGCCGCGGTGTGCGCTTCGCATACGCGTCGAAATCCGGGCCGTAATGCGCGCGCAGGTGAGCGTCAAGAACGGGAATGTTGACGAAGACGAAGCCGGCGAGCATGAGCACGGGAACGACGGCCGTGATCCAGCGGCCGGCGATGAGGCAGAGGCCGGCGAACGCGATCAGGTCGCCGAGATAGTTGGGATGGCGCGCGAGGCGAAAGAGGCCGAGTGTATACAGCCGGCCTTTGTTCTCGGGGCGCAGCTTCCAGCGATGGCGCTGGAACTCGGACCAGGTGTTCATCCATGAGCCGAGCAGGAAGAGGGCTGCCCCGGCGAAGCAAAGCAGGCCGGCAGGCGACGCGTTAAAGCCGCCCAGGATGGCAAGCAGCAGAAAGATGCAGAGGACCCATGGGGCGATGGTGAAGACCTCAGTCCATCCCATGCCGCGCCTGAGGAAGACAAAGACAGTGAAGAGGACGCGGATGAAGTAGATGCTGAAGGCTGCAGCAAGCAGGGCGCGGCGCAGCACGGGGCCGGGCTCCCACTCAAGAAGAAGATGATGGCTTAGAAGCGCGAGGCCGCCGCCGAAGAGAAGATACCAGCAGACCGCAACCCAGCAGGCCAACAGCACGGCCAGCACGATGCGTTGCGCGTGGGAGGAGCTGGTGAGTCCGTACATCTGGCGCTGGAGATTCTGGCTCGGCATGGCGAGTTCGCTCGCGTGTTTCTCTGTGGACCATTGTATCTTTGCATCGAAAACCGCTGAAGCAGCGACCGGGGCCGAGATGCAAACCGGCCCACTGCTCAAAGGGAGAAGCGGGCCGAAGGGTGAATGCTGCGGAGATTATGCCTTGGCCGAGGTTAGAGCGCCGAGGTCGGCGGCCATCTTTTCGGTGGAGAAGGCTTCAAGCGTGTCGCCTTCCTTCAGGTCGCCAAAGCCGGCGATGCCAATGCCGCACTCCATGCCGTTGGTGACTTCGCGGGCGTCGTCCTTGAATCGCTTGAGGGAGCCGATTTTGCCCTTGAAGACCTGTTCGCCGTCGCGGAGAACCTTGATTTCTGCGTCGCGGCGGATGACGCCGTCCTGCACACGGCAGCCGGCGATGGTGCCCACCTTGGGAATCTTGAAGATGTTGAGCACTTCGGCGCGGCCGAGGTAGTTCTCCTTGAAGGTGGGCTCGAGCAGGCCCATCATGGCGAGCCGCATTTCATCCTGCAGCTCGTAAATGATGGCGTGGAGGCGGATTTCAACGCCTTCCTGCTGGGCCAGCTCGGCGGCTTTGCGCTCCGGCCGCACGTTGAAGCCGATGACAATGGCATTCGAAGCGGTGGCCAGCAGCACGTCGCTCTCCGTGATGGAGCCCACGCCGGAGTGAATGACCTTGACGCGCACCTTCTCAGTGGACATTTTGATGAGCGAGTCGGCCAGCACTTCCACAGAGCCGGTAACGTCGCCCTTGATGATGAGCGGGAGGTCTTTGACGCCGGCCTGGCGAATCTGCTCGGCAAGGCCTTCCAGCGAGACGCGGGAGCTCTTGGCGAGCTGCGCCTCGCGCTCCTTCATCTTGCGGTATTGCGCAATGCCCTTGGCCTTGTCGCGGTCGGCGACAACGAGGAAGGTGTCTCCGGAGTCGGGCATGGCCTCAAGGCCCAGGACCTCGACCGGCGTGGAGGGACCGGCCTCCGTGATAGCGCGGCCGCGATCGTCGAACATGGCGCGGACCTTGCCGAAGGTGTTGCCGACGATGTAGCTGTCGTTGGCGCGCAGCGTGCCATCCTGCACCAGGACGGTGGCCACTGCGCCGCGTCCTCGGTCGAGCTTGGCTTCAAGCACTGAGCCGACGGCCTTGCGTCCCGGCGTGGCCTTGGGCGCCTTGAGGTCGGAGACCAGGCAGATCATCTCCAGCAGGCGATCGAGATTCTCGCGCTGCTTTGCAGAGACCTTTACATACGGTGTGTCGCCACCCCAATCGTCGGGAGTGAGTCCGCGATCAGCGAGCTGCTTCATCACCTTGTCAGGGTTCGCCTCAGGCTTGTCGATCTTGTTGACGGCGACGATGATGGGGACCTCGGCCGCCTTGGCGTGATCGATGGCCTCAATGGTCTGCGGCATCACGCCGTCGTCGGCGGCAACCACAATGACCACAATGTCTGTGACCTTTGCGCCGCGCGCGCGCATGCGGGTGAAGGCCTCGTGGCCCGGCGTATCGAGGAAGACAATCTCGCGGCCGGAGGCAGGCGAGCCTTCCTTGGAGAAGCGGACCTTGTAAGCGCCGATGTGCTGGGTGATTCCGCCGGCTTCGCCCGCGGCCACATCGGTTTCGCGAATGGCGTCGAGCAGCGAGGTTTTGCCGTGGTCCACGTGGCCCATGACGGTGACAACGGGCGCGCGCGGAACCTCGAGCTCTCCGGTATTTTCCGCTTCCAGAACCTCTTCAATGGCCTGGTTGGCGAGCTCCTCCTCGTAGGAGATGACGGTCGCGCCTGCGCCGAAGCGCGCGGCCACGTCCTTGACCATCTCGGCGTCGAGGGACTGGTTGACGGTGACAAAGACGCCGCGCATCAGCAGGGTTGCGATCAGGTCCTTGGCGCGAATTTCCAGCTTCTCGGCCAGGTCCTTTACGCTGATGCCCTCGGTGACGGTGATCTCGCGCGTGATGGGCACCGGCTCAGAGCTGAGGTTTGCCCCGCCAAAACGTGGCGGCGGGACAAAGCCCTTCATCGGGCCTTCCTTGGTCTTGGGATACTGCTGGCGGCCGCCCCTGCCCTTGGACGGCGTGCGCTGGGCGCGTGGCGCTTCACCGGGCGGGGGCGTCATGCCGGGGCCGGTGCGCGGTCCGCCAAAGCCGGGGCGGGGCGCTCCAAAACCGGGGCGCTGGCCAAAGCCGGGACGTCCGCCTGGACCACCGGGGCCGCCGGGCGCAAAACCGCCGGGAGCGCTGCGCGTGGGATGCTTGGGTCGCGGGCCGGCCGCGGACTGGCCGAGAGCGCCGGGGGTGCGCTGGCCAAGCCCGCCAGTGGGCCGGCGGTCAAAGATGGGTTTGCCGCGCTGCAGACCGCCTGTGGGCGACGAGGCTGCTTGGGCTCCGGGAGCCACGGGCGGCGCCTTGTAAACAGGCCTGGGGCCGGTTTGCGGCATCACGACGCGGCGCACCGGTGCCGCTGGCGCTGCCTTGGCAGGTGTTGGCTCCTCTGGCGCCGCAGAGGGCGTTGAAGAGGCCTGCTCCTGCGGCGGTGTGGCGGGCGAGGACGGAGCGGCCGCGGCATGGGCCAGAGCAGGCACGTGCGCGGCTGCCTCAACGGCGTGCGTGCCTGCCGAGGCCGCTGGAGCGTCGGCTGTGGCAGCCTTTGCGGGGGCTGCCGGTTCGGCTGGATGAGTTTCCTTTGCGGGGGGCGCAGGCGGCTTGACCACCACGGCAACCGCAGGCGGCACGACGGCCACGGCGGGACGCGGAGCTCCGGCCGGCGGCTTGGCCACCACGGGTCCGGCCGGCGGGCGCGAAGCGATGGCAGGCGCGGCCGGAGGCGGCGCAACCACGGGGGGCGCAGGCCTGGCCTGGGGAACAATCTTGCGCGGCTCCGGCTTGGCGGGTGCGGCCTGGACCGATGCGGTGGGCTTTTCCGCCGCCTTGGCTGTTGCAGTGGCAGATTTCTTGGCGGGCGCGTGGCTCTTGCGTGCCTCGGTCTCCTGCTCCTGCTTTTTGGCCAGGACGGCCTTGAGCACGTCGCCGGGCTTGGAGACATGCGAGAGGTCAATCTTGGGAGTAATGGCGGACTGCGCAGAGCGCGATGCTGCGCCTGCATGGGAGCCCGCGCGGCCGCGCTCAAAATGCGCGCGAACCTTTTCCGCCTCCCCTTCCTCAATGGAGCTGGAGTGGGTTTTGCCGGCACCCATGCCGAGCTCCATCAGGATGTCAAGAACCTGCTTGCTCTTGACTTCCATCTCGCGCGCGAGATCGTTGATTCGAACCTTGCTCATCCGCCTCTTTTCAAGAAATGCTCTCTCCAACGCCGTTAGTCGCTCATGGCTACCTCGTGGCATTGGCCGCGATACGAACTTCCATTATCGCCCGATTGTTTCATCCGCAGAAGGCGCATCTTATGCGCCTTTCTCCGGGTCCGCCTGTTCCTGATCGTTTGTGTCTGCCTGCGCGCCGGCTTCTTCCTGCGGCGTTCCGGCGAGCGTTTCCGCCGGGGCAGATTCGGCCGCTTCCGCTTCCGGCGCGGGTGCGGCTTCTTCTTCTGTTTCACTGTGCGCCGGGGCTTCCTCCCCGGTCGCGGATTCCTCAGCTTCGGCCGGGGCAGCTTCCACCTCGGCAGAAGCTTCTTTCGAGGGCGCTTCCGCGCCGGACGCGGCCTGGACCTCGGCGGCGGGAGGAACTTCGCCCTCCTCAAACTGGCCAAAGTAGTGGCGCACGGCGACGCTGATGCGTTCCAGAGTCTTTTCGCCGATGCCGGGAATCTCTTCGAGCTGCTCGGGGGTCATGTCGGCAAGGGCTTCCACGGTGGTGATGCCGGCGGCAACGAGCTTTTGGAGAATGCCGTCGGCGAGCTCGGTGACCTGCTCAATGGGCGTGGACGGGCCGCCGGAGAGAGCCTGCATCTGCTGCTCCACCTCCTGGCGCTTCTCCTCTTCGCTCTTGATGTCAATCTTCCAGCCGAGGAGCTTGGCGGCAAGGCGCACGTTCTGGCCCTTCTTGCCAATGGCAAGCGAGAGCTGCGTGTCGTCCACGATAACCTCGAGCTGCTTCTCCGTGAGATCCGTGATGGAGACGCGGCTGACCTTGGCCGGCTGCAAAGCCTTTTCCGCGAAGGTGGTGATTTCCTCGCTGAACTCGATGATGTCAATTTTCTCGCCGCGCAGCTCGCGGATGATGGACTGCACGCGCATGCCCTTCATGCCGACGCAGGCGCCGACGGGATCGACGTCCTTGTCGCGGCTCATGACGGCAATCTTGGTGCGCTCGCCGGCCTCGCGCGCAATGGCTCGAATGACGACGGTGTTGTCGTAGATTTCAGGCACCTCAGACTGGAAGAGGTTCTGGACCAGCTCCGGCGCGGCGCGGGAGACGATGACCTGCGGGCCCTTGGCGGCGCGGTCCACCTTGAGCAGGACGACGCGTACACGCTCGCCGATGGTGAACTGTTCCAGGCGCGACTGCTCGCGGCGGGGGCAGCGCGCCTCAGCCTTGCCAAGATCGAAGATGACGTCCTGGCCCTCAAGGCGCTTGACGGTGGCGTTGAGAACTTCCTTTTCGCGGTGCGCGTACTCCTGAAAGACCGTGTCGCGCTCGGCTTCGCGGACCTTCTGGAAGATGACCTGCTTGGCGAGCTGGGCGGCGATGCGGCCCAGCGGGCTGGTGTCGCGATAAAGGCGAATCTCGCTGCCGACCTCGACGCCGGGGGCGAGCTGGCTGGCTTCAGACAGGGTGATCTGGTTGACCGGATCCTCGACCTGTTCCTCGTCGGCGACGACGGTCTTGTAAATGTAGGCCGTGATTGCGCCGGTTTCGCGGTTGAGCTCGCCGCGCATGTTTTCCTGGGTCTTGTAATACTTGCGCGTGGCGAGGGCGATGGCCTCCTCCACGGCGCCGACGACGATCGCGGGCTCAATGCCCTTCTCGCGGCTGAGAATCTCGATGCTCTGGTACAAAGCGCTGGCCATACTCTGCGTGCTCTCTTGGTCTGTGCGGGCGGCGGCGGTAAAGCCGGTTCGCCCGGTAAAGGGTAATGTTGACGGGGGATGTCTTCGGCCCGTCCCTGCGCCGGAGGCCCCGAAGAGTCCGCGACGCCTAAATCTCTGGAATCAACTGCGCCTTCTCGATGTTGCCGAGCGCAATCTCCACCGTGTCCACCCCTGCCTTGCGGCTCTTCGCGTTCTGCTTCACGGCCGAAAGGTCAAGCCGGATGGTTTCTCCGGGTCCAGCCGCCAGGCGTCCCTGCCAATGGCGGTTGTTGCGGACAGGCTCAAAGGTTTGCACTTTCACGAGGCTTCCGGAAAAGCGCTTGAACTCATCGAGCCGGGTGAGCCGGCGATCCAGGCCGGGCGAACTGGCCTCCAGCGTATATTCGCCGCCGGGAACCAGGTCTTCGACATCGAGCAACACGCCAAAATCACGGCTGAAGGCCGCGCAATCCTGATGGGTGATACCCGAAAGCTGCTCCAGATTCAGTTTTCCGGAGGTAAAGCGCTCCGGAAGCCCTTCCATTCCTTCCACTTGGCCGCCGGATTCTATCAGCGACCGTAGTGTTTGCCGGCCCTCGGCATTCCGCTCAAGAAAGACGCGGAGGGTGCGCTCGCGGGCCGGGCCAATCATTTCGATGTCCACCAGTTCCAGTCCATGTGTGGCTGCCACGCGGACGGCCGCCGACCGGATTTGGTCCAAATTCACTGCCATGCATTCCCATACTGTTGAAGTTGCCGGCAGGCCGTGGCCCGCCGCCCTGGGGCAAGGTCCCGGAAGGGGTTCCAAAGCCTTTTGTACCAGAGATTTACTCCCAAATAAAAAGTGGGCTATGAGCCCACTCATCTCTCCGCCACTGCCCCTCAGGGCCTGTTCCAGGCGGACAAACGCGTCTGCAATTTCTAGAATACGGCTAAACCGTGGGAAATTCAACGTCCCCGGGGTGCGGCAGAGGCCTAATCGACAGGTACGAAGCGTCCGATATGACACAAAAGAGGCGTTGTTTCGCCTGAGTGGAAATAAGAGGATGAGAAGTACAGATGACGCGTGCATCCCAGCAACGGCTTATTGTGGCGCTGGTGTCTACAGTAATTGGCGCCCTCTGCGGCATGGCCGCAGGATATGGGGTGGGCTGCGCATTGATGGTTCGTCAGGGCGAGGCGAGGCTTGCACAGTATGCCGGCCGAATCGTGGATCACAATCAGACGTCCATGGCGGAGTCGCGCGTTGTGCTGGCGAAGATGAATGCATCGTCGTATGCGATGTGCTCTCCGGAAGAGATCGCGTACTTCCGCGAGCTTGTTTTTAATTCAGAATTTCTGAAGAGCGCGGGACGGATGGTGGACGGGCACATCGCATGCTCCACGCTGGGCGGGAATTTTCATCCTTCAGAGACCTACGCGCCAGACCTTACGGAGCGGAGCGGTGTCCGCGTCTTTCGCAACCCGGTCGGGTTCAGGATTCCGGGCAAGACAGTGATTGCCGTGCAGCAGGGGAGCGCCTATGCCGTCTATGGCCCGGACAATCTGCTTCCGCTGGCCTCAGATACGATGCACTACGCCATAACGTGGACAGGCGGAGTGAGCCGGCAGGCAAAGAGAATTCTGGGCGACGCTCCACCTGAAGCCGGAGCATTCCTGACCACGCCGGGAGCGGCAAAGTGGGATGGCGAGCTTTACTTTACGCAGTGCGAGGCTGGGGAAACCTCCTGCACGACAGCATTTATGACGGAGAGTGCGGTGCTGAATTCAGGCCGCGGCGTGCTGATGTTCTGCTTGGGCATGGGCGGGCTAACCGGCGGCATCATCGGTTTTGTGGTGACGCTGCTGCTGCGGCGCCGGCAGACCATGCACGCGCAACTGCTGCGCGCCATCCGCAAGGACCGGCTGCGCGTGGTGTACCAGCCAATTGTGGACCTGACAACGGGCCGCGTGACGGAGGCGGAAGCCCTGGTGCGATGGACCGACGACGACAACCGCGCGGTCCCGCCGGACGTGTTTGTGAAGGCGGCCGAGGAGCACGGCTTTGTGGGAGCGCTGACGCGATTGGTGGTGCGGCATGTGCTGGAAGATTTTAGAGACACGATGAAGCGCTATCCCGAGTTTCGTGTCAATGTAAACATTGCCGCGGCGGATCTTTCCGATCCGGGTTTTGTGGCGATGCTGGACGATGCGCTGCATGGCGCGGGCGTGATGGCCACGAACCTGGGTGTGGAGATTACCGAGGGCAACACGGCCAGGCAGCAGGAGGCGCGCGAAACCATTGTGCGTTTGCGGCAACGCGGCCACGTGGTGCACATCGACGACTTTGGGACCGGCTACTCGAGCCTTTCCTATCTGCACGATCTTTCTGTGGACTCCATCAAGATTGACAAGGCGTTTACGCGGGCGATTGGTACGGAAGCTGTGACGGTGTCCATTCTGCCGCAGATTCTGGCCATGGCCGAGAAGCTGCATTTGAAGGTGGTGGTGGAGGGGATTGAGACGCCGGAGCAGGCACGCTACTTCCTCGGGCACCACACTGTCTACGGCCAGGGATGGTTCTTTGGGCGGCCGGTGACCGCAGAGCTGTTCCACTCCTTCCTGCGGGAGCGGCTCTTCCATCCGTCGGCCCTTGAAGATTTGGAGCTGAGCCACGGTTCCGCGTTTTCCGCCCACGCCGTATAAAGCAAAATCCGAGATGCCGCACCCCGGAGCCGCAACTTCTGAGTTGACGCGACCATCAGGGAGCGGCAACCTGGAACAGCCCTCATGGGGCATACCTTCCCGGATTCTGCTCGAAAGCAACGGGCGCGCAACCCGTTCGCGCGGCATATTCCACTCGCACATAGAGTTCTGCGGCAACCGCCACGCTACTTCGCTGGCGCGAAATCCTGTTTGGCAGTGTGAAGGGCAAGCGGCGAAAATAGCAGGGTGAACGATCCTCGTCATTTTTCCGTGATTCCGGCTGCCGCGCTATCGGGCTCTCGCGGCAGGAAGGCAGCAGCGATGCGCGCGCTGCTCTGAGAACGCATGCGGTCTGTGCCGAGGAATCCGCGCACGAATCCAGAAGAACCATGAATTCCGATGAAATAATCAATCCGGACGAGCTGGAGACGCTGAGCAGGGTCTTTGCTGAGCAATTGCTGGCTTGTCTGCAGGAGTGCGCGCGGGGGCGGAAGGGATTGTTCTCTGACCTGGAGATGAGCGCCGGCACGGATGAGGATCATGCGTGGACTGAGGCAGCGCGGCTGCGCGAGCTGGCGGTGGCGTTGCAGGCCATCAGCCACCAGGCGGGCGAGGCGAACGCGCTGTGCGACGAGTTTCTGGAGCTATGCACGATTCACGGTGAGGCGCATCCGGGCGAGCCGCGGCTGGCGCGGGAGTTTCTGGCGCGAATTGAGCGCGGCGAGGTGGGCGGCGCGATGGAAGAGGAACGCAGGCCATGGTGATGGTACGTGCATTCTGGGCGCTGCTGGCGGGCTTTGCGGCGGTGATGGGCGTGGCGCTGGGGCTGCGCGGGCTGCTGCTGTGGCTGGCGCCGAGCATGGCTGCGCAGGATTCCGAGCCGGGAGCCGGATATGCCGTTGTGCAGGTGGGCGCATCCCTGCTGGCGGGTGCGGCAGGCGGCTATGTGACGGCGGTGGCGGGCCGGGGAAATCCGATGGTTGAGGTGCTGGCGCTGGGAATCGTGGTGCTGGCGCTTGCTGCGCTAAGCGCGTTGCAGTCGCGAGGGAAACAGCCCATCTGGTTTTTGCTGTTGCAGGTGGCCATTTCGCCCATGGGCGTGCTGGCGGGCGGACTGCTGCGGATGCGCGTGCTGGGAATTCTCTAAAAGGGCAGCCCCCAAAAGGAGGGCCCCATCCCCTCGCCGGCCTTGGACTGCGGAAGTGCGAGCCGGGAGAGGATGGGGCTTTTGGGTGGGTCGGCGCACCTGGGCAAAACCGCAGATTGCGTATCCCGTGGAGCTTTGCACTGGGTCGCCGCTCCCTGATGGTCGCGTCGGCTCAACTGCATGGGCTCCAGGAGGCGCCGTCCGCGGTTTTGCCTTACCAGCGCACGCCAAAAGTGACAGGGATGATCTTGGTTCCCGCCGCCACGGTGGTGGTGCCGAGTCCGTTGGGCTCGGTGGTGACGGCGGGCGAAAGAACGTCGAGGTAGCGCACCTCGGCAAAGAGCTTCATGCGGCTGTCGCCATAAAGGCCGCCGAGACGATGTGTGAAGCCGGCACCGATGTTCCAGCCGCCCTGGTTGCTGGAGAAGTGGCCGACGACGGCATTGGTGATGCCGGGATAGCAGTAGTAGTAGTTGCAGTACTGGGTTTCCTCTGGGTTGGTGAAGCTGGTGACCTTGCGATAGAAGCCGCCGCCGCCGGTGACATAGACGCTGTTGGTGCTGGATGGGAATAGATCGAAGACCGGAGCGAGGGTGAGCGACCAGATGTGCGCATGGCCGCCCTGCGCGCCGGTTTCTGCAATAAGCGCGCCGGGCAGCTTGTCCCCGATGAACTGGTACTCGGCCAGCAGGCTGAGATAGGGGTTGAAGCGTTTGCCGGCGCCAACGGTGAGGTTGCCGCCCCAAGTGATGTAAGGCGAGGAGGCGCTGGTGGGCGCGTTAAAGCCGCCGCCCGCCTCAAAGGCAAGGCTGCTGAACCAACTGTGGCTGCGCTGGTAGCGCCCGCTTTGTCCGGCCGCCGCAGCGCCGGGCGATCCGGCTGGGGCGGGAGCGGAGGGCATGGCGGCCAGACCTGCCGCATCGTCTGCCAGGAGCGGCTGGAGGGAGCTGGACTCGAAGGTAGAGGACGAGGCAGCAGGCGCACTGGAAGAGGCGCTAGGCGAGGAGAACTGGGCATTTGCCGCACAGATGGCCAAAGAGGTTACAGCAGTAAAAACAGTCACATGCCGCAAAAGCGGCAGCCACGCTTGGGATGACATAGCTTTACCTCGGGGTCGAATTGTGAATCGCTGCTGCGCTGACCCTGGCGCAGTGCATGTTGCCGGTTTAGACACGGAATGCCCCCGGTAGGTTGCGTGTGGGGGCGCACAAAAAAGCATTGCCTTCCATTGAGATGCCGATGAGCAGGCGGCGCACAGCCGGTTGACTCTGCCGAGTGCAAAACGGAGGTACGGTTGACCTGATTGCATTGCGTTGCCCGGGTTGTTTTGACGAGATGGCATTCCATTGGTTTATCGAACCCCAAGAAGATACACCTTACCATTGGACACCGGGGTAGAGACTGGGCAACCGCTCTGCGCGGTACTCGAGGGAGCCCTTGGTGAGAGCCTGCCAGACCAGCTGCGGCGTGGAACCGTTCAGGTCGATCTCCTGAACCTGGGCTCCTCCGGTGAGCGCGCAGAAATCGGCCTCCAGGTCACCGTTTTGCAGGGGCCGCACGTCTCCGCCGAAGTAGCTGTAGAGGCTGGGTGAGGGGTTGTAGCGGCTGATAAGCGTGGCGGTCTTGTTGGCTTCGTCAATCTGGTAAACAACCGCGGTGGAGTAGCAGGCAGGCTCGCCCGTGGCGCCGCAGAGACCACCGTCGGGAGTGGGGCGGTCATCGCCGTTATCCATAACCCCGAGGCGGAAGACGCCGGAGGTGATGGAGGTGAAGAAGGCCGGGCCGTGCTGCGCGTAGAACCAGTCAGCGGGGTCGATGCCGTTCTGGAGCGTGAAGTCTCCGCCCTCGCCGAGCCGCCAAAGGATGTTTCCGGTGCCCGCGCCGTCCTGGTAATCGATTTTGATGATCCAGTTCTGGTGACGCATGGAGAACAGGAGGTCGTGGTCATCGGCGGAGTAAAGCAGCGCGTTGCCGTGGGTCCAGTCAGGAAAAAGGTAAGGATGGCGATTGATGTCGAGGTGGTCGAAGGTGTTCCACACCCAGACAGGCTGGCCGCTGGAATCGACGTCGATGAGTACGTCGCCGAGGACGTTGGTGGCGCCGGGATAACCGGGGAGATCGGTGAAGGACTTCGAGAGCGAGGCGAGAAGGATCCAGTGGCCGTTGGGCAGGGCAAGCACCTCATGATGAAAGTTGCCGAGATTGAAGCTGTAGCCCTTGGCGGCGAGCGACGCCGAGAGCTGTGCGAGAGTGATTTCGCGGATGGTGTTGCCGGCCAGGTCAACCTCGCGCACAGCGTCAATGGTGCCGGGCTGGATGGTGCTGCCGTTGAGGACGGCGGATGAGGCGTAAGAAATCAAGACGAGGAAATGGCCATTGGGGAGCAGCCTGATGGGCTGTACGATGTCCTGATTCGTGCCTTTGGAGTAGGTGTAAGTCCAGATCACATTCCCCTGCAGATCAGTGGCGAAGGCCTGGGCGCTCTCATGCGGGATGGCCGTCTCGAACATCTCGATGCCGGATTGCGGGGTTTGTCCGCTTGGAACGGTAACACTGACGGGCGCAGTTCCGGGCGGAGTGCCGGTGGTGAAAGTGCGATCGACATCCGTGTAGTCAGAGCCGTTGTCGAGCGCCACGCTGGCGCGCATGTGATAGCGGGTTTGCGCGCGCATGCCTGCGACGTAGACGCTGACCTCGCCGCCGTAGGGTGACGGTGTGGCCTGCTGCCAGGTGTCGAGGCCATAGGCGGTGTCGGGCCCGAACTGGATGCTGACTTTGCCGGGTGCGGGGAGATAGATGGAGTATGTGGCAACCTGCGGGTTTGCGGTTTGAGTGACGACGCCGGGCGCGACGACGGCTGCAACTGCGGTGGCGAAGTTGGTCTTTGGCGCATTTGCATCGGCCGCGGAGATGACGGCATTGGCGCCGTACTGCACGCTTGCCGGCGCGGTGAAGTTGCCTGCCGAATCGATGGTGCCAACCTGCGCATTGCCGCCTGCAATTCCGTTCACAGACCATTGCAGCGTTTCGCCGGAAGGCGCCGTTGCCTGGAAGAGCTGCTTTTGGCCTGTGCCTATGGCAATGTACTGCGGAGCAAGGGAGACGTTGCCGCCTTGGGTTGCCTGCGGAGGCGGCTGGGTGGGATTGGTTGGGTTGGGTGTGGGCTGGTTTTGAAATGTGCTGGACGACCCGCAGCCGGCAAGCAGAAGGACAACGGAAGAAAGAATGCTGAGAGAGAGTGCGCGGCGGCGGGCGGGCTTGCGCCCGGAAGGCTTATCGTGACGAGACAATCGTGCAACCTCGATGAATGCCGGACCTTGTGAAGAAGAATGCGAGCGCGCAGGACCTTGGGCAAGGGCCAGGCGCTATTGAATGAGACTGCGGATTGGGCGGAATGGTTTTCTGCGGGCGGGCGATTTGGCTGGAATTGGCCATGTGGACTCGGCTGGATGAACAAAAGGCCGGAAGCTTGCTCCGGCCTTTTGAGAGGTTCGCGAATCAGTTCTTCAGCCCTGGATGTCGAACTGCTCGGGATGAAGCGTGGCGTCGCTTTTTACAAGAATGTTGCGGCCGACGAGCTCTTCAAATTCATTCAGCCAGCGGGCGTTGTTTGACTTGAGAACCTTGACGGTTTCAGGGTGGACGCGGAGCAGCACGTCTTCGCTCTCAAAGTGCTTCCGCATCTTGCGCAGCTCGATATAAATCTCATTGCAGACCGTGGCTGGGCTTTTGACCATGCCGGTGGCCTGGCAGACGGGACAGGGCACCGAGAGCGTGCGCTCCAGCGACTGCTTGACGCGCTTGCGGGTGATGGCGACAAGGCCGAAGTCGTTAAACTGCAGAACCTTTGTGGGTGCGCGGTCGCTCTTGAGGGCTTCCTCAAGCGCGGCCATCACGCGGTGGCGGTTCTTGCGCTCATCCATGTCGATGAAGTCGATGATGATGATGCCGCCGAGGTCGCGTAGGCGAATCTGGCGGACGATTTCCGGCACGGCGTCCAGGTTGGTTTTGACGATGGTGTCCTCAAGCCGCGCGGACTTGCCCACGTATTTGCCGGTGTTGATGTCGATGGCGACCAGCGCCTCAGTCTGGTTGATGACGATGGAGCCGCCGGACTTGAGCCAGACTTTGGAGCGGAGGGCTTTGGATATCTCGTCCTGAATGCCGAAGTGCTCGAAGAGCGGCGTCTGCTTGGTGTAAAGCTTGACGCGGCGGACCAGCGAGGGCGAAAAGCGGTTGAGGAAGCGGACGATGCGCTCATAGTCCTCCTGCGAGTCAACCCAGATGGAGGAAAAGTCGGCGCTGACCTGGTCACGCAGAATGCGCTCAATCAGCGACAGGTCGTGATAGATGAGCGCGGGCGATTTTGAGCTCTCTGAGCGCTGCTTGATTTCATTCCAGAGATGGATGAGGAAGCGGAGGTCGGCGCGAAGTTCTTCCTCCGATGCGCCCTCGGCCGCGGTGCGGACAATGAAGCCGCCCGAGGCCTCGCCGCGCTCGCTGATGAGGATGTGCTTGAGGCGCTGGCGCTCCTCGTCAGAGGCGATTTTGCGGCTGACGCCAACGTGCGTGACGGTGGGCATAAAGACGAGGAAGCGGCCGGGCAGGGCGATGTGCGAAGTGATGCGCGCGCCCTTCTTGGCGATGGGTTCCTTGGCAATCTGCACCAGGATTTCCTGGCCGGGCTTGAGCAGGTCGGAAATGATGGGCAGATCGGACGTCTGCGCGGAGCGGCGTGAGGGACCGCGGCGATTACCTGTGCCCTGGGGCGAGCGCCCACGGCGGCCGCGGGTGCCGCGTTCGCGACGGGGCTGGCCGGGGGCAGCGGCGGGGCGTCCGTCGGCCTGCGCTTCTTCGCCGTCCTCGTCGTCCTCCTCTTCGCCGTTCTTGTCGTCGAGGTCGATGCGGTGGTCGAGCTGAGCCTCCTGCAACATTTCACCAATGGCGCCGGAGCGAATCTGGGACTGGAGGGTCTGCTCCTCGTACTCGTCCAGGTCATGTTCCTCGCCGCCGTGGGCGTGGGGATGGCCGGAGAGCTCGAATTCCTCGCCTTCAATCACCTCTTCCTCGACCAGTCCGCTGCCGGGTGCAAAAGCGGAGACGGTGGAGACCGA
>DASUAU010000005.1:0-35422 GCA_035763705.1 Occallatibacter sp. | reverse complement strand
CGCCTCAAGGGCGTGGGCTATCTCTCCGCCGCCGACGCCATCGCGCTCGGCGTCACCGGCCCACCGCTGCGCGCCTCCGGCGTGGACTTTGACCTGCGTCGCGACATGCCGTACTCCGGCTATGAAAAATTCCAGTTCCAGGTGCCCATCTCCACTGACGGCGACACCTGGGCGCGCTATCTCGTCCGCTTGGTGGAAATGCGCGAGAGCGTCAAAATCATTCAGCAGGCGCTCGACGGCATGCCGGAAGGCCCCGTCAAGGCCGACGCGCCCAAAATCGTGCTGCCGGATCGCGAAAAGATGAAGACCCAGATGGAAGCCCTCATCCATCACTTCAAAATTGTCACGGAGGGCTTCCCCGTTCCCGCCGGCGAGGTTTACCAGGGCATTGAAAGCCCGCGCGGGCAAATGGGCTATTACGTTGTGTCGGACGGCACCGCCAAGCCCTATCGCGTCCACATGCGCAATCCCTCCTTCGCCACATTGCAGGCGCTGGAAACCATGTGCCGGGGCCGCATGCTTGCGGATGTCGTTGCAGTAATCGGCTCCATCGATATCGTGCTGGGGGAGATTGACCGCTGATGGAAAGTACGCCTGCACCCAAACCCTTAATCGGGCCCGTCGGCTACGCCAAGGCGATTGCGGATGCCCAGGCCCGGCGCGAGGCCCAGATTGCCCTCAACCAGGCCGCACAACTGCGCGTCTCCGGCTGCGTCACCTTCTTCAACAGCCTTGCGGAGGCCCTCGGCGCGGAAATGCGAAAAGCCAATGAAGCCCTCAGGCAATCCGGATTCCAGGATGTCTTTGAAGGGCTCTACATGGCCAAGCCGCCTGAGTCCCGCATGATCATCAGCTTCGGCGGCGCGCCGCAGGCACGTGAAATTTCTCTCGACCTGGAGGATCCGAACTATCCCACAATTCACGTCAGAGACGCCCAGGATAGTCCTACCGGTTCGCTCCACTATGTCATCAAGGATGTAGGCTTCGGCCTGCAGGCCTTCACCACCGAGGGCGGCGGCACGGCCAACTGGAGCCTTCCCCTCTCCCTCGTCGATGTGGCGGCGCGGATTGTCGAGAATGTGATTGATGGTCTCTTCCGCTAGCGCAGACGCGGCCGTTTTTGGCGAGCTCTGGGTCTCGCTGGCCTCGCTGTTGCGCAGTTACACCGCGGCCCACGGCCTCAATCGCACGCAGCAGGCCACGGTCGAGCTGGGAGAGAACCGCATCACCGTGCGCCACGGCGGGCAGTGGCTGGATTTGAGACGCAACATCGCGCGCGTCGACTGGATGCGCGAAAATGGACTGAGCGGAGTTTTGGAATTGACCGAACACGGAAGATTGCGCTCGGCCGCCGGCGAAGAGGAGCTGGACATGGCTGCGGAAGCCTGGGCGCGGCAGTTGATGCAGGGGGCCCGCGAACAATGAGCAATGAAACCATGACCGTGTTTTCGCCACGGCTTGCCGCGCGCTTTGACGCACTGGTGGAAAAGTATCCCATGCGCCGCTCCGCGCTGGTGCCCATGCTGCTTTACGCGCAGGACGAGGTCGGCTACCTCTCTGACTCTGTCATCGTTGAAGTCGCCGCGCGAATCGGCCTCACGGAACTGGAAGTGCGCAACGTGGCCACTTACTACTCCATGCTGCGCTTCAAGCCCGCCGGCAAATTCAACGTCCAGGTCTGCACCAACATCAGTTGCATGCTGCGCGGCGCTTACGATCTCTTTGACCGCTTCCAGCAGGAGCTGGGCGTGGGCCACAAGGGCGTCACCGCCGACGGCCTCTTCTCGCTCGAAGAGGTCGAGTGCATAGGCGCATGCTGCTGGGCGCCGGCCATCCAGGTCAATTACGACTTCCACGACGATCTGACGCCGGACAGCGTTCCCGGCATCCTCGCCGGTTATCGCCAGAGCGCGTCGGAAGGGACGGGCAACCATGCCTAAGCTCGTCTCCCATCCCGATGAAGTCAAAATCGTCACCCGCCGCTTCGGACAGGGCGCGGCCGCCATCGACAAATACATTGAGCTCGGCGGCTACGAGTCGGCGCGCAAATGCCTTCAGCAGGGGCCCGACTGGATCATCAGCGAGATGAAGGCCTCCAACCTGCGCGGACGCGGCGGTGCGGGTTTCCCCACCGGCATGAAGTGGTCCTTTGTGCCCAAGCAGAGCGCCAAGCCCAAATACGTCCTGGTCAACGGCGATGAAAGTGAGCCCGGCACCTGCAAGGATCACCTCATCTTCCTGCACGATCCGCACGCCGTCATTGAAGGCACCATGATTGCCGGCCTCGCCATCGGCGCAAAGCTCGGCTTCATTTATCTGCGCGGCGAATACCGCTATCTGCTCGAAATCATGGAGAAGGCCGTCGCCGATGCCTACGCCAAAGGTTTCCTCGGCAAAAACATCTTCGGGTCGGACACTGAATTCCAAATCATCACGCAGACCGGCGCCGGCGCTTACGAAGTCGGTGAAGAGTCCGCGCTGATGGAGTCGCTCGAGGGCAAGCGCGGCGTCCCGCGCATCAAGCCGCCTTTCCCCGCCGTCGTCGGCCTCTATGGCGGTCCCACGGTCATCAACAACGCTGAGACCATCGCCACCGTGCCGCACGTCATCGCCATGGGCGGCGCGGCGTATGCGGCTGTCGGCAGTGAGCGCAACGGCGGCACGCGCCTCTTCGGCCTCAGCGGACACATCGTGCGCCCCGGCGTCTACGAGCTGCCCATGGGCTACAACCTGAAAAAGATGATCTACGAGGTCGGCGGCGGCGTCCGCGGCGGACGTGCGCTCAAGGCCGTCGTCCCCGGCGGCTCCTCCACGCCTGTCCTGCTGCCCGGCGAAATTGAAAACCTTGGCATGGACTTTGACCAGGTGGGCAAGGCCGGCTCCATGCTCGGCTCCGGCGGCGTCGTCGTCCTTGACGACCAGACCTGCATCGTCGAGTTCGCCCTGCGCACCATCAGTTTTTATCAGCATGAGAGCTGCGGCTGGTGCATTCCCTGCCGCGAAGGCACGGACTGGCTCAAGAAATCCCTCACCCGATTCCACGCCGGCTTCGGCGTCGAAAAGGACATCGACAACATCCGCTACCTTGCCGAGAACATGTTGGGCCGCACCTTCTGCCCGCTGGGCGATGCAGCCGCCATGCCCACGATCGGCTTTGTCAAAAAGTTCCGCAAAGAGTTTGAGGACCACCTGAACGGCAAGCCCTGCCCCTTCGCCAGGCACATGGACCTGGCCGTCGTTTAACGGGGCGCTGGAGAATCATGGCAGACGTCACTTTCACAGTCGATGGCAAAAAGCTCACCGCGCCGGCGGGCACGCTGCTCATCGATGCCTGTCGCAAGGCGGGCCTTCAGATTCCGTCCTTCTGTTATTACCCCGGCCTCAGCCTGCAGGCCGCCTGCCGCATGTGCCTCGTGCGCCAGGAGAAAGTGGGCAAGCTGCAAACCGCCTGCACCACGCCTGTCGCCGAGGGCCAGGTCTTCATCACCGAGTCGGACGAAATCGCCCAGGCCCGCAAAGCCATGCTCGAGCTGGTGCTCGGCAACCATCCGCTCGACTGCCCCGTCTGCGACGCCGGCGGCGAATGCGAGCTGCAGGACATGACCTTCAAGTACGGCGCGGGCGTAAGCCTCTATACCGAGGCCAAGGAACACCGCGACGAGCAGCAGTGGTCGCCGGCCGTCTTTTATGATCGTCCGCGCTGCATCCTCTGCTATCGCTGCGTGCGCGTCTGTGGTGAAGGCATGGACGTGTGGGCGCTCGGCATCCAGAATCGGGCAGTGAGCGCCGTCATCGCGCCCAACCATGGCAACCAGCTTGACTGCGAGCAGTGCGGCATGTGCATTGATGTTTGCCCCGTCGGCGCGCTCACCAGCGGAACCTATCGCTACAAGACGCGCCCCTGGGAGATGACGCATGTCTCCACCGTCTGCACCCATTGCGCGGACGGCTGCAAGGTCACGCTCGGCATCCGCACATCCACCGATGGCTCTGCAATCGTCCGCGCGGACAATCGCGACAAGAGCGGCATGAACAACGACTTTCTCTGCGCCAAGGGCCGCTTCGGCTTCGACTTTGTAGACAGCCCCGAGCGGCTCACGCAGCCCCTGGTGCGCGGCGCATCCGGCACGCTGGAGCCTGCCACCTGGGATCGCGCCCTGCGCCACGCCGCGGAAAAACTCCGGGAGATTCGCGACACGCGCGGCGGTTCGGCCATCGGCGTCGTCGGTTCCAACCTCACCACCAACGAAGAAAATTATCTGCTGCAAAAGTTCGCGCGCGTCGTGCTCGGCACCAATAACATTGACCACGAGCGCACCGCGGACTACGCGGCATTTGCGCAGGCCATGGCCGGCCGCAACGGCCTTGCCGCCAGCCTTGCAGACACGCTCACAGCCCCGGCGATTCTTCTCATCGGCGGCAACCCTACTGAAGAGCACCCGCTGCTTGCCTGGAATCTGCGCACCAACGTGCGGCTCAACAAAGCTCGCCTCTACGTCGCCAACGCAAAGACCATCAAGCTGGAGCGCCAGGCGCGCGAAACGCTGCATCTCGCTGCCGATGGCTACTCCAGGCTGCCCTCCCTGCTCGACGCTGAATCCGGCTTCGCCCGCGCCGTGCGCGAAGAGGAATCCCTGCTCATCGTCTTCGGCCAGGAGTTTCGCGGCGCATCCGTCAAAGCT
The DNA here is from genome assembly GCA_035763705.1 of Occallatibacter sp. Lineage (GTDB taxonomy): Bacteria > Acidobacteriota > Terriglobia > Terriglobales > Acidobacteriaceae > Telmatobacter. Next base: position 30,740 of record DASUAU010000005.1, on the reverse strand, counting down.
CTCGTCGACTGGGGCGTCAAGCGCGGCAACGTCAAGTTCGCCTACCTCGGCGACTTCTCCAACTCGCGCGGCGCTGCCGACATGGGTCTGTTGCCCGATTTGCTGCCCGGCTATACGCCCGTCGCGCAACCCGGCGGCTTCGCGGCAGAGTATGCCGGCATGCCAGGCGAGCCGGGCCTGCGGCTCACCGCCATGATGAGTGCAATCGCTGAGGACAAGCTCGGCGCGCTGCTCGTCGTCGGCGCGGATCCGGTCACGCGCCAGGGCCTGGAGCCCACCGCGCTTCACGGCACCTTCACCATCGTCCAGGACATCTTCCTCACGCCCACCGCTGCCATCGCGGACGTCGTCCTGCCCGCCGCCAGCCTCTATGAGAAGACCGGCACCGTGACCAACACCTTCGGCGACGTGCAGAGGTTGCGCAAGGGCGCGGATCGCCCCGGCGTGAAATCGGATTTCGAGATACTTGTGCGCCTGGCCGGCGCCATGGGCGTGGACGTCAAAACGCTGGTGCCCTTCGGAAAAAATGCCGTCACTGCCGATCTTGGCCAGTCGCGCGGCGTGCAGGCCGGCGAAGCGGACCGCCATGCCGTGTGGCTCGCGGCCAACGGACTGGAGCCCAAGCTGAGCCCGTTTGACGTGCTGGCCACGCTGGATGAAATTGAGCGGCTCGTTCCCGGCTATCGGCTCGATCGCCTGAGCCTGTTTGCCGGCAATCCCACCTCGGTCGAGCCCGGCTTTGTACCCGTTTCGGCTCTCTCCGGCGCGGACCTCATCACGCCCGCGCACGATGGCCTGTTCACCTCCGGCGCGCTCGGCCGTTACAGTTCCTCCTTGCAGGATCTCAAGCGTCACCAATCCACTGTCGCGGCCGCCGCCGTGGCAGACTAAAAGAGTTTGAAGGAAGAGGCGGAGTTCGCGTGACGATTCTCTGGTTCGTAATCTGGAGCCTGGTCAAGGTCATCGTAGTCACGGTGGTGCTGCTGCTCTCAGTGGCCTATACGGTTCTGCTGGAGCGCAAGCTCGTGGGCCGCATTCAAAACCGCTGGGGCCCCAGCCGCGTGGGCCCCTTCGGCCTGCTGCAGCCCCTGGTCGACGGCGCAAAATCCTTTCTCAAGGAAGACATTATTCCCACCGGCGTTTACCGGCCGCTCTATCTTCTCGCGCCCATCATCGCGCTCAGTTGCGCGCTCATCTCCATCGCCGTGGTTCCCTTCGGTTCGCCTTCGGTCACCGGCCCCGGCGGCTTTCATTTCTTTCAGATTTCTGATGTCAACATCGGCCTGCTCGTCATTCTCGGCATCACCTCCATCGGCGTTTACGGCATCGCCCTTGCCGGCTGGTCCTCCAACAACAAGTATTCGCTGCTTGGCTCGCTGCGTTCTTCGGCGCAGCTCATCAGCTATGAACTCGCGCTCGGCCTCTCGCTGGTCGGCGTCGTTCTGCGCGCCGGCTCGCTCAACCTGCGCGTGATTGTCGAAAGCCAGGCAGCCCGCGGAGCGCTCTCCTGGAACATCTTCGGCGGCCTGCAAATTGTCGCCTTCTTCATCTACCTCATGGCCGCCTATGCGGAAACCAATCGTTCGCCCTTTGACCTGCCTGAGGCGGAAAGCGAGCTCACCGCCGGCTACCACACCGAGTACAGCTCCATGAAGTTCGCCATGTTCTTTATGGCCGAGTACGCCAACATGATTACCGTCGGCTGCGTGGCCACGCTGCTCTTCCTGGGCGGCTGGACCAGCCCCTTCGGCTCGCTGTTTCCCACGCCGCACAACATTGTTCTTCAATCTCTGCTGCCTATCTTCTGGTTCGTCCTCAAGGTCTTCAGCTTTCTGTTTCTCTATGTGTGGGTGCGCGGCACGCTGCCCCGCTTCCGCTATGACCAGTTGATGAGCTTCGGATGGCGCTACCTGATGCCGGTCGCCATCCTCAACATTGTCGCCACAAGCCTCTGGCTTGCGTATCACTGATGCGTTCCTGCTCCATCGCTTCGCCACAGCCTTCGTGAAGAGGCAGGGGTGGACGCAATGCGGCTGGAAGGGCTCATTTACAATCGGAGGGGCGCATCGATGCTGCACAACCGCATGCGCGCCTGCTCCGCGGGGCGGCCGAACAGAACGTCGGCCTGAAATTGTAGACCACTGAACGATGCACCTACTTTTGTTTATCCTCTTCGGCGGACTTTGCCTGGCAGGCGCCATCAACCTCCTGCTACAGCGCCATCCTATTTCCAGCGCGCTCTCGCTCATCGTCGTCATGACGTCGCTGGCCGTGCTCTACCTGCAACTCGCCGCTGAGTTCCTGGCCGCCGCGCAGGTCATCGTCTATGCGGGCGCAATCATGGTGCTGTTCACCTTTGTGGTCATGCTGTTGAACGCGGGCCGCGAGGAGCGCACCCTGGGCAGCCGCGTAGCCGCGCTCTTCGGCTTCCCGGCGGTTGCAACGCTGCTGGCCGTCATCGCCACCGTCGTTCTGCGCTTGCGGGGCATGGGCTCAGTCAATCCGCAAAGTCCCATCACTTCCACGCACGAGCTCAGCACGGTGCTCTTCACGCGGCTTCTGCTGCCGTTTGAGGTCACCTCCGTGCTCATTCTCATCGCCATCCTTGGCGCGGTGGCCCTGGCCCGCCGCGGCGATGGAGAAAGGGACTCCGGCCGATGAACGCTTTCTTCGCACAGACGGTCCCACTCAACTGGTATCTGCTGCTCAGCGCAATCCTGTTTTGCCTGGGCGTGGTCGGCTTTCTCATCAAGCGCAATCTCATCACCGTCTTCATGTCCATTGAGCTCATGCTGAACGCCGTCAATCTTTCCTTTGTCACCTTCGCCTACCAGTGGCACACGGTGAAGGGCCAGATTTTTGTCTTCTTTGTCATGATGGTCGCCGCGGCCGAGGCAGCCGTGGGCCTGGCCATCATTATTGCCGTCTTTCGCGTCCGCGCCACTCTCGCCGTCGACCGTGTCGACCTGATGAAGCTATGACAGTGAACCTCCATCTCTGGCTAATTCCGCTGCTGCCGCTCGCCGGGTTCCTGCTGAACGGTCTGCTGGGCAGAAGGCTGCCCAGAGCGCTGGTCTCCACCATCGCCCTCGCCGCGCCCGCGGCATCCTTCGCGCTTGTCCTCCGCGCCTGGTTCGCTTCCCTATCGGGTCTTGCACTGCCCTATACGCAATCGCTTCCCTTCCCTTGGATCCAGGCGGGCTCGCTCCACATCGATTTCAGCCTCGTGCTTGACCACCTCTCGCTGGTGATGCTGCTCGTCGTCCTCGGCGTCGGCTTGCTCATCCACATTTATTCCGTCGGCTACATGGCTCATGAAGAGGGCTACTACCGGTTCTTCAGCTACATGAACCTCTTCCTCTTCTTCATGACCACGCTCGTGCTGGCCGGCAATGTGCTGTTCATGTTCGTCGGCTGGGAGGGCGTCGGCCTCGTCTCTTACCTGCTCATCGGCTTTTACTTCACCAAGCAGTCGGCCGCGGATGCGGGCAACAAGGCTTTCATCGTCAACCGCATCGGCGACTTCGGCTTCCTCATCGGAATCTTCCTCCTTCTGGGCAACTTCGGCACGCTCTCCTTCTCGGGCATCGCCGGCCGGCTCGCCGCTTCGCCCGCATGGCACGGCGGAGTCCTCACCGCCATCGCGCTCTGCCTGCTGGCGGGCGCCACCGGCAAAAGCGCGCAGCTTCCGCTTTACATCTGGCTGCCGGACGCCATGGAGGGCCCGACACCGGTCTCCGCGCTCATCCACGCAGCCACCATGGTCACCGCCGGCGTGTACATGATCGCCCGCACTCACTTTCTCTTTGACCGCTCACCCTTCGCGCTCGGCGTTGTGGCAGTGGTCGGCACGCTCACCGCGCTCTTCGCCGCCACCATCGCGCTCGTCCAAAACGACATCAAGCGCGCGCTTGCCTACTCCACCATCTCGCAGCTCGGCTACATGTTCCTGGGCTGCGGCGTCGCGGCCTATTCGGCGGCCATCTTCCACCTGATGACCCACGCCTTCTTCAAGGCGCTGCTCTTCCTCGCTGCCGGCTCGGTCATCCACGCGCTCAACGGCGAGCAGGACATGCGCAGGATGGGCGGCCTGCGCAAGGCCCTGCCCATCACCTTCTGGACCATGACCGCCGCCGTGCTCGCCATCTCCGGCATTCCGCTCTTCTCCGGCTTCTTCTCAAAAGACGCCATCCTCTACGCGGCCTTCCAGCAGGGCGGTCTCGGCCTTCTGCTCTGGTTTGTCGGCGTGGCCACGGCGCTGCTCACCGCGCTTTATATGTTCCGCCTCTGGTACATGACCTTTCTAGGCGCGCCGCGCAGCCGCCACGCGCATCCGCATGAGAGCCCGTGGTCCATGCTCGCGCCGCTGGTCATTCTCGGCGCGCTTTCTGTTGGCGGCGGCTGGATCGGCATCGGGCATTTCAGTGCGTATCTTGCCCCGTCCGTCGGCCCGCTGCGTCAGGGCGGGAGCGCCGGCCTCGAATATGGCCTGATGGCACTCACCGCGGTCATCGTGCTCATCGGCTGGTACTTTGCCGACCGGCTCTACCGGCAGCGGCCACAGGCTCCCGCAAAACTCGCCGCGGCGCATCCCGTCAGCTACCTTGTCCTGTCGCACAAATATTTCGTCGACGAAATCTACACCTGGACCTTGGTTAAGCCGCTTCTCGCCTTCTCCAGGCTCTTTCTGGAGTGGGTCGTCGACTTCGCGCTCATCGGCGGCACGGCCTGGCTGCTGGCCGGCACGGCCAACCTGGGCGGAGCGATTCTGCAGCGCTGGCAATCCGGAAACATTCGTTCCTACGCCGCATGGGTCGCGCTGGGCGCGGCCGTAATTCTCCTCCTCATTCTTCTGCCCTTGGGACTGGCCTCGCACGGCGTAAGCGTCATGCTGGGAGGAGCACGATGATGAATCCTCTGGACGCAAACATCCTCACCATCATCCTTCTCTTCCCTCTCGCGGGCGCGCTGCTCGTCTTTCTTCTGCCCGATCGCGGAAAACTCTCCGCATGGGTTGCCATGGTCACTTCGCTGGTGGAGCTGCTGCTCACGCTGCACCTGCCCGCGCATTTTGCTCTCGGCTTCCACGGCTTCCAGTTCGAAATCAACCGCCCGTGGATTGAGAGCCCCGCCATCTTTTATCACGTGGGCGTCGATGGCCTCAGCCTTTGGCTCGTGGTGCTGGTCGGCCTGCTTGCGCCCGTCGGCGTGCTCGTCAGTTGGAACGCCATCCGCGAACGCCGCAGGATTTTTTACGCGCTCTTCCTCGTCCAGCAGACGGCCATGCTCGGCGTCTTCATCTCGCTCGACCTCATGCTCTACTACGGCTTCTGGGAACTGTCGCTGGTGCCCATGGCCATCCTCATCGCCATGTTTGGCCGCAAGAATGGCCCCAAAGCCGCCATCAAATTCTTCCTCTACACCTTCATTCCCTCGGCTCCGCTGCTGGTTGCCATTCTCTGGCTCTATGCGCGCACCGGCACCTTCAACTTTGTCGCGCTGCAAGGCATCATCGCTGAAGGCGGCCTGCCCGCTGCGGCGCTTGGATGGGTTGCCCTCGCATTCCTCTTTGCCTTCGCCGTCAAGGTGCCCATCTTTCCCCTGCACGGCTGGGTGGCCGACACATTCAGTGAGGCGCCGGTCGCGATGGCCATGGTGGTGGCCGGCAAGCTGGGGCTCTACTCCATGCTGCGTTTCCACGTGGAGCTGTTTCCCGCGCAGGCAAAGCTCATTGCGCCGGTGATTGTGGCTCTGGCCGTCATCGGCCTGCTTTATGGCGCGTGCCTGGCGCTGGTGCAGCGCGACTTCTGGCGGCTCATCGCTTACGCCGCCATCAGCCACCTCAGCCTCATCGCTCTGGGAATCTATGGCTTCAACATCACCGGCTGGGATGGCGCTGTTTATCAAATGCTGAGCCACGGCGCGGTGGATGCCGTGCTCTTTCTTCTGCTAGGCATCCTGGAACTGCGCTACGGCACAAGCGAAATCGCCGCCTATGGCGGGCTGGCCACAAAGCTGCCGCGCACCGCCACCCTGTTTATGATTGCCACGCTAGCCATGATTGGCCTGCCCCTGCTCAGCGGCTTCGTCGGCGAGTTCATGATCCTCTCCAGCACCTTCACCCAGGTCAGCCGCGGCTGGGGCATCGCCGGCGCGGTGGGCGTCATCCTGGGCGCTGCCTATATGCTGTGGCTCCTCCAGCGCCTCTTCTATGGACAGGAGAGCCCTCACGCCGCTGATCGCAAAGCCTTTGACCTGCGCCCGGCCGAGCAGCTCATGCTGTGGCCCATTGTGGTGCTGCTGCTCGTCATGGGCGTTGCGCCGTCGCTCTGGTTCCCTTCCATTGAAAACAACACACTGGCGCCCAGCGCGCAAACCCACAGCGCTGCGCCGCAATTCACGCTGAGCGATTTTGGCCGGCCGGAGGTGAAGCGATGAATCCCGGCGACCTGCTTCGCATTCTTCCTGAAATTGTGCTCACCCTCACCGGCGTCCTCATCATGCTGGTGGACGCCTCCGTGCCTCGCGCCATACCCCGCCGCTTCCTGGGCTGGTTCGCGGCCATCGGATCCACATTGGCCCTGTGGGCCAGCATGTATCAGTTGCGCCTGCCCGTGGGCACCGGCTTTTACAACACCGTGGAGACCAGCCCTTTCACCATCTACTTCCACGTGCTCATCTGCGGCATTGTGCTGGTTGCGGCGCTGCTGTCCATGGATACGCTGCCCGCGGACACGCACCATCAGGGCGAGTATTATGCGCTTCTTGTCCTGGGCGCGGTGGGCATGTGCCTGCTCACCAGCGCGGTTGAGCTGCTGCTGGTCTTCATCGCGCTGGAGATCTCCTCCATCGCCACCTATGTACTGGCCGGCTTCCGCAAGGAATCCGGTCGCGGCCCTGAGGCCGCAATCAAGTATTTTCTGCTGGGCTCCTTTGCCACGGCCTTCCTGCTCTACGGAATCGCGCTCATCTTCGGCGCCACCGGCACCACGCAGATTTATGAAATTGCGCACAAGGTCGGCGCGGCGCAAAATCCCGCGCTGGTGGTGGCCGCGCTTGTCCTCATGCTGGTCGGCATTCTCTTCAAGGTTTCCGCGGCGCCCTTCCACGTGTGGACCCCGGACGTCTATGAAGGCGCGCCGTCACCGGTCGTCGCGCTCATGTCCACTGCGCCCAAGGCAGCCGCGTTTGCCCTGCTGCTGCGCGTGGTCTATGAGATCTTCCCCACGCTACAGTCGGTCTGGCAGCCGCTTTTGTGGGTCGTCGCCATCCTTTCCATGACCGTGGGCAACCTGGCCGCGCTGCGTCAGCAGAACATCAAGCGCATGCTCGCTTACTCATCCATCGCCCATGCCGGCTATCTGCTTGCTGCCCTCGCCGGGCTGCGGGAAGCAGGCATCTCCGCCGCGGCGTTTTACATTGCAGCCTACGCCGCCATGAACGCGGGCATCTTCGCGGTGGTCACGCTCATCAGCGGCTACAACGACGAACGCACGCACATCCCCGATCTTCGCGGCCTGGTCTACCGCTCGCCCTGGCTCACCGGCCTGCTCATCTTTTTCCTTGCTTCGCTGGTCGGCATTCCCTTCACGGGCGGCTTCTTCGGCAAGTTTTATGCATTCTCGGCCGCCGTGGGCGGGTCAGCCGTCTGGCTTGCGCTTCTGGGCCTGCTCAACTCAGGAATTGCGGCCGCCTATTACATGAGGCTGGCATTCGTGGTTGTGCAGCGGAACGAAGGCGAAGCCGTGACTGCTGCGCCGCCGTTGCCCCGCGTAGGCGTTGCCGTTGCGGCTGCTCTGCTGTTTGCCGTCTCCGCCACGCTCGTTCTGGGAATCGTGCCGGACCGGACGCTTGGCGCAGCGCGGGATGCGGCGCACACGCTGCAAACTCCGCCGGAGCCGCCTCTCGTGCTGCCGCTTTCCGTCTTTCATCCGGGCGTGCCGGGCCAATAGCCCTGCGGCCGGCCAGCGAAGATCGCCTCTACTCGCCGGAGCTTCGGTACCACTCCACGGTGCGGCGCAGGCCTTCGCGAAAATCGACCAGCGGCTTGTAGCCGAGCAACTCCCCGGCCAGCCGGATGTCCGCCAGTGAATCGCGAATGTCGCCGCTGCGCGGAGGGCCGTACTGCGCCTCTCCCTTGTAGCCGGTCAGCTCCTTCAGAATGCGAAACGTGTCATTCAGCGTGATGCGGCTGCCCGTGGCGGCATTCATCATCCTGCCTGAAACCTTCTCCGCGGGCGCGGACGCGGCCAGCAGATTTGCGTGCACCACGTTGTCAATGTAGGTAAAGTCGCGGCTCTGCTCTCCGTCGCCATTCATCGTCGGCTGCTGGCCGGCCAGCATCATGCGGCAAAAAACGGCAAGGACGCCGGAGTAGTGCGAGGTGGGATCCTGGTGCGGCCCGAAAACATTGAAGTAGCGCAGCGTGACCGTCTCCAGGCCATACACCTGGGTGAACGCGCTCATATAGTGCTCGCAGGCCAGCTTGGCAACCGCGTAGGGCGAGATGGGCCGCGGCAGCATCTCCTCATGCTTGGGCAGCGTCGGTGAGTCTCCGTAGGCCGACGACGAGCCCGCATACACCACGCGCCGGACGCCGGCTTCCTTCGCGGCCACCAGCAGGTTCACCGTTGCCGTTACGCAGTTCAGATTGGTTCCCGCGGGGTCGGCAACCGACCGCGGAACGCTTGCCAGGGCAGCCTCGTGGAAGACAATCTCGATTCCCTGGCACACCTTTGCGCAAACCGCCGGGTCGGCAAGGTCGCCCTCGACGAACTCCATGGCCTCAAGTCCCGCAAGGTTCGCGCGCTTGCCCGTAATGAAACTGTCAACCCCGCGCACCTGCTCGCCCTTTGCCAGCAGCGCGGCGGCAATCGAGCGGCCAATAAATCCCGCGGCGCCAGTTACCAGATACTTGCCCAAATTCGTCTCCTTTTTTGCCGGACGGCCTCGGTCTTCGGCCTACCCAGCATACAATCGGTTACCTTTGGCATTGCCCTGCGTTCGCCAGCGGCCCTCAAGGACAGCTTACAATTCCTGCATGGCTATCGGGTCTGCAACTTCAGTGGCAGAAATCAAGCAACGCATCCAGTCTCGACAGGCGAAGATCGGAATTATCGGCATGGGCTACGTGGGACTTCCTCTGGCCCTCCTGTTCAGCGACGCGGGTTTCCGCGTCACCGGCTTCGATATCGCTGAGGATAAGGTCCGCACTCTGAACGAAGGCGGCTCTTACATTGTGCGCATCACGCCCGCCATGATTCAGGCCGCGCAGAAAAAGGGCTTCAAAGCGACCTTTGCCTATGCGGATATTGAGCAAATGGACGCAATCATCATCTGCGTGCCCACGCCGCTCGACGAGTATCACGAGCCGGATCTGAGCTACGTCACCTCCACGGTGCGGTCCATTGCTCCCCATGTGCAGCAGGACCAGCTTATCGTGCTCGAAAGCACCACTTATCCGGGCACCACTGAGGAAATCGTGGTTCCGCTGCTCGAGCAGAACAATCCGCGCGGCTTGCGTGTGGCGCGCACCGCGGAGGCACACGGCCTGCACGTCGCTTTTTCGCCGGAGCGCGAAGACCCGGGCAACGACACAGTCGAGCGCAGAGACATTCCCAAGGTGGTGGGCGGCTGCGGGCCTGGCTCCGCCGAGCTTGCCGCCGAGCTCTACAGCAGCATCTTCCGCCGCGTGATTCCCGTCAGCAGTCCATCCGTGGCAGAGATGACCAAGCTGCTCGAGAACATCTACCGCTGCGTGAACATCGCGCTTGTGAACGAGCTCAAGCAGCTTTGCATGCGCATGGGCATCGACATTCATGAGGTGATTGACGCAGCCCGCACCAAGCCTTTTGGCTTTCAGGCCTTCTATCCAGGCCCGGGTCTCGGCGGCCACTGCATCCCCATTGACCCGTTTTATCTCTCCTGGAAGGCGAAGCAATTCGATTTTCGGACGCGGTTCATTGAGCTTGCCGGAGAAGTCAACATCCGCATGCCTTACTTCGTCATCGAGCAGCTCGGGGACGGCCTGAATCGCCATCGCAAGTCCATCAACGGCTCCAAGATCCTGGTCCTTGGCGTCGCCTACAAGCGCGATATCGACGACCTTCGCGAATCGCCTTCGCTCACGATTCTTGAATTGCTTCGCGAGAAGGGCGCCGCCGTTTCCTACAACGATCCGTTTTTCCCCACCGTGGGCCGCGGCCGCCACTACGCGCTCAACATGACGAATACGCCGCTCGACAACCTCGCGGAATTTGACGCGGTCGTCATCGTCACGGATCATTCGCAGTACGATTACGCGGCAATCGTGGAGCAGTCGCAGCTTGTGGTGGATACGCGCAATGCCACCAAGGGCATCCATTCGCCAAAGATTATCCGCTGCTGAAAGACCAGAGGCCGCTCCGCGCCGGCCGGGCCGAAAGCCCAGCACGACCATGGAGCGGCCTCGATTGCCCTACTCGTGTGCGCCGTGCTTGCGCAGATACGCGGCATAGCTCGTATCGTCCATTTGCAGTGCGTAGTAGAGCGGCCGGTGCTGGCTTTGATCCACCGCGTTCACGTCCGCGCCGTGCTCCACAAGCAGCTTGACTATGCTGCCGAACTGCAGGCGAAGCGCACAGTCAAGAATCGTGTCTCCGTAGGCATCGGTCAGATTCACGTTGGCGCCGTGTGCCAGCAGATACTCGGCATCGTCCTTCTGGTCGCGCAGAACGGCCCAGAAGAGCGGCGTCGCGCCGCTTGCGGCCTGCGCGTTTACGTTGGCGCCCTTTGACACCAGCAACTGCACCATTTGCTTGTGACGCACTGAGAAGATGGCCAGGTCCAGCGGCGTGTACCCGTTCTTCATGTACTTTGTATCAGGACCGTGGACATTGAGCAGAGTCACCGGGTCCTGGTGGTTGCTGGATGAAAAGACCTTGGTCCACAGATCTCCGGGTGTGAAGGGGCCGTAGCTGTCCTTCGCGTTCACGTTGGCGCCGGCGGCAAGCAGGGCCGTGGCCGCTTCCACGTTGCCGTGGAGAGCCGCCTCATGCAGCGGAGTGTTTCCGTTGCCGTCTACGCTGTCAACCAGCTTCGGATCCTGCTGAAGCAGCGCCTTGATCTGTTTCACCTTGTTCTTGCGTGCAGCATCGTGAATGGCATCGGCAAATGAGAGGTGTGAGCCGACCAGCACTAGTAGAGCCAGCCCGAGGAAGCGGTACGCCAGCCTCTTGCGGGAACCGGCATTGGAAGCATATGTCATCATCAAGTCTCCAGATAAATCGATATTGTAAATGACCGGGGCGGCAGCGTGCAGCAGAGTCTTCACGGCGGGCGGGCGGCTGCGACGAAGAACGGCGAAATCGTGTATCGTGATGGAGTTTGCCTATGGACTTTTTGCATGCGCGGCTGGCCGAACCCCTCTCGTTCTCGCCATGGGAGAGGTATCTGCTCGCGACCCTCACGGTGTTGTCCGCCGGGCTCTTCTGGCAACGCTTCGGTCCCATCCTCAAGACGATTCTGCGCGCAAAAAAGGACGCACACTTTCACCTTGCTCCCGTGGCCCGCAGAGTGCGCGACTTTGTGTGGGAGGTTTTGTGCCAGGCCAAGGTCATCCGCCAGCGGCCGCTGCCCGGCCTGGCGCATGCTTTTGTCTTCTGGGGCTTTTGCGCCTTTGCGCTGGTCACTCTGAACCATTTCGCCTTGTGCTTCGGAATCGGGTTCCTTTCGCCGGGCAGTCTGGCAGGGCGCTTCTACTTTGACTTTGCCGCGGTGTTTGCCTTTGCCTGCGCCGTGGGGATTGCCGGCCTGTTTGTGCGCCGATTTGTGGCAAGGCCGCGCTGGCTGGGCGAGCACGTCTCCGTGGAATCAGGCATCATCGCGGCGCTGATTTTTATCCTGATGGTGACCTACCTTGGCGCATTCGTCCCCGTGCACTCGGCAACCGGCATCCGCATCCTCTGGTGGACGCACACGCTCACGATTCTTGTTTTCCTGCCCATCATTCCGCAAACCAAGCATCTGCACCTGGTGCTGAGCCCGGCCACCATTTTTCTTTCAAACCAAACCTTCGGCGAAATTCCGCCGCTCACCGGTGATGAGGACTTCGGGCTGGTGGCGGGCAACGACATCACCCAGCTTGTCAGCCTGCAGGCTTACTCCTGCGTGGAGTGCGGCCGCTGCACGGAGCACTGCCCTGCCGCCAACACGGGAAAGCTGCTGAACCCGAAGGAAATTGTGCTTGGCCTGCGCGGTTACCTGAACGAATTCGGGCCGCGCTCCGAGGAGCCGTTGCTGGGAAAGTACAACTCCTCCACCGCCGTCTTCCAGTGCACAACCTGCGGCGCCTGCGAATTCCAGTGCCCCGTGGGCATTGAGCATCTGCCCATTCTGGTGGGCCTGCGGCGCGGCGCGGTGAACACGGGAACCTGGCAGGACGACCACGGCGCAAAACTCTTTCTTGCCCTGGAGCGCGGAACCAACGCACTGGGCATGAGCGCCGCGGAGCGCGACAGATTCATTGAAAAGCAGCGGTTCCCCCTCTTCGACGGCACGCAGGAGTACTGCCTGTGGCTCGGCTGCATGGGCGGCTACGATCCAAGGGGCAGGGAGATCATCGCGGACTTTGCGCGCGTGATGAGCTTTCTTGGGACAAGCTATGGCGTGCTGCGCAAGGAGCGGTGCACGGGCGACCCGGTGCGCCGGCTAGGCAACGATCTCCTCTTCCAGCAGCTCTCTGTGAGCAACCTTGAGGCCCTGGCGCAAAACAAGGTGAAGAAGATTGTCTCCATCTGCCCGCATTGCGTCCGCACCATTCAAGAGGACTGGAAGGCATACGGCACGCCGCCGGAGATTGAGCACCACAGCGAATTTCTTGCGCGGCACCGGTCGCAGCTTCCTCAGCAGCAGAGCGCGGGCAAAATCGCCTTTCACGATCCGTGCTACCTGGGCCGCTACCGCAATGTGTATGAGCAGCCGCGTGCCGTTGCATCCCTTGCCGGCCAGGTGGTGGAAGCGCCCCGGAACCATGAGCGCAGTTTCTGCTGCGGCGCCGGCGGTGGCCTTGCGTTTCTGGGCGAGGAGCAAGGCGAGCGGGTGAGCGATGTGCGCACAAAGGAGCTGGTGGCCACGGGCGCGGAGACCATCGGGACGGCATGCCCCTTCTGCAACAGCATGTTTCGCGATTCTCTTTCCACTTCCGGTGAAAAACCTCCGCAACTGCTGGACATTGCGCAACTGGCCGCGCGCGGACTTCCCTCTTCCGGCGGATTTAACATGGAAGAGAGCAAACCGTTATGAAGATTCTTGTCGCCATCAAACAGGTTCCGGAACGCGACGCGGCGCTGCGCATACCCTCCGCGGGAAACTGGATTGATGAAACCGATCTGGCATGGTCGCTGAATGAGTCCGATGCCTACGCGCTGGAAGAGGCTCTGCAACTGAAGGACAAGGTTGGCGGCGAGGTGATTGCGCTCAGCGCCGGGCCGGAGCGCGTGGGCTCCACCCTGCGGGAAGCGCTGGCCAAGGGCGCTGACCGCGCGATCCATGTGGAAGGCGGGGATTTGAACAACCGCGACGCGCTGGGCGTGGCCCGGCTGCTGGCGGCGGCCATTGCCCCTGAAAATCCTGACCTGATTCTCACTGGACTCCAGTCCGACGATTTGGGCTACGGGCAAACGGGCGTGATTCTGGCGGAACTGTTGAATCTGCCGCATGCGTCGCTGGTGCTGCATGCGGAGAAGACAGACGCGGGCCTGACCGTGAAGCGGGAACTCGAAGGCGGATGGTTCCAGAGCATTGAAGTGCCGACGCCGGCGGTGCTCTGCATTCAATCCGGCGGCAACAAGCTGCGTTACGCCACGCTGATGGGCATCAAGAAGGCAAAGACGAAGGAGCTGCGGCGCGTGCGAGCCGAAGAACTGGAGACGGATTCTTCGCGCACGGCGACGCTTGAAACAATCTCTCTTCCGCGAAAGCAGAAATCCACGCAAATCCTCGGCGGCTCGCCCCAACAGGCCGCGGCAGCGCTGGTGGAGAAGCTCTCGTTTGAGGCGCGCGTGCTATGAGCAGTGTCTGGGTGATTCTGGAAGAACGGAATGGCCATGCAAGCCCCATCAGCATGGAGGCGCTGGCCGCCGGCCGGCAACTGGCCGCGCAAACGGGCCTGCCTGTGCATGCAGTCATCATGGGCACCGCAACCAAACCGCTGGCAGAGGAAATTTCGCACTCTGGCGTGGGCAGCGTGCTCGCAATCGAGCACGCGCTGCTTGCTCCCTACACGCCTGATGGCTTTACGCTGGCGCTGCAACAGGCAGTCCAGGCGCGGCAGCCGGCCTATCTGGTCTTCCCCCACAGCTACCAGGTGCGCGACTACGCGCCCAAGCTGGCTGCGCGGCTGGGGCAGACGCTGATTGGCGACGTCACCGGCATCGAGCAGGGCCCCGTTTTTATTCGGCAACTGATGCAGGGGCGGCTGACCGGCGCATACCGTCATTCCGGCCAGGGGCCCTGCCTCGTCTCCGTGCAGTCGGGCGCGTTTCGGGCGGATGGCGCAGGCACTGAAGCAGCCGCCGTGGAAACATTCACGCCGGAGATAGCGGCATCCGCAATTCGCACCAGGCCCGGCGAGCCCTTCCGCGGAACCTCGCAATCCGTTGACCTGACGGCGGCGCAGCGCATTGTGAGCGTGGGGCGCGGCATCAAGGAAGAATCCAATCTTGACCTGGCGCGCAAGCTCGCAGACGCGCTTGGAGCAGAACTGGCGGCCTCGCGTCCCATCTGCGACAGCGGATGGCTGCCGCTGGACCGCCAGGTGGGCAGCTCCGGCCAGACAGTCTCGCCCAAGCTCTACGTGGCCGTGGGAATCTCCGGCGCCATCCAGCATCTGGTGGGCATGAAAGGCTCGCAGTGCATTGTCGCCATCAATAAGGACCCGGAAGCGCCCATCTTTGAAGTGGCGGATTACGGCATTGTGGGCGACCTGTTTGAGGTTGTGCCGGCAATGATTGAGGCGCTCAAGAGTACACGCGCACAGTAGCCGATGAGCAAATGCCGATTGCTCTTTGATGGGCAGGAACGATATCTTTGCCCAGATTGCTGCGTGATTGGGGACAACCTGCATGTTCGTTCCGACAACCTATTTTGGCGCTCTGGCTCTCATGCTGCTGAGCATGGTGTGCTGGGGTTCCTGGGCAAATACTCCCAAGCTTTGCCCGCGATTTCGTTTCCAGCTTTTCTATTGGGATTATGCAATCGGCCTGGCGCTTGGCGCCGTGGTTCTGGGGCTCACAGCAGGCAGCACGGGCAACGCCGGCCAGCCGTTTCTTGCGGCCATCCGGCTGACGCCCTTGAGCGCGATAATCTGGGCCGCGTGTGGCGGAGCAATCTTCAACATTGCCAACCTGCTGCTGGTGGCCGCGATTGAGGTGGCCGGGCTTGCCGTGGCCTTTCCCATCGGAATTGGACTGGCGCTGGTGGTGGGAGCCGTCTCCAGCTACTTCGTCAGCCCCGCCGGCAATCCGCTGCTGCTCTTCGGCGGAGTCGCGCTCGTGGCGCTTGCCATTGTGATGGATGCGGCGGCCTATAGAAAGCGCGAGGCCAGCGCCCGCGCAATGACGACGCGCGGAATTGTGCTGTGCCTTGTGGCGGGGCTGCTGATGGGCAGCTTTTATCCGCTTGTGGTCCGTGCCATGACCACCAGGCCTGAGTGCGGTCCGTATGCCGTGGCGTTCTTCTTCGCCATCGGCGTGCTCATTTCCACCGTGCCGGCCATTCTGCTGCTGATGGCGCGGCCCCTGGACGGCAAGCCGCCGGTGAACGGCAAGGACTACTGGAAAGCGCCGACTGGCTGGCATCTTGCCGGCGTGCTGGGCGGAGCGATCTGGTGCCTGGGCGCAGTTTCCAATTTTGTGGCTTCCGGCGCGCACCTCATCGGCCCCGCGGTCTCCTACTCCATTGGCCAGGGCGCGACCATGGTCTCAGCGTGCTGGGGCGTGTTTGTGTGGCGGGAGTTCGCGGGCGCGCCCCGGGCTGCGCATCTTCTTCTGGTGCTCATGTTCGTCCTGTTCATTGCCGGGCTTGGAGCGGTGGCTCTGGCTCCGCTCTACTAGGTTAAGGTGATGACAATGAATCCCACGCGCAAGCCCCTTGTTGTTGTCGGCAGCGTAACCATGGACATGGTCGCGTGCGCCCCGGTCATTCCGCGCGTGGGGCAGACGGTGATTGGCACAACGTTTCATTTGACGCCGGGCGGCAAGGGCGCGAATCAGGCGGTGGCGATTGCCCGGCTGGGCTATCCGGTGGAGATGATCGGCCTGGTTGGCGAGGATGTATACGGACCTTCACTGCTGGAAAATCTGGCGCGGCAAGGCGTGGGCACCGCGTCGATGGCGCAGGTGCAGGGAAGCTCGGGACTGGCGCCAATCTTTCTTTCCGAGGCCGGCGAGAACAGCATCATCGTGATTCCCGGCGCCAACCGGCACGTGAGCCCCGCCTATGTGGACAAGCATCGCGAAGTGATTGCGCGGGCCGGAATGGTGCTGTGCCAGCTTGAGATTCCCATGGAGACGCTGAACCATACTCTCGCCGTGTGCCTGGAGCTTGGCGTTCCGGTGATTCTGGATCCCGCTCCGGCTGCGGAGCTGGACCCGCGGGTTTTCGAGCGCGTGGCGTGGTTTACGCCGAATGAATCGGAAGCTGAGTTTTATGTGCGCGAGAACCTTTCAGTAGAGAAAGCGGTGACGCATCTCCAGGAGCTTGGCCTGCGCGGAATTGTTTTGAAGCGCGGCGCGGACGGCGCGCATGTGGTTGACTCGAGCGGCAGGGCAGAGCGCGTGAGCGGGTTTGCGGTGGAGGCGATTGACACGGTGGGCGCGGGCGACTGCTTTAACGGCGCATTTGCCGTGGCATTGATGGAAGGCAAGGACGCGTGGGCCGCGGCGCGCTTTGCCAACGCCGCCGCGGCGCTTTCTGTCACCGGCAAAGGCGCGCAGGGAGCCATGCCGACGCGGGCGCAGGTGGATGAGCTGCTTGTCCGCGCGGGGTAGCTCCGGAACCCGGACTCTTCAGGATTCTTTTTTGTAGCCCGCACCTTCCTGCTGCCCGCGCATTACTCACACCATGCGTCGAACCGCCGCGCGCGGACGGCAGCGGCCAGCTTCTCAATCTCCGGCCCAAGCACGCGGTCCTCAGCGAGCGGCGGCACGACGGTGCGCACCGCGTCATAGCCGCTCTCCACGCGCCTGCCTGCGCGCAGCGGCCTGCGGAACTCGATGGCCTGCGCGGCACACATCAGCTCGATGGCAACCACGTGTTCGACGTGCTCCACGATGGCGCGCAGCTTCAGCGCTCCCGTCATGCCCATCGAAACATGGTCTTCCTTGCCGCCATCCGTGGGGATGCTGCCGGTGGAGGAAGGATGCGCGAGCACCTGACACTCGTTCACAAGCGAGGCGGCGACAATCTGCGCAATCATAAAGCCGGAGGAGAGGCCGGCCTTGGACGAAAGAAAGGCGGGCAGCCCTTCATTGATGTCGGGGTTGAGAAGACGATCGACGCGCCGCTCGGTGATTCCCGCCAGATCAGTGAGCGCGATGGAGGCGTAATCAAAAGCGTAAGAGAGCGGAGCGCCGTGGAAGTTTCCGCCGGAGATGACCTCGCCGCGCCCCGTCTGCTTGGACTCCGTCTGGTTGGGCGCAGCCTGGCTTGACCCGGACTGAGGAAAGACCAGCGGATTGTCGGTGGCTGAACCTGCCTCAACCTGCAACACGGCGGCAACGTGTGCCAGCACATCGCGCACAGCGCCATGCACCTGCGGCATGCAGCGCAGGCAGTAGGCGTCCTGCACGCGCGTGTCGC
Source organism: Occallatibacter sp. (assembly GCA_035763705.1). Classification (GTDB taxonomy): domain Bacteria; phylum Acidobacteriota; class Terriglobia; order Terriglobales; family Acidobacteriaceae; genus Telmatobacter. The sequence continues at coordinate 12,902 of DASUAU010000005.1, read as the reverse complement.
CGGTGCGATGCGATTCGCGAATCTCTGAGCCTTCCAGCAGGCGCAGCAAATGTTCTGCAACCGCGCATTGCCCGGCGTGCGGACGGGCGCGATGGATGCGGGCGTCAAAGGCTGCCGGAGTGCCTTTGAGCGCCTCCAGTGACATGGCCCCGGCCAGGTCTGTCAACTGCGCCACGCGAAGGGCCCGTGCCAGAGCCAGCGAGCCAACCGCATTCATGGCCTGCGTGCCGTTCAGCAGCGCCAGGCCCTCCTTGGCGGCGAGCTTCAGCGGCTCAATGCCTGCGCGCTGCATGGCCTGCGCACCGGAAATGCGCTCACCGTTGAAGAACGCTTCTCCTTCACCAATGACGACCAGCGCGAGATGCGCAAGCGGGGCCAGATCTCCGCTGGCGCCCACGGAGCCGCGCGCGGGGATAACCGGATGCGCTCCGGCGTTGAGCATTGTCACCAGAGTGTCCGGCACGGCGGGCCGTACGCCGCTAAAGCCCTTGGCCAGCACATTGGCGCGCAGCAGCAGCATGGCGCGGGATTCCTGCTCAGAGAGCGGCTCGCCCACTCCGCCTGCATGGCTGCGGACTAGATTGACCTGGAGCTCGTCAAGGTTTTCGCGGGAGATGCGTACGTCCGACAGTTTGCCAAAGCCGGTGTTGACGCCGTAAACAACTTCGCCCGCATCGACAATGCGCTCAATGAGGGCGCGATTGGCGGCAACAGCCTGGTGCGTCGCGTCGTCGATGCCGACCGCGCGCCGCTCACAGGCCACTTGTTCAATTTCCGCGAGTGTAAGCGGCTCTCCGGAGAGGTGCAGCGTGTCCATGCAAGCATGGTAGGCGGAGGCGGGCCGCCGGTACAGGGCGATTGCGCGCCGCGCCTTGGAAATGGTGGAGGATTCCGTTATGCTGGGTGCCACACGCGATGGATTCCACTACTCTTCTCGACACCTACGGCCGAAAGCTGCTGTTTGAGCTGCAGGCCAACGCGCGGCTTAGCCTTGCCGAGCTTGGCCGCCGTATTGGCCTTTCCGCCACCGCCACGGCCGAACGGCTGCGGCAGATGGAGGAGGTGGGCATCATTCATGGCTATTCCGTGCGCATCGATCGCGAAGCGCTGGGCCTGGAGGTGCTGGCGTTTATCCGCATGAGCTGCGGCGGGCAGCAGTATCACCGGCTGCTGGAATATGTGCAGACGCTGGAGGAAGTGCGCGAGTGCCACCACCTGACCGGAGGCGACGACCTGCTGCTGAAGGTGACCACAACCAGCATGGCCGACCTTGAAGCGCTGATTGAAGCGCTGCTGCCGTTTGGCAATCCGGTCACGAGCCTGGTGCTTTCCTCGCCGGTGGAGCACCGCGGCCACGCGGTGACAGGCAAGCTGACAAGCGTGACGCGAAAGCCGGCGCGTCGGCGCTAAGAGCTGCAACCCATCAGGATTTTGTTTTGCCCTTGCTTTTGCGAGCCGGCTGGCCGGCCGGCTTTGCTGCGGGCACGCTTGCGGCATCGGTTCCCGGTGCATCGAGCCCCAGGATTTTGCGATTCGTCGCCTCGTCAGCCTTTCCGCCGGCAAAGTCGTCAAAGGCGCGGTCCGTGACATGGATGATGTGGTCGCGGATAAAGATTGCGCCCTCGGTGGCTCCGGCTTTGGGATGCTTGAGGACGCACTCCCACTCAAGAACCGCCCAGCCGGGATAATCGTACTGCGCGAGCTTGCTGAAGATGGCGCCGAAGTCCACCTGTCCATCCCCGAGCGAGCGGAAGCGGCCGGGACGGTCGAGCCAGTCCTGATAGCCGCCGTAGACGCCGGAGCGGCCCGTGGGACGGAACTCGGCATCCTTGACGTGGAAGGCGCGGATGCGCTCGTGGTAGAGGTCGAGGAAGGCGAGGTAGTCCATCTGCTGCAGGACCATGTGGCTGGGGTCGTAAAGGATGCTGGCGCGCGGATGATTGCCCACGGCGGAGAGGAAGCGCTCGAAGGTTGCGCCGTCGTGCAGGTCCTCGCCGGGATGAAGCTCAAAGCAGAGATCGACGCCGGCTGCGTCAAAGGCGTCGAGGATGGGATGCCAGCGGCGCGCGAGCTCGCGGAAGGCTTCGTCGATGAGCCCGGCGGGGCGCTGCGGCCAGGGATAAAAGAAGGGCCAGGCAAGCGCTCCGGAGAAGGTGGCATGTGCGCTGAGCCCCAGGCGGCTGCTGGCCTTGGCGGCCCACAGCAACTGCTGCACGGCCCACTGCTGCCGCGCTTTTGCGCCCTGCATGCCCGCCGGCGCAAAGCCCTCAAGAACCACGTCGTAAGCCTGATGGCTGGCGACAAGCTGGCCCTGCAGATGTGTGGAAAGCTCCGTGAGGCTGAGCCCGGCGTGCTCCAGGATGCCGAGAATCTCGTCGCAGTAGTCCTGGCTTTCCGCGGCGGCCTGCAGATCAAAGAGCCGCCTGTCCCAGGATGGAATCTGCACGCCGGCAAAGCCCAACTGTGCAGCCCAGTGCGCCAGACCCTCCAGCGTGTTGAATGGGGACTGGTCATCGGCAAACTGGGCCAGAAAAATTCCGGGACCTTTGATTGTCTTCATTGTCCTCTGCTCCCGTAAGGCATCCTGCGTTCGACTACTTTGCGGCTAGAAATCAATCCAGCTTTTCAACTGGCTGCTTTCAATGGATCGCTGGATAAACTGCATGCCGCGCACGGCGGCGCGAATGCCGGGCAGCGTTCTGGGCAGCGGGTCTTTCACCCCGTCGTTCCAGGCCTTCAGGCCGTCGGCAAATTCGCGATAGAGGACGGCGAAGGCCTCAAAGAATCCCTCGGGATGGCCGCCGGGAAGTCGCGTGGCGGCCAGTGCGTCCGCGCTGAGATAACCGCCGGCGGCGTGGCGAATCTCCTCAGGGCCGTCGAGCGAGCGCAAGCGCAGGCGGTTTGGATCTTCCTGGCGCCAGTCGAGCGATCCGGATTCGCCATAGACGCGCAGGCGGAGTCCGTTGCCTTCGCCCGCTGCCACCTGCGAGGCCAGCAGCGACGCGCTTGCGCCGTTGTTCAGCTCGAGCAGAGCGGTGCAGTCGTCGTCCACGCGGCGGCCGGGCACAACGGAGCGCAGAGTGGCGGAGATACGCGTGGTGTGGAGGCCAGTGACGTATTCGAGCAGGTGAAAGGCGTGCACGCCAATGTCTCCGGTGCAGCCGCCGGGGCCGTTGCGCGCGGGATCAGCTCGCCAGGCGGCCTGCTTTTGGCCGGTGGCCTCCACGGGCAGACTGAGCCAGCCTTGCAGATACTCGACGACGACTTTACGAATGTTGCCGATGCGGCCCGCGGCGCAGAGGGCGCGGGCTTCGCGCACAAGCGGATAGCCGGCATAGGTGTGCGTCAGGCCGTAAGGCAGGCCTTTTTCCTTCACCAGAGATTGCAGTTCGAGCGCCTCGGCGTAAGTGGCGGTGGCGGGCTTGTCGCTCATCACGGCGAAGCCGGCATCCATGGCGGCGCGGGCAACGGGCAGATGAAGATGATTGGGCGTGACGATGGCGACAAAGTCGATGGGGTCCTGGCGCTCGCGCTCGGCGGTCATCATGCGGTGAAAATCGGCGTAGGCGCGGGCGGGATCGACGCGGTAGATTTCGCCGGCTGCGCGGGTGCGCTCCGGCGATTGCGAGAATGCGCCGGCGACGAGCTGGATGCGGCCGTCGAGTTCGGCCGCGGCGCGATGGACGGGCCCGATGAACGCGCCCGGGCCGCCGCCAACCATGCCCATGCGCCATTTTCGCGTGAAAGCCATCTGCGCTCCTTTTCCCCCAACGCGGAGATTCGGTTCGGGTGCTGTAACGGTGCGGGCTGAGAGACGATGCTTGCCACCCTGCGCCAGCCGCACCCTGCCCCAGCCGCACCCTGCCAAGGTATCGCGATTGGAGAGCTTGTGCCAATGCCGATGGTGCTGTGGACCGCGGTTACCGGCACAACGGCGCGGACGGCAGGAAATTACCAGTCGGTGAGCGTGCCGTCCAGCTTGCGATTGATGGGCAGGTAAGCGCGCTGGTAAGGATATTTGGCGGCGAGGGCCTCGTCGATTTCCACGCCCAGGCCGGGTGCGTCGCCGGGATGCATGAGGCCGCCGGCGAAGGTGTAGTGGTGCGGGAAGACGGCGTCCGTCTCCGGCGTGTGCGGCATGTGCTCCTGAATGCCGAAGTTGTGGATGGCGATGTTGAAGTGAAGCGCGGCGGCCATGGTGACGGGCGAAAGATCCGTGGCGCCGTGGAAGCCGGTGCGGACCTGATAGAGCGCGGCGAAGTCGGCGGCCTTTTTCAGAGCGGTGATGCCGCCGCCGTGAACGATGGCCATGCGCAGGTAGTCAATCCACTGGTTGCGGATGAGGTCATGCGCGTCCCATAAGGTGTTGAAGACCTCACCGACAGCGATGGGCGTGGTGGTGTGCTGGCGAATGACACCGAAGCTCTGCTGCAATTCTGCGGGCGTGGGATCTTCCAGCCAGAAGAGGCGGAAGGGTTCGAGATCCTTGCCGAGGCGCGCAGCCTCAATGGGCGTAAGGCGGTGATGGCAGTCGTGGAGCAGATGCAGCTCTTCGCCGAAGGTTTCGCGGACGTGCGCGAAGAGCATGGGAACGTGGCGCAGATAGGGCTCGGTGGCCCAGGCCGCCTCAGTGGGCAGGCCGCGCTCGGCGGGCTCGTAGTTGCCGCCGGCTTTGGGCACGCCGTAAGTTGAGGGCACGCCGGGAATGCCGCTTTGCACGCGGATGGCTTTGTAACCGAGCTCCTTGTGGCGCGCGACATCTTCGAGCGCGTGGTCAATGTCTTTGCCGTTGGCATGGGCATACACCAGCACGCCGTCGCGCGACTTGCCGCCCAGCAGGTTATAGACAGGCGTGCCGAGAGCCTTGCCTTTGATGTCCCAGAGCGCGACGTCGACGGCGGCGATGGCCGCCATGGTGACGGGGCCGCGACGCCAGTATGCTCCGCGATAGAGATATTGCCAGATGTCCTCGGTCTGAAAGGGGTCGCGGCCAATGAGGCACGGAAGGACGTGATCGGTAAGGTAGCTGGAGACGGCGAGCTCGCGGCCGTTGAGCGTGCCGTCTCCCAGGCCGTGAAGGCCCTGGTCGGTTTCGATTTTGAGGGTGACGAAGTTGCGGCCGGGCGAGGTGAGAATGACCTTGGCGCTGGTGATTTTCATGGCGGGGCGTTCTCCGGTGGCTCTTATTGATTGACGCCGCTCGAGAGGAAGCCTCCGTCGACGGCGATGATTTCGCCGGTGATGAATGAGGCGGCCTCAGAGGCGAGGAAGACGGCGGCGCCGGCCAGCTCCTGCGGCTGGCCAAAGCGGCGCATGGGCGTGCGCAGCAGCAGCTCGTCGCCGCGCGGCGTGCCCTGGATGAGCGAGGCATTCAGCGGCGTGGGAAAGACGCCGGGGGCGATGGCGTTGACGCAGACGCCGGATTGCGCAAGCTCAATGGCCAGCACGCGGGTGAAGGCCGCAACCGCGCCCTTGCTGGCCGAGTAAGCCGCGACGCGATAGAAACCGACGAAGGACGAGAGCGAGGCGATGTTGACGATGCGGCCGTAACCGGCGCGGGCCATGGTGGCGCCGAAGATCTGGCAGGTGCGCATGGTGCCGTTGAGGTTGACGTCGAGAACGCGGAGCCAGTCCTCTTCCGCCGCTTCAAGCGTGGGCGACTTGTGGGTGACTCCGGCGGCGTTTACGAGGATGTCAACCTTGCCGAAGGCGCTGAGAACCTGATCGTGGAGCGCCTGGAGGGTTTCGCGGTGCTGGACGTCGCTGGCGATGCGCAGGGTGCGGCGGCCCCTGGCTTCAATCTCCGCAGCCACGCGATCGACGAGCTCCTGGCGGCGCGCGGTGGCCACCACGTCCGCGCCGGCATCCGCAAGCCCGAGGGCAATGGCCTGGCCAAGGCCGTTGGTGCCGCCGGTGACGACGGCCACGCGGCCGGAAAGATTGAAGGGATGTTCACTCATGCAGAGTACCTCTATCAGGGACGCCTGAATCGGAAGCCGCCCGGAAGAAAATCGGTTTCGCAGCCGCAAGGCGGCACTTCCAAGCAATCTACATCATGCAGGGTGGGATGCGCGATGCGGAAGTTGCGCAGCGCCCGCGGGTGATGCGATAGAGTGTGAGTGCATCCGAAAGCAACGACCATGGAACCTTTGGAACTCTCCAACCTTGCCTGCCGCTGGGACTGCGTGAGCCTTGGCGAAGTGATGCTGCGGCTGGACCCCGGCGAAGGACGCATCCACACCACGCGCGGCTTTCAGGTTTGGGAGGGCGGCGGCGAATACAACGTGGCGCGCGGGCTGCGGCGCTGCTTTGGGATGCGGACGGCGATTGTGACGGCGCTGGCCGACAATGCCGTGGGCCGGCTGGTGGAGGACCTGATTCTGCAGGGCGGCGTGGACGCGTCGCAGATTCGCTGGGTGAAGTTTGACGGCGTGGGCCGCGCGGTGCGCAACGGACTGAATTTTACCGAGCGCGGCTTTGGACTGCGCGCGGCGGCCGGATGCAACGACCGCGGACACACGGCGACAAGCCAGATCAAGCCGGGAGATGTTGATTGGGCGGCGGTCTTCGGCGCAGGAAACGGCACGCGGTGGCTGCACACGGGCGGAATTTTTGCTGCGCTTTCCGCCTCAACGGCGGAGGTGGCTGCGGAGGCGATGCACGAGGCGCATCGGCACGCGACGCCGGTTTCCTATGACCTGAATTATCGCGAGAGCCTGTGGAAGTCGATTGGCGGCAAGGAAAAGGCGCAGGCGGTGAATCGCGAACTGGTGAAGAAAGTGGATGTGCTCTTTGGCAACGAGGAGGACTTCTCCGCGATGCTGGGAGTCTCGATTCCCGGCGTGAGCGAGGATTTTGACGAGCTGCCGATTGCAGGCTACGAGACGATGCTGCGCGAGGTGGCCGCGGCGTATCCGAACCTGAAGCTGATTGCGAGCACGCTGCGCACGGCGCACACGGCCAGCCGCAACGGCTGGGGCGCGATTGCGCTGAGCGACGAAGGGATTACGCACGTGCCGCAGCGCGAGGTGGAGATTCTGGATCGCGTGGGCGGCGGCGACAGCTTTGCCTCAGGGCTGATTTACGGACTGCTTGCGGGCAAGCCGATGGATTGGGCGATGCGCTGCGGCGTGGCGCACGGCGCGCTGGCGATGACCACGCCGGGCGACACCAGCATGGCGACGCTGGCCGAGGTGGAGCGGGCGATGAAAGGCGGATCGGCGCGGATTGCGCGATGAATCGACAATGGCTGAAACGATACAAGAGCGGCTGGAGCGCGTGGGCCTGATTCCCGTGCTGCGCGCGAAGAGCGTGAAGCAGGCGCATGCGGTGGTGAAGGCGATGATGGCCGGCGGCGTGACCGTGGTGGAAGTCACGATGACGGTTCCGGGCGCGGTGGAGCTGCTGCGGGATCTGAAGGCCGGGTATCCGGAGTTGCTGCTGGGCTCCGGCACGGTGACGACGGCGGCCGAAGCAGAGGCGACGATTGCGGCCGGCGCGGAGTTTGTGGTGAGCCCCAGTTTGCACACGGACGTGATTGCGGCGACGAAGGCGGCGAAAAAACTTTCGATGCCGGGAGCGCTGACGCCCACTGAGGTGATTACGGCGCATCGCGCGGGCGCGGACTATGTGAAGATTTTTCCCTGCTCGGCAATGGGCGGCGCAAGTTATCTGAAGTCGCTGCTGGCGCCGTTTCCGCATTTGAAGCTGATTCCGACCGGCGGCGTGACGCTGGATACGGCGGAGGGCTTTTTGAAGGCGGGCGCGCGGGCGCTGGGCGTGGGCAGCGATCTGGTGAACCTTGCGGCGGTGGACATTGGGCAAACGGAAACGATTACCGAGACGGCGCGCGCGTATCTGAAGGTGATTGCACACGTGCGGGCGCACGCCTGAGAGCGCCGGCGCACAATTTTTTCGGAGCGAAGGATGAAGCTGATTTCATTTTCCGTGGACGGAGGCGCGGTGCGACCGGGCCTGCTTTTTGACGATACGGCGACGGTGCTGGACCTTGGAACGGCCGGGTTTGCGGATGCGCTGGACGTGATTACGCGCGGGCTGCCAAGTGCGCTGCCGGCAAAGAGACTGGCGCTGGGCGAGGTGCGTCTGCATGCGCCGCTATTGAATCCGCCGCGGGTGTTTGCCATTGGGCTGAACTATCGCGACCACGCCAAGGAGTCGGGCATGGCGATTCCGGAAGTGCCCGTGGTGTTTATGAAATTGACGACGGCGATTATCGGGCCGGGCGAAGCGATTGTACTGCCGAAGAACTCGACGGAGCCGGATTACGAAGCGGAGTTTGCCTTTGTGATGGGCAAGGGCGGTTACCGGATTCCGGCGGCGGCGTGGCGCGAGCACGTGTTTGGCTACACGATGGTGAACGATGTGAGCGCGCGCGATGTGCAACTGGCGACCTCGCAGTGGACGCTGGGCAAGAGCTTCCCCACGTTCTGTCCGATTGGGCCGGCGATTGTGACGGCGGACGAGATTGCCAATCCGCATGCGCTGGACGTGAAGCTGACGATTGACGGCACGGTGATGCAGAGCTCGAATACGCGGGAGCTGGTCTTCAAAGTGCCGGAGCTGGTGGAATACATCTCGTCGATTACGCCGCTCGTGCCCGGCGACGTGATTTCGACGGGAACACCTTATGGCGTTGGCCTGGGACGGACGCCGAAGCGCTGGCTCAAGCCGGGCGAGACGGTGACGATTGCAATTGAGGGCCTGGGCGAGCTGACCAATCCGGTGGTGGCGGAGTAAAAGCAGCCGACAGCGATTTAGCGGAGTTAGCTGCTGCGCACGGTAGCGAGTTATCAAGTTAGCGCGCTGCGCGCAGTAGCGAGTTGGCGCTGGGGCGAAGACGAGGCGAATGCTGCCTCGTAATTTTCGGCAACGAAATTGTGGAAAAGTGAAAATAAAAATATAGGGGGGGGAGGGGGGTAGGCCCTCCGGGCCAGGGATTAGGGAACAGGGAGTAGGGAGTAGCGGATTTGTGATGGATTGGCAGCGTGGGTTTCTCCTTTGACAGTTCCATGGTGCGGCCCTGCGGGCCAGCTAACAGCTTTCAGCCGACAGCTCTCAGCATGTTTGTGGCGAATTGGGCTCATGGGTCTTTCCTCGACAGTTCCATTGTGCGACAGAGTGCGGAAATAATCGGCAAAAGGGCGTGGAGTTTTTAGCGCGTGGAATGAGAGGGTTGGGGGCGGGCGTGTAGATGGAAGGGTTGACAGGGTCAAGGGTGAGGCTGCGGCAGGGGCTGAAACCCGCATCCTTCATTTTTTACTTTTCTCTCCGGGGCTGAAGCCCGACGGCAATCGCGGCTGGAATTCAGAGGCCTGAAGGCCTCTGCTCCCTCCGTGGTCTTTCCGTTTCCCATGCGAGATTGGTGCGGGCGAGCATTGGGCCGGGGACGGGCGTCTATCGGCATGCAGTGAGAGTGACTTGAGGAGGGGTGTGCGATGAGGAATTCGGGATGGATGAAGGGCGCGGTGATTGCGGTGGCGGCGCTGGCGCTGGGATTGTGGCTGGGGAATGCGCGGGCGGCACGAGCATCGAATTATGCAAACGACGGCGGCCTGCAGTTTCAGCTTGCGGGCGTGAGCGAGCACAGCTCGCTGCTGGTGTACCAGCCGGGGACGCGGACGGTGTATGTGTACCAGGCGGCGACGACGGGCAGCTCCTACATCGGGTGCAGCTACATGTTTCACGTAGGGCGGCCGGGCGAGGCGATCCAGCGGGAGAATTGCGCGGTGACGACGATGCGGTGAGGGGTTGGTAGAAATTGGTTTTCGAGTTATTCCCCAACCCGCAATGAAGAGCTATGATGCCGGTATGATTTTGGCGCTCATGGTTCTGGGGGTCTCTGCCACGGCAGCACAAGCGACTGCACCGCAGAAGGCGGCCCCAGCCTATCCCTATTTTGACTACGATGCAGCCCAGAAGCACGAAGTGAAGCCGCACCGCCGCACGATCCCACTTGATGGCGTGGAAGAAGGCGAGAATCAGCTTCATCTGATATTGATTGTTTCTGCCGACGGCAAGGTGATAAAGGCCAACGCGGAGAGCGGTACAGGCTCGATGAAGTTCTGGCCGACAGTCAGAGACGAGGTAATGCAATGGACATTTACCCCGTTTGAAGTGAATAGAAAGCCAACGAACGCAAAGGTTGAGGAATATGTTGATTTGGTTCCTCCGGAGCGGATGCCGACGCGGCATGTTCCCGGCCCACCGGTGCGCCCGAATTCCAATGTGACAATTACGCTGGAGCGGACTGGGTGCTTTGGATCGTGCCCTTCCTATACAGTGCGCGTGAGCACGAACGGAATTCAGTTTGATGGTGAAGGATATGTGGTAGCGCCGGGCAAGCACATGGCAAAGGCTGACCCTGTGGCCGTTCGCGATTTGGCGAAAAAGTTTATTGCGGACAATTTTTACTCGATGGATCCGGCCTACCGCGCTGCGGTCACTGATAATCCGGCCTACGTTCTCTCCATTGATGTAGATGGGCACGCGTGGAAGGTTTATGACTACGTTGGAAGCTGGGTTGGCATGCCCGAGGTGATTTCTGAACTGGAAGATGATGTGGATTCCTTCGCGCAGACGAAGCGGTGGATTGAAGGCACGGATGGGTTGGTGGATGCGCTAAAGGCCGAGGGCTTCAACTTCAAGAGCTACGAGGCGCAGATGATTCTGAAAGAAGCATCGTCGCGCGGCCAAACAGAGACAGTGCAGGAGCTTCTAGATGCGGGCGTGCCACTAAAGCCAATCGCGCCACCAAAGCCGCGTAGTCCAGATGAAGAGCCGCTCTTTGCGAACGTCGGCTGGCTGAATGCTGCAAGTCCTCATCCCGAGACGCTGAAGGTTTTGCTGGATTCCGGCGCTGGTGAGGGCGACCAGAGCGATTTGAACATGGCTCTGCTGAATGCCGCGCGTGCGGGCAAGCTGGCTTCAGTGAAAGAACTTATCGATGCCGGGGCGGACCCGAATGCGGGCTTCAGCAAACAGTTGGATGAGCAGAGTTCGGGAGGCATGACCTTATCGGAGGTTGGCGGCGCGGGCAGTGTGTTGATTGGCGCAGCCACATCCGGCAATCCCGATGTGGTGCGGGAGATATTGCGTTTCCACCTAGATCTTGAGGTACGCGATAGACAGGGGGACACAGCGGTAATCGCCGCGAGTAAGGATAATAGCCATGCGACCGAAGAAGAACGTGCAGAGTGTGTTCGCCTGCTCGTTGAGGCAGGAGCAAACGTGAATGCGAGGAATAGACATGGGAATACGGCACTGCACGAGACGTTTCTGACGGCTGTGGAGAAGGAATTGTTGAAGCTCGGCGCGAATGTGAACGCACGAAATAACGACGGTGAAACACCGATTTTTACGACCGTGGATGATGATGCAATTGCGCTCTATATCCAGCATGGGGCAAATCTGGCAATTCGCAACAATAAAGGTCAGACGGCGATGGAAGCGGCTGCCAGCGACCACGGCCCTTTGCGCGTGAAGGCTTTTCAAGACGCGCTGCGAAATCTGCAGAAGCACCGATAAACAGCAGCGCGAGGGGCGAAGCGCCTGGCTTCACAGCACGCGGGCGAGGAAGTGGCCGGTGTGGGAGTGGAGGTTCTGGGCGATTTGCTCGGGGGTGCCCTGGGCGACGAGCTGGCCGCCGCCGGAGCCGCCTTCGGGGCCGAGGTCGATGACCCAATCGGCGGATTTGATGATGTCGAGGTTGTGCTCGATGACGAGGAGGGAGCCGCCGCCGTCGATGAGCTTGCGGAAGGCGGTGAGGAGCTTGGAGACGTCGTCGAAGTGGAGGCCGGTGGTGGGCTCGTCGAGGATGTAAAGGACGCGGCTGGCCTGGGAGGGCTTGGCGGCGGCGTTGATGGAGCGGACCTGGGCGAGGTGGGAGGCGAGCTTGACGCGCTGGGCCTCTCCGCCGGAGAGCGTGGTGGCGGACTGGCCGAGGCGGAGGTAGCCGAGGCCGACTTCGTCGAGGACGGCGAGCTTGTCGAGCAGGCGGGTTTGCCCGGCGAAGAAGCGGAGGGCTTCCTTGACGGTGAGCTGCAGGACTTCGTGGATGTTTTTGCCTTTGTACTGCACTTCAAGGATGCGGGCCTGGTAACGCGTGCCGTTGCAGTCCTCGCAGGGCAGCTCGACGTCGGCGAGGAACTGCATTTCGACGGTGACGGTGCCGTCGCCCTCGCAGGTGTTACAGCGGCCGCCGGGGACGTTGAAGGAGAAGTGGCCGGGAGTGAGGGAGCGGCGCTTGGACTCGGGCTGTGAGGCGAAGAGCTCGCGGATGAGGTCGAAGGCCTTGATGTAGGTGATGGGGTTGGAGCGCGGGGTGCGGCCGATGGGAGTCTGGTCGACGAGGACAACGTCATTGAGCCGCTCTGCGCCGGAGAGCGACTGGAAGAGGCCGGAAGGGTCTGCACCGTCGGTCTGGCCGAGGGCGCGTGCGACGGCGCGATACAGCACCTGGTGGACCAGCGTGGATTTGCCGGAGCCGGAGACGCCGGTGATAGCGACGAGGAGGCCGAGCGGGATTTCGACGGTGAGGTCGCGGAGGTTGTTGGCGCGCGCGCCGCGGAGGATGAGCTTTTCGCGGCCGGGGGCGCGGCGGCGCGTGGGCACGGGGATGGAGAGCTGGCCGGAGAGATAACGGCCGGTGAGCGATTGCGGGTTGGCTTCGATTTCCGCGAGGACGCCGGAGGCGAGGAGTTTGCCGCCGAATTCGCCGGCACCGGGGCCGAGATCGAGGAGATGGTCGGCGGAGCGGAGGACGTCGGGGTCGTGCTCGACGACGACGATGGTGTTGCCGAGGTCGCGCAGGTCCTTGAGGATGCGGATGAGGCGCTCGGTGTCGCGGGTGTGCAGGCCGATGGAGGGCTCGTCGAGAACGTAGA
>DASUAU010000004.1:0-30339 GCA_035763705.1 Occallatibacter sp. | reverse complement strand
CACCGACCACGGCAGCCTGGAGAACGACCGCATCGGCACGCTGTGGTTCTACAACAACAGCTTCTACGAGCCGGTGTGCAACGGCTGCGGCAACTACCGCTGGCATATGTTCGACACCTCGGGCGGCGGAGGCAACAGCTTCGCCGAGATCGAGTGGCCGCGGATCATGGCGTATAACAATGCAATCTGGATGGGTTCACCGACGAGGCCTTTCTTCTTCTGGAATCGGGAGTCAACGCAGTTCACCACCTTCGGGCGGAACGTGATCAACGCGAACTGGGGCACCGGAAACCTGGCCGGCGGTGATGGAACCGGATGGGTAAAGGGAACAGCGCGCTCTGCCTTTCAGGGCGCGAGCAACGCCGCTGATAATACGGGCCTCACGCATTTGCACGGCGTAAGCGCACCGCCTTTTGACCTGAAGACCTTCGCGCCCAACCCGGTGCTGGTGAACGCGGGTGCCGCAATGCCTGCCAACGCGCCGGATATGCCCGTTCGCTTCGAGTTCGGGCCCTCCGCCACGCCGCAGCTGCGTACACAGCCGCTGACCATCGGAGCCATGGATGCGCCGGGAGGATCAACTGCACGCGGAACGCTCCAACATCCGCAAGGAAGGGAGCGCTAGAAAAACGCATGAGCCTGAAGATCGCCATTATTGGTTGCGGAAAAATTGCGGACGCGCACGTTGAAGAGATTCGCAAGATTTCCTCGGCATCGCTGGTTGCCGTCTGCGACCTTGAGCCCATCATGGCCGAGCAGCTCGCGACGCGGTATTCTGTCCCGCACTGGTATAGCGACTTTTCGCGGATGCTCGACGAGCAGCAGCCCGACGTCCTGCACATCACCACACCGCCCGGATCGCATCTTGCCCTGGTGCGCCAGGCGCTTGCGGCCGGCTGTCATGTCTTCCTCGAAAAGCCCGTTGCCCCGCAATCCGCCGACGTGCGGGCCATTCTGGATGCGGCCGAGACCGCCAATCGCAGGCTGACCGTCAATTACTGGCCCAATTTTGAGGAGCACGCGCTTGCACTTCGCGGCCTTGTTGCAAAAGGCGCATTGGGCGACATTGTTCATCTCGAAAGCTTCTATGGATACGATCTTGCCGGTGAATATGGAACGGCCCTTCGTCGCGATCCCAACCACTGGGTGCGCCGTCTTCCCGGCCAGCTCTTTCAGAATGTTCTTGACCATGCCCTGAACAAAATCGTCCCTTACTTCACGGGCGACACTCCGCAAGTGCAGGTGCTTGCGTATCAAGCAGGCTCCGGCACGAACATGCAGGGCGGGGAACTGCTGGATGAGTTGCGGGTCATGATGCGCGATGGCGATATCAGCGCCTACGTCACCTTCAGCGCGCATGCGCGGCCTGTGGGTCATCATTTGCGCGTCTACGGCACGCGCAACACGGCCACCGCCGATTTTCAGATGCGCACTGTTACGCTCGATCGCAAGCAGGGATTTCCTTCAGCACTGGGCCGCCTTGTGCCGCCTTTCAAAGTGGCCAAGGACTATTTCCGTCAGGGTCTTGGCAACGTCAATCACTTTGCGCATGCGCGCTTTCATTACTTCCATGGCATGCATCGCCTGCTTGCGGAGTTCTACCGCTCAATTGAAGAAAACTCCGAACCGCCCATCCCCTATGCGGAAATTCTGCGTGTCTCAGAACTGATGGACGCAATCTTTCAGCAGGTGTATCCGGTGGTGACGGCATGAAGGTACTGGTCACGGGCGCAGGCGGTTTCCTCGGCGTTCACGTTGTGGAGCGTTTGCTTGCGCACGGATACCTTGAAGTTCGATGCTTTCTTCGCGACTCGTCAAAGGAAGAGGTCCTGCGCCGGCTTGCAGATGCCAACCCATCGGCAAGCATCGAGTTTGTCCACGGAAATCTTCGCTCCCGCGCAGATTGCGCTCGAGCGGTTGAGGATGTCGAGATCGTCTTTCACCTGGCTGCTGGGCTGAAAGGTTCGCCCGCGGAGCTCTTCGCCGACTCAGTCGTCTCCTCACGCAATTTGCTTGAGGCGCTCGAGGCCCGCGCCAACCCTGCGATTGAAAATACGCGCGCCGTCCTCGTCAGCTCCTTCGGCGTTTATGGAGTTGTGCCGCTGGGCCGCGGTGCGCGCATCACAGAACAAACGCCGCTCGAAAGCCGGCCGGAGTTACGCGACCCCTACTCGTTTTCCAAGCTGCGCCAGGAGCAGCTCTTCTGGAGCCATCGTGAAAAGTTCGGCTTCGAACTCGTTGTGCTGCGCCCCGGCGTGATCTACGGGCCGGGTGGAGGCGCGTTCTCCAACCGGGTGGGTCTTCAAATCGGTCCCGTCTTCGCGCACTTCGGCGGGGCAAATCTGCTGCCCCTTTCACACGTGCGCAACTGCGCAGAGGCCATCGTCCTCGCCGGCGTTCATCCGGGCGCCAACGGCCAGGTATACAACGTACACGATGATGATCTGCCAACCGCCTCCGTTTATCTGCGCCAGTACCGCAGGAAGGTTCGAAAAATCCGCGCTGTCCGTGTACCGTATTTCCTCACGCTGGGTCTCTCATCCCTCGTCGAGTCTTACCATCGCAAATCGAAGGGACAGCTTCCTGCCATCCTCACGCGTTACAAGGCGGCTGCGGCGTGGGCGGGCAATGAATTTCAGAACGCCAAGCTCCGTGGGCTCGGATGGCGTCCACTCGTCTCCACGCAGGAAGGCATGGCGGAGACTTTTCGTTTCCTTCGGAGTGTCGAATCGAACAATGAACCGGAATGACAAAGCCGAAGGCGGCTGTTTAGTGTGAGCAATCGCAAGCTCGTCCGTGCCGTGCGCACGTGGTATTTAAAAAGGAAGAACAGATTTCACGAAAGGAGCCGGTCCAATCCATGCATCTCCCGCGCCATGCTGAACGCTGGCTCCTTCCCTATGTGCAGGATCGGCTGCGCGGCGGGTTCCACCCGTCTGCGCCCCAAAGGCTATGGGTTGCTATCACGGATCACTACGAGCCGTATGGGCGCGAGGCGTCCGTGCCTTCCGCGCTCCGCCGTGTGGCGCGCTGGCGCGACCGCTGGCCGCGCATCGCCGAAGACGCGCCGCGCGACTCCGCCGGACAGCGCCCACAGTATTCCTTCTTTTACCCGCAAGAGGAATATTTTCGCGAAATTCTTGATGGCGTGACTGCAATTGTCCGCCTCGGCGTTGGCGATGTCGAGGTTCACCTGCATCACGACCACGACCACGCGGAGTCCTTTACACGCAAGGTTCGCGAGTTCTGCGCCAGGCTCACCAACGATCATGGGCTCCTGCGCCAGGTGGGCGGGCGCACGGTCTTTGGCTTCATCCACGGCAACTGGGCGCTCGACAACTCACGCCCGGATGGCCGCTGGTGCGGTGTTCAGGGTGAAATCGCGCTGCTGCGAGACCTGGGCTGCTACGCGGACTTCACCATGCCATCTGCGCCCTCGCCAACGCAGGGCAACGTCGTGAATCAGATTTACTGGTGCACCAGCCATGCGGACCTGCGCCCGCGCTCCTTTGACTCCGGCGTTCGCGCCACGGTGAATGGTGGAACGCGCGGCGACCTGCTGATGATTACCGGCCCGCTCGGTCTACGCTGGAATGGCCGCATCATGCCTCGGCTTGAAACGGGCGAATTGGCTTCGTACGATCCGCCAACCAGGGCGCGCGTGCGCCACTGGCTTCGCCTTGCGCCATCCATCGGCGACGATATCTTTCTCAAGCTGTACACGCATGGCGGCGCCGACCACAATCTTGCTTCGCTGCTCGAAAAGGACCTAGCCGATCTCTTTGACTGGATCGCGCAGGAGGCCGAGAGCCGGCAGATTCAGGTGCGTTGGGTCACCGCGTGGCAAATGTTTCAGGCGGCTTCTGCGCTCATCCATGGCACACAGGCTGCTGGCCAACACACTCCAGAGCACGCGGAGGTGGCGCGGTGAACGTCCTCCTCGTCTCCTATTCATTTCCGCCCGTTGGTGGCGTGGGTGTGCTGCGTGCAGCCAGCCTTGCCCGTTATCTGCCCCAGCATGGCATTCGGCTGGATGTGCTTACCGCGCGGAATCCCTCCGCGGTTGGCACGGATCCCGAGTTGCTGAATGACATTCCCAAGGGCGTCACCATCCATCGCACGCTCACACTGGATCTGCCCTTCGGCCTGAAGAAGTGGATCAAGAACCGCGTCACCGGCGCGCGCAAACCCTCGACGAGTACGGCGACCTCCCCGCAGCCGCGCAAGCCCGGCCTTCTGCGCAGAATCGCGCAGGATATTCTTCTACCTGATCCTCAAGTCACCTGGCTTCCCATCCTTGCGCGCGCCGCCGCCCGCATCGTCAGGGAGCGCAACATCGACCTTGTGCTCATTACGGTGCCGCCGTTTTCCAGCGTTCTGCTTGCACCCAAACTTCGCGCGCGTTTCCCCAATCTCGCCATTGTTGTTGACTTTCGCGATGAATGGCTCGCCACTTCTATTGACCTCATCAGCTTCAGCCGTAGTCCGCGCGCGCGCCAAATTGCGCATCAGGCTGAGGCCGCTGCGGTGGCCAGCGCCACTGCGGTGGTCGCCGTTACTGAGGCGGCGCGCCGGTTGCTTCAAGCGCGATACCCTGACGAGCCCGCCGGCAAATTTCATCTCGTTCCCAACGGATTTGACGCGGCCCGCTTGCCACGCGTGCTTTCGCAAGCGCAGGCGGCAAATGACAAGCCGGTTCTTCTCACGTATCTAGGCACGCTCTATGGCTCCACGGAGCCGCAAGCGCTTATTCAGGCCATCCGCACGCTTTCTGAAGAAATTCGTTCGCGTTTGCGCGTGCGCTTCATCGGCCGAGTGGAAGATCCGTACTTCCGTCAATCCCTCCTCGAGCTCGGGGAGACGGTTGAGCTAATCTCCTTTATGCCGCAGGCGCAGGCTCTTCAGGCCCTGGCGGAGAGCGATTACGCACTTCTCATCACCCATGATCCGGTGAACGTCTCAGCCAAGTTTTATGACTATTTGGGTGTTGGCAAGCCAATCGTAGCTACCGTCCATCCTGGAGGAGCGGTTCGCTCTCTGATTGAAGAGTTACATGCCGGATGGTGGGCAGATAGTCGTGATGTAAATGCGATTTGCAAGCTTCTTACTGATGCTGTAACCAAGGGAGGAAATCTTTCAGAGACCTATCGACCTGACGTGGAACGCATTGCCACGTTTGAACGCAAGTCCCTTGCTGCGAGTTATGCCGGAATTCTCCATGGTGTTCGGAAGAAAGACTCCCTCCCAGCTCCTATGGAACCGCTCGCCACCGCCGTACATGCGGAGAGAAGCCAAAGATGAAAATCGCCATTGTTACTCACTACTTTCCCAGTTCGTCAGAGCCCTGGCAGGGAAGATCCGCCTATCAAAGATTGCTCGAACTCACGAAGATTGCCGATGCGCGCGTCTTCTATCCTCACACTGCCTACCCGGATTCTCTGCGTCGCTGGATAAAGACCAATAGCAAGTTTGACGCATTTTACAGCCCGCCCGGCGTCAATGTTCGCTATTACGACTATCTGGCGGTTCCGATTCTAACCAGGCCGCTGAATGGATGGATGGCGGCGCGTGCGCTGCTTCCGCACGTGCGTAACTTTGCGCCGGACATCATCTATAGCTTTGTGCTCTATCCAGATGGGTACGCGGCTCTGCAGATAGGCAAGGCTCTTGGAATTCCGGTTGTCGCCAAGAGCATCGGATCGGACGTGAATCGCATCACCAACCCCATCACGCGGTTGCATACGCGCACGGTACTGCGCGGAGCTGACTTTCTTGTCTCAGTGAGCGAGGACATGCGCAGGAAGATGGTGGAGATGGGCGCGGCGCCGGAGAAGACTCGTGCGGTGATTAACGGCTGCGACCTTTCTGTCTTCCATGTGCGTGACCGGCAGGAGGCGCGAAGTCAGCTTGGCCTGGACGCGGAGATTGAGGCCGTGGTCTACGTCGGCCGGATGGATATGAAGAAGGGACTGCGTGAGCTTGTGCAGGCTGCGGCCGGCCTGCACGCTGCGCGCCCGCGCCTTCATGTCTATATGATCGGCGCCGGGCCCGATCAGCCGGTGATTGAGGCGGACATTCGCGCCGCAAACGCTGAGTCCTACATCCATATCCTGAAGGGCTGCGCGTTCGACGAAGTAGCCACCTGGATGGCTGCATCGAATCTTGTTACTCTGCCGAGTTACATGGAAGGATGCCCCAATGTGGTGGTGGAGGCGCTTGCCTGCGGGCGTCCGGTGGTTGCCTCGCGCGTCGGAGGCATTCCAGAGGTAATGGATGAAGACTCCGGGTGCTTTGTTGAGCCCCGCAACTCCGCGGACCTGTTACAGGCGCTGAATGCAGCTCTTGATCGCGAATGGGATGCTGAGGCCATCTCCGCAAAGTGGAGCCGCAGTTGGTCAGTCGGCGCAAACGAAGTCTATGCAGTGTTTGAAGATGTGCTTGCCAAACGGAAGGCGGCAAAGCATGGCCGTTAGCTTCGCATGCATCGCGCCGGAGCTGTCTTCATGCGGATAGCGCGTGCATGTTTGCGAATTGCCTACCATGCCTTGGCCCTGGCGGGCCTTGTCTTCGCCATCGTGGTCGCCACGCCGCTTGTGGCATGGTGGGCACATGCCTATGCGGAGGGCGCTCTCGACCAGCCTAAGGGCGACGTCCTTATTGTTCTTGCCGCAGCCGCGGACGATGCGCACGGCATTGCCTACTCTTCCTACTGGCGCGCACGCATGGCCGCACTCGCATGGAAGAGCGGTGGATTCAAGAAAGTGGTCGTCAGCGGCGGCGGAGGTCCCGGGATTGAGGACTTCCTCATGGCCGAGGGTGTGCCGCGCTCCGCCATTGTCGCCGAGTGGGACTCGCGCAGCACGCGGCAGAATGCCCTCGCCGTCAAGCGGCTCACCGCGGACATGCCCGGGACGAAGGTTCTGCTCACCAGCGACTTTCACATGTTCCGCGCGCTGCGGGTCTTTCGCAAGCTGGACATTCAGGTTACGCCCATGGCCGTACCCGACGTTCTCCATGAGACCGAGAACTGGTATGGCCGCATTCCAGGTTTTGAGACCATGAGTATTGAGACTGTAAAGATTGTCTATTACAAGCTTCGCGGATGGATGTAGACCTCCAGCGGCTGATGGAGCCGGCAAGTGCGGGGGAGAGTTGGAAGGTCTGGGGAATCACCGCATGTTCCCAAAAGATTCCAGTAAATGTAAAGTAACTTAGACGGCAAAGGGCGCCGTCACGCGGATATCGATTCCCTGCACCTAGTCATTCGCCACTGACTCGCCTACTGCCGCAGTGCTCAGATTCTCATCCACACTGCGCACTCTGTTGCGCTTGCTGCGGAACGTGCCTACGTCGGACTCCTGCAGTTTGTAGAGCAGCGAGCGATAGCTGATGTTGAGCCAGCGTGCGGTTTTCTGGCGGCTCCAGCCGTTGGCCTGCAGCACGCGCAGAATAATCTCCCGCTCCAGGTCGCGCGTGGCGTTCTTTGTGATCGTCTTCAGCGAAATCGGATTCGCAAGGTCAATTTCCGGCAGAATATCGCTGCGGTTCGCCGGTACCAGGTCGGCAAGAATGGCCTCTTCGTTGCCAATCAGAACATAGCCGCGAAGCATGTTTTCCAACTGGCGAATATTGCCCGGCCAGTGATACTGCATCATCAGGTTCAGAATCTCGCGCGACAATGGTTTGGGCTCGCGCTGATAAGTCCGCGCATAACTGGCCAAAAAGTAGTCAGCAAGCAATGGCAAATCGCCGATGCGCTGCCGCAGAGGCGCCAGGTCAATGGTCACCGCGCTCACGCGGAAAAGAAAATCCAGGCGGAAGTTTCCTTGCTCGGCCTGCTGCCGCAAATTGCCATTGGCAGCGCAGATGAGCCGGACGTCCACACGCCGGGACTCCTGAGCTCCCACGCGCATGAAGGTTCCGTCCTGCAGAACCTGCAGCAGCTTGGCCTGCGAGGCGTTTTCCAAACTGCCAATCTCATCCAGAAACAGCGAGCCCATGTGGGCCAGTTCCACGCGCCCACGCTTCATGGTATAGGCGCCCGTAAAGGCTCCTTTTTCAAAGCCAAAGAGCTCAGACTCGAGAAGCGAGTGCGGAATGGCCGGGCAGGTCACCTTCACCAGCGGATTCCGTGATCGGTCAGACAGTCCGTGCAAAAGCCGCGCGAGGATATCCTTGCCCGTGCCGCTCTCACCCTGCAGCAGCACCGGAACAGGCGTCGCCGCAATCCGCTCCAGCTTCTCCCGGGCCAGCTCCATTGCTGTGCTGGTGCCGAAGATGATGTTCATCGGCGGCAGTTCACTCATCTCAAGAAAGTCACTTACACGCGCCGATGCCATCCACCCACCGCTTTCCAATTTTCATATCTATCTTGCATGCAACTTATGGTCCATCCTGCGTATTCCATGCAAACTGAGGCAAAATCCCCGAATTTCGCCTGTTTTTGTACTTGTTTTGTCTGATTTTGGAACACTCCCACATAAGTCATCCGCGCTGGTTACTACAGAATGTGTAAAAGTTTGCACAATCGAGGGATTCAGTTTTCCCACTCAATGCTAGAATCAGACTCTGTTGCGGGACCGGAAATGCATTGGCTCTCGTCTTCATAAGCCGCAATTGATTCATAGTTTCCACAGGCAGGGTGCCGGCCATCTCTCAAGGTTTCACCGCTGGCGGGATTTCAGGTGCTCTATTTGTAGGGCTCTCCACGCAGGGGCAGATCGTCCCTGTTCGCTGAGCACATAAGGGGAGAATGGAGTGAAGGTTTTGGATAAACGCAGGCAACATATCGCAATTTT
Organism: Occallatibacter sp.; assembly: GCA_035763705.1. GTDB lineage: Bacteria > Acidobacteriota > Terriglobia > Terriglobales > Acidobacteriaceae > Telmatobacter. The sequence goes on along the minus strand of DASUAU010000004.1, from coordinate 21,541 downwards.
GGACCCCAATCCGGATCTCCTGGACTATATGGGGCAGGTCCTCTCGGAAGGGTTCAAGGTGAGCCTGTTCTCCGAGGTCGATGAGTTCCGGCACGGGCTGGAGCAGGGAATGGCTCCGGATCTTCTGCTCATGGACTGGCACGCGGAAGACAAGAGTTCCGGGAACGAGTCGGCGGCTCTCCTTGGTTCGGTGCGCGCCGCGCGTCCATCCATGCCCGTTGTTGTGCTGGCCTGCTCGGCCGATCTGACGGAGCTGCTGGCCGCCACGCGCCTGGGCGCCTCAGAGATTCTTCTCAAGCCTTTCCGCAAAAGCGATCTTGAATCCGTGGTGAGCCAGTGCCTTGAAGCGCTGCCAAAGAAGGAAGCCTCAGAAGAGACCAAGGAAATTCCGCTGAATGAGACCACCTCCTTTGTGCGCTGCAGCCGGCGCATGCAGGAGATTGAGTCGCAGTGCACACTGGTTGCGCGCGCGGATATTCCCGTGCTGATCCTGGGCGAAAGCGGCACCGGCAAGGAAGTCGCGGCCATGCTCATCCACAAGATGTCTGCGCGGAGCCAGCGCAATTTTCTCAAGGTCAACTGCGCGGCCATGCCCGCGGACCTGCTGGAGAGCGAGCTCTTCGGCTATGAGCAGGGCGCGTTCACCGGCGCGGTGAAAGCCAAGCCCGGCAAGTTCGAGCTCTGCGACAACGGCACCATCTTTCTGGATGAAATTGGAGAGATGCCCGCCGTGCTGCAGGCCAAGCTGCTGCAAGTGCTGCAGGATGGATCTTTCTCGCGCCTGGGCAGCCGCACCACTGTGAAAGTGGACGTGCGCGTCATTGCCGCCACCAACATCGACATCAAGGATGCGATTGCACGCAAGTCGTTCCGCGAGGATCTTTACTATCGCCTGAACGGTTTCACCGTGAAGATGCCGCCGTTGCGGGAGCGCTCACAGGAAATTCCCATTCTGGCCGGCCATTTCATGCGCAAATCGGCCTCGCGTTACGGCTGTGAGCCGCTGCCCATTTCCACCGCGCTGATGCAGGCGCTCACACACTATTCCTGGCCGGGCAATCTGCGCGAATTGGAGAACACCGTCAAGCGCTATCTGGTTCTGCGCGACGAATCGGAAATCATCGGTGAGCTTACTCCCGCGCATGTGGGCAAGGCCATCCTCTCCTCAGCGGAGGCATCGGACGGCGGCGGCAGCCTGAAGGTTCTGGTCAAGAGCCTCAAGGGCAACGCGGAAGCCGCTGCCATTGCACAAACCCTTGAAGGCACGGGCTGGAACCGCAAGGCCGCGGCCAACGACCTCCAGATCAGCTACAAGGCGCTTCTTTACAAGATCAAACAGTACAACCTCAGTCCTCCACAGAAGCAGCATAGCTTCAATTAGGTTGTCCTTAACGCAGTTTGTGGTTCCTCCTCAGGATGACTTCCCACTGCCTTGGTTTCAGAGTAGCCTGTGACGCATGCCGCTGTTCGGCGACGGACCGGGCGGCTGGTTACGCTCCAGCTTGCCGGCCATGCACCGCAGGCAGAACCTCAATGACGGCTTGTCGCGCTTGATTGACGCGGCTGCCTTTTCAGCGCCCATTCTTCAACCGGAGTGCCCGCCGTGGATTTCCGGAGAAGAAATACCACCATCGTGTGATTGCCAAGTCTAAACCAACGAAGTATCAATGGGTTACACGGAAGTCTCTCCGCAGGTCCGGCCCCCACGGGCATATTGGAGGATTCTTCGCATGACCACTGCGACGAGTGCATCAAATTGGGAAAAGGTCGTCATTCAATACGGAAGCAGATCCGTGCGAGGATATCTGGAGACTCCCACATGGAGCACCATTGAAGACGTGCTGGGGAAATCTCTTCCCGGCGCAGCAGAAACACTGCACATCCGTCTACTTGATACCGACGCTATTCAGGACATTCCCATCTCGGACGTGAAGGCTGTTTTCTATGTGAACAGCTTCAACGGCGATCCGGTGCGGAAGAAAATCAACTTCCACACGCGTACGCCCATCGTGCACGGTATCTGGATGCGGCTGGAATTTCTGGATGGAGAGGTTCTGGAGGGAATTGTCCACAATTCCATCCGCTACCTGGTCGATCCCGGGTTCTTTCTTTTGCCCACCGACCCCGGCAGCAACAACAAGTTGATTTATGTGCAGAAGAAATGGCTCGTTGAGCACCGCGTGCTGGGCCTGCGCAAAATCCACACGGAAGACTAGACCGGCTCGCGCTTCAGCGGGAAATGGAATAATCCAGAATTTCAGCGGCGACGCCGGTCAGGTCAGTCTGCGTCTTTTCCTTGCGCAGCGCTTTGCCCACACAGCGAATTTGGCAGCGAGTGGACAGCGTGATCTCCGGCGGCAGGTCAATCACAAACTCAATGCTGCCGTTCACCGTGATGGTGTCCGCCGAGGTCAGGTAGAAGTAGACTCCCCGGTTGCTCAAATCGCGTGTAAATCCCGGAGCTGTCTCGTTGCCAATCAGCAAGGAAAGGGGGGCGTTCACCTTGAATCGCTGGCACACTCTTCGCTCATCGACCGCTTTCGATTCTTGCTTCATGAGCATCGTTCTCTCGTTGCCTTCATTGGCCTGGAACCCGGCGTAACTCGGCATTCTTTCGGGCACGGACGCCCCTGCCCATGACGAAACCCGATACAGCCTGTCCCCAAGATGCTCTCTCAATGCGTCGAATCCTGCCTGCGTTGGAAGAAATCATTCTTGCGGAGCGCTCCGGCGGCTTTGCCGGCAGGCTGCGCAACCCCATCACTGCACTTCGCTCGTTCCCCGCCGCATCCATCCCCGAATGAATCCGGCCGGTACAAATCAAACTAACTAAATTCACGCGATCAACGGATGAGCTGGTTCCGAAACCTGGATTCAGGTGCTGCCCTCCGCTTACCCTGGCTCCCGTACACCGCTGTCTTTGAATCGGTGCGGTTGGAGGCTCGGGTTGCTGCCTGGCCCGGCGCTGCATACAGCAAAAGGGAACTTACCCCTGGCTCTTCCTTCCCTTGCAATCCACAAAGGATTGCTTCCAGTGGCTCGTTCCCGGTACCGGTTGGTCACCCCGCATGCGGCGGGCGGTTGTTGTCTGCCCGCCGCTGCGTTGCGAAGGTTGACGAGGGTTGCGCCGCGCGAAGGCGCGGCGCTTGCTCGGTTAGGCGCCCAGTGCAGGGCTGGCCGAGGGCTTCATGCTGCGCCGCTTGAACAGCAGGAACGCCAGGCCCAAGAGGCCGGTGCCCAGCAGCAGCAGGGACGACGGCTCCGGAGTCACGGCAAAGTCAGGCGCGTTGAGGACCGCAGGACCGCCATTCACTTCGGCATACCACAGGCTGAAGCCATAGGTGCCGGTTGCTCCGTTCCACATGAACGAGTCGGTGTCCGCATTCGTCGGTGCACCCGAGTTGATCACCTCAGTCCCGTTGACATACAAATACATACCGTCATCGTGGGTGAAGCTGTAGGTCTGGCCGTTCACCAGGTAGGTGCTGCCCCAGAAGTTCATGACATCGTTATTGATCCCGCAGGTCGTCGAGTTCGGCTCAGGAGCGCACGAGCCGGTCTGGTCAAAGCCCGCGGCGCCCGCGTACGTGTCGCCGCCGGCGGTCAGAAAGCCGCTCAGGCTGTCGTCATTCGAGCTCATGAAGTTGAACATGTTGCTGTTGTTCGCATTCGTCAGCGTAAAGGTTCCGGTCGCTGCGCCGGCGGGAATGGTGAAGGCAGTGGTTGGGGGATAGGAGGATGCACCCGCATAGACGGCGCCATTCAGCACCGTATCTGCCATGGCGTTTCCTGCCAGGAACAGGGAGGCTGCCAGCATGGCGCTGCAACCTACGAGCTTGCTGATATTCAGTTTCACGATTACCTCCGCAAGGGTTGAACCACAAGGTCAATGAGTCGTCCATGCATTAAGCCAGGACAGGATGTTTCTTTCCAAAGTGTTGCCGCAGCCGAAGTCTCTGCAGGCAACCATAGGATTGCACCTGGTGTTCCAAAGATTGTCCCTTTGGAATCAACAGCTTGTTGCCACCTCTTACATGTCGTGTGCAAAGTCTTGCACACCGGGTGGCGAATTGAGTGCAAACGCTGGGGGGATCTTCGGATCCCTGGCGACGGACCCCATCGGACGCCCGTCTGGTTTACGTGGGCTCCTCAATATCGGGGAGCGCACTACCGCTTGGTTAAGGCGAAGATCAAGGAAGGGCCCGCCACGGTTTCCGGTTGGAAATGTGGCGGAGCCGCTCCTGGATCAATGCCGCATTAAGTGAGAGAAGACTTCAGCTTCATCATGCCGGCAAGAGCCGCAAGGCCGGTGCCGAGCAGCAACAGCGTGGAAGGCTCGGGAACCACGGGAAGCGTTGAGCCGCCATCTGCGCCCACGTTGCCGGTGGCGATGATCGTCCACACGTCGTTGCTGAATCCAGCTTCGCCCACGTCTGCGGCGAAGAAGTATTTATCCGAGTTGGCGACGAAGTCCTGAATATCCACACCGTCGACCGTAAAGGTCAGCGAGGTGGGATTACTGAAGGCATTGCTGGCACCATTGCCGCACGCAGTTTTGCACGCAATGGAGTCAGTAAAGCTGCCGAATGTTGAAGCGGTAGCTGCGCCGCCGGCTTCAAAGTAGGTCGAGTCCTGGACGTTGGTGATCGTGCCAGCCGTGCTCAGGTTGAAGGCCAGCGGGTTGCCCGCGCCGGTGTTCACGAAGTAGTAGCCAGAGGCCAGCGTCTCTGAGACGTTGACGTTGCCGCTGCCATCGTCGGTGAGGGTGATGGTGCCGTAGGGGCCTGAACCGCAGCCGCCCGTGCAACCATCCACCGTGAGGATGTAGTTCATCGTGTCTGCTTTTGCAACTCCGGTAGCAGCCCAGAGTGTCAGACACAGGATGGGAAGAAACTTCAGTGCTTTCTTGAGCATCATGCCTCGCTCCTTATGCAATTTCCCGTTTGGTCATCTGGTCCTTAGTCTGTCTTGCGAACAGGGCCAACCGGGGACTGCACTTCTGGCCAAACCAAGGATTGCCACCATAGTTGCACTTTTGGTTCCAAAGGCAGGCTATTGTAGGGAAAACCATCTACTTTGTTTGTATGTAGATAGGGGCGATAAGCACGCACGCTGCCTTTCCTGTTGAAATCCATGTGCAAACAGTTGCAGATTCCCGGAAGGCAATTTCCCAATTGGGCGCTTTTCCCCTCCACTGTTCCGCGTGGAAGGTTGCCTCGCTTCGGCGTCAGGCCGCTGCGCAGACAGGCTCGAAATCGCCGCTCTCCTTTGCCGCGTTTGACCCCGGCGCACGCAAAACGGCGCGACCCTGAGGCCGCGCCGTATTGGGATGCTCCGCCGGAGCATAGTCTGCCCCGGAGTACACAGGAAAAGCTCTAAAACAGGTTCCAGAGCGACTGGTTGTAGACCTCGTGGTGGAACTGCACCTCAGAAGACTTGACGAAGGTGCCCAGCTCGCGTGCGCAGCGGTCGGCCGAGGCCTGCTTCAGATCCACAAACCGGCCCTGCACATCCGAACCGAGAATCTCGCCAATCCAGCTCGACGCCTTGAAGTCGGCCAGCGCCTGCTGGATGTGATCCGGCAGGTAGCGCTGCGCCTGGCGCAGATTCTCAATGGCAGCCTTCTTGCCGTCGATGCCTGTCTTGAAGATGGAGAACAGGGTGAGGTAGGGATTCGCGTCCGGCGCCACTGAGCGCACTTCCACGCGCATGGAGCGCGAGTTGCCGATGGGGATGCGCACCATGGAACCGCGGTCCGTGGCTGAGGCCTTGATCTGGTTCGGCGCTTCAAAGTGCGGATCCAGGCGGCGATAGGCGTTCACGCTCGAGTTCAGGATGAGGCAGATGTCCAGCGCGTGGCTCAGAATGCGGTCAATAAACTCCCAGCCAAAGCTGGAGAGCTGCTCCTGGCCCTTCTCGTCCCAGAACAGGTTCGTCTTGCCCTTGGAGATGGAGACGTTGGTGTGCATGCCGTTGCCGTTCACGCCCACCACGGGCTTGGGCAGAAAGCAGGCGGTGTAACCCATGTTGTTGGCAATCTGCCGGGTCAGCAGCTTGTAAAGCTGAATCTGGTCGGCCGCCGCCACCACCTCAGAGTAGTGGTAGTTAATCTCGAACTGGCTGGGCGCAACCTCGGGGTGGTCCTTCTCGTTCTGGAAGCCCATGGCGCGCTGCACTTCCGCTGAAGTGTCAATAAACTGGCGCAGCGGATCCAGGGGAAGAACGTGGTAGTAGCCGCCGGTGTTGATGAACTCGAATTTGCCCGTCTCGTGGAACTTGCGCTCTGCGTCTTTGCCGGCAAACAGGAAGCCTTCAATCTCGTTGGCGGCGTTCAGCGTGTAGCCCTTGTCCTTGTAGAGCGTATCGCTGTAGTTCTTCAGCACTCCGCGCAGGTCGCCGGAGTAGGGCGTGCCGTCCTTGTCGATGACCGAGCCGAAGACCAGCACCTTGCCGGTGCCGAAGACGTCGGCTGGCACCCAGTAAAAGGCGCTCCAGTCGATGTAGAGGCGAAGGTCGCTCTCCTTCTGCGCGGTAAAGCCGCGGATCGACGAGCCGTCGAACGTCAGGTTCTCATAGGCATTCAGCAGGAACTTCTTGTCGTAGTCCAGCAGGTGCAGGCGGCCTTCGAGATCGGAGAACAACACCGTCACGGCCTTGATCTGCTTCTCATCGGTCAGGTATTTCAGCCGCTTTTCGCGGATTTCGTCAGCGGCCACGCGGCTTGCCCGCTCGGCCTTGGCTTGCAGGTTCAGTTCTTCAAGCTCTTCGTAGGGAAGAGCCAGAAACTTGCGATACTCAATGGACATGGATCTCCTTCTGGGCGAAAAACGGTTGGATATACGTCATGAAGTCTAATGCGACGGGCATAAAGAAGCCGTGAAAATCGCCACCGCCGGCAGCCCTTGCCTGCGATGGGCCAGCAGCACCATCAACCCTAGAATAACAACAGGAATCAGCACCAGCGCGGAGTAATAAAGCACCCTGCGCGGCAAATGCTGTTTGCGCCGCTGCCAGTTGCGCATTTCCGGCCGGTCTTCCACACCCACCCGGTCACACCCACCCGGTCCAAATGCCTCAAATCCCATGCAAAATCCCGCGCCCGCGCATCGCGGTTCTTCGCATCCCGCTCCAGCGCGCGATACACCACCTCCTGCGACTGGGACGAAATCTTCGGATTCAGCATGGTGGGCGGCTTGGGATGGTTCGCAAGCCGGTCATTCATCCCCTCCAGCGGCGAGTTGCCGTGGAAGGGGCCGCGCGCCGGCCGGGTTTGTCGGCTGGTTGCCAGCGAGCCGCCCTTACCGCTTAGGCCCAAAGAAGGCCACGAAGCCTGCGGTCAAGGTCGATTGCGCATCCACCCTGTTGGAGTCGCCCTTGTGGAAGAACCGCTCGTCGCTCCAGTCGCGGCGATACTCAATCCGCATCAGCAGCCCCTCGGCCCACTTGTACTCGTAGGTCCCGGTGAACTCCTTCAGCTCCTGCGCCGTGCCGGTCTCAAAGCCGTTCATATCGTGGTAGAACTCAAACCGGCCTGCCAGCGCCTGCGTTCCCGTCATTTGTTCGCGCGCTGCGAATGCGATGCCCTGCCAGTGGTTCAGGTTCGTGTCGCCGCCAAGCCCGTCGCCGGTGTTGTAGAGTCCGTCGCGGTTCTGGCCGTAGTCGTAGTTGATATACGCGTTGAACCTGGCTGTCGGCGTCAGCAGCAGCGTGGTGTCAATCAGATTGCGGTAGCCATGCTCCGTATCCTGGTTTTCGGGCCCTACATAGTAGTTCAGGTTCCAGGTGTACTTCGGCTTCACCCACGCGCTGGTCAGGCCGATGGTTGCGCCGCCGTTGGTCTTGGTCACGTTGTTCCAGCCGTTCACCACCTGCAAGCCAATGGTCTCGCTCTTGCCCACCGGCATGGACGAGCGCAGGCCGAAGTGGAAGTAGGGAATGGCCCACGCGAACAGAAGGCCGCGCGAGTAGTTCCAGTCGTCCTTTGACTCGATGACTTCAGCGCCGGCCGAGGTGACGAATTTGCCAAAGTCCAGCTCCAGTCCCCTGGCCTTGGGCGGCTTCAGGCTCATGTAAGCCTGCTCCAGATAGTTGCCTTCACCGCCGCCATTCACCAGCGTGTTCACGCGGCCAAACACCACGTCCACGCGCGCGCCCACCGGATCTGGATCGTGGTTCAACGTCAGCCGCGCCTCCGCCAGGCTGAACTGGTCTGTCTTGTCGTTGAAGTTGTAAAGATCATTGATCTGCCCGTTGGCCAGGTCCGTCGGGCGGTTGGCGTTGTAGCTGTAGTAGCCGTCGATCAACCCGCTCAGTTCCATCGGTCCCACGCTCCATGTTGGCGCAGCTGCGGGCGCCGCGGCGGGCGTCTGGGCCGGGGCTGGGACCGGGGCTGGGGCCGGCGTGGTGGTGCTTTGTGCGCCGGCCGCCACGGCGGCCGCCATGGCTGCTGCAACCAGCGACTTCAGGATGCGGTTACGACTCACGTACATCGGCACTGTTCCTCCCAAAAAATGATTTTGAGTGATGACACTGATCACTCTTGTCCAAACCCTGATAGGGCTCACTCAACAAGTGGCGCTGCCTTGCGCGCCTGGGCTTGGTGCAGGCTCCATCCTGGCCAGGCCTTCAGTCTGCCGGGGGCAGGCTGACCGTATGGAGGTCGTGGTTCAGGTCCGGCTTCTTTGTCAGCCGATCCCTTCTGCGGTCCGGTCGTTGCGGGTTAGCCTCAGTAACGCAGAGTTCACATAAAAACCGCGTGAGGAACCATAAAGAAGGGATGAGGAAGCGGAAAGAAATCCCCGCAATTCATTGCCCCCTTCGCGCTTGCTCCGCGCAGAACCGCACTTCCTGGGCGGAAATGCAATGCCCGGCTGATAAAATTCATGCACGCTATCCAACGCGCCGCGGAGTTTATAGACGGGCCATGCCGCAGACGGCGCTGAACTTTTCTCGGGCTCGTTTCTCGCGCTCGTTTCGCCGGCTTTCAGCGTTGGCGCCGGCTCCGGGTCCGTTTCCGCTGGCGTCAGTGAAGGATGAGTTCGCAGTGTCAGGAACTTACATCCCGATGCGATCGCTTTTTACGGCTCGCCGCCTGCGCCGCGCCGGCTCGCAGGCCCTTGTGTTTCCGGTGCAGTGCGCAGTCGGCATTGTTGCCGTGGTTCTCATCGGCCTTTTTGCCCACTGGTTCCAGTGGATGCTGCCGGTCACGGCGCTGCTGTGCCTGCTGGTGGTGGTGCCCGCGGCGCTGCTGTGGGGCTTTTGGCAGGCGGTGGTTGTGTCGCTCGCCGCGGCCATTGTGCAAAGCATCCTTACGGCGCGCCACGGCATGCTGGACGCGGCTGCCAGCCCCGCCAACTCCATCACCCTGCTTGCCTTCGTCGCCACCGCACTCATCGTCAGCCGGCTCTCCTCGCGCGTGCAGCAGCACGCCGGCGAGTCCGAGAGCTGGGGCGCGCAGATGCGCGACCTCTACGACTTTACCCTACGCACTTTGCAGATGAATCTCCACGCCGAGCCGGGCTCCCAGCTTGCCGAGCTCGTCCATGAAATCTTCGCGCTCGAGGCCGTGGTGGTCTTTGATGCCGACCTGCACGAGACCTACCAGGCCGGCTACTGGCACGACGATCCGCAGGAGCTGGCCCAGAACGTCTACTACTTTGGGACCAACGACGACGACGCCTCCATCGGCATCAGCCGCCGCGTTCTGCGCCTCGGCAACGTTCCCATCGGCAGCCTCGTCCTTCGTGGCGACACCAATCCGCTCACCAACAACGCCATCGCCTCGCTTATCGCCATCACCTTTGACCGCTACCGCGCCTTCGCCAATGAAAGCCGTATGGAGACTGAGCGCCGCACAGAGCAGCTGCGCGCCACCGTGCTGGACAGCCTGGCCCACGCCTACAAAACGCCGCTCACCGCCATCCGCGCCGCCTCCACGGGCCTGGGCGAGATGGGCCATCTTTCGCCCGCGCAGTCTGAGCTGGTCTCGCTCATCGACGAGCAGGCCGGCCTGCTCAGCGACCTGACCGCGCGGCTGCTCACCACCGCGCGCCTCGACGCCGGCGAAGTCACCGTCCACGCCGAATCCATCTCCGTTGCCTCGCTCATCGATGAGGTTCTGGCCGGACTGCGCGACCGCATCGCCAGCATGAAAGTTGCCGTCGATCTCTCCGATGACAACCTGACCCTCTGCTGCGACCGCCGCCTCCTCATCATGCTGCTCACGCAGTATGTGGACAATGCCTGCAAGTATTCGGTCTATGGCACAGCCGTCACCATCCGCGCCCAGCAGGCCAGGGCCGAGGTCATCTTCTCCGTGCACAGCTTCGGCCCCGTCATCCCCATCGCCGACCGCGAGCGCATCTTCGACCGCTACTACCGTTCCACCACGTTGTCCAATCGCGCCTCCGGCACCGGCATCGGCCTGGCCGTGGCCAAGCGCGTCGCCCTCATCCACGGCGGCTACGTCTGGGTCACCAGCGACGAAGCCGAGGGCACCACCTTTTACGCAGCCATTCCCACGCCCCAGCAAAAGAGGCAGTCCCGATGAATCAGTCCGCCATTCGCGTTCTTATAGTTGACGATGAAGCCGCCATCCGCCGCGCCATCCGGCCGCCGCTGGCCGAGCTCGGCTTCCACATCAGCGAGGCCTCGCGCGGAGAGGAGGCGCTGCAGCTTCTCCACGCCAACACCTATGACGTTGTTCTGCTCGACATCAACATGCCCGGCATCGGCGGCATTGAAACCCTGCGCCGCATCCGCGGCTTTGCGCCGCGCCTGCCCATCCTCATGGTCACCGTGCGCGACGGCGAAGAGGAAAAAGTGGAGGCCCTCGAACTCGGCGCCGACGATTACATCACCAAGCCCTTCAGCATTCGCGAGCTCATCGCCCGCATCCGCACCGCGCATCGCCGCTTCCACGCGCCGGTTCGCGCGGAAGACGCGCCCATTGAGATTGGCGAAATCCGCCTCACGCCCGCGCGCCGCAGCGTCACCAAGCGCGGCCAGCCCGTCCACCTCACGCGCAAGGAATTCGACATTCTCTACTGCCTGATGAGCCGCGCCGGCCGCGTCATCACCTACGCGCGGCTGCTCACCGCCGTCTGGGGCGCGGACTGCCGCGAAGAAGTCGAGTATCTGCGCACCTTTGTCCGCCAGTTGCGCAAGAAAATTGAGGACGACCCCTCGAATCCCATCTACCTGCTCACCGACGTCTACGTTGGCTATCGCTTTGCCGACGCGCAGATGCTGCAGGACCGCGCGGACCAGAATATGTCGGACCAGCATAGCTCGGACCAGCATAAGTCGGATCAGGACCGCGCCGGCCAGGGCAACGAGGACGCCAACAGCGACGAACTGCATCCGCTCGCCGGCGGCCTCTCATAAGCGCGTCCCTGTTCTACTCGTCGTAGTGCAGCAGGCTGAAGACGTCGTGCCCGGTGAATCGCGCACGGCCTTTCAGAAAATCCAGCTCCACGGCAAAGCACAGGCCGGCAATCTCGCCGCCCAGCTCCTGCACCAGCTTCACAGTCGCTTCCATGGTGCCGCCCGTCGCCAGCAGGTCATCCACCAGCACCACGCGCTGTCCCGGCGCAATTGCGTCCTTGTGAATTTCCAGCGTGTCTGATCCGTATTCGAGGTCGTAAGTCACGCGCGCCACCGGCGCGGGCAGCTTCTTCGGTTTGCGCACCGGAACGAACCCCGCATTCAGCCGGTAGGCCAGCGCCGGGCCAAAAATAAAACCACGCGCCTCAATGCCCAGCACCAGGTCCACCTTGCGCTCAATGTAGTGCGCCGCCAGCGCGTCAATCAGTTGCGCAAAGCCCGTCCGGTCCTTCAAGAGCGTCGTAATGTCATAAAACAGAATCCCCGGCTTGGGAAAATCCGGCACCGTGCGCACCAGCGCCTTCAGCGCATCTACATTGATCTCTTTCCGTCCTTCGGCCATGCCTCGGCTCGCTCCTTAATGTTTTGTCATTCGCCAGTCGCGGGAAATTTTCAGTGGGAAGGGAACCGGCATTCAGGCCGCATGTCTTCCTTTGCGATTATAGAAGCCCATCCTCCGCGCATGAGATCACTGTTCACTGTCGGCTGTTTGCTGTCCGCTGCTGTTTTTGTCACCACGCCCCTTCAATCCGGAAGGCCTCCAGCCCTTCGCCTTCCTTATCATCCAGGGGGTGTTCGATCACGCGGTCCACGCGGCTGCCGCGCGGTCCCTTGCGCAGGCTCGTGCGCAGCTCGTCCAGATCCCCGGCTGAGCCCGTGGCCACCACCTCCACGTCGCCATCCTCGGTGTTGCGCACCCAGCCGCGCAGCTCCAGCTCGCGCGCCTCGCGGTGCACAAACCACCGGAAGCCCACGCCCTGCACCCGTCCCTGAATGAGAAAGTGAACCACCATCGCTCAGCCGCCCACGCCAGTCTTTCAAATGCCGCCCGCCTGCGCAACCGCCAATCGGCAACAGACGCCTTTCTGCGCTTCGCTGTTCGCACGCGCTACACTGGTCTAAATGGTCTTCGTCCTCGACAACTACGACTCGTTCACCTACAACCTCGTCCAGTATCTGGGCGAGCTTGGCGCGGAAGTCGTGGTGCGCCGCAATGACGAGCTCACCGTCGAGGAGGTGGAGGCTCTCAAGCCTGAGCGCATTCTGCTTTCCCCCGGTCCCTGCACGCCCGCCGACGCCGGCATCCTGGTCCCGCTCATCCGCCACATGGCCGGCAAAGCGCCCATTCTCGGCGTCTGCCTCGGCCATCAGGCCATCGGCGAGGCCTTCGGTGGCCAGGTGGTCCGCGCCGCGCACCTGATGCACGGCAAAACCAGCCCCGTCCAGCACGACGGCAAAGGCATCTTCGCCGGCCTGCCCACGCCGCTCACCTGCACGCGTTACCACTCGCTCATCGTTGCCCAGGACTCGCTGCCCGCCGAGCTCGAAATCACCGCGCGCACGCCGGTGAATGGCTCGGGTTCTGACAAATCAGGAGCGACAAAATCCGGCTCCGTGATTATGGGCCTGCGCCATCGCACCCTGCCCGTGGAAGGCGTCCAGTTCCACCCGGAAAGCGTGCTCACCGAGGGCGGCCACCAGATGATCCGCAACTTCCTCGCAATGTAACGCCCATGCCTGACGAGCCCATGCCTGACGAGCCCATGTCCGACGAGCCCGGCCTGTCCACATCCCGCTCTCTCGCACGCGCCGCGGCGCTCGGCCTCTTCGCTCTCACCTTTTCCGCCGCGCTCTTCGCGCAATCCGCAAATCCGCCCGCGCTTCAGCCTGCGCCAGCCAATCTTTCATCCGCACCCACATCCGCAAGCCCCTCCGCCGATCCCATCGCCATCGTGCCGCTTGCCGACGCCAAATCCGGCGCGGGAGCCACGGTCACCGGCGCGTTGGAGGTCACCTCCGGCAAGGCCATTATCGCCGCCAGCGGCTCCGTCACTTCCGGCTCGCAAACCACCAGCGTCCTGCTGCCGCGCCGCGGAACCCTCCAGGTCTGCACCGGCACCACAGTCAAGCTCGCGGCAGACACCAGCGTCCCCACCGGCGCCAGCCAGCCCGGTCTGCTCATGGCGCTGGACCACGGAGCAGTCGAGGCCAGCTTCGCCACCGGCCGCAATGCCGACATTCTGCTCACACCCGACTTCCGCATCCTCATCAGCGGCCCTGGCTCGGCTGACCTCAAAGTCCGCCTGGGCGAGCACGGCGACACCTGCGTCGACAACCCGCTCGTGCAGGGCACCGCGCCTTACGTGCTCGTCACCAGCGTCTTTGACGGCTCGGTCTATCGCGTCCAGCCCGGCCAGCGCGTCATGTTCCAGCACGGCAGCACGCATGAGGTTGTGGACAACGAGAAGGAGCCCTGTGGCTGCCCCGTGCCCGTCCCCATCGGCACCAACGAGTTTCCTCTTGCGCAATCGGCCGGCCTCGCGCCGCTCTCAAAGCCCGCGCCTTCGCCCGCCGTCTCCGCCGGCAGCAGGCCCGCCGTCACCGCGCCGCTCGTCTACAAGAGCCCCACCGCTGCGTCCGCACCTGAACCGGTTGCAACCGCCCCGGCTGAAGCCGCGCAGACAACCGCTGCGCCGTCCATCCACGCCAGGCCGCACAAGAAGAAATCCACGCAGCACCGCGGCTTCTTCCGCAGCATCGGCCACTTCTTCCGCCGCCTCTTCGGCGCGGAGTCCTGAGGCTCCAAACTTTTTGAGGGAAGCGGATCAGCGCAACTGTTCGCTGTCGGCTCTTTGCTTGCAACTGGCAACTTGTTTACAGTTCTCTCGCCCACTCGATCGCTCGAATCACCGCCTGTGCCTTGTTCAGCGATTCCTGGTGCTCGGTCTCGGCCACCGAATCCGCCACTATGCCCGCACCCGCCTGCACATAGCCCTTGCCGCCCTTGGCCAGCAGCGAGCGAATCGCAATGCACGAGTCCAGATTGCCCGAGAAGTCCGCATACATCACCGCGCCGCCATAGGTGCCCCGCCGCGCCGGCTCCAGTTCTTCAATGATCTCCATCGCGCGCACCTTGGGCGCGCCGCTCAGCGTGCCGGCAGGGAAGCACGCACGCAGCGCATCCACCGCCGTCAGCCCCTTGCGCAGCTTTCCCTCAATCGAGCTCACAATGTGCATCACGTGGCTGTAGCGCTCCACAAACATCAGCCGGTCCACCTTTACTGATCCGAACTCGCTCACGCGGCCCACGTCGTTGCGCCCCAGGTCCACCAGCATCACATGCTCGGCGCGCTCCTTTTCGTCGGCCATCATCGCGGCCTCCAGCGCCAGGTCCTCGGCTTCGGTTGCGCCGCGCGGCTTGGTTCCGGCAATCGGCCTGTACTCCACCTTGCCCGCGTGCACGCGCACCAGCAGCTCCGGCGACGACCCCGCCAGCTCCAGCACCTCCGGTACGCCTTTCTTTTTGGAAGGCTTCTTCGCCTTCACGCGTTTGCCGCCCAGCGGACCCTCCGGCGCAAACCGCAAAAAGTACATGTAAGGGCTCGGGTTCACCGTGCGCAGCGCGCGATAGACCTGAAAACTGTCGATGCCCGGCTCCATGTCAAAGCGCTGCGAAATCACCGTCTGAAAGACGTCGCCCGCCGTGATGAATTCCTTGGTCCGTTCCACGGCGGCCAGAAAGTCGCGCTTGCGCGTGCGATGGGTCACCTTCAGCTTCGCCGTGCGCCCCAGGTTCGTCTTGCCCTTTGGCAGCTTCGGCAGCGGACCGTCCAGCCGTTTCTCCAGCTTCGCCAGCCGCTTCACCGCGTCGGCATAGGCCTTCTCCGGCCTGGCCAGCGTCACATCCGCCGTCACCATCAGCCAAATCTGCTTGCGCACGTGGTCAAAGGCCAGCACTTCATCAAAGAACAGCAGGCAGGCATCCGGCACGCCCAGCTCATCCTTCGTGCGCTCCGGCAGCCGCTCAATCTGGCGCACCGCATCGTAGGCAAAAAAGCCCACCGCGCCCGCGGTGAACGGAGGCAGCCCCGGAATCCGCGCGGGCTTGTGCCCCGCCAGCGCCTCGTGCAGCACCTTGAAGACATCGCCCTCAAGCAGCGTAACGCGCTCGCCCTCGGTAATCGCAATCTGTCGTCCGCGCGCCACAATCCGCTTGTAAGGATGCACGCCGATGAACGTGTAGCGGCCCACCTGCTCGCCGTTCTCCACGCTCTCCAGCAGAAAGCACTCGCGCTCCGGCCAGGCTGCGCGCAGAAAGGCGGAAACCGGAGTCTCCAGGTCGGCCGTCAGCGTGCGATAGACGGGCACAAGCGTGTGTTCCCGGGTCAATGCCAGGAATTCCTTGCGGTTGGGTGCAGTTTGCGAAGGTGAGGCGTTCACAGGCTCCAGTGTACCCGCTCCGGCATGTCTTGCAGTCCCTGCTTTTCGGAACGAATCTTTGCGGGATCGCTGCCGGCTCAGGCCTGCTGCCGCGCGCGATACTCCGCCAGCCATTCCACCATCTTCTCAGTGGAAAGCGGCCTGCTGTAGAGAAAGCCCTGCATGGTGTCGCAGCCCTTCTGGCGCAGCAGGTCAAACTGCGCCTGCGTCTCCACGCCTTCAGCCACCACTTCCATGTTCAGCTCGTGGCCCATCTCGATAATCTTTTCCACCATCACGCGGTCGCTCAGGCTGGTGTCCATGCTGCGCACAAAGCTCTTGTCAATCTTCAGCTCGATGGCCGGAACATTCTGCAACTGCCGCATCATGGAGTAGCCGGTGCCGAAGTCGTCAATCGAAAGCTGAATCTGACGCATGCGCAGCCGCGTCAGCACGTCCAGCGTTCGCGACATCTCGTCCACCAGGCCCGTCTCCGTAATCTCCACGGCAATGTTCTTTGCCGGAACGCCGTGCCGGTTGGCAATCTCAAGAAAAATGTCGGGGAATTTCAAATCGCGCAGGGAAGTGACTGACACGTTCAGCGAGAGCCGCGGCGTCTTGCCATCCGGACCGGCAAACCGCTGGATTTCGGACAGCCCGCGGTCCACCGTCAGCCAGCACAGCTTGTCCATCAGCCCCAGGCTCTCGGCGCGCGCAATAAAGCTGTCCGGCATCACCATTCCGCGATTCGGATGCATCCAGCGCGCCAGCGCTTCCACGCCCACCACGTCGCCGGTGGAGAAGCGGATCTGCGGCTGATAGAAATTCACAATCTCGCCGCGGTCAAGCGCCGCGCGCAGTTCCTCGTCCGGAAAGAGCACCACTTCGTCTTCATGCGGCAGAGGCTCCGCACCGCCCGCAATGTAGGTTTCCAGCAGCGTGGTCAGCGCGGTAATGGGAAACGGTTTCTGCAGATGGCCCACCACGCTCAGCCCCAGGCTCTGCGCCATCTTTTTCGCGGTTTCAATCACCCGCTTGTCAATGCCGCTCATCAGCACAATGCCGGCCCTGCACTGCTGTTCGCCCAGCAGCCGCAGCACCTCAATGCCGTCCATATTCGGCATCACCAGGTCCAGCAGAATCAAGCTTGTGTCGGGGGTCAGCATCTCCTGCAGCTGCCCGGCGTCGCACACCGCCGCGCACTCCAGCCGCATCGCCTCCGCTGAGGCGGAAACGATCTTCAGAATCACCTCGTCGTCGTCAACGACGATAATTCTCTCGGCGGCTGTCATCCTGGCTCCGGCTTTCAAATTACCCTGGAATCCGGGCCGACCCTCCCGGTTCAAGGTGATTCCAGGCTCTTTCCCCGGCCTTTTGAACAGCTTGCCCGCGGGCTTGGCCGGGTCAATCACACCCTGGGTTGTAACGCGCTGTGAAGAGTGTAGCTTAGCCGCTCTGCCGGGAGTACCTCTTTTCCGGCAATTTTCCTGTTACGGGAGTGACTAACTTTGTCTCCTTCCGTATTGCCACAGCGCGTCTTCGTCCCGGCTGCCGCCGTCTGCCTGCCTTTTTTGTGCCCGCCGTTACCCCAGAGTAGCCTGCCTTGAAAAAGTCCTCCTGTCCGGCGTCAATCCGCCCGATACTTGGGGACGGACCCGGTGCCATGAAAGGGGTTGGAACGCTGGTTCCGGCGGGCTTGACGGCCCTTTCCCGCTCAGCCTAGACTCACATGGGTTTGGGCCCTTTTGGGTTTTGGGGCCACCCGAACGATCCGGTTCATCGCGCTCAATTGCGGGGCCGGAGATTGCAGTACCCCCGGTTCATTCCGGGAGAGTGACGTCGAAATCCAAAGGCGTGCATGGAGCCTGCGCCAACGGCTCCCCGCCCGGCGGCGCACCCAGAATTGGAGAATTGTATGCCAACGGCATTGTCGACCGTCACTCTGGACCAGGAGATCAATCCCTGGGAAGCGCAGAGCGCGCGGTTTGATTTCGCAGCCCGCAAGCTGAACCTTGACGACGGGCTGTGGAAGCTGCTCAGAACTCCCTCACGCGAAATCATCGTCCACTTTCCGGTCACCATGGACGATGGCCGCATTGAAATCTTCACCGGCTTCCGCGTGCAGCACAACATCGCCCGCGGCCCGGCCAAAGGCGGCATCCGTTACGCCACTGACGTCACACTCGACGAAGTCCGCGCCCTGGCAAGCTGGATGACCTGGAAGTGCGCGGTGGTCAACATCCCCTTCGGCGGCGCCAAAGGCGGCATCATCTGCGACCCGCACACCATGAGCACCGGCGAGCTGGAACGCATGACCCGCCGCTACACCTCGGAAATCATCGACTTCATCGGGCCGGAAAAGGATGTACCCGCGCCCGACATCAACACCAACGAGCAGACCATGGCCTGGATCATGGACACATATTCCATGCACGTTGGCCACACCGTCACCAGCATCGTTACCGGCAAGCCCATCAACATCGGCGGCTCGCGCGGCCGGATTGAGGCCACGGGCCGCGGTGTCATGATCGCCTGCAATGAGAGCCTGCGCTACCTGAACATGAACGTCGACGGCTGCCGCGTCATCATCCAGGGCTTCGGCAATGTGGGCTCCAACACCGCGCGCCTCATGATGGAGAACGGCTACAAGATCATCGGCATTGCGGAAAAGGATGGCGGCCTGTCGAATCCCAACGGCATCGACATCCATCAGCTCGTCGAGTACAAGTACCGCAACGGCACCACGCTCGGCTTTCGCGGTGCTGAGGCCATGCCCAGCGAGGAGCTCATGGTCTCTGACTGCGACGTGCTCATCCCCGCGGCCACTGAGAACGTCATCACCAGCCGCAACGCGGAGAAGATCCAGGCGCGCGTCCTCGTGGAGGGCGCCAATGGGCCCACCACGGCCGTGGCCGACGAAATTCTCGCCGACAAGCGCGTCTTCGTGGTGCCCGATATCCTGGCCAACGCCGGAGGCGTGACCGCCAGCTACTTTGAGTGGGTGCAGGACCGCCAGGGCTACTTCTGGAAAGAGGCCTTCGTCAACGAGCAACTGGAGTCCATCCTCCATGGCGGCTTTGACGACGTCGTCCGCTACGCTGAGGCTCACAACGTCAACAACCGCATCGCGGCTTATATGCTGGCCATTGACCGCGTCGCCTTCACCATCAAGCAGCGCGGCATCTACGCCTGAGCGCATCCTGCGCCAAACCGGAACGGGCCGCCTTCGCGCGGCCCGTTCTGCGTTCCACCTCTATCGGGAATCAGCGGTAGCTGTTTTGCCGCGGCTCCGGCGGCAGGCTGCGCAGATACGCAATCAACTGCCAGCGCTCCGGCTCCGGCAGCGAGCTCCAGCTCGGCATGCCCTTCCACGTGCTGCCGTTTCTCAGCAGCCAGAACAATTCGCCGTCCGCGGCGCCGCGCACCTCTTCGCCGCGCAGGCTCGGTCGTCCGTACCGGCCCAGCGCGTCTTCGCCGTGGCATTTGGCGCAGTGGGCCTCAAACAGCACGCGCCCCGCCGCAACCGCTTCAGGTTTGTCCGCATAGGGATTCACGCGCGCCCGCTCATCGGCTGGAACCTTGCTCCTCCAGTGGCTGCCCGCCGCCATCATCAGCACCAAGCCGGCAGCCAGCATCATCGCCGTGGCCGCCCGAATCGCAACGCGCCTCATCGCGCACCTCCGTGCCGGAACCAGTCGCGGAATTGCTGAACCTCATAGCTGACTTTGAAGCGCCACAGCACGCCCGCGCTGTTGTCGTTCAGCCCGAACTGCGGAGAAAAACCGATCGTGGGCCCGTGCGGAAGATCAATATTCATCGTCGGCCCTGCGTAGTGCGAAGTCGCCTTCAGCCCAAAGCCCTGCGCCGTTCCCAGTCCGCCGTAGAGCTCCGCGCCCGCGCTCAGGTTCTGCCGGCAAAAGGTGCATGCGCGTCCACTCGCGGCCAGCGCCAGCGGACGGCTTGCGCCCACGGCATAGCCAAACTCCCACGGCTCGTTCTTCACATTTTTTTCGGCGATGAAATTCTCTGAGAAGTTCCACCCCTTCGCATTGCTGCTCAAAATCAGCTTGCCTTCAAGCTCCCGCTCCACCTCGCCGCGGCTCTCTGCCGTGTTCGGTTGCAGGTCGCTGATGCTGTCGCTCCCCACCACCTCCAGCACGCTGCGGTCCGCCGCGTTTGTGTCCTCATATTCGACATAGAGCACCGGATTTACCCAGTGCTCCGTCGGCAGCACCCGAAAACGATTCTCCCAGCGAAAGCCGGTGAAGATTGTCGCGTCATTGGCCACGGCCACACCCTGCAAATAAAGCTCCGTGGTCCACCAGGCCTTTGCGCCATACTCCAGCTCCAGCGTCGGGCTGAAGAACCCGTTCGCGTCCTTTGGCTGTGCCGTCGTGCCCTTCAGCGCGACTTCCAGGTTGCCCGGTTCTTCCAGCGCATCGGAGTACGTGACAAAATACGGTGGCTCCTGCGCCTCCATCCTGGTTGCCGCCGTGGCAAGCAGGCCCAGGGCCGTCAGCATCAGCACCATCGCTGCCCGCCGCGGCTTTGCGCACACCCATGTGCGCACGCAACCGCATGCGCGGTCCCATGACCGTTTCATTCAAATCCCTTTCTGGAGTTGCGGCTGACGTATCCGCGCTATGCTGGAGTGAGCCGTCAGCTTTCACGTTGCCGGTTGCGCGGCCCTGGTGGCGCCTCGCCAAAAGACTGCCGCCAGGACCGCTGTTTTAGGTTTTCGCCGGCCCCCGCGCGCCTTGCGCAGCGGGCAATAGGGGACCATACAGGGTTGTTTGCAGAGACTTCCCGGACCGGTTTGCAGCGGAAATTGAACTGCGACTAAATTAGTCCTATATCAAAGTAGCACAGCCCAAACCGTCGCTGCAACCGCGCGTCTCACGCCGGTTTCGCGCGTTCTCCACAGCCAAACTTAAGTCTGCCGTACCTTGTGCGCAATGCCGCCGGTGCAATAATGGAAGCCACACTGTACGCAAACACTGCTCCGGACGGCGCAACCCGAGTGAACCTGCCTAACTCCATCACGATGAGCCGGATTGCCATGATCCCGCTCCTGCTGTGGATGCTCTCGCCGCACTTCCCCTGGCGCACCGGGAGCACGCAGGAGGTCCTCGCCTCGCTGCTGTTCATCCTGGCTTCCATCACTGATGGCGTGGACGGCTACCTGGCCCGCAAGCGAGGCCAGATCACCACCATGGGCATGCTGCTTGACCCTCTGGCCGACAAGGTCATGGTCACCGCCGCGCTCGTCGCCCTGGTTGCCTATAACCCTGAGGTCGTCAAGGTCTGGATTGCCGTGGTGCTCATCGCCCGTGAGTTCCTCATCTCCGGCCTGCGCTCCATCGCATCCAGTGAGGGCTTCACCATCCAGGCCAGTGACCTGGGCAAGCTCAAGACCGTCCTTCAGATTGTCACCGTGGTTTCGGCCATTCTTGCTCACCGCTGGTTTGAGTGGCAGTTCGGCTTGGTCATCATTCCCATCAAGTGGATCGCCATCACCGCCATCTATTTCACCGTGGTGGTCTCCACCATCTCCGCGGTGGATTATTTCGTCGGCTTCTGGAAGCAGATTGACCGCGCCTCAAAGGACCGCCGCAGATCGTATGTCCTCACCCGCCGCAAGGACGCCGGTTCCACCAGCGCGCGCTAAAGCGGCTCCAGAGTAGACGTGCCCTGTTGGTGCCGGTGATAGGAGGCATTCTCTTGATGAAAATGCCGC
>DASUAU010000003.1:0-155397 GCA_035763705.1 Occallatibacter sp. | reverse complement strand
AACAACTCCCTGCTGCCGCTCTTCGCGCAATCGCAGCTCGCCACGCAGCATGATTACGTCGTCTACGTCTTCGGCCTTCCCAACCTCGACGTTCCCGGCCGCCCCGCGCTCAAAACGCCGTATGACATGCACGCCGGCGAGGCGGAAAGCTCCAACATTCTCATCGCGCGGCCCGACCTCGTCCACCTCGACCGCGCCACGCAGGAGTCCGGCGAAGACCAGCACCGCGACCCGCTGCCCGGCTCCATTTACACCGGCATCTGGTGGTACGCGCGCTTCCCCAACCACTACGCCGGCTGGGGCGCGGCCGCCAACAAGCAGCTCGGCACATTCGACCAGAAACAGTGGTCGCTTGAAATCGCCCAGGCCATCAAGGCCATCAAGGCCGACACCAACAGCCTCAAGCTCCAGAACGAGTTCTACAAGAAGGCCCAGCACCCGCTGGATACACCGCAGTAAGCGGTGCCGCCGTAAGACCACACCTCGGCAAGATCGCGCGCAGAAACGCAACCCCACCGCAGCCGGCTTCAGCCTGCGTTAATCTTGCTGCGGCCATACTGTCATCGGAGATACTTGCGCCATGCGCGTGCTGCTGGTCGAAGACGAAACCCGCCTGGCGGAAAATCTTTCCGCCGCCCTGCGCGATGGCCCCGGCTTCGCCGTTGACTGGGCCGCCGACGGCGAGGCCGGCGACGACTTTGCCCGCGCCGCCGTCTACGACCTCATCATCCTTGACCTCATGCTGCCGCGCCTCGACGGCTCCGGCCTGCTGCGCCGCATCCGCGGCCGCGCGGACCGCACGCCCGTCCTTATCCTCACCGCCCGGGAAGGCAAGCAGCCCATCATTGACCTGCTCAACGCCGGCGCGGACGACTACCTGCCCAAGCCCTTCGACCTCGGCGAGCTCATTGCCCGCGCCAAAGCCCTCATCCGCCGCGGCAAGGGCAACGCGCACCCCACGCTGCGCGCGCTCGATGTCGAGCTCAACTCACTGGAGCAAACCGTCCGCCGCGCCGGCGCGCTCGTCGATCTCTCGCCCACCGAGTACCGCATCCTCGAGTACCTTATGCACCATCCGCGCAAAATCTCCAGCAAGCGCGAGCTCCTCGAGCACCTCTACGACTACAACTGGGAGCACCACTCCAACGTCATCGAGGCCCACGTCTCCAACCTGCGCAAAAAGCTCGACTCCGTGCTGCCCTCCTCGCCTCCTTCCGCGCTGCCCGTGATTGAAACCCTGCGCGGCCGCGGTTATCGCCTTGCTGTTCCCTTCGAGCAAAAAACGGATCAGGCCGAGCAAACCGGACAGGCAGATGACCACGATTAAGCCCACGCGCTCCATCGCCCTGCGTCTCATCGCCGCCGTGCTTGCCGTGGAGCTCGTCGCCTCCGCAGCGGCCATCCTGCTCTCGCTCGGCTATGAGCGTCACACCCACTTCCACGCATTCGATGTCATGCTGCGCGGCCGGGCCGACAGCGTTCTGGGCGCCGTGCAGGACGCTGAAGACGCCGGCGACAACGTCATGCTCGACCGCCCTGATCTCGATCTCCCCTCCGGCGATCTCTTCGCCGTCTGGGACCAGCGCGGACGTCTCCTCGGCAGCTCCGCCAACTGGCAGGGCGCGCTGCCCGCCTACAATCCCAACGCCGCCGGCGGCTACTCTCATCTCACCCTCGCCGGCCGCCATTTCCGTCTGCTCACTGTGCATGGCTCGCGCATCATCGATCCCGGCGACCCCGGCGGCGGCATTTTGCGCCGCGTCATCGTCGTCTACGGCATGCCCACCGCGCACGTCTGGCGCGCCATTCGCGGCGCGGTCGAGTTCTACGCCGCCGGCAGCCTCCTTCTTCTTCTCGTCACCGGCCCGCTTATTGCCTGGCTGCTCCATCGCGGCCTCGTCCCGCTGCGCCAGCTCGCCGCGCTTGCCGCCCATGTCTCCGTCGACTCCTGGGAGTTCCATCCGCCCGCCAGCGCCGCTGAAACGCGTGAGCTCGCCCCGCTCACCCACGCTCTTGAAAATGTCCTCGTCCGCCTTGAGCGCGCCTTCCTCCAACAGCGCGTCTTCGTTTCAGACGCGGCCCACGAGCTGAAAACCGCCGTCGCCGTCGCCAAGTCCTCGCTCCAACTCGTCGCCCTCAAGCCGCGCACCGTCGCCGAGTATCAATCCGGCGTGGAGCGCTGCCTGGCCGACATCGCGCGCCTTGAAGACCTCGTCGCGAAAATGCTCACCCTCGCCCGCGTCGAAAGCGCGCCCGCGCCCGCCGCGCCCGCATCGTGTGACCTTGCCCCGGTCCTCCATCAAATCGCTGCCGAGCTCTCCGGCGTTGCCCAGCTGCGCCGCGTCCGCGTCAACCTCCCCGCCACGGCCAGTGATGCGTCTCTCGTCGCGCTCACTGCTGAAGACGCCGCGATGCTCGTCTCCAACCTGCTGCTCAACGCGCTGCAGCACAGCCCGCCCGATTCATTCGTCGATCTGCATCTCAGCACGCTCGACAACGTCATCGAGTTCGCCGTCGAGGATCACGGCGAAGGCATCGCGCCCGACGCGCTGCCCCATGTCTTCGATCGTTTCTATCGCGGCGACCCCTCGCGCACCCGCGCCACCGGCGGCGCTGGCCTGGGCCTCGCCATCTGCCGCGCCCTGGTCGAGAAGGCCTCAGGTTCGGTCCACATCGCCAGCCAGCCTGCCGGCGGCACCACCGTCACCGTCCGCCTGCCCCGCGCCTTCAGCGTCTCTTAACCCTCCCGTGTAACAATGCTCCCGCCGGCGTGCAACAGCGGTTCCAGAGTTGCTATCCATGGAAACCGGAATACATCGCTGCATTTTCCTAAAGAAAATGCAGCCCTTCTCCGGTGCCAGGAGGGCAAATTCACTCTGGAACCGCTTTAGCGCCCCTCGCCGAGCTCTACGCGGAGCCTCCACTCATGCAATCCTCGCTGCGCCTTTTCTCCCGCACACTTCTCGCCGTTTCGCTCGTCTTCTTCGCCGCTCTGCCGTTCGTCGCGCAGCCCGCCGCCGCGCAAACCGCACCCGCCGCCGCACCCTACCACATCCTGCACACCTGGAAGCTCGCCGACCCCGGCTGGTGGGACTATCTCCACGTGGACTCCGCCGCCCATCGCGTTTACATCACGCGCGGCGATCACGTGGATGTTCTCGACACCCGCACCGGCAAGCAGATTGGCTCCATCGACGGCCTGCACGGCACCCACGGCGTGGCCTTTGACACCTCCGGCAACTACGGCTGGGTCTCCGACGGCGGCGGCAATGCCGTCGTCGAGTTCAACCGCCACACCCTCGCCAAAGTCGCCACCATCCCCGCCGGCGTCAACCCCGACGGCATCATCTTTGAGCCCGCCACCCAAACCGTCTGGGCCTTCAACGGCCGCAGCCACTCGGTCAGCGTCATCTCCGCCGCCCAGCACCGCGTGGTGGCCACCATCGCCCTGCCCGGCAAGCCGGAGTTCCCCCAGGTCGACGGCCGCGGCACCGTCTTTGACAACATTGAGGACAAGAGCGAAGTCGTCCGCATCAACGCCCGCACCCTCAAGCTCACCGCCACCTGGCCCGCCGGCTGCGACTCACCCTCCGGCCTCGCCCTGGACCGCGCCGGCCACCGCCTCTTCACCGTCTGCGAAGGCAAAAAGATGTCCGTGCTCGACTCGCGCACCGGCAAGCTGCTCGCCAACCCCGCCATCGGCGAAGGGCCTGACGCCGTCCGCTGGAGCGCCCGTTATCACCTCGTCCTCGTCTCCTGCGGGGAAGGCGTTCTCTCCGTCATTGACGCGGCAAAGCCCGGCTACCCCACCGTCGAAACCCTCTCCACCATGCGCGGCGCGCGCACCCTCGGATACGACACGGCCACTGACCGCATTTACCTCGTCACCGCCCAGTTCGGCCCACGCCCCGCGCCCACGCCGCAAAATCCCCACGGCCGCCCGCCCATGATTCCCGGCAGCTTCACCATCCTCGTCGCCGGCCGCTAGGCCGCACAGCCCGCGCCAGTGGGTGCCCCATCCTTGCGACGCTTTTGTCGCAAGGGTGGGTCCGCTCCCTGCTTCTATGCGATCCTGTCTCCACCATGCTCTGGCTCCTCGTACTCGTCGTCGCCCTGGTCTTCGCCGCTTCCTTTTACGCTGACTACAAGTGGCGCCGGTGGATTGCCGACCGCAAGCGCGACCGCCAGCAGTAACCCCCCCGCCGCAACTTCCCGCGCTTCCGCCCGTTACAATAAAAAAGGAAGGCGCAGAGCACGCACCGCGCCTCATCGTTCACCGCGCCGCAGGGCTCCGTTTGCCGGCCTTGTTACCTTGCACCTCGAAACGCTGTCTAACCCCTTACAGGTTGCACATGACTCCTACTTTTTCAGCTTTTCGCTCGCTCCTTCGCCCTCGCCTGCTCGTCTTTGCCCTGGCCTGCACCGCCCTTTTTGTGCCTTCCGGTCTCCGCGCCCAGGCTCAGCAATTCCAGGACAGCCCAGCCCTCCGTCCGCCCGCCGGCGCGCGCGTCGCCATCGTCGAGTTCGACGACCTCGAGTGCCCCGCCTGCGCCCACGCCAATCCGCTCCTGATGAAGGCCGCCGCCAAGTACCACATCTCCTGGATTCGCCACGACTTCCTCATCCCCTACCACACCTGGAGCCGCAACGCCGCCATCCGCGCCCGCTGGTTCGACGCGAAGAGCAAGGGCCTCGGCGACGAATACCGCAATGAGGTCTTCGCCAACCAGAGCACCATTTACAACCCCAACATGCTCATCGAGTTCACCCAGCGATTCGCCCAAAAGCACGGCGTCGAGCTGCCCTTCTCCATTGATCCGGAAGGCAAACTCCTGGCCAAAATCGATGCCGACAAGGCCCTCGGCGACCGCATCGGCATCCACCTCACCCCCACCATCTTCATCGTCACCAACAACCCATCCAACCCCTGGATCTGGGTCCAGAACCCCGACACAGATCTCTTTGCCGACATCGATCGCGCCATGGCCATCTCGCACCCCGTCAGCGCAGCGCACCCCGCGCACCACACCACACGCAAGCGCTAAAACAATTCCTGAGTCCCTGTGTCCTGAGCGAGGGCGTTAAGGAAATTATCATTGGTCTTGTATCAGGGCGCGGTTCCACAGGCTGCGGATAAACTCGCGGCATGCGGGGCACTGTAACAGGGCACGAGTTTACTCGTGCCGCAACTGTCGCAAAATCAAATGGGCTGTTTGCTGTCGGCCGTTTTCTGTCGGCCGTTGGCTATTTACTGTTTGCTGTCGGCTGTTTGCTGTCGGCTGTTTACTGTCGGCTGTTAGCCGTCCTTCACTTCCCCGTCTGGATTGTCACCAGCTCCGGCGCACCCGCGTCCCCAGCCCCCGGCATGCCACCCGGCATACCAGGCGAAATCGTCTGCGTCTGCGGCGCTCTCCAATGGTCAATGTAGCTGATGCGGTGTACGCATCCAATCGTGCAATTCGGCGCGCAGCTCTTCCCCGTTGTAAACTCCCGCTTCACATCCGCCGTCGTGTACTCCGCCACCGGAATCCCCGGATAGCCGCGCTGCTGGCTGCAATAGTGAACCAGCCCGTCCTCGCAGATATACAGGTACCGTGACCCCGCCCGGCAGCGCCACTCGTTCGGCCGCCCCTGCACAATCGCCGCCTGAAACTGGTCAAACCGCGCGTAGTTCGTCTTCCGCCGGCGCGTCATCGCAAAGTAGACTTCCGCCTCCGCCGGCGCCAGCGGCTTCAGTTGCCCGCTCCCGTCGTGGATAATCCCAATCGTCGACTCGAACCCCAGCGCCAGCGCACGCCGCCCAATCACCAGCGCATCCTGCGGGTCCTTGAACCCTCCGCCCACCACCGAGTTGATGTTCACATGGAACTCGGCGTGCTCGGCCAGCATTTCGAGCTTCTTGTCCAGCACCTTCAGGCTCTTCTTTGAAATCTCGTCCGGCTCCACGTTGTCGATCGAGATTTGCAGGTGGTCCAGCCCCGCACGATTCAGCCGCTCAATCCGCTCCGCGTTCAGCAGATAGCCGTTCGTAATCATCCCCGCAATCGCGCCGTTGCTGCGTATCCGCAGGATAATCTCGTCCAGGTCGGGATGCGTCAGCGGCTCTCCGCCGCTGATGCCCACCATCGCCGTCCCCAGGCGTCCCAGCGCGTCAAGCCGCCGCAGCATCTCGTCCAGCGGAACAGGCTTGCTCACCTTGTCATATTCATTGCAGTAGGCGCAGCTCAGGTTGCAAAAGCGCATCGGCACAATTTGCGCCAGCACCGGATGCCCCGTGGACCAGAGCGCCCGCGCCACCATCCGCAGCTCGCGCACCTTCCGCCACGCCGCAATCCGCCGCCCCCGCACCGTCGACCTCTTCGGAGTGCCCATCCCTCTATTCAATCACAACAGCGCTCAGTCCTTTGAGGCGAAATCATCCGAATCCTCGGGAAGGACTAAACCGTCCTGCGCTTGAATATCGCTGCAGATGCCCGAAGGTGTGCTGGGCTTAAGGCCCTTAAGCCGTGAGAAGGTGAAAGTGAATATTTTCATGAAGTTCTCTTGTGTCAGATG
Organism: Occallatibacter sp.; assembly: GCA_035763705.1. GTDB lineage: Bacteria > Acidobacteriota > Terriglobia > Terriglobales > Acidobacteriaceae > Telmatobacter. Next base: position 148,842 of record DASUAU010000003.1, on the reverse strand, counting down.
GCCGGAAGCAAGCGCATACAACGCAATTGCAAGTACAGAGAAACCAGTGACAACAGATACGATTGCGCTCGCAATATGACCGGGGTAATGCAAGAGGGCGTACCAGCACGCCCCAACCGCCACGAGAATTAGCGCCGTCGCCGCAACTAAAACCCAGGCGGGGGACACCCTTGTCGAACGAATACGTTCACGTTCAAAAGTGCTTTTGGCAATCTCGATTGCAGCCCTACTAATGTCCGGATTTGTCGACCTTTCGCCCAGGCGAAGAAGCTCCATCACCTGTCGATGCGCTTCGGCACTCGGGCTATGAACCTTGTTAGGTTCTTTTCCGCCCCCGATCTTGCTCTCTCCCATCATCAGGCAGCAGCCAGAACGCCGTCTCGAGGTACAAAGGCGACCTCGACCCTCAGGTCTCGTAAGTCGTGCTCGGCATCGCACTCGTCGCACCAAGGCACTTTATCCAGGCAACGAGCATCATCAACTGTGGCAAGCAAGACCTTCGTCTCTCGACAGTAAAGGTTGTAGACACGATGCAGAATATCTTCACTCGCCAGAATCTCAAGGAGCACAAACGCCTCGCCATCGCTGAGCCCGAGCTTTGCCGCTGCTAGCTTAGGCAAGATGAATTTCTGGCCAGCTGAGTTCTGCGCCCGAATGTACGCGCCGAGCCGATCAAGCATTTCCGCAAGTCGCGGATTACGCCGCTTCACGCGCTCGAATTTGGGAGATGACATGCGTTACCTCCTTATCGCTGCAGTCCGCGTTCACTTTGATGAATCCCTCATCAGCATTGACGTGCGAAAAAACCTCCCGAGTCAGAAATCCGTTGGATACCTTCGGAAGCCAGTAGAAAGACTGCGCATCCCAAGCCCAGGAGATGCCATTTTCCTTGTAGCCGAGCTGCCAATCCGGGCTGTCTCTCACATCCGCCCGAGGCCCGACGGTCTTCATCTTGTAGTTTGCTTGATCCGTGTGGTCGTCAATGTGAATCCGCACGACTCGTGGATTCTCTTCTGCAACCAGCTTCTTAACAACGAATCTGAGGTCGGTCGGGGACAACGTGCAGCCAAGGATTTCGGCCACCTTGTCGATGTAGGCTCTGTAAAAGGACTCGGCTGTCGCCCGCCCCGTCCCCTCCCCATAGGAGTGGATCTTGTCCGGCGGGTTCAGACGGAGTTCGGCGGTCCCTTCTAGGAAATCCGCTACTAGCACCACCCGCTTGAAGACGGGAGTTAATAGAACTCCGTCCCCGCGCTCATTCAACTTCGAACGCTGTTGCTGTTCGGCCCACTTGAGACGAAGCAAGCCGCCCTCGAATCGAGCATAAACTGGCGACATTGGCTTAACCCTCTCGCCGGCAAACACCTTGGAGTTGGAAAGAGCAAAGCCAGCCTTCAGCAGCCTCGTTGGCAACCAACGCTCAGGCTTCCCAGCCGGTAGCTCCTCCATGCGGAACAGATAAATCCGCATGTCGCTCGCTTCCTCAAAGCCGATTAGCGCTTCTTCCAAAGCATCTTCCGCAAGTAGGCCACCTGCAACTTGCTTTGACACGAGGTCAGTAATGGCGGTCCTCGAGTAAGCCGCACTTGGGAGGTCGATGGATCTAAGCCAGGCACGAAGGCCGTCAACTGCGACATTGTCCAAAATCGGCTTTATGCGTTTTCTTACGTCGTCACTCGATTCACCGGTCGTGGCCATTCGCCTGAGTTCTCCCCTTTTAAGCCCACAAAAAACTCTCGAAGGTTGTTCCCGTTGATAGTATTACGAATACCCAACATGCGTTGTGAGATCGAAACTCCCTCGGTGACGAAAGATAGCCGGGTGCCCCATTCATCGCGGCAGTTTCGCGATGAGTGGGGAATAGGCCGTCAACCCCACCAACCCCATACCCGCCCGCAACCCCTTCATTCCAATGGCCCAGCGCCCCGCCGCCTTTTGCCGGCAATTCCCCAGCTCCGTAGCACAATAGAGATGTGAAAGCAGAACCCATGCCCTCCACCCGCCACCACCCCGTGCAGTGTCATCCTCAGCAACTGAAGCGCCAGCGAAGGGAGTCGAAGGACCTGCATGTGCACTTGGAAAAGTGGGCAGCCGCACAGCAATCGGTGCAATCAGCGCCCGCGATTCTGTGCAGCACAGTCCAAAACATTCATTTTCGGCTGTGAAACTGTGCAGCACAGCCTGCGAGCCTGCACCCACCCGCAACCGCGCTAACTTGCTGACTCGCTGACTCGCTGTTACTTTTTCGCCGGATGCGCTGTGAGCCACTTGTGCGCCTTCACTTTGGCCGCGGCAATCTCCGCCGCCGTCATGTGGCTGGCGGCATAGTTCAGCCAGTGGTTCGAGTCCTCCACGCCGTCGCCAATGCCCACCGCAATGTAGAAATACCCCTCGGAGTAGTCCTGTGGCACCCCCTCGTGCCAGCAGTAGGCAATGCCCAGCTTGTACTCAGCCTCGCCATACTCCTTCGCGGCCGCCTTCTTATACCACCCGGCCGCCTCGGTGTAGCCCTCCGGCGTGCCCTTGTCGTAGTAGTAGTCGCCCAGCCTGGTTTCGGCCGCCGGGTCGCCCGCATTGGCCTTGGCCGTCACGGCCGCGTCCGGCGCTGCCGCCGTCTGCTGCGCCATGGTCCTTTGCGCCGGGCCTGCCGCCGCGCCTGCCGCCGCGCACACCCCCAGAATCCCGGCCAGCGCCGGCAAAGCTGCAAATCTCACACTGCCCTCCTTGATCGAGCGCTCTCTCGCGGCTTGCCTGATGTCCCCATCCGCGGGCGCTATCCACCTAGGATGGCTTTACCGTCTTAAAGGTTTGCGGCGGAGTTGCCATGCCCGCCCAACGCGCATTACTCCTCGCGAATCACGCGCACCAGCCAGCCCACAAACGTGAGCACCAGCACCGGATAGGCAAACAACGGCAGCGGGCGCGACAGCGGCGTTACCGCCCTGCCCCAAAAGATGCTCACCGCGGTAATCGCCATCAGCACTCCCGTGACAAGCCCGGCCAGCCGCGTCCACAGCGGAAACTCACCCGGAAGGCTCACCATCAGCAGACCCGCGGCCCACAGCGCCGTGCCCGCGGCAAAGGCCGGCACGCTTGCCTCCAGTGTGCCCGCCGTCCCGACCAGCATCACGCTCTCGCCCAGCGCAAACACAAGAAAGCCCGCGGCCACCGCCTCGCGCCCCTTCCGGTAGAAGTGCATTGCCAGAATCACCGTGGCCACAACCAGCCCCACGGAATCAATTGCCCACAAAATGTTGCGCACATTGGCCTGCGCCGCAAACGAGCCCGCCATGCCCAGCGCGCCGCCCAGCACCAGGCCGGCCACGGCCACCCACTTCAAGGAAGGTTTCATAGGCTGCTCATCATAGAGCACGCACCCTCCGCGGTGCAGCACAAAAACGCAAAGGGCGCCAACCGGTCATCCCGGCGGCGCCCCCTTGTGTCTGCACTCGCGGCTGTCAGCCGCGCGGATGTTTTGAGTCCACCTGCAACGTGAGCATCTGCTGCTTGCGGTTGCGCAGAATCGTCACCTGCACCGTCTTGCCCTTGTTCGAGCGCAGCGCGCGGTCCCAGTCGGACATGGTGGCAATCGTCTCCGGGCCCACCTTCAGAATCACGTCAAAGGCCTTCATGCCGGAGAGCGCGGCCTCGCTCTTGCGCGCCACCTGCTTCACCATCAGCCCGTGCACCACGCCCAGATAGTCGGCCATCTGCGAGGTAAGCGGCTCAACCAGCGCGCCCACGTTCAGGCTGCTGCCGAACCAGGGCAGATGGAAACCGCTCGACGAGGAAGGCACATTGCCGCCCGCGCCGCCGCCCGCCAGCATGCCCAGGCTCGGCACCGGCGTAAACTCATCGCCGCCGGCGTCCAGCTTGGTCCACACCTCTTGCTCCATCTTCTTGCGGTCCACAAGCTGCACCGCAATCGTCTGGATGTTTCCATCGCGGCTGAGCTCAACGCTCACCGTGCGCCCCGCCGGCAGCTCACGCAGAACCCGGCCAAACTGCTCGGTGTTCTCCACTGCCTGCCCGTTCAGTTGCAGCAGCACGTCGTTGACGCGAATGCCCGCCTGCGCCGCCGGCGCGTCGTGGTCAATGAGCGTGACCACCACGCCCTTGGCGTCCTTCAGCTTCAGGCGCGTTGCCGTGTCCTGGTCCATGTCGCCCACCAGCACGCCCAGGTACCCCGGCGCGCCCGAGTGCAGCAGCAGTTGCTGCGAACCCAGCACGCCATCGATTGCGCCCGACTGCGCGCCCGCGCCCGGCGGCGCCAGCGCCGCACCCAGCGCCAGCAGCACCGCGGCTGCCCAGCAGAGATAGAGATTCGGCCTCAAAAAGTACTTCATCGTGTTTCTTCTCCCGTGGTCCTCCGCCGCTTGCGACCCCGCGCTCTTCCTTCATGGCGCGGTCGCCGTTCACCGGCGGTCCTGCTTTACTGAATCTGCGGCGCACGGCTCAGCACCTGCCGCGAAACATCCCTGATCTGCGGATTCCGGTCAGAGTTCGCCACCGTATACAGCACCTGCCGCACGCTGGTGTCGGCCTCCACCGGCTCCAGAATGCCAATCGCCTCGGTGCGAATGCGCGGATCGCTGTCGTTCAGCAGCGCCTCCAGCACCGCATCCCGCACGCGCATATCCTGCGCCACATAGGGCTCCAGCCCTTTCAGCGCCTTCTCGCGCACGTGGGCGTTGCGGTCATAGCGCAGCGCCACCATCAGCGCATCGCGAATCCCCGCGCCCTGGCAACCCTGGCCCGCGCGGCACTCGGCCGCCAGCAGGCCCACTGAATCGTCGCGCACGCCTTCTGACGCCGCGTCCTCTGAGGCCATCATCAGCAGTTGCCGAATCGCCGGATCGTCCAGCGAACCCTGAATCTGCTGCGGCACCACCTGGTTGAACCGCACCGAGACAATATGACTGTTCGGCTCCTGCCGGATGCTGGAAATGCTGGCCACATCGGATGGCGCAAAGATCTGCGGAGCGGGCTGGGGAGCCGTATCCGCCGCCTGTTCCTCGTTGGTGGCCGTGTGCGCCGCGCGCGCCGCGGCATACTCATATCCGCCCAGCGCTCCGGCGCCCAGCCCAATCACCACCAGCATGGCCGCCGCCGCGGGCGCGGCCTGCAGGCTGGCAAAGCTATTGGCCAGCCGCTGGCTCAGCCGCTCCCACCAACGCCTGGGAGGCAGCGCGTCCAGCGCCTCTTCCAGCCGCAGCCGGCTCCGCGCCATCAGGTTCGCCGGCGGCTCCACCACAGGATGCAGCGAGGCCAGCGTCCGCAGCGCGTGCAGTTGCTCCTGCTCCGTGCAGCACTCCGCACAGTTGGTCAGGTGCCGTTCCAATTCGTGGGCTTGCTCATCGGGCAGCTCCCCATACGCCGCCAGCACGATCCGCTCGTGTGCAAGTTGACAATCCATCTCCGTACGTCCTTCCAGCCTCGACAAGGGTTACTGCCAATCCGCCCCTCTTTCCCGTCCGGGGTCGGCTACCTCAGTGCAACTTTCACCTTCAACGCAATCCCGCCAGTTGCGTCCTCAGTTTCTTGGTCGCGCGGAAGAGCGTGTTCTTGGCGGTCTCCTCCGTGGTGTTCAACATTTCTCCAATCGTCCGCAGCCGCAGACCCTGGTAGTGCTTGAGCTCAAAGACCATTCGTTCCCGCGGCGTCAGTTTGTCCAGCGCCGCCTGAATCCGCTCACCGAGCACCTTGCGGTCCAGCTCGCGCGCCGGATTTGAAAACGAGCGGTTGTCTGACACCGAGGCCAGCAGGTCAATCTCGTCGCCCGACTGGTCCATCACCACGGCCTGATCCTCGCGCCGCGTTTTGCGCCGCCGCAGCTGGTCCAGGCAAAGGTTGGTCACAATCCTGTAAATCCACGTGTAGAACGAGCACTCGAAGCGGAAATTGCCGAGATAGCGGAAGGCCTTCAGGAATGCCTCCTGATAAATGTCCTCCGCATCGTGCTCGCTGCCGGTAAGGTGCAGGGCCAGCCGCAACACCTGCTGCTCATACTGCCGCACCAGCGCATCAAAGGCCGCGCGCGATCCGGCCTGCGCCTCGCGAATCAACTCCATCTCCGGCGCACGCGCCTGCAAGCGCTCCTGCGCCTGGCTGGCACTCTGGTTGGTTCCGTTGATGGCTCGTGTGGCTGCCATACCTGGGGAGGATTGTACCCTTCCCCTGGCAGGCCATGCCAGACCAGCCGGGAAACCGCCCCGGCCCACGTGGATGCTCGCGGGTATGCTTACAGCTTCGGTCCCCATCCAGTTCTCCTCTGCGTTCGTCTGCTCAGCCGCGTAATTTTTTGACGCTGCTCAGCGCCCGTTGTGAGCGCGCAGCCCCCGCCGCACGCCCTTCCCCGTTACACTTGTAACCAATGCCGGACTCCATACAGGACTCGCTCTTTGGCTCCCCCTCCGCACCCTCCGCCTGGTACACCGCCCACTGCGACGGCGGCTCCCGCGGCAACCCCGGCCCCGCCGGTTTCGGCGCCGTCATTCAGGACCCCTCCGGCCAGGTCGTCGCCCGCCTCAGCGAGTTCATCGGCCGCCAGACCAACAACATCGCCGAATACTCCGGCCTCCTCGCCGTCCTTGACTGGGCCCTGCTCAACGGCGTCCGCCGCCTCCGCGTCCTATCGGACTCCGAGCTTATGGTCCGCCAGATGGAGGGGCGCTACAAGGTGGCCAGCCCCACCCTCCGCCCACTTTGGGAAAAGGCCCGCCGCCGCGCCGCCCAGCTCGAACAATTCCAGATTCGCCACACCCTGCGCGAAGGCAACCAGGAGGCCGACCGCCTGGCCAATGAAGCCATGGACAAGAGCCTTGAAAAGAGCGCCCGGCAGGGCCCTGAAAAACCCGCCGGCCAGCCGGCAAGCCAAGCCGAATCATCCACCTTGGGAAAACAAACCCACATGCCGCTCCCCGGCTTCATCCCCGGCATCGTCCAGGACGGAGTGGTCCGTTTTCTTGAGGACCCACTTCCGGAAGGTACCTATGTCCAGGTGATTCCCGAGCCGGGAAAACGAAACTAAAGTGCCGTGCTTCTGCCGCCGCCGCGGTTGCCTATCCGCGCCACACGCGACTAAAACATGTGGAGCCGGGCAACGATTCCTCCCCGGACTGTGTCTTAAGGACGTACCACTCCTCCTGCTGCGTTCCTGTTTTTCTGCTTGATTGACCTTGCTGCCCGGGCTCTTCTCGCGAGTGCGCGGAGTCAATTTTTCGGAGGAAACCATGCGACGTTCCACTCTTGTTTCTGATTCGAGCCGGCGTGTCCAAAACCTTCTTGTGCTGGCCTGTTTGCTCGTCCTCACCGGCGTCACGGGCATCATTGTGGCTTGCAGCAGCGGCAACGGCACCTCCACCACCTCCGGCATGGCCGAGGTTAAAACCACCATCAGCGATCCGGCCACCTGCGCCGCGCCCGATGGCCCCTATTCCGCCGTCTGGGTCACCATTACAGACGTCGAGGCCAACACCAGCGCCACCGCCGGCGACACAGACAGCAGTTGGGTCGACCTCACGCCCAATCTCTCCAAGAACAATGATGCCGTGCAGGTGAATCTCCTCGGCGAGGCCAGCAACCAGTGCTTCCTGGCCTCACTGGGCGACAACGCGCAGCTCCAGGCCGGCAGCTACCAGCAGATCCGCATCATCCTGGCGCAGACCACCGCCGGCCTCACGCTCTCCTCCGGCACCGCGGGCTCCATGGCCTCCACGGACATGTGCCAGGGCTCGGGCGGCGCCAACTGCGTCGTCGTGGGCTCGGGCAACAACGCGCAAACCTATCCGCTGCAGCTCTCCAGCGAGGCCAAGACCGGCCTCAAGATTCCCTCCGGCCAGATAGCCGGCGGCGCATTCACCATCAGCGCCGGACAAACCGAGGACCTGAACATCGACTTCAACACCTGCTCGTCCATCGTGCAGGAGGGCAACGGGCAGTATCGCCTGAAGCCAGTCCTCCACGCCGGTGAAGTCGGCACCACCTCCGTCTCGCTCAACGGCAAGGTCACTGACGCCGCGGGCAATCCCGTCGCCGGCGCCATGGTCGCGCTGGAGCAGCCTGACGCCTCCGGCGCCGTGGACTCGGGCGGCAATCCCATCGAGCGCGTTCTGATGTCCACCTCCACCGCTTCCGACGGCACCTGGAGCATCTGCCCGGTGATGGCCGGCGATACCTCAAAGCCCTATGACATCGTGGTCACCGGCGCTGACGCAACCGGCATTCTCTATGCGCCGTCCATTGAGACGGGCCTCTCCATCGGCAGCACCGCCGGCACCATCATGCTGAACGCCTCCACCAGCGCCAACACCGTGGCGCTTTCCACGGCCACCGTCACCGGCCAGGTCACATCCGTCAACGCGTCCAGCGCCGGAACCGTCATTGACGCGCAGTTGAGCGTGCTTGAAACCATCAGCGGCGTCGACTACACCATCCCCATGCCGATGACGGCCACGCAGACCGGCGGCGCGTCGCTGACCGTAACCACCGCGCCCAACACCACCCAGAATCCGGCCTGCAATCCCACCTCCGCCGATTGCGTGAATTACTCGGTACAGATTCCCGCGCTCGGCGCATACTTCGGCGCATGGTCCTCGAGCGGAGCCACGCTGACCCAGCCTGCCGTGCTGCCGGTTTACTCCATCGACGGCATGGCCACCGTCAGCGGTTCCACAACCTCAGTGGATTGCACGCCGTCGGAAGTGGTCACCTCCGCCGGAACCCTCGCCGGTTCTCCGCTGGCCGGAGCGGCCAACCTGGCCTTCACGGGCTGCCAGTAATCTCAGCAGCCGCGCACAACAAAACGGGCCGGCTCTCGTCCTGAGATCCGGCCCGATTCTTCTGCTGCCTATTTGCCCGTTCAGTTTGCGCCCGGCTTGTCTGTGACTGGCTTGTTTTCGCCCGTTCCGCTCAGCCCTGCGCTCCCAGGTTGTTTCGCCACACGCGCCCGTCGCGCTCCAGCAAACGGTCAGAGCAGTCCGGGCCCCACGTTCCCGCAAAATAATTTGGAAACACCTCGGGATTCTTGGCCGCCCACGCCTGCAAAACCGGCGTATACAGCGCCCAGGTGACCTCCACGCCGTCGCGATGCGCAAACAGCGTCTGGTCGCCCAGCATCGCGTCCAGCAGCAGCCGCTCATAGCCGTTGGCGCTCGACTTGCCAAACGACGCCGCATAGTCAAAATCCATATTCACCGGACAGACGCTCATATCCGGCGTGGTGGGCACCTTTGCGCCGAACCGCAGCGCAATCCCCTCGTCCGGCTGGATGCGAATCGTGAGCAGGTTCGGCTGAATTTCCTGGCACGGCCCTTTGCCCTGCATGCGGTTGAAGATGAGCAGCGGCGGCTGCTTGAACTGGATGCTGATCTCGGTGGCGCGCTTCTTCATCCGCTTGCCGGCGCGCAGATAAAACGGCACGCCCGCCCAGCGCCAGTTTTCAATCTCCAGCCGCACCGCCGCAAAGGTCTCCGTGCCGCTCTCCGGATTCACGCGCTCCTCGTCGCGATAGCCCACCACTTTTTCGCCGCCCACCACGCCCGGCCCATACTGGCCGCGCACCGCGTCGTGGATGGGCAGGCTCGGAATCGCCCCCCAGGCCTTAACCTTTTCGCGCCGCACCGCCTCGGCGTCAAAGCTTGAAGGCGGCTCCATCGCCACAAAGCTCAGCAGCTCCATCACGTGGTTCTGCACCACGTCGCGCAGCGCGCCCGCCTTCTCATAGAACGGCCCGCGCCCTTCCACGCCCAGCGTCTCGGCCGCCGTAATCTGCACGTGGTCAATGTAATTCCGGTTCCAGATCGGCTCAAAAATTCCGTTCGCGAACCGGAAGACCAAAATGTTCTGCACCGTCTCCTTGCCCAGGTAGTGGTCAATACGGAAGACCTGGTTCTCATGGAAGACCGCGTTCACCTGCCGGTTCAGCTCCCTGGCCGAATCCAGGTCGTGCCCGAAGGGCTTCTCAATCACCACGCCCACGCGGCCCTTCTCCGGCTGCGCCATGCCCTGCGCCCCAAGGTTCTCGACAATCGGCGCAAAGTACTCCGGCGCGGTGGCCAGGTAAAACAGCCGGTCGCCGCCGATGTTGCGCTCCGCCGCAATCCGGTCCAGCTCCGTCTGCAACCCCGCATAGTGCGCGGCGTCGCCAAAGTTCAGCGCGTAGTAGCTGACCTTGCCGATGAACTCGTCCAGCTTGGGGTCGCTGCTGTCCACCGCGCCAAACTCCACAATCCCCTCGCGCATGTCCGCGGCAAACTCGTCGCCCAGCGGCCGCCGCGCCACGCCCACAATCGCAAACTCCCGGGGCAGCAGCCCTGCCTGCTCCAGGTGGTAGAGCGCCGGCAGCAGCTTGCGCTTCGCCAGGTCGCCTGAAGCGCCAAAGATCACCAGTATCCCCGGCTCCGGAATCCGTTCGCCTCCCTGTGGAATCTGCGAAAGATCCTCGGGACTCACCCGCATCTGCACCGTCGCCATTGCGCTCTCCCTCCCTGGTCGTGAAGCTGTCTCCGCCCCGCCGCGTCAGTCCTTCTTCACCGCGTGCCCGCCGAACGCATTGCGCATGATCGACAGCATCCGGTCTGTAAAGTTGTTCTCCTCGCGCGAGCGAATCCGCCTGATCAGCGACTCAGTAATCACCGGCGCGGAGACGTTCAAGTCAATCGCCTCAAAGACCGTCCAGCGCCCCTCGCCGGAGTCTGACACATAGGCCTCCAGCCCGCTCAGCGCCGGATTCTTCTTGAGCGCATCGGCCGTCAAATCCAGCAGCCAGCTCCGCACCACGCTGCCGTACTGCCAGATCTCGGCCACCTGCGCCAGATCCAGATTCATCTCTTCCTTCTTCTCCAGAATCGTGAACCCCTCGGCATAGGCCTGCATCAGCCCGTACTCGATGCCGTTGTGCACCATTTTTACAAAATGCCCCGCGCCCGCCGGGCCCACATGTCCCCAGCCCTTCTCCGCGCCCGGCGCCAGCGTTTCAAAAACCGGCCGCAGAAAATCGACGGCCTCCTTGTCGCCGCCCACCATCATGCTGTAGCCCTCTTTCAGTCCCCACACGCCGCCGGAGGTGCCCACGTCCACAAACTGGTAGCCCTTCGCCGTCACTTCCCTGTAATGGCGCTGCGAGTCCTTGTAATTCGAGTTGCCGCCATCAATCAGAATGTCGCCCTTGTTCAGCAGCGGCTCCAGCTTGGCAATCGTTTCGTCCACCGGCTTGCCCTGCGGCACCATGATCCAGATTGCCTTGCGCCCCTTCAGATTCTTCGCCAGGTCTTCGAGCGAGCTGACGCCCACATTGCCCGATGCCGTCAGCTTCGCCACCGCATCCGCGTTAAAGTCAAAGCCCACCACCTGGTGGCCGCCCAGGCGCAGACGCTCCGCCATGTTGCCACCCATCTTGCCCAGTCCAATCAATCCCAGTTGCATTGCCGCTCTCCTTCCATCCTGTTCACAAGCCATCCCGTTCACAAGCCATCCCGTTCATAAAACTCCAAGCTCTGTCAGTTCGCCCGTCAGCGCTTCCGCGCCCCCGAAGCGAATCGCCTTTATTCCCGCGTTGCGCGCGCCCTCCACGTTCTCCTCGCGGTCGTCGATAAACAGCACCCGCCCGGCAGGAGTCAACAGCATCTCAAGCACTCGCGCATAGATCGCCGGCTCCGGCTTGCGCAATCCCAGATAGCACGAGCTGAACGCAAGCTTGAAACAGGCGTGCAGTCCGAACTTCTCAAACCGGTACTCGTTCGGCTCCCGCGCCTCGTTGTTCAGCGCCCCCAGCACCCACTTATCCGATGCGGAAAGCCCGCGAAGGATGCCCAGCGCGCCATCCTCCAGCTCCTTTGACTGCGCGCACATCGCCCTGAAAAACTCCTCCCGCGTAAACTTCCTCGGCTGGTAAAACACCGTCGCATCCAGATACGCGTTCACCGGAATCGCATCACGCTCCCACGCGTCATAGGGGCCGGGATGCCGCGCCTCAAACTCCGCACGGTCCAGCCCAAATTCATCCAGAACCGCCGCGCGTTCCGCGTGGTCCCATCCATTGGTCAGCAGGACTCCGCCGACATCAAAGAGGATTACGTCGAAGGGCGGCATCGGCGTCTCTCCGTGATGGCCAGCGGCCATCGAGCACATCGGTTCCTGTTGCGTTGTTCGCAAATCGCCGCGAAGAGGACCTCTCTCTCCGCCGCACCCGATCAATTTCAGGTCAAATCCCGTTCAGAGAAAATCCTGTTCAGATCAAATCGTGTTCAGGTCAAATCCCGCGCTTATGCCGGGCTCCTGCTTCCGTCTCCACACTGGTACTTCGCTTCAATCGCCAGCACCTTCTTGTACCGCCGCACAAACCGCTCTTCCCCGGCCTGAAACTCCGCCTTGACAAACGCATCCACCACTTCAAAGGCCAGCGCCGGCCCAATAATCCGCGCCCCCAGCACCACCACGTTCATGTCGTCGTGCTCCACGCCCTGGTGGGCTGAATACGTGTCGTGGCACATCCCCGCGCGAATGCCCGGCATCTTGTTCGCCGCCACGCAGACGCCCACGCCCGAGCCGCAAATCAACACGCCCTTCTTCGCCTCGCCCGTGCGAATCGCGTCGCCCACCTTCTCCGCAAAATCAGGATAATCGTCCAGCGGATCGATGCTGTGCGCGCCCAGGTCCAACACCTCGTGGCCCTGCCTGGACAGGTACGTGCGTACCTCCTCCTTCAGGGGAAATCCCGCATGGTCGGAACTGATGACTAACTTCAAATCAATCCTCCAGAAAGGGAGTAGGGCTTAGGGAGTAGGGAGTAGATCATGGCTTCAGCTTCTTCATCATCGTCACCAGCATACGGCCCACTTCAAAGGACAGTCCCTCGGTCTTGTCCATGTCCTTCACAGCGCCGAAACCCAAACCGCGCGCAATCACCAGTTGAGTCTGCACCTCGCTATTCGATCCTCTTGCATGCCCGAGGAATTGCAGATACTCGCCCTTGCTCGTCCTGCCATACCCCTCCGCAATGTTACTCGCAACAGAAACCGAAGCCCTGCGCAACTGCGTGGTAAGCCCGAATTGCTCTGCACTGGGAAAGGAAGAAGTCAGTTGATAGACAGCCATCGACAGCTCGATACTGCGTTGCCAGACAACAAGGTCTCGAAAAGACTCTCCCATCCATTCCTCGCTGCGTCTCTATTCCCTATTCCCTACTCCCTGTTCCCTCAGCCCAGCAGCTTCTTCGCCCTCGCGGCCACATTCTCCGGCGTAAATCCCAGCTCCGCCATCACCTTTGGTCCCGGCGCGGAAGCCCCAAAGCGGTCGAGGCCAATCACGTCGCCCTTCTCGCCCACATACTTCCACCATCCCAGGGTCGCCCCGGCCTCCACCGCCAGCTTCGCCACGCCCGCCGGCAGCACGCTCGCCTTGTAGCCCGCGTCCTGCTCCTCGAAGAGCTTCCAGCTCGGCATGCTCACCACGCGCGCTTGAATGCCCGCGTCCTTCAACAGCTTTGCCGCGGCCACGGCCAGAGACACCTCTGAGCCCGTGGCAATCAGCACCACATCCGGCCTGGCCGCATCTTCCAGCACATAGGCGCCGCGCCTCACGCCGCCGTACACGTCCGTCCTGGCCGCATCAATCACCGGAAGGTCCTGCCGCGTCAGCGCAAAAAAGCTGGGTCCCGTGCGCTCCAGCGCCACGCGCCACGCCGCCGCCGTCTCGTTCGCGTCCGCCGGACGAAAATCCGTCATCCCCGGCACCGCGCGCAACGCCATCAGGTGCTCAATCGGCTGGTGCGTGGGCCCATCCTCGCCCAGCGCAATCGAGTCGTGCGTGAACACGAACAGCGAATGCACCTGCATCAGCGCCGCCAGCCGCAGCGCCGGCTTGCAGTAGTCGCTGAAGACAAAAAACGTGGAGCCGAACGGCGCCAGCCCGCCATGCGCGGCCATGCCGTTCACCGCCGCGCACATGCCAAACTCGCGCACGCCGAAAAATACATTCCGTCCCGCAGGGTCCACGTGAAAGTTCGCGCCCGGCTTGAAGATGGTCTTCGTCGAGGCCGTCAAATCCGCCGCGCCGCCAAACAGCTCCGGCACCTCGCCGGCAATCGCGTTCATCACCGCGCCGCCCGCGTTGCGCGTGGCCATCGGCTTGTCCGCGGCAAACACGGGAATGGCCTTCTCCCAGCCGGCCTTGCGCACGCCCTTCTGTGTCCGCTCAAACTCCGCCGCCAGCTCAGGATGCGCCGCGCGATAGCCCTCGAAGAGTTTCTTCCACTCCGCCTCCTGCTTGGCGCCCCTGGTCCCGGCCTCGCGCCAGATCTTCAGCGCATCGCCGGGAACCACAAAGCTCTGGTCTTCAGGGAAGCCGAAGAACTTCTTCGTCGCCGCCGTATCCATGGCGCCCAGGGCCTCGCCGTGCACCTTGCTGGTGCCGGCCTTGGGGCTACCATAACCAATCACCGTGCGCACCGCAATCAGGCTCGGCTTGCCGGTCTCGGCCTGCGCCGCCGCAATGGCCGCCGCAATGGCTCCGCGGTCATTGCCGTCGGCCACCCGCTGCACATGCCAGTGGTAGGCTGCAAAGCGCTCCAGCGCGTCCTCGGTGTAGCTCAGCTCCGTTGGCCCGTCCAGCGAAATCAGATTGTCGTCGTAAAACACAATCAGCTTGCCCAGCCTCAGCGTTCCGGCCAGCGACGCCGCCTCATGCGAGACGCCTTCCATCAAATCGCCATCGCCGCACAAAACGTAGGTGTGGTGATTCACCACCTCGAATCCCGGCCGGTTATACACCGCCGCCAGATGCTTCTCCGCCGCCGCCATGCCGACGGACATCGCAAGCCCCTGGCCCAGGGGACCCGTGGTCACCTCGACACCGTCCGTGTCGCCATACTCCGGATGCCCCGGCGTCCGCGAGTGCCACTGCCGAAAGCTCTTCAGGTCGTCCAGCGTCACCTTGTAGCCCGCCAGGAACAGCGTGGAATACAGCAGCGCCGAGGCATGCCCGTTGGACAGCACAAACCGGTCCCGGTCAGCCCACTTCGAGTTCGCCGGATTGTGCTTCATCACCTCGTGAAACAGCGTGTAGGCAATGGGCGCGCACCCCAGCGGCGCTCCCGGATGGCCGCTGTTGGCCTTCTGCACCGCATCCACGGCCAGCAGCCGCAGCGTATCAATTGCCAGATCCTCCACTGTGTGTTCCGTCAGGCTTGCAGTCATCTTCTGCCCCAAATCCTTTCCCTCCCCGCGCACACGCGGGGGCTCACTGCCTGTTTCCTGCTTTCGGCCGCTTAGGGCCTGTTCACACTTCTGGAATGGCGGCGACGAGAGCCGATTTTCCCGAGTTCGCGAAGGGAGGAGCGACGGATACCGGGTGTCTCCTAGCGACGACCGACAAGGAAATCGGGAAAATCGGCCCCGTCCCCTCGGGTTGCGGCGAAAATCGCCTCATCCTGCGTTGTCGTCCTCGCCTTGGAATCACCAAAGCCTTCGTCCTCCGCCTTGTCTGAGACGATTTTCGCACGCAACGCCATCCATCCCAGAAGTGTGAGCAGGTCCTATTTTGCGTTTGCCGCCTCCAGCATCACGTCCACATTGTATCCAAGCCACCGGTCGCCTTCCGGCCAGTGCAGCGTCCACTCCAGCCTGGCACCGGCCTGAGCCGCCTGCGTTTCCAACTCCGCGCCGTATCCCGCGCTGCCCTGCCCGCTGCTCTCGGTGTGGTTGGTCGTCTTCCACTCGTCGCGGGTCCACACCACCTCAAACCGCGCTCCGTCCAGAATCCTCAGCGTCTGGCCCGCCCTCATCTGCTGGATGGGCCTGCGCAGGCTCCACATCTCCAGCCCGCGCCGCACTTTGCCCCGGCCCTCCGGCTCGCAGTAGCGCGCATACACCGGATCAATCCGGTCAAACACCTTCCCATCCTTCGCCGAGCGCAGCAGCTTGAGATACTCCGCATGGGCCCACACCAGCGGCGTTGCCGACCCCGCCGGACCGCCGGCCACCAGCCGCAATCCGGGCCGGTTGGTCTCGTCCCATACCTGCTCGGGCAGCATCTGCCCCGCCGTGGCATAGCGCTCATAGGTCCTTATCAACCATCCCGGATCGTGCCCGGCCGCCAGCTCATAGTGCGCCCGCTCGCCCAGCAAAAGCGGCCACGCGCGCCCCTGCCCATATCCCGTGAACGGACGCCCATCCTCGCCCTGCCCGTAGCCGTCCCAGTTGTAGCGCGTCCAGCACGGACCCTGCGGCAGATTCCTCTTGAGCACCGCGTCCACCACCTTCAGCGAATCCACCATCAGCGGATCGTCGGCGCGCCGCACACCGTAGCGCACCAGCTCCAGAAAGCCCGCATCGATAATCTCCCGCGCCTCAAACTCCGTGCGCGTTCCCGGTGGCCGGTTCTGCAGCCGGATGGTCTCCTTCCCGCAGCCCTCGCACGCATAGGCCTCGCCCTGCTCCGGCGGACGAATCCGCATGTAATGCCGCTTGACCTCCGGCAGCAGAACCCCGTTGTTGGTCACCGTCCAGTCCTCGAGGTGGCCTTCAATCCAGTCGGCAAACTCCTCCACAAACTGCGCCATCTCGAGAGCGTCATGCGCCCGCGCAATCTCCGCCGCGCAAATGAGTCCCGCAACCACCGCCGCCAGCGTTGAGGGCGAGTAGCCGGCGTTCTCCTCCCAGCGTTCCTGCGCCGTGACCGGCGCGTGCCTGACCAGATAGCCCGCCGCGCGCTCCACAAACGGAAAAATCTCCATCTCGCCCAGCGCCCCGGCCTTCCACAGCCGCCAGGCCAGCATCAGCGGAAACGCCACTTCGTCCAGTTGCACGCCGCTCCAGTAGGGCGTCCCGTTCACCCAGAAGTTCTGCGCAAATCCTCCATCCGGCTGCTGCGTGCATGCCAGATACACCAGCGCCCGCCGCGCCGTCTCCGCCCGTCCGCAGGCCAGCAGCGCCGTTGCCGTCTGCACCATGTCCCTCGTCCACACCAGGTGGTATCCGCCCAGGTCGTCGTCGCCCTTTGCCTGCCCCCAGGGAATCGAAGCCGAGGCCACGAACGCGCCCGGGTACGTCTTGTCCTCGTGCGCCAGCAGCACGCTGTGGCTGGCCCGCATCAGCTTGCCGCCGTCGCCCGCCTTCTCTGCCAGCCAATCCGGACTCGCCGCCCGCTTCCACTGCGCAACAAACCGCTCGCGCATCTCGTCATAGGGCGTGGCCAGCGCGCTCACCGTCTTTTGCAGCGCGGTGTGGTGGCCCTCGCCAATGCCAATCGCCAGCGTGAACTCCCTGGCCCCGTCCGCGCCCGCGTTGCCCATTGCCAGCTCGCCCATCACGGCCAGGTTGCCGTTGGTCGCGGAGCCGAACTCGTGCTGCATCGCGAACTCTTTCATCACGTCCTTGAAGCCGTCGCTCGCGCCCACAAACCCGCAGCTTACCCGCGCAAAGCCGCAGCTTGCGCCCATCGCCAGCGACCACTCGTTCTTCCACGCCAGCAGCATCTTGTGCCCGGCAATGTCCACCGCCCGCGCTGTGTTGCCCGCCCCGCCGCCGTCCAGGTGGGGCGCCAGCAGCGCATACACCTTCAGCCGCGGAATGAGGTCCTCATGGCCCTCCAGCCGCACCCGCTGCACCACCACACCATGGTGCGGATCGCAGATGATCTCCTTGGTCAGCGCATACCGCCCGTCCGGGTCAGCATTGACATAGCGCACGCCCAGCGCCTCAGCGTGCAGATACTCAAAGCTGGTCAGCAGGTCGCGCTTCTCCTCGTGCGCAAAGGTCTCCCCGTCGGTCACCAGGAACTCCATGTCCCGCACCTGCGCGCGGTCGATCGTGGGGTGATAGATCTCGTTCAATATCCCGTGCGAGCAGGTAAACCACACCCGGCTTGACGCCGCATAGGCCGTACACACCGCATCCTTCACGCTGCTGGTCCACCGCGGCGGCAGGCCCGGCGCGCCAGCGGCCTCGCCCTCCTGGGCAAGCCACCTGTAAAGGGATTCATCCGTCATCATGCGTTCTCACGCTCGCTTTTCTGGGATTGGTTTGGAAGGGGAGACGAAAGCTTCCGCGGCATTCCCGCCGCTACTGTTATCGATGTTCGCCGCGCCGGGAAGGTTTCTCGCCGTCTTTTTTCCCTTTCTCCGCGCCTTCCCGCCGCCCTCGCGCATCCATCTAAACAGATGGCGCGTCCGCATGTGTCAAAATTGGCTTGCAGGCGGCAGCCTTAATTCCTGTTTTGCGCCGCGCGGCCACCCCGGGGACCGGCTGCATTCCGTGCTTCGGCGTTTTTCCCCTTGTCCACCCTACAAGTACAATCGCTACCGAGGAGATTGACCATGGCTTACACACTTGCCCCGCTTCCTTACGACTACGCGGCCCTCGAGCCCTTCATCGACGCGCAGACCATGCAGCTCCACCACGACAAGCACCACCAGGCCTACATCAACAACGTCAACGCGGCGCTGGCCAGCCATCCTGACCTTGCGGCCAAGTCCGCCGACGACCTTATCCGGGACCTCAACGCGATCCCCGAGGCCATCCGCGGCGCAGTCCGCAACAACGGCGGCGGCAACTCCAACCACTCCATGTTCTGGAGCATCATGGGCAAGCCCGGCTCGGCCGGCGTGGGCGGCGCGCCCTCCGGCCCGCTGGCTGAGCAGATCAAGAAGGACTTCGGCGACTTCGCCGCCTTGCAGAAGGCTTTCAACGAGACCACCGCCAAACAGTTCGGCTCCGGCTGGGGCTGGCTGGTCCTCAAGGACGGCAAACTCACCGTCACCACCACCGCCAACCAGGATTCGCCGCTCTCCCAGGGCCTCTACCCCATCCTCGGCAACGACGTCTGGGAGCATGCCTACTACCTCAAGTACCAGAACCGCCGCCCCGACTACCTCGCCGCATGGTGGAACGTCGTCAACTGGACCGAGGTCTCCAAACGCTTCTCCACCGCCAAAGGTTGAAGCGACCTTTAACCGTCATCCCATCCCGGCGGCTACTCCCCGCCGCCGGGTTCCTTCCGTTGCGTCAGGAATCAGTTCAGCCCTCGATTCGGATAAACTTCTGAGTCAAAGACCGTGCTTGCGCGACTGTAAATCGGATTCCATGTCAAAAACCAAGCCATCTTCGACCATTGGGGAGTTATTCGTAGCCATTCTCATGGCATCTGTTGCTTCAGCACTCATGGCCATCGTCGGATTTGTCGGTGGAGCGATCCTGCCGGGGATATTTTTCACGGGAGAAGCGACAGAATCGGGCTTGATTTTTGCGCCCGCGTTTGCCTTGATTCTTGGATTGGCAACGTTCGTGCTCGTCTTTCTCTGGGTGAAGAATTACGGCAACCCAAAAACGTAAATTGAACACATGCCATATACCCCACCTGTTTCCGCGGCCTCTGCGCCAAGGGTGGGATGCCACTCACTGCTTCCCCGGCCTCTGCACAGCCGGTTTCCAGCAGCCACTGTCGAGCAACTTATCCAGCATCGCTGCCGCTTCCGGCGGCACATCCTCGTAGTCGGCTGAGACATTAAAGCTTCCCAGGTAACGCCACTGCGTGCCGTCCGGCATCGTGCCCCGTGCATCCACAATGTCAGCGCCGCCCACGTCATATACCACCTCATCAAACTGCACCGACTGCCAGACCCGTTCATCCTCAGGCTCGCCAAAGCCCCACAAAGCCCCTGTGCCTTGCCGAACTGCATACTTCTTCCCGCTAACTTTGATCGAATACCACCGCGCGACATAATCGACATCGCTCATCAGCCGCGAGGCTTTTATCCCGGGAATCCGCTCAAAGTAGAAACCGCTGGACTCATAGCCGGCTATCCCCACCCGCGAAGCCGTCTCCTCGCAAACAGGGAAAGGTTTGGAAAAGCTCTCCAGCGTCACGCGAATCTCCCGGGCTCCGAGCACCTCCACGCGCTTGCCGTGGTATCCCGCCTTCTCAATCACCACCGCAGGCGCTCGCGTGTCCAGCGCAAACCGGCCATTCGCGTCGGTCTCAACGAACTTCGACATACCATCATGAATGACCATCGCCCCCGCAACAGGCTTGCCCGCCGCGTCCACCACAACACCTGAAAGATGCACGCTCTCCGGCAACAGCCGACTCTGGCCGCCAGGCTGCGCCAGCGCAACGAACGCGACAATCAATCCCGCCGCAAAAATGCGCATACCGGAATCCTAATGCCAAGTGCCCCCGAGCCTGCCCTGAGCGAAGCCGAAGGGTCTCGCTTCTGAGACTTCTAAAACCACGGAGGGAGCAGGGGCCTGAAGGCCCCTGCATTCCAGAACCCTTCCGGCTGCAATCGGCCGCCAGGCGCTGCGCGCCGCCCCAAAAACATCACGCTCCAAAAAACACCACGCCTGAAAAAACAACGCGGCGGACAGCCTCAGCCATCCGCCGCATGGTCAGCACTTTCCAAACACTACCGCTTCTTGCACTACCGCTTCTTGCACTACCGCTTCTTGCTGAACTTGTACCTCACGCCCACGGAGATGGCGAAGTTCACATCCCACTGCTTTGTGTACGGCGCGTAGTTGATGCCGTAATGGGTCCACATGGAGTCTGGAGTGATTCTGAAGGCCCAGTGCTCTGAGCGGTTGAGGTCAATGTGCCCGCCGATAATCATCGCGAAGGCATTCTGGTTGTTGTAGAAAGCCACGCTCTGGGGTGGATTGCCGCGCAGGTCCTGCTCAAAGTTTCCATGCACGCCGCCAAAGAGCGCGTGCGCAATCAGGTCGCCGTGCTTGTTGTGCGGTCCCAGCCACTGCGGCCCGCCCACAAAGAAATACTGGCTCACGAACGGCCCCTTGATGCCGGCAGAGTTCACGCCCGCGCCGCTGGTGCCCAGGTAGCCGCGCCCGCTGCCTTCCAGGCCCCAGCGCCGGGTGAGCCAGTAGGAACCGGACAGGTCCAGTCCGCCCAGGTTCGAGCCCTGCAGCAGCGTGGGTCCGGCCTTCATGTGGTCATAGGCCATTCCCAGTGACATATCGTAGCGATTGTCATAGGTCACACGGGCCAGCGGATTGACCACAATGTACGGCGTCGGGTTCGCCGCTTCGCCGGGTTGTTGAATTGCGCTCTGGCTGGAGCTTTGGCTGGAGCTGTCGCTGGAACTCTGGCCCTGCACCGCGGGGAGCAGGAAGAGGGCAAGAGCGGCTGCGGCCGCAGGGACAACGGTCAAACGCACTCTGGAAAGCATCCTACCCAGCTTACAGGAGCACGCCGATGGCGGACAACGCCGCCCGGCCGTCTTTCCGGCCCGGACTTTAGGGCTCGCACTGCTCGGCCCATCGGGCATACACCAGGTACCGCGCCGTCTTCAGCGTCTCCATGGCCGTATCCGCGGCCCGGTCCAGGCCGCTTTCCGGCTCCAACGGCGGCGCTGCGTCCGCCTGCCACAGCACCGGCAGGCGGCTGAAGAGGATTCCCGCCCGCGCCAGGTGAAAGCCGCTGGAAACCACCTGGGCCGAGCGCCATCCGTGCGCCTTCATCATGCGCACCGAGTAGCACGCGTTCTGAATGGTGTCCATCGCCTCCGGCTCGATGTAAATCGAAGAGGCGGGAATGCCCTCGGCCTCGGCCGCCCGCGCCATCACCTGCGCCTCCACATAATTGCTGCGCGTCGCACCGCCGGTAAAAATCATCCGCGGGGCAATGTTCCGCTCATACTGGCGCACGGCCTCGTCCACGCGCGCCAACTCCTGCGGCGTCGGGTTGCCGTCCGCGTCCGCCGGCGTGCCCAGCACGATAATTGCGTCAAACCGCTTCAAATCCGTATTGGAAGCAGGTGCCGTGGCCCGCGCCAGAGCCGCCCACGCCAGAATCGCCACAGCCAGCAGCACGCCGGCCACCACAATCTGTCCGCGCCAGCCGAGCCGCTTCCGCCTTGCCCTGGCGCGCACGGCTCCGTGCCGCGCCGGCCTCTGCCGTGCGCCCCTCTGCCTGCCTGTTCGTGGATTGCTGCGCGTGCCGGCCAGAAAACCCGCCCTCCAGCCTTCACTCTATCGCGCGCGGCGGCCCGTCCTGCGTCCGCCGTGTTGCCTGCTTTGGCTCAGCCCAGCTCGGCCGGCTTGTCCCATGCGGAAAAGACAATTTCGCTGAGCGGCTTGCGGCTGCGCGGCTCGGTCTCGCGCGCAATCAGCGTCTCATTTGGCAGGTCCGCCGGCTCGCCCTGGTAGCCAACCGCGATCACGGAGCCAACGGCAAACTCCTCGGGAATCTCCAGCGCCGTGCGCACCGCATCGTGGTCAAAGCCGCCCATCTGGTGCGCCGCAAGGCCCAGCGCAACAGCCTCCACCACCAGCAGCGCCGTGGCCTGGCCAAGGTCATACATTGCATACGCGTTCGGCGCATTCCGCTTTCCGCCCACCGTCCGCGCCGTGCCCAGAATCAGCAGCGGAGCCTTCAGCGCCCAGTCCCGGTTGAAGCCCACCAGCGTGGCGGCAATCTTCTGGTGCGTGGCCGAGCCGTTCCGCCCCAGAATGTAGCGCCATGGCTGCTCGTTGCTCGACGACGGGGCCCAGCGCGCCGCCTCAAAAATCGCTCTCAAATCGGCCGGGCTCACCTGCCGCCCGGTAAACGACCGCGGGCTCCAGCGCTCGCGAATTGCGGGCAAAAGGCCCTCCACAGCGGGCGCACTCTTCAATGCGCGGGCTTCCTTGCTCGTCAGGGTCCTCGTCAGGGTCATGGGTCGGCATCTCCGGGAAAAGATAAAAAAACACTGCGCTTCTGTTGGATTGCGCAGCCGGCCTTCTGGATTCGGCAAGCAGGCTTAGGCCGTTCCCTTCAAGGCTAAACCTGTTCCTCCGGTCCTGTCTGTTCCTCCGGCCCTGCCTGTTCCTCCGGCCCTGCCTGTTCCTCCGGCCCAGCGCGGAATCGCTTTACTTGTGCGCCCTGCCTGGGCAGGGCCGGGCGGCTTCCCGGGCGCCGCCATTCATGCGCGTTTCGGCCACTCTTCTGCGGGCAATTATTTTCTCGTTTCTTCGCCGGTTTTTCATCTTTTTTCGCTCCATTTGTGCCATGCTGTTCTTATGCGTTCATGTTCCATTTTTCCTGGGACCATGTGACCTGAACACCATCGTGTCAGAGATCGCAGGTATCCAGGAAAAGGCTGCGTACTGTATCTCCGGAGCCCGGGCTCCAGGACGAATCCAGCACACGTGCAGCCATGGCCGAATGCAATGTGACAAGCGGATTTTTTAGGAGGACTACCATGCCTCACCCTCGTTTTCTGAGCGGCCGATTGATCCCTGCCGTTCTTGCGTTGCTCCTGTTTCTCGTCCCATGCGTATTTGCGCAAACCGCCGTAGACGGAGCCATTGGAGGAACCGTTCTCGACAGTTCCGGCGCCGTGGTGCCCAACGCCACGGTCTCCGTGCTCAACCAGGGCACCAACGCGGCGCAAACCACCGTCTCTGACGCTTCCGGCTACTTCCGCGTCCTGCACCTGCAGCCCGGCGTTTACACCGTCACCGTCACCGCCAAGGGCTTTTCCACCTACCGCTCAATCAACCTGACGGTGCAGGTGGGCGTGCTCACCAGCCTTGACGCGCATCTGGCGGTGGGCGCATCGGCGCAGGTTGTCGTCGTCACGGGCGAAGCGCCGATGGTCAACACCACATCGCCTGACTTTGCCGGTGTGGTGGATGAGGAAACCATTCGCACCATCCCTGAGAACAACTACCGCTGGTCAGCCTTCGCGCTGCTCACACCGGGCGTCGTCAATGACTCGAACGGCTTTGGCCTTCTGAGCTTCCGCGGCCAGAGCACGCTGCTCAACAACGTCACCATTGACGGTACAGACGACAACCAGGCTTACTTCTCAGAGGAGCGCGGCCGTACCCGCGCCGGCTACTCCACCATCAAGGACGCCGTGCAGGAGTTCCAGGTAAACACCTCGAACTACTCGGTTGAATACGGGCGCTCGGCCGGCGGCATCGTCAACTCGATTACCAAGAGCGGCACCAACAGGCTGCACGGCGACGTCTACTACTTTGACCGCGACAGCGCCTGGGCCGCGCAGAACTACTACGTGCAGCACCCGGTGCCCAACGGCTCCGGCGGCTATACCTCGGTTTCCTTCAAGCCCACGGACCTGCGCCGCCAGATGGGCTTTACGATTGGCGGACCCATCCTCAGGAACAAGCTCTTCTTCTTCCTTGCCGCTGACCGCTTTTATCATGACTTTCCCGCCGCTGCCACCATCACGGGCATCAGCGCCAACGTCAACTTCTACTCCACCAGCGGCAGCTTTTACAACACGCAGATCAACCGCATCGCCGCCGACACGGGCCTCAGCTCGACGGATGCGGCCACGGTCTACACTGGCGGAATCGCCGGCCTCACCTCCATGCTGGGCACGGTGCCGCGCGTGGGTGACCAGACCATCCTCTTCCCCAAGATCGACTGGCAGATCAACCAGAAGAATCATTTCGCGGTGGAAGCCAACCGCATGCGCTGGACCTCGCCGGCGGGCATCCAGACCAGCCCCGCCGTGGCCTACGGAAGCTCCAGCTTCGGCAATGACTACGTGCGCGACAACTGGATCGTCGGCAAGCTCGACACCTTCCTCACGCCGTCGCTCAGCAACGAAGTCCGCTACATGTACGGCCGCGACTTTGAATTTGAAGTCAACCAGACGCCCACCAGTTTCGAGCAGACCAACCTGGTCAACACGCCCAGCGGCTACGTGAATCCGCTCGGCCTGCCGCCCAACGTTTACCTCAGCGGATTTTTCCAGTACGGCACGCCGCAGTTCCTCAACCGCGCCGCGCTGCCTGACGAGCGCCGCTGGCAGCTTGCCGACACCGTGGCATGGGTGCACGGCAACCAGGCCTTCAAGTTCGGCGGAGATGTGCTGCACACCGACGATCTGATCTCGAACCTCTACAACCAGTACGGCGGATACACCTACAGCCTTTCGGTTTCAGGAACCTCCGTCGCGCTGGCCGACATGATCTCCGACCTCTATCTTTCGCAGAACCCCACCGACGGCCACATCGCGCAGCACTACACCTACTTCAACCAGGGCGCCGGTCCGGCTGGATTGGACTTCACCACCGCCGACTACTCGCTGTTTGCGCAGGACGAGTGGAAGGTGAGCCCGCGCCTGAGCCTGACCATGGGCGCGCGCTGGGAGTATGAGAAGTTTCCCGATCAGCAGCTTCCCAACTCCGCCATTCCGCAAACCCTTACGCTGCAGGACTCCAAGGCCAACATCGGCCCGCGGGTGGGCTTTGCGTATGACGTTTACGGCCATGGCACCACCATTCTGCGCGGCGGCTACGGCATGTTCTTTGCCCGCGCCATCAACTCCACGCTTTATCAGGCGCTGATCGGCAGCGGCTCCTCCGGCGGACAGACAAATCCAAGCCTGAATCCCGGTTCCACATGCGCGCCGGTCTTCCCGCAGGTTGTCGATCCCTCTGACGCGGCTGCCTGCCTCGGCGGCTCCAACGCAACCGCCTACTATCTCGATCCCAACTTCAAGGTGCCCCAGATTCACCAGGCAGACCTCACCATCGAGCAGCAGTTCGGCAAAAGCGACGCCGTGAGCATCTCCTGGCTCGGCTCCTGGGGCCGCCGCCTGCCGGACTTTGTGGACACCAACCTGCCCACGCCCACGCCGGTCACCTTCACTGTCAACGATCCCAACGGCGCCGGCCCGCTGGCCGATGGCACTTCCATCTCCACCGACGCGTTTTTCTACGTCACGGGCAACTCGAACCACCGCCCGAATGCCAACTTCAGCACCATCACTGACATCTTCAGCGGTGTCACATCCAACTACGAGGCGCTGGTGGCGCAGTACAATCACCGCCTCTCCCACCACGTTTCCTTCACGGCGAATTACACCTGGTCGCACGCGCTGGACTACGGCGAAAACAACACCACCGGCGCCGGCGCAAACGCCCTGCTGCTGCCCGGAGACATCAAGCTCGACTACGGCAACTCCAACCAGAACGTCCCCAACCGGCTGCAGATATTCACGCTGCTCGAGTCGCCGTGGCACGCCCACGGGGCGCTTGGTTACCTGGTGAACGACTTCGAGCTCGCCCCGGCATTCTCCACGCAGAGCGGCCTGCCTTATTCCATGGGCATCAGCGGCTCTTCGTCCAAGCTCTATGCCGACGGCACAACCACACAGCAGTCCATCATCAGCACCAGCTCCTTCAACGGGTCCGGCGGCTCCAACCGCATTCCCATCGCCGACCGAAACGACTACCAGTCTCCCAAAATCTGGCAGATGGATTTGCGCGCGTCGAAGAAGATCGTGGTGCACGAGAGATACAGCCTCGAGTTTCTGGCCGATGCCTTCAACCTGGCCAACCACCAGAACGTGACCGGCGTGGGCGCTTCCGCTTACACCGTCTCAGAGGACACCACCAACCACGTCAACCACCTGGTGCCGTACACCACCGTTCCCTTCGGCTCCGTCACGAGCACGAACAACAGCAATTTTGCCTCGAACGTACGGCAGATTCAAATGGCGCTGAGGCTCACTTTCTAACCTCGCGCCGCACGCACGCAAATTGGGCGATGGCCGGTGGCCATCGCCCAAGTTGTTTTCGCGGCAAAACCGTTCTAGGGATAAATCCGGTGCAGCGTGCGCGCAAAGGGAATGGTCTCGCGTACGTGGTCCAGCGCGCACACCCACGCCACCACGCGCTCAATGCCCATGCCAAAGCCCGCGTGTGGAACGGAGCCGTAGCGCCGCAGATCCAGATACCACTGGAAGGCCTCCAGCGGCAGCCTGTGGTGCTCAATGCGGCTCTTCAGCAGCTCATAGCTGGACACGCGCTGCGAGCCGCCAATCACCTCGCCATAGCCCTCCGGCGCCAGCACGTCCACGCACAGCGCATAGCGCGCGTCCTTCGGGTCCGGCTCCATGTAAAACGCCTTCACGTCCGCCGGATAGCGATGCACCATCACCGGGCGGTCAAACTGCGAGCTCAGCCACGTTTCGTCCGGCGATCCAAAATCGTTCCCGTACTCGAAGGGCTGCTCGAGCTCACCCCGCTTGTGCGCCTCGTTCAGCATGGCGGCCGCTTCGTCATAGCGCACGCGCGGAAACGGCGGCAAAATCGTCTTCAGCTTGTCCACATCGCGCCCAATCACTTCCAGCTCCGCCGCGCGATGCTTCACCACGCTCTGCACAATGTGCGAAAGAAAATTCTCTGCCAGCTCCAGCAGCCCGTCCAGGTCCATATAGGCCACCTCGGGCTCGATCATCCAGAACTCCGTCAGGTGACGCCGCGTCTTTGATTTCTCCGCGCGGAAGGTGGGCCCAAAGCTGTACACCTTGCCCAGCGCCAGCGCCGTGGATTCGATGTAAAGCTGGCCGCTCTGCGTGAGAAACGCCGGATCGCCGAAGTAGTCCACCGGAAACAGCGTGGATGTGCCTTCGCAGGCCGCCGGCGTAAGAATGGGCGGGTCCGTGCGGATGAATCCGTTCGTGTCGAAGTACTCCTGCGCCGCGCGCATAATCTCCGCGCGAATGCGCAAAATCGCCGACTGCCGCGGCGACCGCACCCACAGGTGCCGGTGCTCCATCAGGAAGTCCACGCCGTGCTCTTTCAGCGAAATCGGATACGGGTCGCTCTCCGGCACGCGCTGCACCACCTCAACGTTCTCCACGTCCAGCTCGTAGCCGCCCGGCGCGCGCTTGTCGGCCCGCACCCTGCCCGTCACAATCACTGACGATTCCTGCGTCAGCCCCTTCAGCGCCTCAAACACCTCCGGCGCAACACTCTTCACGTGCGCCACGCCCTGCACCGTGCCCGTGCCGTCGCGAAAGATGGGAAACAGCAGCTTGCCGCTTTCGCGCAGGTTGTAAAGCCATCCGCGCAGCGTCACGCTCTGGCCTTCATGCCGGCCCAGCGCGGCAATGGTGGCCACCGGCGCGGCGGCCTTCGCCTCGGGCTGGTCTTCGGGTTTCTGCTCGGGTGCGGCGGCGGTTTCTTCAGGCATGGTGCTCTCGCTCTCCGGAGCCTCTAGGATAGCGCGCCCCGCTCCGGCCCGCCGTGTTCCCCGCACTCGCAGTCCGTGGCCCCGGTGGTTTATCGTCCAAGGCATATGGAGAACAACTCCGCCAGTGTGCCGCACCCCACGCCGGAAGCCGAGGAAGTCTACCGGCGCTGGATTCGCTTTCTTGACGAGGAGTTCCTGCGCCACCGCTCGCCGGAGCGCCGCGCGGAGATTGTCCGCGAGCAGCTTTACCAGCTCTATCTGGGCCGTCCTTACCAGGCCCGGCGCAACCTCGCGCTCTCCAGTGAGCTGCCCGGCAACGTGCTCAGCCTCTCGCTTGACCCGGAAAACGTGACTCTCGACGCCGAGTATTTTCCTGACGTTGACCCGGAAAAATTCGCCGTCCGCAAGCCCCTGCTGTGGTTCTGGCAGATGTTTGACCGCTCGCCGATCGGCCTGAATCTCTGGCTCGGCATGCGTTTCCGGTGCATGCTCGCCCGCCACATCTTTGACCACATGGGTTCCGGCGTCCGCATCTACCACGGCGTCGAGCTCACCTACGGCTACAACCTTTCGGTGGGCGACGGCGCAGTCATCCGCCAGGGCGCGCTGCTCAGCGACCGCGGCGGCATCACCATCGGCAAGGGCGCGGTCATCGGCTCCTTCGCGCGCATCTTTTCGCACAGCTACTCGGCCGACAACTTTGAGCGCGTTTCGCTGCACCCCACGCGCATCGGCACCGGAGCCCGCGTCGCCAGCCACGCCATCGTTCTCGCCGGGCAGGACGTGGCCTCCGGCCAGGCCATCGGCAGCTTCCCGGTGGAACGCAGCTAGACTTTTTGCGACTCAGGGTGAGTGGCGCAATTTCCACTTTGACGCCTGCTCGGCCGGAACCGGCACGCACGGTATAGACTTCGGCTCAGATGCGGCAAGTGAGGGACCGCGGTGCATTGCCGTCCCGCCTTGGGGTAGGGAGAGGCATGGGGATGACTCTGCAGGAGCAGCTTGGGCAGATTGATATCTACCTGTTCGACCAGATATTGCGCGGGAACATTTCGCAGGGGATGCGAGTGGTGGACGCGGGCTGCGGCGGTGGGCGGAACATTCAATATCTGCTGCGCGAAGGGTATGAAGCCTTTGGCGTGGATGTAAGCGCCGATGCGGTTGCGGAGGTGCGGCAGATGGCACACAGGCTGGCGCCGGGGCTGCCGCCCGAAAACTTCCAAATGGCAGGTGTGGAGGCGATGCCGTTCGCTGATGAGTTTGCGGATGTGGTTCTGTGCCACTCGGTGCTGCATTTTGCGCAGAATGAAGAACAGTTGGAGGCCATGGTGCGAGGGCTGTGGCGGGTGCTGCGGCCTGGCGGGATGCTGTTTTGCCGGCTGGCATCCACGATTGGGGCTGTGCAGGGTATGGCGTTCGAAGCGGTTGCCGGGCGGAGGTTCCGGATGTCGCATGGTGTCGAGTGGCTGCTGGTGGATGAAGAATTATTGATGAAACTGACCCACCAACTGGACGGGGAATTGGTCGATCCCCTCAAAACGACCGTGGTGCAGGGACAACGTTGCATGACAACCTGGGTACTCAAGAAAAAAGCGCCGACGGGCAGGAAGACTCCCGCGTTTGTCGGTTCGGGAATGCCAGGACTGAGGCCTTAGCGAAAGCCATGCCGCAAGGCTCGTCGCGGGCGTGTGGCCAATCCGAAACAGCACCATCATCCGGCTCGAGCTTCTCGAATCCCCCGCATGCTACCCTGAAACCTGCCATTCCCGTTGGAGTTCGCGTGTCCCAGACCGCTTTTATCAAGGACATCTTTGAGTTCGTTCTGCTGCTTTTCTCCCTCTGCGTGCATGAAAGCGCCCATGCCTGGACTGCCTCCCTGCTGGGCGACCACACTGCCCGCCTGGAAGGCCGCATCACGCTCAATCCCACCTATCACATCGACCCCGTCGGCACGCTCCTGGTGCCCGCGCTCATCATCTTTGGTCCGCTCTTCGGCTTCACCCTCTTCAGCGGCTTCATTATCGGCTGGGCCAAGCCTACGCCGGTCATCACGCGCAACTTTCACAAAATCATCCGCGACGAAAACCTGGTAACCCTGGCCGGCCCGGCCTCGAACCTTCTGCTCGTCGGCATCGCCTTCGCCATCCTCACCATCCTGGCCGTGGTTCTGCCCAACGGGCAGCACGTGGTGTTGAACTCCTTCGTCGCCAGCCTGGGCGCGCCGGTGAAAGCAGCCCCGCAGCCCGCAGCGCTGCTCTGCTCACTGGCCATCCTCATCAATCTTTCGCTTTTCTTCTTCAATCTGCTGCCCATTCCGCCGCTTGACGGCAGCAGCATCCTGCGCAACATGCTGCCCTACGGCGCCGTTCAGGTCTATGACCGCATCGGCGGCGGCTGGATTAGCTGGATTCTCATGTTCCTCGTCGGCGGCTTCGTCCTCAGCCTCTTCATGGGCCCCACGCTTGCCATGGTTTTTGCCGCCCTGCAGCATCTTTAGGGCTTTCGTTCCATGCCCGCCAATCGCGGCTTCACTCCCGGTACAATGAAAAGAGCCTGAGCTGGAAGCTTGAACCACAAGCCTGAACAAGGAAGCCGATTCTCCGGCAGCCGCCCCGCGAGGCCAGAGCCGGAACCGACACAAACCATGCCAGAATCCTCTTCGATTTCGTCCCGTCCGCGCGTCCTGAGCGGCATGCGCCCCACCGGCAAGCTCCACCTGGGCAATTACATGGGCGCGCTCGCCAACTGGGTCAAGCTGCAAAATCAGGATCAGTACGAGTGCTACTTCTTCATTGCCGACCTGCACGCCCTGACCACTGACTATGCGGACACCTCGCAAATCGCGGCCAACACCCTTGAGGTCGCGATGGACTTTCTCTCGGCCGGGCTCGACCCCGAGCGCTCCATCATCTTCGTCCAGAGCCACGTGAAGCAGCACTATGAGCTGCCGCTGCTGCTGGGCATGATTACGCCTCTCGGCTGGCTGGAGCGCGTGCCCAGCTACAAGGAGATGCAGGAAAACCTTGCGCAGAAGGACCTTACCACCTTCGGCTTTCTCGGCTATCCGGTGCTCATGGCGTCGGACATTCTGCTCTACCAGCCGCAGTTCGTGCCCGTCGGCCAGGACCAGCAGGCCCACGTGGAGCTCACCCGCGAAATCGCGCGGCGTTTCAACCATTTTTACAAGCTCGGCGACCGCGAAGTTCTGCCCGAGCCCAAGGTGCTGCTTACGCCCTCGCCCAAGCTGCCCGGAACCGATGGCCGCAAGATGTCCAAGAGCTACGGCAACACCATCCTGATGACCGACCCGGAGCCGGTTGTCCGCCAGAAGCTCAAGACCATGGTGACGGACCCGGCGCGCGTGCGCCGGACTGACCCCGGCGACCCCGACAAATGCCCCGTCGGCGATTTGCACAAGGTCTTTTCCACCGCGGAGACCCTCGCGAAAGTCTATGATGGGTGCCGTTCGGCGGGAATCGGCTGCATCGAGTGCAAAGGCTGGGCCGCCGACGCGCTGGTGCAGATTCTGAAGCCAATTCAGGAGCGGCGCGCGAAGCTGAACGAGACAGAGGTGAAGGAAGTTCTTCGCGCCGGCTGCGCCCGCACCCGCACCCGTGCCGCACAAACCATGGAAGAGGTCGATGCCGCCATGCAGTTGGCGCGCATTGGCTAGACTCATTCACCGGCAAGCGCGGCCCGCACAGCGCGCCGCCGCAACACTGGAACAGGAATTGCGTTGACTGAAGAGAAGCAAAATCCGGCAATCAGCCCTGAGCCCACCGGGGATGCCGCAACGGGCAATCCCGTGCAGGACCGCGCCGCCGCGCCGCCGCTGGTGCTTGTTCCGCCGCCCGGGCCGGACGACAGGCAGGCAAAATCAGCCGCGAAAAGCAGGAAGCCCAGTGAAGCTCCCGAGGAATCGCCCTTCTCGGTCACAGTCGGCCAGGTCTATGACGGCCCGCTCGATCTCCTGCTCGACCTCATCCGCAAGCAGGACATCGACATCTACGACATCCCCATCGCCCGAATCACGGCGCAGTTTCTGACCTATGTCAATCAGCTCAAGGCCACGGACGTGGATGTGGCCGGCGAGTTTATTTACACCGCCTCGCTGCTCATCCACATCAAGAGCAAGATGCTGCTGCCTCGCGAGCCCTCCGGCCAGGAGGAAGCCGCCGAGGACCCGCGCCGCGAGCTGGTCGAGCGCCTGCTTGAGCACGAGCGCTTCAAGAACGCCGCGCAGATGCTGCAGCAGAAGCAGATGCTTGAAGCCGCTTCCTGGACCAATCCCGGCATGCGCGACTTCAAGGACGACGCGGGAGCCGAGCCGGAAATCGCCGCCGACACCGTGGACCTTGTCCGCGTCTTCCATGAGATTCTTGAGCGCGCGCGCAACCGGCCCACCTTCAACCTGCAGGATGACGCGGTCACCGTCGGCCAGATGATCCAGTTCCTGGGCCGCCGCCTGGCCATGGAGGACAAGCCCGTCTCACTGCGCCGCATGCTGAGCCACACCCGCTCTGAGCGCGCTCTGGTGGCCATGTTTCTGGCTCTGCTTGAGCTTGTGCGGCTGCAGGCGATACTCCTCCGCCAGGACCGCGCCTTCTCTGAAATCTTCCTCAAGAAAAACACGGAGTTTGATGCCGTGATGAACGAGGGCATGGCCAATGCCCACGACGACTGGCGCTGAAACCCGGGACCCGTTAGGGCCTTGCATCCGCTAACCTACACAGAGCACGGAAAGCAGAATGAGTCTGAAAGCCAAACTGGAAGCCGTCATTTACGCCGCCGAGGAGCCGGTCACGCTGGCGCAGCTGGCCGCGTTGTTCTCCGCGGAAGCCCTTGAGTGGAAGGCTGAGCAGGAGGCGAGGGCCGCCTTGGAGAATGCCGCCGCCCAGGCCGAAGAAGCGCCTGCCGCCGAAACGCCTGACTTCGAAATAACTGCCGCGGAAACTCTGGAACTGCCGCTTGACCCGGTCGATGCGGCGGAAACGGAAACCGCCGGCGATTCCGCGGCTGAAGCTTTACCCGGCGAAACGCCGGACCCCGAGGGCGACCTTGAGGCAGAGGCCCGCCGCGCCGCCCGCCAGCGGGAGCGCGAGGTAAAGGCCATTCTGCGCGGCATCCTGGACGAGCTGATTCTGGGCTATGCCGGCGACGACCGCGGCGTGGAGATTCGCGAGATTGCCGGCGGTTATCGCGTGGCCACCAAGCCCGAGTGCCATGACGCCGTGCGCCTCTTCATCAAGAGCCTCAAGCCGCCGATGAAGCTCTCCCTGCCCGCGCTGGAGACCCTGGCCGTGATTGCCTACAAGCAGCCCGTCACCGCGCCGGAAGTGAACGAAATTCGCGGCGTCGAATCGGCCGGCGTCCTCGGCTCGCTGCTGAGCCGCAAGCTCATTTCCACCGCAGGCCGCAAGCAGGTCATCGGCCGGCCCATCCTTTACAAGACCACCCGGGAATTTCTTCTCCGCTTCGGCCTCAAGGACCTTTCCGAGCTGCCATCCATGGAGGAGTTTGAAAAGATTGCCGCCCTCGAGCTGAATGAGCCCGATCCGGTTGCGGAAGCGGAAGCGGAGCCGGAAAACGCAGAGGATGTGGGCCCGGCCGCCGGTCCTGACCTGGACGAGGATGCGCCCGAAGAGCCGCAAGCTGAACCGGAAAGCGCGCCCTCATGACCGACGAGCAGAAACCTGAATTCAACGAGACCGAAGAGAATCCATCCGGCGCAAATGCCGATGCAGTTGAGGCGGAAACCGGTTCTGCCGGGGCGGAGACCGATTCCGGCGAAACCTTTGACCGCCCTCCGGCCAACCTTGAACGGCTCCAGAAGATTCTGGCGCAGGCCGGCGTGGCCAGCCGCCGCGCGGCGGAGCAGCTCATCCTCGAAGGCCGCGTGCAGGTCAACGGGCAAATCATCACGGAGCTCGGCACCAAGGCTGACGCCGCGCGCGACCACATCCGCGTGGATGGCAGGCTGCTGCACGGCGCGGAGCGGCTGCGCTACTTTGTGCTGAACAAGCCCAAGGGCTACGTGACCACCGTCAAGGACCCCGAAGGCCGGCCCACCGTGATGGAGTTCTTCTCGAAGACGGGTGAGCGGCTTTACCCCGTCGGCCGGCTCGACTATCAAAGTGAGGGCCTGCTGCTGGTCACCAATGACGGTCCGCTGGCCAACGCGCTTACCCGCGCCGCCTCGGGCGTCGAAAAAACCTATCTGGTCAAAGTCGCCGGCCAGCCTTCGCCGGAGTTGCTTGAGCAGCTTCGCTCGGGCGTTGCCATCGATCGCGAGAAGCCGGGCGACGGCCGCGTGCAAACCGCCCCCGCGCGCATCCGCCAGGTGCGCCCCGGCAACAATCCGTGGTTTGAGGTGGTGCTCATCGAGGGCCGCAACCGCGAGCTGCGCAAAATGTTCGAGGAGATTGGCCACCACGTGGAAAAAATCCGCCGCGTGGGCTACGGGCCGCTGGTGCTCGACGTGGAGCCGGGCAAATTCCGCGAGCTCGAACCCGGCGAAGTGGAAGCTCTGCGTCTGGCCGCCGCCGGCAAGCTCAAGCCGCGGCGCATGAAGGCCACGCGCATGCTGCCCAGGGACGCAGGCCTCAGCACGGAGCAGCGCACCGCAAAGGCGGAGAAAGGCCACCGGTTCAAGCGCGGCGGCCGCCCGGCAGAGCGCGGTGGCCGTCCTACAAGCCGCCCGCCGGGTCGCGGCTTCAAGCCCGGCTTCAAACCCAAATTTGAGTCAAAATTCAAGCCTAGATTTGAGCCCAAATTAGAAACTGGGCCGCGTGCCGGTTTCGGCGAACGGCAACGGCCGGATCGCCATGAATCGCAGGAGCGCCCGCGCAATCGCGCCGGCTTCGGTGCAGCGCGGCCCTTCCGCAAGGACGAGAGCGCGGCATCCAGCCGTCCGCACTTCAGCAAAGGCAGGCCGGAGTTCCGCCAAAAAACCGGCGAAGGCGCACGACCCGGTTCCTCATCGCCGAAGCGGACCTTCGGCAAGCCCGGCTCGGGTCCTGTTTCTGGTCGTGGCTCCGGTCCTGGTCACGGTTCCGGCTCAGGTCGCCGCAGCGGTCCCGGCTCCGGTTCTGGCTCGGGTTCCCGTTCCGGCTCGGGCCCGTGCGGGAATTCCCCGGCCCGGCCCGGCGGCTCCTGGAAGGGTGGCTCTTGGAAAGGCGGCAGCGGCAAATCCGCCTCCGGCCCTCGCAGCGACGCACGTTCGCAGGGCAACGCGCGCGGCGGCGCGAAAAAGGCCGTCCCCAAAGGCCGCCCCTCCGGCGGCAAAAGAACCTTTCGCGGCGGCAAGCCCAAAGGCCGTTAGAGCAAAATCCAGGATGCTTTAGCCCGGAGCGCAACCGCGGGGTGGACGCGGCAAGTCTGGAGCGGCAACCCGGACAGCACTCATGCGGCATGCGCTCTCGGATTGTGCGCCAGTCTTCGCGCCGCGCGCCCGTCGCTTGTATCAAACACGGCCTCAGGCGCATCCTATACAGTATGAGCACGAACCTGAGCACAGAGAAGGCAACATTCGGGGCGGGCTGCTTCTGGGGCGTTGAAACGGCCTTTGCGGCGCTACCCGGCGTGGTGTCCACGGCGGTTGGCTATGAGGGCGGCGCGTTGGACCAGCCGACCTACAAGGACGTCTGCACGGACCAGACTGGCCACGCCGAGGTCGTCGAGCTCGACTTCGACCCCGCAACCATCTCCTATGACCAGATTCTCGACGCCTTCTTCCAACTGCACGACCCCACCACCGTGAATCGCCAGGGACCCGACTGGGGCACGCAATATCGTTCGGCGATTTTCTTCCACTCGCCGGAGCAGGAGGCCGCCGCGCGCACCAAAATCCAGGCGCTCACCGACGCCGGCCGCTTCAAGCCCAAAGGCATTGTCACGCAGGTTGTCCCGGCGCAAACCTTCTGGCGCGCCGAGGAGTATCACCAGCGTTATCTCGAAAAGCGCGGCCTCTCAAGCTGCCACATCTAATTCGGTTCAATGAACAATGTGGAAAGTGCGTTTCCAGCGCGTGTCTGGGAAGAAACGCACAAGTACGTGGCCGATCCACTGAAGATTGTGACCAAATCCTGTTTGCTCGTATTGTGCCTCTGTGGCTCTGAACGACCAATAGTTGAAAAGCGGACGGCCAATGATGTTGGCGCGCGGTACGAAGCCCCAGTAGCGCGAGTCCAGGCTGTTGTGCCGGTTGTCGCCCATCATGAAGTACATCCCAGGCGGCACCACCAGGTCGCCGTTGACAACATGGTCTGGTTCTTCCACGTCCCAGCTCTCCGTTGCGTCGCCGCTGGGAGCCTGGGCTGGCGGAATGGCGGGAAACTCATCGAGGAAGACCTGATCGATGGGTGATCCAGAGTCTTGAATGCCGTCCTTTGGCTGTGGCTGCGCCACTCCGTTCACGTAAACAATGCCATTGCGCAGATGAATGTGATCGCCGGGCACGCCAATCAATCTCTTCACCAGAGGAGTGAACTGCGGCGTCCCATCGGCGTCAGTCGCATCAATACCGGGTTGATAAGCGGGCTTGTGGAAGACCACGATATCGCCGCGTTTCGGCTCGCGATATCTTATGAGCGGCATCCACGATGCGGGCGGCATGAGCGTGATCTGATCAACAACCAGGTGATCGCCCACAAGCAGCGTGTTCTTCATCGAGCCCGAGGGAATGAGGTAGTTCTGAGCGATGAAGGTGAGAATGAACAGGCCCACCACCAGAACCGAGCAGATGCTGGCCAGCGCCTCGAAAGGAGTCTCTTCCCGATTGGTGTTGGCGGAAGCCGCGGGCTTCGCTGATCCGGGAGAAATCTTCATCGTTCGACTCATCCAAAGGCTCCTCAGAAAATGTTCGTGAGCCCCAGTGCGTTCGCCAGCAGTCACTTCAAATGGGTGATTTCATGCAGGTTCGACTGTCGTCGAGTTTACGTCTTACCGGAGTCTATCAAATCCATACCTCTCAAGGCGTGCTACTCCCTGCCCTGGCCCAGCCGCCAGGCCTTGATGTACTTCCAGTGGATGTAGACCGAGTGGTTGATGTGCAGAATCAGCCCCTCGCGCCCATCCAGAAAGCCCAGCCGGAAAATGTAGTTATAGAGAAACGTGGCGGCCGGGTTCAGCACCGCGTTGCCCACAAACGCCGGCCATGATCTGCTGCGGCGCCCGCGCTGGTGCAGCAGATGCGCAATCTCGTTGCTGTAGCGGTTCATGTGTTCCAGATAAATCGCCATCGTGGGATAGGCGTAGTGGAGCATGTCGTGCTTCAGCTTGCCGCGCGGCCCCGCAAACTGCGGTGTGGCGTGCGGCCCCACGCCCTCGCTGAGCCGCGCCGCGCCGCGCCGGAAGAGCCGCAGCTTGCGATCGGGATAAAACCCACCGTGGCGCATCCAGCGGCCAAAGTAGAGGTTCAGCCGCGGAATCGAGTACGCGCCAAACTCCGGCTCGTCGTGCAGCGTTTGCATAATCTCAACCTGCAGTCCAGGCGACAGCACCTCGTCGGCGTCCAGCAGCAGAATCCAGTCGCACGTACACAGGTCCAGCGCCACATTCTTCTGCTCGCCGTGGCCGCCAAAGGCGTGGTGGCTGGTCCTGGCGCCAAACGATTGCGCAATCTGCAGCGTGCGGTCGGTCGAGCCCGAATCCACCAAGATGATTTCATCGGCCCAGTGCACGCTCTCCAGCGTGCGGGGCAGGTTCGCCTCCTCGTTCATGGCGATCATGGCGATGGAAAGCGTCTTGCGCATCGAGGGAAGAATACATCACGGCGCGGCGAAGCTCCCGCGCGGCAGCCGGCTCACAAGGAAGCCCCTGCGCGGCTGCTTATGAACCGGCCTGGGCTTCGCGCTCCACGGGCAGTTGCGCGGCCTCCCAGGCAGCCAGCCCGCCGGCCATCTCCACCAGGTTGGTGATGCCGTACTGGTGCAGAATGCCGGCCGCGATTGAGGAGCGGTACCCTCCGGCGCAATGGAGCAGAATCCTCCGGTCGCGGGGGACCTCGCTGATGCGCTCCTGCAGCCGGTTGAGCGGCAGATTCACGCTGTCCTTCAGGCGCCTGGCCGCCCACTCCTTTGGGTTTCGCACGTCCAGGATGAAGGGCGGATCGGCCGCGGCCAGCTCCTCGGCAATCAGCAGCACGCTTTCCCGCTCCGTGGGCCACACCAGGTCCGGGCGGCCGGCCAGCGCGGCCATCCCTCCGGCAAGAAAGCCGCGCACGTGGTCAAAGCCGATGCGCCCCAGCCGCAGCGCCGCCTCCTGCTCGCGGCCCGGCCCGGCAATAATCACGATGGGTTTTTCGCGGTCCAGCAGGGTGCCGGACCAGGTGGCATACTGGCCTTCCAGGCCCACGTTGATGCTGCCGGCCAAGTGGCCTTTCGCGTATTCGGCGGGGTCGCGCACATCCAGAATCTGTGCGCCGCGGTCGCCCAGCTCGAGCACTTCATCCAGCGCCACCGGCTTGAGCACCTGTTCCAGATTCTTGTCCAGCGTGCCGCGCTCGCGGGTGTTCAGCACAGCGTCGTAAGTGAAATAGGCCGGCGCTTCGGGCTGGTCCGCCGTCACCAGCGCGACGAATTCCTCACGCGTCATCGGCTTCAACGCGTAGTTCAATCGTCTCTGGTCGCCCAGGGACGATACGGTGTCCGAGGAGAGCTTCTTGCCGCACAAGGAGCCCGCTCCATGGGCCGGATAGACAAGCACCTCATCGGGCAGCGGCAGCAGCTTGGTGTGGATGGAGTCGTAGAGATGGCTGCCCAGGTCATTGGCCGTCCAGCCGAGGGAGGCGCGCAGGTCGGGCCGGCCCACGTCGCCGATGAAGAGCGTGTCGCCGGTGAGCACGGCATACGGGCTGGAGGGGTTCTTCTGCCGGTCAAAAACGAGAATGGAGATGGACTCGATGGTGTGGCCGGGCGTCTCCAGCACCTGCAACCGCATGCCCGGAAAGTCCAGCGTGTCGCCGTCCTTCATGGGCACAAAAGCGTACTCGGCCTGCCCGCGCGCGCCCAGATGGATGGTTGCGCCGCAGCGGTCGCGCAGCTCCAGGTGGCCGGCAAGGAAATCCGCGTGGAAGTGGCTGAGGAAGACGTGCCGGATGCGCACGCCCAGCGCCTCGGCGTCGGCAAGGTAGCGCTCGATGTCCCGCTGCGGGTCCACGATGACAGCGGTCGCGCTTTCCTCATCGGCCAGCAGATAGGAGGCGTGGGCCAGGCAGCCGAGGTAGTACTGTTTCAGAATCATGGGAGCGCTCCGAGTTTAGCAAAGCCTGTTTTGCCCCGCCACCGGAATCGGCTGGCCGGGCCGCAATGTGGGGCAAATCCAAGGAAAATCAGGAAATCGGGCTGGACCGGGAGGGGCGGAAGCGTGGTAGAGTGAGAGTCCACAGGGGGCGGCGGAATGGCGGCTGAGATTCAGCTACCAGGCAACGGAGAAGTGATTGACCTTCAGCAGCAGGTGGCGCGCCTGCAAGCGCTGCTGGAGGCCTCACGCCAGGTCCATTCCACCATCCGCGAAGAGGAAGTTCTGGAGCAGGTGCTGCGCATCGTGGTGCGCGAGCTGGAGATGGCCGGCGCCGTTTTTCCCGGCACCGGGCTGGCCTATGGAGACGCTCCGGAGCTGGACGGAAAGAACGAACCGGCATTGCCCAGCTACCGGCTGGAAGACCGCGCAGGCCAGGCCATGACCGAGCTGGTGGTGGCCCCGCCGGAGGGCCGGGAACTGACGATCTACGAGGCGGATTTTCTTGAGGGACTGGCGCTGCAGGCGGCCGTGGCTCTTGAAAATGCACGCAATCACAAGCGCAACGTTGAGTTTGCCCGCG
The DNA here is from genome assembly GCA_035763705.1 of Occallatibacter sp. GTDB lineage: Bacteria > Acidobacteriota > Terriglobia > Terriglobales > Acidobacteriaceae > Telmatobacter. Next base: position 109,073 of record DASUAU010000003.1, on the reverse strand, counting down.
TGCAGCAGGACCTGGACGCGGCGCGGAACATCCAGCGCTCGCTGCTGCCGCAGGAGCTGCCGAAGATTGACGGCTACTCTCTGGCCTTCCGGTCCATCACCTGCTATGAGGTGGGCGGCGATTATCTTGACATTGTGGAGCAGCCGGACGGCAAGCTGCTGATTGCCGTGGCGGACGTGGCGGGCAAGGGAATGGCCTCGGCCATCATGGCCACGGGCTTTCGCGCGGCCTTTCGCGCCAGCGCCGTGCAGGGGCTGCCGCTGGCCGAGCTGGCTGAGCGCATGAACCAGCACCACTGGCAGGAGGGCGAAGAGGCGCGCCGCCGCTACCTGACGGCCATCTTCCTCAAGCTGGACCGCGCCAGCGGCGAGTCCGAGGTGGTCAACTGCGGCCACAATCCCGGCTTCCTGGTGCAGCCCGATGGAGAAACCGAGCAGTTCGAGTCCACCGGCACCCCGCTGGGCATGCTGCCCGGCATGCAGTACCAGAGCCAGAAATGCCTCTTCAAGCCAGGCGCCCGGCTGCTGTTTTACACCGATGGGCTCACCGAGGTTTTCCGCGGCGAAGAAGAATTCGGCTCGGAACGGCTTCTTGAAGTGTTTTCAAAGTGTCCGGCCAGCAAAGCAGATGATATTCTCGATGCACTGTGGACCGTGCTGAAGGACTTCGCCGAGGGCGGACCGCAAAGCGACGACATGACCGCGCTGACATTATGCCGCGGCACTGAGGCGATGGAGACATCGGCATGAGCAAGGACAAACCCACCAGCGTGGAGGTGAGGCTACCCTCGCGCCTCGGCTACGAAAAGGTGGCCATGAGCACGGCGGCTGCGGTGGCCAAGCTGATGGGTTTTCCGCTGGAGCGCGTGGAAGACCTGAAAACCGCGGTGGCCGAGGCCTGCATCAACGCCATTGAGCACGGCAACCGCCTGAACGAGGGGCTCTCCGTCGGTGTGGTTCTTTCGGCCGTGGATGACGCCCTTGAAGTAAGGGTCATCGATGACGGCAAGGGCCTGAACAAGCTGCCGCCCAAGCCGGATATCGACAAGAAGATTCACGGCGAAGAGGATCCGCGCGGAATGGGCATGTTCCTCATCCAGGCCCTGGTGGATGAGGCCGAATGGGTGAAGGGCGCAAACGGCATGAGCAGCTATGTGCGGCTGGTGATCCGGCTGGACCGAGAAGCGGACTAACTCAGAAGTATTGGAGACAAGAGATCGTGCAGACAGAAACGAAAGCGCGCGTCGATCAACTCAGTTCCCCCGCAGGCCACCCGGTCAGCGTAATCCGGTATGAAGGCGACATTGCCAGCACCTCAAAGGAAGCCGTGCTGGGCACCTACCAGTCATTGCCCAAGGAGACCGTCAAGCTTGTGCTGCTGGACTTCACGCGGGTGGAGTACATCAACTCCAGCGGTATCGCTCTGGTGATCCAGATGCTGATTGAGGCCTCCGGTGCGGGCCAGAAGGTCTTCGCATTCGGTCTTTCGCCGCACTTCACCAAAGTCTTCACCATGGTGGGCATCACCAAGTACGCAGGGCTGTTCGCCAGCGAGCAGCTTGCCATGGCGGCTCTTTAGCTGCGGTACCGGAGTTCCCGTGCCCGATTCAGATTTGCAAAGAGCGGCGTTTTCTTAAGGAAAACGTCCCCTGTCAGAAATGGCTTCGGGCTATATCAGCTCTGGAACCGCCATGGCCGCATTCTCCGCGGGCAAGGCCCTTCCGCGTGCAACTCCGGCGGAAGCGGAGAATGGGCCGCCGGCTGCCGCGTTGCGCTCACCTGCTTCTGCGCGGGGCGCGGCGGCGGATAGAATGGCCACTATGAATCTGGACGCAATGCAGGCAGCACTGCGCGATGCCGGCCACGACGGCTGGCTGTTTTACGATCATCACCATCGCGACCCCATCGCGGAGAGCATTCTGGGGCTGGACACCCAGGTGCTGGTCTCGCGCCGCTGGTATTACTTTGTGCCCGCCCAGGGCGAGCCGCGCAAGCTGGTGCACCGCATTGAGCAGGGACGGCTGGCGCATTTGCCCGGTTCCACCGGCATGTATTCAAGCTGGCAGGAGCTGCACGAGGGGCTTGAGGCCATGCTGGCCGGCGCCACGCAACTGGCCATGCAGTACTCGCCCAACAACGACATCATGTACGTCTCCATGGTGGACGGCGGAACGGTGGAGTTTTTGCGCGGGCTGGGCAAGCGCATTGCCAGCTCGGCAGACATGGTGAGCCAGTTTGAGGCGGTGCTGAGCGAGGCGCAGATGGCCAGCCACGCGGCGGCCCAGCAGGCCATGGACGTGATTCTTGCCGACGGCTGGAAGGAAATTGCGCGCCACACGCGCCGCGGAACCTATACCGAGTTCGACCACATGCAGTGGCTTGCCAAAGCCATGCGGCAGGAAGGGCTGGTGTGGGAGAACGGCCCGAACGTGAGCGTGAACGCCAACTCCTCCGACTCGCATTACGAGCCAACCGCCGAGCGCTCCGCGCCCATCCGCCGGGGCGACTTTGTGCTGATCGACTTTTGGGCGCGCAAGGATGAGCCGGAGAGCGTTTTTTATGACATCACATGGACCGGCGTGGTGGGCCGGGAGCCGACGGACCGCGAGGAGCAGGTTTTTAGGGCGGTGCGCGAGGCGCGCGACGCGGCCATTGCCGCCGTGGTGAATGCCTATGCGGAGGGCCGCGCCATTCGCGGCTTTGAGGCCGACGACGCCGCGCGTGCCGTGATTCGCAAGTCCGGTTTTGGCGAGTACTTTACGCACCGCACCGGCCACAACATTGCGCGAACGCTGCACGGGCCGGGCGCGCACCTTGACAACCTTGAAACCCACGACGAGCGCCTGCTGCTGCCCAACACCTGCTTCTCCGTGGAGCCCGGCATCTACCTGCCGCAATTCGGCGTGCGCAGCGAGGTGAACATGATGACGCAGCCGGGCAGGGCCTGGGTGACGGGAAAGATGCAGGAGTCGCTGGTGCGCATTTGAGCCACAGTGCTGTCCACGCAGCCGGCCACGCAGCCCTTTCACGATGCCGGCGGCGCATCCTTTCCATGAGGCGGGCCACGCAGCGGGTATCGCGGAAGGGCCCTGTGAACAAGCCCGATACGATATAGTCGAAGAGGAATGGCGAGCACACAGAACCAGGCCGCTGGCGCGGCGAAGGCATCCGGAGAGGGCTTTGTGTATCTGCCCCTGATTGCCGGATGGCTGATTCCGGGCGCGGGGCATTTTGTGCTGGGCAAGTGGGTGCGCGGGGCTCTGCTGGCAGCCTCCATCCTGGCCATGTTCGTTCTGGGCCTGGCCATGCACGGCAAGGTCTACTCGAGCGGCAGCGACATCCTTGAGAAGCTGGGATTGGTGGGCGACCTGGGCAACGGCCTGCTTTACGTGCTGAGCCGCGTGCTGGGCCTGGGCAATGTGTTTGTGCAGACCACGGTGGCGGACTGGGGCACGCGCTTTATCGTGGTGGCCGGGCTGCTGAACGTGATTGCCGCCGTGGACGCGCACAACCTGCGCACCGGGAGGAAGAGCTAGTGTTCAGCCCTTCCCACTTCTCCGCCGTGCTGCTGTTCTCGCTGTGCGTCTCGGTGGTCTTCGGCATCACGCAGCGCGAAACGCCCAAGCGCATGTTCCGCTACGGCGCCTACTGCTTCACGCTCTTTGTGGGCTCGGCAATTGCGCTCAGCTGGGTGATGTTCTTCATCGCGCGGTGAGCGCGCGCCGCCTGGCGTGCCCGCCTTCCTACTGAAAATTCTCCAGCCCGATTCGAGCGGTTCCGGAGTTCCCATGCCCTCTTCAGATTTGTAAAGAGAGGTGTTTTATCGAAGAAAACATCCCTTGTCAGAAATGGCTTCGGGGTATGTCAACTCTGGAACCGCTTCGAGCCCCGCTGCCACACGGCCGCGTCAAAGGTGTGCTGGGTGCGGTAGCCCTCTGAGCGGTAAAGCGTGACCGCGTCACGATTGTCTTCCGTCACGGTGAGCGAGATTTCGCGGATGTTCATGCGCAGAAACTGGGCGGCGGCGGCGGCCAGGAGCCGGCGCGCCATGCCCTGCCGGCGATACTCGGGATGGATGCAGAGCTGCGTAATGTGGCCGCTTTGCGGGCTGACGCGCGAGGCGAGCACCAGCCCCGCCAGTTCGCGCGTAATGCGATGGACAATCACGTGCGAGGCCTGCGAGGCGAAGACTCCACAGCCGGAGTAGCGGACGATGTTGTTGAGGAAGCGCGTGGAGCCGTGGATGGAGTGGTACTGGTCATTGATGCGGCTGTCGGGATGGTCCGCGTAGGCCATGGAGATGAGCCGCGCGGAGGGGTTGAGATCCTCCTCGCGCCATGGGCGCATCTCGAGCTCCGGCGGAAGGTCAGCCTGCGCGCGGGGCGGACTGCCGGAGAGCGACAGCACCATGAAGAGACGCCGGAAGAGCTGGAAGCCGGCATCGCGAAAGGCGTTGGCGTGGGTTCCGGCGGGGTGCAGCAGCAGTTGCGATTCAATGCGGTCAAGCTGGGGAGAGTTGAGCAGCGTCTCAAAAAGGTGCGTCAGCAGGGTCTCCTCAACGGCCTGTGCCGGCGGATCACCGGCGTCTTCACCGGGAGCCAGGGCGCGCGTGGCAAAGACGTCGCCGATGACGGCCTTGGTCTGCTCGTAGACGCAGAAGGTGTAACCCGTCACCGCGCCCGCGTCCAGGGCGGCGTAGCCGGGCAGCATGTGGTTGTCGAGATATTGCATCAGCAGGCGCGACGAGGCCCGGTAATCCCAGTGCAGGCGCTGCATCCACAGCTCGCTCTCCACCTCCAGAACAGGGCGCAGCATGGGCGCGCCGAAATGCCTCAGGTCGAGAATCTGGATGGTCGCCGTCGTGGCCATGGTCTGGGGTCAGGACGCGGCGGGGAACGCCGGGTGAGCATAAAATCGGGAGCTCGTGCGGCGCGGGGCCCGGTCCGCATGGGGTGAAATCGCCTAACGGTCACTGTGACACGAGTTGAGACGGACTGCAAGTTGCAGTTGCATCTGCTGTTTGCGAATGCGGTTCGGCATGGTCTTCGGTCCTACTTCCTGCCCACCAGGTAGACCTCCAGGCCCTGCTCGGGCCAACTGAAAAGCTCCTCATACTGGCGGTCGTCGAGATATTGCTCGAGATCGGCGGCGGTGTGCAGGTCCTTTCCTCCGCGGCCCTGCACGCGGGCCACCAGGATGTGCTCCTCGTCCGGAACGCCCGAGTCCACATAATTCACCACGGCGTGGTTGCGATAGAAGGCCAGGCCATACTCCATGTCGCGGCGGACGCGAAAGACGGCCACGGTCTTTACGTCAGGAAACTGCGCGGCCAGTTGCCGGGCCAGCGGCCGGGCGGAGTAGGCGCGGTCCAGCAGGTGAATCACGTGCTTGGTGCCGGGAATGGCGGGAATGCCGAAGAAGGGTCCAACGCCGTAGAGAAAGAGCATGAGGACGATGACCACGGCGGAAGTGGCAAGGCGCAGGCGGGCGACTCCAAAGCCATGCACAACAATCAGCACCAGCAGCACCGCGCCGAGCGCGGCCAGCAGCGCGGCCAGCCCTGCGTGGGAAGGCGGCATTTTGACGCCGTGGAGGACAAACCATGGCAGCAGCAGGGCAAAGAGAGTCATCACGCCGCACACCAGGGCATGGCCGATGAGGATCCAGCGATTGAGGCCGGACCTGCGGCTGCGATAAAGAAAATCGCCGGTGAGAATGGTGATGGGCGGCAGCGCGGGAAGAATGTAGCCGGGCAGCTTGGACTGCGAAAAGGAGAAGAAGACGATGGGGATGAGCGCCCAGAGGACCAGAAACTCGGGGAAGGCGTCACCGGGGCGGCTGGGCTTGGGTTTCTCCGGCCGCGAGTGCCGCAGCCGCCACTCCGCCACGGAGGTTTGAATGCCGTCAATCAAGGCGCGGATGGCCACCACGGTCCAGGGCATGAGCGCCAGCACCACGACGATGATGTAATACCAGATGGGCTGCTCATGCTGGAAGCGGTTGGTGGCAAAGCGCTCAAGGTTGTGCTGGAGAAAGAATTCCCTGAAGAAGGTGGGGTTCTGGTGCTGGACGGCAATGAACCAGGGCAGCACGATGGCAAAGTAAAGCAGCATGCCGGGCCACCAGAAGGACTTGCGGATGATGGACCACTCGCGGCGCAGAAGGGCGAAGGCCATGACGATGATCAGCGCCAGGAAGGGCGCGACCGGCCCCTTGGCCAGCGTGGCCACGCCGGTGAAGAAGTAGATGTCGAAGAGCCAGAACTTTGAGCCTGTCTCATACCAGGCATACCAGCCGAGCAGCCCTATCGAGAGCGGCGCGGCGAGCTGCATGTCAGTGGACGCGCCGCGGGCAAAGCCGATGATGCCGGCGCAGGCGACGGTGATGAGCGCGGCGTCCAGGTGGCCTCCGCGCCGGAATCGTCGCATGTGCAGGTAAATGAGCGCGGCCATGATGAAGGCAAAGCTGGCCGAGGGCAGCCGCGCGCTCCAGTCGTGCACGCCGAAGTCCTGAAAGACGAACATGGCGCGCCAGTAGTAGAGCGCGGGCTTCTCCAGCCACGGATGGCCGTAGAGATAAGGTGTGACGCAGGCGCTGAGGCGGTCACTGAGGGTGTGCGCGGAGTCAAAGCGCGCCAGCATCTCGTGGGCAATCTGCGCATAGCGCGGCTCGTCGGCGCCCACCAGGCCCAGGCCGTCGCCGCCCAGCAGCGGCGTGACGCCGTACAGGATGAAGAAGACAGAGAAAAACAGGAAGACAGAGACCTCGCTCACGGTGGCCCAGTTGGGCAGCCGCCGGCGAAAGATGGCGCGCATTGCGGAAGTAGCGGTTCCCAGAGCAGTCTCCACGTCCAGCGGTGATTCCGATGGGCGGCGGGCGCCGGCAAATCCTGCGCCGAATCCGCCAATCCGGCATGATGCGGGAATCTGGGGGAATCCCGACGGCCGGCTGATGCAGCATGCCCCATGAAAAGGCGAAGCTGCCATGATGCTGCCGAGCTTCGACAGGGACAAGGCTAACAGATTCAGGCGGGGCCGGTTTTGGGAAGTGGGCCAAGCGCGGCCACGGCGGAACGGAACCGGACGAGAATCTCATCGAGCGCGCGCTCCAGCGGCCCGTTCAGGGTGCAGCCGGACGCGCTCTCATGGCCGCCGCCGCCCAGGCTTTCCGCAATGGCCGCCACGTTCACGCGGCCTTTGCCGCGCAGGCTCAGGCGGATGTGGTTCTCCGGCAGTTCGCGGAGAAAGACCGCCGCCTCCACGCCGCGGATGGACAAGGCGTAATTCACAATGCCCTCGCAGTCCTCCTCGGATGCCGCGGTGCGGACCATATCCTCGTGGCGAATCCACAGCCAGGCAAGCGGGCCCTCCAGGTGCAGGTTGCCCAGGGCCGCGCCCAGCAACTGCAGCTTGGCGGGCGGCATGGAAAAGTAAATGTCCTGCGCGATGCGAATGGGATCCGCGCCTGCCTGCACCAGCTCCTCCGCCAGGGCAAAGGTGGAGGCGCGCGTGGAGCCGTAGCAGAAGCCGCCGGTATCGGTGAGCACGGTCACGTAGAGGCAGGTGGCCATCTCCGGCGTGAGCAAAACCTTGGCGGCGCGGATGAGGCGGTAGACCAGCTCGCCCACGCTGGCGGCCTCGCGGTCAATCCAGTTGAGCGTGCCCCACTCGCTGCCGGTGGCGTGGTGGTCAATGTTGACGATGGGGAACTTGTCCAGGCCGCGCAGGCGGGTGCGGCCCAGGCCATCGCACTCGAGCAGGATGGCTGCGTCATAGGGTCCGTTGGCGCGCAGCATGGTGCGGATTTCGCCGGCGTGCGGCAGATCGCGATAGACGACCGGCAGGCGGTCCGCGGTGACCATGTCCACGCGCTTGCCCAGGGCCTTCAGCAGCATGCCCATGGCCAGTACGCTGCCCACCGCATCGCCATCCGGGCGCGAGTGCGAGCAGACCAGGAAGCGCTCGCCACGGCCGATGAGGTCCAGAATGGCCTGTGCAGGAGGCGGCGCGGCGGGCTTGGCGGAGCGGACGAGGATGGGCTTGCTGGGATTCATGCGTCGTCACTTGACCGGAGTTTTCTGCCGGCGGCGGGCGCGGCTCATCAGTTCATCAATGCGGGCCTGGAAGCGGCCGGAGCGGTCGGCGAAAAAGGCCAGGTCAGGAACGTGGCGCACGCCCATGCGCTCCTTGAGCTCAAAGCGGATGTAGCCCTTGGCGGCCTCAAGGCCTGCCACGGTGTCGCGCTCAGCCTTTTCGATGTCGGCGGTGGCGCCATCCAGCGCCACATAGACGCGGGCGGATTTGCCGCCGGGATTGAGCACGACTTCGCTGACGTAGCAGAATGCGATGCGCGGGTCAGAGAGCTCGCCTTCAAGCATGGCGCCAATCTCCTCGCGCAGGGTCTCGGCCACGCGGTCCTGATGGTGCTTTCTCCCCCTGTGCTCGGGCATTTCCCGCCTACCTCCCCAGGTAAACCCATCAGGATAACAGACGGGCAGTTGCGGGGCTGGCGGCGAACGGCCATGTGGCACTTGCGAAACTGTCACTGGTCAGTCCCCGAAAGCGCGGGAATTGGCGTTCCATTGGAGCATTGCAGCTTCAGGAGGCTGTCCATGCGCCATCGAATCGTCCGCAGATCACTCACGCTATTTGCTCTTGCCATGGCCCTTGCGTCCATTGCGCCTGCCCAATCCTCGACATCAACAGTGTCAATCGGACAAACGACAATCCATAGCTGGCAATACGTGCAAACGCTCGGTTCGTCCAAGCACAGGCTTGTGGTTGTCACATTTGATCAACCGCACCGCAGGCAAGCCTGCCGTGTGAAGTCCTTCACGAAGGACGAGCTGGTCTGCAAACGGGCATTCGGCAAATCCCGAGTGTATCGCCCTCAGCAAGTGCTCGCACTCATCCTTCCCGGAGACGGAGGCTCGCGAATACCTTTGCTCATCCTGGGCAATGCCGAAATGGGAGCGGCAATCTGGGGCACTGTGGTGCTGGCGGCGACGTGTCCGGCTTGCGCGGCGGCCACGGCGTTCGCAGCGCTTTATTGCTTCGTGGGGGACATATTTGTCCTCGGAGATGACCAGCCTGACCGTCTTGTCTATCTGGCGCAGGGCAACAAGCTGACGGGCAAACTCGCTTACGTCAAACCCTGATGTTTCACAATTCTTGCCTATTTGGGCCGCACTCAGCTTTCCAGAAAATCCCAGAAGGCGTCAGCGAGCTCCGCGCCGTGCTCGGCGGCGATGCGGCGGGCGGCGCGCTCCACTTCCTCGACCAGTCCGCTCAGGTAGCTGCGCGAGGAGGAGATGGCCACAACGCCGAGGGTGGCCGACTGCCAGGTGACGCTCTCGTCCATTTCCGCCACGGAAATGTTGAAGCCCTGGCGAAGCTGGTCCTTCATGGAGCGGACCACCTGGCGGCGGTCCTTGAGGGAGTGCGCGTGCGGAATGCGGAGCTCGAGGGTGAGGTGGGCGGCGGGCATGGACGGAGTCCGACCTGCGGTGAGGCGCAGCAGAGTTCAGAGAATCGCGCGGTCCCAGGTTTCCAGCAGGCGCTTGAAGTCGAGCATGAATTTGCCCGAGTCTGCGCCGTCGATGAGGCGGTGGTCAAAGCCCAGGCAGAAGGATTGCATCCAGCGGATTGCTATCGAATCGTTGCCCTCGGAATCCGTGAGCACAACGGGCTCCTTGCGGAGGCCGCCGATGGCGAGGATGGCCGCCTCAGGCTGGTTGAGGATGGGCGTGCCGAACTCGCCGCCGAAGATGCCGGCGTTGGTGAGCGTGAACGTTGAGCCCTCCACCTCGCGGGGCTGGAGCTTTTTGGTGCGCGCGCGGCCGGCCAGATCGTGAATGGCCAGGGCGAGCTGCGCGAAGGACTGCCGCTCAGCCTGCTGCACCACGGGCACGATGAGTCCCCAGTCCAGCGCGACGGCGATGCCCAGGTTGACGCTGGCGTGGTAATGGATGTCATCGCCCACCAGCGATGCGTTGAGGATGGGATGGTGGCGCAGGGCCTGCGCGGCGGCCGCGGCGATGAAGGGCATGTAAGTGAGCTTGATGCCGTGCTGCTGCTCAAAGGCGGCGCGATGATGCTCACGCAGGCGCGCGATGCCCGTCATGTCGATTTTGTAAACCGAGTGGACATGCGGGCTGATGCGCTTGCTCTCCAGCATGCGCTGGGCAATGATGACGCGCATTTTCGACATGGACACCACTTTGCCGGGCAGGTCAGACGGCGGGGCCTGCTGCAGATGCGGCGCGGCGGCTGCCGTAGAAGCTGGGTGGCTGAGGTAATGCAGAATATCGTCCCGGGTGATGCGGCCGCCCAGGCCGGTGCCGGGAACCCGTGCGAGTTCGACCTTGTGCTCGCGGGCGATGCGGCGGACGAGTGGCGAAGAACGCAGCTTGCGCCCAGGCACCTCCGGTGCGTTTGACTGCGGCACCTCCGGTGCGGGCGACTTCGGCTTCGCCGGCACCTCCGGTGCGGGTGACTGCGGCTTCGCCGCCGATGCCTGAGGAGACGTGGGCACGGGCCCGCCGAGGATGGCGATGACCGTGTTGACGGGGACGGTTGCGCCCTCAGCGAATTTGATTTCAGAAAGGATGCCGGCGGCAGGCGAGGGGATTTCGGCATCCACCTTGTCGGTGGAGATTTCAAGCAGCAGCTCGTCTTTTTCCACCGCGTCGCCGGGCTGCTTGAGCCATTTGGTGATGGTGCCCTCGAAGATAGATTCGCCCATCTGCGGCATCACCACTTCGGTGGCGGCGTTATGCGGCGCCTGCGGCGGGGCCACCTGCGGTGGGTTTGACTGCGCCACCTGCGGTGGGGCCGACTGCGGCTGCGGCGCGACCACCTGCGGTGGGGCCGACTGCGCCTCCGGCGCCACCTGCGGTGGCATCTTCGGCGCGGCGGACTCTTTCGGATTTGGTGAAGACGGCTGGGAAGGTGAGAGCACGGATTGCCCGCCGAGCACGGCGAGGACGGTGTTGATGGGCACGGTTGCGCCCTCAGGGAATTTGATTTCAGAAAGGATGCCGGCGGCAGGCGAGGGGATTTCGGCATCCACCTTGTCGGTGGAGATCTCAAGCAGCGGCTCGTCCTTTTCCACGGCGTCGCCGGGCTGCTTGAGCCAGCGGGTGATGGTGCCTTCGAAGATCGATTCGCCCATCTGGGGCATAAGAACGTCGGTCGGCATGGGTCGTACTCTCCGCGATGAAGGCAAAGCCGTCATCAGGCCGGATTATAAATCGCTGGTGCAGCGGGCCCCGCGGATGGACGGCGGAAATCACGCGCGGACGGGCGGCTCGGCGCGCTGATGGATGCGTTCAAGCTCGCGCGGGAACCGGAGCGGCGCGTCGTCCGGCATTTGCGGCGCGGGCACCTGGGGCACGGCAGGCGCTGACGAGGCCTGCTCTCTGAGTTCGGCGAGGCTGCCGACGGCGAGCACCTGCTGGCCGAAGACGAGGCCGAACTGGCGCGCCGCCTGGTAGGCGAAGTCTTCAAGTGTGGGCAGGCCGACGGGGCTTTGGGCGACGAGTGAGAGAGCCGCACTGGAGAGTGCCGGACTGGAAAGTTCGGCGGCGAGGCTGGTGACGGGCTTGTCCGTGATGCCGCAGGGAACGATGAGCTGGAAGTCGCGCAGGTCGGTGGTTAGGTTGAAGGCGAAGCCGTGGGTGGTGATGCCGCGGGCAACGTGGATGCCGATGGCCGCGATTTTTCTTGGCCCTGCGGACGGCAATTCTTTGGACGAGATCTGTGGCGAATCAGCAGGGCACCAGACGCCGGTGAGGCCGGCGATGCGTCTGGCGCGGAGGCCGTAGACGCCGCAGAGACGGATGAGGGCTTCTTCGATGCGGCGGACGAAATCGACGGGGCCAAGGCGCGAACCACGCTCGTTGGTGAGGCTGCGCAGGTCGAAGATGGGATAGCCGATGAGCTGGCCGGGGCCGTGATAGGTGACGTCGCCGCCGCGGTTGATGGCGTGCAGGGTGATGCCGCGGGCGGCGAGCAGCTCGTCACTGGCGAGGACGTTGGCGCGGTTGGCGTTGCGGCCCAGGGTGAGCACGGGCGGGTGCTCGAGCAGCAGGAGCGTGTTGGCGATGCGGTTGTGGAGGCGCAGGTCAGCGATTTCGGCCTGGAGTGCGAGTGCTTCATCATAAGGAACGCGGCCGAGATAGAGGGCCTGAATCATGGCTGGTTACGATTGTAGAGCGGGCCGTGCCCGGAATGGCGGCGCGGGCGGCCGGCGCGGGTGGAAACGCGGTAGAATGAAGGTGGCAGGAGGACCGGGCGGTCGCTGCCGGAAGCTGCTTACGCGGTTTCCGGGGGAGGAAAGTCCGAACTCCGCAGGGCAGTGTGCCGGATAACGTCCGGGACGCGGGCTTGAAGGCCCGTGGACGGCCAGTGCCACAGAAAACAAACCGCCGCGGCTAATCCCTATTGATGGGGATGAAAGGCCGGGCCGGTTCGCCTTGAGTTGGTCAGGCGACCGGACTGACGCCGCGGTAAGGGTGAAAAGGTGCGGTAAGAGCGCACCGCTCCGGCAGCGATGGCGGAGGCATGGTAAACCCCACACGGAGCAAGACCAAATAGGGAGGGAAGCCGCCCAAAAAGAGCCAGAGGGCGGCTGCGCATCGGCCCGATGCGGCAAGGAGGCTCGAGCAAGTTCCGGAACCTCCGGGTAGGTCGCTGACGAGCGCTCGCGGCAACGCGGCGCCTAGAGGAATGACCGTACAAAGACAGAATTCGGCTTACAGGTCCTTTTGCCGAAACAAATCAGCCCCGGTTGGTGAATGCCAGCCGGGGCTGACCACGTTTGGGGCAGGCGATTGCCGCCGATATGCCGCGACTGGTTCGGCTACCATCAGAGACATGTTGCGAGTGAAGCTGCTGGAGCATGGAGCGCGGATGCCGGAGGTGGCGCATCCCGGCGAGGACCTGGGCTATGACGTGTTTGCGCTGAAGGGCGTACACGTGGAGCCGCGGCAGACGGTGCGGGTGCGGACGGGCATTGCCGTGGAGGCGCGCGACCCGGAGACGGGCGAGGCGCTGGGACTGCTGGTGCGCGACCGGTCGAGCGTGGCGGCGCGCGGGCTGGCGACGACGGCGGGCGTGATTGACGCCGGGTATCGCGGCGAGGTGCTGATCCTGATGACGAACCTGGGCGAGGCGGCGGTGGAGCTGAAGGCCGGGGAGAAGATTGCGCAGATGATTCCGGTGCGCATTCTGACCGGGCCGGTGGAGGAAGTTGAGGCGCTGGAAGCGTCGGAGCGGGCGGAGAAGGGCTTTGGCAGCTCAGGAAAATGAAGGCGTAAGGTGATTGCGAATCCACATTGGGAGGTTTCGTTATGATTGCAATCCTTGGAGCAGGCGGGGCGATCAGCAACGAACTGGTGAAACTGCTGGCTGCGAGTGGGCAGCCGTTTCGGCTTGTGGGCAGGCATCCGAAGCCGGTGGAAGGCGCGACCGAGGTGGTTGCGGCGGACCTGACGGACAAGGAACAGACGGCGAAGGCCGTGGCCGGTGCGAGCGTTGCCTATCTTACAGCGGGCTTGAAGTATGACCACAAGGTGTGGGCCGCGGAGTGGCCGCGGGTGATGGCCAACGCGATGGAGGCCTGCAAGCGGGCCGGGGCAAAGCTGGTGTTCTTCGACAACGTGTACATGTACGGCCAGGTGAACGGGCCGATGACGGAGGAGACGCCCTACAACCCGTGCAGCCGGAAGGGCGAGGTGCGCGCCGGGATTGCACGGATGCTGGAAGAGGCGTGGAAGGCAGGCACGCTGACGGCGATGATTGCGCGCTCAGCGGATTTCTACGGGCCGGGCGCAACGAACGGAATTGCAAACGTGCTGGTGTTTGAACCAATGCGCAAAGGCGGGAGGGCGATGTGCCTGGGGAGCGACGCCATGCCGCACTCCTACACCTACACGCCGGATGCGGCGCGGGCTCTGGTGGCGCTGGCGGAGAGGGAGACGGCCTGGAACCAGACCTGGCATTTGCCGACTGCGGCGGATCCGCCGACGGGGCGGGAATTGATTGCAATGGCGGCAAAGGCAATGGGCGCTGAGGCCAGGGTGAGGCTGCTGCGGCCGGCGATGGTGAAGATGCTGGGCTGGGTGAAGCCAATCATGGGCGAGGTAGCGGAGATGATGTATCAGAATACATCTCCTTATGTATTTGATTCTAATAAGTATAGACTGGAGTTTGGGTTTGCCGGGACGCCGTATGCAGAGAGCGTGCAGGCCACGGCAGAGGCTGTGCGATCAGAAATCGCGATTTAATCGGCAAGCTTTCTGTGGAAAAGTGCAAATAAAAAAAGGGAGGGGGGGAGGGGGGGTGCCTCCGGGCCAGCTTTCAGCTTTCAGCCGTCAGCTTTCAGCCGGGTGGTGGCGGGCTGAGGATGCGGCTATTTCCAGTGTGGCAGGTTCGGCGAATTAATCGGCAAATTGCGCGGAATTATTTTTTTTCAGAGAGAGCCGGGGCGGCGCGAAGGGGAGTTTGGCGGCGGGTGGATTCCGGCGCGGGAGAGAAAGGCTAAAAGAGGGTGCTGCGTATGCGGAGGGCCATGATGAGAGCCGGGCTGTACCGGCTGGTGGGCCGGCTGGTGGGCCGGCTGCCGGGCCGGCTGCCGGGATTGCTTCCGGCGGGGCTGCCGGGCTGGCTGATGGCAGGGCTGGCGCTGGCCGGGCTGGCCGGGCCGCTGGGAACACTGGCGGCGCAGAGGCCGGCTGCCGGGCAGAAAAATGACCAAGTGACAGCAAATCTTACGGGCCCCCTGAAGTGGACGGTGACGGGGCCGATGGTGAGCGCGATGCCGGACGCGAAACATGCGGTGATCAGCGTGAAGGACCCGACGGTGGTGCGCTGGCGCGGCAAGTGGCTGGTGTATGCAACGACGGCCGACAGGCGCGGGGCATGGAACATGGAGTTCCTGACCTTCAAGAACTGGCGGCAGGCTGGGACGGCGAAGCCCTACTTTATGGATGCGACGCCGGGGTTTGCGGGCTACCACTGCGCGCCGGAGCTGTTCTACTTCAGGCCGCAGAAGAAGTGGTACCTGATTTACCAGTCGGGGCCGCCCACCTACTCGACCGCGGACGACCCGTCGAAGCCGGAGAGCTGGACGAAGCCGCAGCCGCTGTTCGCGAGCCGGCCGGCAACGGTGAGCGCGTGGCTGGACTTCTGGGTGATTTGCGACCGGGCGAAGTGCTACCTGTTTTTCTCCGGCGACAACGGAAACTTCTACCGCAGCGAGACGTGGATTGGGGATTTTCCGAAGGGCTGGAGCACGCCGCGGATTGCGATGCACGCGGGGAAGGCCGGCGACCTGTATGAGGCGAGCAATACTTACCGGCTGAAGGGGCGCGGCGAGTACCTGACGCTGATTGAGGCGATGGGCGGCAAGACGGGCAAGCGGTATTTCCGGGCCTTTGTGGCCAGCCGGCTGGACGGCGCCTGGAAGCCGCTGGCGCAGGCGAGCACGTGGGACGAGCCGTTCCTGGGCGAGAAGAATGTGAGCTTTGCGCCGGGCGTGGCGGCATGGACGAGCAACCTGAGCCATGGGGAGATGATTCGGGCGGGCTTTGACGAGAAGCTGGAGATTGACCCGAAGCACCTCGAGTTCGTCTTCCAGGGAGTGAGCGCGGCGGATGCGGCAAAGGCGGCGAATTACTCGCAGATTCCGTGGCAACTGGGGATTGCGCGGCAGCAGATGTGACTTCGGGAATGGCGGAAGGCTTGCCTGGAACCGAAGATTTGCCCCTGATGCAGTGCATCTGTGGTCCAATCATGAGAATCGCCGGTGCTGACCGATGACCGCGGCGGCGGACCTGCACTGGCGGACCTGCAAAGGACCGATGACGGCGGCTCGGCTGATGGAGGGCGATGTGGCCTCTCAATCTCCTACCCTGAGTAAGAAGTCGTGGATCACACGGTGGCTGCTGCGGATGACCTCGAGCGCCGCGGAGCGATATCCCGTGTCAGGCCTGGTGGCCTTCTACTGGGCGGGCGGGAGCCCGAGATCCTGCACGGTGGGGAACATCAGCTCGAGCGGGATCTATGTGATTACCGAGGAACGCTGGAGGCCGGGCTGCGTGATTCCGATG
This sequence comes from Occallatibacter sp., assembly GCA_035763705.1. Classification (GTDB taxonomy): domain Bacteria; phylum Acidobacteriota; class Terriglobia; order Terriglobales; family Acidobacteriaceae; genus Telmatobacter. The sequence goes on along the minus strand of DASUAU010000003.1, from coordinate 92,963 downwards.
ACGCTGCAACGGGTGAGCGCCGCCGGAGAGACGCCGGAAGACTGGATTGCGGTGATTGCGAAGGTTGTGCGCGTGGGGCCCGATGGGCGCGGCCTGGCGTTTTCGTTTTCGAGAGCCGACAACATTTTTGGCGATGCGATTCCTCCAGAGCGGGTGGCGGACAGGAGAGCGCTGCTGCGCTTTCTGAAGCGGCTGAAGCAGCAGGATGGGATTGAGTAGCGCCTGCTCGCACGACTGCGGACGGCGTGATGAGAATCGCTGACGGCTCAGCCTGCGCGGCGGCGGGCACGCAGCCACTGCTCGAACTCCTGCTTGCGGGAGTTGCCGGGGTCTGATGCGGCGCTGCCTTGTCGGGCGCTGTACTCGAGCCACTCGTGGTATTCCTCCTCAGAGGATGCGATGGGTTCTTCGGCTTCGGCGGCGACGGCGTAGCGAGGCTCAAAGAGCCAACCGCGCTCAAAGTAAGCCAGCAGGGCGATGCCGGTGCAGACCCAGTCAAAGTGCGGAACGACGAGCTGGCCGGAGCCGAGCGAGACGATGACGACGAGGCATGCGAGATGGATGCTGGCGACATAGCCGAAGGACTTGATGGTCTGGAGGCCGTGTTTGGCGTTGAACAGGAGCCAGACGAGAAAGAGATGATAAGAGACCAGCATGGTGGTGAGGATGGAAGGCCAGCCGTGCGGCATGTAGTAACCGGCGAGATAGCCCAGGCATCCAGAGACGAAGAGTGCGAGCCAGTCGCCCCAAGAGATGAAGCAGAACAGGATTTCGAGAAGGTCCATTGCTTCTCCTGAGAACACGGCAAGGTGAGGGACGCTGGCAACCATTGTGCACGGCGCGGGGGATGCAGGCCAGAGGAATTCGCGCGGCGATGGTGCCGGGCAGACGGCTGCCTGGCAAACAGGTATGAAAGGCAATGAACAGAAGAGTGGAGAGAGGTTGCGGGACGATCTCATTGATCAGCGATTAATCTTTAGCCATTCGGAAACTGTATTTGAAAAATCCAGGAACGTGAGCCGGTCCGACTCCAGCCTGAGCACAAGGCAAATATCGGGAAGGTCGAGGTTGAATTTGCGGTAATGTTCCACAATTTCTCCGCCTCCCGGCAAATTACTCTTTCGTCGTGATGCCGCTTGCAGCCAATCGCGCACTTCTCGCATCGCGCGTTCCGAATCTCCATTGTGCGTGCGGATGTCCTGCCCAGAAACATCAGAGAGAAATTTGCGATATCGATAGGGATCCCGATCGAGGATTAGACAGCGTTTCCTATTCTGAACCTTGCCTCCAAAGCGCTTGCAACCCAAGAACAGGCCCAATTCAAATGGCATGTTGAAACGCGGAAGCTTCGTCGCCGGATCCAGCTCTACCGCCGAGAGGTCGTTGATGCTGAATTTGCATTCCTCAATGAGGCGCTCAATTTTGGCGAGGCGAAAATCAGCGCCGTCATCTTCCTCAAGGGCGCACCGCGCTACAAAGCCCAAGAAGTAGACAGCGAATACGACCGCATGGAAGATGAACTGATACCCCGTATCGAATGGGCAATTGATGAATACATGATTGCTCTTAGTCGCTCTACTCACCGCTTGCCTTAAGACGTCTAAGTGCCACCTTGCCAACAGCCTCGGAGATTTTCTTCGCAGCGAGAGTGCCTCTCTTTGGCGGCTCCTGTATCTTAAGCATTCCGTATGTTTTACGATTCAGAACCTGTCCGTCTCGCCCCAGAACGACCACCTGTCCCTTGCTAGACTTTTTGGCACTCCGCATGGCCGTGGCAACAGCTTGATCCTTGGTCCTGAAAGTAGCGGCCTTTTGTCCCGCTTTCCTCACGACCCAAGAATCATCCGTCCGGTATACATGGAGAGTTTTCGTCATGTTAGAGATATTACTCCACGTTTATTGAGCAGTCGATACTAAGTTGATTGTCTGGAACGCTGACGATACGGGCACGTACCCTCATTAAACCGCGAGTGCGGTCTGTGCAGGGTACGTGCTCGATCTCGTTTATTCCTGGCTCAATATTTTCCGAGGCTGTCGTGCTTGTGGTAGTTGGGATAGGGCGGAATGGGGATGGGCGCGATGGGATGCTCCTTGAGCTCCTGGAGAACGATTTTGACGCCCTCTTCAAGCTGCGGATCGTGGCCGCCGGCGACTGCCTTGGGGAGCATTTCCACGGTGACGTCGGGCGGGACGCCGTGGTTTTCGACCTCCCAGTGACCGTTGAGTCCGTAGATGGCGTAGCGCGGCGCCTCGACAAAACCGCCGTCAATGAGCGGGGGATAACCGCCGATGCCGACCAGGCCGCCCCAGGTGCGGGTGCCGACGAGCTGGCCGATGCCGGCCTTGTGGAAGTACCAGGGCATGGCATCGCCGCCGGAGCCGGAGTTCTGGTTGATGAGCATGACCTTGGGGCCGAAGATTGCGCCGACGGGGTCGTGGATGGCCTTGCCGTCGCGCTCTTTTGCGCCGGAGAGCGGGAAGCGCTTGAGGACATCGACGATGTAGTCGGCGATGAAGCCGCCCTCATTCCAGCGCTCGTCAAGGACCAGGGCCTGGCGGTTGAGCTGCGAGTAGAAGTAGCGGTTGAAGCTGTTGTAGCCGGCGCCGCCGGTGTTGGGCATGTAGACGTAAGCGACCTTGCCGCCGGAGAGCTCGTCGACCTTGCGGCGGTTGTCATTGACCCAGTCGATTTCGCGGAGGCCATCCTCACTGGCGATGGGAACGACGGTGACGTCACGGGCGTCCTTGCCGTCGGCCGAGGGCCCGACGCGGATGACGGTCTGCCGGCCGGCGGAACCCTGGAAGGCCTGGTAGAGATTGCCGGTTGCGTAGAGCTGACGACCGTTGACGGCGAGGAGATACTCGCCCTGCTTTACATAAACGCCGGGAAGGGTGAGGGGCGACTCAAGGCCGGGGGTCCAGTTTTCGCCGCCGAGAATTTTGCTGATGCGGTAGCGGTTGTCGCTGACGGTGTAATCAGCGCCGAGGAGCCCGGTTTTGGGATCCATGTCATGCGGGCGCGGGCCGCCGACGAACATGTGGCCGACGTTGATTTCGCCGAGCATCTCCGTGCAGAGGTAGGTGAACTCGGCGCGCGAACCGAGGTCCGCGAGATAGGGGCGATAACGCGCCTCGATCTTGGGCAGCGAGAGGCCGTGGAGGTTGGGATCGTAGAAGAAGTCGCGCTCAATGCGCCAGGTTTCGTTGAATATCTGACGCCACTCGGCACGGGGGTCAATGGTGGTGACCATGCCGGAGAGGTTGAGCGGCTTGCCGGGCGACTCAAGGCCGGGATGGAGGTCGCCGGTTTTGGCGATGGCCCACATGCCGTGGCGGGAGTAAAGGATTTTGGAGCCGTCCGCTGAGACCGTGAAGGCGTCAAGGTTGTTGAGCACGGGCACGGGCTCGCGCTTTTCAAGGGTGAACTGCCAGATGGCCTGGATGCCGGGGCCGCGCTGCTCAGACGGACGGCCTACGGCTGAACCCTCAGCGAGGTAGAGGACGCCGGTTTTGCCGGCGGTGAGTCCGAGATAGTTGCGCGGGGGGATGGGCAGAGAAAGGATGCGGTTGCCGATACCGTCGAGATCGATGGTGACTTTGACGGCCTTCTTCTCCTTGTCCTTGTCTTTGTCTTTGTCGGCGGCCTTGTCCTTATCCTTGTCGGCGTCTTTGGCGTCGTCTTTCTTGGCGGATTTGTCCTTGTCCGTGGCCGTTCTGGAGTTGTCCGCGGAGGGTTGGTCAGGCTTCTTCTCCTCCTTCACCTTTTCATCGTCGCTCTGGGGCGGGATGGGCGAAGTGCCGTCCTTGGCGAGGACGACGACGTAGGGCGAGCTGGTCTCAGCGCGGTCGAGCGAGGAGAGATCAATGCCGGCGCGGGAGGGGCCATCGTCGGTGGACGAGAGGAAGTAAAGATACTTGCCGTCGGGATCGAAGGCAGGACTGGTGGCATCGCTCATGCCGTCGGTAATCTGCGTGAACTTGTGATCCTGGAGGTTGTAAAGAAAGATGGCTTCGAGGCCGTTGTCGAGGTCGCGCTGGTAGGCGAGCCATTTGGAGTCGGGCGACCAGACCTGATTGAAACCCGCGCCGAAGCTGCCATAGATGCCGGAGTCAACGAGGACGGGCTTGCCGGAGGGAAGATCGACGAGCCAGAGATGGAGATGCTTGTCGGCATAGGCGATGTGTTTGGAGTCCGGCGACCAGGTGGGCGAGTAATAGTAACTGGGGTCAGGGCCGAGGCTGATGACCTTGGGCGTTGCAAAGCCGGTCTGGTCATGGAGGTAGAGCTGGTACTCGCCGGAAGCGTCAGAGAAGTAGGCGACGGTTTTTCCGTCGGGGGACCAGGAGGGGTCGCGCTCGGCCGCGCCGGGGGTCTGGGTGAGGTTGCGAATGTCGCCTTTTTCCGCGGGGACGGTGAAGATTTCGCCATGCGCCTCAAAGACGGCGCGTGCGCCGGTGGGCGAAAGGTTGGCGTTGCGGATTTCGTCAGGGCGGACGCGGGCCAGATGGGGCGCGAGGCGGGGCAGCTCGCCGTGAATCCGGATGGGAACGGCGTGGTCAGCACCGCTGGCCGTGTCAACGAAGTGGATGGAACCGAACTGCTCATAAACGATGCCGCCGGGGCCGGCCTGGAAGGTTTTCAGGTCAAAGGAGTGGTTGGGCTCAACCTGGGTGACCTGCTTTGAATCGACGTCGTAACGGAAGAGGGATTCAGGGCCGTTGCGGTCAGAGAGGAAGTAGACGTTGTGGCCGACCCAGACAGGATTGGAGTCGTTGGAGTTTTCGCGGGGAACTTTCACGAGGTCGAGGGTCTTGAGGTTGACGATCCAGATGGGGGTGGTTTGTCCGCCGTGGTACTGCTTCCAGGCCTGCTCCCACTTGGTGATGGGCTCGTAGGCGATGGATTCTCCGTCGGGCGAGAAGGAGCCCTGGACGCCGGAGGGCAGGGGCAGAGGCTGGGGCACGCCGGAGCCGTCCGCATGGACGAGGAAGAGCTTGTTGAAGTGGCGGTAACTGGTGCGCATGCTGGAGATGAGGACGCTTTTGCCGTCGGGCGACCAGCCGACGACGACGCTGCCGGCCGGATGCCAGGTGATGCGGAGGGGAATGCCGCCGTCGGATGGAACGACGTAAACGTCAGTATTGCCATGGAGATGGGCGGAGTAGGCAATCTGGGAGCCGTCGGGCGAGTAGTAAGGGCCGGCGACGACTTCGCCATCGGAGGTGAGGCGCTGCGCCTGGCCGCCCTGGCGCGAGACCGTCCAGATGTCATCGGCATAAAGGAAGGCGATGGAGGACTGGGAAAGCGAAGGATTGCGCAGTAGCAGAGGCGGATCAGAAGGAGCGAACTGGGCAAAGCCAAGGCAGGGGAGCAGAGCGGCGATCGCAAAGGCAGCGAACGCGAGGCGGAAGGACGAGCGCTTCATGGAGCCTCCGAGAGACAAGGGGGTGGAGATTCTGTGGGATTCTGGGCGCGCCCGGAGGCGTGCCTGAGCATGATACGGCCCGGGGGGTGGTTTTGTTTCCTGAAAAATGCGGGCGGAACCGGTGGGACGGCATGCGCGTATGGAAGAAGGTGGGCCGGAAATGCGGCCCATGGGCGGGTTTTGCCGTCTTTTGGAATACCGGGACAAGCCAGATTGACGGGCCGCGGCGGCTGGCCGAGAGCGACGCCGGGCAAAGTTGCGTAGACTTGGAAGGCGGGCCGGAGGCTGAGGGAGCCGGAAGGCCGGAAGCCCAGGAAAAACGGGGGATGCACGACCGATGAAGCTGATGGAGGCATTCAAACTCGCGCTGCAATCGCTTTGGGCGAACAAGCTGCGGTCAATCCTGACGCTGATTGGCGTGGTGATGGGCGTGGCGGCGGTGATTATGGTAATTACGCTGGTGAACGGCGCGAACCGCTATGTGGCGACCAAGCTGACCGGGTATGGCGCGGACGTGTTCACGGTGACGCGGATGCCGAGCGTGATTTTTTCCGGCGAGGAGTATTTGAAGTACCAGAAGCGGAAGATTCTGCACATGAGCGACTACGACGCGATCAAGGCGAACTGCACGGAGTGCATTGAGGTGGGCGCGTTGCTTGCAAAGTCGACCAACGTGGTGGCCAACGGGCACTCCAGCAACAACACGAGCGTGCGCGGGTACACGTCGAACATGCTTTCGCTGAACAACATTGACATTGACCTGGGGCGGGGCTTTACGCCGGCCGACATCAACCACTCGACCAAAGACGTGATTGTGGGCTATGACATTGTGGACAACCTGATGGGCCCGGGCGACCCGATTGGCAAGGAGATTCGGGTGGACGGGGTGCCGTATACGGTGGTGGGCGTGGCGGAGCGGCAGGGCAAGACGCTGGGCCAGTCACAGGACAACTGGGCGGCAATACCGATCAGCACCTACCAGCAGATTTACGGGACGAACGACTCGGTGGACATTTACGCGCGCGCGAAAGGCAATGCGGCGGCGATGGAAGGCGCCGAGGACGAGGTGCGGAGCCTGATGCGGGTGCGGCGGCACGACCGGCCGGGCGAAGCGGACGACTTTGACCTGACCACGAACGACACCTTCCTGGATATCTGGAAGCAGATTACGTCGATTTTCTTTTCGGTGGTGATTGGCCTGGCGTCCATTGCACTGGTGGTGGGCGGCGTGGTGATTATGAACATCATGCTGGTAAGCGTGACGGAGCGAACGCGCGAGATAGGGGTGCGCAAGGCTCTGGGCGCCAAGCAGCGCGATGTGCTGCTGCAATTTTTGATTGAGAGCGCGAGCCTTTCGCTGCTGGGCGGCATTCTGGGCGTGATGGGCGGAGTGTTGGTGGGCAAGCTGATTACGGTGTTTGTGGGCTTTCCCACGGCGGTGCCGCTGTGGGCGATTGTGCTGGGACTGCTTCTGGCCAGCGCGGTGGGAGTTTTCTTTGGCGTGTATCCGGCCAGCAAGGCGGCGCGGCTGGACCCCGTGGTGGCGCTGAGGGCGGAGATGTGAGGGCAGCTAACAGCTAACAGCAGACAGCAGACAGCAGACAGCTAATAGCAGACAGTTAATAGCTGACAGCGAACGGTTGACAGATAACAGTTAATAAGTGCATCGAGGAGTGGAGTGGCGCAATCGTTTCGAGATTTGCAGGTCTGGCAACGAGCGATGCAGCTTTGCCTGCAGGTCTATCGGCTGACGCAGAAGTTTCCCAAGACTGAGATCTACGGGTTGACGAGCCAAATGCGCAGGGCAGCCGTTTCCGTGCCGAGCAATATCGCGGAGGGGCATGGCAGAGGCAATCCGGCGGAGTTGCGGCGTTTCCTCTCCATCGCGCGTGGCTCCTTGTGCGAACTGCAAACCCAATTGGCAATCGCGGGCGAGATGGGCATGGGAGAAGTGAACAAGATCGAAGAGGCGAGTAAGACATCCCACGAGACGGGGAAGATGTTGTATTCGCTGATGCAGTCGCTGCGAAATCAACTGGATGGAACTGACGGCTGACGGCTGTCGGCTGGGAGCTGTATTTATGGCGCAAGGACAGATTCGAGAATCGGTGAAGATGGCGCTGGACACACTGCGCACGAACAAGCTGCGCAGCGGCCTGACGGTTCTGGGCATTGTGATTGGCGTGACGACGGTGATCACGATTTCGTCGGTGATCAACGGCGTGAACAACCGGGTGCAGGAATTTGTGTCGCAACTGGGGACCAACGTGATCTGGGTTTTCCAGATGCCGGTGATTGGCGTGCGGCCCACGGCGGAGATGCTGGCGCGCAAGAAGCTGACGATGGGCGACGTGATGGCGCTGCGCCAGTTGCCCCACGTGGTGGCGGTGGACGGCGCGCGGCAGCACGTGGGGCAGTTCCGGCTGGGCCAGGTGAGCGTGCGCTACCAGCAGAAGAAAGTGGCCGGAACCATGCTGCAGGGCGACACCTCAGAGGTGAGCGTGGTGAACGACATGCCAATCATCGAGGGCCGGATGTTCACCGACGAGGAGGATATGCGCGGGGCGCACGTGTGCGTGCTGGGCTATGACACGTGGCAGAAGCTGTTTGACGGCCGCAGCGCGATTGACAAGGAAGTGCAGGTGGAGTCGGGCGTTTACACGGTGATTGGCGTGATTAACAAGCTGAAGACGCCTTTCGGCGGCGGGACCAATCCGAACGATAACAAGGTGTATTTTCCGATGAAGACCTACCACAATCTGCACCCGGAAGACCTGGACGTGTGGGTGAGCATCAAGTACGACGACCAGGTGAACAAGGCGCTGGTGCAGGAAGAGGTGCGGGAGCTGCTGCGCATCCGGCGCAAGGTGAGGGTGGACAAGCCGGACGATTTCGAGATTTTTGGACCCGACTCACTGACCAAGCTGTGGGGGCAACTGACGGGCGGGCTGGTGCTGTTCATGATTGCGGTGAGCAGCGTGGGGCTGATGGTGGGCGGCGTGGGCGTGATGAACATCATGCTGGTGAGCGTGACGGAACGAACGCGCGAGATAGGGGTGCGCAAGGCGCTGGGAGCGACCAAGCGCACGGTGCTGACGCAGTTCACCACCGAGGCCGTGACCCTGTGCGCGATAGGCGGGGTGATTGGGATTCTGGTGGGCGCAATTCTGACGTGGGTGGTGTATCTGCTGCCGGTGGGGCTGCCGGCGTCGCTTTCGTCCATGTGGGTGATTACGGGATTCACGGTGTCGTGCGCGATTGGGCTGGTGTTCGGGATTTATCCGGCGTGGAAGGCGGCGAACCTGGACCCGATTGAGGCGCTGCGCTACGAGTGAAGCGCTGCGGGCGAGATACAGAGAAAATCCGAGGGCTGTTCCGCTAGACTAACGGCTGTGATTGCGCACGCTGTGGCCCTGGCCGTGGAAGTGGCGACCACGGCGCTGACCGTGGCCGGGATGTGCTACTTTGCGGCGTCGATGGCTGCGGCGCGGGTGTATGCGGCGCAACGGAAGCGGCGGCGGACGGCGCATGCCGCGGGCGTAAGCGTGCTGAAGTCGCTGAAGGGCGTGGACCCGGGCATGCTGGAAGCCTTCAGGAGCCACTGCCGGCAAGACTACACAGGTGAATTTGAGCTGCTGTTCGGGGTTTCGTCAGCGGAGGAGCCCGCGGCGGAGACGGTGCGCGCGCTGGCCGGGGAGTTTCCGGAGCGGGCGATCAGGCTCTTGGTGTGCCCGGAGCGGCTGGGCGCGAACGGCAAGGTGAGCACGCTGGCGCAGATGGCCCGCGAGGCGCGCTACGATGTGCTGCTGGTGAACGACTCGGACATTACGGTGGGGCAGCGGTATCTCGAACGCGTGATGGCGGAGTTTGGGCCGGATGCTGCGCCGGAGCGCGCGGAAGACGGCGCGATGCAGAAGACCGGCTCGCAAGTGGGACTGGTGACGGCGCTTTATCGCGGGCGGGCGCATGGCACGCTGGCCGCGCACATGGAGGCGCTGGGGATTGCGACGGATTTCCAGGCGGGCGTGCTGCTCTCGCGGATGCTGGAAGGTGGGATGCGCTACGGACTGGGGTCAACGCTGGCGGTGCGACGCGAGGCGCTCACAAAGATTGGCGGCTTTGAGGCTCTGGCGGATTATCTGGCGGACGACTACGAACTGGGCGCGCGGGTGGCGCAGGCGGGCTACAGGGTGGCGTTGTGCGCGGAGGTGGTGGAGACGAGCGTCCCGGCGTATGGCTGGCGGGGATTCTTCGATCATCAACTGCGCTGGCTGCGGACGGTGCGGGATGCGCGGCCGGCGGGCTATGCGGGGCTGGTGTTTACGCATGGACTGGCGTGGGCGCTGGTGAATGTGGTGGCGAGCGGGCTGAGTCCGCTGAGCATCTGGTTGCTGGGCCTGGCCTTCTTTTTGCGCATTTCGCAGGCGATGACGGTGGGGGCGGGCGTGCTGAGCGACCGGCAGGTTCTGCCGTGGCTTTGGCTGCTGCCGGCGCGGGACGTGGTGGCGATGGGGCTGTGGGCCGCGGGCTTTGCGGGGAACGAGATTGTGTGGCGCGGCGAACGGTTTGAGGTGAAGGACGGGCGGCTGAGGCGCTGCGCGGAGCCGAAGCGGTGAGCGCGCGTGGAAGGTGCGCGAGGGGAAGTGCTCGAGCGTTTTCACTTCACTTATCGGCATTTTGTGCGTCGCGCGGGGCGGCTCTTTCTTGAGGAAAGAGCCGCTTTGCATCCTACATTCTGTTGAGTGAAGAAGTGAAAACGCTGTATGGTGAAGGCCATATGCCGCTGGTGACGAAGAACGAGACGGGCGCGCCGACGCCGGGCCCAAGCGTGGGGGACCCGAGCGCGGGCGGCCCGACGGCCACGCTGATTTACGACGACTGGTATCCGGCGCTGCGGACCGATAAGCTGCGCGCCGGCAGGCTAGCGACGGCGATGCTTCTTGGAATTCCACTGGTGATTGGAAGGAAAAGCAACGGGCGGTTGTTTGCGATGCGCGACAACTGCCCGCACCGCGGGATTCCGCTGAGCGTGGGCTGGTTTGACGGCGAGCGCGTGACCTGCCGCTATCACGGATGGGAGTTTGAGCCGTGCAGCGGGCGATGCGAGCTGATCCCCTCGCTGACGAGCGCAGACCGGCTGGATGCGACGAAGATTTTTGCAACGGCGTTTGCCTGCGAGGAGCGCGACGGGCATGCGTGGGTGTATGTGCCGGGGCCGGGCGCCGGGAAGAAGAGCGAAACCGGGCGAGCGGTTCCGGAGCTGGCGAAGTTTGGGGCGAAGTACCGGACGGCGCATCTGACGGCCGGCCTGCCGTGCAATGTGGACCACGGAATTATCGGACTGATGGACCCGGCGCACGGGCCGTTTGTGCATCAGGCATGGTGGTGGCGCAGCCGGGCGAGCATTCGCGAGAAGACGAAGAAGTTCGAGCCGATTGCGGAGGGCTTTCGCATGAGCGCGCATGCGCCGAGCGGGAACTCCGCGCCCTACAAGCTGCTGGGCATCTATGGCGAGCCGGTGGAAACGACGATTGATTTTGTGCTGCCGAACCGGCGGACGGAGACGATCCGCTGCGGCAAGAGATGGTTCAGCAGCCTGACGACGGTGACGCCGGTGACGGCCTCAACGTGCCGCATTGACGTGGTGGCGGCGTGGAATGTGTTTTACCATGTGCCGCTGGTGACTCCGATCGCGAGGTTTTTTGGCGCGAAGTTTGTGCGGCAGGACCAGGAGACGATGATTCAGCAGGCGGAGGGCCTGCGGCACAACCCGAGCCTGATGCTGATCGACGACGCGGACAAGCCGGCGAAGTGGTACTTTGCGCTGAAGCAGGCGCGGCTGGAGGGGACGGGCAGGCACCCGATGGACGGGCCGGTGGAGCTGCACTGGCGGAGCTGAGAGGCTGTGAGCGCGGGATTCTCTTTCACCACGTCCATCGATAAGCATATCGATTGGCTGCGCGCGTGTGCTAGCATCTGCGTTCATGTCGGCCTATCTTCTGATTCACGGCGCCTGGCACGGTGGATGGTGCTGGCGCAAGGTTGTTCCGCTGCTCGAAGCCAAGGGCCACACAGTGGTGGCTCCAGATTTGCCGGGGCACGGCGACGACACGACTCCCGCTGCGACTGTGACGCTGAAGAGCTACGCGGACCGCATCTGCCAGATTGTCTCAGCGCAGGCAGAGCCGGTGATTCTGCTGGGGCACAGCATGGGCGGCGTTGCCATTACGCAGGCCGCTGAGGACTGCCCGGCCCACGTGAGAGCACTGGCGTATCTGTGCGCATTTTTACCGCGGAACGGCGACTCGCTGCTGACATGGGCGCAACAGGACACGGAAAGCATGGTGAACCCAACCACGATGGATGTCCGTGAAGACGGGACCCTCGCTTTCAAGGCGGAGTCCTGTCGCGAGGCTTTTTATGGGAATTGCGCGGACGAGGACATCGCGTTTGCGCAGTCAAGGCTTGTGGCGCAATCGGGCGCGCCTTTTGGAGCGCCGGTAAAATCCTCGGCTGAGCGGTGGGGGAGCATTCCGCGCTTTTACATTGAGTGCGCGCGCGACCATGCGATTACGCCGCGTTTGCAGCGGGAAATGCAGAAGGACTCGCCCTGCCGCAGGACATTTTCGATCGACACGGATCACTCGCCGTTCTTCTCGGCACCGGAGAGGCTGGCGGAGATTCTGCTGGAGATTGGAAGCTCGTAGAAGGACGCGGTGAGGCGCGAAGGCTTATTCGGCCTTCGATTCGCCGCCGGACTCGTCCTGACCGCCGTCCTGGCCGCCGTCGTCGCCGTCGATATTGTCCTCGCCGTCGATGTTGTCTTCGCCCTCCACGGAGATGCGCAGGGAGCGAAGGAAGTGGAGGTCGTTGGGCGTGAATGCGCCGCCCTCGGCGGGGGCTTCAGCGGAGTTTTCCGAATCCTCCGACTCGGCATTGACCTCATTGAGGCCGATGGTGGCCTCAAGCATGAGCAGCACATCGAAGCCATGCTTGCGGATATCCTGAACGACTCCGGCAATCTGCTCGCTCTCAATCACTGACTCATGAATGGCTTCGCCGAGTTGCTGGATGAGTTCGCGCAGACGAGATGTCACTGATGCCTCCGGAGTGGCCGCCCGAGCCTGAAGATGTGCGGGAGGCACGTTGAGTATTTTCCTACCTTACTGCCGGCGCGCGCCGTGGGCAACTGCGGCATGCACGAAAAGCTGTGCAAAGCGAGGGCGGCATCCGCGCTGTTACGATCGAAACGGAATGAAAGCGGAGAAGATAGGCCGGGTGCTGGGCACGGGCGTGCGTGTGGCAGGACGCATGGCCGGCGAGCGGATTGCCGGCCCGGAGCAGGCGGGCAGCACTGAAGCGGGTTCCGCGAAGAGGCAGCAGACGCCGAAAGCTCCGGCGACGAGACGGCTGGCGCGCGGCGCGGGCGGGTTTCTGCGGCCGTTTGCGCGGGTGGGCAATGCGCTGTGGCTGGAGGTGACGGGGGTTTTCTTCCTGCTGTTCGCGCTGGGATTTGTGCGCGCAATGTGGTGGCTGCGGGCCAGCGCGCCGGATGGGCCGGAACACTGGAAGTTCTGGGGCTCGGCGGCGATGGCGGCGGTGTTTGCATACCTGGCGGCTAGCTCGTTCTGGCGCGCGCGGAGGAAATGAGCCGCACCGAATCCGGAGTGGCAGAAGCCTGACGAGGATGCGCGGCACGCACGGGCAGCAGGCGCGGTTGGGCGGGACGTGTGCCGAGGACGCGCGGCCAAGCCCAGACAAGCGTGCCGAAGAAGGCGATGCCGGTGAGGAGCCAGACGAAGCCTTCGTCCCGCGGGTTGCCGCGCAGGATGCGCCGGCCGCCAAAGCCGATGAGGGCAAGCGCCTCAGCAAAGAGGGTGAGCATGGGGGAGAGCTCCTTTTCTATTTCCATGGGCGTGACGCGCGTTGTGAAGCCGCGCACGCGACCGTATGCATTAAGACGCATGCGAGAGGTAGAGGTTGCCTGCGGCCAGAGGCGGAGTTATTTCTTTGGGAGCGCGGCGTTGAGGACGGCGCGGAGTTGGTCGCGCTGAGGGTCGGAAAGGCCATCGAGAGTAAGCGTCGTATACCGGCGACGATTGGCGAAGCGTCAGCGGCGGGGGCGGAAACGCAGGACACGGAAGTGCCAGAGGGCGAGCACGAGGGCAAGGACGCCGAGGAAAAGAGCAAGAAGCATGTGCGGACCGCGGTGGAATCGCCAGGCCTCGAAAAAGGCGAAGGCCGAGGCGAGAAGCATGATGAAGCCGCGAACGGGGTTCATGGAGGCGGGAACTTCCTTTCCTGATGCGTGCAACTTGATGCGCGGCGGCCCGGTTTCGGCAGGATGGATGCGGCCGCGGATTTTCCGCTCTGGCGGTTTGACCGGGCCAGAAGAGCCGCCCTATCGTTAAGTACGAGATTACGGCTTTTTTGTGGAGGAAACGATGGCGACTCCTGAAGCACCGGCGGCAGCGGCCCTGAAGAAGACGGCGCTGAACGCGTGGCACCGCGCGCGCAAGGCAAAGATGGTGGATTTTGGCGGCTGGGATATGCCGGTCGAATATCCGTGCACGGGTGGAGGCCTGATTGCCGAGCACATTGCAGTGCGCACGGGCGTTGGACTGTTTGACGTGAGCCACATGGGCGAGATCCAGTTTCGCGGGTCGGGATCGCTGGCGGCGGTGCAGCGCATCACGATGAACGACGCGGCGAAGCTGAAGGACGGACAGGCGCACTACTCCGCCCTGCTGACCGAGCGCGGCACGTTTGTGGACGACATTCTGGTACACCGGCTGGGCCAGAACGACTATCTGCTGGTGGTGAACGCGGGGACCAAGGACAAGGATTATGCGTGGGTGCGCAAGAATGCGGGCGGCATGCCGGGGATTCATGTGAGCGATTATTCGGCGTACTACTCGCAACTGGCGGTGCAGGGGCCGCGCGCACTGGAGACGCTGCAGAAGCTGACGAAGGTGGAGTTGAGCGCGATAAGGAACTACTGGTTCACGTGGGGCACGGTGGCGGGCGTTCAGAACGTGATGATTGCGCGGACGGGCTACAGCGGCGAGGACGGATTTGAGGTGTACCTGCCGAGCGACGAAACGACGACGGTGAAGATGTGGGAGGCGCTGCTGGACGCCGGCGAGGAGTTCGGCATTCGGCCGTGCGGGCTGGGCGCGCGCAACACGCTGCGGCTGGAGGCGGGCATGAGCCTGTATGAGCACGAGATCTCAGAGGAGATCAACGTGTTTGAAGGCGGGCTGGAGCACTGGCTGAAGATGGACAAGGGCGCGTTTATTGGGCGCGAGGCGCTGGAGGCGGTGCGGGCCGCGGGCGGGCCGAAGCGGCGCGTGGTGGGGCTGGAGATGGTGGAGCGCGGGATTGGCCGCGACGGGTACTGCGTGCTGTCTTTGACCGGGGAGAGAATCGGCACGATTACATCGGGCTCGCCTGCACCGTTTTTGAAGACCAATATCGCCATGGCGCTGGTTCCGGCGGAGGTGGCGGCGAGCGGCGAGGACGTGATGGTGGAGGTGCGCGGCAATCCGGTGCGCGCGAAGCAGGTTCCGCTGCCTTTCTACAAGCGGGCGAAGAAGTGAAGACGCGCGAAGCGATTTGAGAAGCCCGCGCTGACGGGGGAGATGGAGATGCGATTGCGCGGTTGGCGCAAGACCGCGGCGGCGATGCCGGCATGGGCTGCACTGCGCGCGGCTACTGTTGCTGCGCGCGGCCAGGCGGACGGCGACGGGAACAGCGCGCAGTAAGCACGCAGAGTGCAATCGTCAGGCGGCTGCGCTGTGACCCGCGCATTGCATCACGCCCAGGTAGCTGCTCCAGGGGCCGACGGCGTTACGGAGCGGGTGCGCGAGGATGCGCGAAAGCTGATGCAGGTGAGTGAGGTCGTGCGCGGCCCAGGCGGAGAGCAACTGCGCAAGAGTGACGGCGCCAAAGGCGGAGTGCGTGCCCAGGCGGTCGAGATCGGCGGGCTGGAGATTCAGGTCGGCAAGATCGCTGAGACTGACGGCGCGTTGATGGGAGAACTCATCGAGGAGCTGCGGAAGGGCCTTGCCGTGGATTGCGCGGACGTGGCCCAGGCGGTCAAAGGGCGGAAAGGGCAGGCTCTGGCCGTGCTGGAGGATGTGGCGCGCGCGGGGCAGCCAGTCTGTGCGCTCGCAGTGGATGAGATGGCCGAGAACGTCGTGCGCGTTCCAGGTGTAGGGGCCTTCGTCAGTGAGCGTGAAGGTTTCAGGCAGGTCAGTGAGCAGCGCGGAAAGCGCGGGGGGCGTGCGGCGGAGCAGAGCGAGCGTGTGGAGCAGCGTTGGTTCCATTGCGTGGCCTCGCGGAGACTGCGGCGACCATGGTAGCAGGGATCAACGGGCTTCGACAGCGAGAGCGTGCGCGCGCTCAGACCTGCATGATTTCGGCTTCTTTTTTGCCGGAGAGCTCTTCCATGCGGCGAATCTCCTCGGCGGTCATCTTCTGGACCTCGTCGAGCGCGCGCTTTTCCTCGTCCTCGCTAATCTTTTTTTCCTTGGCCAGCTTCTTGAGAGCGTCATTGCCGTCGCGGCGTACGTTGCGGATGGCAGTGCGGTGCTCTTCGAGGATTTTGTTGAGATGCTTGACGACATCGCGGCGGCGCTCCTCGGTCATGGGCGGGACGGGGACGCGGATGATTTTTCCGTCAGAGAGGGGATTGAAGCCGAGGTCGGAGGCCTGGATGGCCTTTTCAATCTCCTTGAGGATGGTGGGATCGTAAGGCGAGATGAGGATGAGCTGCGGCTCGGGCGTGGAGACCTGGGCCATCTGGGTGATGGGCGTGAGCGTGCCGTAGTAGTCGACCTTGATCTGGTCGAGCATGTGGGCGCTGGCGCGGCCGGTGCGCGTGGAGGCCAGGCTGGACTGGAAATCGGTGACGGCGTGGTCCATGCGGCGCTTGAGGTCAGCGGAGAGATCTTTGAGTGCCGGAATGCCGGCCATAACAGAAACTGCCATGGGAAAAGTCCTCGCGAATCCAGTTGCAACGGCTATTTTACAACCACGCAGGAGCGGGGGCGGCGCGTGAGGCGATCATGCAAGTGCGGCGAGCCCGGTGGAGGCTGCCTGCTCATGCGCGTGATAGCTGGAGCGAACGAGCGGGCCGGACTCGACGTGGCGGAAGCCCATCTTCAGAGCTTCGCTCTTGAGCTCGGCAAACTCGCGAGGCGTGTAGAGACGCGCCATGGGCAGGTGGTCGCGCGAGGGGCGCAGATACTGGCCGATGGTGAGGATGTCGCAATGGACGCCGGCGAGATCGTGGAAGACCTGGAGCAGCTCATGGGTTTCTTCGCCGAGGCCGACCATGACGCCGGATTTTGTGATCCCCGAGGGCCGCAGCTCTTTGGAGTAGCGCAACAGCTCGAGAGAACGCTCGTAGCGCGCGCCGGAACGGACCACGCGATAGAGGCGGGGAACGGTCTCAGTGTTGTGGTTGAGCACGTCCGGTTGCGCGTCGACAACGGTGCGGATGGAGGCGCGGTCGCCCTGGAAGTCGGGGATGAGGACTTCAACGCGGCAGCCGGGGGCCTGGCGGCGGACTTCATCGATAACCATGGCGAAGATGCGCGCGCCGCCGGGGAGATCGTCGTCACGGTTGACGCTGGTTACCACTGCGTGGAGCAGCCCCAACGCGGCCACCGCCTCTGCGACCCTGCGCGGCTCGTCGAAGTCGATGGGTTGAGGGCGGCCCTTGGGCACGGCACAAAAGCCGCAACGGCGCGTGCAGAGGTTGCCGAGCATCATGAAGGTGGCGGTTTTGTGGTGCCAGCACTCGCCGATGTTGGGGCAGTGCGCGCTTTCGCAGACGGTGTGCAGGTTGAGCGAGCGGGCCAGGCGCTTGAGGGCGTGGTAATTTTCGCCCACGGGGGCGCGGGCCTTGAGCCATTCAGGCTTGGGGGCGGGAACGGAGCGCGCGGTGTCAATCTGGACCAGTTCCATGCGGAGGCCTTGCTGCAAGCTGCCTGCCTGTATTGTAGCGGCAGCGAAATGCGGAGGAGTTTCGTCCAACGGAATGGGGTTGGTAGACTGCCCGAGGGGTTGAAGAAAACAGAGATGCGGCTGGTTATGGGGGCATGGGTGTGCGCGGCGGCGATGGCCACCGTGGCAGCGGCAGGGGCGCAAGGCGCACAGGGCGCGGGGAACGCGGCGGCACCCATGAAGCTGCCGAAGCTGAAGAAGCGTCCGGTGGTGGCGCTGACCTTTGACGATTTGCCGGCGGCGGGCGGGCTGCACGTGGGCCGTACGCGGCTGAAGACGGCCGAGACGCTGGCCGACGAGCTGCGTTCCCACCACCTGAAGGGCGTGTATGGATTTGTGAACGCGAACTCACTGGAGGGCGACCAGGACGTGCAGGCGGCGCTGAAAATCTGGATAGCGAAGGGGATGAAGATTGGCAATCACACCTTCTCGCATCCGTCGCTGACTGACGAGACGGCCGCTGAGTACATCCACGATATTACGGAGGACGAGCCGGCGCTGAAGCAGTTTGCAGGCAAGAGCGACTGGCACTGGTTCCGGTATCCGTATCTGTGCGAAGGCGACACCCTGGCCAAGCGCAACACGGTGCGCGACTGGCTGCGGGCGCACGGCTACCGCGTGGCGCAGGTGACCTTGAACTTCAACGACGACGACTGGGACGATGCCTACGGGCGCTGCCTGGAGAAGCACGACGAGGCAGGCATTGCGTGGCTGAAGGAGAGCTACCTGGACAATGCGCGCGAGTTCTTGCGTGAAGGACGCCAGGAGGAACTGATTGCGCTGGGGCACGAGATTCCGAATGTGCTGCTGCTGCACGCAACGGACTTTACGACGACGATGCTGCCGCAGTTGATGGAGATTCTGCACGAGGACGGCTTCCGGTTTGAATCGCTGAAAAAAGTGGAGAGCAACGCGGCGTACCGGATCAATCCGAATCTGCCGTCGAAGGATGGCGGGTCGCTGATCAATCAGATTCTGGACGCGCACCACCTGCCCTATCCGCTGTTTTTGCCGGAGCCGCAGGAGAAGCTGGACAACCTCTGCAAGTAAGTGGAGTTAGTGACGAGTTAGCTCGCAGTTTCCAGAAGAAATCCGCGAGTAGCCCTTGCCGGCGGCGGTTTCTCACGGCTTTCTGTTTGCCGCGGCGCCGCGGATGCTATTTGCCGGGACCGCCGGTGTACTTGTTCCACCAGGCGAGCCAGCGCTGGTAGCGGTCGCGGATGTAACTGGGCCGCGTGAAGCCGTGGAACTGATTGGGGTAAACGACAAGCTCAGCGGGACGGTTGAGTGACTTGAGCGCCTGGTACATCTGCTCGCCGCCGAGGAGGGGTACGTTCATGTCTGACGTGCCGCCCATGAAAAGCATGGGCGTGTGGACGCGCTTATCGACCTGCAAAAACGGATAGGCGAGCTTGATGTACTCCGGCAGGTGGCTCCAGGGCTGGCCGAGCTCCAGGTCGTACTGCTGGATGTACTGGTCATGGCCGTAGAAGGCGAGGACATTGGCGACGCCGGCGCCGCTGATGGCGCACTTGAATCGGTTGGTGCTGGCGACGGTGTAGTCGGTGAGGATGCCGCCATAGCTCCAGCCGGTGACAGCGAGACGGCCGGGGTCGGCAACGCCGAGGGCGACGGCCTTGTCCACGCCGGCAAGCAGATCCTGGACTTCAAAGTGACCCCAGTCGGCAAAGATGGCTTTGGCGTAGGCCTGGCCGCGGCCGGAGGAGCCGCGATAGTTGACGTTGAGCTCGGCATAGCCGCTGGCGGCCAGCCACTGGCGCAGGAAGTTGAAGCCGTGCTCGTCCTGGCCGTTGGGCCCGCCGTGGATGAAGAGCACCATGGGGACGGGTGAGCCGGCCTTGAAGCCGGCGGGCCTGGTGAGAAGGCCGTGGACGCTTGTGCCGTCCTGACTTTTGAACTCGATGCCCTGGGTGGGCGCCAGGTTGAGCTCGGCGACGAGCGCGTCATTCTGGTGGGTGAGGCGGCGCAGTTGGCCGTCCTGCAATGCGTACAATTCGCCGGGCTGCTCATCGTCAGTGAAGAGCACGACGGTGTGTCCAGCGGCCGCGTCCCAGGCAAAGACGGAGCCCTGCCGGCTGAGAAGTTTCGTGTCGCCGGGGCCGGATAACTGCATTTGCGCGGGGTACTGGTTGCGGTCGTCGGCGACGAGATAACTGAGTTTGCCGGAAGGCGAAAAGATGGGCGAGCGGACGCTGCGGTCGAGCGCGGAGGCGGGATAAGCGACCTTGCCGTCGAGGGTGACGGCGGCGGGTTTGGCTTGCGAGTACTCCATGTACCTGGGCGCGGCGCCCTGCGTGTAGGCGATGGACTTGGAGTCGGGCGACCAGGCGAGATGACCGCCGTCGGGACCATCCCACGTGGTGAGCCTGCGCGGCGCGGAGCCGGCTTTGGCGGGAACGAGGAAGACATCGTCGTTGTTGGTGCGATCGGGATCGGCGTCCTCGTCGCTGACGAAGGCAATCCACTTGCCGTTGGGGGAGAAGGCGGCGTTTTCCTCGTTTACGTTCTTCGTGGTGGTAAGCTTCTCGTCCTTTTTGGCGGCGATGTCATAGAGGTAGAGCGAGTCCCAGTCATCGTCACGCAGATAGCCCTTGATGTCCTGCTTGAAGTGGTAGCGGTCAATGACGATGGGCTGGGGCGGCTTGGGTTTTTCGCCCTCCTTGGGCAGCGGCTCATGGCGTGGATGGAGGGTGAGCAGAAGCTGCTTCGAGTCGGGCGACCAGAGATAGCCGTGAATGTCCTGGCTGGTGATGGCGGTGAGCTGGTGCGCCTCGCCGCCGCGGCGGTCAAGGAGCCAGACCTGGTTGCCCTTTGCCGGGCCGGGACGCGAAGAGAGAAAGCTGATGGAACGGCCGTCGGGGCTGAACTGCGGATCGGATGCGCCCTCTTCGCCATAGGTGAGCTGGAGATGGGTTTCGCCGTTCCAACTGACCATGAAGAGATGCGAGATGTGCTTGTCTTTTTTGGTGTCGGTCTGGCTGACGGTGTAGAGGATCCATTGGCCATCGGGCGAGACGACGGGGCGGCCGACATTCTTCAGGCGATCGAGATCGTCAAGATTGATGGCGCGCTTGTGGGGCGTGTCCGCGGCGTGAGCCTGTGCGAGCAGAGGTTGGGACGCGGCGCAGACGAGACCAAGGCCAAGGAGTGAAACAAGGGATGGGCGCAGCATGGAGGAAAGGGTAACACAAGGGTGCAAGCGCGGCGGAGAGGCAGCGGCACAGTGTTGGCGCGCGAACGCGGCTCCAGAGTTGACATACCCCGAAGCCATTTCTGACAAGTGGCGTTTTCCTTAAAGAAAACGCCACTCTTTCCAAATCTGAATAGGGCAAGGGAACTCTGGAGCCGCGTTAACGCAGACGGGAACGCACCTCGGGCCGGATGAGATAGAGGAAGAAGATGAGGTTGAGCAGGCCCTGGACGAGAGCCGGAAACTGATGGAGCGTGGAGAATATCCAGAAATTGTAGCCGGTGAGAAGAAAGACGGCGGAGAGAGCCAGCGCCCAGGCCCAGCGCAGCAAAAGCAGAAGGCCGAAGCTGGCGGTGACGAAGGCCGCCGCGAAGCAGAGGAAGGCGGCGGGGTAATGGTGGCCGATGACGACCCCAAAGACGATGGCGGCGGCGAGGATAAGCAGATAAAGACAGATGGCCGCGACGCCGGGGACGGGCATGAGGTTGGCGCGCGGCGACTGAGGCGCGATTTTGTTGCCGTCCTGGGAGGAGGTCGCCTCGGGCCCGGACGGCTCAGGCCGGCCGGAGATCTTTGCGGAATCGTTGGGGACTTCAGTCATGTGCGGCTCGTTGGGCTAAAGGGTGTGGAGATAGGCGAGCAGGTCGCGGAGCTGTGCATCGCTGATGGGAATGGCGGGCATGGTTCCGTGGCCATCAAGGATGGTGGCGGTAATGCGCTCGTCAGTGGGCGGCGCGCCGGAGGGCATGGAGGGCAGCTTGGTGAGGGCCTGCAGGCCGGGGCCGTGCAGTCCGGAGGTTGTGGTGGGGTAATGACAGCGCGCGCAATTGGCCTGAAAGACGGCAGCGCCGCGAGCCTCCTGCGGGGTCCACTGCGAGGCGGGCTTGGAGGGCGGCAAATGCCGGCAGCCGGCGAAGCCGAACGACAGGATGGCCACGCAGCCAACGGCAGCGAGCGGAGCGGCAAGAGAGCGTGTAGACATTCGTTATCGATGATACAGGGAGGGCATGGACACGCCGCGACGGAGAGCACGGAGGCCAAGCGCGATGGAGATTTTTTCGAGCGCGGAGGCGGGAGGGTTCGTCAGTCAGAACAAAAGGCAAAGTCGCCGCGAGGGGGTTGCGCGGCTGGAGAACCAATCACAGAAAGGAACTGGAGGCGAAGGATGCGGACGAGGCATGAGTTGTGGACGCGGTGGAGTGCAGGCGCGGCGGCGGGCCTGATGATGACGGCGGTTTTGACGTTGGGAGCCGGGACAGCGCGGGCGCAGGAGACGGCGGTAAAGCCGATGGGGTCGATTCCGGCCGGAGAGACCTACGCGGTGATTCCGCTCCATCACATCATCAGCGATCGGGACGGCAACGAAGTGATGACGGCGCTGCGCAATGTGCTGAACCGGGCACGCGTGTATTACGTGTCCACGCAGCACGCCGTTGCAATTCTTGGCACAGAGGCGGACATGGAAGCCGCGCGCAGGATGCTTGCCGAGCTGGACAAGCCGCACCAGGGCTACCGGCTGACGTACACGATTACGATGAAGGACGGCGAGCGGACCGTGGATACGCGGCGCTATGAGCTGGCGCTGGATGCGAGCGGACATGCGGCGATAAAGCAGGGCAGCCGTGTCCCGATTGTGACGGGGACGACCGATGCGCAATCGGCAGCGAAGTCGCTGGTGCAGTATCTGGACGTGGGACTGATGATTTCCGTCGATCTGGATGGCGCGCGGCTGCGCAGCAAGGTGGAGGAGTCAAAGCTGAGCGCGAACAAGTCCACCGTGGGCGCGGGCGACCCGGAGGTGGAGCAAACGACGCTGAGCGGAGATACACCGCTGGCGGTGGGCAAAACGCTGACGGTGGGCTCGCTGGATTTGCCGGGCACGGCAACGACGGGGACCCGGCGGGAGGTGGTGCAGGTGACAGCGGAGATGGTGGAGTGAGCCGTGCCTACTCCGTGGCGGCAATGGCCTCGCAGATGCGCTCCAGGGCGACGCGGTAGGACTGGTCGCCGGGGCGGTGGCCGTTGATGAGGATGGAGAAGGCGATGACTTTGCCGCTGTCAGTCTTCATGTAGCCGGAGAGCGCGCCGGTTTCATTGAGCGTGCCGGTTTTGGCCCGGATTCGCCCCTTGAGCGGCGAGTGAACAAAGCGATGGACGAGGGTGCCGTCCTCACCGGCGATGGGGAAGGTATCCCTCCATTGCGCGCCCCAGGGCTGGTGCGAGGCATAGGCCAGCAACCGGGTGATGGCGCGAGGCGCGATGCGGTCGTCCATGCTCATGCCGGAGCCATCGTAAAAAAAGAATTCCTCGTTGGGAATGCCGGCGTTCACAAGGAACTGGCGGACGACGCGGGTACCCTGCTCGAGGCTGCCGTCACTCGCGCAGAGCTTGCCCAGCAGGCGGAGAAGCAATTCGGCGTGGAGATTCTGGCTGATTTTGTTGGTGAGCTTGATGTCCTCCGCCAGCGGAACGGAGACGCGCGTGGCCAGGACGCGGCGGCCGTTGAGCGGAGCCTCGACGGTGGAGAGCGTGACGGGGGAAAGATGCAGGGGCTGGTCGCGCTCGGCGGAGAAGTCGCCGGCGTCGCTGGGCAGGCGATGGGCGGAGGTGACCGCGCCTTTGACCTGGACGCCGCGCTGCAGGAGAGCCTGATCGAAGGCCAGCGCGGTGAACTCCGCGGGATCGTTGACGGCGAGCGAGGCCTCAAGACCCTGATGGGGCGCGGTTCCCCAGGCACGGACGAGCAGGCTGCCCGGCATGTGCGCGAGGCCGGGATGCGCGGCCTGGCCGGCGGGCGCGGCGGTCATGGAGTTTTCCAGCGTGTAGTACTCGACAGGCGGATTCCAGACGGTGAGCAGGCCGCCGGTCGAGGCGGAATCCGGCAGGAACTCAAGCTGGACAGTGTTGTCATTGAAGGTGAGCGCGGAGGCTGGCGCGCCGTAATCCCATTGCAGGTCGTCCCAGGACCAGGATGCGCCGTAGGGCTCGGAGAGGAAAAAGCTGTCGTCGCCGATGACGTTGCCGTCGACAACGCGGATGCCTGCCTGCTCGATTTGCTGCGCGAGGAGGTTGAGGGGATTCATGGTTTGGGTTTTGGGCGGGGCGGGCGAGGAGTCATCGGGCTCGCGGTAGGGGTAAGCGCGATTGCTGAGCGTGGGGTCGCCGGCGCCGAGGATGACGAGATTGCCGTGGAGGGTTCCGGCGGCGTCCACGGTGCCGTCTGCCACAACGTGGGTGGTCCAGGTGAGGGTGTCCACGGGCAGCAGGGCGAAGGCCGCGGCGGTGGTGGCGAGCTTGGCGTTGGAGGCGGGCGTGAAGAGACGAGCCTCATTGAGGCCGTAAAGCTGCTTGCCGTCAAGCGAAGCGACGCTGATTCCAAAGTCATCGAGGGCGACATCCGGCGTGGAGATGATGGTCTGAATGCGCTGCGCGAGCGTGCCTGCGGGTGCGGCGGCGGCGTGTTGCCTGTGTCGCGCGTGCCGGGCTTGCGCAGGAAGCAGGGCGGGCGCAACGAGCATGGCCGCCAGCAGGAGCGCGGAGGCTGGCCGTGGAAGACGCATGGCCGGAGTGTAGCAGGTGGGCGCGCGGCCAGAGTCTACCGAATATCTCACGCTTCAAGCCGTTAGGCCTTGGAGAGGTCCGCGCCGCAATAGCGACACTTAATTGCCGCGGCCTTGATTGTCTCGGCACAGAATGGGCATATCTTCGTGAGCTCAGCCTCGGCGGTAGTTTCGTTGTCGGTAGCTGAGCCGAAATTGCGCCCGCAATGGGGGCACACTGCCGCATCAGGGTCCACTGGCTTTCGGCAATCTCGACAAATCGCATCGGGTTGCGCAAAGAATGCGAACAATAAACCAAACGGCCCAAATAGGAATCCCAACCCTAACCATAGGCAACCATTCGCGCCCCGATTATGGGCAACGACGTACGCACCGATCCCGCAAACTACCCATATCAGGATGAAGATCGCCATTTCCACAATCTACCACTGCACTTAGAATTGAGTGATGTTTCGTCAAGACACGCATGGGTAGTCATAAGCAAACTCTGGGCCGCGCGGTTTCCTGCTGGCGTCTGCGCACGCGCACGCTGGAGCTGGGCCGGCGGACGCGCGTGATGGGCGTGGTGAACGTGACGCCGGACTCGTTCAGCGATGGTGGCGCGTTTTTGCGCGTGGAAGACGCGGTGGTGCATGCGCTGCGCATGCTGGACGAGGGCGCGGACCTGCTGGACGTGGGCGCGGAGAGCACACGACCGGGCTCGAAGGCAGGTGCTCTCCGCGGCGGCGAAGACCTGTCGCCGGAGAACCCGGAAAAGAACAGAGGATTTCCCGCGGTGAGCGCCGAGGAAGAGCAGGCGCGGCTGCTGCCGGTGGTGGAGGGAATTCTGGCGGTGCGAGCCGATGCGGTGGTGAGCGTGGACACCTATAAGGCCGCGACAGCGCGGGCAGCGCTTGCGGCGGGCGCGGAGATTGTGAACGACGTGAGCGGCTTGACGTGGGATGCGGAGATGGCCGCGGTGTGCGCGGAGGCAAAGTGCGGCGTGGTGCTGATGCACACGCGGGGACGGCCGGAGGAGTGGGGCGCGTTGCCGCGGCTTGCGGCCGGCGATGTGATGAAGACTGTGCGCGCGGGGCTGGCGGCGAGCCTGGAGGCGGCACGGCGGGCCGGCATCAAAGAGGATGCGATTGTGCTGGACCCCGGCTACGGATTCGGCAAGCGGCTTGAGGAGAATTTTTGGCTGCTGGCCCGGCAGGCGGAGCTGCTGGCGTTGGGACGGCCGCTGCTGGCCGGGCTGTCACGAAAATCATTCCTGGGCTGGGGGCTGCGCGAGCTGCACGGCGGCAACTCCGCGCCGGTTGGCGCGCGGGAGACGGCAAGCGTGGCGGCGATGACGGCGGCGATTCTGCGCGGGGCCTCCATTGTGCGCGTGCATGATGTGCGGCCGGCGGTGGAAGCGGCGCGGATTGCGGATGCGGTACTGGACGCGGTGCCGGACGCGGCGCCGGACGCTCTCTAACGCGCCGACATTTCATGCAGCTTGAGCACGGTGTTCCAATTGCGCGCGGTGGACTCAATGGCGTTGCCAACGGCGCGGCTCATCACGGCCGGTGTGAATTTGGTGTCGGCCGCGCCATCGGGCAGATGGAGATAAAGCACGTCGCCGCGGAAGGTGAAGCGGTCGCGGCGTTTGGGATAGGCGGCGACGACGCGGTTGAGCTCAGCGGCGGCGGAGGCAGGCGCAGGCGCGGAAAGAAAGACGGCGTGGACGCGTGCGCCGCCGGCCACGGCCTCGGCTGGATAAGGATTGCCGGCAATGGCCTGCGTGAGCTGCTGATGGGTGCGGAGCAGAACGCCGACGGGCTTGCCCATGCGCTTTTCAAGCGCGGCGGCCAGAGCCTTGTGCACGCCGGCAGCGGAGCCGGGCGCGTCAAAGACCGCATTGCCGCTCTGGATATAGGTTTCAACGTTTTGAAAGCCGAGGCCGGCCAGAAGCGCACGCAGATCGGCCATGGGCAGCTTGCCGGTACCGCCAACGTTGACGGCGCGAAGAAGGGCGACATAGGTGGGCATGGGGCGCTCCTGCACGAGAAACGGGAAGACGCGAACGACCGCGCTGGAGCGAGTGTAGCGCGCGGGGCTGTGCTACGGCATTTTCAGAGTTACCGTGCCCTTTTTGCTTCGTGCGGGGCCGCCGCTGCCGATACAACGGATGGGATGGAGATTGGTTAACAGAACGAATGGGTGCCGGCTGGGCGCGGACTCGCACCGGTGCAGCGGCAGGTCTGCTAGATTGCTGCGTGGGAGTGACGATGCGGAAAAGGCTGCCGGCAACTGTGATTGCGATGAGTGTTGCGATGGGATGGGCATGCGTGGCGGGCGCGCAGCAGAAAGCCGCACAGTCCGCCGCAGCGCCTGTGCGGATTCGCGTGGACCTGAATGCGCGCATTGCGCCGTTCCGTCCCATTTATGCCAACTTTGGCTACGACGAGGCGAACAATACGACAACGGCGCACGGGCGGGAACTGCTGCGCGAGCTGCACAACCTGAGCCCTGCGCCGGTGCACATTCGCGTGCACTGCCTTTTCAATTCGGGCAGCGGCAAACCGGAACTGAAGTTCAGCTCGACGAATGTGTATACGGAGGACGCGGAGGGAAATCCGCATTACAACTTCACGATTCTGGACGGGATTTTCGATGCGTGGAAACAAGCCGGCGTGCGGCCGCTGGTGGAGCTGGGTTTTATGCCGCGCGACCTGGCGGCGACGGAGCCCGGACGGAACCAGCCGTATGAGGTGCACTTCCCCGGTTCGACGATTGCGGGCGCGTCGAACAATCCGCCCAAGGACTACAAGCGCTGGGAGGCCCTGGTGCATGCGGTGGTGGCTCACCTTGTGGAGCGCTACGGACGGGCGGAGGTGCTGCAGTGGGACTTTGAGGTGTGGAATGAGCCGGACATTCCTTATTGGCATGGAACGGAACAGGAATACTTCAAGCTCTATGACTACTCAGCGGCGGGCGTGCGCGCGGCGCTGCCGGGGGCGCACGTGGGCGGACCGGCGACGACGGGGCCCAGCGGACCGCACGGGCGTGCCTATCTGAGGGATTTTCTGGAGCACGTGGCACATGGACGAAGCGCGGCCACGGGAGGGCCGGTTCCGCTGAATTTTATTTCGTTTCATGCGAAGGGCTCGCCAGTCTTTCACGACGGAACGGTGACGATGGGGTTGAATCATGAGCTGATGGATGTGGATCGGGGATTTGCTCTGGTGGCGTCGATGCCGCGGTTCCGGCGCCTGCCGATTCTGCTGACCGAGGCAGACCCGGAGGGCTGTGCGGCGTGCTCGTCGCGGACGAATCCGGCGAACAACTATCGCAATGACACGCTTTATCCGGCGTATACGGCGGCGGCGTTCAAGGCGCTGCTGGATTTGGAGAGGAAGCACGATGTGGATCTGGCGGCTATGTTGAGCTGGTCGTTTGAGTTTGAGAATCGGCAATACTTTGAGGGCTTCAGGACTTTGTCGACGAATGGAATCGACAAGCCGATTCTGAATCTCTTTTGCATGCTGGGGCTGATGAGCGGTGAGCGGGTGCGCGTGACCAGCACCAACGCCGTTCCGCTGGAGACGCTGGTGAACAAGGGTGTGCGCGGCGCGCCGGACGTGGACGCGCTGGCCACACACGGGGACCATGAGGCCGCGGTGCTGACGTGGAATTATGGCGACGAGAACGAGCCGAAGCCGGCTGCGCCGACGAAGATTGAAGTGCGGGGAATTCCGGCGGGCGTCGATCGCGTGCTGCTGGAGAACTTTCGCATTGACCACACGCACAGCAATGCCTATACCGCATGGCTGGCAATGGGCTCACCGCAGACGCCGACTGCTGCGCAGTACGAGCGGCTGAAGGCGGCTGGGCAGCTTGAACTGCTCACTTCACCCCGATGGCTGGAGGTGCAGGACGGCGCGGTGACGATACCCCTGAACCAGCCCTATGAGTCGGTTTCACTGCTGCGGCTGAGCTGGCAATGAGCGGCGACATTCCGGAACAGCGGTCCCATCCCCTGCGCGGCTCGCGCGAGCAAGGATGGGCACGTACGAGGAAAGGATGGGCACGAACGAGGATTGGCCGGCGCCTAAATGCTGATGCCGACCTTGTAGCGCGGCCAGAGGGCGCGCATGTCCTCGTGGTCAATGGTGGGTACGGAGTCGCACTGGACTTCAAGGACGGTCGCGGGCGAGTCCGGCGGCGTGAGGGGCAGGCCGGTGAGGCGAAGCGAGAACTCGTCCTGCGTGAACTTGACCGGCTGGCCGGTTTTGAGGATTTTGGCAGAGAGAACCTTGCCCTTGAGCCCGCCAATGGCGATGACGGCCTGGGGCTGGTAGTAGGTGAGCCAGTCGGCTGCCGGGGTGTGGCCGGGCCAGAAGTGCTGGTGGATGTAAAGCGTGTTGCCGCGCCGGGTGTAATTGGCGTTGACGTTGCCGTCGAAGCTGCCTCGGTCGGTCTCGTAAATAGCCGTGCCGTTGGTCTCCAGCCACGCGCCCACTTTCTGAAGAATGGCAACTGAAGCGGGCGGGACGGAGCCGTCGGGCTCGGGGCCGATGTTGAGCAGATAATTGCCGCCGCCGCGCGCGCAGGTGGCCAGGTTGCTGACGATGGTCCGGGGCGTCTTCCAGGCATCGTCATAGCGGTTGAAGCCCCAACTGTCGTTGAGTGTCATGCAGGTTTCCCAGGCGCGGCCCTCCTCGGATGCCTGGATGTGCTGCTCGGGGGTGGAGAAGTCGCCGGGCAGGCCGTTGCGATTGTTCACGATGATTTCAGGCTGGAGATCGAAGACCATCCGGTTCATCTTTTCCGACTCCCACTGTTTGGGAGTGAGCGGCCAGTCAACGTCATACCAGAGGACGTCGATTTTTCCGTAGTTGGTCATCAGCTCGCGGATGAGGCCGTGGGTGTAAGCGACAAAGCGCTGGCGTGCGGCCTCGTCGGTTTTGCAGCGCGCGCCGTCTGGGTGGTGCCAGTCCATCAATGAGTAATAGAAGCCCACACGCAGGCCCTCCTCACGCGCAGCCTCCACATATTCGCGGACGAGGTCGCGGCCGGGGCCCTGCCTGGCGGCGCAGTAATCGGTGAGTTTGGTGTCCCACTGGCAAAAGCCCTCATGGTGCTTG
This sequence comes from Occallatibacter sp., assembly GCA_035763705.1. Lineage (GTDB taxonomy): Bacteria > Acidobacteriota > Terriglobia > Terriglobales > Acidobacteriaceae > Telmatobacter. The sequence continues at coordinate 63,643 of DASUAU010000003.1, read as the reverse complement.
GTGGTCATCACCATGTACTTTTGGCCGGCCTGCTTTGCGACCTTTGCCCACTGGCGCGCGGCGTGGGGCTGTGGGTTGAAATGTTTGGCGAGCCGCTCATATTGCGGAATGGGCACGCCCTCAAATTCCATGGCCCACTCGTGCTGGCCGATGACCGAGTAAAGACCCCAGTGGATGAACATGCCGAATTTTGCCTTGTGCCACCAGGCCATGCGCGCGGCGCGGGTTGCGTCCATCTGCTTCTGGATGGGCGAAGCCGGCGCGGATTGGTCGTCCGCGCGGGCGGCGGAAGAAACGGCGGGCGCGGCGAGCGCGAGCGCCGAGGCAGCGGCGGCCTGCTTGAGGAAGGAGCGGCGGGAAGCGGGAGGCAAGGGCATGAGGGCGGTCTCCTTCTACGGGACGAATCTGGTAATGACGCGGTTGCGCGCCGGCGGGGCAACTCTAGGGGTCGCGGCGAGGGAATGTCAAGGTGACGAGTGTATTTAGGATTGGGAACTCGGCACTTGCGCAATTAAACTATCAGTCTTCTGTAGAATCTGTTTTCCTCGCCAATTGAGCGGAGGGCTTCGTACAATAGCTCGCCAAATCGAGACTGATTCTTCTGAAGACTTTTCTTCCGGCCATCGTCGGAGAAGATCAGCAAAAGGTCACGCTCGGAACTATTTGTTACGGATAGAAATTGTTCATAGAGTTCTAGCAGTTCGCTCGTTGTGTGCGTCAACCGCTCGTTTGTCGAGTTGTCTCTCACTGCTCTGATCCGATTGGTGGGCGTCAGTGAGACCATCTCCCTAGCATCTGCAACAGTAACCGTGTTCTTCTTCACGTAAACGTCAAGCAGAAAGAGCAACGCTGAGTAGCACGTCAGCATCCTGCTGTGCTTCAGTTTATAGTTGGTTAACTTTCGCTTAGCTCGATCTTCTGGCGTTTTTTCGGAGGTCCTTGCCTCATAGTTCAGGCACAATGTACGCCAGTAGCGGAGGATGTCGTTTGCAAGGTATGCTGGCATGAAGAAATCAGCATGGTCCGGAAACTCTTTCCAGTACTTTGCAATTACGTCATCAATGATCTTCTTATGGACATTGCTCCCGATCAGTGGGTTGCTTTCGAGAAGAAGTAGGAGGCGAGCTGTGAAGGTGTTCCTTGCGTCGTCGTCCTCTGTGCCCGTCGTTGAGATAAGATTTTCTGCAGTATGATGTTCGAGGAATTTTCCGTCTCGCGAAAATGGTGGGAATCCTAACTCTTTTGTCGCAACAATAAGGTCGGCCTTGATCAGAATTCCGTCTAGGTTAGTCAGCCAAAGAGGGTCTTCCTTCTTCACGCCGAGCGAGACAACAAAGAGGTCACAGTCACTAAATTTGCTTGCCTCTCGCCTTCCGAATGAACCAGTGGCATAGACACACGCTTTGTCGGCACAAATTTCGGGCGATTGCTTCAGTGTCCTCTTCAGTTCCTCAAACCGAGCGTCTGAGAAGGTTTGCCTTGTTTCAAGAGCGTTCCCCATTATCGCCATCCCATTGGAACAGATTTGCAAACACCTGAGCCTGCTCGATTGCGTCTTCGAGGGCATTATGCGTGTGAACATCACTTGAGCGAAGGCTTGGCATCAGTTGCTTGTGCCCGGCAGATGTGATGGGAAGATGCGCTTTCACCGCAAAGGCCGTCTTTATGTCAAAGCAACGAGAGTGATTGAATGGCGACCCCTCGCCGGAATAACGAACGAAATACCAATAGAGGAAGCTCCAATCAAAGCATAAGGGATATGCAACAAGCACAGGACGACCGATTTCCGCAATCGTTCGGATCCAGCGAGCAGCGTCAGTCATTGCAGATTCAGGAGAAACGCCAGTCTGGAAAAGGCCCTCTCTATTCAATCCATTCACTCGCATCGCCTCTGGTTGAAAATCGGATGAAATGGGCCGAAGTTCACGGTAGAAATGCACATTGTAGTGGTCTGGGCGCTGAAAAACGCGGCCATCAAATGTGCCTGCGAACACGAGGCCGAAGGAAAGCATTGAGAACAGTCCTGGAATAGGGCCATCGGTTTCGACGTCAGCTGAAAAATAGACGTCCATGGTCCCACTCCTAGATTCCGAGCAAGCAGTCGCGGAACCTTCTCCCTCAACTTTTGGTTTCACTTCAACGACTACGCCCATGTTGACAAATCATAGCAACAAAACGCGGAGTTGCAGAGACTGGTTGAGCCCAACTCGTAAACCCCAATTTCTGAGTCTGTTCGCTGAAGCCGATGTCAAGCGATTCACAGAACGTTCCAAATTTCCACAATTACTTAGGCCTAAAGCGGCAAGTCGTGGGTTCAATTTCGCAATTGGAGCAAGGGTTTAAGATGATAGAGGCTGTGGACAAGCGAGTCCGCTTTTGACAACCCTGCGCAGGGGCCGGGATGGGTGTTCTGCGCGGGGCATTCTTGTGGGAATTGGACAGGCGATGCGAGCGAAGACGGCGGTGGTGCTGGGCGCCCAGTGGGGCGACGAAGGCAAGGGCAAGATTGTGGACGTGCTGAGCGAGCGGTTCGATGCCGTGGCGCGGTATGCTGGCGGGCACAATGCCGGACACACGGTGATCCACGGCGAGCAGAAGTTTGTGCTGCAACTAATTCCCTGCGGCGTGCTGCGGCCGGGGTGCAAGGCCATCATCGGCAACGGCGTGGTGCTTGACCCGATTGCGTTTCTGCAGGAGGTGGACCGGCTGCGCGAGCTGGGCCTGAACGTGGATGGGCAGCTTTTTGTCTCCCAGCGCGCGCAGGTGATTCTGCCCTATCACCGGATGATTGAGCTGGCGGCCGAGAGCGCTCCGGGGCGGCAGAAGATTGGGACGACGAGCCGGGGCATTGGGCCGGCCTATGAAGACAAGATGGCGCGCAGCGGGCTGCGCGTGGTGGACCTGCTGAATACGGGACTGCTGCGGACGCATATTGAAGCCGCGTGCAAAGAGAAGAACGCCATAGCCCACGCGCTGTTTGGAACCGACCCGCTGGACCCCGAGAAGATGTTCGAGGAGTATGCGGCGGCGGCCGAGAGGGTGCGGCCCTTTGCGGCGGAGACGGGCAGGCTGCTGCACCAGGTGCTGGCGGCGGGCGGCAGCGTGATGTTCGAGGGCGCGCAGGGGACGATGCTGGACATTGACCACGGAACCTATCCGTTTGTAACGTCGTCGAGCGCGACGGCGGGCGGCGCGTCCACCGGCACGGGCGTGGGACCCACGGCGATTGGAACGGTGATTGGCGTGACCAAGGCCTATGTGACGCGCGTGGGCGAAGGACCGTTTCCGACCGAGATTCACGAGGAAGTGGGCGAGACGCTGCGGGCGCGGGGACAAGAATATGGCGCGGTGACGGGCAGGCCGCGGCGGTGCGGATGGCTGGATATACCGATGCTGCGCTACTCAAACCTGGTGAACGGCACCGAATGGCTGGTGGTGACGAAGATGGACGTGCTGGACACGCTCGCGGAGATTCCGGTGTGCGTGGGCTATGAAGTGGACGGCAAGATGAGCGATGAAGTGCCGGCGGACGTGGAAGGACTGAACCGCATCAAGCCGGTGTATACAAAGCTGAAAGGCTGGCAATCGAAGACGGAAGGCATTCCCTCCTTTGAAGAGCTGCCCAGGGCGGCGCAGGAGTATCTGCGCTTCCAGGAGCGGGAGAGCGGCGCGAAGATCGGGATGGTTTCCACCGGGCCGGACCGCGAGCAGACGATGGTGCTGCCGGAGTTTGCCGGGGCGCTCAGGGAGATTCACGGCTAGAGCAAAACCAGAGCAGGTGTATCCTATTTTGATTTCAAGCAGGGTCGTCGCCCCCTGCTGGTCGCGCCGACTTGACGATGGTGCTTCCGGTTTACAGCAACTCTGGTTTCGCTATAGCCGTGCAGGTACACTGTTTCTAAAGCCGCCCCCCGGCGGAACCGGAAGGCCCCGACGATGATCAGCTATACGGTACGCATGAAGTTTGCCCCGGAAGACCGCGAGGAAGTGGACGAGATTCTCCGCAAGCTGGCGGAGCCCTCGCGCCAGGAGCCGGGCTGCCGCAGCTTTGTGCCGCACCGCGTGGAGGGCGACCCGGACACGGTGGTGATCTACGAGCAGTATGCCGACAAGTCCGCCGAAGAGGCGCATCGCAAGACGGCGCACTTCAAGAAGTACGCGGTGGGCGGGCTCTACCAGAAGATGCTGGACCGGAGCCGCGAGGACCTGAGCGCTCTCGTTTAGAGTGCGGGGCGGGTCTAACCATGGCGCGGCAGGGTAAAGCGGGCCGGCCATGGATGCAGGAACAGAGCGGCAAAAAATTCAGCAAAACAACGTTGACCGCGGCGGCGAGGTATGGATACCATCCGTTACGCCGATGAGGATGACGCGGGCCACACACCACGCAGGATTGAAACGCCGCATGACCACGGGAGCGGCACTGCTGCTGTCTGCAAGCCTGGCCTGGGGGCTGCAGGGGATGCCGCGCGGCGAGCGCCACGAGAGCCGGCACGAGATTGACCAACTGGAACAGGCCTGGCGCGAGGCTGTACTGCATAGCGATACGCACGCGATGAGCCGGCTGCTGTCAGACGACTTTCTGGCGATTACCCCGAACGGGCTGCTGCAAACCAGGGCGGAGACGCTGGCCGCGATGCGCAGCGGGACCGTGATCTTTCATTCCATTGACATTCTGGAGCAGCGGGTGCGGTTTTTCGGGCAGACGGCGGTGGTGACCTCAAAGGCGCGTGTCACGGCAACCACGCCGGAAGGCCCCATCATGGGCGACTACCGCTATACGCGTGTTTACGCGCGGGACCAGAAGGGCGTCTGGCGCATTGTGAGCTTTGAGGCCAGCCGGATTCGGCCGCGCGTGCAGCAGCACTGAGGCCCGGGCATTTTCTCCATTCCAAGCGCTTTCCCATTGAACCCCATTTAAGCCCATTTGACCCCATTTAAGATGGAGCCATGCCGGAACTGCCAGAGGTGGAGACGATTGCCCGCGGCGTGGACGCGCGCCTGCGCGGCGACGTGATTGCGGAGGCGTGGTTCGGTCGGCATCGCGAGCCGATGAAGACGCCGGCGGCGCGGCAGGCGGCGGGGCTGGAAGGGCGCGTGATTCTGGCGGTGCACCGGACAGGCAAGCATATTGTGGTCGACCTGGGCCCTGCGGGCGGCGGAGCTTTGAATAGGGGCGGTGGCTGTATAGACGCCCAGTGGATTGTGCATTTGGGAATGACCGGGCGGCTGCTGGTGACCGTGCCGGAAGGCGAAGTGGCGCCGCATACCCACGCGCGGCTGACGCTCAACAGCGGGCGCGAACTGCGATTCGTTGACCCGCGGCGCTTTGGGCGGCTGGAGTTCCGGGAATTGCGCCAAAAGGAAGGATTTCTTGCGCCGGGGGCCGACCCGCTGCGGATTGGCGAAGCGGAGTTTGCGGCGCTGCTGCGCGGAAGGAAGCTGGCCATCAAGGCCGCGTTGCTGAACCAGACGCTGCTGGCCGGTGTGGGCAATATTTATGCGGATGAAAGCTTGTTCCGGGCGGGCATCCGGCCGCGCAGAAGTGCAGGACGGCTGACCAGTGTGGAGCGGGAGCGGCTGCGCGTGGCGCTGAGAGAGGTGCTGCGGCAGGCCATCCGGCTGGGCGGGTCGTCGGTCTCGGATTATGTGGATGCCAACGGAGTAAAGGGCTTCTTTCAACTGGAGCATCGGGTCTACCGGCGGACGGGCGAACCGTGCCGGGAGTGCGGAACGGCGATCCGGCGCGTGGTGGTGGCGGGCAGGAGCACGCACTACTGCCCGCAGTGCCAGCGGTGAGCGCTGACTCTATGATTTTGCGGATGGTTTCCTTTATTTTGTTACGAGAATGCAGAATGGGCGCTGTGGATTATTGCGCCAAGTGACTGAAATTCAATGGCCGCGGAATCGGCACGTGGATTGCATTTTCAAAGGGTGCCAGTGATATACCGGCTGCTGGAGTCAATCCAGGCCAGCCCGCTTAAAGACAGGCAACCGGCAAGAGCATCCGCCCACGAGCGGCCCCAGTTGAGGGAGAGACCGGCCGGGAAAGCCTGCATAGGTACGGTGGACAAACCACCGGCCAAGAAGTTGGGAGGCCAGTGACCAGCACGGTAAACGCAGAGCGCCGCTCCGGAAGGGGCGGCGTTTTGCGCATCCGGTGCAGAGGGCAAAAGGGTTTGAAGGGCAGGGCGTGGAGGCGGAATGGTTTCTGCGCGAGCCGGGCAAAGTTCGGGCCGGGCAAAGTTTGGGCAGTACAGGCACGGGCTGGCAAACTGGATTCCCCGCCCGGGAACGAAACAGGGAACTAACCAGAGTCACTTGCAAGCCGCTGCGGCAGGCTGTACTATCAAAATTGCCTGACCGGCGGCTGATGCGAACCACCCGTAGAGGGCTGTGAAAGCTCGCCGCTGCATGGATGCCGGAGCCAGCCTGGCTGAACGACGAAGTCGAGGGCGGCAAAGGCTCCCATAGAAAGGGCATCACTCAGAGGAAATCGCCGGGCGACCGCGCCAATCCTGAAGAACCGGAGAACTCCGCATCAGGCTTGAGTTGGGCGCGCAGGGCGACGGAGGCGTTTTTCCGGGAATGTTTTTCTAGGAGTTGTACGCCGTAGCCGGTGCAGGATGACGAGAAGCTGCCGCGAAGCATGGCAGCCCGTAGCGCGGGCTCGAACGGCCGCCCAAAGAGCGGCAAAGGTTTCAAGGGGATACGGTCGATTGCGGCGGCGGTAGATGCACGCAATCCTGCCCGATGAGGAAAGACGGAGAATTTCGCCCGCTGTTCCACTCCCGGTGTATTTGAGGATGAGCGGCAGACGAGGGAGATCGTACCCGGCCAGCCGGGAACGGGGCTCCGGCAAAGCAATGCAAACCACAGCCAAGTGCCAGGAAGTGCACACATGACATCAGAAACGACGCAGCCCCCTGTGGAAATGGGGCCCGTCCCGGCCAATGGCCAGGGACAGTCGCAGGGGCATCGGCGCCGCCGGCGCCGCCGCAAAAACAAATCGAACCAGCAGGGCGGGATGCAGGAGCAGGGCCAGAACACGGCTCAGCCGCAAGGGCAGGGCGCCGCGCAGCCGCAGGGCGGCGGCCAGGCGTTTGAACCGGGTCACGGCCAGGGCCGGAAGAAGAAAAAGAAGAAGAAGTTCTTCCGCGAAGACCGGGGACCAGCGCCGCAGCCGGGCAACAGCATTCATCCGCCGCCGCAGAGCCGCCGCAAGGACCGGCAGAAAGGTCCGAGGACCTTTGTGGGCCCCATGGACCACAGCTACCGCGCCGTGAACGGCAACGTGGCCGATTCGCCGCCTTCGACGATTCCGCAGGCCGGCAATGGCCATTACTTTCCGGAGCTCTACCACTCGGGGCCGGCAGCCGCGGTGCGCGAGGGAACGCCGACGCGGATTTTCTGCTTTATTGAGGATCTCTTCTTCCAGGCCAAGATTCAGGAGACGTCAAAAAAGCTGGGCGTGAAGGTGGAGTTCGTCAAGAACGACAAGGAGATCCTGGCGCGGCTGACCGAGGCGCCGGAGAACGAACGGCCGACGCTGGTGGTGTTTGACCTGAACAACGCGAACGCGAAGCCGCTCATCCTGATTCCCAAGCTGAAGGCGAAGCTGAAGAAGGCGACTTCAATTGTGGGTTTCCTGAGCCACCTGCAGGGCGACCTGAAGGCGAAGGCGGCCGAGGCGGGATGCGACACGGTGATGCCGCGGTCAGCCTTCTCGCAGGGCCTGCCCAACCTGCTGCGCCGCTATGGCCTCGATGAAGAAGACGAGAACATGCCGCAGCCGATGTGAGTGCGGCGGCAAGATGAAACAAAGAGGGCGCTCCTGAGTGGGGGGCGCCCTTTTTTGTTTTTTTCCTTACATGCCATCTGGGGTGCGCCGTGAAGCACCCAAGAGAGGAATTTGCGATACCCTTGGCATGTTTGGAGTCAGGCTTTGTATGCTGAGGGCCTATTCTTGGAGCCAACATCGGAATGAGGCGCTTGACTATACGGCGGATCAAACGCGTTGCGGGTCTATTCATTCCGCTATTTTTGGCGGCAGGGCCATTTCCTCCACCTGCGGCAGCGGGCACCCAGTCGAAGCATCGGGTTGAAATCACCGTAGACGCGAGTCGAGTCATCAACATCATGCGCGGAGGCATCGGGGCTTCCTGGCATGCGATCGAGGAACCGATACCGATCGGGAACGGCGGCAGCGGGTGGGGTGCTTATCCCCCTGCTGAGGATGAGCGAGCCTGGCAGCAAATCTATCGGTATGCCACCTGGCTTGGGCTCGACTGGAATCGCGTCGAAGTCGAACAGCGTATCTACGAACCGGAACGCGACCGGTTTACATTCGACAGCCCTGAGATGCGCATTCTCTATCGCATCCTCGACTGGAACCAAAAGCGCGGCGCAGATGTTTTCTTCCAGCAAATGTGGGTCAACACAGCATGGCTGGCTTACCCCAATGCCCGCAACGATCCAATCAGGCGTGTTCATAGTGCGCCACAAGATGTAAAGGGATTCGCAAACGGTCTGGCCACCTTGATGGAATACCTGATTAAGAAGCGCGGGTACACCTGCATCAAGTGGCTTAGCATTACGAACGAGCCGGGAGCCAATTGGTCATGGTGGCAGGGGCCGGACGGCGAACCCTTATCCATCGGGGCCGGTTTAGCAGCCGTACACAAGGCCCTCGCTCAGCGCGGCCTCTCGCTTCCGCTCTCCGGGCCGGATTCAGGCATGGAAGTCTTCGGCACAGCTTTGAATCCTAACGATGCGGCGCTGCTTGGCGCGTATGATTTCCACGATTACGGAATAAAACTCGATTCTTTGAGCGGAGGATACATCGAGAAACAAACACATGATTTTTCCACCTGGGCAAAGTTCGCCCATAACCAGAACAAGCCTGTGTTTCTCAGCGAGTTCGGTTCCGCGGAGTCTCCATCCTGGCCGACCGATCCCCGCCCAAACAGCCCTGAGTCTGTTCTGGCCGCCAGCGAGTTTCTGATTCGTGCCGCCAATGCTGGCGTGGATGGGTTTAATCGTTGGAGCTACCTGAATCGCGGCGATCTCGACGGGCAGTGGCAATACGTAGATACCTGGGATGCCAAGCGCAAACGACTGCTCACGGAGTTCGTGCCTCATCCAAACAGCTACTTTGGCCTTGGACTGCTCAGCCGCTTTACAGCCGTGCACTCTGCCGTTCTATCCACGAATGTGAGTGTGGTCAAAATGAAAGGATGGCAGAGTGTCTTTTGTGCAGCATTTCGCAGCCCCGAAGGGAATGTCAGTCTGGCGATTGTGAACGACGCGCCTGTTGAATTTGACCTAAAGCTCCGGTGGGTGGGAAGGCCGCCGCACGGAAGGTTTTTCCGATACTCCTACGGCAAGGCACAATACAACCGTGTGGACGTGAGAGTTAACCCTGATCCCAAGTTTTCACCCGCACCCGGCGGCACATGGACCGACCACCTGCCGCCGAACAGCCTGACCATCTACAGCACCTATGAGCTAGAGAATGATGACCCCGGAGTTGTGGTCGATGACTCCGAACATCCCTATTCCTGTGGAGCCTGCAAGGCTGAGGGATCCGGAGCCGGAGCAGGGAGAGAATAGTCGTTCAGGTTGAACAGGGTCCACGAGTGCGCACCTGGCGGCTTGACCCAAAGCTCAAGAGCAACACCGGCCAGCTGGCCCTGGTAATACTTCACTCCGATAATGTGGCGACCGGCACTCAGATGGATCGCTCCTGAGCCCGCTTTCGCAGGATGGATTCCATCGACGTTAATCAACTCCTTATCGTCAATTCGGACGATTGCGCCGTCATCTGAGAGAACTAAGAAGCTGTATTCGCCTGGGTTTGTGATCCACAGGACGCCGTGATAGTCGATCCCAAAAAGGTCGGTGCGAGGAGTCACCCCTGGGATTCCAGTGGTATTTGAAAAGATCTGATTCGGTACATCGAGAACGGAAGTATAGATCGAGCCGATTGGATCTAACGCGCGAAAATCAGGCAGATTCGCAAAACGGTGAGGCAGTTCGTAGACATCGCCACAGAAAGTTTGAGGGCTCCGTACGATGGAGCCGAAGGAACCGACCGGACCTTGCAAGAAGGGGATGATATGAGCCGGCCCGCGGTACTCCCATGCTTCTGGCATGGCCCGCTCAATATCCCACAGATTCGACTTTGTCGCCGACGCGAGTGCGACCGAATCATTCGACCGTGATTGGTCAATCGGTTGATTCACCGCAGGGTGGGAAATCTGCACATCGATCATGCCGAGGTTGCCCGTCTGGCGGTCCCGCACAACCACGCGCGTGAGCGCCACGTCCTTAGCCCTTTGGAATTCCAGGATGTGAGGAAATCCCCGATCCAGAGCTCGCGCATAATCTGCGGAGGAGAGGACTCCATCCAGTGGGGCATGGAAGAAATTGATCGGGCGCCTCTGCCGTTGAAAGTGCAGATTCCATAGTCAAGCTGCACGCGCCGTTCGATGCCTGCTTGCGAGCGGGCCGCACTGTTTTCGAGTGTGAGAAACAAGAGCGAACTGGTATCGACTGTGACCTTGTAGCGAAGAACGTCTGTTTGGCCGGTGTCAATCAACCTGGCCCGCAGAGAGATGGTGGGCGGGGTTGGCGGGTAATAGCAGGCAGACTGAAGGAGAAGCTTATTCACCGCATCGGCTTGCAGGGCCAGGGGCCTGGCAGGCGGTGCGGTCAAGCCAACATAGTATTGCTGGCGATAGAAGAGATTTATGCCATGCCGTGTTGTGCGGATGATGACCTTGTGGTATCCGCTGCGCCAGCCGTCGGGTCCGGGATGGAAAGCGAGCTCATAGTGAACCGTCGAACGGTCCAGGCAGCTTTCAGTAATCTGCAATCCTTGCTGCGCATTGTCGGTTGAGGCTTGAGGCGCATCGGGATCAATCATGCTCAAGGTGGTGATTGTTTCGGGCTCTTCAGTCGCATTGGTTGTGTGCTGCTTGTGTTTCTCCGTCGAGTCGAGCTCCGCAGGAATGGATATTTCAGAAACCTGCAGATCCTCAGGTTTGAGGTCCAATACGGGCTCATTTCGGCCGTGCAAGGCGATTAGCTCAACCACAACCTCGCGTGTTGTGACGCGAAAGGTTGCGACGCTGGAATCATTTGGCGATGCTTGAACGGCGGCCGAAGTCTCCGGCGGCGATTCTCGGCTAGATTGAGCAATGCATAACGCAGAACCCTGACTCAACAGAAATGCCACGCTGCACAACAGGCTGAGCTGAAGGGACTTCACGCGACAATGATACGCGCTTATCCCGGAGGCCAGGTCATGGGGCGGCCGCCGAGCACGTGCACGTGAAGGTGGTCGACGGACTGGCCGCCGTCTTCGCCGTTGTTGACGACGACGCGGTAGCCCTTGCTGAGACCTTTCTCCCGGGCGATGCGCGCGGCCACGCGGAGCAGGTGGCCGAGCAGGCCGGATTGGGCATCATCGGTCTCCGCTAGTGAAGCGATGTGTACACGCGGCACGATGAGTACATGTACGGGCGCCTGGGGATTGATGTCACTGAAGGCGTAGCAGAGATCGTCCTGGTAGACGGCGGCGGAGGGAATTGTGCCGCTGATGATTTTGCAAAAGAGGCAGCTCATGGCGCAAACAGTGTACAGGACGCGAGGCGGCCCTTATGCTTTGCGCGGCCGGAAGCAGCGCAGGAGAGCCAGAAGAAAGAGCGCGATGGAAAGCCAGGCGAACCAGTCGCCGAGCACGAGATAGAGGGTGGGGTCGTGCACGGAGGGCACGGAGACAAGCAGCGAGGCAATGGGCGCCGAGTCGCTGCGGACCTCGCCGAGGATGCGGCCGCGATCGTCGCTGACGGTGAGGTAGCCGTTCTTGGCGGCGCGGGCAATGCTGAAACCGTTCTCGACGCCGCGCAGGATGGCGATGTGGCCGTGCCAGGCGCGATCGATGTTGAAGTCCCACGCGGGGGCCAGCAACAGGCCCACGCCGGCCAGGCCGTAGCGGCGCGCGGGGTTGGTGAAGTCGAGATCCTTGCAGATGGCGACACCCCATGGCGCCGGCGCATGCGGCAGAAGCGTGAGCGAGACGCCGGGCGTGAGCGGCGACTCGAAGGGCGGCAGCATGCGCTCCTTGTCGTAGGTGAGCGTTGATGCGTGCGGCTGAAAGACGAGTGCGCGGTTGTACTTGTTGGGCGGCGCGGCGCGCAGGACGCCGACGACAAACGTTGCGCCGGTCTGATCGGCGATTGGCTGAAAGACCTGGCCGGCCTCGCGCGGGTTGGCGTTGGCCACGACGGCGAGCTTTTCCGGCAGGACGATGACCTGCGCGCCCTGCGCGATGAGTTGCCGGGCGGCGGCGGCGTAGTCCTGGAAGATGCGCGTGGCATCGGCGCCGGCGGGGGCGGTGGAATCGTTGGCGGAAATGTCCGAGGTGAGAAGGCCGACTTTGACGGGATTGCGCACGGCGGGTTCCGCAAGGCGAACCACGCCGAAGAGAAGCACAACCGCGAGTGCGCCAAGGCCTGCGGCGGCGATGCGCACTGCCTGACGGCGCGCGGTGCGGCGCAGATGCCAGGCCGTGGCAAGGGTGGTGGAGAAGAGCAGGACGACGAAGGTGATGCCCCACGGGCCGGTGACGGAAGCGAGTTGCAGGACGGGCAGAAAATGGAGCTGCGTATAGGACAGGCTGCCCGCGGTTCCGCCGGAGGTGGTGTGGCTGAGGATGTACTCAAAGCCCGCCCAGAGCGCGGGCACGGAGAGCAGAGCGAGCCACGGCGCGCCACGCAGAAGCAGCGCGCGATAAAGCAGGACCGCGCCGGTGAAGAGAAGCGCTTCCATCGAGAGGACAACCACCCACGGAACGTGCAACATGCGGAAGTAATGCACGTAAGTGAGGCAGCCAAGGAACCATGCGGCGAAAGCGAGCAGGGCCACCTGGCGCGCGGGGCGCCGGACGAGCAGCAGCACGGGCAGCGGCGCGAGCCACATGAGCGGCCATAGGGGATTGAGGCCGTAGCCAAACCAGACGAGCACGGCCGTGCAGGCCACGGCCAGCAAGGCAACGCCGGTGCGTTGCGCGCTAATTCGAGATGCCATTGAAGTACCTCGCGAATGCGCGCAGGCAGAGGGCACGGAACTGCGCGCGGGAAAGGTTGGTGCGGCCGCCGAGATAAAGCATGATGAGCCCCTGGAGCAGAGCGCCCATTTCAAAGGTGATCTCCCACGGATCGTCCTTGCGGAAGAGGCCCGCGCTCATGCCCTGGCGCAGCAGATCGGCGGTGAGGTTGGCGGTGGGCGACGCGCCGGACTTGAAGTCGCGCGGATAGCGGCGCGCGCCCGCACGCGGCTTGAGGAACATGAGATCAAAGAGGCGTGGATTGGCGAGAGCGAAATCCAGGTTGACATCAAACAGGCGCAGCAGCCGCCGGCGGCTGTTGCCGGTGTAGCGCTGCGCCGCGAGCTGCGCGGCGAGAGCGTTGAAGCCCTCATTGGCGAGCGCATTGAGAAGGCCGTCGCGATTGGGGAAATGGCGATAAATGGCCATGGCGGTGATGCCGGTGGCCTGCGCAATGCGGCGCATGGTGACGGCCTCAGCGCCCTCTTTAACCAGGATGCGCCGGGCGGCTGACGCAATGCGCTCGGAGGTGGGTGCGGCCTGCATGTATACAGTGTATACATGAAAACAGGTAAATGGGCAAGTCCAGATGGAAACCCGAGGATGGACTTGGCGCACGCGGGCTGGAATTTCTCCGCGTTAAGTTCTATGCTGCGCGCCTGATTCCGCTGCTTTGCGCCGGGGAGAAGCGGACGGTTCATACGTGCGGACTTCCCTGCCGGGGATTTCGTGCCGGGTAGAGGCGATGTAGCCGACACCGGCGCGGAGGACGGCCTGCCAGCGCCGGCACACGGCGGCTAAGCGGCCTGGGGCTGGCTGGGGGCTGGATGGAGGGGCGCCAGCCGCGCCAAGCATACAATGGAAGCATGGCAAGCGCTGCTGCATCGTCATCGTTTCGCGTGGTGCATACGGTCTGTTCGCATGACTGCCCGGACTCCTGCGGCGTGCTGGTGACCGTGGACGGAGCGGGACGCGCGGTGAAGTTGCAGGGCGATCCGGCGCATCCAGTCACGCAGGGATTCCTGTGCGGCAAGGTGGCCAAGTATCTGGACCGCGTATATGCGCCGGATCGCGTGCTGCATCCGATGAGGCGCAGGGCCGGCGCGGCAAAGGGCATGCGCAGGCGCGGCAGCGAGCATGAAGCCTTTGAACGCGTGAGCTGGGACGAGGCGCTGGATGCGATTGCGGCGCGGCTGAAGGCCATCAGCAACGAGCACGGGCCCGAGTCGATTTTGCCTTACAGCTATGCGGGGACGATTGGACAGCTTGGCTTCGGGTCAATGGACCGGAGGCTATTTCATCGCATGGGCGCGAGCCAACTGGACAGGACCATCTGCTCTGAGGCGGGCGGTGTGGCGTGGAATCTGGTTTACGGCCGCAAGCTGGGCACGCCGACCGAGGACTACCGGCTGGCGAAGCTGATTGTGGCCTGGGGCGCGAATATCCACGGGAACAACGTGCATCTTTGGCCGTTGATTGAGCAGGCGCGGCGCAACGGCGCGCGGCTGATTGTGATTGATCCTTATCGCACGCGGACCGCGGCGCTGGCTGACTGGCACATTGCGATTCGGCCCGGGACCGACGGGGCGCTGGCGCTGGGCATGATGCACGTGATTTTGCGCGAAGGGCTGGAGGACCGCGCCTTTATTGCGGAACGGACGCACGGGATTGAGCGGCTGGCGGAGCGCGTGCGCGAGTACACGCCGGAGCGCGTGGCCCATTGGACCGGAATGACGCCGGGCGAGGTGGAGCAACTGGCGCGCGAGTATGCGACCACCCAGCCGGCGGCCCTGCGGCTGAACTATGGCGTGCAGCGCTGCGAGAACGGCGGCGCGGCGGTGCGCGCGATTGCGATGCTGCCGGCGCTGACGGGCGCATGGAAGCATCGCGGCGGCGGCGGATCGCTTTCGACTTCGGGCGGATTCCAGTGGGACAAGAAGGCCTTGGAGCGGCCGGACCTGGCGGAGAAATCGCCGCTGGGGCGGCTGGCGCGCGTGGTGAACATGTCCACGCTGGGCGAAGCGCTGACGGAGCTGGGAACACGGCCGCATGAAAGGCCCGGCGAGGGTCCGCGCGTGCACGCGCTGTTTGTTTACAACTCAAACCCCGGGGCGATTGCGCCGAACCAGAACGCGGTGCGGCGCGGACTGATGCGGCCGGACCTGTTCACCGCGGTGCATGAGCAGTTCTTTACTGACACGACGGATTACGCCGACTACGTGCTGCCGGCGACGACGTTTCTGGAACAGACGGATATTCAGGGCGCCTATGGACACTACTTTGTGCAGCTCTCGCAGAAGGCGATTGAGCCGGTGGGCGAGGCGCGGCCGAATGTGTGGCTGTTTGCGCAATTGGCGCAGCGCATGGGCTATGACGATGCGTGCTTCAGGGAGACGGAAGAGGAGATGATTCGGCAGGCACTGCGCATGGGGCCGGATGGACATGCGGGCAACCCGGGCATGGAGCACATCACGATGGAGGCGCTTGAACGCGAAGGGCATGTGCCGCTGAGCTTTCATCGCGCGCCGGAAGAGGAACCGTTTTTACCCTTTACGCGCGGAACCCTGGAGACGCCGACGGGAAAGATTGAGTTTGCCTCAGAAGCGCCGGCGCCGGGCCTGGATGGCCCTCCGGCCTTTCACCCTCCGGAAGAATCGCGGTGGGGTGAGACCGCCTCGCGCTATCCGCTGGAGTATTTGCCGCGCAAGGCGGACAACTATATGAACTCGACCTTTGCCAACCTTGACGGGCACAGAAAGATGGAGGCGCGGACGAGTCACAAGCTGGAGATGCACGCAGACGATGCGTGCGCGCGCGGAATTGTGGACGGCGACGCGGTGCGCATTTTTAATGACCGGGGCGAACTGCGGCTGTCGGCGATGGTGACAGGCGGCGTGCCGCGGGGCGTGGTGGCCGGGCGGCTGGACTGGGCCAAGCTGCACCGGGAAGGCATGAACCAGAACGCGCTGACGAGCGAGCGCTTGACGGACCTGGGTGGTTCGCCGACCTTCTACTCCGTGCTGGTGGAGGTGGAAAAGGCGGACGCGCAGAACCATTCCGCGGGAAAGGATGCGGCGACGGCCGCCACATAAACCAATGAGTTGGACGCTTTATTTTATTGCGCTCGCCGTGCTGCTGGGCTTCATTGTGATGCGGCGGGCCGGCCAGGTTCCCATGAAGAAGGCAAAAGAGCTCATCCGTCAGGGCGGAATGATCATCGACGTGCGCACGGCGACCGAGTACGTGACGGGGCATCTTTCGCAGGCCGTGAATGTTCCGGTGGATGAGATCGACATGGTGATTCCGGGTCGCGTGAAGGACCGGACCCGCATTATGCTGCTGCACTGCCAGAGCGGACTGCGCAGCAGGACGGCAAAGGAAAAGCTGGAGAAGCAGGGCTACACGCAGGTGTACAACCTTGGCTCCTATGAGCGCGCCTTCAAGATTGTGACCGGGCGCAGCCTGTGAGCCGTCCCGGGCTCACGAGTCCATGTTGCCGAAGGGATCCTCGAGTGACGGAGACTGCGGCGTGAACAGTTGCGCACCCTCCTCAGTGATGTGCATGTCGTCCTCGAGACGAATGCCGAACTCGCCCTGGATGTAGATGCCGGGCTCGTCGCTGAGCACCATGCCGGGCTTGAGGCGCGGCTCCAGATCCCAGCCGAACATGTCGTTCTTCACGGCGTAAGGCCACTCGTGCATGTCCAGACCGATGCCGTGGCCGAGGCGGTGCGTGAAATAAGTGAAGCCGGGCCCATAACCCGCGTTGACGATGACCTTGCGCGCGGCGGCGTCCACATCGGCCGCGGGTACGCCGGGCTTTGCGGTGACAAGCGCGGCGTTTTGCGCACGGTGGATGATGTCAAAGACTGAACTCATTTTTGATGTGGGGCGGCCGAGGACGAAGGTGCGCGTGATGTCGGAGGTGTAACCTTCCACGCGGCAGCCGTCGTCGAGCATGAGGATGGAGCCCTCGCGCAAAGTCTGCGGCGTGCGCGAGCCGTGGGGCAGCGCGGTGTACTGGTCCACGTTCAGGCTGGCGTCACCGGGGAACCCGACGCGGCGATAGGCGAGAGCCACAAGGGCTTCCACATCCGTGGTGGTCATGCCGGGCGCGAGCGATTGCGCGACGGCGCGATAGACAAGCAGCGTGGCGCGGCAGGCCAGGCCCATGCATTCGATTTCATGCGCGTCCTTGATCATGCGGCAGCCGGCGGTGACGGGCGTGGCGCTGACGAGCGAGAGATGCGGGTTGGCTGCGCGAATGCCGTCAGAGAAGACGAACTTCATCTCCTCGTCGAGGCCGATGGCGGCGGTTTTCAGGCCGCGGTCGCTGAGGCCTTTGCCCAGGAGCTCATAGGGGCTTTCGTCTTCCTTCCATGTGAGCACATCGGCGTGCGCGGCGAGCGGGCCGGCGGCGAGAAGCTCGCGGGCGCGGCCCTCCTCAAACGCCGGGCAGACCAGGAAAGGCGTGGAGCGCGCGGGAAGCACGAGAGCCCACAGCCGCTCACTGGAGCCGAAGCGGAGATTGGCAAAGTAGAAGGAAGACGCGGTGGAGTTGGCGAGGACAATGGCGTCCAGGCGCGAGGCGTGCATCCGCTTTTTGGCGCGCTCAATGCGGGCGAGGCGTTCGTCCACGGTGAAGGGGCGGGCCTGGCTGGAAAGATCTGCGAGTGCGGCGATGGGCTGCGGCAATGCGGCATCCGGCGCGGCGAATGCAGAGTGGGGAGCGGCGAGCGCGGCGGCGGCCGCTGAGGCTGCGCCCAGAAATCCGCGGCGAGTGAGCGAAGTGCGCGGTGCCATGGTCCTCCCGGGTCGCGAACGAGTGTAGTGTTCCCCAGACTATCGCGTTGCGCGCAACTTCGGCGCGGATATTGCGAGAGAAAGGCGGCGAGATGCTGCGTGAAAGAGGACCACGGAGGAAGGATAACGCCGCGAGGGTGCTGATTCCGGTGCCAAATCTCCAATGGACCCTTTAAGCCGTTGCTTAATGGCCTTACACTCTCAAACGAGTGCCAATCAAGATTCAACTTTGAATTTGAGAGGGACACATGAATCCCACGAAAATTGCTGCCATCTGTTTCGCTGCGCTCGGCGCAATTACTGGTGTACTGGCGGCGCACTTTTGGAATGAGTCAAGCAAGATTGCAATATCACCGTCGTGGGGGCGTTCTGAGCCTCCAGAAATCGACGATCAGAACACGGGGTGGATTGTGGGGACTCTTGACGCCTTCTCGCGATCTGCTGCATTAAATCAAAAAGCTGCAAAAATAACTGCGGTCTCTGTCATGTTGTCAGCAGTTGCCGGTGTTTTGGGGAGTTTTTCATGAAAAGAATAAGTCTGATTCTTGTGGTTTTGCTGATTCTTCCGTCGCTTTCAATGTCCGCCCAAGGAACTCACAGACACATATTTCTATGTAGGTCGCCACTATTGGCATTTGACTTCTGGCGCTCTTTGCATGACCTGCGGGAGAAAGGGGTCAATTTGACCCCAGAGATTGCCCAGGAGATTTGCAACGGGATGAAAGCAGGCACGGAGCCACAATGCATTCGCGTCGAGGTTGATGCCAAAGCTGTAAAGCCAATTGCAAGTGGATGGGGCGGAGCACTCGCCCTGACTGATGGCAAAACCCGAATCTGGTTCCATCATCCCGATTCCGGCGGATGGGTACACCCCGATTACTACATCTACTTCGTCAATTCGAAATAGCGCCGTAATTGGTGGTACCCAAATTCGTCGGTTGGCGTGACGGTTGCACGCTCTGGCCGACAGGACTACTGCGGTTGCGGCGTGGCGGGCAGGAGCTGGATGTAGTCGAGTGCGGCGGGATCGTGGCCATCGGGAACGCCCTGAACGGTGATGGTGTCGCCGGGCTTGAGCTCGACTTGATGCGCGGTGTAGCGCGTGGAGTTGTCGCCGTCTGGCCGCTGGGAAGGCAGATCGTTGTTCGCGGCCCAGGAAACGAGCGGCCGGCCGTTGTGGCTGAGCGTGAAGTGGGCCACGCCGGCGTTGAGGTCGAAGTACTGCACGGCGATGTTGTAGCGGCCTTCGCGGCCGGCATAGGTCCAGGTCGCGGCGCAGGCGCGCGTTTCCTCAGGGGCTGAAGCTCCATTCCTTTTTGCCGTGTCATCGGCACGGCTCAAGCCGTGCCCTTTCAAAGCACTCGCTTCGTTGGAAGTGTCATCGGCACGACTAAAGTCGTGCCCTGTTACAGAACCCTTCGGGGCCGCATCCAAAGAGGCCCGGGAACACGTGACGGCCTTGCCGCGCGAGGCGTCTTCCCAGGGGTTTACATCGAAAACCTGATAGTCCGCGAGCTTGGCGTCCTCAGCTTCATAGCGGCCGGGGAAGTGGCCGGCGCGGCCGGTTTTATCGGGGATGCCGCTGAGCTTGAAAAAGTACTGCACGATGGCGTCACGCCAGACGATGGAGTGGCCGGCCTGGTACTCGAGGCGCGGAAGCATGTTCGAGTACAGGCTGCCGGGGATGCGGCCCTTGAGCGATATCCAGTCATTCACGAAGCTGGCGGCTGTGGCTGCGCCGCGGTAATGGCTGGAGTAAATGTACTGGATGACGGTGAGGCCGTTGTGAAGCTTGTAGGTGTACGGCACGTGGTGGAAGAAGAGGAGCAGGTTGTCGGGCGTGGTGGCCGTGGACTCGTAGACGTTGGCGACCGCGGGCGGGTACTGGCCGACGAAGCCGGTGCCGGTGGCGACGGTGCGGTCGAAACCGACGCCGAGAGGATCGGCCTTGTGCCACTGGCCCCAGCCGTTGCGCTCGCTGGACTCGATGTTGGGGCCGTAGTGGCTGCCGGTGATGTCAGTGAGCGTCTGCATGCCCAGCGGGCCGGTGTAATCGACGTAGGCGGGCCACGACTCGAGGAGCATTTTCGATACGACGGCGACGACGCCGGGATTGCGGCTGACGGTTTGGCGCGTCCACTCGACGGCAATCTGTTCCGCGGTGAGATTTGGGTCCCACGCGAAGCGGCCAAAGGCATAAAGATTGGCCATGGCAAGCGGCGAGTTGAGCCAATGGTCGCGGCCCACGCCGGCGACGGCGACGAGTCCGCCCAGGCGCTGCCGGGCTAGTATTTTTCCGACGGGAGTATGGGCACCGCGGACGCGCAGGTCGAAGTCGAGAACCCATTGCCACATGGGCGCGAGATAGACGAGGTGGCGCTGCTGGCCGGTGTACTCCTGCGTGACTTCGATTTCCATGGCCTGATTGGTGCGCGTGAGTCCGCCGAAGAGCGGCGAGACGGGCTCCTGCGCCTGGAAGTCGATGGGGCCTTCCTTGGTTTGGATGACGACGTTGGGCAGGAATTTTCCGTCGAGGGGATGGAAGATGTCATAGGCGGCGCGGGCACGGTCGGCCCTGGGGTCGCGCCAGTTGAGGTGGTGGTTGTAAACGAAGGCGCGGTAGAGCACGATGCCGTGGTGCGGCGCGAGCGCCGCGGCCAGGGTGTTGGCGGCATCGGCGGGCGTGCGGCCATAACTTGCGGGGCCGGGCTGGCCTTCCGAGTCCGCCTTGACGGTGAAGCCGGCGAAGTCTGGGATGAGCGTGTAAATTGCGTCCGCCTTCGCGTTCCACCAGGCTTTCACGGCTGGGTCCAGCGGGTCATAGGTGGCAAGGCCGCCGATGATTTTGGGGCTGGCGACATCGACGCTGAGCGCGAGATGGACGCCCCAGGGGCGCATGGAATCGGCCACGCGGACAAGCTCATGGAGCATTTCTGGCTGCAAAAATTGCGCTGCGTTGTTCACGTTGTTCACGTTGACGGCGTTGACGCCGACCGAGGCAAGCAGACGCGCGTAGGCGGCGACGGGTGCGAGATTCTTGCGGACGTGTCCGCCTTCAAAAAAGAGGCTGCGGCCGGCGTAACCGCGCTCGATGGTGCCGTCGGCGTTGTCCCACTGGTCCACCCAGCGGATGGGCATCGCCGGGCGCTGGCGCAGGCTGGCGTGGCTCATGTCCGTGCCTTGCGAAAGCTTGCGCAGCAGGGCGAAGACGCCGTAAAGCACGCCGCGCGGGCTGCCGCCCACGATGCGAAGCCGGCGGCTGCTGCCCGCTGTGTGCCAGGAGATGAGGAATTCCCCGGGCTGGAGCGCGGGAAGCGCAACGTTGCGATTGCGGGAGTGAAATTGCTGCACGGTGCCGAGGACGATGGCGTCCGCCCCTGCATCGGGCACAGTACGTCCACTGAGCGAGAGCAGGCCGCGCTCGAGTTCGGCGGCGGCATTCTGAACAACGGGATCCAGGCCAAGAGCGACAACGCGCGTGGGCACGCTGAGAGGTTGGCGGAGCGGCGCGTAACGCAGCCATGCGGGATCGTTGGCCTGCGCGGCGGCGCGCGGAGAGAGCCACAAGCACGCAGCCGCCAGGATGAGCACGGCGGCAAGGATTGGAGGTGTGCGGTGCATTCCCGGAGCGAGCTTCCCTTCCCTCAACGTTCTATCATCCTGAGCTTGAAACGGAACAGGACGCGGGAAGAGACAGGGCACGGAATGCACGGATGCCTGATGCGCTCATGAGCCGCGCTACAGCGGTTTCAGAGTTGCTATACCCAGAAACCGGAATGCATCGCGGCATTTTCCCCAAGAAAATGCCGCCTATCAGCGGCACCAATAGGGCACGCTTACTCTGGAACCGCTTTAATAATGCGTGACGACGGCCGGAGGCGCAGCGCCTTTTTCTCCGCCCAGAATCCAGTCGAGCGCGTCGCGCACATCCTTCTCGCGGGCCTCGCCTTTGATGCGCGTAATGATGTTGCCATCGGCGTCAAGGATGAGCGTGGCGGGCAGCTCATTGCCCAGCTTCGCGCTGTCCAGCATGTCGAGATTCGCGCCGACCCAGACGTCCATGCCCAGGTCGTGGTCATGGACAAACCGGGCGACCTTGGCGCGGTCCTTATTTTCGTCGGCGGATGCGGCGATGAAGCGCACGTGCCGCGGCGCATAGTCTTTGCTGAGGCGCGTGAGCATGGGCAGCTCCTCGCGGCAGGGGCCGCACCAGGTGGCCCAGAAGTTGAGCACGACGACCGAGCCGCGCAGGTCGGCAACGTGATGCGCGTGTCCGTCGAGATCCTTCAACTGAAAGTTGGGCGCGCGCTTTGCCTGGGCCATGGGCGCAAGGAGGCCGCAGAACAAAGCGGCAACGAGGACGCAGGTGCGTTTCATGCAGGCAAACTCCGAATGGCGGATGCGACCAACATTATAAGAGCGGCCCACGGGAGCTGCCGCGCCAGTGGGCCATGGTTGGGGGAGGGCTGTGAGCTCATTAGAACCGATGAGTCACGCTGGCCAGCCAAACCCAGTTGGCGAAGGCCGCGTCACCATGCGTGCCGTAAACCTGATCGGGATAGCTGCTGGTGCGGTCGCGGTGAATTGCCTTGTAAATGTTGCCGGTGATGAGGTTGGAGCCGCGCGCATACTCAAAGCCGGGACCGGCGCTGACGGCATAGCCGGGCCGCTGCCATCCGGCGTTGCTGCTGGGGAAGAGATTGTCGGCGGGCACGCCTTCATCGCGCGGGCCAATCGTGGCGTAGAGGCCCTGGACCTTGGCGATGTGAACGGGAAACTGGACGCCCGCCTCAAAGAGATACTGGTCGACGATGGCGTTGTACTGCTCAAGCGGTGGCGCGGTCAGGTACTTGTAATTGCGCGGAACTCCGTCCGTGCCGCCCTGCGTGGCCATGTAATCGCCGTCGGTGTAAAACGTGAGCGAGTTGTTGATGCGCTGGTAGCCCTGCCACTGCATCACCAGGCCCCATCCGCCGCCGCCGGGTTGGATGGAGAAGTCCACCGGCGTGGTGACCTTGATGGGGTTGCCATTGCTGTCCGTGGTGAGAATGGTGTTGGTGACATCGTCGTTGCCTGTGGGCATGAGCACGCCAAGGCCGATGGAGAAATTGTTGCGCGGCCCGGATGTGGGGTTGCGCAGCCAGCTGTTGACGGCGATGATCATGTCGCCGAGGCCGGAGGCCTGATACTCGATGGTGGAGTTCTCCGCTTTGCGCGAGGCGAAGAGGATGGGCGTATCGACTTCAACGC
The DNA here is from genome assembly GCA_035763705.1 of Occallatibacter sp. Lineage (GTDB taxonomy): Bacteria > Acidobacteriota > Terriglobia > Terriglobales > Acidobacteriaceae > Telmatobacter. Next base: position 40,482 of record DASUAU010000003.1, on the reverse strand, counting down.
TGATTCGGGGCGTCCACTGATAGGTGAGGTTGACGTCGAGCAGGTTGATGCGGTTCTGCACGCGGTTGTGCTCTTCCTTGCGGTACTCCTGATAAACGTCGCCGACATAGTGGTCGGTGGAGAACTGGTGGCGTTCCCCAAGAGTGACCTGGAAGTGGCCGGGCAGCAGCAGGCCGCCCTTGTTGCCGGGCAGGCTGGTCTGCTCTGGCGAGCGGGCAAGAATGCAGCCCTGCGCCTGCAGACGGCCGGGCGCTGCCGCGAACAAGGCAAGCGCGAAGAACGCCAACGCCAGGACGCGGGTGATTGAGTCTCGCAGAAAAATGCCGGGGATATCGTGCTTGGATGCGCGTGGGGAATTCATGCGTTCTGTTGACCTCTCAAAAAAATGGGGAAACCTGCACGGGGCGAGAAAGGTGCTTCCCTTTGGCCGGTGCGCGGGTGGAGTTGGGCTCGCGACCTATCCGGTCACCACATCCACCCTCGACAACGGCGTCTCTCATCCCTCGCGTAACCCTACCGGTTCAAGCTGCCGCGCGCATCCATCCAGAGGTTGAGACGGGGTTGGTCCGATGGGTGCAGGAAGGTCAAAACAGGAGGGTCGAAACAGGAGGGTCTAAACAGGAGCGTCTAAACAGGAGCGTCTGAGCGGGCGCAATCCGGACATTGCGGCCGAGCGGGATGCGGCGATAAACGGCAGCAGCACGCAGATGCGCGCCTGGGCGTCCGTGCGCAATCCGGCGGCGGAATGCCTGGATGGCGAGGACGGAGCGTGGCACTCTACTTGACGGTGAGCGCCAGCGTGGTGGTGTGGGTGATGGCGGTGATGCCGTTGCTGGACTGCGCCGCGACGACAATGTTGTACGTGCCGGAAGGCGTGGGCAGGTTCTGCGGCGGGCCGTGGTTGTAATAGCGGTAGAGCGGCGAGCAGGCCGTGGTGCCCAGAACGGCGATGAAGCCGACAAGTCCCATGAGCGCCAGCCGCGAGAGCCAGCGGCGGCGGCGCGCGCCGAAAGCAAGCCCGCCAAGGCCGAAGACGCCGGGAAGAAGCACGGCCCAGGCAACCGGATTGCCACGGGGAGGCGTGTGTAGCGCGCCCTGCGCGGTGGAGGCGGCCTGCGTGGCGACGACCAGGTCCGCCGTGACCGGAGCGGTGGCATTGGGAAGAATCTGGACGGTTTGCGGCGTAAAGGTGCAGGCTGTCTGGTCAGGCAGGCTGGAGCAGGAAAGCTCCACGAACATGGGCGAGGACAGCGCGGAAGCGTCAGACGGCGTGATGGAGACGATCGCGGAGCCCGACTGGCCGGCCGTGAGCGAGAGCGAGCCGGGACTGACTGCAACGGAGAAGTCCGGCGTGCCGCTGGTGACGGCGCTTATGGGCGCAGGCAGCGAGGCCGAGGCGAGATGGGCCGCATCGCCCTGGTAGACGGCCGTGAGCAGATGATCGCCCTGCGGCAGCGTGAGCGTGGCGGTGGCCGTACCCTTTGCGTTGAGCGCGACGCCGGCAATGGCCCTGCCCTGGTCACGGAAAACGACCGTGCCGTTGGCGGGCACGCCGTCTGCGCCGAGAACGGAGACGGAGAGCGTGGCCTGGGTGCGGCCGGCAACGTCGCGGGTCTCAGCCTGCAGCGTGGTCTGCGTGGCCAGAGCGCGTGGGTTCTGCGCAGCGGATGCGCCGGAGGCCGTGGAACTTGCGGCGGATACGGCCAGCGCGGGCAGCGTGAGCAGCGCCAATGCGATACCCAGTCCTGCAAACCTCTCGAGCCGCCAACGGCGGCTGGACAAACATCTCACTTGCACCTGACTCCCAATCTCATGAAAGAGAACAATCGCGATTTGCCTGTATGCGGCAGCCTTCTTTTTGGCGACTGGCACCATTGTATCCGGCGGGGGCGCGGGCGGGCCAACCGTAACGGGCCGGCCGCAGCCACGTGCCCCCTCCGGCAGGGCGGCTGGAACCCTGTGAGGATTGGACGCGGGCGGGCGGAAAAGGCTCTGCGGCGGCGGTGAGATTCATGCGAAAAACGGGGCATCGAAACGGGACGCAGGGGTCAGTCCTCGCGCAGCAACTGGGCAGGATTGACGGCGAGGGCGCGGCGGGCGGGAATCCAGGTGGAGGCCAGGCCCACCAGCGCCATGGCCAGCACCACGCCAACCAGCACCAGCGGGTCGCGCGGCGAGGCCTGATAAACCAGATAGGCAAGCAGGCGGCTGGCCGCCACGCCCAGCAGCAGGCCCGCGGCGGACCCGCCGGCAAGCAGCACCACGGGCCGGCCGAGAGCCGCGCGCATCAACTGGCGGCGGTGCGCGCCGAGAGCCGCGCGGATGCCCAGCTCACGGAGCCGGCGCGAGACCGTATAAGACGCCATGCCGAAGATGCCGGTGACGGCGAGAAGAACCGCGAGGCAACCCATGACGCCGAGAGCAATGCTTGCGACGCGGGCGGGAAAGAGAACGAGGGCGAGCGCGTCCGGCCAGGTTTGCAGCCCGACAGGCAGCGTGGGGTCAATGCCGGCGATGGTGGAACGCAGCGCGGGCTCGAGGGTCTGCTGCGGCAGCGAGGTGCGAATGACCAGGTTGGCCATGGCTTCAGGGTCCTGCGCGAGCGGGAAGTACATGGCGGCTTTGGGCTCCTCAGTGAGCGAGTTGTACTTGCCGTCCTGCACCACGCCCACCACCTGATAGCGCGTTCCGTCGCCACCCATAAAGTGCCGGCCCACGGCGGGCGCGGCGCCGAACATGCGCCGGGCAAAGGTGGCGTTGATGATGGCGAGCGGCGGCGTGGAGGCATTGTCATCCCACGTGAAATTGCGCCCGGCAAGAAGATGAGTGCCCGCCGCGCCCAGGTACTCGGGAGAAATGGCGTACTCGGTGGCCGTGGTGACGCTGTTGGAGGAGCGCCGGTCCGTGGTGCCGTCGCGAAAAACATCCGAGTTGTCGTCCATGCCGCCCAGCGGGACGTTATTGATGCTGCCCACGGCCTGCACGCCGGGAATCTGCCGGACCGCGTCCATCATGCGGCGCAGCAGAGCCGGAGATTGCTTGTCCGCGTAGCCGGCCATCTGCAGGTCCAGCTCGGCCACCATGGCGCCGCGGGGCTGAAAGCCGAAGGGCGCATGCAGCGTGCGCATCATGCCGCGGACGGCGACAAGCGAGGCTGTGACGAGCAACGCGCAAAGAGTAATCTGCACGCCGAGGAGCAAATCGCGCAGGGTGAAGCGGCGCAGGAGGCCGGTGTGCTCCGGCCCGCCTTTCAAGGCCTGCGTGGCCCCGGTTTGCCACACCTGCCGCGCGGGCAGCAGGCCGGGCAAAAATCCGCTGAGCAGCGTGAGCACCAGGGCGATGGCGTAAACACGCGCGTCCGGCACGACGAGGAGGTGGATGGGAAACTCCGCGATGGGCTGCCAGTGGCTGAGGAAGCGCATGAGGAAGGCCGCGAGCGCTGTGCCGGCAATGCCCCCCGCGATGGCGACCAGCAGCGTCTCCATAAGAAGCTGGCGAAGGATGCGGCCGCGCGTGGAGCCGATGCACAGACGGATGGCCAGCTCGCGACTGCGATCCGCGGCGCGCGCTGCAAAGATGCCCGCAAGATTGACGCAGGCGGCGGCGAGCACCAGAAGCGCAAGCAGCATGATGGCCGCCATGAACGGCCGCACCGGCCCGCCGAGAACATCGCCAAGCAGGCCGGGACGAACCAGCCGCGCGGTGAGCCCGTCGTCCTCCTTTGGGTGCTCGCGCGTGAGCTGGTGCGCGACGGCGTTGAGATTTTCCACGGCCTGGGTGGGCGTGATGCCGGGCTTGAGCGCGCCAATGAGATAGAGGTTGTGATTGCCGCGTTTATCCAGATTGCTGTAGCCGTCAAGCTGCTGCGCGTTCACCAGGGGAACCCAGTAATCGGGCCAGAAGAAAAGCTCTATTCCATGGAAGCTCGGCGGGGCAACTCCGAGGATGGTGAAGGGATGCTTGTCGATATCCACGGTGCGGCCAATGACGCCGGGATCGGCCCGAAAACGCGCATGCCAGAAACTGTTGCTGAGCACAATGTACGGCGCGGAGTTGGGGCCGTGCTCGTCACTGGTGTGGAAGAAGCGGCCAAGCTGCGGCTGGACGCCGAGCGCGTCAAAATAATTGCCGGAGACCTCGTAGTCCCATTCCTTTTGCGCATTGCCTCCGGTGCTGAGGCCGGAGAGGCTGATGCGGTAGGCGGCGAGCTGCGTGAAGACCGAGTTGCGGTCGCGGTAGTCAACGTAATCGGGATAGGACTGGCTGTCGTCGCCGGGATAGGCGTTGACGATTTCACGAAAACGTTCGCCATTGGGCACGCCGAGAGGCTTGAGAAGGGCGGCATTGAGCACGCCGAAGACCACCACGTTGGCGCCGACGCCAAGGGCAAGCGTGACCATGGCGGTGAAGGCGAATCCGGGCGCGCGGCGCAGGCGGCGGAATGCGTAGCGGGCGTCGCGCCAAAGCTCGTCGAGGCCCAAAGCGGAGTCGGCGGCCGTGACGCGCTCCCGCATGGAGGCCGGATTGCCGAAGTGAAGCACGGCATTGCGATGGGCTTCTTCGGCGGACATGCCGGCGGCGCGATTGGCCTCTTCGCGCAGCGCGATGTGGGCCTGAATTTCGTCTTCAATTTCGCGATTGACCTGCGCGCGGCGAACGAGATTGGCAAGGCGGCGGAATGCGCCCATGGCGGCGGCTCCTTTCAGGCGTAGCGCATCACGGCGCGCACGCCCTTGACGAGTTGATCGAAGCTGGCCTGCGCCTGCTCAAGCTGGCGGCGGCCCCGCGCGGTGAGCCGGTAAACCTTGGCGCGGCGGTTGGTCCCGGTCACGGTCCACTCGGAGCCAATCCATCCGCTCTGCTCCATGCGATGCAGGGCGGGATAGAGCGAGCCCTCCTCCACGCGCAGCAGATCGCCGCTGGCGATGAGGATGTGCTGCACAATGCCATAGCCGTGCAGCGCGCCGTTGTGGGCCAGGGTTTGCAGCACCAGAAGGTCGAGCGTTCCCTGAAGATCGTTTTTCGCCATAAGCGTGGAACCCCTAGATTTCTTTCTATAGAACACTAGGCATAGACCGCTATGGCTGTCAAGAATAAAGATGTGCCGGAACCGCGAGGCTGTGTTGAGGTCCTGCGTTGCGGGCCTGCATTGCGGCCTGCGTTGCGGGCCTGCATTGCGGCCTGCGTTGCGATTCTGAGTTGCGAGCCGGGGGCCGGGGATTCGCGCTATGCTGGCTGGTTGGGAGGAAGCCACCATGCCAGAAACCGCCGCGCGCCCGCAACTTGCGCACCTGACTGCCGCGCTGGACGAACTGAAAGCCAGGGGAACCCACTTTAAGCTGCGCGTGCTGGAGGACCAGCAGGCGCCGGTGTGCCACTACGACGGGCGCGAGGTGATTAACCTGGCGAGCAACAACTACCTGGGCCTGGCGAACCATCCAAAGCTAGTGGAGGCGGCGCTCGAGGCCACGCGAAAATACGGGGTGGGCTCGGGCGCGGTGCGGACCATTGCCGGAACGATGCGCATCCACATGGAGCTGGAGGAGAGGATTGCCGCGTTCAAGAATGTGGAGGCCTGCGTCGTCTTCCAGAGCGGCTTTGCGGCCAACGCTGGCACGGTGAGCGCGATTCTGGGCAAGGACGATTTTATTGTGTCCGACGAGCTGAACCACGCCAGCATTATTGATGGCGCGCGGCTGTCGCGGGCAAAGATCAAGGTCTTTCGCCACAAGGATGCCGCCCACTGCGAAGAACTGCTGAAGGAAGTGGCCGGCGAGCCGGGCCGCAAGCTGGTCATCACCGACGGCGTTTTCTCAATGGACGGCGACATTGGGCCGGTGGACAGGCTGGCGGCGCTGGCCGAGAAGTATGGCGCCATCATGATGGTGGACGACGCGCATGCTTCCGGCGTGCTGGGCCGCAACGGGCGCGGCAGCGTGGACCACTTTGGCATGCACGGACGCGTGGATGTGCAGGTGGGCACGCTGTCAAAAGCCATCGGCTCGCTGGGCGGCTATGTGTGCGGGTCGAAGGATTTGATTGACTATCTCTATCATCGCGCGCGGCCGTTCCTGTTTTCCACGTCGCATCCGCCGGCGGTGGCGGCAAGCTGCATGGCGGCCTTCGACATTCTGGAGCAGGAGCCGGAGCGCATTGAGCGGCTGTGGAGCAATACACGCTATTTCCGGGGCGCGCTGCGGGGCATGGGCTTTAACGTGGGCGGCGTGACGACGCCGGCCACCGAGACGCCGATTACGCCGGTGATTCTGGGCGAAGGGCGCGTGGCCATGGAGATGAGCCGGGCGCTGTTTGACGAGGGCGTGATGGGCACGGGCATCGCCTTTCCCACGGTGCCGGAGGGCAAGGCGCGCATCCGGCTCATCCTGACAAGCGAGCACACGAAGGCCCAACTGGACCGTGCGCTGGAAACGCTGGAGCGCGTGGCGAAGCGGATGAAGCTGCTTTGAGCGCCGTGCCTTTTCGGTTCACGATGCTCGGTCGCATTCGGTTCACGATGCTCTCGCGCGGAATCTGCTGGAGTTATGCGGGTGTTTCACAGAGTTACAAAAAACCGGCAAAGAAATTGTGGAAAACTGCAAATAAAAATGGGAGGGGGGGAGGGGGGTACCCCCTCAGTTGACAACAATCCGCCAACAGCAGACAGCGGGCTTCCGGCGGCTTCGGCGCATGCGTTCTCCTTTGACATTTCCATTGTGCGACAGAAGGGGGAAATTGCCGGCAAAGGTGCGCGAGTTTTCAGGCAAGCGGAATGAAGGAGTTGCGGACGCGAGCGGCCGGGCAGGGCTTGACACGCCGGGAGGTAATGAGGCCGCGCACATGCACAGTGCCGGCTAGTGCCTGGGAGGCGCCGAGCGGAGGATCTCGGTGAGGTCGTCGACTTTCTGGTCCATGAGGTTGAGTTTTCGCGCCAGGCCCTGAATCTCGGATTCGGCGCGGCGGTTGACATTGAAATCGAGCTCGCCGCGCAGCCTGTCCTTGGTGTCCTGTCGATTCTGGCTCATCATGATGACCGGCGCCTGAAAGGCGGCCAGCATGGAGAGGAAGAGATTGAGCAGGATGAACGGATAGGGGTCCCAGGCCCTGTGGCCGAGCAAGACATTGATGGCCGCATAAATGACGAGCCCGATGGAGAAGGAGATGATGAAGGTCCAGGAGCCGCCGAAGCCGGCGACGCCGTCGGCAATGCGCTCACCGAGCGAGGATTCCTTCTCGATAATCTCGTTGGGGTTGCGCAGGGCGCGCAGGCGGACCAACTGCTGCGCGGCGTGGAACTGGCGGCCGAGGGTGGTGAGCAGATCCATGCCGGCCATGGGTTTGCGCTGCAGCAGAATCGAGATGTTCTCGCGGGTGACCTCGAGGCATACGGATTCCTCCACGGCGACTGCCGAGGTTTGATGGGGCGACTGCTGGAGCATGGAGGCGAAGCCGAAGAACTCGCCCCTGCCCGGCTCATCGACGACCACCTCCTGCTGATCCTCATCGAGAGTGGTGACGCGGACGCTGCCGGAGACCATGACGTAGGCGTGCAGGCTTGTGTCACCGGATTTGTAAATGCGCTGGCGGGCGGCGAAGGTTCTTACGTCGACCAGTTCGGCGAGGACCGCCGTCTCCTCATCATCGAGCAGGGAAAAGAGTGGAACGCTTTTGAGTACGTCGGGCTTGCATGTCATGGCGACCTCCGATGGGATGACAACGGCAACGATTGCTGTGCGGCCGTGTTGCTGCGGCCGTTGCGGATTGTATATTCTCCGCCGCGAGGCCCACCGCCGCAAAATTGATTTCTGCGCATCCGGCACAAAGACTGGTATGCTCCAGCCATCGTGCACAGCGGACAGGCGAAGGGGGAACGCGAGCGGAGCTGGGTTTTCGGCCTGCTCATCGCGCCTTACGGAATCTTCTCAAACGGGATTGTGCAGGGCGGCGTGATTGGCTACCTGCTCAGCCGGCAGGGCATAGGCAGCGCGACGCAGTCGCACGTGATTGCATGGTTGTCCCTGCCGACCAGCCTGTACTTTCTGTGGAGCCCGATCACGGATTTTTTTGTGCGCCGGCGGACGTGGCTGCTGGGCGGCGCGCTTGTCTCCGCGGTGCTGATGGACATGAGCCTGCGGCAGCCGAATCTCTCGTCGATTGCGGCGCTGACGCTGGGGTTTGTGGCCGCGTGCTGCGGGCAGCTTGTGGTCTCCAGCGCCGGCGGCATGATGGGGGCGCTGCAATCCGATGCAACGCGGCGGCGGGCAAGCTGCCTTTACCAGGCCGGCAGCATGGGCTTTGGCGCGCTGGCTGCGTGGGTGCTGATTTACCTGAGCGCGCGGGCGAGCCATGACGCGCTGGCGCTGGTGGCCGGGCTGCTGATTGCGGTTCCGGCGCTGGCGGTTTTTGCCGCGCCGCGCCAGGAGTACATCAAGGGCGGAACGTTTGGGGCGACCATGGGGCGGGTGTGGGCGGAGTTCAAGGCCACGTTTTTCCGCCGCGAGGCCATTCCTTATATAGCGTGCATGACCTTCCCCATGGCGTCGGGCTCGGCAATCGGACTGCTGCCGGGAGTGGCGCGGCAGTATGGCGTGAGCGGCGACCAGGTGGCCTGGATCAACGGGCTGCTGGGGGCTCTGCTGATTGCCGGAGGCGCGGCGGCGATTCCCCTGGTGCGCACGCGGATGAGGGCGCCGGTCTTCTACATGATTGTGGCGCTGGTGAACTGCGCATGCCTGTCGATTCTGTGGCTGGGGCCGATTGAGCCGCGGACTTATTTTGCGGGGACGACGCTCTACCTGTTTACGGAGGGCTGCTGCTACGCCATGTTTACGGTGGTGCTGCTGGAGTTTATGGGCGACTCCGGCAAGAGCGGCAGCGCGCGGTACAGCATTATCAACTCGCTGGGGAATATTCCGGTGCTCTACATGCTGCAGGTGGACGGCTGGGGCGGGGAGCGCTGGGGCGGACGGGGTTTGGCGGGCGCGGAGACGGTGGTGGGCGGCATTGGCGCGCTGGTGCTGCTGGTCTGGCTGCTGACATGGAAGCCCGCCCGGCTTCCGCTGGCGAGCGAAGGTGCGGCCGGAGCGGAGTGAAAAGGGGCGGGATGAGAATCAGGCCTCTTCGGTTTGCGTGATGAGGTAGCGTTCGTAGCCGATTTCCTTGATTTGGTGGACCTGGGCTTCGAGCCAGTCAACGTGGCCTTCCTCGTCGTGCAGCAGCTTCATGAAGAGGTCGCGCGAGCCGTTGTCGCCGTTTTCCACGCAGACGCGGATGGACTCGTTGTAAGCGGCGACGGCATCGTGCTCCAGGGCCAGGTCGGACTCGACCATCTCCTTCACGCTGCGGCCGATGGTGAGGTCCATGGGCTGCATGCGGGGCGTGCCCTCGAGAAAGAGGATGCGCTCCAGAAGCAGCTCGGCGTGGCGCATCTCGTCAATGGACTGCTTTTTGATGTATTTGGAGTACTTCTTGTAGCCCCAGTTGTCTGACATTTCCGCGTGCAGGAAGTACTGGTTGATGGCGGTAAGCTCGTCGCGGAGCGCGGTGTTCAGGTGTTCGAGGACTGTGGCGTTTCCCTTCATGGGGAGCCATTTTACACAAAAAGCGGACGCCGGAGGGCGGCGGCAACCGGGCCGGAGGGACACTCTGAGGGCTGGCGAGCGCGGTGCGGGCCAGCGCGCAATATGCAATGGGACGGTGCCCGCGAATCGCCGATTGATGATTTCTTTCGTGATTTCTGGCTATACTCTCGAATCAAACGCGCCAGCATATTCCTGATGCCGGAGGTTTCTGTCATGCTGCTACTGCGTCGACAATCCACAGCGGGTACCGCAATCCTCCTGCTGGGGATTCTCCTTCTGGCTGTGACGCCCTTTGCTTCGCGGGCGGCCACGACACCCGTTCCTGCAGACAAGACGAGGACAATTACAAGCGCGGCGGCTGAGCCCGCTTTACGCGCGCAATGGAAGGCGTTGTTTAGAAGCCGCTCGTGGGCAAAGCTGGATGCGCTTGCAGAGCGGTTGCGCAGCCAGCGCCTTCGCTTTCAGGGCGGCGGCTGGCAACTACACGTTCTCTACTACGTTGCCCTGGTTGGCAACTCCCCGGAGCAGACTGATGCCGATTGGGAGAGGCGGATTGCAGCGCTGAAGCATTGGGCTCGCGCCTTCCCCGCCTCTCCCACCCCGAGGATTGCATTGGCAGATGTTTATTCGGCATACGCCTGGGTCGCGCGCGGTACAGGTGAGGCCGATTCTGTAACGCCGGAAGGCTGGAGGCTTCTTAATGTACGGGAAGAAGAGGCGCGCCGGATTCTTGAGGGATGTGAGGCAATCTGCCGCAGCGACCCGGAATGGTACAACGCGATGCTGGGAGTGGACTATGCCGAGGGGAGCAGCCGCTCTGTTGTTGAGTCTCTTGCCGACGAAGCGTTGCAAAAGTATCCGGGATACTTTTATGTGGTCGAGGATGTTACAGCATACCTTCTTCCGAAGTGGTATGGTGCGCCCGGGGATACGGAACAATATGCTGAGGCTATCGCGGACCGGCTGGGCGGAGACGAGGGAGATGCCACCTATTTCTTCACTGCCTATATCGGGCTGGTTGAGGAATATCACTGTGAATCATGCACGCCGCCGGCAATGTCGTGGCCGCGGATTCGGCGGGGCTTTGCGGCGGTTGAACGCCTATATGGCACGAATAACTATGAGGTGAATTCGCTTGCCTATTTGGCGGTGCGGGCGGGAGATAAGGAGACGGCGCAGAAAGCATTCAGGGAAATCGGCGAGAACTGGAATCGGGACGTTTGGCAATCGAAGGCTGATTTCGACAGTGAGCGATTTGCCCTGAATTTGAAGCAGGTGGAGCCTTCGCCTTCGCAGTGAAAGGGCTGAGCCCGGCCGAGGTGGTCTGTATCAGTGTGCCCCGTTCACCGCGGCCAGGTCTGCGCCAAAATACTTGTTGCAACGAATATCGCCGTGGCGCATCCAACGTATTGCAAGGCGATTTTGAAAGGAGATCAGGAGACCATGGCAAACCCGGCAACCAGCACCTGGAAGATTGATCCGGCGCACTCGGCGGCGGAGTTCAAGGTGAAACACATGATGATTTCCAACGTGAAGGGCAAGTTCAGCGGGCTGAACGGCGTGCTGACGCTCGACGAGGGCGACCTGAGCGCTTCAACGATTGAGGCGACCATACCGGTGGCGACGATTTCAACCGGCGACGAGCAGCGGGACGGGCACCTGAAGAGCGCGGACTTTTTTGACGCGGAGAAGTATCCGACGTTCAGCTTCAAGAGCGTGCAGGTGACGCCGGCCGGCGCGGGCGAGATGGAAGTGACGGGCGAGCTGACCATGCACGGCGTGACCAAGACGGTGGCCTTTGCGGTGGAGGGCCCAAGCGCGCCGGGCAAGGACCCGTGGGGCAACCTGCGGATTGGGCTTTCCGCGGTGACGAAGGTGAACCGCAAGGACTTTGGGCTGACGTGGAATGCGGCCCTGGAGACGGGCGGCGTGCTGGTGGGCGAAGACGTGACGATCCTGCTGGACGTGGAGTTCATCAAGGCTTGAGAAAAGGTCTGAAGCAGGCTTGAAAAAAGGCCCGAGAAAAGGCCTTGAGAAAGACAAGTTGCAGGGCCTAAAAGGAAGAAACGTCGCAAGACGAGGAGTCCGGTTGGTTGCCGGAACGGCGCTGCTCCGGGCTTGCGCGAAAGCGCGGTCCGGGGCAACGCTGGAAGCAGGCGATGCGGGTTCGGCGAGGGAGGTTGAAGGCAATGTCATTGCGAGCGGTGAAAGAAGTGTTGGGAACGAAGACAACGCTGGAGGGCGCGGGCGTGAAGCTGGAGCGGGCCTTCGGGTTTGGCAAGACGAAGGAGTTCGATCCGTTTCTGCTGCTGGACGACTTCAGGAACGAGAATCCGGCGGATTATCTGGCGGGGTTTCCGTGGCATCCGCACCGGGGGATTGAGACCATCACCTATGTGCTGGCCGGCGAGGTGCAGCACGGCGACAGTCTGGGCAACAAAGGCAAAATGACCGCGGGCGACGTGCAGTGGATGACGGCGGGCAGCGGCATTCTGCACCAGGAGATGCCGAAGGGCGACGAGCGGGGGCGGATGCACGGCTTCCAGCTTTGGGCGAACCTGCCGGCGAGCCTGAAGATGACTGCGCCGCGCTACCAGGACATTCCGGCGGCCGCGATTCCCGAGGTAACGGAGGATGACGGGACGAAGGCGCGGATTGTCAGCGGCGCGTTCTGGGGCAAGCGCGGACCGGTGGAGGGCGTGGCGGCGGACCCGAGCTATGTGGACATCAGCGTACCGCCGAACCGCAAGCGGCGCATTGCGGTGGACGTGACGCGGAATGCCTTTGCGTATGTCTTTGCCGGCGCGGGAAGGTTTAGCGATGCATCGGACCCGCAGGCGGTGCTGACGGAGAGCGCCGTGGACCCGAATGCGGCTGCGAAGTACGACGCGAAGAACCACTCGCTGGTGCTGTTTGACCGCGGCGACGAGATCGTGGTCGAGTCCGGGCCGGAGGGGATTCGCTTTCTGCTGGTGAGCGGCAAGCCGCTGGAAGAGCCTGTGGCATGGTACGGGCCGATTGTGATGAACACGCAGCATGAGCTGCAGGTGGCGATGAACGAGCTGCAGAAAGGAACGTTCATCAAGCACCAATGATTGGTGGGGGTGAGGAATGCCGGTGGGGCTGAGAAGCTCGGCCGGCATTTTTTGTTTGATTTCCTTTTTGCGGCTGACTCGGCACGGCTGAAGCCGTGCCCTTTCAAGGCAAAGGCCGGCATCCAAAAGGAAAATTTCCTCCGGGGCTGAAGCCCAGAGGCTCTCGCTGCCGGAATGCGGGGGTTAAAACCCCCGCCTCCCTCCGTGGAGTTGCGTTGCGGCACGGCTGAAGCCGTGCCCTGTTACAAAGCGCGAGCTGTGGCGGGTGGAGTTCGTAGATTCCCACCTTTCCGCAGGAAACGCGAAAAAGGGTGGGGCAACCGCAATCAGGAGGGCGGCACACACGTACGGGCTGAAGCCCGTACCCTTCATTTTTTAAACGCTCGGTTGGACAGTTTGGCGGGGGTGTTAAAGCAACGATTCTGGAGGGCTGTGGAGCACCTGTGCGGGCGTGAAGCCGCGCAGGCGGAGGGTGCGGAGGCTGAGGGCGTCATGGCGCTTGGCCAGGCGCCGGCCCTCGGCGTCGGTGACGAGGGCGCAGTGGAACCAGGCGGGCGCGGCGAGGCCGAGAGCGCGGTAGAGCAGGATTTGGCGGGCGGTGGATTTGAGCAGGTCAGCGCCGCGGACAACTTCAGAGATTTGCATGGCGGCATCGTCGGCGACGCAGGCGAGCTGATAACTGGCAATGCCACCACCCCACGAACGCGGACCTGCTGGTGGGGGCTCCGGGCCACCACCCCACGAACTTGGACCTGTTCGTGGGGGCCCAGGATTGCCGTCACGGCGCAGGACGATGAAGTCGCCGAAGTCGCGGCCGGCGACGAAGCGCTGCGGGCCGAGGTTGAGGTCGTTGAATGTGATGGTTTCGCCCTCGGGCACGCGGAAGCGCCAGCTCACATCGGCGGGGATCGGAGCGTTGGGGTCGGCGAAGAGCGCGAGATCGATTTGCGCGGGGCGGCAGGTGCCGGGATAGACGGGCTCGTCGTCGAGAGCATCCGGTTGGGCGGATTCATGCGGTGCGGCGAGGGCGGCGGCGAGATCTTTGCGCGAGCAGCGGCAGGGATAGAGGACGCCGGCGCGGAGAAGCTGCTGAAAGGTGTTGCGATAGATTTCGCCGCGCTGGCTTTGCGCGTAAGGCGCGAAGGGACCGCCGACGCCGGGGCCCTCCTGCCACGCGATGCCGAGCCAGCGGAGATCGTCGAGGGCGGCCTGGGCATATTCAGCGCGGCTGCGGTCAGGGTCGAGGTCTTCCATGCGGAACAGGAGCGTGCCCTGTGCGGATTGCGCGCGCTCGAAGGCGGCGAAGAAGGTGCGTGCGTGGCCAAGGTGGAGATGGCCGGTGGGCGAGGGCGCCAGGCGGCCGCGATAGGCGGAAAAAATGGGGCTGGCCACGGTTCCTTCAGTGTAGGCCAGCCCAGGCGGAGCCCTGGAGGAGACGCCGCAAACCGAAACTTTGGAGATCGATTCTCTTGCCGGCTCAGGCCGGGTGAGATTTTCTTCCGGGGCTAAAGCCCGGAGCATGTTGTGGGCGAGTCAGAGGCCTGAAGGCCCCTGCTCCCTCCGCGGGTGCGAGGAGCTGCACCTTGCCGCACCTATTCACAAAAATGTGCGGTTTGGATCGGACATGGCCCTTTTCAAAACTGCGGCCGCGCTAATCCGATGCGCTCGTGTGGGGGCCTTCGCCGCCGGAGCTGCTGTCGCCGCTGCTGTCGCCGCCGCTGTCACCGGCGTCGCGGCCGTGCTTGTCAATCTTGTCGTTGACGAATTGGCTCAGGTTGTCAGGATCGATGGAGAGCTGGACGACATCCATCTCGTGGCCGTCAAGGTCGATGATGAACATGCCCATGCGCCTGCCTTCAGGGCGGGTGAAGATGAGCGTTTGCTCATGGCCCTGGCGGCTGGTTTCGCGCACCATGCGGCTCCAGCCCTCGCCGAGCTTTGCGGAAACCATGCGGTTGAGCTCTTCGCCGTCCACCGGCGCGGTGAATTGGTCAAACTCGGCCACGTGCAGGTTGCCTACGCCGTGATGGGTTGCGCCGCGCGCCACCAGGCTGACCAGGCCGAGGAAGGGGATGCGCGTGGCGTGGGAGTGATAACGGGATTCAATGGAGTTGACCACACCGTCAAATCCACTGCCTGCCCCGCCGGCCAGCACGGCGACCGGAACGGCGAGGGCGCAGAGCGCGACGGTAATCCAGATGAGACGCCGCATCGGTTGCCTCCTTACTTCGTCTTTGTCTTGGTTGTGGCGTTGACATTGCCCAGCGCGGAAAGACCGCCGAGGCCTTTGAGCTCGCCGAGCTGGTCCATCTTGATGGGTCCGAGGATGAGCACGAGGGAGAGCTCCCTGGGCTCGGCGTCAAAGACGAACATGCCCTGATTCTGGCCGTTGACGATTTTGATCATCACGTAAGTGGTTTCGCCGCTCTTCTTTTCGCGGTCACTGACGACGGTGGACCACTCCGGCCCCGCAAACGATTTGCGGATCTGCTCGGCATCCTCCATCGAGTACTGGCCGGGCTTGTCGAACTCGTAGTCGCGGACGTAGATGCCCTGCAGGTTCTGGATGAGCTGCTGCGCGGCGGCGTCATCCTTGTTCTTGCCGTTCATGAATTTTGCGGCGAAGTTGAGCATGTTTTTGCCCAGCGTAACCTCAGTGACGTTGGTGGCGCTGGCGGCGAGCTGCTTCTCAAGCTGCGGAGGAATGTTGAGCGGCGAGGCGTCCTGCGCGAAGATGGGCGCGGCGAGCGCCGCAAGGCCGAGGGCGATGGCTGCGAGGCGGACTTTCATGGTGAGAATCTCCTGACTTCCGGACCGGTTATTCCTGATCGCCGCCGCTGTGGGACGCGAGCTGGCGATTCATCTGGTCCAAGGCGTGGTTGGTGATGCGGAAGGCGGTGAGCACCTGCTGGCGAAGCTCTTCTCCGCGGCGCTCCTGGCGAACGTGACGCCAGGCGAGCAGGCCGCCGAGGGTGCAGGCCAGGACGAGCGTGGCGGCGAGGCGCTGCCAGAGCACGACGCGCTGATGGATGCGGGCCGACTGCTGGCGGCGGCGCTGATCCATGAGCCGGCGCTTGAGCCCCGGCGGAGCGGGCTGGCGCTGGAATGCCTGCCGCAGCTCGCGATCGAAATCGTCCTTGGGTTCAAACTCCACGGATGTACTCCTTCAAATGCGTGTTGGCCTTGGCCCGCAGCAGCTTGAGTCCGCGCTGCAGGTGGCTTTTGACCGTGGCCACGGGGGCGTTGAGCGTGACCGCGATTTCATCGGGCGACTGGTCCTCCTGGTAACGGAGGATGAGAGCCGCGCGCTGCGCCTCGGGCAGGGTTGCGAGCAGTTGCTCAAGCCTTGCGCCGAGAGGCGAGAAGCGATCGTCGGCCGGCGCGCTGGGATCTTCGTCCATTTCCACCCAGAGATCAACGCCGCGCACCCGCAGCCTGCGCATGGCATCGGCCGAGCGGCTCATGGCCACGCGGCGAAGCCAGTGGAGCACGTGGAGCGGTGACTCGAGACGGGGCAGGTTGCGATCCAGTTCAAGGAAGACATCCTGCGCCACCTCTTCGGCCAATCCGCGGTCCCCGGTCATGCGCCAGGCAAGCGAGAAGACCATGGACTGGTGCTCGTCGACGAGTTGTTCGAAATCGGGCTGCCAGTCACGGGTCATCGGGTTCGCTTCTACTCCCTTATCCGCAGAAAAGTGCATGCCGGGATGCAAAAGGTACGCGCGCAGGGGGCAAAAGGTTCAGCGGGAGGGGTGAGGGCGGGTGAATGCGGCAGGCGCGCGCTTTTCTCAAAGGCTGCGTTGTAGCGGCTCCAATTGCAGCTTTCAAACAGCGGAAGGAGAACGACGGAAGGGACGATCAGGCACGGGTATAAAAGGATACTGGAGTGAATCCCTTCGCAGCCTACAATTTGTATTGCTTCCGTAACTTATACTCGATGACTGCGACGGGGATGGATCCAAGGAGCATCCGGTATGCGGACGAAGGGCGAACGACTTGGACCGTATGAACTGCTTGCTCCTCTCGGAACTGGCGGGATGGGCGAGGTGTGGAAGGCCCACGACACCAGGTTGCAGCGCACTGTCGCAATCAAGTTTCCACAGGCGGAGTTCTCTCAGCGGTTCGATCGCGAAGCGCGTGCAATCGCCGCATTGAACCATCCAAACATCGCCCAGATATACGACGCTGGCGATCACTACATCGTCATGGAGTTCGTGGACGGTGCGCCGGTGGGCCACTCCGGCGATGTGGGGAAGGTGCTGGATGTTGCCCTGCAAATAGCCGATGGACTCGCGGCAGCGCATGCAGCCGGATTCACGCATCGCGACCTGAAGCCGGCCAACCTGCTGTTGGGCCGCGACGGCCGGGTGAAGATCCTCGATTTCGGCCTTGCGAAGCGAACTGGGGGCAGCGCAAGTGACGATGAAACCCAATCGATCCTGCTGAGCGCGGTGGGCTCGATCGCCGGCACCCCTGCCTATATGAGTCCCGAGCAGGCGCGCGGGCAGACGGTGGACTTCCGCACCGACCAATTCTCCTTCGGTCTGGTGGTTTACCAGATGCTTACCGGACAGGTGGTCTTCCGGCGCCCGAGCGTTGCCGAGACCATGACCGCCATTATCCGCGAGGAGCCAGAACCGCTGCCGTCTACGATACCGGTGGCGTTGCGCTGGACCGTGGAAAGGTGCCTGGCGAAGGATCCCGAGCAACGGTACGATTCCACTCGCGACCTATACCGCGAGTTACGCCAAATTCGGGACCATAGGACCGTGGATCGGTCCGGAGTCCACAGTGCCGCTGCACCGCGCCGGGTCGCCAAGCGTGGCGTCGCCATGGCAGCAGCCGCACTCCTTCTGCTGGCCGGCGGCAGCGCAGGCGCATGGTGGCTTTTCAACCGCAGCGTGCACGTTCCGCAGTGGACGGGCAGCCAGCTCGGAGGGCCCGGCATCGCAATGCGGCCAGCCGTTTCCCCCGACGGACACCTGCTTGCCTTTTCGGCCATGGTCGATGGCCAAACCCAGTTGGCCGTCATGGATCCGGGCTCGGGGAGCTGGACGGTGTTGACGCACGACCGCTCCAACGGCATGGAGGCCCAGGCGAGCTGGTCCCCCGACGGGAGCCGCATCTACTTTGACCGCGTATGGGGCGGACCGCGCGGCGTTTATGAGATTTCGCCCCTGGGCGGCGAACCCCGTCTGCTTCTTAAAGACGCGCAGTGCCCGCACACCCTGCCGGACGGCAGCTTGATCGTAGTCCGCATCGACTCATCGGCGCGCTACCGCCTTTACCGGTTTTGGCCTGACTCCGGAAAGCTCCAGGCGCTCCCGGCCTTCGCAGGAGGAGGCGTTGCGGAAACCCCCGACCCGCTGGTGCAGACGTTTCGAGATGGTCGCCATGTCGTGTACCTCGGCACTCCTGCTGACCAGCCGAATGCCCAGCCGCGATGGCATGTGCTCGATTTGCAGTCTCTCCAGAGCCAGCTCTTGAATGCCGAGGTTGTACGACGCGCCTTCGCTGTAGGCGTATTGCCCGACAGCCGCTCAGCTCTGCTCATCCAGGCCGTCGGAGACATCTGGCAGATTGACGCCGTGCCGGCATCGGGGAAAGCGGAGTCCCGCCCGCTCGCCTCGTTCCCAAAACCATCGAATGTCTATGGAATCGATGCTGCGCGCGATGGATCTATCTACTTCGACTACATGATGCGGCCCAACTTCCTTCTCCAGATCGATCTTGCGAAAAAGGCGGCTTCGGAAACAGTGGTACAGATGGGAGGAGGCGGCATGATTCCCCTGGGTGCAGGGTCGTTCCTGCTTGACAGCACCCAGGGTGGCAAGTCGCAACTGAAGGTTTTCCGCGCTGGCCTTGGATCGCAAAATCTGCTCGAGTCCTCTGAAGCGAGCTCCCTGCCTGTCGCAAAGGTCGGAACCAGTTCAGTCGCTTTTCTGCTGGGCTCAGGGAGCTCCGCGAGCATCGCCATCGCTACCTTCCCCGATGGGCAAATCACAAAACGCTTCCGTTTCAACGCCTCTTCGGTGCGATCAATCGCCGCCACTCCCGATGGCCGTACGCTTTACTTCAGCGACGGCGCAGAGGTGTGGTCGATCGGCACAAATGCGGATGACAACGCAAAACCAGTTCGTGTAACCACCGGCGCATCGGTCGCCATCGACCCCGCCGGCAAGTACCTCTACATTGTGCGCACGCGGACGGAGCCCCGGCCGCTGGTCCGCATCCCCATCGCAGGAGGGCCGGCTGAAACGCTCGCCATTCCCCCGCAATACACCATCTCGGATGATCCGTTGTCGCCGGCCGCCGTAGACGCCTCGGGGCGGGTTGTCTTTGAGATCGATTCGCCCGATTCGTGGTTTGAGCACATCGCCATGATCGACCCGTCGCGGAAGACCTTCACGGTAATCCCGGTACAATTCAGCGGCGATCTCTGGTTTCCAGGATGGGAGAGCGATGGACGCATCGTCGCGATGGGTGAGCGGCTGGACTCGACACTCTGGCGTTACCGGCGGTTGCGTGGGGGTCGGGAATAGACTCGCCTGGCCGACTTCGGATCTCGATGAGTGCAAAATGGCCAACGCACCCACCGAGGCGGATCTGGCATTCCGTGCGAATAAACCTCCACTCGGAAGTGAAGCGAATTGCAACCAGTGCTCTCGCTCAAGCGACAGGCCTGGAGCCGGGAAGGTTCCTTGCTCGATCCGCGAATGAGGTCGAGCTTTTCGTACTTCCAGTTAAAACAAGTCAGGGATGCTGGTGAAGGCGATGCGTGTGGGTGCGGCCTTGTAGGCAGCGAGCATGGCGGCGGGGGCGATGGCCGTGGTGCCGTATTTCTGGTTGAGCTGGTCCATGGCGGCCAGCAGGCGTGTGCGGCTTTGCGTGTCCTCAAGCGCATCAAAGAGGTTGAGCGAGTGCAGGCGGTCCGGGACGAGGCCGGTGAGCTGGACGCCGAGGAAGTACGGCGTGTCGTAGTCGTTTCCGCCGGAGTGGTTTGACGGGGTTTCGCCGCCGGAGGGTCGGGAATCCCACAGGCGGCGCAGCGCGGCGATGAGCGTCTGGTTGTCCTGGCACTCGGCCAGGCGCAGGTCGCGATGCCAGCCGCGGGTGGGCACGCCGAAGCGGCTGACCGGCGCCTGCTGCGCGCGGGGCACGGCAAAGCCGATGGCCAGGCCGATGCCCGAGGCCCACAGGCCGTTGGAACGCAGGCGCATGGCGGCCTTGTGCAGCAGTTTGTGGGCCACGGCCCAGGCCTTGTCCACGGTGCGCATCTCCGGTGCCAGCACGTGGGAGTGGCTGATGGATTTCAGGTGCTCGGTCTCGGCGAAATTGAAGTCCTGGCCGCGCAGCCAGTGGAAGAGACGCTGGCCCCACACCGAGCCCCACAGCTCGCCGGACTGCTCGGCATTGAGCGCCAGAAGCTGCGGCATGGTGGTGATGCCTTTGGCGTTGAGGCGTTTTTCCATGCGCGCGCCAATGCCCGGCAGGTCGCGGAGGGTGAGCTGGGCAAGCGCTGCGGGCAGGATGTCGAGCGGGAGGGCGACCAGGCCGTCGGGCTTTTCCATGTCGCTGGCGATTTTGGCCAGGTAGCGGTTGGTGGCCAGGCCCACCGAGGAGCGGAGCGATTCGCCCACGCGCTCGCGGATGCGGGCCTTCACGCGGCGGCCCAGGTCGAGGGCGGCCAGCAGCGGGCGCTCGCGGCCGATGAGGCGGCAGGCCATCTCGTCAATGGACAGCGTGGCGGTGACCGGGACGCAGCTCTCGACGGCCTCGACGATGCGGTGGTGGTAGTCGACGTAGAGCTCGTGGCGGGCCTCAATGAGCGTGATTTCCGGGCACATTTTTTTGGCGTCGCCAACGAGGGTGCCGGTGCGGACGCCGAAGGCCTTGGCCTCATAACTGGCGGCGATGCAACAGGTGGTATCGGCCATCATGGGAACAACGCCGACGGGGCGGCCGCGCAGCTCCGGGCGGACCTGCTGCTCGACCGAGGCGAAGTAGGAGTTGAGATCGACGAAGAGCCAGTTGAGGCAGGGGCCGGGCTCTGGCTGCCGGGTGGTTGAGCCCTGACCAGTTGAGTCCTGTGCGGTTGAGCCCTGTGTGCTTGAGCCCTGGGCGGATGGGTCTTCCAGAGACGCAGCAGCGGCGGATTCGGGCGCGGGCGCAGGCGCGGCGAGAGCACGAAATTCCTCCGGCCAGGCATCTTCGCCGTCGTCCAAATCGGCCGGAGTAACGTCTAAATGAGTGTCCGGCTGCGCAGGGGCGAGGGCGTTGGGAAGGCCGCAATCCGGGTTTGGCGCGGGGTCCATTGCGGGACCATTTTCGCCTTTCCTTTGCTTTTATGCAAGCGGGAAATGGCTGCGCGGCACAGTTGCGGCGGTGCTACACTGGGGGCGCCGACGCTCTGGTGCAGTGCCCATGGATCTTTGCTTCCGGATGGTGCGTGCGTCTGATGTCCGCGCGGGGTTGCAAGACACCGGCGGACGGCGAGGTGTTGCAGTATGCGGGGCCTGGTGCATTGGATGACGACGAACGCGAGCCTGCTGGCGATTGTGGTGACGGTGGGCGTGGCGATTCTGCTGAGCTGCTGCCTGTGGTGTACACGGTGCGGCTGCCGCGAAAAGGACGACATCTTCAACCGCCACGAGATGTGAGCGGGCACTCGCCCGCACCGGATCACAACTTCACAACCGCACATCCCACTCATCGCAATACGGCCGCGAGGAATGGGGCACAGCACCCGGCTGCTGAACGTGCGGGCTGAAGTCCGCACCCTTCCTTTCCTGCTTGTTTATCCGGGGCTGAAGCCCGATGGGGATTGGCGGTGCTGGTATTCAGGGGCCTGAAGGTGTCTGCTCCCTCCGTGGTTGCACAGGTCTTAGAAGCGGGACCCTTCGGCTTCACTCGGGGAAGGCTCCGGGGCGCGCGTTTTAGTGTGGGTTTCGCACTTGCTCCCCGAGTTTGAGCACCTTGCGGACCGCAATTGAACTCAATCCTGAGATGAGTGCGATCACGAGGGACCAGCAAATCAAAAGCACCAACAGCAATGGCAAATTGTTGAAAGAGAATAGAGACCAACTCCGCAAGCTCCATGAAACCGCAACGTAGGTGATGGCCTCAAGTGGAACCCACATCGCAAGACCACACCACATGCCTTGCGCTATGACTCTTATCCATGGGAGATCTGTCCAGAACATCGCGATGACGACTTGAAGAATTCCAAGGCCCGGGCTAGCGAGCAGAACGTAGTGGATCAATTGGGGTGACTCGATATTAATCCCGAGCCTCATTAATGCCCATGAAAAAGAACCACCACCAATGAGCAAAGCCACTATCAGAGACCAAATCGGCGGCAAACACAATCGGCGTCGCAAATCAGTAAGCGCCATTTTGCCTCCTTTTCACTCTGTTGATAGTGGTCGGGCGGCCTCGATCTCGTAAGCAGTTTTATCACTTCGCCGGTGCCGCCGGTCCCCAACAGCGAGTGCCCCCGCCTCAAGGACGAGGGCCGGTCCTTGGGGACCCCGGACCGGTGGCGCCGTCATGGGGTTGGAAGGGGCATTGGGATCGGGGCCACCTCGCCCACCTGCCTCTTGAAAAACTCGTGAAGCTGATGGGACCCTCATCAATTAGATGGACTCGATCTTGCAAGATGAAAAAAGCCTCATACCACAAAGCAGGTTGATTATGTACTTACTTTTTCACGTATCGCACTACTATCTGTGCAAATCGTGTGCGGAAAGTGGTAGACTCTTACGTAGGGTGTTCGCCATGTTTTCGCCCTCTACGTGACGTCATGCGATTCGATGAACAAAAGGTTACCGAGGCCGCGGCATTCCTTTTGGAATTGCGTGGTGGGTGCATGCATTACATCAAGCTCCTAAAGCTGCTTTACATTTCAGACCGTCAAGCGTTCTCTGAATGGGGTATACCCATCAGCAACGACAATTATGTCTCAATGGATCACGGGCCGGTCCTCAGCCAAACATATAACCTCATCAGGGATGGGGGGAGATTTTGGTCAGAGCATATTTCCGCCCCGTTTAGAGACTACGAAGTAGAATTAACCGCCGCACTTGAGAAAAAGAAGAAACTTGCGCCTGCCGAAGAAGAGGTTTTAGCGAAAGTATTCGCCGAGTACGGAAAACAGAATCGTTGGAAGATAGTAGATTACATGCATACTCTGCCCGAGTGGAAAAACCCTGGGGGCAGTAGCTTACCTATTTCGATTGCCGATATTCTACGCGGATTAAATGAATCCGAAGAAGATATAGAGGCCATCGTTTCGGAGATAGATAAGGAGCGCAAGATATCGGAGCATCTAGAGATAGCGGAACGGATCCAGACAATACATTGAGGACACATGAAATGCGGAGCTACTTATCTCCTCTATGATGAGGAGGGACCAGACTCAACACCACATTTACATGTGGTAATTTCTGATCCCGACGAAAACGACCAAATAGTTCTGGTGAGCGTTACGACTGAACGGGCAAAATCTGACACTACAACCAGATTAGAAGCCAAAATACACCCCTTCATAGAAAAGCCTTCGGTTATCGCTTACCACTACTCGAAAATGATGTCATGCGCCCAGTTGAAAACTCTCATCAATGATGGGGATGCAATTCCAAAAGCGGACGCTTCGACGGATATCGTCTCCCGAGCACAAGCAGGAATGAGAGAAACGCGACGAGCCCCAAGGGAAGTCCAGGAATGCTTCACCTCGTGGCACGACAAGCAAGATAAATACTAAATGTTCCCTGTGGATTCAAACTGACACACTAGCGGCTGGGAGAGGATTTGGAGAAGACCCGCCGGACCTCCTATTCTGAATGCGGGCGTCGAGCGTGGACGGAGCAATCACGCATCCGGCCCGGCACCAGACGAAACAAAAGGAAGCCTCGCACGGCATGGCCAAGTCGCTATCGTTCACCGGATATGTATTCAAAAACCTCCGGCGCAGGAGGTTGAGAACCATCCTGACGCTGTCAGGAATTGGCATGGCCGTGGGCGCGTTTGTGGGCCTGGTGGGCTTTTCCACCGCATTTGAGCAGCAATGGATGCGCATTTACTCAAGCAGCGGCACGGACTTGTCTGTAATCCATGGGAGCTTTCTGAACACCACGCTGGACGAGTCGGCAGTGGCCAAGATTCAGGCGCTGCCGATGGCGGCGCGGGTCTCTCCCACCATCTTCAACCTGATGGACGTGACGGCCAGCGTTAATGCCCTGGTGTACGGATGGAACGACGACGCCTTTGAATTCGATTCGCTGAAGATGGTGGCCGGGCGGCGCGTGCGCAACGGCCAGCGCGAAGTGATGATTGGCGACCTGCTGGCGCAGGACTTGAACAAGAAACCCGGCGACACGATTGACCTGCAGGGCACGGATTTCAGCGTAGCGGGAATCTATCACGCCTCCTCAACCCTTGAAACGGCGGCCATCGTCATGCCGCTCGGCGAGCTGCAACAGCTCAGCGGCATGAACGGAAAGGTTTCCGCCGTCGATGTGCGTTTGCGCCCGGCGCCCGCGGGCGAAGCGCCGGATGCCTACATGAAGCGTGCGCAGGCGGCCATCCAGGCTGTGCTTCCCGGCGCGCGCGCGGTGCCCGCGGCGGAGCGTGCCAGCAGCAATCAGTTTGTAAAGCTGGCGCAGGCGTCGGCATGGGGAACGTCGGCGCTGGCCCTGCTCATCGGGATTCTGGGCATCGCCAACACCATGGCCATGTCGGTCTTCGAGCGCACGCGGGAGATTGGCATTCTGCGCGCCCTGGGATGGAAGCAGTGGCAGGTGCTGGCTCACATTGAAATTGAAGCCGCCTTGCTCGGCCTGGGCGGAGGCATTCTGGGCATCGGCGTGGGGTGGTGCGCTCTTTACGTGCTGGCCCGGCTGCCGCAAACGGCAAGCTTTTTTGTGGCCAGCATCGAATGGCCGCTGCTGGTGAAGGCGCTGTGCATTGCCGTTGTGGCCGGCCTGATTGCCGGAGCCTTTCCGGCCTGGCGCGCGGGAAAGCTTTCCCCGGTGGACGCTCTGCACAGCGACTAAAGCGGTTCCAGAGTAAGCATGCCCTATTGGTGCCGGTGATAGGCGGCATTTTCTTGGGAAAAATGCCGCGATGCATTCCGGTTTCTGGGTATAGAAACTCTGAAACCGCTGTAGCCCATTCGTGAATCAGCAAAGAGAGCCATGGCGCGATTTGGAGCATTCTGCTTTCCGGCAACCGGGCACATCAATCCGATGACCGCCCTGGCGCGCACCCTGGAGCTGCGCGGCCACCAGGTGGTTCTGTTCGGCATTGCCGACACTGAGGAGCGGGTGCGGGCGGCGGGAATCCGCTTTCATCGGATTGGCGACGAAGAGTATCCACCCGGTACGCTGCGCACGCTGGACGAGCACATGGCCCGGCTGAAGGGAGTGGCCGCGCTTGGCTTCACGCTGCGGCGGGTAAGGAACTCGACCCGCATGGTGCTTTGCCACGGGCCCCAGGCCGTGCGCGAAGCCCAAGTGGATGCGCTGCTGGTGGACGAGGCGGAGTTTGCCGGAAACGTGGCGGATTATCTGGGCCTGCCCTGGATCTCGATCGCACTGCTGCCTCCGCTGCTGCACGATGACCGCTTTCCGCCCTTCTGGCTGGGATGGCCGGCGGGAATGGACCGATGGTCGCGGCTGCGCAACCGCCTGGCGATGCGCGCGCTGCTGGGGCTGGGCTCGCCCATCTTCCGCCTTGTGAACGCGCAGCGCAGAGCCTGGGGATTGAGCCCCTGCAAGCGCCCCGAGGACAGCCTCTCCCCCCTGGCGCAGATTACGCAGATGCCTGAAGCATTCGAGTTTCCCATGCAGGGCGACAAGCCGGCAGGGCTGCATTACACCGGTCCGTTTGTACACGCCGAGCAACGGCCCCAGGTCGATTTTCCCTGGGAAAGCCTGGATGGACGGCCGCTGATTTACGCGTCGCTGGGGACTTTCCAGAACGGTTCTGAAGCAATCTTCAGGACCATTGCCCAAGCCTGCGCGGGCATGGATGCGCAACTGCTCATTTCGCTGGGCGGCGGACTTGCGCCCGCGCAACTTGGTGAGCTGGCCGGTGCGCCGCTGGTGGTGCGCTTTGCACCACAACTCGAGATTTTAAGCAAAGCCGCGCTGGTGATTACGCACGCCGGCATCAACACGGTGCTGGAGTCGCTTTCTGAAGGCGTTCCTCTGGTCGCCATCCCGCTCGGCAACGATCAACCCGGAGTGGCTGCCCGGCTCAAGGCGCATGGAGCCGGAGTGGTGGTCTCACGGCACCGCCTCACCCCGGCCCGGCTCCACAAGGCAATCACGCTCGTTCTGGAAAACCGTGCCTACCGGGATGCGGCGCAGAGGCTGCAACGCTCCATCCGGCAACTGGACGGACCTGGCCGCGCGGCAGAGCTGATTGAGCAGGCCTTGCAACGGGGAACGGTCGATTCCGGCCACCGCACGCAGGTCTCCTGACTTTGCATTTGCGCTTTGCCTTTGCCGCTGCCGCGTTCAGCCGTCCATACCCTCGTGCCAGAAGAGCACCGAAGCACTTACGCCGCGCCGCGAGGAGTGGGATGGCGCCGGCGGGGAACTTTTCGATAGACACGGTTCGCCGTGCCGAATAGACTCAATTCCGCATCCCTCAATCGCTCCGCTCGGAGTGAGTTTCCGGACTGAGCATCTGCACAACCCTTGATGGATCTATCATTTACGGTACCAGCTATACACGTCAAATTACAGTCGAGGTTCTCGGTGAGCGAGGTTGCGGAAGGGGATTTTGGGGGCAGGCGGCTTGTGTGCTCTCCCGGTGCGGGAGCAGCGGCATGAGCAGTCCAATCCTCGAAGTGCGCAACGTCTACAAGAACTACGAAGAAGGACGCATTGAGGCGCTGCGCGGGGTGGATATGTCCATCGACGCCGGAGAATTTGTCGCCATCAGCGGTCACAGCGGCAGCGGCAAGTCAACGCTGCTGCATCTGCTGGGAGGGCTGGACACGCCGACCAGCGGAAGCGTTCTGTTCCGCGGCCAGCCGCTCGACTCTTCCTTTGATCTGGATCGTTATCGCTGTGAACATGTCGGCTTCGTCTTCCAGGCCTTTTATCTGCTGCCCACCCTGCGGGCCATTGAGAACGTGCAGGCTCCCATGCTGGCCTTGCGAAACGGGAATGGAAATCGTGCGCAGCGCGCCGAAACGCTGCTGCGGGAGATGGGCATGGAACATCGCATGGACCAGCATCCCAACAAGCTTTCCGCCGGCGAGCGGCAGCGCGTGGCCATCGCCCGTGCATTGGCCAATCAACCTGAGATTCTGCTGGCCGACGAGCCCACGGGAAACCTGGACAGCGCGAATTCCGCGCGGATTATGGAGATTCTTACCGGGATTCAGAAGTCGCGGGGCATGACGCTGATTGTGGTGACGCACGAGGAGGAGATTGCAAGCGCGGCGCCGCGCCACATTCGCATCCACGATGGAAAGGTTGCCCCATGAGGCTGGCCTCCACATTGTCTGCGGCGGTGCTGCTGGTTGCCGGCCTGGCCTGCGCGGCTGAGGCGCCCGCGGCCTTTGCAACGCTGCGGAGCCGGATTGAGGCCTCCGATTATCGCGCCACCGGACAACTTGTCCGGGTTGATGCGCAGGACAACCGCACCCGGTATGCCATCGCCGTAAAGGGGCTGTGGTTTCAGGGCGCCATGCACACGCTCATTGAGATTGTTCCGCCCGGCAGCCAGGCCCGAATGGACGGATCGGATATGCGTCTCCGCATCCTGCTCGAGATGCGTCCCGACGGCAGAGACAGCATCCGGATTTTCCAGCCGCACCGGGCCGCGCCGGAATCACTGGCCTCAAGCAGGTGGGGCGAGAGTCTTCTGGGCACGGTGTTCAGCTATGAGGATCTCCTGGATCCGCAGTACTTCTGGCCGGGCCAGAAATCCCTGGGAAATGCCGTCCAATCCGGCCGCAATTGCGAGGTGCTGGAGAGCACACCCGGGCCCATGGATCGAACGCGCTACTCTGAAGTGCGAACCTGGCTGGACCGCACGATCGACTATCCCATTTATGCCGAGAAGACGATAAGGCAGGGTGGAAACGTGAAGGAATTCCGCTATTACGGCTTGCGACGCTCCAGCGGTGTGTGGTCGGCCACGCAGGTTGAAGTGCGCATGCGCGGCCGCGCCGGCTCAGCCATTTTGATCATCAAGCGGGGAAGCGCCAAAGCGCATCTCAGCGTCAGCGACTTCCAACCGGAAATAATCAGCCGCTTCGAGGAGCGCCCGTGAACGTCACTCTGGACATTTTGTCGGCGATGGCGTCCATCCCGGCCGGCGGATTCCTCTATCAATTCCTTGGAGCCCGGCGCGACAAAAGGCGTTTCGCAGGCTCCGGCCGCTGGGTGGAGATTGGCCGCGGGCAGAAGCTTTTTGTCGTCGAAAAGGGCTCCGGCGGTCCCGCAGTGCTCTTCGAGGCAGGCATTACCGCCACCAATCTGAATTGGCGTCATATCCAGGACAAGGTGGCCTGCTCCACGGCCACGGCCTCTTATGACCGCACCGGCCTTGGCTGGAGCAGTTCCTGCCGCAGCTCGCGCACACCCGGAAACATCTCCGTCGAGTTGCACGCCATGCTGGGGTCGGCCGGCATCAAACCGCCCTACATTCTCGTCGGGCACTCCTTCGGCGGCCTGGTGATGCGGCGCTACGCCAGCATGTATCCACAGGATGTGGCCGGCGTGGTGCTGGTCGATCCCATGCGCTGCGAGGAGTGGCCGCCTCTCAATCCCGACAAGCTGGAGATGATTGAGCGGGGCAAAAAGCTTTCCGGTTATGCCATTCCGATTGCGCGGTTCGGACTGGCCCGGCTCGCGGTCACATCGCTGCTCTGCCGTTCGGGCAGGCTCTCCGGGCATCTGGCCGGGGCCGGCGGAACGGGAGGACGCCATGTGCTGAAGCGGGTTACTGAGGAAGTGGGCAAGATGCCGAGAGAGGTGTGGCCGGTGATTGCAGCGCACTGGTCGCGGCCCGACTACTACATTGGCATGCAGCGCTACGTAACCGCGGTTCCTGACACCGTTGCCGAGATGCAGAACGCCGAGCCCATTCGCGACATTCCTGTTCTGGTGCTCACGCCGGGCAAGTCGACGCCTCTGTCAGACCAATGCCTGGCAAAAATTGGCAATAACGTGCGGCAGGTGATTGCCGCTGACAGCGCGCACTGGATTCATCTGGATGAGCCGGAGCTGGTGATCGATTCCATTCACGAAATGGTGGCCAGGGTTTCCGGCGTTGCCCTTTCGGCCATGACCGAGCTCACGGAGCGCCAGACGGTGACCTCGCTTGATTGCAATGCGGCGCTGGGCGTGGGCCTGGAGACGCAAACCCCCGTCATTCAGCCGGC
Organism: Occallatibacter sp.; assembly: GCA_035763705.1. Lineage (GTDB taxonomy): Bacteria > Acidobacteriota > Terriglobia > Terriglobales > Acidobacteriaceae > Telmatobacter. The sequence goes on along the minus strand of DASUAU010000003.1, from coordinate 11,404 downwards.
CGGCGTCACAGGCGGCTTGCACCTTCGTCCCTGATGGATCCGGCGATGGAGGCGCGCGTACCGGTTCAAGCTGCCGGCGAGTCAAATCGCTCGCGCAGCACGCGGCGCAGATACTTGCCGGTGTGATTCTCCGGTAGCTCGCCCGGCTCCAGAATCCATATCCTTCGCGGCGACTTGTATGCCGCCAGCCGGCCGCGGCACCAGTCCAGCAGGTCGGCCTCGCTGGCCACGGCCCCCGGATGCAGTTCAACCGCGGCCACCGGCACCTCGCCCTTTTCGCTGTGAGGCAGGCCAAAGGCCACCGCGCGCGCCACTGCGGGATTCGCCAGAATCGCCTCTTCCAGTTCGCGCACATACACCGAATAGCCGCCTGCCTTGATCACGTCCTTTGCGCGCCCCACCAGCCGGAAGAACCCCAGGCGATTGCGCACGGCCAGATCGCCGGTGCGAAGCCAGCCATCGCCGGTCAAAATCTCTTCCCGCGCCACGCTCTTGTCGTTCCAGTAGTGCGGCGTGATGCCGCGGCGGCGTATCTGGCACTCGCCGGTTGCGCCGGCCGGCAGAACGCGGCCATTCTCATCGGCCACGCGGATGCGAAACGGCGGCACCGGCAGGCAGAGGTCTCCGCTGCCGTGCATAAACGGCAGCTCAACGCCCATCATCGCCAGGCCGCCCAGCTCCACCATGCCGTAGCCGTTCAAAAGGACCGGCGGAATGCGCAGCCCGCCCGGCACACGGAACAGGGCTCCGTACCGGCGCAGGCGCTGCCTCACTTCCGCGGGAAGATGGTCGCTGGCTGAGAGCCATACCCGCACGCTGGCCAGGCGGGCGGCGCTGGGATTGGCGTTCACCAGCCGCGCAAACATCGCCGGCACTCCGATAAATGCCGTAACGCGAAACCGTTCCACCAGGCTGAGCGCGGCCTCAGCATCAAAGCGATTGAGAAAGCATCCGCGAATGCCCGCCATCAGGCCATAGAGCGCAATGCTCACCGCCATGATGTGCGACCACGGCAAGGCCACCAGCGCAAGGTCGCGCGACCCCAGAAAGACGCCTGAAAGCACCGTGGATGCGCGCGCTCCCAGCAGCGCGTTGCTGGACAAGGCCGCGCCCTTGGGAAAACCGCTCGTTCCCGAGGTGTGAAAAATGGCAATCGTTGCGGCGGGGTCGATGCCGGTCGCGGGAAACACCGCCTGGGTCTCCGCGACGCGCAGGAATCCGTCCAGCGTCTCCTTCTCGTCGTCCGCCTGAATCCAGGTGCGCACGTCAAGGGCCTGCCGGCCGCCGATTTTGCGCTCAAAGACCTCCCGGTCAGTCACCAGAATCTGCGTGCCGCTGTCGCGAAGGATGCGCTCCACCTCGGCCTGCGAAAGCTGGGGATTGAGCGGAACGGCAATGCCTCCGGCGCGAACGATGGCCAGAAACCAGTGAAAGCATCGCCGGTCGTTGCTGCGATAGATGGCCACCGGTTCGCCCGCGCGCAACTTCACCGTCTGGCGAAGAAACGCGTCGATTGCGCAGATTTCAGCGTGGAGGCTGGATAGCCGAAACGTGCCGGTATCGTCCATCGAGACTTCGCAGTCTCCCTTGCGCCTTACCAGTTCGTCCACAAGGTTGGCGACTGTCACATTGCGGTCGCGCGCCAGCCGGTACCGCACAAAGATGCTCATGACGCTGGAACCGGCTTCCGGCCCCATTCGCTGGCCACGCAATACTGGAAGAGCCGATCCAGATAATCAAGAACCGGCGGAGGAGCCAGGCCGGCGGGCTGCAAAAGACGCTCCGCATTGCTGGTGTCAAACTGCATGCGCATGGTGAAGTAGTCGCGGTAGGCGCGCCCGTCGCGCAGCACACGCCGCTTGCGCCCCCACAACGCCATAAACAGCAGCGGACGCATCACCGCGAAGAAGAACCTGGGCTCCACATAGCGCGGCTCGGGTCCGCTGAAGTACTGCATGGCCCTGTGCGCAACCTGGTCGATGGTGGCGCTGCCATGCGGCCCGGCGCACAGATGCACCGTCGTGCCCAGTGCGGCCTCATCGCAGAGAAGCCGCACCACCGCGTTCGCGACAAAGTCCACGGGAACGATGTCCAGAACAGCGTCTGGATAGCCCGGCACCGTTCGCCACAGCCCGCGCGCATAGATCTTCAGCGGCCAGTACATCATTTTGAAACTGGAGGTGACGCCGGTGCGCGAATCTCCCACAATAATGCTGGGCCGCAGAATCACGCCCGGCATGGATGCAAGCCGCGAGCGCACCAGCGCCTCGGCTTCCGCCTTGGTTTGCTCGTAGGTGTTGCGATAGCTCTGGCCGACGGAAAGCTCCTCTTCGCGCACCAGGCCTGAGCGTTCCCCCGCCACGTAGGCCGTGCCCACATAGGCAAAACTGCGCAGTTGGCGCGAGCCGCCCGCAAAGTCCAGAATGCGGCGGGTGCCCTCCACATTGATGGCCCGCGCCTCTTCAAGCGTGTGATCGAAACGCACCGTGGCCGCCGAGTGGATGACGCGGGTGGCCGTGGCCTGGAGTTTCCGGTACGTTTCCGCATCCAGTCCGCATTCCGGCCGGCTAACGTCCCCGGAGTAGACTTGAACGCGCGCGCGATCCGCCGCGGCAACAAAGGATTCAGCGCGCTGTTGGCCCGGCTGGCCCGCTCGATCCCGGATGAGCAGCGCCAGTGTGGCGTTTGGCCGCTTCCCCAGCAACTCCCTTACCAGTTGCATTCCCAGGAAACCGGTGGCGCCAGTCACCAGAATGAGTTCTTCACTGTTCATTCCGCAAACGACCTCCGCGCAAGCTGCGTGAGACCACAGAACCACAAGCAATGAAAACTGCAAAAGCGGGCAGGTCTCGGAACATTATAGACGGCGCGGTTTCCGGCCCCTGGCTCACCATCCCTTCCGTTCAAGCGGGGCGATCGCAGGCCTGACGGCGCACGCGTGTCGGCCACCAAGCGCGTTGCAGAGGTAAAGATTGGAGCAGGGCGAAAATGGTCGGGACGGGCAGATTTGAACTGCCGACCCCTCGCACCCCAAGCGAGTGCTCTACCAGGCTGAGCCACGTCCCGACATGATCAAGCCGGCTCAGGCGAGCCGGCCTCTGGGGTTCTTTTCAAGTTTACACCAGACCAGGTATCTGAGCGCGCGGCCCGAATAGCGCGGCCCGAATATGCGGCCCGGATATCACGATCTGGATATCGCGACCTGGTATGTGGTTATGGGCGCAGGTTCCGGACGCGGCACCGCGCGGCTGCATTTACTGCGACGGCGGAACGTACTCCTTCGGGAGAGCCGAGCCCTCACCAAAGAAGAACTGCTCCATCTGCTCGACGAGGAACTCCTGCGCCTGCGGGGTCCAGGGCTGCAGACGGTATTCATTGAGCAGCATTTTCTGGTGGTCGATCCACTCGCCCCAGGCGGCCCTGGAGACGTTTTTGTAAATCTTCTGCCCAAACTCGGAGTCGAAGGGCGGCTCATCGAGGCCTTCCATCTCCTTTTTATAGCGAACGCAAAATACGGTGTGTGCCATCTGTCTTGCTCCCAGAAACCATTGTAGGGGATGGGCGGGCGCGCGGGTTGCACGTGGCGGGATATCGGCGGCGAGGGCCGGCGTATGCACTCAGAGAGGTTCAAGAGTTGCCCATGCCCCGAAGCCTTCTCTGACAGGTGTCGTTTTCCTTAAGAAAGCGCCACACTTTAGCAATCCGAACAGGGCACGGAAACTCTGGAACCGCTCTAGCGGCGCTTTTTTCGGGATTTGTGCTTTGGCGGATGCTTCGATTCGGCCTGGCCGCGCGGCTTCTTCTTTTTGGGCGCGGGGTGCGGCGTTTTTTTGCCGGTGAGCGGGATGCCTTCTTCCACCAGCGAGAACTGCAGGCGGCGCTCCTGCGCAAGAATGCGGTCGAGAACAACATGGACGCGGTCACCGGCGCGGAAGCGGCGGCCCCAGCGCAGGCCCACCACTTCATGCGTGTTTTCGCGCCAGGTGTAGCGGTCGTCGCGCAGGCTGTCAATGGGCACCAGGCCTTCGACAAAGAGGTCCGTGAGCTCGACGAAGAGGCCGAATTTGGCGGGGTTGAGCACCAGCGCATCGAATTCGTCGCCGACTTTGTCCTCCATGAAGCGGACTTTCTTCCACTCCACCAGCTCGCGTTCGGCCTCAGCGGCGCGGCGTTCGGTCTGGCTGGTTTCCTCGGCGATTTGCGCCAGTTCCTGCTCGGGGATTGGCGGGTCAATGCTGTGCGAAGGGCTGCGCGAAGGAGAGGACGGCCTGGCAATGCGCGGCGCGGTTCCGCGGGAGCCTTCATTGGGATGCGTCCAGGGCGAAGCTTGTCGGCCCTCCGCCAGATGGCCGCTGCCGGAGACGCCTGCATGGAGCAGAGCCTTGGCGATGCGATGCACGATGAGGTCAGGATAGCGGCGGATGGGAGAAGTGAAGTGGGTGTAAGTTGGGGCGGCAAGCGCGAAGTGACCTTCGTTCACCTCAGAGTATCTTGCCTGGCGAAGAGAACGCAGCATCAGGTAACTCAGGATGCGTTCCTCGGGCTTGCCTTCAATGCGCGCGGCTAACTTCTGGTACATTTTTGGAGTTACTGCAATATCTTCAGGAATTTCGGCAGCGTGGGCGGCGCGGCCGGTTCGCTGGGACTCGCGGCGGTCACCCCGCGTGACGACGCGCTTGACGGGCAGGGCGCCGAGGCCGAGCGAGTAGCCGAAGCCGGCGGCGAGCTCCTCGAACTGCACAACGCGGCGGGGCTCGGGCTTCTCGTGGATTCTGTAGATGGACGGCACGGCGAGGTCCTCAAGCCACGTGGCGACGCACTCATTGGCGGCGAGCATGAATTCCTCGATGAGGCGGTTGGCCCAGGTGCGCTCGGCGCGGGTCACGCCGCGCATCTGGCCCTGGTCGTCGAACTCGATGACGGGTTCGGGCAGGTCAAAGTCGATGGAGCCGCGCTCCTCGCGGCGCTTGTTCAAGAGCATGGCCAGCTGGTGCATGCGCTCGAAATGCGGGGTGAGTTCCGGATAACTGGCGCGGACACCGGAATCGCCTTGAAGGATGGCATGAACGTTTGTGTAAGTCATACGGGCGGCGGAGCGAATAACTCCTTCAACAACTTCATAACTCACGATGCGGGCGCTTGAGTCGAGCTGCATGAGGCAACTGAGGACCAGGCGGTCCTGGCCGGGGCGAAGGCTGCAAATGTCCGTCGATAGCTCCTGCGGGAGCATGGGAATGGCGCGATCTGGAAAGTAAACGCTGGTGCCGCGCAGGCGGGCTTCAAGATCGAGGTCCGTGCCGGGGCGGACGTAGTGCGCCACATCGGCGATGTGGACCTGCAGCTCCCAGGAGCCGTCAGCGTGCTGCGTGACGAGGATGGCGTCGTCAAAGTCCTTGGCGGTTTCGCCATCGATGGTGACGATGGGCAAAGGCCGGAAGTCGCGGCGGCGGGCGACTTCAGATTTTTCGAGATGCGCAACGGCGCGGGCTTCCGCCAGAACGGCGGGTGGGAAGAGACGCGGAAGCTGGTGCTTGCGAATCATGATTTCGACGTCGACGCCGAAGTCGTCAGGGTGGCCGAGAACCTCGATGACGCGGCCAATGGGCGGGCGCGTGGGCGTGGGCCAGCTTGTGATTTCGACATCGACGATGAGGCCCTCCGGATTTGCGGTCAGGCTTTCGTGCTCTGACGGTGAGTGGGCACTGCCGTCAAGGACGCGATGCGGTGCGGAGGACTGCGAGGGAATTTCCGCGCCGGGCGGAATCAGGATGGACTGCGTCATGCGGTCGTCGAAGGGGATGACGCGATGGCCGGGTTCGCGATCCGATTTCTGCGCGCGGAAGGTGCCGACGATGGTTGGATTGCGGCGCTCGAGGATGCGGGCGATGCGGCCCAGGCGGCGGCCGTCGGCGCGGGGCGGGTCTAGCTCGACGAGGACCTGATCGCCCTGCATGGCGCCGTTGATTTCATTGGGCGGAACGAAGATGTCTTCCTCCGCCCCACGGACATGGACCTGTCCGTGGGGACCCCGCGAATGAGGTGTATGCGAGGGCTGGCGCGGATTGGGACGGACGAAGCCGTAGCCGTCGCGATGGAGATCGACGCGGCCGGCGATGAGGTTGTCGCGCGAGGAGGCTTTGCGCGGGATGGACCACAGCTCACGGTCGGGCTGGGTGAGCTGGCCGCGCACGGTGAGGCGGGCAAGCTGCTCGAGGAGGAGCCGGCGCTCGCGGCCGCCGCCGAGGCCGAGCTCGCGGACGAGCTGCTTGTAACCGGCTTTGCCGCCGGGCGAGCGGGCGATGCGCGCGAGGAGTTCGCGGTCGGTCATGGGACCAGAGTAGGACACGAGGGCCGCGGAGGGGAATCGGCGGCTGTGCTGCACAGTTTCACAGTTTCACAGCCGCAAAAATGCGTGTCGGGCTGTGCTGCACAGTTTCACAGTTTCACAGCCGCAAAAACGCGTGTCAGGCTGTGCTGCACAGTTTCACAGCCGCAAAAATGCGTGTCAGGCTGTGCTGCACAGTTTCACAGCCGAAAATGCACCTTTAAAGCAGCGAACAGCCGTCAGCCGTCAGCCACCAGCTTGATGGTGGCAGGGTGATAGCGAGGGATTTCCTTCTAACTCTCTATTGTGCGACGGAGTGGGGAAATAATCGGCAAAATGTGGCGGGGAATTGGGCGAGTGGAATGAGGGGGTTGCGGGCGGGCTCGGGTGATGAGGGGTTGACAGGGAAAGCGAGTCAGCAGGTTGGCGAGTGAGCAAGTCAGCGGGTGGGCCTACTGCACGGGCGGCATGAGGTAGCGCTCGAAGTGGGCGAGGATGCGGGTGTAGAGGTGGGTGCGGTCGACGGGGCCGGCGATGGAGTGGGTTTTGCGCGGGTAGAGCTGGAGGTCGTAGGGGATCTGGGCCTGGATGAGCTGCTGGATGAACTGGACGGTGTTTTCCATGTGGACGTTATCGTCGCCGGTGCCGTGGACGAGGAGCAGGCGGCCGTGGAGATGGGCGGCGAAGTTGACGACGGAGTCAGTTTTGTAGGCTTCGGGGTCCTGCGAGGGCAGGCCGAGATAGCGCTCGGTGTAAATGGAATCGTAGTTGCGCCAGTCAGTGACGGGAGCGACGGAGACGCCGGCGCGGAAGCGATCCGAGTGGGTCATGGCGTAGAGGGTGAAGGTGCCGCCCCAGCTCCAGCCCCACCAGCCAAGGCGATGGGGATTGAGCTGCGGATATTGGGCGAGGACGCTCGCGAGGACGGTGAGCTGGTCCTCAAACTGGATGGGGCCGAAGTTGTGATAACAGGCCTGGGCGAAGGCGCGGCCGCGATTGCCGGTGCCGCGATTGTCGGCATGGAGAACGGCGAAGCCGTGCTGGGCGAGGACCTCGTCAAAAAGCAGGCTGTCTGCCCATTTGTCGGCGACCAACTGGTCACCGGGACCGCCATAGGGATTGAGGATGAGCGGGACGCTGGCGGGCGATGTGGCCGCGGCGGGCAGCAGCAGCGTGGCAAAGAGCGTGGAGCCATCCTTTGTTTTGACCTGGAGCGGGATGGGCGGGCGCAGACCCCAGGCGTCAAGCGCGTGCGACTGCCAGAAGACGCGGCAGCCGTGGCGGATGGAGCAGAGCGCGAGGGTGGGCGGGTCCATGCGCGTGGAGAAGTCGTCCACAAATGCGCCGGCGAATGTGCCGGGCGATGCTCCGGACGGGGGGCCGAAGGCGGCGTCATGGGTGCCGGCGCTGGCGGTGAGCTGGGTGCGCTGGCCGGCGAAGGTGACCCGCCAGATTTGCTGCTGAAGAGGATTGCCTTCGTTGGAGGCGAAGTCAACGAGCTTGCGGGCGTGGTCCACGCGGTAGATTTTGGCCACGTCGAAGTCGCCGCGGGTGAGCTGGCGGACGAGCGCGGCCTTCTGGGTGTGCTGAGGATGGTCAGCGTCATACGAATAAAGATAGATGTGGCTGTGGCCGTCAGCCCAACTGGTGAGGATGATTGCGCCGCCGGCGACGGAGACGTCATAAGCCTCAGGCAAGAACTTGTCGTCACTGAGCTCGAGGACGGGATGGACTTCGCCGGTGCGGGAATCGGCAAAGTAGATGGCTTTGTGCTGATGGTCGCGGCTGAGGGTTTCAATCCAGAGGGTGTGACGGTCGACCCAGCCGAAGCGGGGGATGTAATCCTGGCCGTCGTTGATGGGAACGTGCATCCACTGGGTGCGGCCGCCCTCGGCGCCGACGACGCCGACGCGGACGGTGGGATTGGGGTCGCCGGGCTGGGGATAACGCTGCATGTAGACGGCGGAATGGGTGGGAATCCAGTCGGTGATGGGGTACTGGGGCACGGAGGCCTCGTCCATCTGCAGGAAGGCGATTCGCTTGGAGTCGGGCGACCAGAAGTAGTTGCTGCGGACGTCGAGCTCCTCCTCGTAGACCCAGTCGACCTGGCCGTTGAGCAGGGTGGGTTCACGGGAGGGTGCAAGCGTGACGGTGGGCGTGCCGGGGGTTTGGAGATGGACGACGGCGAGCGAGCGGTCGCGGATAAAGGAGATGGCTTCGCCGTTGGGCGAGAACTTGGGGTCGTCGCCTGAGGTTTCGCCGGCGAAGGCAATCTGGAGTCCGATGCCGTTGGAGAGATCGTAGAGCCAGAGGCGGCCGTTGGAATCGAAGAGCATGTGGCGGGCGTCGGGGGCCCAGAGATAACTGGCCTGGCTGTAGCGGGCGCGATGGTCGCGGTCGCGCTCAGAGATGTCGCTGTTGACGAGGGAGCGGATTTTGGTGCGGCTGATGAGGACGTGGGGCTTGCCGGAGCCGGGGTCGAGGTCGATCATCTCGCCGCCGTCGAGATAGGTGAGGTGCTTGCCGTCGGGCGACCACTCGATGCCCTGAGGCGGATTGCCGTAGAGCGAGCCGTGAGCGTAGATGTCTGCCACGGTGAGGGGCCGCGCGGGTTGCTGGGCGCCGAGCGGGAGCGCGAGCAGGGCCGCGAAGGAAAACGCGGCGGCGACGACAAGAGGCTGGATGCGAGGCTGAATGCGCGGCTGGATGGGCAGAGGGAAGAGGGATGCGGCGGAAGGCTTCAAGGGGATCTTCCTCCAAAAGGGAGAGCAGATGCGAAAACGTGAAGCAACAATGCGGGCGACGGCGGACGCCTCGCCCTGAGTGTAAATCAGCGGAAGGGAGGCTTGCGGAGGGTGCGGCCAGGGCTCGGTTGCGTATGGTTGCTTGCGGTTGCGTGCGGTTGCATGCGGAGGAGGGACCGTGTAGGCTCGCGGGCATGCACGGGGCAACGCGCCGGTGGAAGGACGCAAGCCGGACACGGCGCAAGCAGGGCCGGGTACGGCGCAAGTAGGCGAGCAGCCGGCAGCAGGATGAGTTGCGCGTGAAGGCGCTGGCGGCTGCGGGCTGGAGCTGCTGGAGCGGGCTGGAGCTGCTGGAGCGGGCTGAGAGGGGACGCGAAGGGAGAGGCAAAGTGAATCGACGGGAATTTACGCAGGCCGTGGCAGCGGCGGCGCTGGGAGCGGCTCCGGCGAGGCACGCGGCGGCTTTATCGCGCGCGGCGGAAGGGCGTGCCGGCGAAGCGGGTGGGGACGCGGAGCCGTTTGCTTTATCCGTGATGCTGTGGACGGTGGAGCGGGAGCTGCCGTTTGAAGAGCGGCTTGCGAAGGTGGCCGAGGCGGGCTACAGGAATGTGGAGCTGGTGGGCGAGTACGCGGGCTGGACGGCGGCGGAGTTTGCGCGGGCGAATACGGCGCGGAGGCGGCTGGGGCTGACGTTCGATGCGACGGCGGGGCTGAAGCACGGCGTGGCGGATGCGACGGTGCGGGAGGCGTTTCTGGCGGAGCTGAAAGATGCGATGCAATCGATGGAGACGCTGGAGTGCCCGGCGATGATTGTGCTGAGCGGCAACGTGGTGGAGGGACAGACGCGCGAGCAACAACATGCGGCGGCGGTGGAGACGCTGAAGCAGGCGGCAAGGATGGTGGAGGGGCGGAGGATTGCGGGCGAGCCGGTGCGGCTGCTGCTGGAGTGCATTGATCCGGAGGAGAATCCGCACTACTTTATGACGCGGGCGAGCGAGGCGCTAGAGGTGGTGCGCGCGGTGGGCCATCCGCAGGTGCAGTTCTTGTACGACATCTATCACGAGCAGATTGCGGAGGGGAATTTGACGGAGAAGCTGGAGAAGCACATCGACGTGATTGGGCTGATCCACGTGGCGGATGTGCCGGGACGTCATGCGCCGGGGACGGGCGAGATTCATTACGCGAATCTTTATCGCACGCTGGCGCGGCTGGGCTATGCGCACAAGGTGGCGATGGAGTTTATTCCGCAGGGGGACGCGGTGAAGGAGTTAAGGGCGGCTAGGGTGGGAGTGGGGAGTGCGGTGGCTCTAAGCCAGCAAAGGCTATAATCCAGTCGATTCTATGCCTGACGAAAGAGCACTTGCCGAGCACTATAAGGCTCTCAGCGACGAGGAGCTTTTGAAGGTGCGCTCTGAAGGCGGCTTTACGGCTGGTGCCGAGCAGGTGATCGACCGAGAACTCAGGCGACGCAAACTAACGCCAGAGGAAGCAAAACGGAAATTCGCCCCAGAATGGCTGGATAAGGCAGAAGCCGGTACGGTCGGTGTAATCACGCTTGAAAGCGGCGAGCGAATCACTGCAGAAGTGGTAGGGCTGAACGACGACGGGGACAAGCTCTCTATCAAAGAAATTTCTCCGGACAGGCCTTCCGGAAAAGCGCGTCGGCATCATCGCAGCATTCCCTTTCATCTGATTGCTTCCTTCGAGCCGCAACCGCATTTGATGGAGCAATGGCCATTCTCCGATCCTTGTCGAGGCAGATCTTCACGTGGTCGCTTCCTCCTGATGTCGGCGATTTTTCTGAGCATGATTGTTGGCAGTTTGCCGCTCTACTTATCCCTCGTAAGTAGGCCTTACGGATTGCAGGAAGCATCAGTCATCACTTACACACTCTTCGTGGTCTTCTTCACATTTGCTAGAACGGGCGGCGGGCCTTCCGGCCCGGATCTTCCACCCTTCATGTTCACGTGCCACGCGGTTCGGCCTCAGATTCCGCGCCTTCTGTGGCGTCACCTTGGTTTTCTCGTTGCACTCGTCGCACTGCAAACCGCGATTCTGGCGGCACGTGGCCATTTGCCCTACTGGTGGAATACGCCAAGCAAACGTGGTGAAACGCCTTTCGATGCAATCCTCATGTTCCTCTGTCTGGGACTTGGATTCGCTCAAGTCTTCAGCAGCCGGTCATTATTGAATCGGGCGCACCGAGAGTTCTCGACGTAAGTACCCGGCCCTACAATGAGGCGATATGCCAACGAGGGTTCGATCGCACGCGAAGATCAATCTGGGACTGTATATTGGTGCGCCGCGGGCGGATGGGTTTCATGGGCTGGCGACG
>DASUAU010000002.1:0-61219 GCA_035763705.1 Occallatibacter sp. | reverse complement strand
TTCCCGGAACCTTCAGCTTCACATAGTGGAAGCCCACCGCATTCGTCAGCGTGTCGATATTCGCCTGCGTCCCGGTCAGGAAGTGCCAGCCGTCGGCCGTCTCAGGATGCCCATACATCTTCAGATAGCGCGCCTTTCGCTCCGCCGCCAGGGACGGGCCTTCGGTCGGATCAAAGCTCACCACCACAATGTTGAAGTCCCGGCCCGGCACAAACCTCACCATCTTCAGCGCGCTCGTCAGCCCTTCCAGCTCCTCGCTGCAAAGCATCGGGCACTTGTAGTACACCAGCGTCAGAATCACCGGCTTGGAGCCGAAATAATCTCCCAGCCTCACCTGCTTACCGGTCGAGTCAACGAACGTATCATCCAGCGGAAGTTGTCCGTTCAGTTTCTGCTGGATGCCCACCTGGCTCAGCACTCCGGGCGCGGTGTTCGCCGGCCCCTTGGTTCTTTCCTGCACTGACCGGCGCATGTTCCCGTAGCTCGACATCCCCTGCACGGGACTCTGACTTTTCTGCGCCTGCAGCAGGGTTGCCTGAAATGTCATGCACACCACAATCGCGGCTGTTGCGGCCCCCGCCGCATAGCGTCTCTTTCTCCGGATTGTGACTGCGCACTGCATACCTGCAACTCCCTTCTGCCTGTTAAGGCCGGCCCTTCGGTCAGCCGTCCCATCCTTATTAGCGCGCACTCTCCGCGCTCACTTCTCCTGCTGCTCCGCCGCCTTCTTGATGAGCGCCTGCTCCTGCTCGTAGCCGGTCGGCGCAAATCCGTCGGTCAGCGGCCTGGTAATCGTCGGCCTTGAATCCCCGGTCATCGGCGGCGGCAGTGTTGCGGCCGGCGCCACCGGCAATCCCTGCTGCGCCAGCAGCTCCATCGCCCTGCCTATCGGAATCCGCACCGTCCCCCTGGACTGATCCACCCACGTGTAGTGGTCCAGCAGCAACGTCTCGTGCTGGTGCAGCGTCAACAGGTCGGTGGCTCCATCGTCGGTGTCGTTCTGCAGCCGCGGCGTTGGAAACTGGTTCACCAGCTCGTCCATCTGCTTCTGCAGCGCCGGGCTTGACGGCATGTCGCCCAGTTCCCGCACATTCACCGTCTTTGACCAGTGGTTCGGCTTGGGATCGGTCTTGGTAATCCACGTGTCCAGCGCCTTGCCCACGCCATAAGCCGTAATCGCCACCACCGCCACAAAGATCAGGAACGCCGTCAGGAACACAATGATCCCGGTCGCGCGGACGTCGCTCTGCTCGTAGCCCAGCGAGGTGTCAATCTCTTCCGGCTTGGGTCCGTGCTCGTTATGCGATGACATGATCAGGCTCCAGAATTTCCGCCACATGCGGATCGTTGGTCTGCACCAGCGGTTGCGTCTTCAACTGCATGCAGAAGTACGCCACCCAGAATGCCGTCATGGCCACCGGCACCGCCGCGTACTCCAGAATCCCCCAGGTGAAGTGCAGGTTCCCCGCCGCGTCCTTGAAGTTCGGCTCAATCAGCCAGAACAGATCGAAGGCCTTGGCGAAGACCATCCACTGGCACACCCACACCAGCCGCTTCTTGTTGCGCTTCAGGTCGCGCGACAGCAGCAGCGTAAACGGAATCAGCCAGTGGAAGATGAAGTCCAGCGTGATGATGATGCCCCAGTGCCCGCGAATGCGGTTCAGATACCAGGGAATCTCCTCCGGCAGGTTGCCTGACCAGATAATCAGGAACTGCCCGAAGGCCAGATAGATATTCAGCATGATAAAGGCGAAGGTAAGCTTGCCCAGATCGTGCTGCTCAGTCTGCCGCAGAAGCGTCTTGAACGGCTCGGCCTTTGACAGGCCGATGGCCACGATAATGGCAAACGCCAGCACCGAGTAAGCCTGGCCCACCAGGAACAGCAGCCCATAGACCGTCGAGTACCAGGTCACGTCCATCGACATCACCCAGTAAATCGAGGCCGCCGTCATCGTCACCGAATACACGATAATGCCCGGCCCGCTGATGTTTTCCAGCTTCTTGATCCAGTAGGGCGTCGTCGACTCCGGCTGCGTGTCGCGCTTGGCGCCCAGGCTTGCCAGCCGCCACGTGTAATAGCCCCAGATCAGGAAGCACAGCACGCTCACCCACACAAACGGAAACGGAGCCAGCATGGGCCGCTTGAAGTTCAGGCAGTGCTGCTCAATATCATTAATCAGCCCTGCCTTCAGCGCCGCGGCCGTGGAACTCACCGACGTGAACTGCGCCCACAGATAAAGACGCTTCATCTCGATGGCCACCACCACCCAGTAGACGAAGACCAGCGGCAGGGTCTTGGCCATCGCCTCAAACGGCCGCCGCAGCAGCAGGCCCCACTTGCCGCCCGAGCAGTACTGCACCATCAGCAGCGACAGGCCGCCCACGCACAGGCCAGCCGTCAGCATCAATCCCAGCACCCAGGCGCGCAGCACGTGTTCAATGGAACCGTCCGCAAAACCCAGCCCGACGGCAATCACCGTAAAGGCCGCCCCCACCAGCAGCGCGCGCGACCGCCAGCCGTCTACAAAGCCCGGCGTGCTCAGGTCGGCGGGAAGCGTTTTTGTCTGTGTCTCGTGTGCCATTCCTTTGCGTCCCTTACTTGGCGGCTCCCTTGGCCGTTTTGCTAGTTGGAATCGTGATCGGTTTCAATCCCCTCACAGCCGGAGCCATCGCCGGAGAGCCTTCCTCAGGCGCCAGCTTTGAGCCCCACACCGCCGTCGTCGGCAGCGACCATGGCTTTGCGTAGCTGGCCGGCAACCCTTCCTCGGTCGCCACTTCCTTCAGGCTCTTCACCGTTACGCCCGCCGGAACGTCCTTGAGCGGCGCGTCCTGGCTCAACTGCAGCGCGCGAATATAGGCAGCCACCGCCCAGCGGTCAGCCGGCGTCAGTTGCGCCGAGTAGTTCGGCATCGCGCCATAGCCGTTCGACATCACGTAAAAGTAGTGCGAAACCGGCTGCGACCTGTGCAGCAGGTCGTGGAAGTTTGCCGCCGGCTTGTAGCCGCGTTCCACAATCATGCCCAGCCCGTTGCCCACCCGCGAGTGGCACGGCGTGCAATAAATGTTGAACTGCTCCTGCCCGCGCTCCAGCACCGTCAGCGTCACCGGAAACGGCATCAGGTCCTTCTCTTCCTTCACGCCGTTCGGCCCTACCACCACGCCGGTGTAAAAGTAACTGTCGGTGTGCAGTTGCCCGCGCGCCACCGTGTCCAGCAGCTGCGGCCGCGCTCCGCGATGATCGGGAAACATCGACGACCCGCGTTGCGGAATCAGCTTGGGTTCGTTGTGCATGTCCTGCCGGCAGCCGGTCACCACCAGCAGCGCCGCCGCACCTGCCAGCGCGCACACCCGGCCCAGCCTTCTGCCTGTTTGATTGAGGCGGTTCGCTTCCATCAGTACTCCACCTCCACCACTGAGAGCGGCTCAAAGCCCTGCAGATACCCCTTCGTCTCCAAAAGGTCAAACTTCGGGTCCAGCGCCTCCAGGCACAGGAAAAACTTGTCTGTCGATGCGCCGTCGCGGAAGTTGGGCGCATTGAACAGCGGGTGATAGAGGGCCGGCAGTCCATTCAGCGCCAACATGCCCCAGAACGCCGAAAGACCCGCCCACAAAATCGTCCACTCATAGGCCGGCACCACAAACGCAGGCCACGAGTACGTCGCACGGCCCCCGATATCCAGCGGATAGGCCAGCGTCGAGATCCACGTCTCCAGTGAGAACATCGCCGCGCCGCCGATCAGGCCGCCGATCAGCGTCACCAGAGGCACCTTGTTGCGGTGGAAGCCGATTGCCTCGGCAGCCTCTTCCAAGGGATAGGGCGAGTAGGCATCCAGCCGCCGCCAGCCATCCTCGCGTGCCTGCCGAACGGCCCTCACCAGGTCGCCCGGCGTATCGAATTCGGCCAGCAGGCCGTAGGTTCCTTCGCGTGGGGGCATCAGTCACCAGCCTCCGCTGTCGCTTTGGGCTTGATCTTCGCCCCCGGCAGCATCGTGCGTATTTCACTCATCGGGATCATAGGCAGGAACCGCACAAACAGCAGGAACAGGAAGACGAACAGCGCCACAGTCCCGAAATACGTCATGTAGTCCCACTTCGTCCCCCGGTAGGTTCCCCAGGCCGAAGGCAGGAAGTCGCGGGTCAGGCTCGTCACAATAATCACGAACCGTTCAAACCACATGCCCGTGTTCACAATGATCGACAGGATGAACATGAACGTCATTGACCTGCGCAGCTTGCGCGACCACAGGGTCGTGAGCGGAATGAACAGGTTGCATGACACCAGCACCCAGTATGACCACCCAATCGGCCCGAACATGCGGTTCCACATCATAAAGGCTTCCCAGTGCGACGCCGAATACCAGGCGAAAAACACCTCCGAGCCGTACCCGTAGGCCACAATGAAGCCGGTTGCCAGCATCACCTTGCCCATGTTGTCGATGTGCCGCTCGGTCACCAGCGCTTCCAGCCCGTAGTACTTGCGCAGCGGAATCGCCAGCGATAGCACCATGGCAAAGCCGGAGTAGATGGCGCCGGCCACAAAGTAGGGCGGGAAGATGGTCGTGTGCCAGCCCGGCAGCACCGCCACCGCAAAGTCGAAGCTGATGACCGTGTGCACGCTCAGCACCAGCGGCGTGGCCAGGCCCGCCAGCAGCAGCGAGGCAGTCTCATACTGCGCCCAGTGCCGCACGGAGCCGCGCCAGCCCATGGCCAGCATGCCGTACATGTACTGCCCGAACTTGCTCTTCGAACGGTCGCGCAACGTGCCCAGATCGGGGATCATGCCCATGTACCAGAATACGATGGAGATCGTCGCGTAGGTTGAAACCGCGAAGACATCCCACATCAGCGGCGACCGCCACTGCGGCCACACATCCATCGTCAGCGGCAGCGGGAACACCCAGTAGCTCACCCACGGGCGGCCCAGGTGGATCAGCGGGAACATGCCCGCGCAAACCACCGCGAAGATTGTCATCGCCTCTGCGAACCGGTTGATGGAGTTGCGCCAGCCCTGCTTGAAGAGCAGAAGAATCGCGGAAATCAGCGTGCCCGCGTGGCCAATGCCGATCCACCACACAAATTCGATGATCGCAAAGCCCCACGCCACCGGCTGCGTAATCGCCCAGATGCCCACGCCCTTCAGGAAGAGCCACACCAGGGCCACCAGCAGCATGGTGGTGCCTGCGCCGGCCACCGCAAAGTACAGGAACCACCCCAGAGGGGTGCGCGGCGTCAGCACGATCTTCGAGATCTTTTCGGTCACCGAGCGGAACGTCTGCCCGTCGCCGATCACCTTGTATTCCCCGGTTACCGGATCCACTCCCGGGAGTTTCGGTTTCACTTCGCTGGTCGCCATCGTCAGCTCAACCCTTCGCCGGATCAATCTCCACCGGCGTCTCTTCCAGTTCGGGATTGGTGTTTAGAACTTCAGCAATGTACGTTGTCCGCGGCCGCGTATTCTGGTCGGCCAGCAACTGATAGGTCCTTTCCTTTGCCTGCAGCGCCGCAACCCGGCTCGTCTTGTCGTTCAGGTTGCCGAACACGATTGCCTTGGCCGGGCAGGCCTGCTGGCACGCGGTCACAATCTCGCCGTCGCGCACCGGCCGGTTCTCCTTGTCGGCATTGATCTTCGCGTGCGAAATCCTCTGCACGCAGTAGCTGCACTTCTCCATCACGCCGCGCGAGCGCACCGTCACGTCCGGGTTGCGCATCAGCTTCAGGCTCGACGTTTCGTAGTCGGAGTAGAGCAGGAAGTTGAACCGCCGCACCTTGTAGGGGCAGTTGTTCGAGCAGAAGCGCGTTCCGATGCAGCGGTTGTAGACCATCATGTTCAGGCCCTCGTCCGAGTGCACCGTCGCGCCCACCGGGCACACCTGCTCGCACGGCGCATTCTCGCACTGCTGGCAGAGCATGGGCTGGTAGTGCGCCCGAGGCGCGGAAAGATCGCCCTCGAAGTAGGCGTCGACGCGGATCCATTGCATGTTCCGCCCGATGCGCACCTGCTGCTTGCCCACCACGGCAATGTTGTTCTCCGCATAGCAGCTCACGATGCACGCATTGCAGCCCGTGCAGCTGTTCATGTCGATCGACATGCCCCACTTGTTCCCGTTGTACTGCCAGTTGGGGAACAGCGACTCGTCCATCGGCGGCGTTTCGTAGTCCACGCCCTCGTGCGCAAAGTTGGGGCTCTTCTTGAATTTCTCCAGCGTGGCGTAGCGGATAATTCCGCGCTGGCCAAGCGCCTCGTCGCCTTCCAGAGAGTTGTTGCCGTGGCCCTGCTCGCCATACCGCGCGCCGCGATGATCCTGGTAGTGGCTCTTGGTGATCGCCACGCCCCACTTGCCCGGAACGTGACGGATGCTGCCCGCCGCGTGGAACAGCCCCCACGTGTTGCGAATCAGATAGGCGTCAAATCCCGCGCCGGATCCGGCCCGGCCCGCGTACTCGCGCCCGTAGCCCAGGTACACCGTCACCGAATTGTCCGGATGTCCCGGCGCCACAATAATCGGAGCCTTCACGCGTCCGCCGCCCACGCACAGCTCCACAATGTCGTCCTCTTCCACGCCCAGCCTGGTTAGCATCGCGCCGGAGACAATGGCCGCATTGTCCCAGCTCAGGTTGGTCACCGGCTTGGGCATCTCCTGCAGCCAGCCCACGTTCGAGAACCGCCCATCGTAGATATTCGGGTCCGGCCGGAAGATGATTTCAAGCTGATCTTTCGGCGCCGGAGCGGGCACCGCGGGAATCGCGACCTTCACAGTGCCGTTGGTCGCGTATGCCGTGTTTTCAATCCATCCGTCGTGCAGCGCCTTGCGCCAGCCGTACTCAAAGTCGCCCTTGATCGCCGGCTTCGACGTCTCACGCACCGCCGTGTACGCGCTCTTCATCGGCTCGTCCAGCAGCATCTGCAGCACGTCGTGCGCCGTGTGCCCGCCATAAAGCGGCTCAATCATCGGCTGCACAATGGACACCGTGCCGTCATACGCCCGGGCATCCGACCACGACTCCATATAGTGCGCCGAGTTCACGTGCCAGTGCGCAATCTGTCCCGTCTCGTCCAGATGGGAACCCAGGTGCGCCACGATGTTCGCCCTGCTGATCGCCGAGGCAAAATTCAAATCCGCCGGAGCCGAATAAATCGGGTTGGCGTCCAGAATCACCAGCCAGTCCACCTTGCCCGCGTTCAGGTCCGCCACCAGCGCCTTCATGTCGCCCAGCTGGTCGCTCGGAATCGGAATCGACGGCTCGCTCGACACCAGCACCGTCTTGCCCACGTTGCCCAGCGCCTGGTTCATCTCGAGCGCCAGCGCAAACACGCTCGGGTCCTGGTAGAGACCCGGCAGCACCGCACACTTGCCCGCGTTCGCCTTCAGGTCCTTGGCCGCCGCGGCCAGAAAAGCCTGCTGCTCCGCGGTCCACTCGTACGCCGGACCCTCCACGCCCGCCACGCCCAGGGCCTTGGCCAACGCGGCCGCAAAGGCCGGTACCTCGCTTGCCCGCAATCCCAGGCGATGCTCGGCCTTCATGCCCGTCGTGGTCGTCGTGCTCTCCACCGCATACAGCCGGTTCATGCCCGTCTCCGGCGTCTTGCGCCGGTCGGCGTAGTCGCGCACCAGCTTGTGGAAGCCCGGATAGGCCGCGCCGGAAATGAAATCCGCGTCGAGCGACAGAATCACATCCGCGCCCGTCAGCGCGTACTGCACGTTCTCGCCGCGTTCCAGCCACGTGCCCGCAATCGCCGGGTCATACTGCACCAGCTTCGCCTTCGGCCACGCCGCCTGCACCGCCTTCCACTGCCGCACCAGCGTCGGCGAGATCATCGTCGCGCTCAGAAAGTAGATGCCCGTGCCGTCCTTGCTCTCGGCCACCTTGATGCGCAGCGCCTCGGCAAACTCCCCCCACTCGCGGTGCTCGCCGCGATAAAGCACATGCTGCGACCGGTCCGGGTCATACATGCCCAGCAGCGTGCCCTGGCTCAGCGGATCGGAACCACCGCGTGTGTAGCTGTGCTCGGGATTGCCGTCCACCTTGATCGGCCGGAATTCGTCGCTCTTCATCAGCAGCGGCACCGAGCCCGTGGGGAACGGATGCGCCGTGGCAAAGTACATCGGCTTGCCCAGAACCAGGTCTTCCGGAGCCTTCACGTAGGGGTAAATAAGCTCGTCCGGCTGCTTGGTGCAGCCCGCCAGCCCGGCCAGCGCCATCGAAGCGCCCATCAGCTTCAGGAATCCGCGCCGCGACACCGGGTCCACCCACTCCTGCGCAGCCGCCGGAAACTCCCGCTCCACCGCCGCCTGGAACTCCTCGGTGTTGGCCAGCTCGTCCAGCGAACGCCAGAACTTCTTGCCGCGCGTCCCCTGCAGCTCTTCGCGAACCTGGGCCAGCGTCAGCTTTGGCTCTTCGGTCTCCTGGGCAGCCCCGCCCGGGATCGCCTTGTTTGCGTCGTTATCCACGGCATTCCCCGTCTTGTGCGCCGCCTCGTTCGCGGCCGGTTTCGTCTCTCGCACCCTCATCGCTTCGCTCACCGGTGGCAGGTATCGCAGCTCGTCAGCTGTTTAGGCGTCTTGATGTTGTAGTGCACCAGCAGGAAGTGCCCCAGATCGTTCTGACTGGTGAATTTCCTGTAGACCGGCAAGGCCGGAACCTTGGCCGCGCTTGCATCGTTGGCCGTCCCCGTGGCCGTCGCCAGCGGAAACGCCAGCTCCGCCATCTGCGGCCCCTGGCCGGTCGGATCCTCTGTCACGCAGTTCACGCTGTCGGCGGTTGGCACGCCGGTTCTGGCGCCATCCGCGGCGCACCACACCGGCTGGTCGTCGGAAGGCTTCTTCCACGCCATGTTGTAAATCTGGGCCGTCGGCCGAAGATTCTTCGCCGGATTTCGGTGGCAGTCCAGGCACCACTCCATCTGCAGCGTGTTCTGCTCATAGGTCAGCGGCATCTTGTCCACCCGCCCGTGGCAGGTCGCGCAGCCGATCCCCTTGTTCACGTGGATCGAGTGGTTGAAGTAGACATAGTCAGGAAGGTCATGCACTTTGACCCACGGAATCGACTCGCCCGTCGCCCAGCTGGTCCGCACCGGCTGCAGAATCTGCGCGTCCGTCCATATCTGCGCGTGGCAGTTCATGCACGTCCTGGTTGGTGGAATCCCCGCGTAGCTGGACCTCTCCACCGTCACGTGGCAGTACTGGCATTGCAGTCCCAGCCCCTGCACATGGTGCTTGTGGCTGAACGGCACCGGCTGCTCCGGCCGCTCGCCCTGCCGCGTCACCCACGGCGAGCGCTGCAACTGGTCCAGCGTCACGCCTAAAGCGATCACCAAAATCCCCGTCAATACAAGGCTCGCCCGAGCCAAAGCATTGGAGCTGCGATCAAATATCTGCGCCATGAATGCTTTCCTGCTTGCTTTGTGTGGTCTTCAATCTGCGTATCGCAATGTGCGCGCTGTGTCCGCGCTCACACCGGTCCTGGTTCTCTCTGGTTTTCGGATGCAGGAAATGCGCGCCGGCCTCCGCACCCGAAACATCACTATATGCAGTCAAATCTTGTCTCCGCAACTCCCGCGCGCCCTCCGTCTTTCGCTGTCTGTATTTCGTCGCGCAAATGTCCTGTAATCTAACTGGACCTTCGATACCCTGTGACGCTTCAAACCGGAGGAATTGCTCAGTCCGATTTCTCTTCGTACCTGCGGTGAAGGAGCTTCGGAAATTGCGAACAACTTATCACGCCATATCCACACCCCGCCATCCAGATTTTTCCGTTCGCTGCGCGCGTCCCCCATTGTGCAACTCCCTCCGCTGAAAATCCCCGATTTTCGCGGGGACCACGCAATTCCCACACCTGCACACGTGCTGTGCAACGTCTCGCATTGTGGTGTCAGTGCTCTGCGATACCCCTCCTCTGCGCCCTCTGTCGCGGCGGCCTCGCCCAGCGGCCGCCATCCCTTCGCTGCTTCGCTGTGCATCTCTCAGCCGCATGCCCTGCATCGCCGCGCGCTTCGACCTTCATCCTGCATGAAAATCCCTTCAGGCAGCGCCGTCCGCTGTCTCCGGTTCGCAGCACAAGGCTCACTCGCGGAAATCGCTCCGCGCACCCGCAGTATTTCTATATCCAACTCAACCCCGCACACGCACCCAGCACACACATCCGGCACACACACTTGGGAGAAAAAGGAAGGCCCGCATGAGATACGCCGGATTGCTCGTCTTGCCTGCCGGATTATTTCTTGCGCTTGCCGCTCTGCTGCTCTTTCCCGCGCCCCTGCCGCGTCTTGTCTTCGTCCTCTGCGGCATTGCCGTCATCCTCCTCGGCCTCGGCGTCTCTTTCCGCGGCCACAAATCCTCTTCCGCATCGAGGCGCGCATGAATCCCTACCCAGCCGCGCCGCTTGCGCCCGACGCTTTCGCCCTCGCCATCGGCATGGACCTGCACGAGCTCGGCGGTAACGCCTACCCCGAATTCGTCGTCCACCGCGACGACTCCTACCGCTAGTCAAAGGGGGTGAAACATGGTCCCGCGCTGGAAAAAGCTTGCCTATTCGCTAGCGAGCCTATTGATTGCGTCGGCCATACTTGTGGGGATGTCACTGTTCCTGCCTGGAAAGGCAGAGAACCTTGGCGCGACCTTTTCTGTCGCGACAATTGTGGTTTTTGCGGTGAGCCTCGTCGGGTGGCTCATCGCAACTCCGCTTATCCTCATAATCAACAATGTCTCAGGATGGCGATTCTGGCTCTATCTTGGAATCGGGAGCAGCATAGGTCCAATCCTTGCGTATCAAGGGATGATCTTGCCCTTTCTACGGTCTTACAAGGGACACTACAGTCAGGCACCCGCAGTAATTGTGATGCTGACAATATCCGCACTAATTTCCTGCATCGCAACGCTGTCCTACTTACTCTTGCTGAGACGAGCTCAGAACCGTTACGCGGCAAGTCTGCGACGGGAGGGTTGACGCAGCTCCCAGGCTGTCGCTTCTCTGCTCCTTTCACCGCTTCGCCAGCACCAGCATCAGCACAATCAGCGCAATCGGCACCAGCGCCACGCCCACATACGCCAGCAGCCGCGCGTTCATCTTCCCTGGCTTGCCGCTGCCCGCCGGCCGCAACTCGTGCTCCGCCACGCCCACCTCGTCCTGGTGCTCCAGGTCCCACGCCATCTCGTGCGCGGTCGAGTAGCGGTGCCGCGGGTTGCGCTCCAGCGCGCGATACAGAATCTCCTCAAGCTGCGGCGAAATCTCCGGGTTCAGCTCTCTCGGCGGCGTCGGGTCGTGCAGCACGCGCTCGTTCATCGCCGCCTGCGGATTGGCCCCCACAAACGGCACCCGGCCCGTCAGCATCTCGTAGAGCATCACGCCCGCGGCATAGATATCGCTGCGCTGGTCGCCGCGTTGCCCCTTCACCTGCTCTGGAGAAATGTAGTCCGGCGTGCCCAGCATGGCCGACAGGTTCACAAACGTCAGCCGCCGCGCGTCCTCCTTCATCGCAATGCCAAAGTCGATCAGCTTCACGTGCCCGTGCTCGTCGATCATCACGTTTTCCGGTTTCAGGTCGCGATGCACCACGCCGTGCTTGTGCATGGAGTCCAGCACCTGGCACATGCCCAGCACAATCTTCACCGCCCGCGCAATGGGCAGCTTCTTCTGCTCGTTCAGCGCGGCGCGCAGCAGGTGCCCGTCCACCCACTCCAGCACCATGTAGACGCGTGTCCGCTCTTCGTGCTGAAAAGTCTTCACAATGCCGTGATGGTCCAGCAGTTGCCCAATCTCTTCCTCGCGCTTGAAGCGCTCAAAGAGCACCGGGTCGGCCTCCATCTCCGCATAGGGCACCTTGATGGCTACCACCTTGCCCATTTCAGTGTCCGTCCCCTTGTAAAGCACGCTCATTCCGGTGCGCGCCGCCACCGATTCAATGCGGTAGTGGTCCAGCATCGCCCCTGTTTCCAGTTCATTCATCTCCGTGGTCTGCATGGCCGTACTCTTATTCTTCCACGACCCTTCGTAAGGATTCCGTCAGGAAATTTCGAAAGAGAATCCCTCAAATTCACGCAGTCCGGGCCGTATCATGTATCCCAGTCATGCCCCGCACTCCTCGCCTGCTGGCCCTCCTGCTCGGATGCCTGTGCCTCCTCGCCCCTGCCGCCTTGGCCGCCTCCGGCAACCGCATCGAGCCCCCGCAGGAGACCGGTTTTCTCAATCGCACCCTCGTCTTCCGCGGCGTCGCTTACCGCTTCCAGGTCTATGTCCCTCTGAACTACACCCGCTTCAGCCGTCATCGCTGGCCCATCATCCTTTTTCTCCACGGACGCGGCGAACGCGGTTCTGAGGGCATGTGGCAAACCCAGGTCGGCCTGCCCCAGGCCGTGCGCGACCACCCTGACCGCTGGCCCTTTCTCATCGTCATGCCGCAGTGTCCGCAGGGCTCCTATTGGACTGACCCGGCCGTGATGGGCATGGCGCTCTCCGCGCTGGACCAGGAGGCCGGCGAGTTCCACGCCGACCCCAACCGCACCTATCTCACCGGCCTCTCCCTCGGAGGCTATGGCGCCTGGGAGCTCGCCCGCCGCAATCCACGCCGTTTTGCCGCCATCGCCATCGCCGCCGGCGGCATCTTCTGGAGCTACGCGCCCGAGCGCTGGCGCGAATCCGCCACTTTGCCCGCGCAATACGCACGCGCCATCGGCCACACCCCCGTCTGGCTCTTCCACGGCAGCCAGGACCACGTCGTCACTCCCCGCGAAAGCGAGCTGATGTTCTCCGCCTTCAAAGCCGCCGGCGGAGACATCCGCCTCTGGGTCTATCTTGGCCTGCACCACGACTGCTGGACGCGCGCCTATGACGAGCCCGAGCTGCCGCGCTGGCTGCTCGACCACCGCCGCGGCCAGCCGCCGGTCGAATCCGCCGAGCGCATTCTCATCCCGCTCCATCCGCCCGCCATCCGCCTCACCGGCGCGCAGCTTGACGCCCTCGCCGGCGATTACGCTGACCCGCGCGGCCGCCTCGCCATCACCCTCATCCGCCAGGGCGACCAGCTTTATCAAAAGGATGTCCACGGCCAAATCGAGGAGCTCGCCGCCGAGTCCCCCTACACCCTCTTCTACCCCTCCGGCGGCGGCCTCGCCCGCATCGCCGTCGAGCGCGACCCCCAGGGACGCATCACCGCCCTCGTCTTTCGCGACGACCGCTTTGAGGAGCGCTGGGAACGCATGCGACCTCCCGCCCCGCACGAGGAGAAACCGCCTTCCAATACCCCTTCGATGCGGTGATACCATGCCTTCAATCGCATCGCCCGCTCCCACGCCGCCCCCGCCCCCGCTCCCCATGCCGGGGAACAAGGCCCTCACCTGATGCGTACCCTGTTTTTGTAAGCGCCTTCCAAGGAGGGTCCCATGTTTTGCAGCGGTTGTGGTCAGCCTGTCGTTCCCGGGCAGCCCGTCTGTTCCCAGTGCGGCCGCCCCGTCGCGCCGCCCGTTCCACCCATCCCCAACTTTGAGTTCCAGCTCCAGACCTACGCCGGCCGCATCCGCGCCCTCGGCATCGTCTGGTTCGTCTATGCCGGCCTCGAGCTGCTCTTTGGTCTCATCGGCATGACCTTCGCCAGCCCCTTCCTCATGCACAGCTTCGGTCCCTGGGGCCACGGCTTTGACCACGGCCCCCTGGGGCCCGGATGGTTCGGCCCGGCCCTCATTCACTTTATTTGGGCCATCATCCTTGTCCGCGTCGCGCTGGCCCTGATTGCCGGCTGGGGACTCATGGAGCGTGCCCCCTGGGGCCGCGTCGTCGCCATCGTCGCCGCCGTCTTTTCCCTCATCAAATTCCCCCTCGGCACCGCCATGGGCATCTGGACGCTCGTTACTCTCCTCGGCTACCGCAACTCCACCCTTTACGACCAGCTCTAGCCTGACGCACAAGAAGGCGAGACGGCCATCCGTTCACAATTCTTCGCTTAGGAGGGAGCAGGGGCCTTCAGGCCCCTGAATCGATGCCACAAAGATAAGGGGCTTCAGCCCCGGAAGAACCACCCAATCGAAAGCACCTTGTGCAGACCCCCGTCACAAGGCCCGGTTTCCCGCCTCCGCTACAATCTCTGCATGACGTTTCCCGTCCAGCGCATGCGCCGGCTCCGCCAGTCGGAGCCCCTTCGCGCCCTCGTCCGCGAAACCGCCCTCAACCCCGGCGATTTTCTTTACCCGCTCTTCCTCTGCCCCGGCCAGGGCGTCCGCCGCGCCGTCACCTCCATGCCCGGCGTCTTCAATCTATCGATTGATGAAGCCGTCAAGGAGGCTGAAGAAGCCGCAGCCCTCGGCCTGGGCGGCCTGCTGCTCTTCGGCCTGCCCGGCAAAAAGGACGACCAGGGCGCCGGCGCGTGGACCGACGACGGCATCGTCCAGCAGGGCCTGCGCGCGCTCAAGCAATCAGCCGCCGCCAAAAAGCTCGTCCTCATCGCTGACGTCTGCCTCTGCGAGTACACCAGCCACGGCCACTGCGGCCTGATTGTTGAAACGCCGCACGGCCACGACGTCGACAACGATTCCACGCTCGACCTGCTGGCCCGCACCGCCGTCAGCCTGGCCCGCGCCGGCGCGGATGTCGTTGCGCCCAGTGACATGATGGACGGCCGCGTCGCCGCCATCCGCCGCGCGCTCGACTCGGCCTCGCTCACCCAGACACCCATCCTCAGTTACGCTTCTAAATTCGCTTCCGCCTTTTACGGCCCCTTCCGCGAAGCCGCCGACTCCGCGCCCCAGTTCGGCAACCGCAAAACCTACCAGATGGACGGCGCAAACTTCCGCGAAGCCATGCGCGAAATCGAGCTCGACCTCGACGAAGGAGCCGACATGATCCTCATGAAGCCGGCCATGCCCTATCTCGACGTCGTGTACGCCGCGCGCCGGCGCTTCGGCGTCCCCATCGGCGCTTATCAGGTCTCCGGCGAGTACTCCATGCTCCACGCCGCATTTGAAAAAGGCTGGCTTGACCGCGACCGCGCCATGCTCGAGTCTCTCGTCAGCATTCGCCGCGCCGGAGCCGATTTCATCGTCACATACTTCGCCAAAGATGCGGCAAAGCTTCTCTAATCGCGCAGCGCTCCCTGTGCGATTGCAATCATCTCCTCAACGCATCCTTTACCATGGGTGCAACTCTCCATCACGGCCGGCATCATGACCACTCTGGAAGTCCTCAGCGTCCTTTTCGCCACCGCGGCCATCTTTGGCCTCGTCAGCGCGCGCTGGCTCCGGCTTCCACTCACCGTCGGCACCATGCTGCTCACCGTGCTGCTCTCGCTCTTCCTCGGCGCCATCAGCGGCGTTGCTCCCGCCATGCACGCCTGGGCCTTGCGCCTCGCCAATCACATTGACTTTAAGAGCATCATCCTTCACGGCATGCTCCCCCTGCTGCTCTTCGCCGGCGCATTCCTCTTTGACCTCGAGCAGCTTGCCCGCGAGAAACTCACCATCGCCTTCATGGCCATCGGCGGCACGCTCGTCTCCATCTTCGCCATCGCCGGCCTCATGTTCCTTTTCAGCGCCGGCCACATTCCCTGGATCCCCTGCCTGCTCTTCGGCGCGCTCATCTCGCCCACTGATCCCATTGCCGTGCTTGAAATGCTGCGCCGCGTCGGCGTACCCAAAGGCATCCAGGCCCAGCTCGCCGGCGAGTCGCTCTTCAATGACGGCATCGGCGCCGTCCTCTTCCTCGCCGTACTCGACTTCGCCCGCGGTCAAGTGCCCACGCCCTGGCACATTGCCGGAATGCTCATCGCCGAAGCCGGCGGAGCCGTTCTGCTCGGCATCTGCGCCGCGTGGGTTGCCGCGCACTTCATGCGCCGCGTCAACTCCTATCAGGTGGACATCCTCTTCACCGTCGCCCTCGCCCTCGGCGGTTACGTCATCGCCGACCACCTCCACCTCTCCGCGCCTCTTGAGGCCGTCGTCGCCGGCATCGCCCTCCGCTACTTCAATCGCCACCAGCCTGACAATCGCGTCGCCCACCGCGACATTGAAGGCTTCTGGGGCGTCATCGACGAGGTGCAGAACTCCATTCTCTTCGTTCTCCTCGGCCTTGAGACCATGGTCATCACCTTTGACGCCTCAGCCTTCCGCGCCGGATTCGCCGCCATCCTCGCCATCAACGCCGTCCGCCTGGCCGCCGTTGTCGCCATCCTCGCCCTCGTCCGCCTCATTCATCGCGGCCACAAGAGCTCCACATTCCTGCTCACCTGGGGCGGACTCCGCGGCGGACTCTCCATCGCCCTCGCCCTCTCGGTACCCGCCGAGCTCGGCCGCTCCTGGATCCTCGGCGCTACCTACATCGTCGTCGTCTTCTCCATCGTCCTCCAGGGCGGCTCCATGGACCTCTTCCTCCGCCGCAAGCGCCTCCGCTCTCAAAACGCCTGACCGCGTTCCTCACCCTCGTCCTCATCCCGCTCACTTGCTCCATCGCCAACGGCCTCGGCTTCGGCATCATCGCCTGGGCCGTCCTCCACTTGGCCACCGGCAACCTCCGCAAAAAAGACTGGCTCCTCTACATCCTCGCCGCCCTCTTCCTCTTCCGCTTCCTCTACCTCGCCACCGCATGAGGCGCGCGAAGCAGTTAGAAAGTCTCCAAAATGCCGACCACCCATCCGCAATCGTGGATAGCGACTATAATCCTCTGTAGTCTTTTCAAGTAAAAAGGTTCGAGTATGCTCCGCCAACTCCGGATGCAGAATTTCAGATGCTTTAACGACCACACCGTTCTGTTCGAGCCCTGTACCGTAGTGGTCGGCAAGAACAATGCAGGGAAGTCTTCACTTATAGAGGCGCTACGCCTCGTTTCCTCCGTCATAAATCGCCGAGGTGCCCAATTCACGGTCGCACCTGGATGGCTGAATTTGCCTCGTTTCAGAAAAGGAATAGCCCCGAGGATTTCACAGCTCGGTATAAATCTGAACAGCGTATTCCACCGATACGGAGAACCCCCCGCAATCATAACGGCCAAATTCCACCAAGGCGTCGTTGTCGACGTATACGTGGGGAGAGAAGAGACGATATTCGCAACAATCCAGCAGAACTCAAACTGGATCGACACAGCAGCGAAATTCCTTAACCTCAAGTTACCCTGGATTAGCGTATTGCCCCAAATAGGCCCATTACGAACTGAGGAGTTTCGACTTACCGACGAGCGAGTTACAACGCACTTAAACTCACGTCTTACCTCACGTCATTTCCGCAACCAGTTGCTTCGAATGGACACACCATTCGCAAATTTCAAAGCTCTAGCTGAAGAGACATGGGGTGGGCTCAGAATTGACCCGATTCAAGAAACAACCACGAAGGAGGGAAGCTTACTGGCGCTCCCTGTTCGAGACGGAGACTTTGTAGCAGAGGTCGGGTGGATGGGGCACGGACTTCAAATGTGGCTCCAAACGATCTGGTTCCTTTCTCGAACTTCCGTCGACTGCACCGTAGTTCTTGACGAACCAGATGTCTACATGCATCCCGACCTCCAACGTAAGCTCTTTCGACTTGCCCGTGCCAGATTTCGGCAATGCATAGTCGCGACTCATTCCGTGGAGATCATGGCCGAATCTGATCCAGGCAACATTCTGATCATTGATAAAAAAGTCCGGAAATCCCAGTACGCGAATAATGAACCCGGAGTACAAATTCTTATTGACCAAATAGGCGGCGTTCACAACGTGCATCTCGCACGGCTCTGGAGCGCAAGAAAGTTTCTATTGGTCGAAGGAAAGGATATTGCACTCCTTAAGTATTTCCACGCTGCTCTGTACCCAGATGCCGAGCTACCACTTGACACCATCCCTTGTCTCCCAATTGGCGGCTGGGCCGGATGGCCATACGCCGTGGGGTCGTCCATGACATTGAGGAACGCGGTGGGAGACCGGATTGAGACATACTGCATTCTCGACTGCGACTATCACTCGGATGGAGAGATCAGAGACCGATATACTGAGGCTCAAAATCGAGGGTTAAACCTCCATATTTGGAAAAGGAAGGAGATAGAAAACTACCTGTTGCAGCCAAACGCAATACGGCGAGTCCTTGCAGCCCGAATCAAGGGCGGCGAGGTGCCAAGCGTGGAAGAGATCCAACAGAAGATTCTTGAAATTTGCGAATCTGAGCGCCGGGCAATCGAGGACGCTTTCGCCTCGGCGATGATTCAGAATAACCGCAAACTAGATGTCATCAGCGCAAATAAGTCTGCGCGGGCGAATGTTGAGAAAATGTGGCACTCAGAAGTTGCTCGACTTTCCATTGTGTCCGGCAAAATGTTGCTTACAGAATTGTCCAGGTGGACACAGGGAAAGTTCGACGTGGCGTTCGGCCCACCGGCGATTGCGAGACAGATGAAACACTCTGAATTCCCTACAGAACTGACTGCGGTAATTCAGGCAATCGAGGACGGTTCGAACTTTCCGTCAATCGATGAGCGGAATACCTAGACGCGATAAGACGTGGTCCGAGTGCCGAGTGCCCAAGAGCCTGCCCTGAGCGAAGTCGAAGGGTCTCGCTCCCGACACCGGCGATGCCACCCCCTACCTCACCCGCCTAACCCTCGTCACCCGCCCAAACGCCTTGTCGAACGTAATCACCTCGTCCGCGCCCGCCCAGCCAGCCCATCGTCGAACCATCCACGGACAACTGGAAACTGTTCGCTGTCTGCTGTTAGCTGCCCACCGTCTGCTGCCCGCTGCCCTCCCATTACAATCTCCCTTATGACCACCCCAGCGCTCCCGGCCCGTGTGGACCTCGTCGGTGTCGGCCTCAACGCCACTGACACCCTCATTCCGCTGGCCGCCTATCCTGAGCGCGGTTCCAAGGTCGAGTACGCCCAGTCCTCCATCCAGCCCGGCGGCCAGGTGGCCACCGCCGTCGCCGCCTGCCAAACCTGGGGCCTCACCACCCGCTACGTCGGCAAGCTCGGCGACGATGAAGCCGCCGCCCTCCATCGCCGCGAGTTCCTCAGCCTCGGCGTTGACGCGCGCCTCATCGTCGTGCCCGGCGCGCTCAGCCCCCAGTCGCTCATCCTGGTGGACGCCGGCGGTGAGCGCACCGTCATCCAGCGCCGTGACCCGCGCCTCTTCCTCCAGCCCGCCGACCTCAACCGCGACTGGATCGTCAACGCCCGCTGCTTCCACACCGACGGTTGTGAAACCGCCGCCGCCATCCTCGCCGGCTCCTGGGCGCGCCAGGCCGGCATCCCCACCGTCGCCGATCTCGACGAGCCCTACCCCGGCGTTGAGGACCTCATCGCCAACATCGATTACCTCATCGTAAGCCGCGATTTCCCCGTCCGCTTCACCGGCGAGCGCACCCTCGAGTCGGCTCTCCGCCGCCTCAAATCCCGCTTCGGCTGCCTCGTCACCGCCGCCACCCTCGGCCAGGACGGCGTCCTCGCCTGGGATGGCCGCGACTTCCATCTCCGCCCCGCCTTCTGCGTCCCCGTGGCAGACACCACTGGCGCCGGCGACATCTTCCACGCCGCCTTCATCTACGGTGTTCTTCGCAACTGGCCTCTCCCGCAGCAGCTTGACTTCGCCTGCGCCGCGGCCGCCCTCAACTGCACCGCCTCCGGCGCGCGCGGCGGCATCCGCCCCGTGCCGGAAATCGAAGCCGCCATGGCCGCCTGTCCGCGTTACGCCGCCGCCCCCGCGCTGGACTGAGCCCCGCGTCGCCTGACGCGCGCAACCCATCCATTTCCCGGTGTTTGTCCCGCGCCTTCCAGCCCGGCCATCCTTTTCCATTGCCCAATCCCCCTTGCCCGGCTTACTATTCCTCCTGCAAATGAAATCGTTTTCAGGAGGACCACTTCCCATGCGCCGTTCCGCATCCCTTGCTCTCGCTGCGCTCCTTGCCCTTGCATTGCCATGCATCCCCGCAACACCCGCGCACGCGCAGTCTGATCAGGCCGCAGCCACGCCCCCCATGGGCTGGAACAGTTGGAATTACTTCGCCGGCAAAGTCACTGAGCAGGACATCAAAAACGCCGCCGACGAAATCGTCGCCTCCGGCATGAAGGATGCAGGCTACATCTACGTCAACATCGACGACACCTGGGAGGGCCAGCGCGACGCCGACGGCGTCCTCCACGCCAACTCCAAATTTCCTGACATGAAGGGCCTCGCCGACTACGTCCATTCCAAGGGCCTCAAGCTCGGCATTTACTCCTCTCCCGGCCCCAAAACCTGTGCCGGTTACGCCGCCTCCCTCGGCCATGAGGAACAGGACGCCAGGCTCTACGCCTCCTGGGGCATCGACTATCTCAAGTACGACCTCTGCAGCTTCATCCCCGCCGTGATGCAAAAGCAGGCGCCCAATGACAAAGCCGCGCAAATGCGCCTGATGATCGCCGCCTATGACAAGATGGGCAAAGCCCTCAAGGCCACCGGCCGCCCCATCGTCTTCTCGCTCTGCCAGTACGGCTGGGACGCGCCCTGGGAGTGGGCGCCCGCGCTCGGCGGCAACCTGTGGCGCACCACCGGCGACATCAACGCCCATTGGGACCGCATCTACGACCTGCTTGAGATGCAGGCCGGCCTCGCCAAATACGCAGGCCCCGGCCACTGGAACGATCCCGACATGCTCGAAGTCGGCAACGGCCATTTAACGCTGGCGGAAAACCGCTCCCACTTCTCCATGTGGGCCATGCTCGCCGCGCCCCTGCTCGCCGGCAACGACCTGACCAAAATGACGCCCGAAATCAAGTCCATCCTCACCAACCGCGACGTCATCGCCATTGACCAGGACCCCCTCGGCCACCAGGCCCGCCGCATCTATGCCGACGGCGAAGTCGAAGTCTGGGCCCGCCCGCTCTCCGGCGGCGCCATGGCCATCGCCGTCCTCAACGCCGGCAGCGACCGCTACTCCTCCCATCCCTTCCACCTCAACCTCGCCAAGCTCGGCCTCCACGGCGATCAGCAGGCCAGGAATCTCTGGACCGGCCAGGACGTCACGCTCACCAACAACATGCCGCTTGAAATCGCCAGCCACGACATCCTCCTCGTCCGCATCGCCAGCCCGAAAATGTAGCCCTCCACACGCAACAAAGCCCACCGGCGCATCCTGTGCCGGTGGGTCCACTCATCGCTTCAGAACCTCAGCGGGCTGGGAGACTGGAGGTGGCTTGGCTTTGCCCAGTCACCTGGGCTAGCTCATCGTGCAGGCGTTGACCTTCCGCGCGAGACTGCGCAGCCGCGGCCCGGTGCTGCACCGCGCCAACACTGCCCAGCGCATTAAAGACTCTGGTCATGGCCGCGCTCTTGCCGTGGCCAATGTGTTCGTCCTGGTCGGCGTATTCGTCCTGGTAGAGGGCATTGGCCATCGCCCGGTCAATTTGGCTATGAAGATCCTGAATCTTCGCCCAGCGCTGAGCCTGCGCAATGGCCGCATCCGTCACGGCGATGGTGGCGTTTTGCCAATCCCCGCCGTCTTCCTGCAATTCCTCTGAGAAAATCTGCAGATTGTTTATCCCCTGCACATTTCCCAGCGCGGCCGCCAGGCCATACCAGGTCAATGCCCGGGCATTGTCGACCGCAACGCCCTGCCCGAACTGATACATCCAGCCCAGTTGGTTTTCCGCGTCCCCGTTGCCCTGCGCCGCGGCCTTGTCAAACCAGGCCATCGCCTGCGCAAAATCGGTCCGCACGCCCATGCCCTTCTGGTACATGTAGCCGATGTTTTCTTCGGCCTGGTTGCTGCCGTCTGCCGCCGCTTTGCGAAACCAGGCAAGAGCCACGGCGTAATTCTGCGGCTGGCCCCATCCCTCTTCGGCCATGAACCCCAACTGATTTTCCGCGTCCGCGTTGCCATGGCCGGCGGCGCGGCCATACCAGGCGATGGCTTGCGCATAATCGCGCTTCACTCCAAGTCCGCTCTGGTAAAAGTATCCGATCTGCTTTTCGGCGCTGGAAAAATTCTGGCCGGCAGCCTTGCGATACCAGGCAAGGGCCTGCTTGTAGTCCCGATGGACGCCATGGCCATCCTCGTACAAAACCCCCAGATTGTACTCGGCCGGCGCATAGCCCTGGTTCGCGGCCAGGCGATAATCGCTCACGGCGCTCTTGTAATCCAGTGGCAAGCCCATGTTGTTGTCGTACATGTTGCCCAGTTGATTCTGCGCCGGCGCGTAGCCCTGCGCCGCGGATTTCCGATACCAGCTCAGGACCTGCACGTAATCCAGCGTCGCAAAGCGGATGCCAAAGCAGTAATTTCCCATCGCGAATTGTGCCTGCGCGTTGCCGCCATCGGCGGCCGCGCGAGTTGCGGTGGTGGGCTCCTGCGCAAACAGCAGCGCGGGAGAAAGGCAGACGAAGAGCAGCGCAAGGGCGGCAAGCCCCGTGCCCACCGGAGTCGGATTCCTGGCCCGAATGCTCATCCTCATCTTCCCTTCTTGCTCTCGCTTGAAGACAATTCTGAGCCGCTCGAAGCGGGCCGGATAGGTCACGGAAGTTTTTAAAAGCGCCCTTCCATCTCAACCTCGCCAGGCTCGGCCTCCACGGCGATCAGCAGGCCAGGAACCTCTGGACCGGCCAGGACGTCACGCTCACCAACAACATGCCGCTTGAAATCGCCAGCCACCACATCCTCCTCGTCCGCATCGCCAGCCCGAAAATGTAGCCCTCCACTCGCAACAAAGCCCACCGGCGCATCTCCGCGCCCGGTGGGCTTGCGACCCCTAACCGCGCTCAGCTTAGAGCGCCGCTGTCTGCGCCGCTACTTCTTCACCAGCGCCTGCCAGTTCAAAACCACCGTGATGGGCTCCTGCTTGGTCTGGCCCAGGGGCGTAATCATCAGGAACCGCTGCCCGTCCGCGGAAGGCACGTAGATGTTTCTCCAGTAGGAGAGCGGCACCAGTTGCGTCTGAAACAGCTCCTTGGGTATGCCCGCATGGAATGCCGCCGATGTCGTATCCACATCCACGGCCATCAGCTTGTCGTCCGGCGTCAGATAGTAGAGTTCCTTCCCATCGCGGCGCCACATCGGCTCTGCTCCACCCGCCGTCGAAACCTCCCATCTGCCAGTCTGTTTGGGAAACGTTTGAACATAAATCTCAGCCTGGCCCGTCTCGGTCGAACTGTAGGCCACGTAATGCCCATTGGGTGAGAACTGTGCCGAAGCAGAAATGAAATTCCCTCGCACATACGTGAAGGGCTTGCGGTCGCCAAACAGCGGCAATACCCAGAGCGACTGCCCGCCGCCGCCCGCCGTGTCGTAAATCGCATAGCGGCCATCGCTCGTCAGGTCGTCGATCGCCTCGTTACTACTCCCGGAGGAGACTGGCTGCGTGCTGCCCAGGCCATCCGCGGCTTTCCGGAAGATACCCCACGTATCCTCAGGGTTGCGAGCGGAAGAAAAATAGATCTGGCTTCCATCCGATGACCAGACGGCATTGACGTCATAGGCGGGATTGAACGTAAGGCGCGAAGCGGTGCCGCGCTTCAGGTCATAGACCCAGATGTCGGCGTTGGGCTGTTGGCCCACCGCCACGGCAAGCATGCTGCCATCCGGTGAAAGGGCAGGGGCCGAGTAGCTGGCCGGGTTGCCCACTGTGCCCAGCTTCTGCCCGGTGCGGTTAAACCACGTCATCTGGTTATTCGTGGCGTTCGGCACCGTCCGGTATGCCAGCACACCTTCCCCTGAGACCGAGAAGAAGCCGTAATCCGGACCGCTGTAAATGCCAATATTCTGTGCGACGACGGTCGGTGTTCCTGTAAAGTGCAGCGCTTTGGCGTCAAAGGGCCGCGCCATCAGCGCGCTTTGATTCAGATAAAAAACATAGCCCGGTGGAGCGTAAAGGGCGTTGGAGCTCGTCGGTCCCAAACCCACCACCGATTTCGAATCCAGAGAACCAACCCCGATCCCAGTGCCGTTCGCCTTTGTCCACGTCTGCACCAGAAAATGGCGGCCATCCGGGAGAAATTGGGGCAGGTCGAATGCGTCCACACTGAACTGTGCATCCGGCCCAGCCACCAAAGTGGGCGTGCCACCCGAATCGGCAACGCGGTAAATGCCGCCGGGGTTCGAGAAAAGAATCACGCCATCGCGATTCCATGTGCCAGTCGTATGGTGCGAGGGATTCAGCAGGGAGAGATTGCGCAGGTCGCAGAGCGCAACTGGCGAACCGCCCGAGACAGCCACCTTCTGCAGCTCGTCATTCGCTTGAAACCCAATCCATTGGCTGTCCGGCGACCAGAAGGGCATGCTGGCGCCTTCCGTTCCCGCAAGCGGCTGGACGGTGAGGCTGTCGAGCGGGCGCAACCAGAGCATCGCAGGTTTGTCTTGCCCCGGAGGGGCGACAAACACCAGATTGCGGCCGTCCGGCGAGACGCTCAGGTCGCCATAGGTGGCGGACGGCGTGTCGACCAGCGGCGGCACGTCGAAGCGAACGACGTTTTGCGGTGGCTTGGGCCGCAGCAGCAGCCAGCCGGCGATTGCGGTAGAAACGATTGCAATTGCCCCCAGCGCCCAGGGCAGCGTCCGCCGCAGCAGCGTTGCCCGTTTGGCTTGGGCAATCTGCCCGCCGAAATCCGCATCCCCATCCCCGCCCGCCATTGTTTCTTCAATGGCCAGCCGCGCATCGCCCATGTCGTGCAGCCGCTGTTTGGGCTCTTTCACCAGGCAGCGCCGAATCAGTCTCCGCACTCCTGCCGGCGTCTC
The DNA here is from genome assembly GCA_035763705.1 of Occallatibacter sp. Taxonomy (GTDB): domain Bacteria; phylum Acidobacteriota; class Terriglobia; order Terriglobales; family Acidobacteriaceae; genus Telmatobacter. The sequence goes on along the minus strand of DASUAU010000002.1, from coordinate 36,572 downwards.
CTCCGGCAGAGCCGTCCAGTCCGGCTCGCTCTTGATCACCGCCGCCAGCACGTCTGAAACCGTCTCGCCCTCGAACGCCTTTTGCCCCGTGAGCATCTCGTAGAACAGGCAGCCGAAGGCCCACACATCCGCTCGCCGGTCCACCTTCTTGCCCTTGGCCTGCTCCGGCGCCATATACGCCGCCGTGCCGATGATCAATCCGGCCTCGGTCATGGCGAGGCTCAGCGTTGGAGAATTTGAAATGGCTCCGGAGGCCTCCTCGGGCCCCATGGCCTTGGCCAGGCCAAAATCCAGCACCTTCACGCCGCCTTCGGGCGTCACCTTGACATTCGCCGGCTTCAGATCCCGATGCACCACGCCGTGCTCGTGTGCGTACTCGAGCGCCTCCGCCACCTGCTGCGCAATGGGCAGAGCCTCGTCCACGGGGATGGCGGACTTTCGAGCGCGGCTCGCGGAGCCGCCCGCGGAACCGCCCGGTGCAGCCGTCTTTGATCCACTGCCCGCCGAAGCGGAACGCGCCGCAGAAGCCGATGCCGCCTTGGACCGCGCTGACGCCGAGGCTCTGCCAATCCGCTCCTCCAGAGTCGGCCCCTCCACCAGCTCCATCACCAGCGCCCGCGTTGACCCCGACACCTCAAGACCGAAAACCGCCGCAATCTTCGCGTGATTCAGTGAGGCAAGCAATTGCGCTTCGCGTTCAAACCGCGCCATCCGGAAAGGGTCCTCGGCAAAAACCTGTGGCAGCACCTTTATCGCCACATCCCGGTTCAGCCGCGCATCGTGGGCGCGATACACCTCACCCATCCCGCCTTTGCCCAGCGGCGACAGAATTTCATAGATTCCGAGATGCTCCCCCGCTTGCAGCCCCATATGGAATGTGCCAATCATACATCGGCGGCTAAGGACGATTACAGCTTTGTCTTGCACGCCTGGTTCGGGATTTTCAAGCGTTGGCCGCTGAGGCGTAAAATAAGCACGCCTCCAGGAACAACAAGGAGATTCTCCGCCGTGAAAGCCATTGCACTTTCCCTGCTGATTGCTTCCTCTTTCGCCGCGATGGCGCAGTCTTCCGCTTCAAAGCCCATCAACACCGGCCACGCCTCCACTGAGCGGCTGGGCACGGTTTCCTTTGCGCAGTCCTGCGCGCCGCAGGTGCAGTCCGCGTTCAACCGCGGCGTCGCCCTGCTGCATGACTTCTGGTATGCCGAGGCCCGGCCCCAATTTGAGCGCATCGCCAAACAGGATCCCCACTGCGCCATGGCCCACTGGGGAATTGCCATGAGCGTCTTCCAGCAGATATGGGAGCCGCCCGGCGACGAATCCATGAAGCTCGGCTGGCAGCAGATGCAAAAGGCGCAATCCCTTGGTGCGCCCACCCAGCGCGAACGGGACTATATCGCGGCGCTGGCCGCGTTTTACAAGCCCGGCGACGCCGGCTACCCGGAGCGCGCAACTGCATATGCAACGGCCATGGGCGCGCTCTATCGCAAATATCCGGGGGACGTGGATGCCGGCGCATTCTACGCGCTCTCCCTGCTCGCCTCTGAGCCGCCGAACGACACCAGCCTCTCGCATGAGCACCAGGCATTGGCCGTCCTGACGCCGCTCTTCGCCAGATATCCTGACAATCCCGGCGTCGTGCATTACACCATTCACGCCTGTGACAATCCGTCCATGGCCAGGCAGGGTCTTGCCGCGGCCGAGCATTACGGCCTCATCGCGCCTTCCGGTCCGCACGCAGCTCACATGCCCGGACACATCTTCGCCCGGCTCGGCATGTGGCGGCAGGACATCAACGCGCAGTTGGCATCCATACATGCTTCTGAAGTCGCCGACGCCCACCACGAAAAAGGACTCTTCGACGAACTCCATTCCTACGACTTCCTCATGTACGCCTATTTGCAGAGCGGCCAGGACGCCGACGCAAGGCAGGTGCTCACAAGCAGCGCCGCCGTCATCGACCGCATCGCGCAAATGCCGGCCACAGTGGTCGACCACATGGGAGGAATGGCCGGCATGATGGGATACTACCGGACAAAATTCCCCGTGTTTTACGCGCTGGAAATGCGCAACTGGAAGGCTGCCGCGGCGCTTCAGCCGGTTCCGGGCGCATTGCCTACCAACACGATCATGACCTGGTGGGCGCGCGCCATCGCCGATGGCCATCTGCACCGCGCGCAGCAGGCTCAGGCCGACCTGCAGCAGTATGACGCCGCGATAGACGCCGTCAAAAAAGGACCGCAGGCCTATATCGCCGGAGCCACGGGAGTCCAGGTCGAGCGCGATGAGATTGCGGCATGGGCCGCCTTTGCCGCCGGCCGCCCGCAGGAAGCACTCCAGCACATGCGCAACGCAGCCCGCCTGCAGGACAAAGTCGGCCAGAGCGAAGTCGACATTCCCGCCCGCGAAATGCTGGGCGACATGCTGCTCGATCTCCATCAGCCCCGCCAGGCACTCGCCGAATACCGCGTCGCGCTCAAGCTCAGCCCCAACCGTTTCAACGGGCTTTATCACGCCGGCGTCGCCGCTCAGCAGTCCGGCGACAAGGCCGCGGCCGAAGGCTACTTCACCGCGCTGCTCAAATCCACCGGCAACGGCGCGCACTCCACCCGCCCTGCGCTGGCTCACGCCAAAAACTTCCTCGCATCCAACGGCGCCGCGGCCGCGCAGCGCGCAGCACAGTAGCGTTGCCTTTCCGCGCTAGGGGAACCGCGCCACAAGCAGCGGCTCTCACTCTGCCCGCAGCGCCACCATCGGGTCCGCCGCCGCGCGCCGCGCCGGCGTCACGCCGCCCTTGCAGGCCTCAACATGCCTGCCATTCATGTATGCTGCTTCAGCAGGTTTCCGCAAAAACGGGAGGACGGATGGAGCGCGAACTCACCTTTCGTATTGTTCTTGAAAAGCCTCCGGCCAGCTTCGACTTTGGCCTGCAAAAGGGCCGCGGCAACGCTTATGAAACAGTGCAGAAGCAGCGTTCCGCCGGCGGCGACCTCCACTTCGAGTTCACCGCGCGGGCCGTCGCCGGCCCGAAAGGCTCCACGCCCAATCTTCTCGGCCCCTTTGTCCAGGGCCCGCCCGCTGCGCGTTTCGTCTACATCGGCATTGGCAGTTACGCCGGCCAAACCGGCGTCACCATGGGCCGCCGCCTCAAGATTCCCCTCACCGGCATCGGCGCGGAAATCCTCACCTGCGCCCCGCAATCCGCGCCCGTGGTCCTCGAAACGCGCGTCCCCGGCACCGGACGTGACGGCGGGCCCAACTGCGCCACCGTCAAGCCCTTTGCGGGATGGAAACTCGCGCCGCCCTCGCGCAATCAATAGCCGCCCGCTCCGCAGTCCTCACGCCCGTCCCAGGCTCACCGCAAACCATCCGCGCGCGTCCGTCCACCTGCCCGCCGGCGCAAAACCCGCCGCGCGCAGCATCGCCTCCGCCTCGTCCGGCTCATATTTGTAGCTGTTCTCCGTGTGCATCCGCTCGCCCGCGCCAAACTCCGCGCGCAGCCCCAGCGCCTCCACGCGCACCGTCTGCCGCCGCGTGCTCTCCAGGTGCATCTCCATCCGACGCCGCTCCGCGTTCCACACCGCAACGTGCGCAAACGCCTCCGGATCAAAGTCCGCGCCCAGCTCGCGATTCACGCGCTCCAGAACGTTCCGGTTGAAGGCCGCCGTCACTCCGGCCGCATCGTCATACGCGGCCAGCAGCACGGAGTCCTCCTTCACCAGGTCCACGCCCAGCAGCAGCCCATCGCCAGCGCGCAGCCCTGCGCGCACGCCCTTCAGCAGCGCCGCCGCCTGCTCCGGCTCAAAATTTCCAATGCTCGATCCGATATAGAGCACCAGACGCCGCTCATCGTCCTCCGCTTCATCCAGTTCCAACCCGCGCGTATAGTCGGCCACGCGCGGCCTCACCTCCACGCCGCGCAGCTCGCGTTCAATGCACTCCCGCGCCGCTTCGAGCGCAGTGGCCGACACATCCACCGGCTCGTACACCACCCTCCCCTGCCGCTCCAGCGCTCCGGCCAGCAGCAGCCGCGTCTTCTCCGCACTGCCCGCACCCAGCTCCGCAATCCGCAGCCGCCGGCCGCAGCTCGCAGCGTCGAGAATCTCCTCCTGAAAGTCCAAAAAAATTCGGCGCTCGGTCCGCGTCAGATAGTACTCTTCGAGCTCTGTAATCTCCTCGAACAGCCGCGATCCCGCCTCGTCATAAAACAGCCATGCAGGCAGCCGCTTCGGCCGCGCCGTCAATCCCGCGCGCACCGCCGCTGCCACCTGCTCTGCAATTTCCGTTTCCTGGAGTGTGTATAAAGACGAAAAGGCCATTTCTTTAGGATGCGCCCGCTCCGGCCCGGGTTACATTCTTCGCTCACTTCGCCAGCCTGATCCCCGCAAACTGCCACCGCGTCTCCGGAGCAAAAAAGTTGCGGTAACTCGCGCGAATATGCGCCAGCGGCGTCGCACATGAGCCGCCACGCAGCACCATCTGTCCGCTCATGAATTTTCCGTTATATTCGCCCAGCGCGCCTTCCAGCGGCTTGAATCCCGGATAGCCCAGATATGCGCTCGCCGTCCACTCCCAGCAATCGCCAAACCATTGCCCATCCGTCGTCGCCGCGCCCGGTGTCAGCCGCCCCGCATCCAGCAGATTTCCCGCAATCCTTTGCTCCGCCGCCGCCGCTTCCCACTCGAACTCCGTTGCCAGCCGCCTGCCCGCCCAGCGCGCATAGGCATCGGCCTCAAAGAAACTCACCTGGCTCACCGCCGCCCCGCGCCTTGCCTCCAGTGCCTGCTCGCCGCGCAGCGTAAAAATCCTCCACGCACCATCCCGCTCCGTCCAATAAAGCGGCGCGCGCCATCCCTCGCGCTCAACCGCATCCCATCCCGCGGAAAGCCACAGCTCCGCCCGCTCATATCCGCCGTCCGCCATAAACTCCGCATACTCGCCGTTCGTCACCAGCCGGTCCGCCAGCGCATGGGGCTCCAGCCAAACCTTGTGCCGCGCCAGCTCGTTGTCATAGCAGAACCCCTCGCCCGCATGGCCAATCTCCCGCATCCCTCCGCCAAAGGACTCCCATCCCATCGCCCGCGCCGCGCCCGCTTCCCTTTCGCTGCCCGCATACACCGGCTTCAGCGGATTGCTGTAGAGCGCGTGCAGAATGTCGGTCAGCAGCAGTTCCTGGTGCTGCTCCTCGTGGTTCGCGCCCAGCTCCGTCCGCCGCAGCGCCTCAGCGGGCACATCGCCCTCCATCAGCCGCTCCATCGCCGCGTCCACATGCGCCCTGTAGCGCAACACCTCGTCCAGCCCCGGCCGTGAAAACGACGCCCGCAGCCGCTTCTCAGGAAAGCTCGCATAGCTCACGTAGTAGCTGTTGAACAGCCACCGAAAATCCTCGTCGAAGGGCTTATACCCCGGCACGAACTCCCGCAGCACAAACGACTCGAAGAACCACGCCGTATGCGCCAGGTGCCACTTTGCCGGCGACGCCTCCGCGCACGACTGCACCATCATGTCCTCCGGCGTCAACGGTTTGCACAGCTCCAGCGTCCGCCGCCGCACCGCGCCAAACCTCTCCGCCAACCCCCTTTGCCGCTCCGTCGCCGCCGCCGTCGCCGTCATCCAAGCAACCCCTTTCTTCCCCAGAGTCTACGCCATTTGCCCGCCGCCTCCGTCTAACCCCTTGGCTCTTTCCCCGCATTGGTGGTCTAATTTTCTGCGGACGTGCGTCGCGCTTCACCGCCCCATTTCCTTCCTCAGGAGGAAAGCATGACCGGCAAAAGATTCCTCCGTTTCAGCGCGCAACTGGCTCTCGCGGCCACCCTGGCCGCCTGCGTCCTGCGCGCGCCCGCCCAAAGCGCTCCCACACAAAGTGCTCCGGCCCCAGCCTCTCCAGCCCCAGCCACTCCAGCCCAGTCCGCTCCCGCTCCCGTCGTCCCCGGCCAGAACGTCTCCTTTCATCAACCTCCGTCAACTCCCGAGGAAGTCGCCGACTCCCTCATGGTGCACAAGCGCTACCAGGAGGCCATCACCAGTTACAAAGCCGCCATCGCCGCCACCCGCAACCGTGACAAGCTCGCCGCCCTCTGGAACAAGCTCGGCATCGGCTATCAGATGATGTTCTCGATGGACCAGGCCACCGACTGCTACCGCAAATCCCTCCATTACCGCTCGCACAACCCTGACGTGCTCAACAACCTCGGCACCGTTTACGACGCGCAAAAGGACTACCGCGGCGCGCGCAGCATGTACAAGAAAGCCATCAAACTCAATCCCCACGTCGCGCTTTACTGGAAGAACCTCGGCACCAACCTCATCGCCGTCCACAAGTACAAGGATGGCTGGAAGGCCTATCAATCCGCCCTCGCCATTGACCCCCACATCTTCGGCAACCAGACACTGCCCCGCGTCGAGAATCCCGCCTCGCTTGCCCAGCGCGGAGCCATGAACTATTACATGGCCAGAGGCTGCGTCCAGGCCCACATGCCCGCGCAGGCCATTGAATACCTCCGCCGCGCCATCGACGAAGGCTTCATCTCCCCCAAAAAGATCGCCACTGACAGCGAATTCGCCGCCCTACGCGATCTGCCCGCCTTCAAAAAGCTCCTCGCCGAGCAGAAGAATCCCCACTGACCCCGCCACCTCGCGAAATCGACTCACGCCCCGTGCCTTCTGCGTCGTCTTCCCGCCCCGCTTCGCCGTCTATTGCCAGTAGAAGGCCTTTGCGCCCTCACGGAGTTCTCATGAAAGCCCGGCTTTTCACCGCCCTTTCGCTTACTCTCGCCCTCGCCTTCGCCGCTGCGTCAACACATGCTCAGGACCCTTCGTCCGCGCCGCAAGCGCAGGACTCCGGCGGCGGTCAGCAGGGGCCTCGCGGCGGCCGCGGCATGTGGGGCGGCGGAATGATGGCTGGCGCGCGCGGCCTCATGGGCACCGTCACCGCCGTCGCCGCGGACCATTACTCCGTCCGCACTGATACCGGCGAAGTCTACACCGTATACTTCAGCGTCAATACGCGCATCGTAAAGCAGCGCGTGCGCCGCGGCCAGCCCGGTCAGTCCGGCTCCGGCTACGGCGCGGGCGGCGGCGGCCCTGAGTTCCTCAAGGCAACTGACATCAAGGTCGGTGACGTCATCGCCGCCGGCGGACAGCTTGACGCCTCCGCCAAAACCGTCGGCGCAGTCTTCGTCGTCCAGCTTGACCCCGAGCGCGCGCGCCAGATGCAGCAGATGGAAGCCAGCTACGGCAAGACCTGGCTCATGGGCCGCGTCACCGCAATCGACGGCGTAAATGTCACGCTCCAGGGCATCCGCGACAAGAAGCCCTACACCTTTGCCGCCGACGAGAACACCACCTTCCGCCACCGCCGCGAACCCATCACCCTCGCCGACGTCCACATCGGCGATCTTGTCCGCGTTGAGGGCGCAATCAAGGACGGCGTCTTCCTCGCCACCACCGTTGCTGACGTTGGCGCGCCGCAGGAAACCCGTATGCCGCGCGGCCCCGGCAACGCTCCGCCGCCTGACCAGCCGCCCGCGCCGCAGCCCTAACCGCCGCGCCCCTCACAGGCTGCAGCACATCATCTGCTCCACCCACACCACGGCCTCGCGCGCCGCACGCGCCAGCACCGCCTCGTTCAGCACCGCATCCCGCGCAAGCATCTCGCAGCGCGGCCAGTCGCCATGCTCATGGGCCTCCATCCAGCCCAGCAGCGTGCGTTCCGGCCCCTTGCCGCCGCACAGCGCATGGCGAATCTCATCGCGCACCGGCAGCACCTCCACCGCGCTTTCCATCGGAATCCGCAGCATCGCCGGCAGCAGGCTCAGCAGCCCCAAAAGGTATTGCTCGGTCGGTTCCAGCCTGTTGAGCGGCGCTGCCTGCTCGCAAAAGCGCGCCCGCACCAGCGCGATGCGCAGCACTTCCGCCGGGCGTCCCGCGCTCAGCTCTCCGGCAATCGCCAGCATCGCCAGCCGGCGAAAAGCCTCTTCCCCAATGGCCACCATCGCCATCTCCACCGACTGCACCTCCTGCCGCATCCCATACAGCGGCGAGTTCGCCAGCCGTAGCAGACGAAAAGTCAGCGCCGCATCCCGCTTCACCATCGCGCCCACTTTGTGAAAATCAATCGGCTCTTCCCGCAGCAGATGCAGAATTCTGAAGTGATAGGCCTGGTTCGCCGGAACCTTCTGGCTAGGCAGCAGCGTTGGCCTGCAAAAAAAATATCCCTGAAAAAACGTGAACCCGTCCTCGCGCGCCTGCTCGAACTCCCGCTGCGTCTCCACCTTCTCGGCCAGACGATTCACCCGCCTGCCCTCCAGCCGCCCCGCCAATGCGCGCCGCTCCCGCGCACCCGACTTCAACACATCCACCTTCACATAGTCCGCCAGCTCCACCAGCGGCTCCAGCTCATCCCGCCACTCAAAGTCATCCAGCGCCAGCCTGAAACCGTGCGCCTTCACCCGCCGGCACGCCTCAATCACCTCCGCCGTCGGCTCCACGTTCTCCAGAATCTCCAGCACCGTCTTCTCCGGATTCAGAATCTCCACCAGTTGCTCGGTCAGCACCTCCGCCGTGCAGTTCACAAACGCCGTCCGCCCGCCCGTCAGCCGGTTCAGGCCAAACAGCACCAGGTTGTCCAGCATTTCGCGGGACGCGCGCCGCCGGTCCCCGTGGAAAGCTGTCTCCGGCCCGGTTCGCGATAGCAGCTCATACGCCACAACCCTCTGCCGCAGGTCCAGAATCGGCTGCCGCGCCACATACCGCAGCTCCTCCACGTCCTCCGCGCACTTCGCCGGCTTTGCCCCGCCCGCCAACTCGACGCTTTCCCGCATCTGCGCGCCCCCAGGTCCCTTTATCGGGCCGCGCGCGCCCCAACATGAGCGCAGGGCCGGCCGGCTTCACCCGCCCATGAACATGCCGCCGTTCACGTCCAGCACGTGTCCGGTTATGTATCCCGCACCCTCTGACGCCAGAAACCCCACCGCCGCCGCAATCTCCACATCCCGGCCCGCACGCCCCGCCGGAATCCCCCCGAGCATCGTCTCGCGCAGCTTCTCGTCCAGCACCTCGGTCATCGCCGACTCAATGTACCCCGGCGCCACCGCGTTCACCGTAATCCCCCGCGACGCCACCTCCCGCGCCAGTGACCGCGTCATCCCGATCAGCCCCGCCTTTGACGCCGCATAATTCACCTGCCCCGCCTGGCCCGTCCGCCCCACCACGCTTGTAATGTTGATGATCCGTCCCCAGCGGTTCTTCAGCATCGGCCGCAGCACCGCCTGCGTCAGCAAAAACGCGCCCGTCAGGTTCGTGCCCACCACCTCGTCCCAGTCCGCGCGCTTCATCGCCATCGCCAGCCCGTCCCGCGTAATCCCCGCATTGTTCACCAGGATCTCCACCTTGCCAAACCGCTCCAGTACCGCCTTGGCCGCCGTCTTGATGGACTCCTCGCTGGCCACATCCATCGCAAACGCCGCCGCCTTGCCACCGGCGGCCGCGATCTCCGCCGCCACATCGGCCAGCTTTGCCTCGTTCCGCGCCGCCAGCGCCACCGTCGCCCCGGCCCGCGCCAGCTCCAGCGCGCACGCCCGCCCAATCCCCTGCGATGCGCCCGTCACCAGCGCAATCCGCCCCGTCAAATCCGTCATCGTGCCCCCTCGTTCCATTGGTTCCTTCCGCGCGGCTCCGCTCTCCGGCGCCCGCGCACGCATTTCGAACCCATTATAGGGACCGGCCCTGGCCGCGCCTTACTCGCCGCCGCCCCCGCATTTCAGCTCTTGCGTATTTTTAGTTCGCACGATATAGTTCATCTGAGCTATTTATGGAAAACGAACTCGGAATCTGGGAAATCGCCGTCCTCACTCTCCTGCGCGAAGGCCCCATGCACCCTTACCAGATGCAGCGCCTCCTTCGCCAGCGCCACAAGGACGAAATCCTCGCCCTCAAGCGCGGCTCGCTCTATCACGCCATCGGCCGCCTTGAGCGTGACGGCCTCATCCTCGCCGCCGCCACCGGCCGCCAGGGCCGCCGCCCAGAGCGCACCACCTACCGCATCACCCCCCACGGCCGCGCCGGCCTTCTCCAAAGCCTCCGCGCCATCATCGCCCGGCCCCGCCGCGAATCCTCTGAGTTCATGGCCGCCATGAGCTTCCTCGTCCATCTCACCCCGGCGCAGGCCATCCCGCGGCTTCAGGAGCGCGCCGTCCTCCTTGAAGCGGAAATCGCCCACCGCTCCGCCGGGCTCGCCGCCGCTTCCACCCACGTCCTCCGCATCAATCTCGTCGAAAGTGAATACCTGCTCGCCATGCTCCGCGCGGAGCTCGTCTGGGTCCGCGGCCTTCTCGGCGATCTCCGTTCAGCCCGCCTCGACTGGAACCTCGCGCGCATCTTCCGCGAAATCCGCGCGGAAACCCGTGCCGCCGGCCAGCCGCCCGCAAAATCCGCATCGCCCAAGCCCGCCCCGCGTACGCGCAGGAGCCGGCAACAGGAGTAGCCCATGTCCACCTCATCCACTTCGCACGCCCTCAACGCCCCACGCCCGCATTTCGCCGCGCCCATCTGGACGCTGCTCCTCCTCGCGCCCTTCATCGCCGAGGTCCTCAGCGGCTCCACGCGCCTCAGCTTTCTCTTCGTCTTCATTCCGGAGGTCATGGTCTGGGGATGTGGCGCTCTCTTGGCCCGCGAGGCTGCCTGCCGCTGGCGCGCCGGCGGTCCAAGCCTGCTCTGCCTCGGCCTCGCGCTCTCTGTCGCCGAGGAGTTCATCATTCAGCAGACCTCCATCGCGCCTCTGCCTTTCCTCGGCGTCAATGCCGTTTACGGCCGTTTCCTCGGCGTCAACTGGGTCTACTTTCTCTTCATGCTCGGCTTTGAGAGCATCTGGGTCGTCGTCGTCCCCGTCCAGTTCACTCAGCTCTTCTTTCCCGCAAAAAAGGACAAGCCCTGGCTCCGCCCGCTCGGCCTCATCCTCACCTGCTTCTTCTTCGTCCTCGGCAGCGTTGGGGCGTGGTACGGCTGGACCCAGCAGGCCCGCAAGCGCCTCGGGGCCGCGCCTTACTCGCCGCCGCTTTCGCACATCGCCGCCGGCCTCGCCGGCCTCGTGCTGCTCATCGTGCTTGCCCGGCTGCTCAGCAACGTCGGCCACGCCGGCCGTAACGCAGCGCGCAAGCCCTGGTCGCCCTGGCTCGCGGGAATCCTCGCCTTCCTGCTCAGCGCGCCCTGGTGGTTGCTCATCATGTCCGTCTTTGTCCCGCGCCTCGAGCCGCCCGTCTGGATGGCGCTCTCCGGCGGCGTGGCCTGGGCCCTGCTCGCCTTCGTCCTCATGCAGTTTCTCGCGGCGCCGGCTGGTTTTGGCTCCATGCACCGCTGGGCCTGCGCCTTCAGCGCCATTCTTGCCGTCATCGTCGCAAGCGACCTCACCGCCGTCGGCTGGACACGCCTCGACCTCATTGCAAAATTTGTCTTTCAGGCTTGTGCCGTGGCCGGCTGCCTCTGGCTTGTGCTCCGGCTCCATCGCAGCGTCGCGTCTGCATCGGGCGTTGCCTCTTAAACCGATGGCATCGCCTGCGCCGGAACCCCCTGCCGCCGCCGCGCCGTCAGGCTCAGCTCCGCGGGCCACACATACACCGCCAGTCGCCGCGAGTAGTGCAGCACCGGCGCTTCCTCGGGCAGCTCAATCCCGATTGCCGCGGCCAGATCGTTCCGCTCAATCTCCGCCTCGGCATCTTCCAGCGGCCACGGCACGTGATGCACATTCGCCCGCACCAACTGGCCTGACGCATTCCGGCTGAACAGGCAATACCGCTCCGTCAAAAAGTATTCCAGTGAGCCCGGACGGCTCTTCGCCAGCCGCCGCGTCGGTCCCAGCCCCTTGTACCACGCCTCGAAGATCACCGGCTTGCCCGCGAACCGTCTCCGGCTGAAGTACCGGAACTCCCGCTCCGACTTCTTCTCCAGCCGCATCTCCGCCCAGTAGTACGGCAGGTGGTAGAACATCCGCGCCGCCGCCACAGCCAGCAGGTTCGCCGCGTCCAGTGAGAAGAAGTAAACCCCCGCCGTGCCCGTTCGCGGCTCCCGCACATAGGTCCGCACGTTCAGCTCAGGAAAACTCCGCGCTCCCGGAACCGGCGGCAGGCCGCGAAACTTGATCCGGTCCATCCAGAAAGGAACCACGCCCAGCCACGCCGAGCCCTGAAAGATATCCACCTGCAGCCCATCCGGCAGCAACGCCGCAACTTGCGCCGCCTGCACCCTCCAGTGGGCGAACAGCAAGTCGTTCCACCTCTGGGTCATCGCCCAGCGTCCCGGTGGCAACGGCCTTGGCCGCTCCGATGTCCGCACCTTGATCTCCTGCATCCCGCGCCCTTCCAGGCTCACATTCTAACGGCGGCTCAGCCCGTCTTTCGTGTTTCCCACCGGCCTCCGCCCGCCAATGCCGTATTCTGGTCGCGAGTCCAAACCCATGTCCAGTGAATCTTTCGCTCCGGCAGCCGCTCGTAACCAAACTGAGGTCTTCGCCGTCCACGGTGCCGATCCGGAAGTCCTCGCCTACGCCATGGCCAAATACTCCCGCTCGTCTCTCTCCATGCGCGAGTCCCTTGCTGAAATCAGCTCCCAGCGCGCCGAGCAGTTCCTCAACACATTCTATTTCCAGTACGGTCACCGCTCCATCGCCGACCTCGCGCACGTCGCCTTCGCCGTCGAGCGCCTCTCGCTGCTCGCCGCCATCCTTCTCGTCGACGAGCAGCGCTGGGACGGCCAGGAGCGCTCCACGCGCTACCAGAACTTCCTCAAATCCGGCTGGTACCTGCCCGATTTCGGCTCCAACACCGCCGCCGCACAGCTCTTCACCCAGACCATCGAAAACCTCTTCGCCGCCTACCAGCGCACCTCCGCCCAGGTCCTCGAGGCCCTCCGCCGCCGCATCCCCTGCCCTGAGGGAATGAAACCCGAGGCATGCGAGCGCGCCCTCAAGGCCCGCGCCTTCGACGTTGCCCGCTTCCTGCTCCCGCTCGCCACCAACACCTCGCTCGGCCAAATCGTCAACGCCCGCACCCTTGAAACCCAGGTCTCCCGCCTCCTCTCCAGCAAATTTGCCGAGGTGCGCGACCTTGGCCAGAAGCTGCGCGACGCCGCCACCGGCCCCGCCTTCGACGTCCGCGCCCGCGCCGGACAGGCCTTCCTGGACAAACTGACGGACAAGCTTTCCGCCCAGCCCGAGCTCGCCGCTGAAGCCGCCACCCTCCTCACCCGCGAAATCCGCACCGCGCCCACACTCGTCAAATACGCTGAGGCCAATCCCTACCTCATCCAGACCCAGGCCGCGCTCCGCGAGGCCGCCACTGAGCTCCTCACCAAGGTCCCCATCGCCTCCAGTCCGCTCGTCGATCTCGTCGAGCGCACGGAGTCCCTTGAGGTCGAGCTCGCCGCCTCGCTCATTTACTCCGTCTCTCACCACCCCTATCGCCAGATCCGCGACATCGTTGCCACGCTGCCCAACGCCCGCGTCAACCAGCTCGTCGAGCTCGGCCTCATCCATCGCGGCCGCTATGACGAGCTCCTCCGCGCCTTCCACGCCGGAGCCGACCTCCGCTTTGACATCCTCATGGACATCGGCGGCTTCCGTGACATGCACCGCCATCGCCGCTCCACGCAAATCCTCCAGGAGTTCACCGCCCTCCACGGCTACGAAACTCCCTCCCACGGCGACCTCGGTCCCGACGTCGACATCCTCGCCGAGGCCGGCGCGCTCGATGGCTACCATGACGCCGTCCGCCAGGCCCACTCCGCCGGCATGCGCATCGCCGCCTCCGGCGCAAGCGACGCGCCCCACTCCGCGCTCTATCTGCTCCCGCTCGCCACCCGCGTCCGCTGCCTCTTCAAAATGGACTTCGCTGAGGCCCAGTACATCTCCGAGCTTCGCTCCGCCCCCGCCGGCCATTTCTCTTATCGCCGCGTTGCATGGGAAATGTATCGCGCCCTCGATCGCCGGCATCCCACCCTCGCCCGCCACATCCGCGTCACTGACTTCTCCCAGCCCATCGACCTCCTCCAGCGCTAGTGGCGCGCCGAACCACCCGTCAACAATGTGGTCTTGAAGGCTACGGGGCTTCAGCCCATGCTTAAATTCGCAAATCATCTGAAATTCTCATCCTGAGCCGGTTGCACCACCCTTTTCCGCGTCGTCTGCGAAAAAGGTGAGCATGCGCATTCGTCTTTCGCCTTGTAACAGGCACGACACCTGGGTGCCCCATCCATTCGCCCCTTCTCGGCGAATGGGTGGGAAGCCACGACCCTCATCCTGTTCTGTAACAGGGCACGACTTCAGTCGTGCCGAAACGCCGCATGAAAGCGAATGGGCTTCAGCCCCTGCAAATGCTCGCTAGCGAATGTCCACCCGCCTTGTAACAGGGCACGACTTCCGGGTGCCCCAGGTCTCGATTCCGAGACCTGAGAGATCACCAAACCCAACCCGTCCATCAACCCGCCATGTGCCCCATCCATTCGCCCGCTCTTGGCGAATGGGTGGGAAGCCACGGAGGGAGCAGTGGCCTTCAGGCCACTGAATCCCGCCCCAAACAGCCAAGGGGCTTCAGCCTCGGGCATTCGTCTTTCGCCCTGTAACAGGGCGCGACTTCACAGAGCGGTGAAAAAACTCTTGGCATGCGGGGCACTGTAACAGGGCACGAGTTTACTCGTGCCGAAACGCCGCATGAAAGCCAAGGGCTTCAGCCCCTGCAAAAACATCCTGGCACCCAATGGCGTACTCTGTCTTCGTCCACACATTGCATACCCATGCCCGAACCCGAAGACCAGAACGAAGCCGCCCGCTTCCCCGGCCAGCTCAACGAGCCACAGCAGCGCCGCCTGCGCGTAACCTGCCGTTACATTGACGACCTGCTCACCGAAATCGAGCACGCGCTCCGCTCCGCCGCGTCCAAATCCCCGTTCCCGCGTTACGTCGTCGACCTCGCGCCCCAGCAGACCCGCGAAATCGAAGACCGCATCGCAAGCCTCCGCGCCCAGCTCATCCGCACCCTCGCCTGGCAGCGCCTTGCGCCTGAGCCGCCGGAGATCCCCGTCTCCCGCTCCGTCCTCACTGACCTCTCGTATATTGACAACGCCATCGAGGAGCTCAAGCCCCGCCATCTGCGCGGCTGCGGACCCGTCCCGCCCGACGCCGTCGACGACCTCAACGCCGTCATCCGCACTCTGCAATCCATGGTGCAGGAGTTTTCCACGCACGTCCGTCAGCAGATCTGCGAAGAACCCTCACACGGCCCGGAATAAACCACCCCCGGCGCAATTGTCCCAATCTAATCCCTGCTCTTCTTCATCATCGGCAGAATCATCGACGTCCGCCCGCGATAGCTCCGGTAGTCATCCCCGTGCGCCTTCATCAGGTCGTGTTCCTCAAACTGGATTGCCAGCAGAATGTACCCGCTCGTCGCCACCGCAAACAGCAAGTGCCCCATCGTCATCCGCGGCGCGGCCCAGAACGCAAACAGAAACCCCAGCATCATCGGGTGCCTGCACCACTTGTAGAACAGCGGCTCCTTGAACTCCGCACTCCGGAACTCCTTGCCCCCGGCATAGACAAGCACCTGCCGCAGCCCGAACAGCTCCCCGTGGTCAATCAGGAACGTGCACACCAGCACCATCAGCCATCCCAGCGCGGAGAGCCCAATCAACGCCGCGCGTCCCCCCGCATTCTCCACATCCCACACCACCGACGGCAGCGGCCGCCACTGCCAGTAAAGAAGAATCAGGCACAGGTTCGTCAGCAGCACATACGTCGTCCGCTCCGCGTGTCTCGGCACCACTTTCGTCCACGCACGCTTGAACCACGGCCGCGCCATCACGCTGTGCTGCACCGCAAAAATGCCCAGCAGAATTGCGTCCACCAGCACGGCGATTGCCACCGGGCCCGCCGCGCCCGAGTCCAGCGTCTTTGGAACCACCACGTCCCACACAAATCCAATCGCGTACAGAAACGTTGCCAGAAACAGCAGGTAAACCACCACTCCGTAGAGAACAGAAATCCCCTTGGCCATATCGAGTCCTTTCCAGCGCAGGAATTGCATACGAATGCGGAATGTATCAAGAAAAAAGTGGGCCCCGGCGGAAACCTGAGAATCCAACCGAGGAAACTCGCGCTCGGCGAGGCAAAGCGGACCGTCGGCGAAAAACGCGCGCTGCCCGCAACACATTTCAAGAATGCGCCCGTTATAGCCCTGCAACATGCAAATGTCAATCCGCGTTTTTTCAGCCCTGCTTGATCACCGTCGCGCGATTCTTCACAAACGTCACCGTCCACTTCCTGCCGTTCATGTCGTAGGTCACCGTGCGGTCGCCTTCGGTCTGCGAGCCGGTCTGCATCTTGTGCCCAATGGCCATCCGCACCTCCAGCTCGCTCATCCCGGGCTTCACCTCATGCGCGTCAATCGCCGCCCAAACGTCCTTGCCCCAGTAGCTGTATGTCTTGTGCGGATTGTCATAGTAGAAAAGCAAATCCGTGTAATACGCTTCCTCATTGCCTTCCATAAATCCCACCGGCGTCGCGTATAACTGTTTCGCGCCCGGCAGCGTAAACACCGCAAACGCCTGCCGGCTGCCGTGCTCAATGCCATCGTCAATCTTCGCCGGCGCTGCCGCCTTGATCATCTTCTTGATCTCCATCTCCTGCGTCGCCGGCACCAGCCCCATCTTCTTCGCAAAATCCACCCTTTCGCCGGCGTATGCAAAATAAGGAATCGTATAGCCGTTCTGCATCCAGACCGTCGCGCCATCCAGCCTTGCCAGGTCGTCAAAGTGCTGCGGGAAATACTCCTTCGTCACCACCAGGTCGTCCTTGCTCAGCGTCTCCTGCTCCGCCTTCTGCTGCGTCACGCCCGGGGTTTTCCGGTGCTCAAAGACCGTGTAGAGATAAATCCCTCCGATGGTCAGCGTAATCAGCGTCGTCACAAGAAATACCTTCCAGGCCTTCATCGCTCCTCCTTCTCACTTATCCCGTCTTTCACGTGGTTCGCTGCGCATCCCAGTCTAACTTATACCCCTTATCATGCCGCATAACTTCCTGCCTAACTTCCCGCGCTCGCTTTCCTCTTGCCCGCCTGCCGTCTGCGTAACTCGTCTGAGGTCATGCGGTCTGCCCGCCTGAGTTCGGGAAACAACCCTGCCCACGCCCCCGCCACAGCCACTGACGCCACTCCGCCAATCACCGTTGCCCGCACCGCACCCCACCACTGCGCCGTCAGCCCGCTCTCAAATTCGCCCAGTTCGTTGGATGCGCCAATAAACAGCGCGCTCACTGCGCTCACCCGTCCGCGCATCTCCGCCGGCGTCGCCAGTTGCAGCAGTGACCCGCGAATAATCACGCTGATCATGTCCGCCGCGCCGCTGATCGCCAGCGCGCCCAGGCTCAGCCACAGATTCTTTGACAACCCAAACACCAGCGTCGCCATGCCGAAAATCGCCACCGCCACAAACATCCGCTTCCCCGCCTGCCGGCTTATCGGAAATCGCGCCATCACCAGCGACATCGTCAGCGCGCCCACTGCCGGCGCAGCCCTCAGCAGCCCCAGCCCCTGCGGGCCCGTATGCAGAATGTCGCTCGCAAAAATCGGCATCAGCGCCACCGCTCCGCCCAGCAGCACCGCAAACAGATCCAGTGAGATTGCGCCCAGCAGCAGAGACCGGCCCCAGACATACTTGAAGCCCGCCAGCACCACTTCCATCGACGCAGCCCGGTGCTCCATCCTTCCCAGCCGCACCTTCAGGCTGCCCACCAGCGCCAGAAACATCACCAGCGTCACCAGCATGAACGCATACACAATCCCCGCGCCCTGCAAGCGCGTCCCAGGCCACCAGCTCGCCAGCGGCAGCGTATACAGCAGCCCGCCCAGCGCCGGACCCGCAAAATTCGCCCCCTGGAAAATCGCTCCGCCCCACGTCACCGCATTCACAAAATGCTCTTCCGGCACCAGGTGCGGCACCAGCGCACTGCTGGCCGGCCCGCTGAACGCGCGCCCCGTCCCAATGAAAAACAGCACCACGTAAATCGGCAGAACATGATCGATGCGCTTCCATGCAAACACGAGCAGCGCCGCCGTGCACACCACCTGCAGCACATAGCACACCAGAATCACGCGCCGCCTGTCGAAGCGGTCCGCCACGTGCCCCGCCGGCAGCAGAAACACGAGGCCCGGCAAAAACAGCGCCAGCCCCGTAAACCCCAGGTCCAGCGCCCGGTGCGTCATCGCGTACACCTGCCAGGCCACCGCCACCGCCTGCGCTTCAGCCCCCAGAATCACTGCCAGCCGCGCCATCTGGTAGCGCCGAAAGTCCTGGGAGGCAAAGGCCTCCATGCCGCGCCGTGGCGGTCTTGGGGAAGCGTCGGACATGTACGCCTAGCTTATCGCGCCCCGCCGCATCCGCGCCCGGCCGGCATCGCTGCGATTCTCTTATAGCCAGAAATCTTCCCGAAACTCCGAATTCCCCTCAGTGAGCGACTCTGCGATTTAGTTTCAACTGAACTCTATCCAGGCTGGCTCAGCGATCGAGCCCCATCCAGAGGCATATCCTCGGAAAGGAGGGACTCTCGTGGAGATCGCAGAGAAGTGGCCAAACGCGGGAAGGTTAGTCTGGCTGTTCGGGGGCGTCGTTGCTTACAACAATCCGGGAACCGACGTCGAGATCTGCGCTGGCTCGGGTGGTCCAGTCGTTCGCAGATGTGAAATAAATTCATACGGCAGTCTGTTCGAGGTCCTGAAGAAGCAGGGGTTCTCAATAATCGGCACCACGTTTGTCTTGCATCAAGACGAGCTGAGCGGACTCCGTCCTGCAGAATTTCGTATGGCTGGCTTGCGTAATGCCTGGCCACTTTCGGACCTGCGACAAGAATGGCGGGAAATCGCCTTCGCGGCGAGCAAGCTGGACCAAATGCCGTTAATGGATTTGTCTTCACGGCTCTCGTCTGGCCTGGAGTATAGTCAATTACGCCTTTGCGATTCGGTTTCCGCGTATGCTGCGCAACTACGCTCGCGCTGCGCCAAGGACAAGCCGGTTGAATACCAGCGATTCAAGGACTTACTCAGTCGCGAGGTATACAAGTCGATACACGCGCTTTTTTGGGAGCTGGCAGTTCTGCGGGATACCTTAGCGGAATTCGCCGCAATGTTCTGCTTTTCCAAGCCCGGCGTCAGAACGTTAAGAGGCCTCATCAGCTACCTAAGGACAGCTACATCAGCGGACCCACTTTCTGCGGAATTGTTGTCGATCACGGACGAGAAACAAGGCGGTTGGCTGGCTCGATTTGCTAGCTATCGCAACTTCTTCACACACGTTGCCCCCATGGAATGGGCGGCAGGGATTGCGTTTTCTGTGCAGGATTTGCGGAGGTTGAACGACCAGTCTACGGTACCCCAAATCTATTATCCACTTCCAGGGAATATCGACGAACTTACCCGAGAGCGGTCAAATGGCAACTTCTACGCGACGATGGAGAGACTCTTAGAAGTCTCGAATCGCCGAGCAGATCGAGCTACTGACCCGGATGCATTAGAGTACCTCCATTTGAGCCTGAACCAGTTCGCGGAACTCGCGAAGACACTCATCGCCCGCTCACCTCTCGCCCCTGCCGGAATTCATCTTGGTCCCGAGGACATCATCGGAGAAATTCAATGGACCCCGGGGACTTCCGATTAACTCGGTTTTTCGATTTAAGCCAAATGCCAGGCAGCGTCAGAGCAAATCTCGGTTGTCGCCTTCAGACCAACGCGCTCGTCGGCATCATCACTGCACGGTCCGCCACCAATCCTCAACCCCCCACCCGCGCCCTTCGCACTTCCTCCCTCGCGTATCCTTGACTCTCAAACGCTCGTGCAAATGTCCACTCCCGCACAGCCCGCAGCGCAATCGCCGGGTCAGCCCGCGCCCCTCGGCCTGGCCACCGCCGCCGTCGCCCTCTGCGGCGTCTGCGCGTTCCTTGAGCTTTACTGCACCCAGCCGCTGCTCCCCATGCTCGCCGGCATCTTCCACGCCAGCAAAACCGGCGTCGGACTCACCGTCTCCGCGGCCACCGCCGGCGTCGCGCTCTCCGCGCCCGTTTTCGGAGCGCTCACTGAGCGCCTGCCCCGCAAGCACGTCATCGTCTGCTCGCTGCTCGGCATCTCGCTGCCCACGCTCCTCGCCGCCACCGCCTCTTCGCTCGCCCAGCTCGTCTTCTGGCGATTTCTCCAGGGCCTCACCGTTCCCGGCGTCATCGCCGTCCTCGTCACTTACATTGGCGAAGAGTGGCCGCCCCACCAGATTCCGCTCATCATGAGCTTTTACGTCTCCGGCACCGCGCTCGGCGGCTTCCTTGGCCGCATCGCCTCCGGCATCCTTGCGGACCATTTCTCCTGGCGCGTCAGCTTCGTCGTCCTCGGCCTCGCTGCGCTCGTCGGCGCATCCGGAGTCGCCCTCTGGCTGCCCGCCGGCCGTCCTCGCGGCGCATCGAAGCCCAGCGCAGGCAGGCAGCCCGCCTTTCCTCATCAGGTCCGCGCGCTCTTCCGCCGCAAACGCCTCGTCACCACCTTCGCCGTCGGCTTCAACAGCCTCTTCGCGCTCGTCGGCGTCTTCACCTGGATCACCTTCCACCTCACCGTCGCGCCTTACAACCTTTCCACCACAGCGCTCAGCTCGCTCTTCTTCGTTTATCTCGTCGGCCTCGTCGTCACGCCCGTCGGCGGATTCCTCATCACCCGCGTCGGCCTCCGCGCCGGCATCACCGGAGCCATCTGCCTCGCCATCTCCGGCGTCCTGCTCACTCTCGCGCCCTCGCTCGCCGTCGTCGTCACCGGCCTCGCCCTGCTCTGCTCCGGCGTCTTCATCGCCCAAACCGTCAACAGCTCCTACCTTCGCCACGCCGCGCCCGCCGGCGCCCGCGTCACCGCCGCCGGCCTTTACATCACCTTCTATTACCTCGGCGGAACCGCCGCAGGCGTCGTCCCCGGCTTCTTCTGGAACCTCGGCAAGTGGCCCGCCTGCGTGGCCTTCATCGTCTGCATGGAGCTCATCGCCCTCGCCGTCGCGCTCATCGGCTGGCGCGGCGCGCCGGAGACCTCATCCGCCCTCGAACCCCGGAATCCCTGAACCTCCACCCCCCTCCCGCACATCTATTCTCCGTAGGCAATTTCCGGTCCCGGCTACAGCAAAATCCGAGATGCTGTACCCGGGATCCACCACCTTTGCGTTGACGCGACCATCAGGGAGCGGCAACCAGGAACAACCCTCAAGAGGCGAATCCTCTCGGATTTTTCTCAGGAACCCCGGCCGCTATGAACCCCCGGAGAAAACCTTCCCGGCGGCCCAAAACGATACGAAACCTGGCGCATCCTTGCTCAAGGAGCATTTTTCTTGGCTAGTACGCAATCCCCGTCTCCAAACCGGCCCGCCGGCGAAAAGACCATCGTCAATCCGAGCCCTGACGCCCACGCCAACTGGAAGCCGCGCGTCAACCCCTGGCTCATCGCGGCCACCGTCGCCATCGCCGCCTTCATGGAGGTGCTCGACACCTCCATCGCCAACGTCGCCCTCCAGCACATCGCCGGCTCGCTCGGCGCCAGCCCTGACCAGGCCACCTGGGTCCTCACTTCTTATCTCGTCTCCAACGCCATCGTTCTCCCCCTCGGCGGATGGGCCTCCAGCATCATGGGCCGCCGCAACTTCTTCGCCTTCTGCATCCTCATCTTCACCGCCTCCAGCTTCCTCTGCGGCGCGGCGCCTTCGCTCACCGCTCTGCTGTTCTTCCGCGTCCTGCAGGGCGCCGGCGGCGGCGGCATGCAGCCCATGGCCCAGGCCATCATGGCCGACTCCTTTGAGCCCCACAAGCGCGGCCAGGCCTTCGCGCTTTACGGCATCGTCGCCGTCCTCGCGCCCTCCATCGGCCCCACCCTCGGCGGCTGGATTACTGACAACTACTCCTGGCGCTGGATCTTTTACATCAACATCCCCATCGGCATCCTCGCCTTCATCCTCCTCAACCGACTCGTCGAAGACCCCCCGTGGATCAAGGCTGACCCCAAGCGCATCCGCAAGATGGATTACCTCGGCCTCGGCTTCCTCACCCTCGCCATGGGCGGACTGCAAATCATGCTCGACAAGGGCGAGGAGAACGACTGGTTCCACTCTGACTTCATCCGCCTCTTCTGCTTCCTCTTCGTCGTCGGACTCGTCGGCCTCATCGTGTGGGAGTGGCGGCAGAAAAATCCGCTCATCAACCTCAAAATCTTCCGCTTCAAAAATTTCGCCATCTGCTGCTTCCTCATGATGCTGGTCGGCGGCGTCCTCAACGCCAACACCGTCCTTCAGCCCGAGTTCCTCCAGCAGCTCCTCGGCTATGACGCCACCACCGCCGGCCTCGCACTCACCGCCGGAGGCATCGCCCTGCTCATCGTCATGCCCCTGGCCGGCATTGCCACCGGCAAAATCGCCACGCGATGGCTCTCTGTCGCCGGCTTCGTCATGTTCGTCGTCACCTTCCGCATCGCCGCGGATGTCAGCAATCTCCAGATGACCTTCGCCCAGGCCTCCTGGCTCCGCGTCATACAAATGCTCCCCCTGCCCTTCTGTTTCATCTCCATCACCAACGCCGCTTATGTCGACATGCCCAAGGAGGAGAGCAACCAGGTCGCAGGACTCATCAACTTCGTCCGCAACATCGGCGGCTCCATCCTCATCGCCGTCACCAACGCCCAGGTCACCAGCCGCTCCCTCTGGCACCAGCAGCATCTCCAGGCCTCCATGCAGTCGGCCAGCATCGGCTTCCAGCAGCACCTCCAGGCGCTCACCGGCTATCTCGACCAGAGATTCGGCGCGGGCAACGGCCACGGCCTGGCCCTCGGAGCCATCTACCAGCAGCTCAACCAGCAGGCCGCCATGCAGGGCTACCAGGATGTCTACATGCAGCTCTCCTGGATGTCCGTCTTCCTCGTCTTCCTTTCCTTCATGCTCAGCAAGAAACGCCCCGAAGGCGGCGGCAGCGCTCCCATGCATTGATTGCGCGGAGGGAGCAGTGGCCTTCAGGCCACTGAATCCCGGCCCAGACAGCCAAGGGGCTTTAGCCCCGGGCATCCGTCATTCGCCTCGGAACAGGGCCCGGCTTCAGCCGTGCCGAATGAGCCGCCCAAAATCGGTGCCTCATCCTTGCGGCGGTCTGTGCCGCAAGGATGGGAAATGTGCGTTCATCCACCCATCTCGGGTGCCCCATCCATTCGCCCGCTTTTGGCGAATGGGTGGGAAGCCACGGCCCTCAACCTGTTCTGTGACAGGGCACAACTTTTGGGTGCCCCATCCATTCGCCCGTTTTTGGCGAATGGGTGGGAAGCCACCAAGCCCAACCTGCTTTGAAAGGGCCCGGCTTCAGCCGGGCCGCAACGGCATCCACAACCGAAGGGGTTTTAACCCCTGAGGAACGATTTTCTTCCACCAAACCCGCTCCCCACTCGCACCCCCGCCCATCCTCCCGCTATCATCAACTCGCGGGACCACCCGCCGCCCGTCATGGCCAGCCCCATTCCCATCTTCGTCTCCGCCGGTGAGGCCAGCGGCGAGCACTACGGCGCACTCCTCATCGAATCCCTCACGCGCCGGCTCGCCGCCCGCGGCCACTCCGCGCGCTTCTTCGGCATGGGCGGCCCGCGCATGGTCTCGGCCGGCCTTCAGCCCGTCGTCCGGGCTGAGCAGATGGCCGTCATGGGCATCACTGAAGTCGTCCTCCATCTCCCCGGCATTTACTTGGGCTTCCGCCGCCTCCGCCACGCCATCCAGGCCACCCCGCCCGCCGTCGCCATCCTCATTGACTTCCCTGACATTCACTTCCGCCTCGCCCGCCAGCTCGACGCCCTCGGCGTCCCCGTCCTCTTCTTCGTCAGCCCCCAGCTCTGGGCCTGGAAAAAGCACCGCATCAAACTCGTCCAGCGTTACATCAGCGAAATGCTCGTCATCTTCCCCTTTGAGGAGCAGTTCTATTTGGACCACAACATCCGCGCCGAATTCGTCGGCCATCCCCTCGCTGACCTGCCCGCGCCCGCCATCTCCCGCGCCGATTTTGCCCGCGACTATCAGCTCGATCCCGCCGACCCCTGGATTGCCCTGCTTCCCGGCAGCCGCGCCAAAGAAATCCACGCCAACCTGCCGGAGATGCTTGCCGCCGCACGCCTCCTCGCCGCCGGCTCACCCGCCACGCGCTTTGAATTCCTCATCCCCCTCGCGCCCACCCTCACCGCCGAACAGCGCACCATGGTGCAACAACTCGTCACCCGGCACGGCGGCCAGTTGACCGTCCGCCTCATCTCCGCCGGCGATGAAGGCGCAGTTGGCCGCACCTCAGGTGCCGCTGAAGGCGCAGCCAGCCCCACCGCAGGGGGCGCCCGCGCAGCCCTCCACCACGCCCGCGCCTCCATCGTCGCCAGCGGCACCGCCACCGTCGAGGCCGCGCTCATCGGCAATCCCTTTGTCGTCGTTTACCGCGTTTCGCCCCTCACTTACGCCATCGCCCGCCGCGTCGTCCAGGTCCCCCACGTCGCCATGGCCAACCTCATCGCCGGCCGCCGCGTCGTTCCAGAGCTCATTCAGAACGACTTCACCGCGGCAAATATCGTCCGCGAACTCGCTTCCCTGCTACCCGATGGCCCCCCTCGCCAGTCCATGATGAAGGAGCTCAATGGCATCCGCGATCGCCTGGGCACTGTTTCGACTCCGCAGGGGGAACCGCGCATGAACGCAATCGACCGCGTCGCATCCATCGCTCTTCGCCACATCCCCGCCGCTTTCCCCGCGCCCGAATCCGTACCCTCCTGATTCCGGACCTGCCTCCGTAGCCCGTTTCTCCGCGTGAGATGATGACTTTTATGCGAAACCTTTCGCTCGCAGTCCCAGAACTCGCAGTCCCAGAGACAGATCAACCCATCGCCAGCCCGGCCCACCCTTCGGCGGCCCATCATCCGGCTCGCCGTCCCGCACGTTGCGCCGCGGCCTTCTGCGCCGTCCTCGCCCTGACGCTCGTCGCCGTCGCGCCCGCCGCCGCCCAGTTCGCCCGCAGCCAGCAGCTCAAAATCACCGGCTACGACATCACCGCCGAGCTCGACACCACCGCCCACCACATCTCGGCCGTCGCCAACGTCACCTTCACCGCGCCGCCCGACGCCGATGAGGTCACCTTCGGCTTCCATCCCGCCCTCAAAATTGCCGGCATCACCGACGACCAGGGCAAAACCCTCAGTGCTGAGCGCCTCGCCGACGGCTCCATCCGCGTCACCCCGGCCTCACCCTTCGTCGCCGGCCAGCCCAACCACTGGACCTTCACCTACGACGGCACGCTCAACGGTGCTGAGGATGGCCCCATTGAAGGCCTCAAGCTCGCCGCCATTCAGGAACCTGTCACCTATCTCCTCTATGCCGCGCGCTGGTTCCCCACCGTCGGCTACATGACGGACCGCTTCACCGCCGCCATGCACATCCGCGTGCCCCAGGGCATGCGCGTCTTTGCCTCCGGCTCCACCGGCAACTCCCATCCCGTCACCCTCGCCAGCGGCAAGCCGGGCGACGAATATGACTTCAACTGGACACGCCCCAGCTTCCCCGGAACCGTCATCGCCGGCCGCTATCTCGGCCCATTCTCGGGCGGCATCGGCAACGTAAAGGTCTGGCTCACCCTCGCCCACCAGTCGGACGGCAACTCTTTCGCCCAAACCGCCGCCAGCGAGTACGACTTCTTCACTGAGGACTTCGGCCAGGCCGAAACCACGCGCCTCAACGTCGTCGAAATCCCCAATGACACCCTGCCCGCCGCCTACGCGCCGGAGCTCGCCGCCATCATGGGCGCGCACATCGGCGACAAGTCCGGCATCCGCCTCCTCGCCAACACCATCGCCCACCAGTGGTGGGGCCTTGAGGTCAGTCCCCAGACCCTCAATGACGCCTGGATCACCAACGGCATGTCCCGCTACGGCGAGCTCATGTACCTCGAAAACCAGGACGGCGAAAACGCCCTCAAAAACGCACTCACCGACGTTTCCGCCGGCGCGCTCGCCTATGACACCATCCCGCTCTCCTCGGCCGGCCGCCTCGCGCCCTTCTCGCCCCAGTTCCAGTCCATGACCCTCGAAAAAGGCGCAATGATCTTCCACATGCTCCGCGGCGAAATCGGCGACAACGCCTTCCTCGCCACTCTCAAAGGCGCGCTCAGCCAGTACACCGACAGCTCCATCACCACCGCCGACTTCGAGAAAGTCGCCGAGGAGCACAGCCAGCAGCAGCTCCTCCCCTTCTTCTCCCAGTGGGTCAACGGCACCGGAGCCCCCACCTTTGCTGACAAGTACTCCGTCTACCGCCTCGGCAACAACAAGGGCTTCCGCACCATCGGCGACATCTCCCAGGACCTCGACCTCTTCAACATGCCCGTCGATCTCCGCATCGAGACCGATGGCAAAACCGTCAACCAGAAAATCGACGTCGTCGGCACCGACTCTCAGTACGTCGTGGACACCTTTGGCCGCCCCCGCCGCATCTCCATTGACCCCAATGACTGGGTCCTCAAGTCCACCCCTGACCTCAAGGTCCGCATCGACATCCTCAAGGGACAGCAGCTCGTCGCCCAGTGCGACCTGATCGATGCCATCAAGGCCTATCAGCAGGCCCTCGTCGTCAATCCCCAAAGTTCGCTGGCCAGCTACCGCATCGGCGAAGCCCTCTTCGACCAGCGCAACTTCCAGGCCAGCGTCAACGCCTATCGCGACGCCCTCCGCGGCGACGACGATCCACCCTGGACCGAGGTCTGGAGCCACATCTCGATTGGCAAAATCTTTGACATCACCGGCCAGCGCGACCGCGCCGTCAACGAGTACCGCCTCGCTGTACAAACCAATGACAACACCCAGGGCGCAATCAATGAGGCGCGCATGCTCCTCTCCAAGCCCTTCAAGCTACCCCCCACCTCCACCTGCCAGTAGCGCTTCACCGGCTGCGCCGTCCTAACCACGATCTCTGTGGTTAGGGCGGCTATGCGCAAGGAACCCCATCCAACCACAAATCCCGGGTGCCCCATCCATTCGCCCGCTCTTGGCGAATGGGTGGGAAGCCACGGCGGGAGCAGGGGCCTTCAGGCCCCTGAATCCCGCCCCAAACAGCCAAGGGGCTTCAGCCCCGGGCATTCGTCTTTCGCCCTGTGACAGGGCACAACTTCTGGGTGCCCCCGGTCTCGATTCCGAGACATGGGAGACCACCAAACCCAACCCGTCCGAATTATCCAAGGAACCCAACCCAACCACGACTTCCGGGTGCCCCATCCATTCGCCCGTTTTTGGCGAATGGGTGGGAAGCCACGGAGGGAGCAGGGGCCTTCAGGCCCCTGAATCCCGCCCCAAACAGCCAAGGGGCTTCAGCCCCGGCAAATCCCCCGCAAACGCAAACGGCCGGCCCCTTGAGGGACCGGCCATTGCTTTTCCTTTCTCAAATGTTCTGCGGTCTTCCGCTCACTTCGCCGCCGTCTCCGGCAGAACCGTGATCTTCACCTCTGCCAGTCCGCGCTCGGTCATCGCCAGCTTCCGCGCCGCGCCATACGACAAATCCAGCACCCGCTTGTGCGGCAGATAACCACGGTCGTTGATCCTCACCACCACGCTCTTGTGGTTGGTCAGGTTCTCCACCCGAACCTTCGTTCCGAAGGGCAGCTTCGGCTGCGCCGCGGTCATCGCGTACATGTCAAACCGCTCCCCGCTCGCCGTCTCCTGCCCGTTGAACTTCGATCCGTACCACGACGCCATCCCGCGCAGGGGCTTCGCCGCATTGTTTGCCTTCGCTGCGTTGTCGGCCACCGGCGTCGCACTCGCCGCCGGGGTCCATCTCGCTCCCGACAGAAGCGCATCAGCTTCAACCGTCCCCGTCGTAAACGTCAGGGCGGCCACAGCCAGCGCGACGCAGCTCACGCTTACCAGTGCCCACGTCGGCACCCGCGTTCCCTGCTTCGTGTTGTTCGCGTTTCGTGTAGTTCGCATCGTCTGATTTTACTAGTTCGCCACTAACGCCCTCAACCGTTTTGCAAGTCAGATACGGGCATTTTCACAAGAAAATTACACTCATTCTAAACGACTTATAGCTAAATCCCGTCTTATCAGCGGCTTAAAATCGCACCAAAAACGGTGCAAAACTCGTCCCCTTACCTCCATTACCCCCTCGGCCGGCTCGTTTCCGCACTCAACCCGCCCAGCCGCAAAACTCCCAGCCGCGAATGCCCAACCCCATTCCTTGGCCGCCCAATCTATCACGCCGCGCCCCTCCAAACCGCAACAAAGTTCTCCACATCCGCGTCCCATCCAACAGGAGCTTCACTCCTCAGGGGACATCCTCATGCAACGTCACCGCTTCACGCTCGTCCTAGCCGCCGCCGCCGCCGTTGCCTCGCTGGCCTTTTCCACCGCCGCGGCCCGTGCGCAATCGCCCAGCCAATCCACAGCCTCGGACTCCTCCGCGCCCATCCCCCCGGCCATCGCCGCCGCCCAAACCATCTTCCTCTCCAACGCCGGAGCCGACAGCAGTCTCTTTCCCATGTCCTTGCCGTCCGGATCCATAACCGATGGAACCTATTCCGGCGATCCTGCCCGAGGATTCAACGAGTTCTACTCGCTGGTCGCGCAGTCGGGCCGCTTTAAGCTCGTCAGTGACCCTTCCGCCGCCGATCTCGTCCTCGAGCTCCGCCTTTACGCGCACTACTCTTCATCGCACGATGCTCCCTATCCCTTTCCCAGCTTCCGCCTCGTCATCCGCAACCGCCGATCGCACTACATCCTCTGGACGCTCACCCAAAGCATCGAGACGGCCCTGCGGCAAAAAACCGCCGATGGCAACTTCGACTACGCCGTCCACGGCCTCGCCCGGCAGCTCCTCCAGCTCACCGGCCCCGCCCCGGCCGGTTCTGCTCCGGCCGGCCCCGCCCCTGCAACCCCTTGAATCCGTTCCTCAAAGCGGCCCTCAAAAATTTCTTCGCGAGATTTGCCGATTAATTCCGTCAAACTGCTAGCCTTGTTCTTGTAGGGGTCTGTTCCCGCCTCCGGTCAACCACCCTTGGACCCGGACGGCAGTGCGCAGACCCCTCTTCTTTTTCCACGCAAAATCTCCATGCCGGGTGCCGCGTGCCGTGCGCCGGGTGCCCCGGGCATTCGTCTTTCGCCCTGTAACAGGGCACGACCTCTGGGTGCCCCATCCATTCGCCCGCTCTTGGCGAATGGGTGGGAAGCCACAACCCTCAACTCGTTCTGTGACAGGGCACAACTTCCGTGTGCCCCATCCATTTGCCCGCTCTTGGCGAATGGGCGGGAAGCCACGGAGGGAGCAGTGGCCTTCAGGCCGCTGAATCCCGCCCCAAACAGCCAAGGGCTTCAGCCCCGGCTTTCGTCTTTCGCTTCGTAAGCGGGACACAACTTCCGGGTGCCCCATCCATTCGCCCGCTCTTGGCGAATGGGTGGGAAGCCACAACCCTCAACTCGTTCTGTGACAGGGCACAACTCCCGGGTGCCCCATCCATTCGCCCGTTTTTTGGCGAATGGGTGGGAAGCCACAACCCTCAACTCGTTCTGTAACAGGGCACGAGTTTACTCGTGCCGCAACCGCCGCAAAATCGGCGCGGGCTTCAGCCCCCGCAGAAAGCGTTCGTATCCACAGGCTGCGAGGAGAACCCATGCAACTCAGCGCTCAAGGTCTTCAGCTCGTCAAGAACTCTGAAGGCTTTCGCTCCAACACCTATCTCGACATCGCCGGCCTGCCCACCATCGGCTATGGCCACCGCCTCGTCCATCCCGAGTGCTACCCCGGCGGCATCACCCCCGCCCAGGCTTGCACCATCCTCCAGTGGGACCTCCGCGAGGCCGAGCAATCCGTCCAGCGCCTCGTCTGCGTCCCGCTCAACCAGGGCCAGTTCGACGCCCTCGTCGATTTCGTCTTCAACCTCGGATCCGGCTCGCTCGCCCGCTCCACTCTCCTCGACGACCTGAACGCAGGCAACTACGCCGCCGCCGCCCAGCAGCTCCTCCTCTGGGACCACTCGGGAACCACCGAAGTCCCCGCCCTCCTCGCCCGCCGCCAGGCCGAGTTCCGCCTCTTCACCGGCTCCCCCGCCGAAGCCGCCGCAGCCCAGCCATCCAGCCCATCAGCCGCCCAACCCTCCGCCGCATGAGTGGGAAACCATCGCAACCCTCTACCAAAAAGCTGATAGCCGCCCCGAAGGTGCATTTCCGGCTGTGAAACTGTGCAGCACAGCCCGACGCTCGTTTTTGCGGCTGTGAAACTGTGAAACTGTGCAGCACAGCCCAACACCCGTTTTTGCGGCTGTGAAACTGTGAAACTGTGCAGCACAGCCCGACACCCGTTTTTGCGGCTGTGAAACTGTGAAACTGTGCAGCACAGCCCGACACTGGTTTTTGCGGCTGTGAAACTGTGAAACTGTGCAGCACAGCCGCCACCACTTCCCCGGCCGCTAGCCGCTGTGCCGTTCCGTCACGTCCAGCCGTTCGCCCGCCTTCAGGTAGCCCTTGCGCCGGAACCAGTCTTCCATCGCTGCCTGCAGCCGCCCGAGCGGCACGCGATGCCCGGCCTCCAGCAGCCCGTCACCTGCCGGCAGCGTATCGTCAAAGACCGCGTCGTTGGTAAAGTTCCGCATCGCAAAGCTGTCAATCCATTTCACTGGGCACGACGTACGCGCGCCCTCGGCATCCACCCGCACAATCTCCAGCCTGCGCACAAACATCCGTCCGCTCCCGGTTCCTTTCGGCCGTTTCCGCCCGCCCGCGCTCAGCGTTTCTCGCCGCTCAGCGCTTTCCGCCGCTCACTCGCGCCTTGCCCGGCTGCCCAGTCTCCACGCGAAACCGCTGGAAGTCGTAATCCCGCTCCACAAAATGCTGCCGCACCGTCTTCAACAAAAGCACCCGCGCATCCACCGTGCCCTCGGCGCCCGTCGGCAGCCACAACTGGTCGCCGCCCGCGCCGCCGTTCTTCGCGTCATCGTCTTTCGGCTTCGGCACCGGCGCCTGGTCAAATCCAAAATGCGATCCCTTCTCGACCTTCGCCAGCAGCCCGCCCGCCACATGAAAGTTGTCCATGAACGTCACCTCCAGCCGCGCCACCTGCCGGTCCGCCTCGTCAATCCAGATTGTCCCGCGCAGCTTTTTTGATGCGTCCTCCAGAATCCCATGCGTCTTTGCGTCCTTCCGCCCCACAAAATCAAACACAATCGTCGGCCGCCCGCGAAACTCCACCCGCCGCTCGCCGCTCACCGCCATAATCTCCAGCAGCCGGCCCACCGTAATCGTCGGCCCTTGCAGCGGCCGGCCGGGCGGAATCTGCTCGGCCTTCTCCACCAGCCTGGTCACGCGGTCCATCTCCTTTTGTGCGTCGTGCGCGTCCAGCGGCTGGCCATTCTTCTTCACCGTCCGCTCGATTACGTGCCCGTTCACAAAAAAGTCGTCGCCCGTCTTGCTCTCGGTCTTCGTCACGTGTCCGCTTCGGTCCAGGTCCTCGGTTGTCTGCTCTGACGTGTAGGTATAGATCTCCCGAATCTTGTCCAGCGCGCGCTGGTGCTGCTGCACCTGGCGCATCAGCGTCGGCACATCGGGCAGCGGCCGCGCCTGTGCGGACTGCGCCGTTCCCCTCACGGCCGGCGCGGTAACGGCCAGCAGCAAAGTCGCCCAGCCCGCGCCCCGCATCCACCTCATCCGCCTGTTCAAAGTCCCTCGGCACGCTTCCTTATAGACGCTTCCGGCCTGCGACTTTCCCGTCAGCAGGCCGATTTTTCGTCCGTGAATTACTTCACTATTTCCCGACCTCATGCTATACCTTAAGGCCATACATTTGTGCCGTTTCAGCGGCAGCCCTCAAAGCCGGAAGCCGCGCCCGGAGACCTTTCCCGGAATCCCCGCCAGGAGAAGCCATCGATGTTCCGATTTGTCATTCAATGGGTGCTCAGCACCATCGTACTGATGATTCTGATACGCACGGTCCCAGGCTTTTTTTCTGATGGGCTGTATGCGGGTCTGTTGGTCTCAGTTGGCCTTGGCTGTGCCAATGCAGTGTTCGGTTTCACGCTTCGCCAAGTGAACTTCCCGCTGGCAATTGTGCTCTTTGCTCTTTGCATCTATGGAGCCAACGTCGGGCTGCTCGTCCTCTGCTCCAGACACGTGGACGGATTTTACGTGTACAACATCGACCCGGCGCTGTGGGCGGCAGGCGCGCTCACCGTACTCGTCGTCATCCTTCGCTTTACCATGAAGTCCGATTAGCCGAAGCCGAAGCCACTGCAGATGGAATCGCGCAGCCGCCGGCCGCGGGCCTATCTGCGGGTCTATCTGCGGGCCCGCGTGCCGTCTTTCGGAGCATTGCCGCTCCGCTTATTCGTGGGCGCATTCGTGGGCTTGGATTTCCGGCGCTTTCCATTCTTCGCCTTGCTCGAGCGCTTCTCCGCCGCCTGCGCTTCGTGCTTGGCCTTTGGCACCTTCGGTTGGGTCAGCGTCTGCGGAGTGCGCATTGCCCCGGAGTTGGAAAATTCTCCCGGCGCAGCCATGCGCGGCATTCCCACCGCCTGCGGCGTGGCCTGCCGCCTGCCATAGCGAGCCGCGCCCCAGCCGCCGCCCACCACAATGAGAACGATTGCCGCGGCGGACAGACCGCGCAGCGTTGCACTGTGCATCCAGCCCCGCGCACCAGCATCAAGCTCTGCCTCTACGTCCGGCAGGCCAGCCGGCAATTTCTGAGCCGATTTCTGAGCAAGGTTCTGAGCCAGGTTCCGAGCCAAATTCCGAGTAAGGTTCGCCTTCACTCGCTCTTCCAGCCCTTTGGCGGCAGGCATCTGTGCCACCGCGCGCAGCGTGGCCAATGCCTCCTGCGCGGGGTTGCTCACTTTGCCGGGTTGACGAAAGGGGATTGGCTCCTTCATCGCGAATTCCTCGTATGCTGCAGCAGCCCGGCCATCAGGTTGCGCGCGCGAAACAGCCGCGACCGCACGCTCGACTCCGTAATGCCGAGGATGGATGCAATCTCCACGCTCGACAACTCCTCGAACGCGGAGAGCACCAGAACCTCGCGCTCCTTCTCCGGCAGCTTTTCCACGCATTCCAGAACCTGCGCATGGTGCTCGGCGGCGGCCGCGCGATCTTCGGCGCTCAAACCCTCGGCCGGCAGCACGCGCGCCAGGTCGGCAATGTCGTCGGTCTCCGCGCGCGTCTTCACGCGCCTTTTGCGGTCCAGCACCAGATTCCACACAATGCGAATCAGCCACACGCGCCGGTCGCGCACCTCGTGCAGACGGTCACTATGCCGCAGTACGCGCAGAAACGCCTCCTGCACCGCATCCTCTGCATCGGCTGTGTTGTGAAGAACGGAAAAGGCCACCCGGTAGAGCATTTGCGCGTACTCGTCCACCAGTGCGGCCAGTGCTTCCTGCTCGGCATGCTGGTGGGTCTCGTTACGCACGGCGCCTGGAGAAATCTCCATCCATCCCGGAAGTACGGACTGTGCAGCGCTCATACTGGGGAAAGACGCCGCTGACTGACAAATCGCTCAAAGCCCGCGCCGGTCAAACGCGGACCGGTCAAATCCGAATCGCTCAATGCCGGACTGGTCAAATCCGGACCGGTCAAAGCCGAATCGCTCAATGCCGGACTGGTCAAATCCGGACTGGTCCAAGCCGAATCGCTCAAAGTCGGACCTGTCAAAGCCCCGTGCTGCCCAACCCCGTGATGCGTCGCAAGAGCCCGATGCACGCTGACGCGCAGAATCCCCTGGAAAGTGGCCCACGGAGAACGCTGATTATTGCCCGGCCAGCTATTATTGCCCGGCCAGCTTTTGGGCGGCAATGGAGCCCGCCGCGCCATTCTTGTCGGCGTCCCGCACCTTGGCCCACAGCACGCGCGCCTGCTCGCGCTTTCCGCTGGTGGAATAAAGGTCCGCCAGGTTCAGCTCGGCCACCGTGGCCGGAACCGTGGTGGAGGGCTTGGCGATGAGTGCTTTGTACGCGTCGATGGCCTGCGCGTCGCGCCCCGTCTGACGATAAAGCGAGGCCAGCGCCAGCTTAGCCAGATTGGAAAGGTTGCGGCTGCCTGCGCTCTCAGCCTTTTTCAGTTCCGCTTCCGCGGGGCCGCTCTGTCCTATGTCCTCATAGGTGACGCCCGCAAAATAGTGTGCCTTGGCGCCGGCCGCCAACCAGCCGTACTTATCCGCCACGGCCAGGAACTCCTTGTTCGCCGCCTTGGAGCGTTCCGCCGTGGTTGCATATTCGCCGTGCAGCGGCGGCGCTCCCGGCTCAGCCAGGGGCGTTGTATAGGCGTCCATCGCCGCGCCCAGCGCCGCCTCTGCCGCGGAGCTTTGCAGACTCCAGTAAATCAGCCCGCCAAGCACAAGCACGATGACCACTGCGCCGGCAATCGACCAGCGCACCACGCCGACACGATGTCCGGTAAGCCAGGTCACGCTGGTCTTGGTGGCCTGGGCAAATTTGTCGCCCTTCAGGGCATGACGGGTTTGAGTATCCACGGAGTCCTTATGTCCTCGGTCGAATCATTTGCAGGCGGGTCCGTACAGGTGGGGGCACAGCGACTGCAACCCCTTTAGTGTACCAGCGTGCGAAGTTGAGAGTCCACCGGGAGACTTGGCCCATCTCGAATCCGTCAGCGCCCCCGCACGTCCGTTGTGGCCCGCAGCGCGCGGATGCGTTCAATCGCACCGCTCAGCGTGCTTTCATCCTGAAGCACACGCCTGCCGCGGTCCACCAGGAACTCCACATAGTCGATCAAGGGCAGGCCCCGCGACTCGGCCTCCCCGCGCAATTCCTCCGTCACTTCCACAGATATCTGCATTGATGTGTCGACCTCGAATCGCTCATCGGCACGGTCAAACTGCGGTGAGAGACGCTGTCCTGGATTGCGCCATGATTGCGTTATGAGTGCGTCATGATTGCACCATTTTCGGCCTTCCAAAAGCACCTTGGTAATGGAGCGGGCACGCCAACAGGCCGTCGCTTGCCCTTCCGCTTGGGAGAACGATACCCTAGAGGCATGTATGAGGACTTTCACGTTGCCGACCGCTGGACCGGCGAGGACCTGCATTGCCGCTGGAAGGGAACCATGGTGGCCATTGCCACTCGCCACGCCGATGCCGTGGATGTGCGCTTTGAGTTGAACGGCCGGCCCATGTGGATTGCGCTGCCCTGCACGGCGTGGCTGGAGCAGAAAAAGCGCTCCGGCAAGGTCATCACAGATCCATTGGCGGTGCAGATTGCCGGGCGCTATCTGAAGCAGTTGATTGAAGAGGGCCTGGATGCGCGCCGCGAGGTTTATACCATGCAGGTGGCTGAAGTGCTGGCGCACCTGGATGCCGTGGTGGAAGAAGCCCGCGCGCAGGGCTTTATGCCGCCGCTGCCGGTTGGCATCTAGCGCCGGGCGATACTCCCCAGGACAACCCGGACAATCCGAACGGCCGGGATTGCCACCGCATTTCTAAAATAACTTGCGAATTTGACTTGCCTTGTTCGCCTGGGCCGTCATAATCTATGCGCCATCTTGAAGGAGGAGGCTGCATGGGACATGGAATCATTGCCTGGGTAGTGATTGGACTGATTGCCGGCTGGATTACCGGAAAACTGATGAAGGGCTCCGGCTACGGCTTCTTCATGGACATGATTGTCGGCCTGATTGGCGCGCTCGTGGGCGGGTTTCTCTCAAGCCACCTGGGCCTGGGCGGAGTTGGCCAGCACGGGTTGATCGTCAGCATCATCATCGCCGTGATTGGAGCAGTGATTCTCACCTGGATAATCCGCATGATTACGGGCAAGCGAGCCTGACACCGGCGGGAGATTCTCCCGCCCCTGAAAGGGCGAGCAGGGTGAGCGTTGCCGCGTCCAGCGCGTGCTTTCGCTTGCTCTGTCGTACAAAAAGCAAAAGGCCATGCTGTTGGGGCATGGCCTTTTGCTCGAATTTAATTGCCGGCGATCACCTAATCTCCCACACAGTCACCCGTGCAGTACCATCGGCCCAGCGAGGCTTAACTTCCGTGTTCGGGATGGGAACGGGTGATCCCTCGCAGTATGGTCACCGGCAAATTGTCTGAAGCGATCCGGATCCTTCGCATTCGCTCAGGATTTCGGCTTGAGGCTTGCGCCTCGATTCGCCTCAACCTGGAGGCGCTTGGCGGGTGGTTGCCCGCAGCCTGCACGCGACATCTGGTTAAGCCGGACAAATACTTCCGGAGAACTCACAGGAACGCGGCGGCAAACTGGCGCCAGAAACTTTGCACGTCAAAAAAAAACTGATTGCAACGAAATAGATTGGAGTACAAGGCTTTGAAGAGTATCCGCGTTTGCTGCGCGGAGTTAATTCTATGGAAAAGCCAAACGGGCGATTAGTACTGGTAAGCTACACGCATTGCTGCGCTTCCACATCCAGCCTATCAACCAGGTGGTCTTCCTGGGCCCTTCAGGGAGATCTCATCTTGGGGCGTGCTTCCCGCTTATATGCATTCAGCGGTTATCACAACCGAACTTCGCTACCCAGCCGTGCCCTTGGCAG
>DASUAU010000001.1:0-7190 GCA_035763705.1 Occallatibacter sp. | reverse complement strand
ATTCCCCACTGCTGCCTCCCGTAGGAGTCTGGACCGTGTTTCAGTTCCAGTGTGTCCGTGCGCCCTCTCAGGCCGGATACCGATCACTGTCTTGGTGGGCCATTACCCCGCCAACTAACTAATCGGCCGCGACCCCCTCCTCGAGCGAATTGCTCCTTTGACCCGTAGGTATTATGCGGTATTAGCCCAGGTTTCCCTAGGTTATCCCCCACTCAAGGGTAGGTTAGTCACGTGTTACTCACCCGTGCGCCACTTTACTCATGGATTGCTCCACTTTCTCGTTCGACTTGCATGTGTTAGGCACGCCGCCAGCGTTGATTCTGAGCCAGGATCAAACTCTCGTTTGAAGCCTGTTGTCGTTCCCGCCTGACGGAGGTCAGGACAGGTTCGACCGCATCTGCCGCCCGAAAGCTGCAGACGCCTTACCTTGTGAGAAGATCAAGCCAAACCTGATCGATTCTCACGACTGGCACGTTCAACCTTATTGTCAAAGATCCTTAAGAGTCTTCCGCCTGAGCGGTACTCCCTGGATCGAGTGCCCGGCCTTTTCGCCGGCTGTCCTCGAACTTGATGCGCTGGCCGAAACCGCGTTTACTCAGCGTCTTCAGCGTTTTTGCGCGAACCTTTTAATCGTATCGAACCTTGGCCCTTCGGTCAAGCGAAAAGAGGGTTTATTTCTTTTCGCACTTGCCTGTAACCCGGCAACTTCAAATCAGAGTTACCAGCAATTTAGGGGGTAAATCAACCCGTTCCATCCAGATGCCCCTATCCCGCCGTATCCAACCCAGGCCAACAAATTCAACCCAGGCCCAACCAAATCCAATCCAAGCCCAACCCGCGATTCGCCGTGTTTCGCGCAGCGCAAATTCTCAATGATCGACCAGCAATATTCGCCGGAGCCCCCAAGGGCTCGCAGGGGATTGACTCCCCGGTCATGCAATGGCTTGTTCTCTGTGGGATTCCCTACAGCGGTTCAGGGGCTTTTGCCTCACCTGACCGAACGAACCAGCTTCCCCGACTTTCTGCTATGGCAGGCCACGCGGCCGCCGGGAAGCTCCACTGCTTCAGTGCAACTTTTCAAGAGTAGCATAGGCCACTCCGGTCCGCAACTTAAGGCTGCAAGCTCTGCTCAAACCCTTGCCGAACCTGCTTATCAACCTGCTTATGCGGCTCCATGAGCATAGCAATTTCGCTGCCCTGCGACAAGCGGAGTGCCTGTGGAAACCATGCGATTCCTGTGGGAAACGAGCCCTCAGCTTCGGCTGATGATGCCCAGGTCCGTGAGTCCGTTGACGAAGAACTGCATGGCCAGGGCCACCAGCATGAGGCCCATGATGCGCACGAGGATGCGTATCCCTGTCTCTCCCAGAACCTTACGCACGCGGTCGGCGCCGGCGAGCACCCAGTAACTGACCAGGCAGGTGAGTCCGATGGCGCCGAGGATGGCCCCCATTTGCCAGTGAAAGAGGCTGGGGACCTCGCCGACCAGCACCATGACGGAGGAGATGGCGCCGGGGCCGGCGAGCATGGGGATGCCGAGCGGGACGATGCCCGCATCTTCCTTTGCCGCAGCTTCTTCCGCGTCGCCGGAGGTCTCCTGCGTGGGCGAGCGGCGCGCCTCCAACATGTCCAGCCCGATGAGCAGCAGAATCAGGCCGCCGGCGAGCTCAAAGGCGGGCAGGGTGATGCCGAACATGTGGAAGATGAGCTGGCCGGCCAGGGCAAAGCTGGCCAGGACGATGAAACAGGTGAGCGCGGCTTTGCGGGCCATGCGCTTGCGGCGCACGGGATCCGCGCCATCCGTGATGGCCAGAAAGGAGGGGATGGCGGCAAAGGGGTCCACCAGGAAAAAGATGGAACTGAGGGCGAGCACCGAAAAGTGCACCATGGGCGCGGTTTGAATCTCGTGAAAAGCCGTGGCCGCGGGATTGGTAAAGTCAATCATGGTGCGATTCTGCCAGGGTGCGATTCTGCCAGGGTGCGATTCTGCCAAGGTGCGATTCTGCCGCCGAGGCGACGTTCCTCTTCGCGGGATGAAGCTCTGTATGCACAGGATAACCGCAGATGGGATGCGGCGCGTTACCGGAAAGACTCGATGCAGGTGTGGCCGTGGTCGTCCTCGACGGGCGGGTTGCCGGGACGGACCAGGAGCCCGGTGGCACATCCGGCAAGGCGAGCGGCATCGAGCTCGCGCACAGAGTCTGAGAAGAACAGAGCCTCGGGGGTCGCGACGCCCATTGCCTGCGCGAGGTCGGCATAGCTGGCGGGCTCAGCCTTGGGGCCGGTGCGGGTGTCAAAAAAGCCGGAAAGAAATGGGGTGAGATCGCCGAAGTTCGAGTAGCGAAAGAGAAGCTGCTGGGCCTGGACGGAGCCGGAGGAGTAGATGGCGACCTTGGCCGAAGCTGCCCAGCGTTCAAGAGCCGGCGGCACATCGGGGAAGAGCGTACCCTGCAAGGCGCCGGACTCGAAACCCTGCTTCCAGAGTTTGCCCTGGAGGCTTTTGAGGGCCGTGGATTTCCGGTCGCGATCCATGAGCCAGAGCAGATAGGCGAGGGCGCTGTCTTCCTTGTCCGCGCGGGAAAACGCGGGGCGGCCGGCATCGGCATCCGAAAGGTTCTCCTCGGCAAGCAGGGCAAGGTCGGCGCGCACTGGTCCGTCGCCCGCGTGCTGGCGCAGGAACGAGGAGAAGTGCCGGCGCGCGTAAGGGAAGAGCAGCTCCGCGGTGAGCGTGAGCGGTGCGATGGTGCCTTCAATGTCGAGCAGATAAAGCCGGGGCGCGGTCATGCGCGGAGGGTCTTGGCGGCGCGGGGACCAAGGTAAGCCGGCCCGAAGCAGAGCGGTTGAATCCCCTCATCCGCGCCGGAGCCGGTGTAATGCGGCGTCCAGCCGGTGGTCGACTGGAACCAGCGAATGGCGCGGATGCGGCGCTCCTGGCAGAGCGTGAACCAGTGGGTTGTGCCGCGCGGCACGCGCAGCATGTCCCCGGGGCCGACCTCGACGGAGGCCACCTTGCCGCCGATGTGGAGAAAGAAGATGCCGCGTCCGGCCAGGATGAAGCGCACCTCATCCTCGGAATGCGTGTGCTCCTTGTCGAACTTGGCGAGCATGGCGTCGAGATTGGGCGTCTCAGGGTTTACGTCGATGACATCGGCGGTGACGTAGCCGCCGCGGCGCTTCATGGCGGCAATTTCCTCGTCGTAGGCGGCGAGCACTTCATCGGCAGAGCAATCGGGCGGAACGCGGTCGAGGCTCCAGCGCTCGTAGTCAATGCCAAGCGCAGCCAGCTCGGAGCGCACCTCAGTCTCGCTTTCCACCAGGCGATCTTCGGGGAGCCATCGAAGCACTGCCATCGCGTTGACCTCTCATGACCTCTCAGCCCGTTCTGCCCGGCGCGTTGCGCGCCTCAGACCTGCATAGCCGGCAGGCAACGGCCCTCGACCTCAAAGAGAAATTCGAGAGCCTCCAGATGGCGGCGAGCCTCCGCCACGGATTGCCCCCAAGTATAAAGCCCGTGCCGGTTGAGCAGAACCCCATGGGCGGCGGGATGTGTGGCCAGCGCCTCTTCAAACGCACGCGAGAGCGCCGCGTAATCCTGTGAGTTTTCGATGACCGGAACGCGCTCGAGGTGCATGTGGGTGGCGACGCCGGAAAGCGCTTTGAGCAGTTCGTAGCCTTCCAGCGGCAGGTAACCGATGGCCGCAAAGCGCTCAGAGAGGATGGTGTTCCAGATGCTGTGGACGTGGAGAATCGCGCGTGCCCCCGCGCGCCGGCGATAGAGAATCACGTGGAGGGCGGTCTCCGCGGAAGGCTTTGGCCCGTCGGTGGGGACGCGGCCTTCGAGGTCGGCCTCAAGCAGATCTTCCGGCCGCAGGGAGCCCTTGTCCATGCCGCTGGGCGTAATCCAGATGCTTTGGCCGGCGCGGACGCTGAAGTTGCCGCTGGTGGCCGGAACCCAGCCCTGCTGGTAGCACCACCGCGCCGTGGCGCACAGGGACTCCTTCTCTGGTTGCGGGGCATCGATTGCGGGCATCATGCGAACAACAGTGTACCAACTGCTGTGTTGCGCCGGCGCACACTACAATGTTGGCTTGCTGCCCGCCAGACAATTCGATGGGGCCGATGGCGTGGATGTGGTGCTGGTTTCGCCGCGCAATCCGCTGAACATGGGCGCGGCGGCCCGCGCCATGGCCAACTTTGGCTTTGCGCGGCTGGTGGTGGTTGCGCCGTATGCACCGCACTGGCGCGAGGCGCGCTCCGCGGTGGGCGCGCCGCAACTGCTGCGGCAGGCCCGCGAATGCGGCACACTGGCCGAGGCGGTTGCCGGCTGCACGCTTGTGGCCGGCACGGGCACGCTCCAGTCGCGCCGTCCCTCGCAGCCGACGCTGCAACTGCCGGCGCTTGCTGCCAGGGTTTCGCGGGAGCTGGCGCAGGACGGCCGCGTTGCGCTTGTCTTCGGGCCGGAAAAGCATGGCCTGACGCGCGACGACCTTGCGCATTGCCACCTGTTTGTTGAGATTCCCACCGATGCCGGGCAGCCCTCGATGAATCTGGGCCAGGCCGTGGCCGTTTGCCTGTATGAGCTGGCGACGGCGGCGCTTCGGCAGGGTGGGCATGACGGGGGATCGGCGCCGCAGGCAAAGCCGGGCTCGCCGGCAACCAGCGGCGACCTGGAGCGGCTGGGCAGCCTGATTGAGGAAACGATGCGCGCGGCCGGCTACTCGCCCCGCGCCATGCAGGCGGCCAATCGCCAGGACCTGCGCATGACCTTGCGGCGGTTGCACCTGAACCCGGCCGATACGCGACGCCTCTTTGGCCTCTTTCGGCGCATTTTGTGGAGGCTTGTCCACGGCGGCGGCTCCTCCGCGCACTGAGCCGGTGCGCCGATCCTCTTGACCTTGCGGCGCGCAATCCCGTTTACTCCATGCAGGCTTCAAACGCGCACAGAATGCAACGCCGCCTGAAGCGCGGCAACTGAAACGCGGCAACAGGAGCGCTGCAACGGGAACGCGGCAACTGCGCGCGGCGAATGCTTGAGGGAGCAACACACAAGACCATGCTGATGCCTTTTTTGAAATGGATACAGGCCGGGACCACCGCGGAGCTGGCCGAGGCCATTGAAGCGAATCCATCGCTCTGCGAGTGGCGCGACGCGCAGGACATCTCCGCGCTGATGTGGTCTGTCTACTACGGCCAGCCCGTGGTGCGCGACTTTCTGCTGGCGCGTCTGGCCGAGCGCAGCGTGGCGCTGGATGTGTTTGAGGCGTCGGCAACCGGCAGTGCGGCACGCCTGAAGGAGATTGTGGACGGCGACCCGCATGCGGCGAACGCCTTCGCGCCGGACGGATGGACTCCGCTGCACCTGGCCGCGGCCTTTGGCACGCCGGAGGCGGCGGCCGTTCTGCTGGAGCATGGCGCGCGCGTGGATGCGGTTTCAAAAAATCCGCAGCGCAACCAGCCCCTGCACGCCGCGATGGCGCTGGGCGGCGGCGCGGAGATGGCGGCCCTGCTGATTCGCCATGGAGCCGATCCGAATGCGGTGCAGGTGGGCGGCTACACGCCGCTGTTTTCCGCGGCGGCCGCCAACCGCAGAGACCTGGCGGAATTGCTCATCGCCCACGGTGCCAACCCGCAGCCGGTGAACGATTCCGGCAAGACTCCGGCGGGGTATGCACGCGAGCGCGGGCACGTGGAGCTGGCCGAGTGGCTCGAGTCGCTGCCTTTGGCGGCCCTGGAGCCTGACGGCGCCAAACGCCCTGTCGGGTAGGCTATTGGCTGAGGTCGACTGTCCCGTTGATTCCGCCCCACCTTGCGCCCCTTTGCATCTGGGTTCTCTCGCTTGCCGGCATTGTTTGCATGCTGGTGAGGCCGCGCCGCGTGGAGGAGGCTTACTGGGTATGCGGCAGCGCGGCGGCGCTGGTGCTGGCCGGGCTGGTGCCGCTGAAGGCGGCGGCCCATGCCGCGCTGGAGGGCTGGGATGTGTATCTCTTCCTGGCCGGAATGATGGTGCTGGCCGAGCTTGCGCGGCAGGAGCATGTTTTTGACTGGGCGGCGGGCTTTGCCGCGGCGCACGCCCGGGGTTCGCAGCGGCGGCTCTTTCTGCTTGTTTACGGCGTGGGCTTTATCGTGACTGCCGTGCTGTCGAACGACGCGACGGCGGTGGTGCTGACGCCGGCGGTGCTGGCCGTGGTGCGGCGTGCAAGGGTTCGTCCGGCACCTTACCTGCTGGCCTGCGCCTTTGTTGCCAACGCGGCCAGCTTTGTCTTTCCCATCTCGAATCCAGCCAACCTGATTGTCTTTGGCAGGCAGTTGCCGCCCATGGCCGGCTGGCTCAGAATCTTTCTTCTGCCTTCGCTTGCCGCGGTGCTGGTGACGCTGGCATCGCTGGCCTGGTGCTTTCGGAAATCCCTTGAGGGCCGCATGGAGGGTGCGGTTGCGCCCCAGCCGCTGGCGGCGGAGGGACGGCTGGCTCTGCTGAGCCTGGTGGCGGCTGCAATCCTGCTTGTCGGCTGCTCCGCGTGGGGCATTCCACTGGGCGGGCCCACACTCGGCGTGGCCTGCCTGGCTGTGATGATGGTGGCGCGGCGCAACTGGCGGCTGTTTGCGCGCGTGCTCCGCTCGGTAACGTGGTCGGTGATTCCGCTTGTCGCGGGCCTGTTCGTGATTGTGGAGGCGCTGCAAAACGCCGGGCTGGCGCAACTGGGAGTTGCCGGGCTCAACCGCCTGGCCGGATTGCCGGTATGGGCGCGCAAAGAGAGCGCGGCCTTTGTTGTGGCGGTGCTTTTAAACGGCATGAACAATCTGCCGGTGGGGCTGATGTGCGGCTCGGCGCTGCGGCACATGGGCGCGTCTGAAGTCATTGCACACGCCATGCTGATGGGCGTGGACCTGGGCCCGAACCTCTCCGTGACCGGATCGCTTGCCACGATTCTGTGGCTGATTGCGCTGCGCCGGGAAAAAGTTGAGATTTCCGCGGGACAATTCTTCAAAGCCGGGGCGGTGGCCATGCCGCTGGCGCTGTTCCTGAGCCTGCTATTGCTTTGGCGCTGAGCCTGCTGTTGCTTTGGCGCTGGGCCTGCTGTTGCTTTGGCGCTTAGAGCAAAACCAGAGCAGGTGTATCCTATTTTGATTTCAAGCAGGGTCGTCGCTCCCTGCTGGTCGCGCCGACATGACGATGGTGCTTCCGGTTTACA